>CAWEGC010000009.1:0-642272 GCA_963808495.1 uncultured Actinomycetota bacterium
GGCCCGAAAGTGCGCCGCCTCCTGACGCGCCTGCGCGGTATCCGACCTTGCCTGAGCAGCCTCCCCGCGCGCCTGGGCGATCAGCGTTTCCGCCTGCGCCCTTTCGGCATCCTTCCGCGAGCGACCGAGGAGCAGGCTGGCCAAGGCCCCCAGCAGGAGACCAAGCAGCAGCCCCAAGATCAGCGCGCTGACTGTCCAGGAGTCCATACCCAAAGATCTTGCCGGAGAGGCTGACAATACGTTGGATGCCGCGCCCACCGGTCGCCGGCGAACCGTGCGCCTCCCGCTACGGTGGCATGGTGGCCGGTGCCGATGATCATGTCGATGATCTTGTGGACTTCATCCAAGCCTGTCCGTCGTCGTACCACACGGCTATCGAGGCCGCCCGGCGACTGAGCGAGGTGGGCTTCGCGACTCAGGCCGAGACTGATGCCTGGGATTCCTCGCCCGGTGGCCATGTCCTGGTCCGCGAAGGCGCGGTGCTGGCCTGGCGCATTCCTGACGGAGCGGACGGACTCGCGCCATTTCGCATGATCGGCTGCCATACGGATTCTCCCGGATTCAAGCTGAAGCCCAAGCCCGACTTGAGGGGATCGGGCTATGGACAGCTCGGCGTCGAGGTCTACGGCGGCCCGCTGCTCAACTCCTGGCTCGATCGCGAGCTCGGGGTGGCCGGACGGTTGGTGACCGACGGCGGCGTCACGTTGGTGCAAAGCGGGCCCATCGCGCGGATCCCTCAGCTGGCACTTCACCTCGATCGGGCGGTGAACGACGATGGCCTCAAGCTGGACAAGCAGCGGCACACGGCGCCGCTCTGGGCGTTGGGTGATCAAACAGCGAGCGTTCTTGATCATCTAGCCGCGCTGGTGGGCGTCGCCGCGGGTGACGTTCTGGCCTTCGATCTGGCGATCTTCGACACCGCCCCGCCGGTGATCTTCGGTGGGTCCTCGGAGTTCCTGGCCTCGCGGAGGCTGGACAACCTGGTCAGTGTGCACGCCGGCTTGACCGCGTTGATCAATGTCACCGCTGGGCAGGCAATTCCCTTGCTGGCCGCCTTCGATCACGAGGAGATCGGCAGCGGATCCCGGTCAGGCGCCTCTGGTCCGCTTCTGGCGGACGTGGTCGGGCGGATCTCCCGGAGCCTCGGTGGCGACGATGATCAACGTGCGCGCTCTCTGGCGAGCAGTGCCTGCTTGTCGGCTGACACCGGACACGCCGTACATCCCAACTACCCCGAACGGCACGATCCGGCGAACCGCCCCGTGCTCAACGGCGGACCACTGTTGAAGATCAACTCGAATCAGCGCTACGCCACCGGAGCCCAGGGGGCAGCGCTGTGGCGGCGCGCCTGTCGGCGAGCTGGGGTCGCTACCCAGGAGTTCGTGTCCCACAACACCGTGCCGTGCGGCTCAACCATCGGGCCGCTGACCGCGACGCGGCTGGGTGTGGAGACCGTCGATGTGGGCATTCCACTGCTCTCCATGCACTCGGCGCGGGAGTTGGCAGGAGTGGCCGATCCGCCCGCGCTGGCACAGGCGATGGAAGCGTTCCTGGCTCTGGAGGACACGCCCTAGGCTTGTCGCCCGTGGCGTTATCCATCGGCATCGTCGGCCTGCCCAATGCCGGCAAGTCGACGCTGTTCAACGCTCTGACCCGCAATTCCGTGCTGGCTGCGAACTATCCCTTCGCCACTATCGAGCCGAACCTCGGCGTGGTCGGCGTCCCCGATCCGAGGCTGGCCGATCCTGGCTGGCATCTCGAAGTCGGAACGGATCGTGCCGGCGACGGTGAGCTTCACCGATATCGCCGGTATCGTGCGCGGCGCCAGTACGGGGGAGGGGATGGGCAACGCGTTCCTGGCCCACATCCGCGAGGCCGACGCGATCTGTCAGGTAACCCGGGTGTTCACCGACCCCGATGTCACCCACGTCGATGGCAGCGTGAATCCCGCCGGCGACATCGAGACGATCAACACCGAATTGATCTTGGCTGACCTGCAGACCGTGGAGCGCGTGCTTCCCCGACTGGAGAAGGAGGCGCGGATCAACAAGGACAGGGCCGAAGCCCTGGCGGCGGTCCGTGAGGCGCAGGAGGTGCTGGACAGTGGCCGTACCGTGTTTGCGGCGAAGCTGGATCGGCGAGCGCTGAAGGACTTGTTCCTGCTCACCGCCAAGCCGTTTCTCTACGTCTTCAACTGCGACTCCGACGAACTGGCCAGCGACACAGTGAAGGCGGAGCTGGCGGAACTGGTGGCTCCGGCCGAGGCGATCTTTTTGGACGCCAAGATCGAGTCCGAGCTGGTCGAGATGGAGCCCGAGGAGGCCCGGGAGTTCCTCGCCGAGATGGACATCGCCGAGCCGGGACTTGACGTGCTGGCCCGAGTCGGCTTCGACACGCTCGGGCTCCAGACCTTCCTGACCTCGGGCCCGAAGGAATCCCGGGCCTGGACCATCCCCAAGGGCGCCACGGCCCCGGAGGCCGCGGGTGTGATTCACAGCGACTTCCAGAAGGGCTTCATCAAGGCTGAAGTCATATCCTTCGATGATCTTGTCGCCGCGGGGTCGGTGACCAACGCTCGTGCCATGGGCAAGGTGCGCCTGGAAGGGAAGGACTATGCGATGGCGGACGGCGACGTCGTCGAATTCCGGCACAGTTGAAATAGTCCAGACCAACCTCCCTCCAACGGAATCGTGCCTTGTGTCCGCGAGCGCTCAGTAGTAGTCGCGGATGTGCTGCTGACGGCCACCGAAGAGGGCATCCCAATCCAGATCTTGATCGACATCGCCGCCCGAGAGGTGGCCGGCCGCGCGCAGGTTGGTGCAGGACTGGACCCCGGCGAAGAGCAGCGCCAGCCCTTGCGGGGTGAAGACTCGGTCCCCGCCAGCACTGGCCGAGCAGCGCGCCTGTCCGCCGGCCACGTCGAGCCGGTAGGACCCGTTGTTCTCGGCCAGAAAATCGTTCGCGATGGAGAAGTCAAGTCTCACCGTCATGCCGGCCGGATAGCGGGGAGCGCTCAGAGCGCCACGGATGTCCAAGATCTTGATCATGTACGGTGACGAGTGCGCAACCCGCCACTCGACCCCCGGCAGGAAAAGCCGGGCAAGATCATCCCCGGACGTGTCGATGCGCAACGTGGGCGTCACGGTGACGAAACTGCCCAGCGCCGCCACCAGCGCCCGATACCCGTCAGCAGTGATGGCCAGCAGGTCGGCGACTTCTATCACCGCCCTCTCACCGTAGCCGGGCCCACGATTCCAGGAGGCGAATCCGCACACCACATCCGCCTCGTCGATGGCGAGCGTGACCCCGGTGAAGCTGTCGAGAAACTGTTCCGCCGTCGCGGTGAAGGAGACGCCTCGTCTGGTCAGCGGACCGTTCTGGCCACTGGCCCAGGCGTCGTAGATCTCACGCACGGCATCGAAGTCCGCCACGCGGGCGCGGCGGGTCCGCACCGACTGCGGTGGGGTCACGGAGGCCAACGCCTGGGTCCGCACCTCCACTGACACGTAATCCGCAATCAGCTCGTAGCCGAACCGGCGGTAGATTCTCGCCGCAGTCGGGAACAGGCCGGAGATGAGCGAGCCGCGCTGCTTGGCGTGCCGCAGTGCTTCGACGAAGAGGGGTGTCAGTAGTCCCTGTCCGCGGTACTCCGCTGCAACGGTCACCCCGGCGATTCCGCACGTCGGCAAGCGCACGCCCCCGAACCACGACTCGAACTCCCGGTCGACTAGTCGGGCGGCCAACACGTCGGCGTCGAAGGCCCCGAACCAGGTGAATCCCGGCTGGTCGACCGAAGGCGGATCCGCCGGCGGCGCCGCAGGCACACCGAACGCTTCGAATCCGAGTCGCCGGGCCTGTTCGGCATCCTCAGCGGTCAGTTGGCGCACACTCCAGGTCATGACGACATTCTTGAGGAACGGCCCCGGAGCCTGCCGACCGCTCAGCTGAGAGACGATCGTGTCATGCACGGGGACTTGGGCGCGAACAGTCTGCAACGGGGCGAGGCCGAGAGCCGGGCGGCCCAGCTCACGGTCAACCACACCGTGCTCGAGCTAGACCTGACCAACCCGTCGGCTGACACCTTCACGTCCCGAACCACCATCACGTTCGAAAGTCGTAGCAGTGAGAGCTTCATCGACTTCAAGGGGCACGTCCTGACGTCGGCGAGCCTCAACGGTGTCGAGCTGAGCTCCAGCGGATGGCATGGAGGGCGGCTCACCCTGAACGACCTTCGATCCGACAACACCGTGATCGTCGAGGGGCAGATGAGCTTCTCCACCGTCGGCGAAGGTCTGCACCGCCACGTCGATCCACAGGATCAGGAGATCTATCTGTACGCCATGTCCTTTCTGGACGCGGCGCCGCGCTGGTTCGCCTGTTTCGATCAGCCAGATCTGAAGTCGAGCTACGAGATCCACGTCCGCACTCCGGAGGGATGGACGGTGCTCGGCAACGGCCCGAGCCAGCAGGCCGCTCCGGGCAGCTGGCGAATCGTGCAGCAGGCGCCGCTGTCGACCTACTTCGTGACGCTGGTGGCCGGCCCGTACGCCTCGGTGCTCGCCGAGCACGACGGGATTCGACTCGGGCTGCACGCTCGGAAATCGCTCAGCAAGCAGCTTGCCGAGCAGGCGGAGGACATGCTCGCGGTGACCAAGCAATGCCTTGACTACTACCACCGGACCTTCTCGCGCCGATATCCATTCGGCGATTACCACCAGGCCTTCGTGCCCGATTTCAACGCCGGAGCGATGGAAAATCCCGGCTGTGTCACGTTCCGCGACACGTTCATCTACCGCGGTCGCGCCACCCGTACCGACCGGGCGTCGCGAGCGGAGGTCATCGCGCACGAGATGGCCCACATGTGGTTCGGTGATCTGGTCACCATGCGCTGGTGGGATGACCTGTGGCTTAACGAGTCCTTCGCCGAGTACATGGGGCACCGGTGCTCTACCGAAGCCACCGCCTACTCACTCTGGATCGATTTCGGTGTCACTCGGAAGGACTGGGGGTCAGTGGTCGATCAGTCACCGTCCACCCATCCGGTGGCCGGCAACGGCTCGGCCGACGCGGCCTCGGCGTTGCAGGACTTCGACGGCATCTCCTACGCCAAGGGCGCCGCCGTGATCAAACAGCTGGTCGCCTACCTGGGGGACTCGATCTTCCTGGCTGGGCTGGGTACCTACTTCGACCGTTACGGCTTCGGCAACGCGACGTTCAGCGACCTGATCGAGTGCTGGTCGAATGCGGGGGCAGTCGACCTGACTGCATGGGCGGACGGCTGGCTGCGGACTGCCGGCATGGACACGCTCGACGTGGCGGGGGAACCTCCGGAGGTTGCGGTCGTCAAGACCTCCGGTCCCCAGGCTTCGGTGAGCCGGATACATGCGTTGAGCGTCGGCAGCATCGATCAGGGCGGCACCATCTCGACGACAGCGGACGCCCTCGTCGCCGACGCTCCGGTACCGATCACCGTCCCGGCCGACGCCCTGCTGGTTGTTCCCGACCTGCACGACGACACCTGGGCCAAGATCAGATTCGGCCCCGACGGCTGGTCCCGAGCTGCGAAGGCCCTGCCTGGCATCACCGACGAACAGGCTGCCGTGGTGATCTACAACGCCATTCGAGACTCGGTACGCGATGCCGCCCTTTCGCCGGTTCGCGCCCTCGACATGGTGTGTGCCGGCCTACGGTCCTGCCGGTCCGACGTGATCTTGGCGTCCGTCGCAGGTTTTGCACAGGATCAACTTGCCGGCGCGTACTGTCCATTCGCTGAGCGCTCAGAGCGGCTCGATCAGGTGCATCGCATGGCGTGGCAGGTACTAGGTGAGAGCGAGCCCGGCTCCGATCATCAGCTGACGGCGTTTCGGCTTGTTGTGCGCAGTGCCGCGGAGGTCGACCAGCTTCGCCAGTGGTATCGAGGCGATCGACTTCCAGAAGGAGTTGTCCTTGACCCGGAACTGGCGTGGACCATCGTCGAGAGAGTTGCTGCGCTGACCGACGGGCACCGACTCATCACCCACGCCCTCGATCGCGACCCGAGCGCTGCGGCCCACGTGCACGCGGCACGTGCCCGGGCCGCCTTGCCTGACGCCGAGGCGAAGGAAGTGGCGTGGTCGTTGTTGATGCGACCCTCTGCCGCTCCTGGGCTCGAGCTTTATGCGACTGCCGAAGGCTTCTTCGCTCCGAACCAGTCGCAACTTCTCAAACCTTTCGTGCCCCGATACTTCTCCGAGATCGGAAACACCGCGCAATTCCGCACCGGATGGTCGCTCGGTGAGGTGGCCACACGTGCCTATCCGTGGAGCGTCGGCACGCCCCAAACATTGCAACTGGCGGAGCAGACACTGGCCGGCGAGCTGGCCTCGCCGCTGCGACGGGCGCTGGTTGATGGCACCGATCGGCTGCGTCGAGCCGTTCGGTCGCTGGCGACCTTCGGGTGAGCCGACCGCGAACGCCCGGCGACCCGGTTGAACACCGCATAGGGTGGTGGCCGTGACTGCTGAGGCTGACCCGAAGCTGGGCACCAGCGGCGCGCCGGCTGATGCTGGTGCACGCTCATCCCGACGACGAAACGATCAACAACGGCGTGACCATGGCTCGGTACGTGGCTGAGGGCGCCGAGGTGTGCCTGGTGACGTGCACGTTGGGCGAGGAAGGCGAGGTGCTGGTCGACGACCTCAGCCATCTCGCCGCTGATCAGGGTGACGAATTGGGGCAGCACCGGCTCGGTGAGCTCAAGCAGGCGATGGACATTCTTGGGGTGACCGACTTCGTCCGGCTGGGTGGCGATGGACGCTTCCGCGATTCCGGCATGGCGTACAGCGACCAGGGTTTGGCGATTGCCCGGACGGAACTGCGGGAAGGGATCTTCTGGACGACCGACCTCCTCGAGGCCACCAACGAGCTGGTGCCGTTGATCCGACAGCGCCGTCCCCACGTCCTGATTACCTACAACGAGGTCGGTGCATACGGTCATCCCGACCATGTTCAGGCTCACCGGATCGCCATGTACGGCTATCTGCTCGCCGGGGTCCCGTCCTATCGAGCCGATCTCGGGCCGGCCTGGTCGGTGCCGCGGGTGCTGTGGAGCACCATGAGTCGAACCCGCATGGCAGAGGCGATTCGCCGTCTCCGCGAGGCGGGTGACACCGAAACAATGAAAGGGTTCGACGCAGAAGGCGGTCTGCTGCCGATGATCTCCGCCGACGAGGAGATCGCGGCGGCCATTGACGGCGGACCGTACGTCGGCCGGAAGCTCGACGCGATGCGCGCCCATGCCACCCAGATCACCGCGGACGGGCCGTTCTTCTCCGGGAGTGCGGTCCTGGGTGATGCCATGTGGTCCCATGAGTTCTACCGATTCGCGTCCGGCCAACCGTTCCCAGAGTCCGAGGGCTGGGCGGACGATCTGTTCGCTGGTCTCAGCTAGGACGTGACCGCCCCAGCCGAAGCCGACGAGGGCGCGGTCGGATCGGGTGACGCCATGCGCCATGTGATGGGAACATTCCTGTCCGGGGTCACGGTTGTCTCAACCGTCTGGCAAGACGCAGCCCACGCGATGACGGCGACCGCCTTCAGCGCCGTATCCCTGGATCCGCCCCTGGTCCTGGTGTGCGTCAGCAAACAGAGCCGCTTCCACGCTGCCGTCCTCGGCGCAGGTCGGTGGGCGGTCTCCCTGCTGCGCGACGACCAGGAGTCGATCGCCAGGCACTTCAGCAACCGCGGCCGGGACTTGAGGACCCAATTCGACCACGTGGATCACCGGCCGGCACCCGTCTCGGGCGCTCCCATCATCGGCGGAGCCCACGGCTGGCTGGATTGCGACACCTATGTGACCTACGACGGCGGCGATCACACCATCGTCCTGGGGCTGGTCGTCCGCGCCAGTCGAGAAGCACCGTCCGGACGCCCGCTAGCGTACTATCGGGGCTCGTACTTTGACCCGATAGCACGGTAAGGCCCCGCTAGTGAGCACCCAAACGCCCGAGCACGACGACACCTGGGTCGTCGCACCTCCAGCGCCTCAGCCCAAGCCTCCCCGGCGGCGGCTGAGCCCTGGCGTCGCCCTGGCCATCGGGGCGGGGGCATTGCTTGTGGTCGTCGGTGCGCTCTACGGGATCGCATACGCCATGGCCGGCGACAACCTGCCGAAAGAGGCGGTCGTGTCGGGAGTTCCGGTCGGCGGCCTCAATCCGCAAGCGGCCGAGGCCAAGCTGGCCGATGAGCTGGGTCCGGCAGCGGCCAAGCCCATTCAGGTCAAAGCCGGACCGTACAAGTCTCAAGTGAAGCCGTCTGAAGCGGGTCTGCAGATCGACTACCACCAGAGCATCGCCAACGCGGGCGGGGGCCGCAGCCTGAATCCACGGCAGATCCTGACTGTGCTCACCGCTGGAACGTCAACCGACGCAGTGGTCGTCGTCGACCAGAAGAAACTCGCCAAAGCGGTTACCGGATTGGCGACTGCCTGGGACCGCAAGCCGGCGGACGCGCGGCTCTCCTACGCCGGAGCCGACCTCAAGCAGACACCGGCGAAGACTGGCTTCGTCCTCCGTCAGCAGCAGGCCGCGACGGCCATCCGCAGCGCCTTCCTCGTGGCCAGCACTCCGGTCGATCTCCCAGCCGATCTGTCTGAGCCGCAGATCACCACCGACGAGGCGAAGCAGGTGGCGAACGACTTCGCCAAGCCTGCGGTCTCCGGCCCGGTCAAGGTCAAGGCCGGTAGCAACAGGACGTTCTCGGTGACGCCGAGCATGATCGGCGAATCCATCACATTCGAGCCGAAGGACGGCACGCTTGCACACAAGCTCGACCCGAAGGCGTTATTGAAGAACTCGGCGAGTGCGATAGCCACCATCGAACTGACCAAGCCCAAGGACGCCACGGTACGGCTGGTCAATGGGCAGCCCAAGGTCATCCCATCCGTCAACGGCACGAAACTCACCGCTGACGACCTCGCCAAGGCAGTCGAACCGGCGTTGACCAAGTCCGGCGCCGACCGGACTGTATCGGTTCACCTGACCGGCGCCAAGGCCAAGTTCACCACCGCCGATGCCAGGAATCTCGGCATCAAGCAGGTGACCGGCGAGTTCACGACCTACTTTCCCTATCTGCCCTACCGCAACATCAACATCGGTCGCGCCGCTGAATTGATCAACGGCACACTGCTCACGCCCGGTGAGATCTTCTCGCTCAACGGGGTGGTCGGCGAGCGGACAGCCGCTAACGGCTTCACCGAGGGTTACATCATCGAGGACGGGAAATTCCGCAAGGAGCTCGGCGGGGGAGTCTCACAGTCAGCCACCACCACCTTCAACGCCATGTTCTTCGCCGGTCTCAGGGACATCGAGCACCAGCCGCACACCCTCTTTATCGACCGGTATCCGCCCGGCCGCGAAGCGACGGTTGCCTGGCCGGGCCTGGACCTGAAGTTCCAGAACGACACCCGGTACGGGGTGCTGGTACAGGCTTGGCGGGTAAAGGGGACTCCCGGCAAGCAGGGTTCCATCACGGTAAGGATGTGGTCGACCAAGGCCTACGACAAGGTCGTGGCCACCAACCGGTCAAGTCCAAGTTCACCACCGGACGTGACATAGAAGACGATTCGGACAAGTGCGAGCCGATGGAGCCAGTTCGCGGCTTCGACGTCGACTTCCAACGGCTGTTCTACAAGGGCGGCGCGGTCGTGAAGCGGGAGAATTTCCACTGGAGGTATGCCCCCACTGACCGGGTCACGTGCACCTAGCCGGGGCGCGGAGGTATCGGTTGCGGTGGTGCAGCGCAAATCCGAGGCGGGCATAATCACCTCGCGCCTGCTCGTTGGCGCTGGCGACGTCGAGATAGACATAGCGGCCGCCGCGGCGGGCCGCCCAATGACCGAGCGCGATCACCAACTTCGTAGCCAGGCCATGTCCGCGGTGGTCAGGATCGGTCCACACTGAGGCAAGTCCCAGCCAGGGCGCGTTGAGGTGCCCCCGGACGATAGCTACGACCTGCTCGCCGCCGCCGGCCACACTGCCGAAGGCTCGCGGTGGATGACCGTCCAGAATCATCCGAACTATTGCGGGGTCCGCGTCGTCCGGACAGCTGCGGTGATACGCCACCTGCCACGATGCTGTCAGTGTCTCCGCAACCTGCACCGCCGGATCCGGCAAATGGTCGCCGAGCAGGTCGCTCAGCCGGCAGACCAGGACATCGGTCGGCGGAGAGGCGTCGGCCCAGCCGAGCGCCCGCAGCTCCGCCTCGGTCTGGGAGCCCGCGATGACCTGAGCCTGGGGTGGAATGCCGTGCGCGCCGCTGAACGCGACGATCTTCGCTGCCGCGGCTCCCAGGGGCATCCCGGGATCCCCTACGGCGAGGCAGGAATTGGCCCGCGAGGTAAATCCCCGCGCTGCTCGAAGAGTCCACTCGCCGAGGGGCTCGCTGAACCCAAGCCAACCCGGCAGCGCGTAGCGCTCCAGTTCCTCCGCCGCCGTCCGCAGCGGATCAGGGCCTCCGGCGGCGGCCGGCGCCCCATGAGCGAGGATGATGTCCGCCCTTGCGAGTCCGAACAAATCGACCGCCAGACGTGGCAACGGATATCGACTCCCGTTCGATCTTCTCGATCCAGCCGATGACATCGGTGGTGAGCCGTCGGAGAGTCTGTGTCGTACCACCGAAGGTCGCCCACGCGGGCATGGGCGAGCGCGTCCACTGGCTGATGTCCTTCGCGAGCGCCGTCCAAGGGCGAGATAATAGGACAACACGCAGGCCACCGGGAGGCCGGCGCCGATTCGGTTAGCCAAGGAGCAACAGCCGTGACGTACGTCATCGCGCAGCCCTGTGTGGATCTGAAGGATCCGCCTGCGTCGAGGAGTGCCCGGTCGACTGCATATACGAGGGCAAGCGGATGCTCTACATCCACCCCGACGAGTGCGTGGACTGCGGCGCCTGCGAGCCGGTCTGCCCCGTGGAGGCGATCTTCTACGAGGACGACACGCCGGAGGAGTGGAAGGAGTACTACGACGCCAATGTGCAGTTCTTCGACGACCTCGGCTCGCCCGGCGGCGCCGCCAAGATGGGCGTCATCGACAAGGACCACCCGCTGATCGAGGCGCTACCGCCGCAAGAGCACGACGAGTGAGTCGGCGCCAGGTGTCGGGCCGCGCGACTGCCGGACTTCCCCTGGGACTCGCTCGCGAGGCCAAGGCCGGTCGCCCGGCCCATCCCGACGGCATCGTCGACCTCTCGGTCGGGACGCCGGTCGACCCGACGCCGGAGATCGCCCGGCGGGCACTGGCCGAGGCGGCCGACAGCCCGGGCTACCCCTACCTCCGGGCACCGCCCGCTACGGCGGGCCATCGCGGACTACCTGACCCGCCGCTGGGGCGCCGCTCGGCTCGACGCCGGCGGCGGTGCTGCCGGTGATCGGCACCAAGGAGCTGGTCGCCTGGCTGCCGACCCTGCTCGGGCTGGGTCCGGACGACCTGTGGTGTACCCGGCATGGCCTACCCGACGTACGAGGTCGGCGCCCGGATCGCCGGTGTCGCTTCCGGCCGCGAGGACCCGACGGCGGTGGAGGAGGACCCGGCGCTGGTCTGGCTGAACTCCCCGTCCAACCCGCCGGCGCGGTCCTCTCCGGGCCGACTGCAACGGCGTGGACTGGGCCCGGCAACGCGGAGCGATCGTCGCCTCCGACGAGTGCTACGGCGAGTTCGGCTGGGATGTCGAGCCCGTCTCGGTGCTGCACCCGAAGTGTCCGGCAGCGACCACGCCGATCTCCTCGCTCTGTTCTCGCTGTCCAAGCGTTCCAACCTGGCCGGCTACCGGGCCGGCTTCGTGGCCGGCGAGGAGCTGGTCGCCGAGCTGCTCGCCGTCCGCAAGCACGCCGGCATGATCGCGCCCGGTCCAGGAGGCTATGCGGTCAGTGCCTCGGCCTCGCCGGCGACCAGGAGCACATGTCCGGGAGGTCAAGGCGGACGCCGCTATGCGGCGCGCCGCCGGCTCCTGCGGCCGGCTCTTGGAGACCGCCGGCTTCACGATCGAGCACTCGGAGGGTCGCATCTACCTGTGGGCCAGTACCCGGGACGAGTGCCGGCGGGTGAGCGTCGACTGGCTCGCCGAGCGGGGGAATTCTGGTCGCACCGGGGACTTCTACGGCGCCGGCCGCGCCGACTATGTGCGGGTCGCCCTGACCGCGACCGACGAGCGGATCGAGGCTGCCGTCGCGGGCGGCTCAGCGGACTGAACTCGACGGAGACCACTTGGCCGTTGCCCATCCCGGTCCAGGGCGCCAGGCCGCCGGGATCGTGCGTCCAGTCGCCTCCTCCGACGCTGACTCCGGGACACACCGTACTGGCCCGCGCGACCGCCAGGTTGGCCGCCATCCAGGCGACGGCTCGAGATCTACCGGCGTTCACCACCAAGCCGTTGTCGGTGACGGCGAGTCCAACTGACCCTTCAGCGCGGCACGAAGCCGGCGCGCAAGGCTTCCGGTCGGCCGCGCTCGGCGCGCCGGTCTTGCAGGTGAAGCTGCCGGGTTCTGCGCCCGGTCAATGACGTCGACAGCAGGATCGCCTTGCTCACATGTTTGCGGTAGGCGTTCGGGTGACCGCTGCGCTGCACGGCCTGCGCCACGTCATTGATGTCGCCGCTGCGCCAGCCCTTCACCTTCACCAGGGCGGTGTAGAACTGGCCGGCGGAGTAGAGCGGATCCATGATCTGCTTGACCGTGCCCCAACCCTTGCTGGGACGCTGCTGGAACAGGCCGATCGAATCGGCGTGGCCGTAGTCGAGGTTGCGGATGCCGGATTCCTGGTAGGCCGTGGCCATGGCGATGGTGACCGCCCGGGCCGGCAGGCCGGTCGCCGACGTCCCCACCGAGCCGATCAGGGTGCGTTGCGCGCCTGTTCCGGCGTAAGCGTCACAACGGCGCCGTCGGCGGTCGCCCGGCACTGGTCGGCCAGGACGGAAGCGGCTGCCTGGCTGCGTGGACCAGATCAACGCGCCACCCCAGGCCGAGCCACGGCACGAGCACGCCAGGCGATCACCAGGGTGATCCGGGCCAGTTGGGGCGCATCGGGTTCAGTTCGCGTGCAGCGCGGCGTTGAGGTTCGAACGTCTTGCCCGCGCGCGGACGGACCTCGACCGCGCCGGTCACCGAGTTGCGCAGGAAGAGCAGGTTGTCCCGTCCGGAAAGCTCGCGTGCCTTGACACCGTGGAAGTCGGGCATCGTCACCTTGGTGCCTGCCGTCACGTAAAGGCCGGCCTCGATCGTGCAGTCGTCGCCCAGCGAGATGCCGAGCCCCGATTCCGCTCCGAGCAGGCAGCGTTCTCCCACGAGGTCACCGATTCTGCCGCCCCCGGAAAGCGTGCCCATGATCGAGGCTCCGCCGCCGATGTCGGTTCCTCGCCGACCACAACCCCAGCCGAGATCCGTCCCTCGACCATGGAGGTGCCGAGCGTGCCTGCGTTGAAGTTGACGAAGCCCTCGTGCATGACGGTGGTGCCCGGGCGAGGTGGGCACCGAGACGGACCCGGTCAGCGTCCGCGATCCGCACCCCCGACGGCACCACGTAGTCGACCATTCGCGGAAACTTGTCCACTCCGAAGACGGTGACCTGGCCGTGGACAGCTGCAGCGCGGAGCGCACCGTTCGAAGTCGTCCACGGCGCACGGGCCGGTACGAGGTCCAGATCACATTGGCAGCACGCCGAAGATGCCGTCGAGGTTATGCTCGCGAGGCTTGGCGATCCGGTGCTCAGCAGGTGCAGCCGAAGATAGGCGTCGGCAGTTTCGCCGGGGCGGCAGTCCAGATCGATCTCGACTCAGCACGCGCTCCGGCGCGTAGCTCTCCGCTCCCGCTCCCTCGGTCAACTCCTGCGGCGGTCCGCTGTCGTCCGCCTGGCCGATGGCAGGGCTGGGGAACTAGGTGTCGAGCACCTGGCCCGAGGCGTGCACGCTGGCCAGCCCCCAACCCCAGGCGGAGAGCGGGTGTCGGTCATGGCGGTAAGCCTAGACGGTCGGTCGGAATGCGGCGGTCAACTCAGAACCAACTGGTCGCTCAAAGGCACCGTCTCTAGACGACGCCCGAGCGGCGCACAGGGTGCCCGGCGCAGCGTGTCCGGCATTCAGGAAAGTAGGGTTCGCACCATGCCCGACCTGAACCTCGATGGAGACCCGGTCGCGCTGTTCCGGGCGATCATGGACATCGAATCGGTCAGCGGCAACGAGGCCGAGATCGGCTGGCGGCGATCGAGGCCGCCCTGGGCGGTACGGTCACCTGGAGGTCGTGCGGGACGGCAACGTTGTTGTCGCGCGCACGGATCTCGGCCGCGGCAGCGGATCGTGATCGCGGGCCACATCGACACCGTTCCCGTGGCCAGCAACCTGCCGTCCCGGGTCGATGGTAGGACCAGGACGGGGTGTGGTCTACGGCCGCGGAACCTGCGACATGAAGGGCGGGGTGGCCGTTGAGTTGGCGGTCGCGGTGGCGATGACCGAGCCGGCCCGCGACCTGACCTGGATCTTCTACGACCATGAGGAGGTCGAAGCGAGCCGAACGGGTTGTCGCGGATCGCGCCGGAGCGGCCGGCCGACGTTGCCGGGGACTTCGCGGTGCTCTGCGAGCCGTCCAACGCACGGGTGGAGGGCGGCTGCCAGGGCACCATGCGGTTCAAGGTGAACCATGCGGGGAGGGCGGCGCACTCGGCCCGCGCCTGGATGGGCCACAACGCGATGCACGACGCGGCGCAGCGTCCTTCCCGGCTGCCGGTATCATCTCGGCGAGGCCGAAGTAGACGGTTTGCGGTTCCAGGAAGGCCTCAACGCGGTCGCGGATCAGCGGCGGGATCGCCGGCAACATCATCCCCGACAGGTGCGAGATCAGGTCAACTACCGGTTCGCTCCGGACAAGTCACCGGAGCAGGCCAAGGAGTACATTCGAGGCGTGCTGGCCGGCTACCACGTTGACGGTCACCGAGTCGCCGCCGGGGCGCGCCCGGGTCTGGACCATCCCGCCGGCGGCGGAGTTCGTCGCCGCGGTCGGCGGTGAACCAAGTGCCAAGTTCGGTTGGACCGACGTGGCGATGTTCTCCAATGGGCGTTCCCGCGGTCAACTTCGGCCCCGGCAATCCCGAGAAGGCCCACGCCGACGACGAGTTCTGTCCCGCTGCCGACGTCATTGCCTGCCGAGACGCCTTGGTCCGATGGCTCACCTAGGGTTTGCCATATGACCGACGCGGGAGCTACCGAGCGAAGGGTCGAAGGCGCGATCATCCGCGGCGGTGCCCAACGTGGAGCCACGACCACCGACCAGCGGCTGTTGGAAAGCCGAGGGGCCAGCGAGTGGGTGCACACCGATCCATGGCGGGTGCTGAGAATCCAGTCGGAATTCGTTGACGGTTTCGGCACCCTGGCCGAACTGGGTCCGGCGGTCGGTGTCTTTGGTTCTGCGCTGGTGCGAGCCCGACGATCCCATCTACGCGATGACCGAAAAACTCGCAGCGAAGCTGGTCGACGCGGGACTTTCGGTGATCACTGGAGGCGGCCCGGGCTTAATGGAAGCAGCCAACAAAGGCGCAGCCTCGGCCGGCGGAGTGTCGGTCGGCCTGGGCATTGAGCTGCCCTTCGAGTCTGGCCTCAACCCGTACGTCAACCTCGGCATCAACTTCCGGTATTTCTTCGCCCGCAAGACCATGTTCGTCAAGTACGCGCAGGGCTTTGTTGTGATGCCAGGAGGCTTCGGGACCTTCGATGAGCTCTTCGAGGCCCTCACGCTTATCCAAACCCGCAAGGTGACGACATTTCCTGTGGTGCTGGTGGGAAGCGGCTACTGGAGCGGCCTGCTGGATTGGTTGCGGGCGCGGACGGTGGCGAGCGGCTATCTGTCGGCGGCCGACCTGGAGCTGCTCCATCTGACCGATGATCTTGACGAAGTAGTGGACCTGATGCGAAGCGAGCGCCCAACTGCTGGCGTGGCTCGGCGTCCGGAATGAACCGGTTACTGCTTGAGCATTCATGACACCATCGAAAGCATGGAGTGGTTCGTCGCCGTGCTCGCCGTCGTGCTGCTCGGTGCGGCCGCCATTGCGGCGGCCGGGGGAATGGGGGAGATGAGCCGAGATCCGGTCCGCGATGTCTATCGACAGGATCTGCCGGATCGGCCGCTGACCGCCGAAGATCTGGATGGCCTCCGCTTCGGCGTTACCCTCCGTGGTTACTCGATGGCCCAAGTGGACGAGATCTTGGACCGGCTGGGCGCCGAAATCGCCCAGCGTGACGCCCGAATCGCCGAGCTCAGCGGCTGGCTGCGTCCGCAGGCCCCACACGCTCCCGAGCTGCCTCACGGACAGAGCATCGACGCGCCAGGGCCCGTGGAATGATCCTGCAGGTCGCGTCGCAGGTCGCCGCCGAGCCAGGCCACGTCTGGCGGGTCCTGATCGACTGGGCCGGCCAATCGCGATGGATTCCGTTCACCACCGTCGACGTCATTAGTGATCACGACCAGGGCATCGGCGTGCGAGCCGTTGCACTGTCTGGTTTTCGTCTCGGCGGAATTCCGGTCGGCTTGCTGGACAACTTCGTGGTGACCGGCTGGACGCCGGCGAAGGAATTGGAGGTTCTCCATCTGGGCCCCTACTTCAACGGAGAGGGCGCCTTTCGGCTGGAGCGGCACGATGGCGGTACCCGGGTCACCGCGACCGAAGTGTTTTCCGTGCGGGGAGGGAAACCGGTGGAGGCAATCGTCTGGCTCGGCTTGCCGCTCATGCGGGCAGGCTTCCGGCGCAGCCTTCGCGGCCTGGCGGCGATCGCCGAGGGCCGCTCATGACTGCTGCGGCACCTGGTCCCGATGGCCGGCTCCGCTGCCCGTGGTCGCTGTCAGCGCTGGAGTACCTGGACTATCACGATCGAGAGTGGGGTCAGCCGGTGACAACCGTCTCCGGCCTGTACGAGCGGATGACCCTTGAGGCTTTCCAATCGGGACTGTCCTGGATCACGATCTTGCGGAAGCGTGAGAACTTCCGCGCCGCATTCGACCAGTTCGTGCCCGAGCGGGTGGCCTCCTACGATGAGACGGATGTCGAACGGCTCATGCACGATGCCGGCATCGTCCGCAATCTGGCCAAGATCGATGCTGCCATCGCCAACGCGAGGGTCATCGCCGATTGGGTCAGGGCTTCGCGGATCTCGTGTGGAGCTACTACGAGGTCGATCATCCCCGCCCTCTGACATTGGCGGAGGTGCCGGCACGTTCAGCGGCTTCGGTTGCACTGTCCCAACAGCTGAAGAAGCGAGGAATCCGGTTTCTCGGGCCTACGACGGCCTACGCAACGATGCAGGCGGTCGGGCTGGTGAACGATCACCTCCTGAACTGTTGGGTGCTCGTCCCCCGGCTGACTTCGGAGCCGAATGATACGGAATAATTGCCGCGGAGAAGCCGGATCACAGAGAGGGTGGGCGATGGCTGCAATGAAGCCGCGGACGGGTGACGGCCCGATGGAGGTCACCAAGGAGGGCCGTGGAATCGTCATGCGCGTTCCGCTCGAGGGTGGTGGCCGGCTTGTCGTCGAACTAAACGCCGTGGAGGCGGCCGAACTCGCCGGCGCGCTGAAGGGCGTGGTCGGCTAGACAACCAGCGATCGCTTTCGAGCAGCGTCCGCAGATCGAACAACAGTTCGGATCTGCGGACACTTCGTTATCGAAACCGTCCCCGCTCCGCCGCAATTTTCGTCCAACGTTGCGGTGTGATCACGGTCACACTCGGCTGCGGCCCGCAGCCCTCATCTCGCTCGCAAACGCAACCGAACCGTATTTTCCACCCCGTATCCCCTGCTTCGGGCCGCACTCATTCAGGCAAAGGGCTCGGGAAACCCCCGAGCTGTCCAGCCCGAGAGGAAGCTGAGATGTCTGTTTCCCGCACCTTGCGTGCTGCTGTCGTCACGCTGGCAGTGGCCGCCACCACCGCGACTGGGGCCGTCGTCACGGCGCCCGTCGCATCGGCCGCCTCGTGTGCCGTCACCTGGGGATCGTTTGCCAAGACCTCCGCGCCGATGACGGCGCGCCAGATACGAGGCATCCGGGCTGGCCAGCATGCCTGCTATGACCGGCTCGTGATCGACCTGAACGGATGGAGCTCCGGGGTGACTGGCTACGACGTGCGCTACGTCGAGAATGTCTACCAGGATGGTTCGGGTCAGAACGTGCCTCTGCGTGGCGGCGCGAAGCTGCAGATCGTGATCAAGGCGCCCGCCTACGACACCAGCGGCGAACTGATCATCGAACCCGACAGCCTGAGTGAGCTGTCCGATGTAACGGGCTATTCGACCTTCCGCCAGGTCGCCTTCGCGGGCAGCTTCGAGGGGCAGACCACGATCGGGCTTGGCGTCCGCGCTCGACTTCCGATGCGGGTCTTCCGGCTCGAGGGCCCCGGTCTGGGTCAGCGTCTGGTGATCGACGTGGCCGTGCCTGTGACGCTGGAACTGATGCGATACCGCGCCAAGATGGCCTGAACCTGGTCGTCGCTCAGCTGGCTGAAATCCTTGTACGCCGCACCGACGGCGAAGAAGGGTACGGGCATCGCCGAGCAGACGACCAGGTCGGCCACCGCGGCGACCGAACGGACCGCCGACCGAGAAGCGACCGGGATCGCCGCGACGATCTTGGCCGGGGCCTTGGGTCGAAGGGCGGAGATGGCGGCCAGCATGGTGGAGCCGGTGGCAAGGCCGTCGTCGACCACGATCACCTCGGCGTCGGTAACCGCCGGCGCCGTGCCGCCGAGAGCTGTCCGCCGGCGCTGAAGTTCGGCAAGCTCCGCGGCCCGCACGGCTTCGAACGCGGAGTCTGAGATGCCAAGATCGCTGATCACGTCAGCGTTGCGGACCAAGGAAACGTCGTCGCCGATCATGGCGAGCGCTCCCATCGCGAGCTCGCGATGCCCCGGGACTCCGAGTTTGCGGACCAAGATGACGCCGAGCGGCGCAGAGAGCCCGGCGGCAACCTCCGCCGCTACCGGAACGCCACCGCGCGGCAAGGCCAGCACGACCGGTGAGTTCGGTTGCAGACGCGCAGCGAGCTCGGCCGCCAGCACGCGGCCCGCATCCGTGCGATCCGCGAAGCGTCTCAGCTGCTGTGCACCTCGATTGCTCTTCGATAGACGTCGACCGTCTCGGCGGCGATCTTGCCCCAATCGAATTCGGAAATGCAGCGCTGTCGCCCGGCGCGGCCGAACTCCTCAGCCTTCTCCGGATCCGAGGTCAGGGAGTTGATCTTGGTGGCCAGTCCCTCCTCGAATGCGGCCACCGCCGCGGGGTCGTCGGCTCGAGCTGGATCGTACGGAACCAGGTAGCCGGTTTCGCCGTCGACCACCACCTCCGGAATGCCTCCGACCGCAGACGCGACAACCGCGGTCTCGCAGGCCATGGCCTCCAGATTCACGATGCCGAGAGGCTCGTAGACCGAGGGGCAGGCGAAGACGGTGGCGTGGGACAGCACCTGTCGGACGTGGCCCGCGGAACCATTTCCTCGATCCACACCACATTGCCGCGCGTGGACTTCAGATGGGCGAACGCCTCGGTGAATTCCTGGGCGATTTCTGGAGTATCAGGGGCTCCGGCCAGCAAGATCACCTGGGTACCGGGATCGAGCTGCTCGGCAGCGCGAACCAGGTGGACCAATCCCTTCTGCCGGGTGATCCGTCCGACGAAGACCACCGACGGCTGGTCCGGATCCATGCCCAATTCCGTCACGATGTCGGTGTCGCTGTCCGGCGCGAACTCCGCCGTGTCGATGCCGTTCTTGACCACATGGACCTTGTCCGGATCGAGGTTGGTGTACGAATCAAGTGTGTCCCGGCGCATGCCCTCGCTGACCGCGATCACCGCATCGGCACCTTCGAACGCGGTCTGCTCGGTCCAGGAAGACAACCGGTAGCCGCCGCCCAGTTGCTCAGCTTTCCACGGGCGGTGTGGCTCGAGCGAGTGCGCCGTGACCACATGCGGGATGTCCTGCAGCAGGCCGGCGAGGTGGCCGGCCAGGTTGGCGTACCAGGTATGCGAGTGCACAAGTCCGACTTCCGGTATGGCCGCGACCATCGACAGGTCAGCGCCGAAAACGCGAAGGGCCGCATTGGCGCCGGCCGGAAAGTTCTCCGGATGGGCGGTGGCACCTTCCCGCGGCTCTCCCATGCACTGCACGTCGACATCGATCAACTTCGCCAGCTGAGGAACCAGCTGGGCCACGTGCACGCCGGCTCCGCCATAGATCGAGGGCGGATACTCCCTGGTCAGCAAGGAGATCCGAAGTTGGTCAGCGGAGTCGGCAGCCATAGCCCGAATCGTGTCACAGCCGTTCCAAGGCTGGAAAGGTCCTCGACCCGAAGCCCACCTGCGCTTCTTGCGAGCCTCTTGTCGACGAGCGCCCGCAGACCCTAGGTTCAGACCATGGCAGCTCGTCCCAAGGTTCTGGCGATCGTCCTGGCTGGTGGCGAAGGAAAACGGCTGATGCCGTTGACAGCAGACCGAGCCAAGCCGGCCGTGCCGTTCGGAGGCACCTATCGCCTGATCGACTTCGTCCTGTCCAACCTCGCCAATGCCGGTATGCGCCAGATTGCCGTGCTAACCCAGTACAAGTCGCACTCCCTCGACCGGCACATCTCGCTGACCTGGCGGATGTCGACCATGCTGGGCAACTACGTGACACCGGTGCCCGCACAGCAGCGACTTGGCCCGCGCTGGTACCAAGGCAGCGCCGATGCGATCTACCAGTCGTTGAACCTCTTGGTCGACGAGGATCCTGACTTTGTCGTGGTCTTCGGCGCCGACAACATCTACCGGATGGACGTCGAGCAGATGCTCCAGGCGCACATCGACGGTGGCCTCGGCGCCACCGTGGCGGGCATCCGGGTACCCCGGAGTCAGGCGACGGCCTTCGGCGTGATCGACGCCGCGCAGGACAACAAGATCAAAGAGTTCTTGGAGAAGCCGGCCGAACCTCCCGGGCTGGTCGACGATCCAGACGTGTCCTTCGCTTCCATGGGCAACTACATCTTCACCAGCGACGCCCTCATCGAGGCACTGACAGCCGACGCGGAGGCCGAGAGCTCTCGACACGACATGGGCGGCGACATCATTCCCAGCTTCGTCGGCCGAGGTGAGGCCCAGGTCTACGACTTCACGCAGAACCAGGTGCCGGGCTCCACCGGGCGGGAGACGGCGTACTGGCGGGATGTGGGCACCATCGACGCCTATCACGAGGCGCACCTCGATCTGGTGTCGATCGACCCGGTCTTCAACCTCTACAACCATGACTGGCCGATCTGGACTTATCCGGTGCAGATGCCGGGCGCGAAGTTCACTCTTCGCGGCCAGGCATTGGACTCGATCGTGAGCCCGGGCTGCATCGTGTCCGGCGGGTCGATTGAAGACTCCGTGCTGTCACCCAACGTCCGAGTCCACGAAAACGCCAAGGTCAGCGATTCGGTGATCTTGTCCAATGTGACGATCGGGCGAGGGGCCATCGTCCGTCGAGCGATCTTGGACAAGAACGTGGTGGTTCCGGAGAACGCGCGGGTCGGGATGAACGAGGAGGAAGACCGGGCGCGGGGCTTTACCGTCTCCGACTCCGGCATCACCGTGGTCGGAAAGGGCGTCACGGTCGGCCCCAGCTGACTGCCCAGCGAGGGTAGCCGCGAACGATGAGGGTTGCCAGGTGCTCAGCGCTTGACGGCCACCAGCAATCCGTCGCCCACCGGCAGCAGCGCCGACACGAGATCGTCCTCGTCCCTGACGGCACTCACGGCACTGCGGATTGCCTCGGTCTGTTCATCGGTCTGCGCGGGATCCGCCGTGCGGTCATGCCACAGGGCATTGTCGATGGCAAGCAACCCGCCGTGCCGGAGCAGCCGCAGGCCCTGCTCGACGTACTCCGGATACTCGGACTTGTCGGCATCGATGAACACCATGTCGTACGCGCCGTCGCTCAACCGGGGCAGCACACTCAGCGCCGCACCGCTGATCAGGCGGAATCGCTGATTGGGAATGCCAACTGAGCCGAACGCCTTCCGGGCCGCATGCTGGTGCTCCGGCTCGATGTCGACGCTGGTCAGCACGCCGTCAGGTTGCATGCCCGCGAACAGCGCGAGTCCCGAGACACCGGATCCCGTACCGATTTCGACCACTGCCTTCGCGGAGATGGCGCGCGCCAGAAGGGTCAGTGCGCTGGCGCATCCGCGACCCAACGGAGACACCCCCAACTCCACAGCCTCCAGCCGAGCGGCCACCGCAGCCTCGGACTCCTCGACATGATCCTCGGCGTAGGCCCAACTCGCCGGCTTGGGTGCTGACTTGGGCGAGGTCTTCCCTGAGGCCGTCACGGACGTCAGCCTATCGAGAGCTGCGACCCATACGATGACGATATGAGCCACACTGTGGTCGCCGAGCTCGTCGCTGCCGTGCTGAAGGTCGAAGTCGAAGTCGGCGACCGAGTTACGGCGGACGATCCGGTGGTGATCTTGGAATCGATGAAGATGGAGATTCCGGTACTCGCGGACGTGCCTGGCACGGTGACCGAGGTGGTGGTCGCCTCGGGTGATGTGGTCACCGACGGTGACCCGCTGGTCGTGATCCGCACCTGAGCGGTCGGCTTAGGATGAACTCCGTGCCAGCCCCAGCTACGCCGCCCTTCGGCCGCCTCCTGACGGCGATGGTGACCCCGTTCACTTCGGACGGGGCGCTGGACCTTGATGCCGCCGGCGCCTTGGCCACGCACCTGGTCGAGGACGGTGATCATGACGGCCTCGTGATCAGCGGAACGACTGGCGAAGCCCCGACGCTGAGCGACGCGGAGAAGGCGGACCTGCTGCGGGTTGTCGTCGACGCCGTGGGTGCGCGCGCGGCGGTCGTGGCGGGTGTGGGGACATTCAGCACCGAGCACACGCTCCAGTTGGCCGCTGAGGCGGCCAAAGCTGGCGCCGACGGACTGCTGGTGGTGACCCCCTACTACTCAAAACCGCCCCAGGCGGGATTGCTGACTCACTTCTTCACCGTGGCCGACTCGACCGATGTGCCGATCATGCTTTACGACATCCCGGGTCGGGCGGGCACCGCGATCGCCTCCGAGACCATGATCCGGCTTGCTGAGCATCCCCATATCGTGGCTGTCAAGGACGCCAAGGGCGATCTCACGGCTTCGGGTCGTGTGATGGCTGAGACGGAGCTGGCCTATTACTCCGGAGACGACGCCATGACCCTGCCTTTGCTGTCGATCGGCGCCGTCGGCGTCGTTGGCACCTCCACCCACTTCTGTGGGCCAGAGACGAAAAGGATGATCGAGGCTTATCTCTCCGGTGATGTGGCCACGGCGCGGTCGCTGCACCGCCAGCTGCTCCCGATCTACACCGGCATCTTCGCCACTCAGGGCTGCATCCTGGTCAAGGCCGGCCTGGATCTGCGCGGTCGGAAAGTCGGTGGTCTGCGCCCGCCGCTGGTCGCCGCGACCGACGAGGAACGTCGTGCTCTCGCGAAATCTATGGCCGCTGCCGGTCTCTAGTCCCGGCGGGAACACCTCGGCACCGCTCGGCGTTCTCGGAGTGAGGGAGGACACATCGCGTGCACAGCCGTTTGCCAGCGTTCGCTCAGGGCATTGCCAGGTTTGCTCGCGACAATGGGCGGTCACGGCTGGCCACGAGGGAGGTGACCCCCATGTCGTTGCCGGAGCAGAATCCGGCGCCGGACTGGGTGCCGCCCACGTGGGAAGAGCTCGTCCGTGACCACAGCTCCCGGGTATACCGGCTCGCGTACCGGCTCACAGGCAATCGGCACGACGCCGAAGACTTGACCCAAGACGTCTTCGTCCGGGTTTTCCGCTCACTGCACCGATTCCAGCCCGGCACCCTCGAGGGCTGGCTGCATCGGATCACCACGAACCTGTTCCTCGATGGCGCCCGCCGCAGGCAGAAGATCCGCTTCGACGGGCTGGCCGACGGAGCCGCCGAACGGTTGGCCAGCGCCTGGCCCACGCCATCAGAACAGCTCGCCGATGCCGACTTGGACCACGACGTCGCCGCGGCACTCGCCGCCCTGCCGCCGGAATTTCGAGCGGCCGTCGTCTTGTGCGACATCGAGGGTCTCAGCTATGAGGAGATCGCTTCGGTGCTAGACGTCAAGATCGGCACCGTACGCAGTCGCATCCACCGGGGCCGGGCCCAACTGCGGGCGGCTCTGGCTCATCGCCAGCCCAACGGAGAACGAGAACGGTACCTGGGCGTGGCGGATGAAACCGGCCGGAAACTGGAGCCGGCGAGGCCAGGGTGAGCGGGCGGCCCTGCGCCGACCTAGCCGAGTCGAGGTCCGCCTACGTCGACGATGCCCTGGGCGCCGCCGATCGCGAGCGGCTGCTGGCCCATCTGGTCGGGTGCCCGGCCTGCCGGGCGGACGTCGATCAGCTCCGGACGATCCATGGCTTGCTGAGCCGAAGCGGCACACAGGCAACGGCTTCGGTTGATCTTTCACAGCGCTTGACCTCGATCGCAGGACCACAGGCGTCGGACCCGCTGTGGACCCGGCCCTTCCGGCGAACCTCGCCAGGCATGCTGCCCAGCGAGCGACGCAGGCGACGCCTTCGGCTGGGTGCCGCCGGCTTCGCCGTGGGCGCCGTGGTCACAACGGCGGTCGGCGTGGGATATGCCGCCGCGCCCGTACCCGCGCTGGCCTTGATCACACGATCCGAGCGCCGACGCACAGGCAGAATTCACCTCCATGTTGGCGCAGTCGCCGCTGGTCACCGACTCCGTCGGGGCGGTCATGCTGGTCGGTGCCGAGCGGTTGACGTCGGCGAGCGGTGTGCTGCCCGCTTCTGCTGGTCGCAGCGCCGAGCGGGAGCCGTCATTGACGCGGGCTGAGGCTCGCGGTGCGCTGGCCAGGGCGTCTGCGGCGGCCAGCACGTTCAGCTACTCGGGAACTCAGGCCTTCTCTGCGGTTCTGAACGGGATGACGGTCAGCGCCGTCATCCAGATCGACTCGCGCAAGGAGCAGGGCAGCCAGCTGACTGTTCTCAACGATCGAGGCGACAAGGTTCTTGCGGGCTATGCCCGGCCGGCGGTGCAATCGCGGATGGTCGACAACCAGCTGCTCGACCTGCTGGCGCGCAACTACCGCATGTCGGGTTGGTCCGGCGCCACGATCGCCGGTCGGCCGGCGACGGTCGTGGAAGTGTCCACCGGCGACACAGTGGCGGCGCGCTGGTGGATCGATGACGCCACCGGCCTGTTGCTGGGTCAGGAGACGTACGACCCGCAGGGCCAGGTGACCTTGAGCGCCCGCTTCACATCGCTTCGAATTGGCAGCGCCTCAACGATCCTGGAACACCTGCCGCCTCGACTTAGTGTGTCGACCACGACGAGTGCACTGACGCTCTCGAGTTCGCCCCAGCTCACAGCGCGGGGGTGGTCCTGCTCCCACTCGCTGGCCGGGTTGGCTCTGGTCCGC
The DNA here is from genome assembly GCA_963808495.1 of uncultured Actinomycetota bacterium. Lineage (GTDB taxonomy): Bacteria > Actinomycetota > Actinomycetes > Propionibacteriales > Propionibacteriaceae > Microlunatus. Next base: position 25,458 of record CAWEGC010000009.1, read on the forward strand.
GTTCGCACTGACCGGGCCGATAGCCCGAACGTCCTCCACCTGGTCTACAGCGACGGCCTGAACACCGTCAGCGTCTTCCAGCGACGCGGTCTGCTCGGCGGCCCACCGTTGGGTGCGTCGTGGAATGCCGATCTTGGCGCCTACCTGCGCCCAGGCACGCTCGGCCTCGCGACATGGCAGTCCGGCGCCACCGTGTACACGGTGATCACCGATGGACCGAGGGAGCTTCTCGCGGAGGCGGTCCGCGGCTTGCCCCATGAGCCGCTGCCGTCGCCAACTACCATGGACCGCGTCCAGGCGGGCTGGGCCGACATCCTGAGCCGTCTGAGGCGCTGAGGGTGATCGGGCCGGCAACAAGGGGCTGAGTGGATGACCGACGGTGACCGCCTACCGCCCGAGCCCGCGGGGGATTCTCCGTACGGTGGCCACTACTACGGTCCCTTCGGACCGCCGCAAGGACTCCCATTCGACACCGAACCAGCCGTCTGGCACCCGCCGCTTCCTCCACAGCAGCCGTTGAGCTTTGAGTCGTCGGAGTCCGTGGCCCCGCCTCCTGACACTGCACAGATCGGCACGCCGGAGGTACCCTCGCGCAAGCCCCGGTCAGCGGCATTTTTGATCATCGCTGCAGCGGCGACCGCACTGATTGTCGGAGGTGGCGCTGGCTACGGTGGCGCTCTTCTGGCTGGAAGAGGTACGGACCGTGACCAGGCGGCGCCGTCGGCCAGCGGCCAGTCAAGCGCACCGGTACCGACGACCAGCACCGGCTGGTCCAACCCCTAGCCGGTCCGTGCCGCCAGCCAGCCAAGTCCGGACAGGGCACGGTGGACGTCGCGAACGCGGTCCTGTCCAGCACCGTCATGATCGAGGCCGGAGACGGCACGGGGTCCGGCTTCGTTTTCGACGGTTCCGGCCGGATCATGACCAACAATCACGTGGTCGCGGCCGCTGAAGGCGGGCGACTGCGGGTGGTCCTTGCCAACGGCCGTCGAGTGAACGCCACCATTGTTGGCCGCAGTCCGTCGTACGACTTGGCGGTCATCCAGGTGAAGACGTCCGGCCTGAAACCGCTGGTCGTGGGCGACTCGCGCGCCAGTCGCGTAGGGGAGCCGGTGATTGCCGTCGGTTCCCCCCTTGGATTGGCCGGCACCGTGACGTCCGGCATCGTCAGCGCTCGTGACCGACCGGTCGTGGTCCGGGAAACCGAGAATGCTGACGCGCCCGTGGCCTATATCAACGCCATTCAGACAGATGCTCCGATCAATCCGGGCAATTCGGGCGGTCCGTTGGTCGACTCCAGCGCGCGCGTCATCGGAGTCAACTCGGCGATCCTGACGCTGGGCACCAGCCGAACCGAATCCGGGAGCATCGGGCTCGGCTTTGCCATCCCGATCAACCAGGCCGCCGAGATCGGCCAGTTGTTGATCAAGAACGGCAAGGCGACCTATCCGATACTTGGGGCCAACGTTGAAGAAGCCGGGGGTGACGACGGTGTCATCCTGACCGCCGTCGAGAGTGGAGGGCCGGCGGCCCACGCCGGCTTGCGCAAGGATGACGTGATCACCAGGATCGACGGGAAGCGGGTGAACACGGTGGAGGAGCTGATCGTCACCATCCGCACCCACCGGCCGCGTGACACGGTGGTTCTCGACTACGCGCGCGACGAGGTCAGTGGCAAAGCGCGAGTCGTGCTGGGCAGCAAGGAAGGCTAGCGTGACGCCGTGTTCGACATAGGTCCCGGGGAGTTTCTCGTGCTCCTGGTGATTGCGGTGGTCTTGTTCGGCCCGGAGCGGCTGCCCGAGTTGGCCCGCAAGGCGGCGCGGACGATCCGTTACGTCCGCACGATGGCCGACAATGCGCAACGGCAGCTCAAGGACGAACTGGGACCTGATTTCTCCGACCTCGATGTACGAGACCTGAACCCCAAGACCTTTGTGCGCAAGCATCTGCTGGACGAGGTCGAACCGATCGTCGCCGATATGAAGAATGACGTGATGGAGGCATCCGCCGTCAATGGCGCGACCGCCGCTTCACCCCCAGGATCTCAGAAGGCGCTATCATCCGGCGGGCCGCACGACCTCCGGCCCCCCGAAGAGTCCCCGGCCGGGGCGGCCGCGCCATTCGATTCAGACGCCACCTAGAACCTGCCTGCGCCACGGCGGTCCGACCTCGCGGACAGCTAGCCGGGCGACCCGGTCAGGGTGATCGCTGTTGCGGGCGAGGAACTGTCGCGAAGCGTACGTATTCTCCGCTGGACGCCTCGTTCGTCGGAGAGGAACCTGTCAGCAGGACTTCAACGAAGGAGAGCCATGGATCTCGCTACCACATACCGGCGCAGCGTGGAGTTCTGGGCGTCAACGGTGTCGCGTGCGACCGGTGACTGGTCGGCACCGACGCCTTGCGGCGACTGGAATGTCCGACAACTGGTGAACCACGTGGTCGGCGAGGACCGGTGGACCAAACCCTTGGTCGACCGCAAGACCATTGCCGACGTCGGCGATTCGCTCGATGGGGACTTGCTTGGCGAGGATCCGCACACGGTTGCCCAGGCGGCAGCCGACGAGGCGCTGGCGGCGGTGGCCGCGCAACTACCTCGGGGCGGGACGGTGAACCTGTCATACGGCGATGAGGACATCGGGGAGTACATCCGCCAGCTGACCGCCGACCACCTCATCCACGGGTGGGACCTGGCCGCCGGTTCCGGGCAACAGCGCAGCCTCGACCCAGAGCTGGTCACCGAGGTGGCCGCCTGGTATCACGACCGTGAGGAGGTTTACCGCTCGAGCGGCGCGGTGGCCGACCGACCGGGATCGGCTGGGGGCGGCGATCCCCAATCCGACCTGCTGATCGCCTTCGGCCGCGACCCGAACTGGGCTCCATAGCAACGGTCAACGGATGCCGCGCCCAACTGCGCTGCTTGACGGGAGGATGTGCGCATGCCCACCGCTTCACGAGCACAAGTGGCGTCCGCCTTGGTGGCAGTGCTCGCATTGCTGGTTGCTGCAGCCGCCTTGTGGCTGTCGTACCGGGCCGATCAGCGACTCGACCTGGAAGAGACGCGAGACACAGCGGCCAAAGTGTATTTGGCGGAGGCCCCCCGTTACGCGTACGCAAGACATCCCGAGTCGGGAAATCGGGCGCAGTGGGTCGTGACGAATTTCGGCACATCGCGAGTCGCCGACCTCTGGGTTGAGGGAGCAGACTTCACGTCATTGACGATCGAAAATGTTCAAGGCTGCACCATGTACGCGTTACCGGTCGGCTTCCGCCCCATCGCCGTCAATTTCTTGGATGTCCATGGGCGCTGGAGAGTGCCCATTGCAGAACTGCCCGACCTCAGTGGCAAGGAGCCCCCAGCGCAGGACACCGCGGATTCCCCGTGGTGGTTGGACGTGCAGAACTGCCCCTGACTAGCCTGCGACGGGAGCGAGCCCTAGTTGCCGCCCAAGGAGGCCGCGACCTCGCTTGGCGAGAGCTTCCGCCAGCGAGCTGAGCGCCTGGGCAGCGGGCTGGTCGGGCGCGGCGTCGACGATCGGAGTGCCGGCATCGCCGCCCTCCCGCACGATGGGGTCGAGGGGAATCTGAGCCAGGAGTGGCACCCGATATCCGAGACGGGTACTCAACGTTGCGGCGACTTCGTCGCCACCGCCCTGGCCGAAGACGTCGTAGCGATGCTCGCGGCCGCAGTGTGGGCAGAGCGCGGCGAGATAGCTCATGTTCTCCACGACGCCGATCACTCGTTGGTTGAGCATGGACGCCATAGTTCCCGCGCGCTCGGCGACTTCGGCCGCCGCCGACTGCGGAGTGGTGACCACCAGGACTTCTGCGTTCGGCAGCTTCTGGCCGAGCGAGATTGCCACATCGCCAGTCCCCGGAGGCAGATCCAAGATCAAATAGTCGAGGTCGCCCCAATAGACGTCGGCGAGGAGCTGGGTCAGGGCCCGATCCAAGATCGGCCCCCGCCACGCCACGACCTGGTCACGCCGCGGTTTCAGCATCCCGATGGAGATCACCTTGAGGCCATTGGTCGGTACCGGCATGATCATGTCTTCGACGGACGTTGGTCGCGCGTCAGCCACCCCGAGCATGGCGGGAATCGAGTGACCGTAGATGTCGGCGTCGAGCACGCCGACGGTTCGGCCGAGGCGGGCCAGTGCGGCGGCAAGGTTCACCGTCACCGACGATTTGCCGACACCGCCCTTGCCAGAGGCGACAGCGATCACCGATGTCAAGGAGTCGGGACGGGCGAACGGGATCTCCCGCTCGGCCTGGCCGCCCTTGAGCTGATCTCGGAGCGCTGCTCGCTGCTCGTCCGACATCACGCCGAGCTCCACCTCGACCCCGGTCACTCCAGGCACCGCGGCGATGGCCGCGCTCACCTCACGGTGCAAGGTGTCTCGCATCGGACAGCCCACCACCGTCAGCAGTACCTCGACGCGGACCAGACCCGTGGGATCGACATCGACCGCCGAGACCATCTTCAGCTCGGTAATCGGCCGGCGAATCTCGGGATCGTTCACCCGGTCCAGCGCTGAATAGATGGCGGCGACCAGTGGGGAGACCTGCGTGTCTTGCACCGTTCAAGATTAGGTGCTGTCGCGCACGCGTTCCTCGCTTGCTTCAATATCGGCCAAGATGGCTCGAAGCTCGGACTTGAGCTCCGATCGCAGGTAGTCCCGAGTGGCAAGTTCGCCGACCGACATCCGCACGCTGGCGATCTCCCGAGCCAGGAAGTCCATGTCGGCGCGGCTCTGCGCCGCCTGCGCACGATCGCGATCCAGGGCCACCCGGTCGCGGGCTTCCGTCCGGTTCTGGGCGAGCAGGATCAAGGGCGCGGCGTAGCTGGCCTGCAGGGACAGAATCAGCGTGAGGAAGATGAAGGGGTATTCGTCGAAGCGCGGTCGCGGTGGACCGATCGGAGCGTTCCAGATCACCCAGAGCACGATGATCACGGTCATCCAGGCGAGGAATCGCGCGGTCCCCATGAAACGGGCGAATCCCTCGGCGAACTTGCCGAAGGCGTCCCGATCAACGCGCACCCGGGGCAGCGCCGACCGCTTACGCCGTCCGGGCGTATTCAGCCGATCGAGTTCGCGTTCTGCCCTAGCCATGGGGCATCACCCGGGCGCGGAGGGCCGGCGGAATCGTGGTCAGCAACGAATCGAGTTGCATGCCTCGCCAGTCCCGAGGCAGGACATGGTCAAGGACGTCGTCAACGGTCACCGCGCCGATCAGTCGATGATCGCCGTCGACCACTGGTGCGTTGACGAGGTTGTAGGTGGCGAAGTATCGGCTCACCGCATTCAGGTTGGCATTGGCCAGCAGCGGTTCCAGTTCCGTGTCCACCAGGCCGGAAACCAGCACCGACGGAGGTTCACGAAGAAGCCGCTGAAAGTGCACGGCCCCGACGAACCGGCCGGTTGGCGTCTCCAACGGCGGCCGGCAGACGTAGACCGTGCACGCCAGAGCCGGAGTCAGTTCGGCCTCGCGGATTAGCGCCAGTGCGTCCGCAACGGTGGCATCGGGAGGCAGGATGACCGGTTCAGGTGTCATCATCCCGCCAGCCGTGAATTCGGCGTAGTTGAGCAGCCGCCGGACGTCTTTGGCTTCCTCGGGTTCCATCCGCCCCAACAAGACCTCGGCCATGTCCGGTGCCAGGTCAGCGATCAGATCTGCCGCGTCGTCGGGATCCATCTCCTCGAGGACATCTGCCGCCCGCTCCGTGTCCAGCTTGGAGATGAGCTGCACCTGCTCGTCCTCTGGCAGTTCCTCCAGCGCGTCGGCCAATTTCTGATCATCGAGCGCGGACGCCACCTCCGCTCGCCGCTCTGGCGACATCTCGTGCAACTCCCTGGCGATATCCGCCGGCAGCATGTCCTCCATCTCGGCAAGCAGTCGATCGGTACTTTGCCCCTGATCAAGACCAAGGATCTTGATCGCCGACCAGTCGAGAATCGTCGTGTGCCCAGGACGTCCCAGTCGTTTCCGTGGACCTTCCCGGAGGGCGACCTCTGACAGCTCCCAGTCATGGGACCGCACGGGTCTCATGGCGACGTCGAAGATCACCCCCCGACCAGGATGATCGGTTCGCTCCACCGCCAGATCGAACAGGTCTCCGACAATCAGCGTCTCTGATTCACGGCGCTGGAATCGCCGGGTGTTGACGACACCGCTGATCATGACCTGGACGGCGTCGATGCTGTGGACTCGGGCCATCGAGATGAATATGCGGTGCCGGGCGAACAGCTCGACGACGAGCCCTTTCACCCGGGGGGCGTGGCCGCCCGCCCTCCGTTGGACGACGACGTCGCGCACCTTTCCAACCTGGTCGCCAGCGCTGTCGAGCACCGGCAGACCCCGGATCCGGGAGATGAAGACCGACGTCGCAGCGGGAGATGCCACGAGCTGAGTATCCCAGCCTCTACGCAATTGGTTGCTGGGCAAGCACAACCCGGATGTCGCGGTCGCGGCTGACGGCTACCGCGCCCGGCGGAACGCGCCACGATCACCGTGGCCGGAGGCGGTGAGGCGGTAGATTGGGTTGGAGTAAAACGGAGGAAGACGATGTCGATGCCGCAGCAAACCAGCTCGATCTTCGAGCTCAGATTCCCCCAATCGGTCGGGATCTACCAGACGTACGCCGATGCGCAGAAGGCGGTCGACTACTTGGCCGACGAGCGCTTCGACGTGCAGAACCTCGCTATCGTCGGCACGGACCTCAAATCGGTCGAGCGTGTGCTGGGCCGCCGGACCTGGGGCACGGTGATCGGTCAGGGTGTTCAGTCAGGCGTGTCGACCGGTCTGCTCGTCGGTCTGGTGATGTTGATCTTCACCAAGCCGACAAGCATCCTGGCGTTGCTGATCGTGGCCCTCGCCATCGGCATCAGCCTGGGTATCGGCTTCAGCGCCGCCGCTTATGCCATGACGCGCGGCCGTCGCGATTTCACATCGGTCAGCCAGACTGTGGCGACCAAGTACGAAGTGCTGTGCGAGCACAAAGTCGCCGCGCAGGCGCGCGAGATGCTGCAGAACATGCCAGGTGCCCGAGCCAGCGCCTTTGAATGATCATGCCTGTGAAATAGACAGGGGCCTCGTCGCGACTCGGACTCAACGAGTCCAGATCGAGGCCATCCACGCTTCCACGTCGCCGCTGGATCGAGGCAGTGCGGCCGAGAGGTTCTCGCAGCCCGTCTCTGTGATCAGGATGTCGTCCTCGATGCGTACGCCGATACCGCGCAGGCGATCCGGCACGAGTTCGTCGTCGGGCTTGAAGTACAGGCCAGGCTCGACCGTGAACACCATGCCCGGGCGCAAGGTGCCCTCGCGATAGTTCTCGACCCGAGCCTGCGCGCAGTCGTGCACGTCGAGGCCCAGATGGTGTGACGTGCCGTGCACCATCCAGCGACGATGCAGCCCACCCTCGGCGGACAGCGATTGCTCGACGCTCATTGGTAGCAGGCCCCAGTCGTGCAGGTGACGAGCAATCACCGCGACGGCCGCCTTGTGTACGTCGGAGAACGTGGCTCCCGGCCGGGCAGCAGCCATGCCGGCCTCCTGCGCCTCCAGCACGGCCTCGTAAACCATGCGTTGGTCGTCGCTGAACCGGCCGCTGATAGGCAGTGTCCGGGTGACGTCAGCGGTGTAGAGCGTGTCCAGTTCCACGCCCGCATCCATCAGCAGCAATTCACCGGCGCGCAGGTCGCCGTCGTTGCGGATCCAGTGGAGCGTGCACGCGTGATCACCTGCAGCGGCGATCGTGTCGTAACCTACGGCGTTACCCACGTGCCTGGCGTGTAGCCCGAACACACCTTCTACCCAGCGTTCCCCCCGCCCCCGGCGCATTGCGTCTGGCAGATGCAGCGACCACCGCACCGAAAGCATGCGCGGTCTGCTCGCAAGCCTGGCGCAGCTGCGAGATCTCGAACTCGTCCTTGATCAATCGCAGCTCGCTGAGCGCGACGGCTAGCTCGTAGTCGAGCTGTGAGGTGGCATCGGCTCGATCCTGCTCGTCAGCCTCCTCGACGCTGACCGGTGCGCGGACAGCGTTCAGCAACCGCTCGAAGGATGTGTCAGCTGGCGTCCGGACCGCCCGCAGCCGCGTCGAATCGGCGTTCTTGGCGAGGTCATCGGCAAGTCGATCAATCGGAGCGCAGCGGATGCCGCACCGGCTGCTCAACTCCTCGACCGAGAGTCGACGGCCAACCCACATCTCGCCGTATCGGGTGTCGGAGTAGAACTCCGCGGAATCTCGCGGCGCCCGCGGCTTGAAGTAGACGGTGGCGTCATGGCCATCGTCGGTCGGATCAAGCACCAACACGGCGTCGGGTTCCTGGTCGGTGCCTAGGCCGGTCAGATGGGCGAACGCCGAATGTGGCCGGAAACGGTAATCGGTGTCGTTGGACCGCACCTTCAGCCCACCAGCGGGGATGACGAGCCGATCGCCGGGAAACTGAGCGCTGATGGCCTGCCGGTGTCGAGCTGCGTACCGGGCAGCGGGTAGTTGATCAGGAATCTCGGTCGGATCAGCAGCCCAGCCTTTCCTGATGAACTCCTTGAAAGCATCGGAGAACGGACTGGCGGTTTGGTGTCGGAGGCTGCTGATCACTCACACGTGCATTCTTCCACCGTCACCGGGACGCGAAGCAGATCACGTCTGCCGACGGGCCGGAGCGGTGGACCCGAGTCGTGATCAGGCAGTAGCCGGGGAACTGGCCTCGAGCCGGCGCCTGGCCGAAAGGATCAACGTCGCGGCCACGCCGGTCGTACCAACCACGATTGCCGCCATCGGAACCGCGGTGCCGTTGGCGAACGACCCCACCACGGGGCGACGGCGCCGCCGATCACGAACTGCGTGGCGCCGAGCAGCGCCGCTGCGGTGCCGGCCTGCCTCACCGTGCCGACTGAGAGCGATGGCTGGTGCATTTGGGAACGACAAACCCGCGCAGGAAACCACAAACCACAGGGGAATCATGATGCCGAGCAGGCCGCCGAATCCGGTAACGGCTGTGGCGAGCAGGGTCAGGGCACTGAGGAAGGCGACCACGACGCCCGCCGTCAGCACCTGCACCGGACTGTAGCGGCGAAGCAAGATCGGATTGAGCTGGGTCATCAGGATCAACCCGACCGCCGTGGAGCTGAAAGCCAGCCCGAACTGCTGGGGTGTAAGGCCGAAGATCTCTTGCAACAGGAACGGTGCACCAGCGATATAAGCGAACAAGGTGGCGAACATCAAACCGGCAACGCCCACCATGATCAGGAAAAGCCGGTCGGAGAACAGGGCACCGTAGGCGCGCAACGATCCACGGATGCTGCCCGGGCGTCGGCGGGCGTACGGCAAGGTTTCCGGCAGGCCGTACCAGGCCACTGCCAACAGTGCGACCGCCGCCAGGGCGAGGACCACGAAGATGCCACGCCAGGATGTCCACTGCAACAACGCGCTTCCCACTGACGGCGCCACGATCGGTGCAATGCCGAGCACCAGGATCAGCCGGGACAGGAGCTGCGCTGCACGCACGCCGCTGAACAGATCTCGAACTGTCGCCATGGCGACGACGGCGACAGCCGCACCGCACAGTCCCTGCAGGGTACGGGTCACGATCAGCAGCTCGATCGAGGGTGCGACGGCGCAAAGCAGTGACATGAGGCCGTGCGCGGCCAGGCCGAGCAACAGGGGCCTGCGGCGTCCCACGACGTCAGACCATGGCCCGATGATCAATTGGCCGATGCCGAGACCGACCAGCAGACCGGTGATGGTGAGCTGAGCCTGGGAGTCCGTCGCACTCAATTCGGTGGTCAGCTCCGGCAGCGCCGGAAGGTACGTATCGATGGTGAGGGGACCGATCGCGCTCAGCGCACCGAGCACCAGCACAAGCTGGACATATTTCCGGCCGACGAACTGATCACTGAAGCTGTGCGCACTGGGGCGCTCCAGCACCGAAGTCATGGTCTCGGGTCCTTTGGCGGGATGAGGTTTGACAGCCGCAGTCACCGCGATGTGGCCACGAAGAAGAGCCTCAACGGGCTCGTTGCTGACAACCGCGCGGCAGCCGCATTCATTCCCCGGTCAGCCGGAAAGTAGGGTTGTCGCGATCCGTCACGAGCCAGGGAGAGCCTCATCAAAGCTGACCGCGGAGCGCAGCTGCGCTTGCTCGACGTGCAGACCATCGACTCCGCGCTCGCTCAGCTCGAGCATCGCCGAAGGACCCTTCCTGAGCATGCCGAGATCAACGCACTCACCGCCGCCGTGGCCACGACCTCGGCCGATCTCGTCGCCGCCGAGACGGCGGTCAGCGACCTGGAGGCTGAGCAGAACAGGGCCGAGGCCGAAATCCAACCCGTCCGCGAACGCCTGCATCGCAACCAAACGCGGATCGCTGACGGCACCATTGCGGACCCCAAGGCCCTGTCGTCGATGGTGGAGGAGGTCGCACACCTGCAGCGTAGGATTTCCGATCTCGAGGACGCCGAACTGGAGATCATGGAGCAGCTGGAGTCGGCAACATCCACGCTGGATCGGCTACGTGTCAAAGCAGGCGAGCTCGACCAGCAGCTGGCGGAGGCGGTGGCTCGTCGAGATCAAGCCGTGGCGGCGATTGCTGCTCAAGTCGAGGAACAGCGCACCGAACGCGAGGAGCTGTCGCCACTGCTGCCGGCAGACCTTCTGGCGTTGTACGACAAGATCGGAAAGAGCCACAACGGCGTCGGTGCGGCTGAGCTACGCCAGCGGCGCTGCACCGGCTGCCAGCTGGAGGTGAATACGGCGGATCTTCGTGTTTTCGCCGCTGCGGCCGACGACGACGTGCTGCGTTGCGAGGAGTGTTCCCGGATCTTGGTCCGCACCGCGTCATCGGGTCTGTGATGCGCCGATTGATCGTCGAGGCCGACGGTGGCTCGCGCGGCAACCCGGGGCCGGCGGCCTACGGTGCGGTCGTGCGGGATGCCGACACGTTGCAAGTCCTGGCCAGCGAGGGGCTGCCCATCGGGCGGGCGACAAACAACGTGGCGGAGTATCGGGGTTTGATCGCGGGTCTGGAGATGGCCCGCGAGCTGGATCCAGCCGCCGCTCTCGAGGTGCGGATGGATTCCAAGTTGGTCATCGAGCAGATGGCTGGTCGGTGGCGGGTGAAGCATCCCGACATGAAGCCGCTAGCCCTTGAAGCAGCCCGGCTGCGGCCGTCGGAGGTGATCTGGACCTGGGTGCCTCGTGAGCTCAACAAGGCAGCCGACATCCTGGTGAACCGTGCGCTCGACGGTGAGCCCGTGCCCCGTTCGCACATCGTCAACCGGCCTCAGCGATTCCCCGGATCAACCGAACCGTCCCGCTAGGCTTCGGGCCATGCCCGCCCGCAAGCTCGGCCTGCCTGCCGTCGTGCCGGACGACTTGGCTCGCGGCTTGGCCAGCATCCGTGCCGCGGCCGATGTGCCGGACGGCTTTCCGCCCGAGGTCGAAGCCGCCGCTGCACAGGCCGCCGCGCAGCCTCGACTACCTGATCTTGATCGCACCGATCTGGAGCTGATCACGATCGATCCGGCCGGCTCGCGTGATCTTGATCAGGCGCTGCACATCGCCCGGTCGCCCAGTGGCGGCTTCGTGGTGTCCTACGCGATCGCCGACGTGGCGGCCTTCGTTCGTCCCGGCGATCCGATCGACATGGAGGCACACCGCCGAGGCACGACGCTGTACGCGCCCGACCGCCGAACTCCGCTGCACCCACCGGTACTGAGCGAAGGCGCTGCCAGTCTGTTACCGAATCAGGTACGGCCTGCACTGCTGTGGACGATCACACTCGACCACCGCGGCCAGACGGTGGCGGCGGATGTGGCACGGGCCCTCGTGCGGAGTCGGGCGCAGCTCAGCTACGGCGAGGCTCAGGCCGAGATGGACGGAAGCTTGCCAAGACAGACTCTGGGACTGTTGAAGCTGGTCGGCCAGTGGCGCCAGATCCGAGAACGCGATCGCGGCGGAGTGAGCCTGCAGATTCCGGAGCAAGAGATTCAGAAGCAGGGCGATAGCTGGACGCTCGCCTTTCGGGCTCCAGAACCGGTCGAGGGTTGGAACGCACAAATCTCACTGCTGACAGGTATGGCGGCTGCCCACATCATGCTCTACGGGCAGACGGGAATTCTCCGCACCATGCCACCGGCCGATGCGCACTCGCTGCGGCGGCTTCGCCAAGTAGCCAAGGCGTTGCGCATCGTCTGGCCGTCCGACATGGACTACGCGGAGTTTGTGCGGGGCCTCAGCCCTGCCCGGCCTGATCAGGCAGCCATGCTCAACGCGAGCACGTTGCTGTTTCGCGGCGCTGGCTACCGCAGCTTCAGTGGCGGTGTTCCGACGACGCGGACCATGCTGCTCTGGCCAGCGACTACGCCCACACCACCGCGCCGCTACGGCGTCTGGTTGATCGCTACGTCGGTGAGATATGCGTCGCTCTGTGTGCAGATCTGCCCGTGCCGGAGTGGGTTCTGCGGGGACTCGACGGGCTCCCGGTGAAGATGGCGGCAGCCGAACGCCGAGCGAAGTCCTACGAACGAGCGATCATCGATCTCACCGAGGTCTACGTGCTCGCGGATAGGGTCGGCCAGACGTTCCCCGGCACGGTCATTGAGGTGAACCGGGACAAGCACCACGGCACCGTGATGATCTTGGAACCGGCTGTCGAGGCCCGCCTGACCGCGGCGGATCGGCTGGCGCTCGGCCAGGAGGTGTCCGTTCGGTTGACCTCCGCCGACTATGCGAAAGGGGCCGTGGCGTTCGAGCTGGTCTAGAAGTCAGCGGCCGATCTGGCGCTTGGCCGCCGCCACAACCGCCTCGGGGGTGAAGCCGAACTTCGACTGCAGGTCCTTGAGCGGAGCCGACAGCGAACGTGCTCATCGCGATGACCTCGCCCTTGAAGCCCGCCAATCGGTGCCAGCCGAAAGACGAAGCCTGCTCGATCACGACCCGGGCCACCACGTCCGGCGGCAAAACGCTGTCGCGGTAATCCTGGCTCTGGCGGTCGAAGAGCTCCCACGATGGCATGCTGACCACCCGAGCCTTGATGCCGTCGGCGACCAGGTGCTCGTAGGCGGAGACCGCAAGTGAGACCTCGCTACCACTGGCCATCAAGATCACCTCAGGGGTCTCATCCGGATCCCCCGCCAGCACGTACGCACCCTTCGCCACACCGCTCGCAGGCGCGTAGACGCTGCGGTCCAGCGTTGGCAGCGCCTGCCGGACAAGATCAGCGCCACCGGATCGTGCCTCAGCGGCATGAGAGTCCTCCACGCCTCCACGACCTCGTTGGCGTCAGCAGGGCGCATGTCGATCATGCCGGGCATGGCTCGCAGAGAGGCGATCTGTTCGACCGGCTGGTGGGTGGGCCCGTCCTCGCCAACCCCGATCGAGTCGTGGGTGAAGACATGGATGACTGGTAGTTCCATCAGGGCCGAAAGTCGAAGCGCCCCTCGCTGGAAGTCGGAGAAGATCAAGAACCCGGCCTGGTAAGCCCGAATCTTGCTCAGCGCCAGGCCGTTGGTGATACTGCCGGCGGCATGCTCACGCACTCCGAAATGGAAGTTCCGGCCCGCCCGGTCCTCCGCTGAAAGTGACCGGCGCCCTCGAAGGTCAGGAGCAGCAAGTTGTTCGAGGGAGCAAGGTCGGAGGAGCCACCGATGCAGCCAGGGGACCTTCTGAGCGACGATGTTCAGGACCTTGTTGTTGGTGTCGCGCCCGGCAGCGCCCTTGGCTATCGGCTGGGTACTCCGGCAGGTCAGCGTCCCAACCCTCCGGCAGCTGCCGGCGCTGCATCTTGTCCAGGTGATCGGCCAGCTCGGGATATTCCTTGCCATACTGCCGCGAAGAGCTCGTCCCACGTGGTCCGCAACTCCGCGCCCCGCCGGCCGGAATTTCTGCTGCGAAATGCTCCCGTACTTTGTCCGGTACGAGGAAACTCTTGTCCTCCGGCCAGCCGTAGAACCGCTTGGCACCCTTGATCTCTTCGACGCCCAGCGGCTCGCCGTGAGCGGAATGGTGGCCTTGCTTGGTGGGCGCACCGTACGCGATCACGCTCTTGACGATGATCATGGTTGGCCGGTCCTGCTCGGCCTGGAAGGCCTCGAGCGCGGTCGCCAGAGCGTCGACGTCATTGGCGTCGTCGACCCGTTGGATCGCCCAGCCGTAACCCTCGAAACGCTTGCCGACGTCCTCGGTGAAAGCCAGATCGGTGCTGGCCCTCGATAGTGATCCTGTTGCTGTCGTAGATCCAGCACAGATTCGACAGCTTCTGGTGGCCGGCGAGCGACGCTGCCTCGGCGCCAATGCCCTCCATCAGGACAACCGTCGCCGGCGAATCGCGTACACGTCTGTAATTGAAGAGCTCGTACCCCGGCCGGTTGAAGGTCGCCGCCTGCCACAGACACCGCCATGGCCATCCCGACGCTGGTGGCGATGCCCGTCCCCCAGCGGGCCGGTTGTAGCACTCAACCCCGGCTGTCCACCGGTACTCCGGGTGTCCGGGGCATTGGTGTCCAGCTGGCGAAAGTTTTTGATGTCGTCAAGTGTCACGCTGGGCTGCCCGGTGCCTCATACTGCGGGGTTGACCGACTTAACCCCGGCGAGATGCAGCATGGATAAAGCAGTGTCGAAGCATGGCCGGCCGACAAGATAAACCGGTATCGGTTGCTCCAGATCGGCTCGGCCGGATCGAAGCGAAGGAACTTCTGACAGCCGTGTAGGTCACGGCGCCATAGCCATAGGGTTCCCGATACCGGAGTTGGCCGCCTGAACTGCGTCCATGCCAAGGTGCGGATGGTGTCGATGGCCAGCTTGTCGATGGGATCGCTATCGAGCGCGGGAAATTCGGTGCTGGCAGTCTGGGTCATGGTCCCACCTTCCTCGATACGCGGCTTCGTCGGCGCCGCAGGGGCAGCTGCGTCAACTGAACGCTATCGCTAGCCGCAGTCGGCGCAAAGGTTGCCGCAGGCCCATGGAAGGGCCAGCGAACCAGTCAGTAGCGCAGGAGCAGGTAGGGGGTGGCGATGGCCAGCGTGACGACGGCGACGACTGCGCCGTACCGGGTGAACTCCCAAAAGAGATGGGGTGTCCGCGCTTTGGCGATGCCGGCGACGACGACGTTGGCGCTGGCGCCGATCGCGGTGGCGTTGCCGCCGAGGTCGGCGCCGAGGGAGAGCGCCCACCACAGCCCGTTCTGGCCGGCGAACGGTCCGTCGCCACTAGTTGGTCGACCACGGGGCCATGGTGGCCACGAAGGGGATGTTGTCGACCACCGCCGAGACCACGGCGGAGCCCCACAGGATCAGCATCATGCGCGGGGCATGCTGTCGCCGGTGGCGGCCAACGCCGAGGCCAAATGGTTGATGGCGCCGGTCTTGACCAGCGCTCCGACGAGCAGAAACAGGCCGGCGAAGAACAGCAGGGTCTCCCACTCGACATCGTCCAGGTAGGTCTGCGGGCTGAGCCTGCTGATGGCGACCAGGAGACCGGCACCGAGCAGGGCGACGACTGACGGCTCCAGATGCAGGACCGCTGTGCAGGGAGAAGGCGGCGAGCACGAGGGCCAGGACGACCAGGCTGCGGACGAGGAGCTTCGGGTCGCGGATCGCCTCCCGTTCGTCGAGCTCCATGACCTCGGCCACCTGATCGGGGTCGGCGGTGAAGTCCGTCGAAACAGGAATCGCGACAAGCCGACGAAGGCGATCAGCATGACCACCACGATCGGGCCGAGGTTGATCAGGAAGTCGTTGAACGTCAAGCCCGACCGGCTCGCCACGATCAGGTTGGGCGGGTCACCGACCAGGGTCGCGGTGCCGCCGATGTTGGACGCCAGGGCCTCTGCGATCAGGAAGGGCACCGGCCGACCCCGATCCGCTCGCAGACCAGCAGCGTCACTGGTGCACCAGCAGCACGGTGGTGACGTTGTCCAGGCCGGCGGAGCGCGATGGCGGTGATCAGCAGAGCAACGTCATCACCCGGAAAGGGCTGTCCCTTCGCCCGTTTCGCGGCCCAGATCGCAACGAACTCAAAGACTCCGGTCTGCCGCAGAACGCCGACGATGACCATCATGCCGAAAAGCAGGAAGATCGACGTTCCAGTCGATCCCGGTCTCCTCGGAGTAGAAGGCATCGGATGGTCCGAGCACTCCAACGGCCAGAAGCACCGCTGCACCCGCCAGCGCGATGACCACCCGGCTGACCTTGTCCGATCAATCAGGCCATAAACGACGACGAAAACGACGACCGCCAGCCAGGCCATCAAGTCGATGACTTACTAACGATCTCCAACAGATGCGAGGCGGTGACGACACCGATGATCTTGCCCTCTCGATCACGGCGCAGAGGGGGCTGCGAAGCCGCGCCATGATTGCGGCGAGCTCCAGCACGGTGTCGTTGGCCTGCAGGACCGGAAGCTCATGGGGCGGTTGGTAACAGCTCGCCCACGGTCGCCGAACGGAGTCGGTCGGCGATCCGATCTGCGGCTTTCTCGCCCAGCACACCCGCCAGCGAGGGATCGCGCTGGACGTAGTCCGGAACCATGAACCGCACGACCTGGGAGGCTGGAAGTATCCGCCTTGGGCGTTCCGTCCGCCTCTGTGACCACGAGTCCGGGCAGGCGGTCCCTGGCCAGCAACTCCGCCGCAACCAGAGCTGGAGTGTCCAGTCCCACGATCGGATACGGCTCGGCGATATCACCAGCGAGCACGGGATCACTTTAAGGGACGAGCCGGCCGATAAGCCGGATTCTGTGCATCACCGCGAGCGGTGATCGGCGATCATCCATCTGCGACCGCTGTTGCCAGCGACCTGATGCGACCTACCCGGGAACTCGGGCGAGCAGCCCTCGAGCGTTCCCGCAGGCGTACTCGCGTACGCCCTCTTGATCTTGCTCCCGGTGGGGTTTACCGAGCCACCTCAGTCACCTGAGGTGCTGGTGGTCTCTTACACCACCGTTTCACCCTTACTCCTGTGACGGAGCGGTTTGTTTTCTGTGGCACTGTCCCGCGGGTCACCCCGGGTGGGCGTTACCCACCACCGCGCTCTGTGGAGTCCGGACTTTCCTCGGCCTCTCCTCTTCGCTGAAGGGGGAAACCGCGATCGCCTGGCCGACTCGTCCTCGGTCAAGGATAGTGCCTAGCCCGTACTCGGAGGAGCGAGTGTGAGGATCTCAGCACCGGTCTCGGTGACCACGAGGGTGTGCTCGAACTGGGCGCAGCGGCTGCCGTCCGCAGTCACGACAGTCCAGTCGTCCTCCCACACGTACGACGCGCCACCGCCGATCGTGATCATCGGCTCGATCGTGAAGGTCATGCCGACTTCCATCGTCGTGTTGTACGCCGGCTCGTCGTAATGCGGGATGACCAGGCCGGAATGAAAGCTGGAATGCACACCGTGACCGGTGTACTCCCGTACAACCCCGTAGCCGAATCGCCTGGCATAGCTTTCGATCACCCGGCCGATGACGTTGACCTGCCGTCCCGGCCGGACAGCGTTGATCGCTCGCTTCAGCGCCTCCCGGGTGCGCTCAGTCAGGAGCCGAGATTCTTCGTCGACCTCGCCACTGAAGAATGTGCCGCAGTTGTCTCCGTGCACCCCGTCGACATAGGCCGTGACATCGATCTTCACCAGGTCGCCTCCTCCAACGGCCGCGAGTCCGGGATGCCGTGGCAGACCACCTCGTTGACCGATGTGCAACAGGACTTGGGGAATCCCCGGTAACCCAGCGTCGACGGGTAGGCATGATGATCAAGAAGGAACTCATGAACCACGCGATCGAGCTCGTCGGTGGTCACGCCCGGTTCAATCGCCGCGGCACCGGCCCGCATGGCCTCGGCGGCGATCCGCCCCGCGACCCGCATCTTCTCGATCGTTTCCGCGGTCTGCACGTGCGGGCCAAGGTAGGGCTCGGGTGCGGGCCGCCCACGTACGGGGGCCGCGCGATATGCGGCGGGACCGAGCGCAGCGGCGAAACGGCGGCCGGCTGGAGTTGGCACGCCGTGATCCTATGAGCACCACTCCAGCGATCGCTGTCCCGGCGCGGCCAGCAATCGAAGGAGTAGCGTCGCCAGTGGCGACTTCGAGGAGGAACGATGGCCGACGGGGACTGGTGGTATGACCTCAAGACCCACTCGGTGGTGCCTGACGACCACGCCACCAAGGTGACCGGACCTTCTGGGACCGTACCGGACGCGCGAGGAAGCCGAGCACGCGCTGGAGAAGGTAGCGGAGCGCAATGACACCTGGGACAACGATCCCCGCTGGAACGACGACTGACCGACGACCCTGACGGCGCCGCGGCTCGCTTCAGCTGGCGGCGTGTCTCCCGCATAGCAGGACCACTGGTCACTCTTCTGGGGACTTTGTCCCGCATCGGGGTATGAGGTTCGCGCAAGGCAGCCGTCATATGCGTGCGCTACGTTCCAGAGCCGTCACGACGGTGAAGGACGGGACGTGATCGGAGGCTCAATGGGACAGCGGAAGGTGCTCGTCGGATGTGACTTCGTGGAGTCGTCGCAGTGGCCGGTCTCGGCCGTGTTCCAGGTTGAACCGGTGAAGGAGCAACCGGCTGAGATCATCTCGAGCAAGTGGGCCTCCGAACCGGCGATCGATACTCACCTCTATTTCGATCTCTACGGCAATCCGTGCCGGCGCCTCACGATCCCGGTCGGGCGTTCGGTGATGAGCTACCGCGCTACCGCGCTGGTCCCGGACGCGACGGAGGATGTCGACCTCGACGCGCCCGAGATGCTGCCATCGGAATTGCCAGACGACGTCTTGCTGTACACGCTGCCGAGCCGCTATTGCCTGCCCGACGTGCTCGGCCAGGAAGCGTGGACTCGGTTCGGTGACGTCACCCCCGGCTATGGCAGGGTGCAGGCAATCTGTGACTACGTCCACAACCACCTGCAGTTCGCCTACGGCAGCAGCACCGCCCGGACCACAGCCGCCGATGTTCACGAATCGCGCTACGGGGTGTGCCGGGATTTCACCCATCTCGCGGTGTCGCTGTGTCGCGCGCTGAACATCCCCGCCCGTTACGTCTTCGGCTATCTTCCCGAGATCGAGGTGGAGAAGCTCGTCGTGCCGATGGACTTCGCGGCGTGGATGGAGGTCTGGCTGGGCAACCGGTGGTTCACGTTCGACCCGCGCAACAATCAGCCTCGCAAGGGCCGCGTGTTGATCGGCCGGGGACGCGACGCGGCCGACGTGGCCATGCTGACCACATTCGGCGCCCCCTATCTCCAGTCGATGTCGGTGATCGCTGAGGAAGCCGCCAACGTCTCGTGAAGGCTTCCGCATGCTGGCACGGAAGCGACAGGCTCCCGAACGCCCTGCGAGTTGCTGACGTCGAAGGTGCCGGGCAACGGCACCGGCGGCTAGCGACCTTCGCGCCAGCCGTTGGTGATCGGCAGCCTCCGGTCCCGTCCGAACGCCTTGAAGCTGATCTTGGTACCGGGTGGGTACTGGCGCCGCTTGTACTCCGCTCGATCGACCAGCCTTGTCACCCGGTCGACGAGCGCGGCATCGAAGCCCATCGCCACGATCTCGGCATGCCCACGATCGCCTTCGACATAGTCGTCGAGAATGTCGTCGAGCACCTCGTACGGTGGCAGCGAGTCGGTGTCCTTCTGACCCGGGCGCAGCTCCGCGCTCGGCTCCTTGTTGATCGAGTTCTCCGGGATCGGGTGGCGTCTCGCCCCGGGCCTCGGCTTGCTCGTTGCGCCAGCGGGCCAATCTCCACACCCACGTCTTCGGCACGTCCTTGATCGGCGCGAACCCACCGACAGCGTCACCGTAGATCGTGCTGTAGCCGACGGCCAGCTCGCTCTTGTTGCCGCAGGCCAGCACGATCGATGGGCCGTGCTGATTCGACTCGGCCATCCAGATCATGCCGCGAATCCGGGCCTGCAGGTTTTCCGCGGCAATCCCGTCGATGTCGAGCATGGAAGCAGAATGCGTCCACGGCGGGCGCGATGGGCACCGTGCAGAAATTCAGACCCGTCCGCTCGGCGAGTTCTGCGGCGTCTGTCCTGGAGTGCTCAGAGGAGTAGGCGCTCGGATTGGATATGCCGTAGACATTGTCCGCGCCGATCGCGTCGCAGGCGAGCGTCGCCACGAGCGTGGAGTCGATGCCGCCGGAGAGTCCGAGATAGACCCGTTCGATGCCGTTCTTGCGGCAGTAGTCCCGCAGGCCCATCTCAAGAGCCAGGTAGACCTCGGCCATGGCCGGTAACGGAGTCGGCCACTTCGCCCGACGATGTGCTCCGCGCGTGGCTCGCTGACCTCGGCCGAGATGATGTGCCTGCTGATGACCATGCCCCTCTGCCCCGGCTCGGCGGGCACTGTTCCTCGGCCGTCTCGCTCTTCACCGGTGCGCTGGCAGCGGCTAGCTCGAGATCCGCGACCACCAGCTCCTCGACGAACTGCAGGGCGCGGACGGTGATCGTCCCATCCGCGTTGCTGATCATGGTGTCGCCGTCGAAGACCAGTTCGTCCTGCCCGCCAACGAGGTTGACGTAGGCCAGGGGACAGCCGGCCTCACGGGCGCGGCGCGCGACCAGTTCGCCACGGACGTCATCCTTGTCTCGCTCGTACGGGCTGGCGTTGATCACCGCGAGCAGCCCGGCGCCGGCCTCCCGGGTGGCGGCTACCGGACCCCCGTCCTGCCACAGGTCCTCACAGATCGCGACGGCGACGTCTATCCCGCGGATGCGCAACACGTGCAATTCGTTGCCCGGCTTGAAGTAGCGGTATTCATCGAATACGCCGTAGTTCGGAAGGTGGTGCTTGGCGTAGCTGGTGACCACCCGGCCTTGGTGCAGCACTGCGGCGGCGTCCAGCGGTTGGCCGCCCTTCGGATGATCTGGATCGTCGGTCCGGTCGAGATAGCCGACGACCGCCACCAGGTCGCCGAAGCCGCCGCCGATGGAGTCGGCTGGCGAGCCGCGCGATCGAGATTCGCGACGCCTCGACGAATGACTGCCGGAGCGCGAGGTCCTCGACGGGATAGCCGGTGAGCGCCATCTCCGGAAAGAGCACCAGGTCGGCTCCCGCGACATAGGCCCGCTCGGCCCACTCCACGATCAGGTCCGCGTTGGCGGAGATATCGCCCACCGTGGTGTTGATCTGAGCCATGGCGATGCGGAGCTGCGGCACCGCCTCAGCGTATTCGAGCGGGCAGCACCCGACATCCGCACCGGCTGGATCGTGGCAGCCGCGTTCTGGATAATGATCTTTCTGTCGAGCGCACGTAACGTCGCTGTTACACCATCTGGGCACACTTGCCGTCGTGGACAAGCAGACCGAGTTCGTGTTGCGGGCAATCGAGGAGCGAGACGTCCGCTTCGTCCGAATGTGGTTCACCGACGTTCTCGGTTTTTTGAAGTCGGTGGCGATCGCGCCTGCCGAGTTGGAGGGAGCCTTCGCCGAGGGCATGGGCTTCGACGGCTCGGCGATCGAAGGTTTCGCCCGGGTCTACGAGTCCGACATGGTGGCGCACCCGGACCCGGCGACCTTCCAGGTGCTGCCGTGGCGCGACGTCAGCCCGGCGACGGCTCGGATGTTCTGCGACATTTCGATGCCGGACGGGTCGCCTTCGTACGCCGATCCGCGTTACGTGCTCAAGCGGGCGCTGAAGAAGGCCGCCGATCTCGGCTTCACGTTCTACACCCATCCCGAGGTGGAGTTCTTTCTGTTCAAGGACCCCATCGTTCCGGGCGAGCCACCGACCCCGGTGGATCATTCCGGTTACTTCGACCACACCCCGCAGAGCCTGGGTAGTGACTTTCGCCGGCGTGCGATCACCATGCTGGAACAGATGGGGATCTCGGTGGAGTTCTCCCACCACGAAGGTGCTCCCGGTCAGCAGGAGATCGATCTTCGCTATGCCGACGCGCTGTCGACTGCCGACAACCTGATGACCTTCCGGGTCGTGGTCAAGGAGGTGGCGCTGTCCCAGGGCATCTACGCCTCGTTCATGCCGAAGCCGTTCACCGAGTGGCCGGGCTCGGCCATGCACACCCACGTCTCGCTGTTCGAGGGGGACAACAACGCGTTCTACGACGCCAGCGCAGAGCACCACCTCTCGAAGGTGGCGCGCTACTTCATCGCGGGCCTGCTGCGGCACGCCGCCGAGATCACTGCGGTGACCAACCAGTGGGTCAACTCCTACAAGCGGCTGGCCGGTGGCGGCGAGGCGCCGAGCTACATCTGCTGGGGCCGGAACAACCGTTCGGCCCTGGTTCGGGTGCCGATGTACAAGCCCAACAAGGGATCGTCGGCGCGCGTCGAACTTCGCTCGATCGATTCGGCCTGCAATCCCTATCTCGCCTTTGCCTTGATGCTCGCGGCGGGCCTGGCGGGGATCGAGGGCGAATACGAGCTGCCCGAGGGCGCGGAGGACGATGTCTGGTCGCTGACAGAGCGGGAGCGGCAGGCCCTGGGCATTTCCCCGCTGCCCCGCAACCTCGACGAGGCCATCCGCACCATGGAACGCTCGGATCTGGCCGCCGAGACCCTCGGCGAGCATGTCTTCGACTTCTTCCTGCGCAACAAGCGTGCCGAGTTCGATGAGTACCGGCGGCAGGTCACGCCCATGGAACTCAACCGGCTGCTGCCGGTTTTATGGCTGCTCGCGCATCGCGCTCGATTGGAGTGGTTCTCGCGCATCGTCGCGATCTAGAGTCGTCGCTCACCGCGCAGAAAGGAGCTAGGGAGAGCGGCAGAGCGGGACGAGGTTGGCGCGGAGGCCGGACGCCCTGATTGTCCCGTCGGCCATCGCCTCGTCCCAGGTGATCCGCCCGGTGGCCAGCCGAAGGAAGCTGAGCGGATCGGTTTCCACGACGTTGGGTGGTGTGCCTCGGGTGTGCGACGGTCCCGCGTCGCCGGCCGCCGACGCGATCGAGCATTGCACCGCCGCGTACGGGGGCACCCGGACTTCGACCGAACGCCCGGGTTGCTGGCCGGCCAAGATTTCGGCGAGCGTACGGGTGCAGCGCGACAGAGCGGCCCGATGGAGCACGATCGGCGCCTGCTCGGGAAGTGACCGGGACAGATCGTCGGCATGCACCACGACCTCGACGATCCGCGTCGCCAGGAAGTCTCCGGCGGTGACGGGTCCTCGCGCTGCGCCAACCACCGATCGCGGGTCGTGCAAGGAAGGAGCTCGGCCAATTCGTGGATCGCCCCGCCAAGCTGTTCGACCAGCACCGGTCCTGAATGATCGGCCGTCGCTAGCAGCGTGGATTCCATGATCATCTCGACGTCACGGCGGTAGCGCCTGACGAACTCATCATTGGGTAGCGGCCGTTCACCCGTCGGCCGTGCGAGCACCTGAGCGAGGCCTCGGTGGACCAGCACCAAATGGCCGGTAAGGGTGCGTACGTCCCAACCGGGCAGCGGGGTCTGCTGAGTGAAGTCGTCCGCGGCCAACCCCGCGAGCCATTCGCACACCGCCGAGACTGCTCGAGCAGCGCGGCCGATGGATCCGAGCCGGTCCGAACCACGGATCGAGGCTAGCGGGACGTGGATTTCGACCGCCGGCCGCACGATCGGCCACACTGACCGGCGGTGTCTATCGCTCAGTAGCATCAATCCGTGATCCGGATCGCGACCGCGCAAGGCACCTTGGTGCGGCGTGGCTTCGTCGACGCGGCCGCCGCTGAGCGGATCATCGCCGACTGGGACGCTGAGCTGGAGGTACTGGTCAACCTGGCGGGGCAGGCGGCAGATCCCGACGTGGCGCTGGCCGGGCTGAGCCGGCTCAGCGAGGTCTCTCCCGACCTGCTCGGCCACCTGGCCGGCACGCCACGATGGGCGCGCCAGCTGATCATGGTGCTTGGTGCCAGCGCCTCCCTCGGACAGCACCTGATCGCTCACCCCGAACAGGTGGACGTGCTCGATGCAGAACTCAGCCGCACGCCGTAGAGCAGCTCCGCGCCGAGTTGCTGACCGCTGTGGGTGCGGAGCGCGACAGCATGCCGGTGGCCGAGCGACCTTAGTGGGGATGGCCTGCGGTTGGCTTACCGCAGGGCCCTGCTCCGGATCGCGGCCCGTGACCTGACTGCGACCCGAGCCCATCGAGATTTTGGACGACGTCGCCGGCGAGCTGTCTGATCTCGCCGATGCCACGCTGGAAGCGGCGCTGGCCATCGCCAGAGCAAAGCTGGGTGGGGATGCCCGCGACTGCCGGTTGGCGGTGGTCGGCCTGGGCAAGTGCGGTGCCCGGGAGCTCAACTACGTCAGCGATGTGGACGTTCTCTTCGTCGCCGAACCGCGAGTCGACGAGAGCGGCCAGCCGATGATCACGAGCGATCGCGCCATCACGCGTGGCCACGCGAATGGCGGCGGAAATGACCAGGATCTGCTCGGCGCACACGGCGGCCGGCACCATCTGGGAGGTGGACGCCGCGCTTCGGCCGGAGGGCAAGGCCGGCCAGCTGGTACGGACCTTGTCCAGCCATCGCATCTACTACGAGAAGTGGGCCAAGACCTGGGAGTTCCAGGCCATGCTCAAGGCAAGGCCCAGCGCCGGAGACCTCGACTTAGGACAGGACTTCGTGGAGATGATCTCGCCGATGGTCTGGCGAGCCGCGGAGCGGGAAAACTTCGTCGCCGACACCCAGGCCATGCGCAAGCGGGTCATCGCCCACATTCCCGCCCGCACTCAAGATCGGGAACTCAAGCTCGGGCAGGGCGGGCTGCGGGACGTCGAGTTCTCGGTGCAGCTCCTGCAGTTGGTTCATGGCCGAGTCGACGAACGCCTCCGCTCGCCGGGCACACTGCCGGCGCTCAAGGCCCTGGTCGACAACGGCTACGTGGGAAGAGAGGATGGCAAAGGCTTCGCGTTGGCGTACCGGTTCCTCCGCACCCTCGAGCACCGTATCCAGCTGTTCAACCTGCGCCGGACGCACGTCCTGCCGAACAACGAAAACGATCTTCGGCGGTTGGGCCGCTCACTCGGGTACGGCGATCCGATAGCGGAGCTGCTCAGCACCTGGCGCCATTGCGCGCAGCGCGTCCGGCGGCTCCACGAGCGGCTGTTCTACTCACCCCTGCTGGACACCGTTGCTCGGATTCCCTCGACCGAGCTGCGGCTCACCACCGATGCGGCAGTCGACCGTCTGAAGGCGCTGGGCTACGCCGATCCGTCAGGCGGCGCTGCGGCACATCGCAGCGTTGAGCCAGGGCGTGACCCGCCAGGCTGAAATCCAGCGGCAGCTGCTGCCGGCGATGCTCGGCTGGTTCGCCGGAGCACCGAGTCCTGATCATGGTCTGCTGGCGTTCCGTCAGGTCTCGGAAGCGCTGGGCACCACGCCCTGGTACCTTCGGGCGCTGCGTGACGAGGGTGCGATGGCGGAGCGGCTGGCGCGCATTCTGGCATCGAGCAGATACGCGGTTCAGCTGCTCACTCGAGCGCCACAGACGGTTCAGATGCTCGCCCAGGACGAAGAGCTGCGGCCTCGCTCGCTGGCCGACTTGAAGGTCGAAATGCATGCCGCAGCGCGCCGCCAGGGAAGCCCGGCTGCGGCGATCGAGGCGGTTCGTGCCATCCGGCGGCGGGAGCTGTTCCGGGTTGCGGCAGGCGACATCTTGGGATTGAGCGACATCCATACAGTCGGGGCCGCCCTCACCGATCTCGCCTCCGCGACCATCGATGCCGCCCTGGCCGTGGTCCGCGATTCTGCAGAGACCCAGCCCGTGCCTCGGATCGCGATGATCGCCATGGGCCGCTGGGGTGGCCGCGAAATGTCATACGCGTCCGACGCCGACGCGATGTTCGTCATGGACGATGAGAGCGATCCGTCGACTGACCCGACCAGGATCGCGGGTGCAGCGATCACCGAGATGCGCCGGCTGCTGACCAGGCCCGGCGTCGATCCGGGCGCTGAGCATCGATGCTGACCTTCGGCCGGAGGGAAAGGGCGGTGCGCTGATCCGATCCCTGACCGCGTACCGCAACTACTACAGCCGGTGGTCGTCCACCTGGGAGCTGCAGGCCCTCGTCCGGGCGGACGCGTTGGCCGGAGACATCGATCTCGGCAAGCAGTTGCTCGCCGAGATCGATGGACGCCGCTGGCCGGAGGGCGGACTGACATCCGCCCAGCTGACCGAGATCCGTAAGCTCAAGGCTCGCGTCGAGGCCGAACGGCTGCCGCGTGGCGCCGACCCGGCCAAGCAGACCAAACTCGGCCCCGGTGGCATCGCCGACGTGGAATGGACCGTGCAGCTCTTGCAGCTGCAACATGCCTACTCGGAGCCGAGCCTGCGGTCCTCTCGGACGATCACAGCGCTGCGGGCGGCTCGTGACATCGGGCTCATCGACGCAGCAGACGCGGGCCATCTGGAGGCAGCCTGGACTCTGGCCAGTCGGATCCGTAACCAGATCATGCTGGTTCGGGGGCGGGGGTCGGACTCGTTGCCCAGCGACAACCGGGAGCTCGCGGCCCTGGCGGAACTGCTCGGTTATGGACCGGGGGAGTCCTCCCACTTGCTGGCCGACTACCGCCGCGTGACCCGGAGGGCTCGCCTGGTGGTGGACCGAGTGTTCTGGGGAGCGCCTTAGCAGAACGCGAACGCGGTCAAGCAGATCTGCCGTGCGCGCGGTCAATGCAGAAGGCGTACGCTTCGGTCCACATTGACCGGGTCCTCAGACATTGCCAGCAGGGGAGATGCCGATGAGCCTCGTCGCGGGAGTTGATTCCTCAACCCAGTCATGCACGATCGTGGTCTGTGACGTGGACAGCGGTGAGGTCGTGCGCACATCGCGCGCGCCCCACCCGCCCGGGACCGAGGTACCGGCGCAGGCCTGGCTGGACGCATTCCAGCAGGCGGCACGCGATCCGGGCCTGCTCGCTGACGTGAAGGCCATGGCGGTCGGGGGACAGCAGCACGGGATGGTGGCACTGGACGAGGCAGGCGAGCCGGTTCGAGACGCATTGCTGTGGAACGACAACCGGTCGGCTCTCCGACGCCCTCGATCTGATCGCCGAACTCGGCGGTCCGCAGACCTGGGCGGACCAGGTCGGATCGGTGCCTGTTGCAGCCCTCACCGTGACGAAGGTCCGTTGGCTCGGTCGTCAGGAACCCGAGCTGGCGGCCGCTACCAGGTCGGTCCTGCTTCCGCACGACTGGTTGACGTGGCAGCTGGGAGAGCGGAGCTTCGACCCGACGACTGACCGTGGCGACGCGTCCGGGACTGGCTACTTCGACGCCACCCACAACAGTTACCGGTCCGACCTGGTGGAACTGGCCCTCGGACACGACCTGACGCTGCCGCGGGTGGCTGCTCCGGACGAGATCGTCGGTGAAACGCGACGGGGCATCGGTCTCGCCGCCGGTACCGGTGACAACATGGCGGCGGCTCTCGGACTCGGCTTGACTTCTGGAGCTGCGGTGGTCTCGCTAGGCACCAGTGGCACCGCCTTCACGCGCAGCGAACGGCAGACTCATGATCCGACCGGAACGGTTGCCGGGTTCGCAGACGCCACAGGGGCTTTCCTTCCCCTGGTGTGCACCCTCAACGCCGCCCGCAACGTCGCGGGCACGGCCTCCCTGCTGAACGTCAGCTTGGACCAATTCGCCGGTCTCGCGCTGAGTGCTCCCCCGGGCAGCGAGGGCCTGGCGTTCGTGCCCTACTTCGAGGGCGAGCGCACGCCGCCGCTGCCAGACGCGACCGGCGAGCTGATCGGCGTCACGTTGCGCAATTTCACCCCGGCCAACGTTGCTCGGGCGTGCGTCGAGGGGGTTCTGTGGAGCCTCGCGTACGGGCTGGAGGTGATGAAGCAGGAACTGGATTCCTCGACACCACCAGCCGGCGACCGAGCAGGCGGTGGAGCGGATCATCCTCACCGGTGGTGCGGCCAAGTCCGCGGCGGTGCAACGAATCGCGCCGGCGGTGTTCGGCCTTCCGGTGACGGTTACCGACGTCGCCGAGAGCGTCTCCATCGGTGCAGCTCGTCAGGCCGCCTGGGCGCTCACCGGAGCGCTACCGGAATGGCCCGTGCCCCAGGTGTCTCATGTGGAAGCGAGTCAGGTCGACGTACGCGCCGCGGCCGCGGTCGACGAGCGCTATCGCGCGGTCGTCAGTGAGCACTACACCCGCCTCTAGGCATGGGTGGTGAGCGCACCGCGCCCGCCTAAGGTCGAAGCGCCTGGTGGTAGGCCTGGAGCGTGGCCGACGCGCTGTTGTCCCAGCTGAAATGGGCGGCGCGGATGGCTCCGTTGATGCCCAGCCGCAAGGCTTCTTCCTCATCGTCCAATACGCTGGCCAGCGCGGTTGCCCAGTCCTCGGGCTCGTGACTGGCGACCAGGATTCCGGTGCGCTCATCGTCTATGGCGTGCCGCAGTCCGCTCACATCGGTCGCCACGACGGGTCGACCGCAGGCTTGTGCTTCGAGGGCGACGAGGCCAAAGGACTCGTTGTGCGAGGGCAGGCCGACGACGTTGGAAGCGCAGTACCAGCGGAAGAGCTCCGTGCGAACCGCGTGCGGCCGGAATTCCACCATGTCCTCGACGCCGAGCGTCCGGGCCAGCGGTGGCAGCGTGCGCGACCATTCAGATTCCGGCCCGCTGGGACTGCCGATGATGATCAATTTCAACAGGTCACGGCGAGCCGGGCTTGCGGCGGGCCAGCTCGGCCACCGCCCGAATCAGCACATCCGGAGCCTTCAGCGGCTGGATCCGGCCGACGAACAAGATCACCTGCGCGTCCTGGGCGACTCCCAGATTGGCGCGTGACTTCGGCTGGTCGCACGGGTGGAAGGTGTGCAGATCGACCCCCGGTGGCACGATCACGATCTGTCCGGCCGATGCGCCGTAGTGTTCTTGCAGCTCGGTGGCCTCGTCGGGGGTGTTGGCGGTCAGCACATCAGCGTGCTTGACGATGCGGAGCTCACCGCGCTCGCGCACCCCCGGCTCGCCTGCCTGGCCATCGCCGAGCGATGCGTTCTTCACCCGGGCCATGGTGTGCATGGTGTGCACTAGCGGGATGCCGTAACAGGTCTGCAGGTCCAATCCGACGAGCCCGGAGAGCCAGTAGTGGGAGTGCACCACGTCGTAGCTGTCGATGCGGCTTTGCACCCGCGCGCTGAACTCGGGAAGCAGAGAGATCAGTGACTCCTTCGAAACCATCTCCCTCGGCCCTGCGGGAAGGGAGATGACCCGAGTGTGTTCGTGGATTTCCACGATCTCATCGACGTCGCGATCTTCGGCGCGCGTGAACACGTCGACCTTCAGACCACGCTCACCGAGCCGCCGCGCTACCTCCGCGACGTACACATTGAGCCCGCCCGCATCGCCGACCCCAGGGGTCGCCAGGGGGGAGGTGTGCATACTGATCATCGCCACCCGCCGGGGGTACTCCGCGGACGTGGGCACGCAGCACCTCCGTCCTCGCCAGGACCGCGCTGATCGCGTCGTCAGGCTACTTGGGAATACCCAAGATGGAGGACTTCACAACGAGTTGACCTGTACGCCGTCCATCATCCCGTATTTCGGGGCAAAGTGGCGTACAGAGCTTCACATCGACAGCTCTTCGGGCCGGCGACCGGCTCATCCCGCTGCCTCTAAGTCGTTCTCATCCGCGTGCCTCTAGTACCTCTCGCTGGTGAGAGCTCCTCAGGCCAAGGTCCTGCGCTGTTGTGCTGGACTGCGGCGTTCCCAGTCCGGAGTCAGATACTGATAACAGGCCCGGTCAAGCTTTGATCACTAGCACAAAGGTTTCGGACGTCGCGCCGGACGTGGGGTCCAGCACACGAAGCCGGTAGCGACCCGGCGGTCCAGGCTCGGCATGAGCGGTGAAATTGCCGGACGGGTCCGTCTTGGCCGGTAAGGGGAAGGGCACCCACCTGCCTGCCTCCCAGCGCTGCACCTGCACGAAGGTGTCTGCTCCACCGGGGTACGTGCCTTCGATTCGAATGGGTTGGAAGGGCTTGGCCGAGCCCACTACACCCTCCACCCGTATGGGGTCCTTCACCGGGCCGGAGCCAGGGTTGTCGGTCGCACGCGGTGTCGAGGCAGAAGTGGGCGCCGCACTCTGAGTGCCGACCGAGGTCGGGGCTGAGCTCGCAGAAGGGCTGGCGTCCGTACGCGGGTTTGACTCGGAGGTGGAATAGCCCGGCGCAACACGGTAGAAGACGACGGCGCAGGCCACGAGGACCAAGACCGCAGCCACCCCGACCGCTCGACGGATTGCCGTTAGGCCAGGCCGGGGGGCTGGGGCGGGTGGCGCCGCTGCCGCTGCCCCTTCTGCTGCTACTGCTGGAACGGCGTCGGGTGCGCCCACTGGACTGCCACAGACGTCGCATCGGCCATCGACGATCGTGCCGGTACACCCCGGCTGGGTACACGCTGTGGGCTGAGGAAGTGCCGTGAGGCTAGCGGCAGCGGCTGGGGCTGGCTTGGTTGGTGTGGGTTGGGCTGCGGCTGCGGCTGGCTGGCTGGCTTGGTTGGGTGTGGGTTGCGGCTGGGCTGCGGCTGCGGCTGGGGCTGGCTTGGCTGGTGTGGGTGGGGTTGGGCTGCGGCTGCGGCTGGGCTGCGGCTGGGGCTGGCTTGGTGGTGTGGGTGGGTTGGGCTGCGGCTGCGGCTGGGGCTGCGGCTGGGGCTGGCTTGGTTGGTGTGGGTTGGGCTGCGGCTGCGGCTGCGGCTGCGGCTGGGGCTGCTGGCTTGGTGTGGTGTGGGGTTGGGCTGCGGCTGCGGCTGCGGCTGGGGCTGGCTTGGCTGGTGGGTGGGTTGGGCTGCGGCTGCGGCTGCGGCTGGGCTTGGCTGGTGGGGTGGGTGCTGCGGTTGGGCTGCGGCTGCGGCTGGCTTGGTTGGTGTGGGTTGGGGTTTGGCTGCGTGCTGCGGCTGGCTTTGGTGATGCAAAGTCCGGTGCGCCGGCTGGACTGCCGCAGACATCGCAGTAGTCGTCGACGATTGCGCCGGTACATCCTGGCTGCGTACAGGCCATCACGTGGCGGACTGTCGTTAGGCCAGCAGCACCAGCCGGTGGCGCGGCTGACTGCAGATGCTTCGTTTCGCGCGGAGCGGCTGGCGCCACTGCAACCGCTGTCTTTGCTGGTGTAAAGTCTGGTGCGCCCGCTGGACTGCCGCAGACATCGCAGTAGTCGTCAACGATGGTGCCGGTACACCCGGGCTGCCTACAGCCTGTCGCTGGAGAGACTGCGGTAGGCCCGGGCCGGTCAGCCTGGCGGGTGTGACGGGGCCCGCTGACATGTCGATGACGCCGACGAGTCTTACGTGCCCGCACTGGAGCGGACGTGGATTGCGCTCGCTGGACTGCCGCAGACGTCGCAGTAGTCGTCGACGAACGTGCCGGTACACCCTGGCTGCGTACAGGCCGTCATGAGCCCCCCGTTCCTCGGCTCTCCAGGATCCCTCCGTGTCATGGATGCGGTCTGGAGATAGGTTTGTGAGACTGACGAGCTGAGTGGCGCAGACCATCCGGCCGGTCGGCACTCAAGCTCGATGCGGGCTATCTTCTAGGACCGAGTGATTTTTTTGTTGTGTAGCTGCTCTGCTGCTTCGGCTTTCCCTCAGTATGCTTCAGCCGCTCGATTAGCTCATCTGGATCCTGCAACGCCTTCACATACCCCGCTTTGCTGGCAGTGAATCGCGCCGCCCCAATTCAGGGGATGGCAGTGCACAAGTCTAGGTGAGTCGAGAATCGGTTGCCCGCCAGCCAACGTCGAACTGACGATTGATACCGGCCCGTGATGATCGAGAGCATGGCTCGGGGTCCGACACCGGTCGACCCCTCGCGAAACGCAGATGCTGCCTAATCGCCAGACTCCGGCGGAGCCGCGCTGTCGGTAGCCGCGGGCTGCGGATGCGAACAGTGCGCTGACCGCACCGGGTCGTAGCTCACCTCTGTCCGGGAGGGGACTCCACGGCCCAGCTCAACCAGCGCTCGGTGTAGCAAAGGCTCGAACAGACACCTAGAGGATGACGAGCGCCGCTGAACCAGCGGTTGCGGCCGGAGCCTTGGCGCCCCGGCCGCTAGCCGCTGTCATAAGCCTGCTCACCTGACCGGTTGCGGTCGGGCGCCACTCCACTGTCAGGGTGGCCGGCGGCGGTGGTGTCCAGCTAGGAAGGCGTTTGCCCCTCATCGGCCACTGTCGTGGTCGCGCGAGCACGACGCCGCGGAATCAGGAGAGCCTGCAGACAGCAGCAGCATGGCAGCCCCTGTTGCAGCGAGAGGTGCAGTCAGGTCAGGCGCGGGGGCACCACCGGTATCGACCCCGCCCTTTGCGGAATCCGCGGCGCTCGCTCCCTGGACGACGCCGCAGACAGCCGGGTTAGTTACCTCTTCCGGTACACCGGCCTTTCCCAGGTTCTTTGCGAACGCCGACTCGCCCAGGGCGTCCATGTCGTACTTGCCGTTGTCGTTGGCGTCGATGCCGTGCTGCACGACGTGCATTGTGGAGAGGTGGTCGATCAGGCCCTCGGGAACCATGTCGGCGGGGAAGGTTCGTTCGTAGCTGATCCGGCCCTTTGAGTCGGCGACCGGCATCCGCTTGGCGTCGAGCGCGTCTTTCGGCGTCGCAGTCGCTCCACCACGGGTTGTCAACGGGAAGAAGATGGTGCCGTACTCACCGGTCGCCTCCTCGTTCTGGAGGACTCCGTCGCCATCGGTGTCATTCTTATCCAGAGTCGGGCACGCGAAGTGACCCCCGTGCGCTGACCCGTGGATGTGCTGGGGGTGGAACACGCCCGGCACATGGCCCTCCGAATGGATGACCACCTTGAGACTGCCGTCGTCAAGCGCCGTCAGGGTGGCTGTGCCGCTCGCGCCGCTGCCGTTCACCTCAACCAGCTTTGCCTTCACAGTCGTGTCGGCCGAGGCGCTGGTAGGTAGGCACATTATGGCCGAGGCCGCTGCCAGGATGAGGGTGTTGCGCAACTTGATCATGTATCACTGCCTCAGGTTGGGAGCACCCGCGTGCTCGGTCGCAATTCTGTGCCCAACCACTCGACCCCCCGCATCGGCAGCCGATGTCTTTGGACACCGAGGCACCTCCCGCATCCGTCAGTGCCGCGCACTTGTATATCACGCCTGACCTTCCGTAAGCACATTTCTCCGCGAATCGGTCATCTCTGCCGCGTCATACGCGCGAACTCCAGTGATCGGGACACAGCGCAGTTTCTTAAATCGGCTTGACGGTCGCATCGGGTGGGTGAGCCGCATACCTTGCCAATGTCACCAATTGATGTCGCCCGTCCGAGTGCCTCTACACTTGCGGCTTGGAGTGAGGGCGTCTCTGGGGCATAAAGGGTCGCCTCGCCGTGTGCTGGACTGAGGCGTTCTGAGGCCTGGAATCAGATACTGGGCATTGGACACTTGGGTACGCTGCTGCGGCGAATTGGTTGCGCTTCCGGATGCTGTGCCTGACGGCCTGTAATGGTCGCCATCGACGAGGGGGATCGTTGTTCAGTTCGTCTCGCTGGCGTACGAGTCGATTGGCTCGGGTCTGGATCGCCGTTGGATTGGCCATTATCGGTGCCGTGCTGGTGTGGGCGGCGCTCGTGAGGCCGTCTACTTCGGACTCAGCCGTGGGCGGTGCTCCAACTACGGACAGCCTGCCGTCGGCTTCTCCCGACGCGCCGAAGCCCAGCCCTGAACCACCGACGGCGCAAGCGCGTCAGGACGACGTTCGGGACAAGATCACCGGGTTGGTGTTGCCGGAGTCTGATCCGGTGGCTCTGTCCATACCGAAGATCGGTGTCCAATCGAGGTTGGTCAAGCTTGGGCTCGACGGGAATGGATAGATGGAGACGCCAGCCCCTCCCGTCGCTGGTTGGTTCACTCGAGGGGCCACACCAGGTGCCCTTGGGCCGGCCATCATCGCCGGGCACGTAACCTGGAACGGCCCTGCGGTGTTTTCCCGCCTCAGCAGCATGCGGCGCGGCGATCAAGTGACCGTTACCCGCGAGGATGGCAAAGTTGCCGTCTTTACTGTCAGCCGGGTGGCCAGCTTTCCGAGGTCGCGGTTCCCGACCGGGGCAGTTTACGGACCGATCGACCATGCGGGGCTGCGATTGATCACTTGTGATGGCACCTACGACGCAGCCAGACGCGCCTACTCGGACAATCTCATCGTATTCGCCAAGCTGGTGGCCGTGCGCGAGCCTGGCAGCTGACGCCAGGGCGTGGTCGGGCCTTGATCACGATCACAAAGATTCGGACTTCGCCCCGAAGTCGCGTCCAGCACGGAAGGCCGGTACGTCGCGGTTGGCCAAGCTCCAGATAGGCACTGAACCAACCGGACTTTCGCTCCTCGTCGTAGGACCCTGGGGCCGCGGAGCCGGCACTAATGGCGGCCGTCTCGGCCGCCCTCAAGCGCGGCACCGCCGCCCGGTCCGAGTTCGATCATTCTCAGGGGTGACCTGGAGCCAACGCTGTTCCCGGAGATTCGGCTGCACGGCACCGTGGAGCCAGAGACGCTAGCGCACGTAAGGTCGTTGATCCGGCCTGTAACCCCTGCGATCGGTCGGCGGGCTTACTTACGGGAGATCGGGCGTGCCCATGTCGAACACTGTCCCTTCGACGTCTTTCTAGATCATGACCGGGTCTTGGTTAGGACCAAACCCCTGCGAACTTCAGCAGATCGGCCATGGTGAACTGGCCGCGCGCCGGCGCTATGGGGGGCGTGGGCTTCCACACGGCGTTCAAGGTCAGGTACGAGTTGACGTCACGCTGCATCAGGGCGACGAGGGTCTCAGCCACGATGCGCCCGCCGACCGGGCCCATCTGGCGCCCGCGGCCGACGATCTCCGCCTCCTTCAGGATGTAGAACCACAGCGGCGCCTCGCCGTCCCATCCCGGATCCTCGAAGAGCGTCTTGAGATCCTGGTTCTCGACGTCGAACTCGCGCAGCACCTCCACCACGTTGCCGACAATGGGAACACGCACCTCGATGCGGTGATCCGTGTACAGCTCCTCGTGCGTGAGCGGGGTAACGCCCATCAGCCGGGCGATCTGCTGTCCGGACGGCAGGCGCATCTTCTTGCCCCGGAGGAGGTTCCGTACGGCGAGCCGGCTCATCGGGTTGCTGTCGGGGAGCGCCGTGGCCGGCAGCCGGAAGAGTGCGTCGGAC
Organism: uncultured Actinomycetota bacterium; assembly: GCA_963808495.1. Classification (GTDB taxonomy): domain Bacteria; phylum Actinomycetota; class Actinomycetes; order Propionibacteriales; family Propionibacteriaceae; genus Microlunatus. The sequence goes on from CAWEGC010000009.1 coordinate 60,545, forward strand.
AGATTGGCGTCGAACTGGCGCACGGGCCGGGCGGTCGGAGGCTTCCCGGCCGTGTTGAAGAACTTGCTCCACTGCATCTTCAGCCGAGGCGGAATCGGGCGGTGACCCGTTCAGGTTGTTGTCGGTCGGCTCGGCCTCGAAGAGCGGGACGCTCGAAACGGCCACGGTGGCGCCGGTCCGGGTGTCGACGAAGTCCCGCACCGTGTATCGGGGCCGCGCGATGCTGTGGCCGAAGCGGTACGCGGCGACCGAGAACTCCACCGGGATGTAGGGACGGCCCAGCGGGTTGATCGTCCGGTAGTACTTGAGGTTGATGATCGGAAGCCCGGTCAGAACCTCCTTGTACACCGAGTCGGCCATGGCCTTGCCCACGACGGCGGGCAGGAAGTCGTGGGTCACCATCCACTGGTAGTGCCACCGGGCCAGCCGTCGGGCCGACTCGAACACCGAGAGCCCGGGGAACAGCGCGGAAACCAGGTTCCTTCCGCACGTGGTCCACGAGCTTGTTGTGAAACATCTGCAGGGCCACGTGCAGCTGGAGGAGGATCAGCGTCTGGTCGTTACGGGGATCGGCCATGATCGCCTTGCCGTTGGCGTCGCGCGGCACGTCGTAGACCACATCGGGAGTGGTGGGAATCCCGGATCTCGCTGTAGGGACGCTTGACGATCAGGAACTTGTCCCGGTCTTTGGGGTCGTAGAGCTGGGGGTCTTTGCTGGGCCCCCGTCCGTAGATCGCGTCGAGGTCGTAGCGGGGCGTGCGGAAGTTGGTCGTGGCGTTGGGGTCGGACTGCTGCTCGCTGAGCGTCGTGGTGTCGAACGTGATGTCGTGGTCGATGAACTGACCGACGAAGGTGAATCCCGACGTCAGCACCGGGCTGGGGTTCTCGCCGAGGGCGTCGTTGTGGTCCTTGGTCGCCACAACGGGACTGCCGTCGCTCTTCAGAACCGGCTCGCCCGTCTCCGGGTCGGTGAGGTTGGTGCCGATGACGGGCCGTTCCTCCATGGTCTGACCCAGGGCGGACAGCAGGTCCTCCGAGGCCGCGTGCGGCGGCTGGTTCTTGAACATGTACCCGAAGCGACCTTCGGAAGTGGGGCTCTCGAGCACCAGCTCGAGGCCACGAAGCTCGGCGCCGTGCGGTTCGATCGACACCTCGGCGATCGGTTCGGCGGCCGCGGGTCTGATCCCGACCGCAGTGGCTGCTGTTCCTAGCGAGGCGGCTGCTGTCCCCTGCAGAAAGCGGCGACGGCTGATTCCCCGAGCCTCATGGTCCTCCATTAACCACCCCCGGTCGCGTTGGTGTACCTCTGGGCCAGGCCTGACCCGCAGAGTAAGTTATCGTGCCTGACGCGGCTTGTCTGGATACTTCGCTAAACAGGCAGCAGGTGATGGGCCAGACGCCTGCACGACGATTGCCGTGACCGCTCGGCGGCGTCACGGGGGTCACCTCGCTGTCTCCGAGTGCCACCGTGGCCGAACGAAGTCAACTTCTCAAGACGAAACCACGAAGAGCACCATTCGTGGCTTGGCAATGACTGGTTGAGCTTTTCTTGGATTGACTCGGCGCAAGCTAGGGCACAGTGCCAGAGCCGCGCTCGGGAGTGCCCGGCGGCGTAGGCGTATTCGTAGCCACGCCACGCCGCCGGATACGCACTAGGTGTTGTCCACCTGGATGTTGCCGCCCTCGATGTAGCCGGCCCGGGTGTAGAGGCGTAGGGACCGCCACCAGGTCGATGGCGAACCCGTCCCGGTCGAGGGTCGTTCGTGCGGCCCGGCTCACCCTGGTCGAAGACCAGGACGGTGAATCGGCCGGGCGCGCGCGGACAGCAGACTCGTCTCCTGGGACCGGTAGCTGCCCTGGAACTGGGCCGCACCAGGACTCAACGATCCTCGGCTCGCACGCGTCAGCAGGTACGGCCGGCGTGTCGAAGATCCAGGTCGTCATCGATCAGGACGTTATCCACGGTGCCGTGAAGCCTCAGTCTCCGGGAACGATCAGTCGCACCGACCGAAGCTGGTGCTGGTGTCGTGGTAGGTGATCTCGCCCTTGATCACGGCCTGTCTTGTCGCATCTCGAGTGAAGTTGAAGCCGAAGTTGGCGTCGCCATTGAAGACGTCGATGGCTTCGACGCCGCTCGGCACGGGGTCACCGATCTACCCCCCGCCGGTCGCCTCTGCAGGCTCCCAGCGTGAGTATCGCGGCCAGGGCCACTCCGGCTGCTCCGACCCGCCGGACCATGCGTCCGCGGGGCGATTCTTTCGCGATCGATTTTTGCATGTTTCATCACCTCATTCACATCGGTTCATCACTGTCAAGTCATTGCGATCGCTCTTAAAGGTTCATCACCTCCTTTGTCAGGACCAGACCGCCGCGAACTTGAGGAGATCGGCCATGGTGAACTGCCCGCGAACCGGCGCTATGGGTGTCGTGGGCTTCCAGGCGGGATTCAAGTACAGGTACGAGTTGGGGTCCTTCTGCAGCAGACCGACGAGGACCTCGGCCACAATGCGCCCGCCGACGGGCCCCAGCTCGCGGCCCTTGCCCGACGATCTCGGCCTCCTTCAGGATGTAGAACCACAGCGGGGCCTCGCCGCGCCATCCCGGATCGGCGAAGATGTCCTTGAGGCTCTGGTTCTCCACGTCGTACTCCTTGAGGACCTTCACCACGTTGCCGACGATCGGGATCTGCCACCTTGATACGGTGGTTCTGTCCACAACTGGGTGGGGGTGAGGGGCGTCACGCCCATCAGCCGAGCCACCTGCTGTCCCGAGGGCAGGCCCATCTTCCTGCCCCGGCGGAGGTTCCGCTGCGACAGCAGACCGAGAGTGTTGGTGTCGGGCAGCGCCGTCTGGGGCATCTTGAACAGCGGGTCGGCCAGCGAAGCGTCGAACTGGCGCACGGGCCGGGCAGTGCGGCGTCTGCCCCGCCACGTTGAAGAACTTGCTCCACTGAATCTTCAGCCGAGGGCAGCAATTCGCGGTGCCCGTTCAGGTTGTTGTCGGTGGGCCGTGTCCTGGAACAGCGGCACGCCCGAGACCGAGCCCAGGAGGGTGCCGGCGCTGTCGAAGACGTCCCGGACGGTGTAGCGGGGCCGGGTGATGCTGTGGCCGAAGCGGTACGCGGCCACCGCGAACTCGACCGGGATGAAGGAGCGCCCAGCGGGGTTCGTCGGCTTGTAGTACTTGAGGTTGATGTTCGGGGCGCCTGTCGAGCACTTCCTTGTACACCAAGTCGGACATGGTCTGCCCCACGATGGCGGGCATGAACTCGTGGGTCACGATCCACTGGTAGTGCCACCGGGCCAGCCGCCGAGCCGACTCGAACACGGCCGACCGCGGCGTCCTGCTTGCGCGCAGGGTGTCCACCAGCCTGTTGTGGAACTTCTGCATGGCCACGTGGAGCTGGAGGATGATCACTGTCTGGTCGTTGCGAGGGTCGGCGATGATCGCGGTGCCCTCGGGCGGCCGTCGGGGTCGTCGCCGGACGCGAGGCACGTCATAGACGATGTCGGGCTTCACGTCCCAGGTCTTTGTTTCGTCGACGCCGTCCGGCCGCTTGAGCTTGCCGGTGATCTGGCTGTAAGGACGCTTCATCGATCCGGAACTTGTCCCGGTCGTTGGGGTCGTAGAACTGCGGGTTCAGCGTTGGGGCCCTGCCCGTAGATGGCGTCGAGGTCGTAGCGGGGCGTGCGGAAGTTGGTGGTCGCGTAGGGGTCGGACTGCTGGTCACTGAGGAGCGTGGTGTCGAAGGTGATGTCGTGGTCGACGAACTGGCCGACGAAGGTGAACCCGGACGTGAGCTGCGGGTTCGGGTTCTCGTTGGAGGCGTCGTTCTGGTCTTTTTGGCCCGAGGAACTGCCGGGGTTGGCGGCAGGCTGCTCTTCCATGGTCGCACCCAGGCGGTCGAGCAGCGTATCCGACGCCGGGAGGGGCGGCTGGCTCTTGAACATGAAGCCGAAGCGACCCTCGGTCGTGGGGCTCTGGACGACCAGGTCCATGCCGCGCAACTCGGCGCCATGGGGCGGAATGGGGGGCAGCTCCTCGGCCGCCGCCGTTGGCAACAAGCCCGGGGTGTTATCCCGGCGGCGGTTGCCGCTGTCCCCAGCGAGACGGCGGCTGTGCCCTTCAGAAAGCCGCGACGGCTCAAGCCACGGGCCTGGTCCTCCGACATTAAATCCCCCCGATAGTCGGTCTGCTCTTTGCGCTACATGCCCAACCGGCGAAATTCTAAACTGCCGCGTCGCGAGCAAACTTGTCAAGTTCGGATGTAAGCACGCTGGGGCTGGTTAACCGGAGATCCTTTGACGGCGGGCGTGCCCTAAGACGGTGTCAATCAGCTCGAAAGTGCGATGACTGGGGAGAATGACGCGCTCATGGCTCGTCCGGACAATGCTGTGAGCACGTCCGGGTGAGTACATCGCAGTCACGCGTGATGTGGGTCACTCCTGACGACACGCTCGGCTATCGGCTGCTCGGCGGTGAAGCTGGCGTTGTTGCACTCGATGACCAGGAGGCAAGGTTGGGAGATTGATCGCCCGGTTCGCCGCCATGATGACTCCGAAGTCTGGTCACGTTGCCCAGGCTCAACCGGACAACGTTCCATCGGTCTTGGGTAAAGCCGACCACCACATTCCTCAGCGCACTGACGGCCGCCACGTCTTCTTCCAAGACTGCGCTCTTATAGGGTGCGCGGATTCGCAACCTCTAGGCGGTTTGGCGTTGATAGCTTCGGGGTACATGGAGCCAAACCGGGGCGGCAGTGCTCCTGCCCCCCAGGCCCCCGCCGCCCCGGCACTTCATTCGCGGCACGACCACTGGCCGCGGCTGGCTGACTTTGCGCCAGAACTCCTTCACGTTAGCAGCGGGAGTACCGCTGCGTGATCGCAATGTGCCACGAGTGCGGGGTGCTAATGCGCCCGGTCTGAGGTCATAGCCATGGATGACGACATGAGAGCAGGCAAAGAAGGGCGGACCTGGCGGATCGGCACCGCAAGTGAAGTCGACTGGACCTGCCTCCGCGGCCCAGATGCCCTGATCAGAGTCCTCCAGCGGAACCCGCTAGTCACTGCGCGCGAAGTCGATCCCGACCCCAAGACGCCCTACCAGCAGGACTCACTCGGGACTAAGCGGCGGCTGTACGTGCGACCTGCTGCGCCGGGCGGTCCTGATGGCCAGCGCAACCGCGCCGACGATGAGCACGACGCCGATGAGCTGAAGGCCCGGCGAGTCGTCGGCCTCCCCGAGCACCATGCCGGCGACGCCGAGCGCGGCGACCAGAAGGGCAATCAGGTACTTCATAGGTCTCCTCTCACCGGGCGAACTCGCCGCCGGTATTGCCGTTGTGCTGGGTCGACGTCGTGGATGCTGGGTCGTATGTCGGCGCGCCGTGGTGGTTCATTCGTCGACCCACTCGAGCAGATCACCTGGCTGGCAGTCGAGCACCCGGCACATGGCCTCCAGCGTGCTGAACCGAACAGCCTTGGCGCGCCCGTTCTTCAGCACCGCCACATTCGCCGGTGTGAGCCCGACGCGCTCGGAGAATTCACCGACGCTCATCTTGTGCCGAGCCAGCTCGACGTCGATGCGCACCACGATGGGCATTAGATAACCGCTTCCATGTCGGTGCGCAACGTCGTGGCTTGCCGTAGCAGTGCCCGCATCACCACCATCAATAGCCCCAGCACAGTGACACCGATCACCATCAAGAACAGCAGGAGCGGCAGTCCGGGGTCGTCCGCATTGAAGCCGATATACAGAAACACGCCCACCAACACCACCCACGCGGCGAGGATCGCCCACACGATCGCATTCACCCACATCAGGGAAGCCTCACTGAAGATGCGATCGTCCTTGACCAAGGTGAGCAGCTTCCAGGTGGACACGATCACGACCTGAATGCACAGCACCCAGAACACCGTCACGGCAGTCGCCGGCCACCTCAGGTAGGCGTGTTCCGGGTCCTCCTGGGCCATGTACGCGAACTGCCCGGGCAGCGACATCACCTGGAACAGGACCAAAACCCCGAACAGCAACACGAGGAAGACTCGAAGAAGAGCTACCGCTCGATGCTCAATGGTCATGCATCGACTATCGCTTACTTGTTATCGATAGTCAATCGACTGGAACCGAAGGCCGATGGACCACGACCTGGCGCTGCCTACCGCGGTCGGGAAACGTCAGGATCCTGTGTGAACTCATAGATGTTGCCGTCAGGTGCACGGAAGTGCACCCAGGCATTGCCGCTCTCGTCGTCCTCGGTGAGCAAAATCTCGACCCCGTGGGAGCGAAGCTCATCGGCGACCGCCTCGACGTCGTCGACGAGGAAGCCGGCGACCGGACCGGTCGTGAAGTGGCGATTCATATCGCTGTCTGGTCCGAAGACCTCAACTTTGCTGCCGTCGGGCAACTTCAGCACGCGGAATCCAGGACGATCCAGTTCGGATCGAAGGCCCATAACGTCTCGGAAGAAGTCAGCGGTCTGCTGGAAGTTCTCGGTGCGCGTCCCCACCCATGCCAGCTTGATGATCTTCACACCGTACTGGGTACGCCTCAGCGGCTGGCGTGTCAACCGGGGGCCGAATCAGTCACTACCGCTTGCCGCAAAGCAGAAGCGTCAGCGACGGGCGAGATCGTCCAGTACTTGAAAGAATGCCGACGCGGTTCCGACACCTCTCCGGCTCCGAACGCCCTCGACGGGGATATACCGGTCCGCGTGATCATCGCGAGTGTGCCCGCGCCTCGGCCACCTGGTCGAGGGCTATTGCCACTGAACAAATGCCGGTCTACTTTTGCCGACCGGTTCGCAGATGAACGGGAGAACATGATGAATCGGATTGTCGTGGCAGCTGCTCTATCAGTGGGCGCTGTGCTGGCTATCCCGCTGCCAGCCGCTGCCGAGTGTGGGTTCACGGTTACCGCACGCATGGCTGGCCATTAACGGGAGACTGAGTTCTACAACCGGGACGGCTCCCTCGACCGGGTCACCGCCCATCCGAGCTTCCGGTCCACCCTCACTAGTCCTATGGGGACGATTACGACGGCAGACGTGGGTCTGGACAGGTTCGTCGAAAACGAGGACGGGACGATCAGCATCTTCGGCACCCGTATCCACCTGAAGATCAAGGGTGGCGAGAAGGCTGCGCAAGTGGCTGCGGCGTTCCGAGGTCGACGCCGGTACCCGGCCGGGGCTCACAACGGAGGAGCAGGCTGAGATCCGTCGGCTGAAGTCGCCTGCGGGTTCCTCACTGCATCTGGTGAAGTCCGGTTTATGTGGCACCGGCCAGGACTGGCGCGCGCCCGGCCGCCAAAAGGTTCCGCCCAAGCGTCTTCTGCCATCCCGGTCCGTTCGCGGCGCAACGGCCCGTTGCTGACTAGCGGCTTTGCTGCTGGTCGTTGACGGTCGCTACCCGTCAGTGCTTGACGTCCTTGGGGATTTTCAGGGACTACCAAGATCAACAACCGAAGTAGCCCGACCAGTGCTAGAACACCGGCCGGGCCTGGAATCCCACTGTGCGAGAGCGAGATCCCAATGCCCAAACATACGACCCTGGCCACCGGCCAGCTCAACAAGTCCGACCAGATCACGGTCAATCTGCACCGGCCGGCGGACCTACCTGCCTCACCTTGATCAAGAGGCTCGCCGCGCCGTCGGTGGCCTCCCTAGAGAACTTCGACCGTCTGGTGGCTGCGGTGTACCGCGTCCTGGCGGACGCTGGCACAACCCTAGCCGGATGCGGGGTGATCGGCGCACCCAATAACGAGAGTCAGGTGGCACGCAGGAGAGCCCCGGGCACTCCCGGGGCTCTCGCCTTCGGCGCAGAAGGCCGCAGTCCTGCTAGCGCCGCGTCGCGAGCAGGTCGAAGGAGACCGTCACGATCATGCCGTTCTCCTCAATGAAGGAACCCGAGCAGGAGATCGGCTCGCCGTGGCCCCGCCGTTGACCGTACGTCTTGTGGAACTCACCGAGTGGCGTCCCTTCGTCGTCGACCGCAGTAGCGTCAATCGATACGACGAACAGCTTTTCGCCGGTCGGCTCTCCACTAGCGTCGAGCACGAAGGCGACGGCTCCCTGCGGAATAACGTCGACCGAAAACTCACCGCTGCTCGTCTTCACAGCTGGCGGTGACAACCGGCTTAATCTCTATGCTGGGAACCGCCTGAGCGGGAGTCGACCCGAGCCCAACAAGCGCCAGCGCCACCAGGATCGATGCGCAGACCCGACGTAACCCCATAACATTCCTCCGCACTGGAAACAGCCCGGCTTCATCTGGAGCTTGGCCTTCGTTGGCCACCATCGCTCAGCATGCTCTCGAAAGCCCTAGAGCCACAAGGGCGGCGTCACGAAGCCGATCCCGATCCACCGAGAGAGGTTGCATCGACCGGTTGGGCTGGTAATAGGACTGGCATGAGTGGTTCCGTCAGGGGCATTGCCCATGCCCAAGGTTTTCGGTTTGCAGAAGTCGAACACCTTCGAGTCGGCCGACCTTTCGACGGACTACCTCGTCAGGGGTGAGTAGTCGGAGCGTGCGGTGGCGCATCCCCGCGACAGACGCTAGACCCAAGCGGTGTCGCGAGCGGCTGACCGGGCTGGGAGGCCAGGAGTTGGAGGCGGTGGACGGAGAGCGTCGAGATCTTCATTCGATCTGAATTTGTCGTGTCATGAACGTCTGGTCAGCAGCTCATCGCGGCGTGGCACGCCATCCGGTGCCGGCGTTTATGTTGGTCAGTCTGGGTGTGGGCTTCCTGGCGGCTGCGATCCCGCCTCTAGCGAAGGCCGAAATTTTGCCGTTCGGCCTACCGCTCCATGGGGTGGTTATGTCGCTGGGCGCTGGCCTCGCTGCGTTCCTGGTCACGGCCGCGTTGTCGGGTCGCGCTGGTGTCACCGACCTCGGACGTCGCAGTGTGCGCTGGCGGGTCGGGGTCCGCTGGTACCTGATCGCGCTGTTGAGCGTTCCGGTCGGTGCGACGCTGATGTCGCTGGTGATATACGGCCCGCCTGCTCTAGCAACGCCGTCCGGTGGGTGGGCGCGGGCGCTTGCCGACGTCGCGGCTGTGTTTCTACTGCAATTGGTGTTGTTCCAACTTGCCGAGGAGACCGGGTTCACCGGGTTCCTGCAGCATCACTGGCGGGACAGGTACCACCCGTTGAAGCTCACGCTGTACGTGGCACTGATGTGGGCGCTATGGCACATGCCTGACCACTTCGCTGTGCAGGGCTGGGGAGTCAAGCAGCTCATATCGGCACCCGTGGTTTTCGCGATCGAGGTGGTTTCGCTGTTCTTCGCCCGGGCCCTCTTTGTGTGGTTCTACAACCGGACCGGTAGCAGCGTGCTGCTGGTGGCGATCTTCCACGCCAGCTTCGATGCCGCAATCAACCAGCTCTACGACGTCGTGGTGCCCGGGCCTCCGACGGCAAGCTTCCTCATCTTCAGCGGCGTGATTGTCCTCTTCGCGGCGGCAGTGATCATGGCCACCAAGGGTCAGCTGGGGCGGCGGCCAGCGGCACGAACCGAGGAAGGCGACATAGCTGGCGAGCACACTGCTGATGGCGCTGCAGAAAGAAAGGATCCAAGACGATCGGATCAGCGGGACGCCTGAGATCGGTCGGCGGCGCAGTACTCAATTCGCCGGCCTGCGTCCTGGTTGAGTTGCACGACCGCGTGGACCCTGCCGTTGCACAGTTCGGGTACCGAACGAGGATTGTGGTCAGGAAGGGCGATCATGGCGAAGGATGCTGGCCACTTGGTGGGTGTGCTGAGAGGCGCCGGAATGGCCCTGTTGGTTGCAGGCGTGTTGATGGTTGTGGCGACTGTGCTACATCCCAGCCGTGAAACAGCCACCACGATTGTTGCCACCGAGTCGAGGCTGGTCACGGCGCATGTGGCCTACACGCTTGCTTGGTTGCTGGTGCTGCTCGGCCTTCCCGGCCTGTATGCGGGCTCAGCGCGGCGGGATGGGACGGCTGGGATTGGTGGGCTTCCTGACAGCCTTCTTGGGCACGTACCTGATTGCGGTGACCGGGAACTTCGGTTTCCTCGCCCCGGTTCTGGCCAAGGAGTCACCGAGCCGTGATCGACGCCATCAACCAGTACACCACCGGTCGTGGCAATCAATGGGTTGGCTGCGATCACGTTCATGGTCGGATATGCCGTCTTCGGGACGGCCATGATCAGGACGGCGAGCCTGCCCGGTATGTCCGGCATCCTGGTCGCCGTCGGCGGTCCGGCCCACCTGTTGGGCTTCGGCATTGCGCAGTTCGTCTCACCAATCTTTCTGGGTGATCGCCATCTTGGGCAGTGTGAGTCTTGGCGCCGGCCTTGCTTGGCCGGGTTACCTGCTGTGGCGGGCACCCCTGGCTTCCGATCGGCTAGCTTCAGGCAACGGGATCTCTTCTCGCCATTAAGAGGGGTTGGAAGTCGCCTCGGTGCTCGACTGCTGGCCGCCGACCTGGCCCAGGCGGTGGGCCGGTCCGGCGGCTAATGGTGGCTCGGGCTGGGGTATCAGCTGGCGGTGTGGCCATCTGGGGTGCGGCAACGGTGTGGGTGGCTCGGATGGCGAGAACTGTGCCGCAGGTGAGCACCCAGATGATGCCGGTGAGGAATCCCCATGCGGCTTCGGTTCCGAGCATGGTCCCGTTGACCAGCGCGGTCAGTCCTACCGTGAGTCCGACCCAGGCGAGCCAGCGCGGCAGCACCCGCAGGACGAACCCGACAACTGCGCAGGCGACTATGGCGACGCCGAGCGGGAGCATTCCGAGGATGAAGAGAGCGTTGCCGACTCCGTGTGGCGGCTCGTGTGCCGGGGAGGCATGCGACAGGTGGTTGGCGGTGTACTCGATGCCGACATTGATCACGTGCACCGAGACGAGGACGGCGGCGGCGGAGGAGATGACCGGTGACAGCCACGCCGGTACGTTCGCCTAGAGCCGCGGCTAAGTGTGGCGATCCCCGCGAAGAATCCGAGCAGCAGCACCCAACCGAGGAGCCAGAGGCTGTAGGTGATGCCGTCCGGTGCGGGGAGCACTGGGGTTGCGAGCAGCAGAATCCCGGACGCAGTTCCGCAGAATCCGGCGAGTCGCACTGTTGGGTTGCGGACCCTGGCCGAAGCGCAGAGCAAGCTGGCCGCGATCCGAGCGGGCGGGAGGCAGCGACGCACATAGAGTCACGCCTTCTGTAGCCTGTGGTCTTAGGCGTGGCACGGCATGGCGTGGCGAGCTGCGGCTTGGCACGGCCTGGCCAGGCAAGGCGAGCCAGGGCAGAAACGACTCCGGGACATGCCGGAGTCGTTTCTACTGCTTGACCCAAGGTGTGCAGCCGTCGGTCTCGAACGCGTAGTCGGACTTCTTGATCGTTACCACCGACCGGCCCTCGCTGAGGTTGTTGTCGATGATTTCGTTGTCCTTGTCCAGGCGCGACCAGTAGCACGAGTCACTCTCGGCCTGCGCTTTGTAGGTGCCGGGCTGGATGTCCTCGCCGACGACATATGTCCCTGCGGTTATGTCGCTGTCCGTAGGCTCGTCGGCTGGCTCCTCAAGAGCTTGCTCGGTGACGGTTTTCGTTGGTCCCGGCTCGGTTACAGTCTTGGTCGCCGTCGCTGTCGCGGTCTACCTGTGGCGGCTGGCACCGCCGTGTCGGCACCGCCACCACCCTGGGCAGGCAACGGCCAGCGCCGACCTCAACGTCATGCCCAATGGCAGCAGCAAGGGCCAACCTAGCCACTCGAACCGCATTCCCCTTCGCAGGCCTGGTCGATCGGAACCGGTACACCGCCCTGCGGGGGCCCCTTGGTACGGGGGCATCTGCTGGGGAGGCATCTGGTACGGAGGCATCTGCTGTGTCGGCAACACCTGGCGGCGGCATCTCCTGCGTTGAGCATCGTCGTCTGGACGCTGCGGTTGCGGCCCCTGGGCACGGTTGGGCTGCTGGGCGCGGGTTAGCCGATGGGACTTCAAAAGACGAAGGGGCTAGGTCGCTAGTAGTGAAGCCCCGCACGCGTCGTCGAACCTGTGACGCTCGACCGGACATAGACAGGGCGACGCCGTTCAGTCATCGGCGCAGGTTAGGTCTGGCTATGCGCCTCCGCCATCACCTCCGCCGCCAACATCACCTCCGCCGCGTGAACAACACCGCCCCACGGGAGAAGGCCCGATTGGGACGCTCGTCTCCCGCGGTATTCGCGAGTCGCCGTCTTTGGGTCTTTCCGCAGCGTTTGCAGGTCCACACGGTCAGATGCCGTTCTTCATCCCAACCGTTGTGCCACTGGTGCCGGCGAATCAGGCAGATCAGTCGAGCCTTCACTGGGGCCACCTCCAAGTCCAAATTTAGACGAGGCGGCTTCCGGTCTTGACAGGATCCGCGCGCCTGCAGAGACTATACCGCAATTTCCTATTATCCCACGCTGCATAGTAGGATTTGGTACTGAGGCGGCCAGCACTGACCGGAAAGGCTTTGCCCCAGCAGTGACTCTTCTTGACCAGCTCCGCCAACGCCGCGACACCGCCCGGCAGGCGGCGGACGCGAGATCCATTGATTCGACGCTCGCACGTACGAGCAGCGCGAGTGGCCGGACTCAGACGACAGCACGCGGGCCGCCGTCGACAAGGTCTTGGCGGCCCGCGCTCGCGGAGCATCCTGGGGACTTTTCGCGGACTAGGGGAGGGGGTGAGGCCCGTAACGCCTAGTCAGCGGTCACTTCCGGGCTACACGTCGTAGTAGAGCTCGAACTCGTGCGGGTGTGGACGCAGCCGTACGGAGTCGATGTCGGCCCGTTTCAGCTCGACCCAGGTCTCGATCAAGTCGGGCGTGAAGACATCGCCCTGGAGCAGGAACTCATGATCAGCCTCAAGGTTGTCAAGCACGCCGCCGAGGCTGTCCGGCACGGTCTTCACCGAGGCGTGCTCCTCCGGCGGCAGCTCGTACAGATCCTTGTCGATCGGAGCATCGGGCTCGGTCTTGTTCTGGATGCCGTCCAGGCCCGCGAGCAGAATGGCCGCAAAGGCCAGATACGGATTGGACGATGAGTCCGGGCAGCGGAACTCGACGCGCTTCGCCTTGGGGTTCGAGCCGGTGATCGGGATGCGCATGGCAGCCGACCGGTTACGCGAGCTGTAGACCAGGTTGACCGGTGCCTCGAAGCCCGGCACCAGCCGGTGGTAGGAATTCACGGTCGGATTGGTGAACGCCAGGATCGACGGAGCGTGCTCCAGGATTCCGCCGATGTACCAGCGGGCGATGTCGGACAGGCCGCCGTAACCGGCCTCGTCGTAGAACAGCGGCTCACCGTCATTCCATACCGACGAATGCACGTGCATACCTGAGCCGTTGTCGCCGAAGATCGGTTTCGGCATGAAGGTGGCCGTCTTGCCCGCCGCCCAGGCCGTGTTCTTCACCATGTACTTGAACTTCTGGATGTCGTCGCCGGCACTGAGCAGCGTGTTGAACCTGTAGTTGATCTCCGCCTGCCCGGCCGTGCCCACCTCGTGGTGCGCCCGCTCCACGTGGAGGCCAGACGCCTCGAGGTTGATGACGATCTGGTCGCGCAGGTCGGCGAAGTGGTCAACCGGCGGAACGGGGAAGTAGCCGCCCTTGTAGCGCACCTTGTAACCGCGGTTGCCGCCTTCTTCGACTCGACCGGTGTTCCAGGCGCCGGCGATCGAGTCGATGGCGTAGTAACCCGTGTTCTGCTTCGTCTCGAACCGCACGTCGTCGAACATGTAGAACTCCGCCTCCGGGGCGAAGTAGGCCGTATCGCCAATGCCCGTTGACGCGAGGTAGGTCTCCGCCTTGCGTGCGATGTTGCGTGGGTCGCGGCTGTACGGCTCCTTCGTCAGCGGGTCGTGCACGAAGAAGTTGAGGCACAGCGTCTTGGCCGCCCGGAAGGGGTCCAAGTACGCGGTCGTCGGGTCCGGCAAGAGGGCCATGTCCGACTCGTGGATCTTCTGGAAGCCGCGGATAGACGAGCCGTCGAAGGCAAGGCCGTCCTCGATGACCTCGGGGCCGAACGAGCTCACAGGTACGGTGAAGTGCTGCATGATGCCGGGCAAGTCGCAGAAGCGGATGTCGACCATCGCGACACCCTCATCCTTGATGTAGGCCAACAGTTCATCTGGGCCTTTGAACATTCGTCCTCCGATGTGTCGGTGTGCCTGTCGGGCACGGCGGTGAAGTTGGGGCTGCTCCGTGAGCACGGTCACTTGCTCGGCTGAGCAACGTTGTTCGCTGGACGAGCGCGGCTTGCGCCTCCCGCACTCGGTGGCTAGGAGCCTAGGTAGGGGCGGTTTCCGTGCAGTTGCCGAAATGTTTCACGGATGTAACACGAGTCGGCCGCGGGATCGAGTGGCATGTCGTGGGGTTGCCAAGCACAGATAACCTCGGCAGGTGGCCGAGTCGGCTCAGATGGGGCACGAGAACGAAGCGTATCCGGGGGAGCGCCTCGGGCTGCCGCGGGTCGGTCGCGGCTCGCTGGCGTCCTGGCGGTCCCGCGTCGCCGCGTTGATTGTTGACTGGGCGGCCTGCATGGCGATCGCAGTGGGCTTCTTCGGATCAGGTGTGCTGACCGGCGGTGGCTGGCGGGCATGGATGATTTTGGCGGTGTTCTTCGTGGAGTCCGCGGTCCTGGGTGCGGTCGCCGGCGGCAGCTTCGGACAGCTGATCTGCCGGATCGCGATTGCTCGGCTCGATCGCCAGCCCTTGGGATTCGCCCGGGCGGTGCTGCGGGCGTTCCTGGTCAGCCTTGCCCTGCCGGCGCTCGTCGTCGGGGCCGATCGACGCGGGTTACAGGATCTGGCAGCCGGCACTGTGATGATCAACCGCCGCTGAGTGGCTGGTCACAGGACCGCGCCGGGGTTGAGGATGTTGTGCGGGTCGAGCGCGTTCTTGATCGTTCTGGTGAGCGCCATCACCTCGGGTCCCAGCTGATGGGGGAGCGCAGCTTTCTTTGCACGCCCTACCCCGTGCTCGCCGGTGATTGTGCCGCCCAACGAGATGGCCAGCGCCATGATCTCGTCGAAGGCCAGATACGCCCGAGCACGGGCGTCCTCGTCGGCGGGGTCATAGACCACCAGCGGATGCGTGTTACCGTCCCCGGCGTGCGCGACTACGGGCACTTGAGTGTCGTGAGTCGTCGCGATGTTCGCGATGCCGGCCAGCAACTCCGGCAGCAGCGGGACCGGCACGCCAACGTCCTCCAGCAGCAAGGTGCCCAGGGCTTCAACCGCCGGAAAGGCGGCCCGCCGAGCGGCGACGAACAGTTCGCCCTCGTCCGGGTCGTCGGTAACGAAGACCTCCTTGGCGCCGGCCAGCTCGCATGCGGCCTCCATCGCCGCGATCTCGAGCGCCCGGGCGTCGCCCGGCGCATCCGACTGGGCCAGCAGCATCGCCCCGGCGTTGCGGTCCAGGCCCATCGGCCGGTAGTCCTCGACCGCGTTGATCGACGCGTTGTCCATCAGCTCCATCATCGAGGCTCGCAAAGTCGCACCGATCGCCACCACGGCAGCAGCGGCAGCCGCCACGGTCGGGAAGGCCGCGACCAGGGTGGACCGGACCGGCTGTGCCGGGATGAGCCGGAGAATCGCCCGGGTGATCACGCCGAGCGTGCCCTCGCTGCCGACGAAGAGCTTCAGCAGCGACAGGCCGGCCACGTCCTTGATCCGCTTCCCACCCAAGGTGATCTTGGTGCCGTCGGCGAGCACGACGTCCAGGCCGAGCACGTAGTCGGTGGTGACGCCGTACTTGACGCAGCAGAGTCCGCCAGCGTTGGTGGCAATGTTGCCGCCGATGGAGCAGATGTCGTACGAGGACGGGTCGGGCGGATACCACAAGCCGTGCGCTGCCGCGGCTGCCTTCACCTCGGCATTGAAGGCGCCCGGCTCCACCACAGCCACCCGGGTGGCGGTGTCGATCTCGATAGCGCGCATTCGTTCCATGCTGAGCACGACGCCGGCGTCCACCGCGCTGCTGCCGCCGGACAGGCCGGTGCCAGCGCCTCGCGGGACCACCGGTATCTGGAGCTCGGACGCCCAGCGCAACACGGTCTGGACCTGGTCAACGTCCGTCGGCCGCACGACCGCCAGCGGCGTGCCGGCACCTTGGTCCCGCGACCAGTCAAAGCGATAGTTCTCCAATGTCGCCGGTTCATCCACCACCACACCGGCTGGCAGCGAACTGATCAGCTGACTCAACGCGGTTGGGCCCGGGATCGGGTCGGAGGTGCTCACGCTCCCAAACCTATTCTTCGCATGACATCGGGTGAGCTCTGAAATCGCCCGGTGTCCCGCCGTCGCGGGCGATACGCCCCCTATGTTGGGAGCTCAGCCAGCACCACGATCTGGTCGGACGTCGGAGCATCAGGGGCGCTGCCGTCTTGCTCGATGCTGACTGCCAGGAAGTCTGCTTGGGCCACATTGCCACCGAAGAACTGCCGCCATGGACGAACCTTTGGCACCGGGTTGTCCAGCTGCGGGTCGATGTCCGACCGAGTTCCGGTCGCCGTCCACAGCTGGTAGTGCCGCCCAGGGCCGGGATCGGGCATATTCGTACCCAGGTACAGGGCCCGGTTCAGCTGCTTGGAGACCATGAACGTGCAACGACCACCGCCCTGCACAGTCGGCGCGACCACGACCTGGAGGTCCTCCGCGCGGAGCAGCTGCTCCTCGAAGGCGGCCTTGGCAGCGACCTCCGCCTGGTTCTGCTGCACCACCGTGTAGATGACCCCGCCGAGACCGACCGTTATGATCAGCATCGCCGCGACCAACCCTCCCAGGATTCGGTTGCGTCGCCGCAGCCGGCGCAGCTCCAGCTCGTCCACCGGGGGCGTCTCCAGCTCATCGGGGATCACCGAGTCCGGAAGGGCCCGGCGCGGTCCGGTCGGGGGGGTCCGCGTGTCCGTGCTGCTGCGGCGGATCGGTGTCGCCGGCGTGCCGGGTCGCTCGCGCGCCTGGTCCTCGGCCGGCAGCTGCGGCACCTTCTGGATGACGCTGAGGACGTTCTGCCGCAAGCTCACCGGTGGGGTCGCCTGGGTCAGCAGCGACAGCGCCGCAGCGGTCCTTGAGAACTCAGCGACCGCCCGCTGACAGAACTCGCAGGTGGCCAGATGGACCTCGAACTCCGCCAGCTCGCCGGCGTCCATGGCGGCGAGGGCGTACGCGGCCGCGTTCTCATGCATCTGCGGTCACGCCTCACCTCCCAACGCGTCGCCGAGACGTTTCATGGCGTCTCTCATTCGGGTCTTGACCGTGCCGAGAGGCACGTTCAGTCGGGTCGCAATCTGGCTTTGGGTCAGGTCCTCGTAGTAGGCCAGGGTCAACGCTTCACTCTGCACGTCCGTCAGCGACCGAAGGCAGTGACGCACCCGCTCGATATCCTGCTTCTGCGTGGTGCGATCCCAGACCTCGTCGAACTCGGGCTCGGTAGCCACGGCGTACCGTTCGTCCCGGGCCACCTCGCTGGACACCGACCGCACCCGGTCCACCGCCCGGCGCCGAGCCATCGTGATCATCCAGGTGATCACGCTGCCCTTGTCGGGGCAGTAGAGGGCGGCCTGCTGCCATACCTCGGTATAGACCTCTTGAGTTACCTCCTCAGCGTGTGCTGGTGAGCGCAACACCCGCAGCACGGTTCCGTAGACGCGGCGAACCGTCAGGTCGTAGAGCTCGGCGAAAGCCTCGTGATTGCCCAAGGCCGTGTGGGACATCAGATCCACCAGGTGCGCGGCCTGCCGGTCAGGCACCGGTGGCTCCACCACGTGACCGGAGTGCGGCGAAGCACCCGGCCCAACCGGTGGTGAAGAGTCCACGAGGAGACGCTCTCATGCCCGGAGCCCAGTGCCTAGAGTTTGGACAATCCAAGCGCTGTCTCGTGATCAAGTTGACACCCCCTTCTCCTCTGTGGAGGTGCGTCGGGGCCCCGGATTCAGTTGGTCCTCAACCGCTGTCGTGGTTGAGGAGCGCAGTCCGCGAGAGGTGGACCGCGACGACGGCGTTTCCCGCCATTGGTCGCGACCTATCCGGTGCGCTCGGCGACTTCGAGCCATGCGTGCTCGAGTTCCTCTTGGTGTGTCGTGAGGCGGGCGAGTTCGGCGTCCAAGGCGGTCAAACGTCCATGGTCCGTACGCGGTCGCAGCCATCTCCTGGTGAAGTTCGTCGATGCGGTGCTGCGTACGCTCGAGTTGGACTTCGAGCCGTGCGAGTTCCTTCCTCGCTTGACGGGCCTGGGCGGCCAACGACGCGGTTGAGGGTTCTGGATCGCCGATTGACGCCTCAGCGCCTGAGCTCCGGCGGGCATTCAGGTACTCATCCACCCCACCGGGCAGGAGGACACAGCGCCCGTCGCCGCGTAGCGCGTAGGTGACGTCGCACACCCTCTCGAGGAAGTAGCGGTCATGAGTGACCACGATCAGCGTCCCGGGCCAGCTGTCGAGGTAGTCCTCGAGAACCGTCAGGGTGTCGATATCGAGATCATTCGTCGGCTCGTCCAGCAGCAAGACGTTGGGCTCGTCGAGGAGTAACCGGAGCATCTGCAGCCGGCGATGCTCGCCCCCTGACAGGTCGTCCAGCCGGGTGCTCAGCAGATCGCCGCGGAAGCCGAAGTCCTCCAGCAGGGTCGTTGCCGACAGCTCTTTGCCCGACGCCAGCGATGTGCTCTGGCGGACCTGCTGTACCGCTTCCAGGACTCGATGCGGCCCGCGGAGCTCGGCCACCTGCTGAGCGAGGTAGCCGATGCGCAAGGTCCTTCCGCGCTTCACGGTGCCGTGATCGGGACGCCGGTCACCCGTCAGCAGCTCCAGCAAGGATGTCTTGCCGGCACCATTTGCCCCGACCAGTCCGATCCGATCTCCGGGACCGATCGACCAGCTGAGATCCTTCAGCAGCGTTCGGCGCCGGTGACCACGACCAACGCTGAAATCGACGTGGGTCAGATCGAAGACGTCCTTGCCGAGTCGTGCGGTGGCGAAACGCCGCAAGTCGATCGGGTTCCGCGCCGGGGGCTCGCCGGCGATGAGTGCGTTGGCCGCGTCGATGCGGAACTTGGGCTTCGAGGTGCGGGCGGGCGGACCTCGACGCAGCCAGGCCAGCTCCTTACGCAGCAGGTTCCTGCGCCGTGCGGCGATGCCGGCCGCCTGCCGGGCTCGTTCCGCACGGGCCAGCACATAGGCGGAGTAGCCGCCGTCGTAGGCGTCGACCGTGCCGTCGTGCACCTCCCACATCCGAGTGCAGACGGCGTCGAGGAACCACCTGTCGTGACTGACCACGATCATCGCCAGGCCCCGGCCCAGCAGCAGCCGTAGCTGCTCGGCCAGCCACGCAACTGCCTCCACATCGAGATGATTGGTCGGCTCGTCCAGCACCAGCAGCTCGTGGTCGCCCAGAAGGACCGCGGCTAGAGCCGTTCTCCGTCGCTCACCTCCGCTCAACGTCCTCACGGCTGTGTCCAGATCGACGCCGGCAAGCAGATGCTCGACCACCGCTCGAGTGCCCGGTTCCGCCGCCCAGGAGTGGTCGGCGCGTCCGCCGACGATCACATCACGCACCGAGTGTTGCGGGTCGATGTCGTCGTCCTGGTCCAGATAGCCGATCGACAGCGTTCCAGTTTGCACGACGCGGCCGGCATCCGGTTGGGTCCGGCCGGTGAGGATGCGCAGCAGCGTGCTCTTTCCGTCACCGTTACGCCCGACCACTCCGATGATCTCACCGCGCCCGAGGCCGAGGCTGACTCCGGACAGCAGCGTCCGGGTGCCGTACGCGATGGAGACGCGCTCGGCGTTGATCAGATTCGGCATCGGGGTGCGCGAGGCCTACCGGCCGCGCATCGCCTGGCGGGCACCTTTCACCTGGCGAGGATTGGTGGGCATCGGGCCTTTGGGCAATGGCACCGGCGGGCGAACGGCGTCGAGGGCCCGCAGCCGCTGCTTGACGTCGGTTACCTGGTTGGGCTTCAGCACCTTCGGCATCTTGCGGATGTGGTCGGCCAGCTTGTCCAGCGGCACCTGGCCCTCCCGGTCGCCCATGACTATGGTGCTGACCGGAATCCCGTAGGCGACCCGCTCGTGCTTCTTGACCTCACTGTTGAGCAGTTGTCGAACCCGGCCCGCGTCACCTTCACCGATGAGCAACAGCCCCCCTGGACCGAGCGTGCGGTGGACCACATCGCGGTTGCGGTTGGCGGCGATCACCGGCGCGGACACCCACTGCTTCGGCAACATGCCGAGCGCCACCTCGGCCGAGCCGGCCTGTCCGGTGTAGCGCTTGTACGTGGCGGCCTTGGCCCGCCGCACCAAGACGATCATGGCGAGCAGGAGCCCGGTCGACGCACCGAGAAAGGCGAGGTAGATCGGGTGTGGCCACAGCAGGCTGACCAGCAGACCGATGGCGATCGGCAACACAAACGCGCCGATCATCAAGTACGGCAGCGCCTTGTCGTACTCATGGGTGAGCTTGTAGGCACGGCCGATCTGGCGCATCCGGCCCATATCGGCCGGATTGTTGCTTGCCTTCTTACGCGCCTTCTCGGCCTTTTTGGCGGCGGCGGCCGCCTTCTTGGTTTCCGCCGGGCTCAGCGCTTGCTTGCCGGTGGGGGAGGGGGCACCTTTGCCGGTCCGGCCCTTGGCCTCAGCCATGCGTCGTCCTTCGTCGAGTCACGTTCGTTGCCATAAAATGCTCCGCGCCTACCTATGCCACGGGGGCTACGACTCTAGCGTTGCGGCGCTCCATTGCCTGACGGTAGAGCCGGCCCGCCCGGTAGGACGAACGGACCAGCGGACCGCTCATGACTCCCGCGAAGCCGATCTGTTCGGCCTCGACCTGCAGCTCGAGGAACTCTTCGGGGCGTACCCAGCGATTCACCGGATGGTGTCGCGGAGAGGGCCGCAGGTACTGCGTGATGGTGATGATCTCAGCGCCGGCCTCGTACAGATCACCGAGCGCAGCGGAAACCTCGGCGCGCGTCTCGCCCATGCCCAGGATCAGGTTGCTCTTGGTCACCAAGCCGAAGTCCCGGGAAGCGCGCAACACGTCCAGCGAGCGGTCGTAGCGGAAACCCGGCCGGATGGACTTGAAGATGCGAGGAACCGTTTCCACGTTGTGCGCGAAGACTTCCGGCTCGGTCTCGAAAACCTGGGTCAGATACTCGCGATTGCCTGAGAAGTCGGGGGCCAGCATCTCGACCCCCGTGCCGGGATTGAGCTCATGAATCCTGCGAATTGTCTCGGCGTAGAGCCAGGCGCCCTCGTCTGGTAGATCATCCCGGCAGACACCGGTCACGGTTGCGTACCGCAGGTTCATCGTCTGAACCGATTCGGCCACCCGCAGCGGCTCGCCCGCGTCGAAGTCCGCTGGCTTGCCGGTGTCGATCTGGCAGAAATCGCAGCGTCGCGTACAGGAGTCGCCGCCGATCAGAAATGTAGCCTCCCGATCCTCCCAGCACTCGAAGATGTTCGGGCAGCCAGCTTCCTGGCAGACAGTGTGCAATTCCTCGCTCTTCACGAGTTGCTGGAGCTCTCGATACTCCGGCCCCATGCGCGCTGTGGTCTTGATCCAGCCCGGCTTCTTCTCGATCGGCACACTCGCGTTGCGGACCTCCAAGCGCAGCAGCTTGCGGCCGTCCGGACCGATCGTCACCCGCTCAGACTACCCGCGATCACGCCGCCCCCCGGCTTTCGGTCCGAGCCGGATCGTTGACCGGACTGTGCCGCTGCCCAGATTGGCCGGTGACTGGAAGAGAGCCGAACACCGGCTCCCTCGACCCAAGATCAGTGGAAGGGATGACGTGATGACGCACTCAGGTGACATCGCGCCGACGGAAGATCAGCAGCGCCACGATGATCAACCCAGCCAGCAGCACGGTCCAGTAGACGGCGCCGTGGACAAGACCGACCTGTCGCTCCAGGTACTCCACGCTCAAGCCGCCCTCGGTCAACTTCTTGACGGGTATCGCGTACTGATAGCCGTTGTCCACGATCGCCGCCAGGTTGGCTTCGGGCGACCAGGGGGTCAGTCGCTGCGCCCATGCCTGCTCGCCCAGAACCGCATTGCGAACGAACCACACAAAGAGGTAACCCAGCAGTACGCCGAGCGCGGCTGCCGTGTGCCGGGTGATCAGGCCGACGCAGTAGCCGACCACCGCCAGGGCGCCAGCGACGGCGGTTCCGCGGCCGGCCATCGACAACCGGGCCTGCAGTCCACTGACCTCACCGCCGTGCACTGAGGTGAGCAGTGCCGCCATCCCGAGGACAAAGGCTGAAGCGAGCACACTCACCAGTAGCGCAAACGCAGTCACGGTGATCAATTTGGAAGCAAAGACCGGGACCCGGCGCGGTACGAAGCTGAGCCAGTTGGCGATCGCGCCGGTCGTGAACTCTGCGCCGATGAATGACGCGGCGACCAAGAACATGGCCAAACCCGGTCAAGTAGATCGAGAGCAGCAAGCCGATCTGAGCGATCTCGCTGAACGGCACCGCCTGTAAGCCGTAGTTCTCCTTGGTCGGCGCAACCCCGGCACACTGCTCCCTGGGCTGGCCCGCATCAACGCATTGCTGTTCCCATTCCTCGTGGTGCTGCTCCCATTCCTCCAGGTCTCGCTCAAACTGCGCCTGATTGGCGGCCACGGCTTCAGCTGACGGCGGACTGACGTCCGCGTTGACCTGGAGTTGGAAGATCGACAAGATCATCACGACGGCGAGCAGCGTGATGAGGGTGAAGCGTCGGCTCCGCAACCGGTTGATCTCCGCACCGATGAGCCGGATCACTGTGGTGCTCGACTCGTGGCGCCCAGGTGGTTCTCGGCCGTCAACTCCAAGAACACGGACTCCAGATCGGCTCGGACCGGCGTCAGCTCGAAGACGTAGAGCTCATGTTCGGCAAGCAGGCGGGTGATCTGCGCGAGATCGAGGTCGGTCGCCGACTGACCTGCCCTCGCGCCGGCCGCGACGTTCAGCATGCCGTCCGGCAAGGAACGGACCGCAAAACCAGCCTCGGCAAGCACCGTCGCGGCGCGGGCGGGGTCGGCGATGCCTACCCGGGCGGATTCTTGGGCACCGGCGTCCAGGATGTCGTCCACCTCACCTTGGGCCAGCAGCCGGCCACGGCCGATGATGGAGACGGTGTCAGCCACCTGCTGCACTTCGTTCAAAATGTGACTGGAGACGAGTACGGTCTTGCCGGAGTCGGCGAGTCCTCGCATGGTGGCGCGGATTTCATGGATCCCGGCCGGATCGAGTCCGTTGGTCGGTTCGTCGAAGATCAACAGCTCCGGATCCTTGAGCAGGGTTGCGGCAATGGCCAGCCGCTGCTTCATGCCGAGGGAGTAGGTGCGGTACTTGCTCCTGGCGCGGTCACCCAGCCCGACCTCATCCAGAACCTGGCCGACACGAGCCGCCGGCGCGCCGATACCAGAAGCCAGCAGCTGCAGGTTCTTGCGACCGGAGAAGCTCGGGAAGAACTTGGGCTGCTCGACGATGGCACCGATGCGGTCGATGACATCCGGCAGCCGCGTTGGCACATCCTCGCCGAAAACCTCTATGTCACCGGCGTCGGCGCGGATCAAGCCCAGCAGCATCCGGATCGTGGTGGTCTTGCCGGAGCCGTTCGGACCAAGGAATCCGTGGACTCCGCCAGCCGGCACCATGAGGTCCAGACCGGCAACCGCTATCAGCCTGCCCTTGCGGGTCCGATAGGACTTACGCAGACCGTGTGTCTCAACGGCGTACGTCGTGCTCCGCGGCATAGCGTGCCGCGGTCCGGCGCTTTCCGTCATGCCGAGTCCTGACCGTGCTGGTCCTCGTCCAGCAGGCGCGGCAGGACCACAAGATCAAGCCAGTCCTCAGTGATCATCGGTACGTCATCGCGCCAGGCCGGGCGAACCACCATTGGCTCATTCTGGCCGTGATCTTGCCCGGCAGGGGCGAGTGGCGGCGATGTAGGTGTGATCAGAGTGTCGACGGTGTCCGCCCGGGGACGTTCACCCTCAGACGCCCACAGTGAACCTGCGGCCGGGGTCCGGAGTGTTGGCCGGCAGATCTGGCGACCTCTCGTAGGGCTCGAAGGCGAGATAGCGCTCCAAATGCGGCCGCAGGACTGCAGCTACTTCGCGGCAGCGAGAACACCTCGCGGAGTTCAGCCGCCAGGGACGTGACGCCGGCATCGGCGATGCCGCAAGGAATGATCTTGTCGAACGCGTGGAGATCGGGATCGACATTGAGGGCGAAGCCGTGCATGGTGGTCCCCGCGGCGACCCGTACACCGATCGCCGCAATCTTGCGCTCAGCTCCTGCCTCGTCCGCGGCAAGCCACACGCCCGAGCGCCCGGGCACCCGGCCCGTCAGGAGGCCGAAATCCGCCAACGTCTGGATCAGCGTTTCCTCGAGACGGCGAACGTAGTCGACCACGTAGGTTGCCTCGGGGAGCCGCACCAGGGGATAGCCCACGAGCTGACCTGGTCCGTGCCAGGTGATCTTGCCGCCGCGATCCACGTCGATGACCGGAGTTCCGTCGAGAGGGCGCTCCTGGGGCTCGGTCCGCTTGCCCGCCGTGTACACCGACGCATGCTCCAGCAGGATCACGGTGTTCGGCCGGGTCGCGGCCGCGACCTCAGCGTGCAATCGGCGCTGCAGGTCCCATGCCTCCAGGTAGTCGACCTGATCACGCCCCAGCCCTCGGTCGAGGAAAACCAGACCCATGACGCGGAGTCTACGTTCCGTGTCCCGCGTAGCAGGGCTCGCGAACCTATGCACTCAAAGGGACTCAGAGTCCGAACTCGGATCCGAAATCGCCTTCCTCGAGTCGTGCTTTGACCGTGCTGAGGAAGCGTGCCGCCTCGGCTCCGTCGACCAGCCGGTGGTCGTAGGACAACGAGAGGTACATCATGTCGCGCACTGCGATCACTTCACCGAGTTGCGGATCGGCGACGACAACCGGACGCTTGACCAGCGCGCCGGTACCGAGGATGGCAACCTGCGGCTGGTTGATGATGGGGGTGTCCATCAACGTTCCGGCGGAGCCGTAGTTCGTGATCGTGAACGTGCCGCCGCTCAACTCATCGGGGCTGACCTTGTTCTGCCGGGTGCGGGCGGCGAGATCACCGATCTTCTTGGCCAATCCCGCGATGTTGAGATCACCAGCGTCCTTGATCACTGGAACAAGCAAGCCCTTCTCGGTGTCGACGGCGATGCCGACATGCTCTGAGTCGGGATAGGTGATGGTCTGAGCCTCCGTATCGATGGTGGCGTTGACCTTCGGATAGATCTTGAGTGCCTCGATGGCCGCCTTGGTGATGAACGGCAGGTAGGACAAGCTGGCGCCTTCGCGCTTCTTGAAGTCCTCCTTGACCTTCGCCCGGATGCGGGAGATCGCTGTGAGGTCGACCTCAACCGTCGCGGTCAGCTGGGCGGCGACCTGCAGGGACTCGACCATCCGCCTCGCGATGGTCTGGCGGAGCCTCGACATCTTCTCGGTGGTGCCGCGCAGCGAGCTCGCATCGACAGCAGCAGACGCTGCCGCGGGAGCGGGGCTCGCCGCCGGTGCCTCCGCTGCCGGGGGTGTCGCGGCCGCCTCGGCCGCTTGCGCCGCTGCGCTCCTGGCTGCCTCGGCCGCGGCTAGGACATCTTGTTTGCGGATCCTCCCGCCGACGCCGGTGCCATTGACCTGGCCGAGATCAATGTCGTGTTCCTTGGCCAGCTTGCGGACCAGCGGGGTGACATACCCTGCGTCGGCTTCCGTGGCCGCGGAGGTTGCTGTGGTCGCCGAGGCGGCAGGGGTGGGTGCGGTCGCTGCTGGTTGCTGCGGTTCTGCTTCGGGTGGCGAGGTGGGTGCTGCTGCAGGCTCAGGCTGTGCCTCCGGCCGCGGCGCCTCGGCCTCAGGCTGAGGTTCGGCTTCGGTCTGCGGCTCGGGTTCCGGTTGTGGCTCTGGCTCCGGCTCGGCGGTTGCCGCACCTGGCTGACCGACGAGTGCCAGCACGGACCCGACCTCGACGGTTTCGTCCTCCTGCACTCGAACCTCGAGAAGCACGCCGGACACCGGTGACGGGATCTCTGTGTCTACCTTGTCCGTCGACACTTCCAGCAGCGCTTCGTCTGCCGCGACCTGGTCGCCGACCTGCTTGAGCCACCGCGTCACCGTGCCTTCGGTGACGCTTTCACCGAGGGCCGGCAGGGGGACCTCGGTGCCGCTGGCTTGGTCGCCACCGCCGGCGGACTGTGGCGGCGGCTGAGCTGCTGCGGTCGCCGTCTGTTCCTCGGCCTGGGAGGGAGGCGCCGGTGTGGTTTGCCCGTCTACGCCACTGTCAGCGGTGACCGGCTGAGCATCTGCCTGCTCCTCGACCTCGGGCGCGCTATCCGATCCATCGCCCTCAGCGACCGCTTCGCTTGCGTCACCGATCAAGCCGAGCACGGCCCCGACCTCGACCGTCTCGTCCTCCTGCGCCGTGATCTCGAGCAGCACACCGGCAGCCGGAGAAGGAATCTCTGTGTCGACCTTGTCCGTCGACACCTCCAGCAGGGGCTCGTCCGCTTCGACGTTGTCTCCGACCTGCTTGAGCCACCGGGTGACAGTGCCCTCGGTCACGCTTTCACCCAGCGCCGGTAGTGTCACAGAAGTCGGCATGGTGTTAGGACTCCTTCGTCGAGCGGACCGTTTCGTCGGGTTTCGCCTCAGCCTAGCCAAACCCGTCTCCGCCGGCGCCGCGGCAGCAGCAACTGGTGACCGGACCGCTCAGGGCGTTGTTGATCTTGGCGACGTCGTTCAGCGAGGAGCAGGGTCGAAATCAGCCATGGCTGTGCAGCGGCTTTCCGGCGAGGGCGAGATGGGCCTCACCCAAGGCTTCGTTCTGCGTCGGGTGGGCGTGGACGTACGACGCCACATCACTGGGGTGCGCTTCCCAACCGTTGATCAGCTGCGCTTCACCGATCAGCTCGCTGACGCGTGAGCCGATCATGTGGATTCCGACGACCGGACCACTGGATCGGCGGATGAGTTTGACGAAGCCTGCGGTCTTGAGAATCCGAGATCTACCGTTACCAGCTAGGTCGTAGGTCAGCGTCTCCACCTCGCCGTAGGCTGCTCGGGCGGCTTCCTCGGACAAGCCGACGGTCGCGACCTCGGGATCGCAGTACGACACTCGCGGAATGTCGCTGTCCTTGACCGGCAGCGGGGCAGGCGGCAGCCTTCCCGTCAGGTGAGCAATGTCCTCAGCTACGAAGATTCCGTGGGCAAAACCGCGGTGGGCCAACTGCGGTCCCGCAACAAGATCACCGACGGCATACGTGCCGGGCACAGAGGCGCGCAATCGCTCGTCCGTTTCGACGAAGCTGCGGCCGAGCCGCACTCCTGCTTCGGCGTAGCCCAGACCGTCGGTGTACGGCCCGCGGCCAACCGCCACGAGCACGAGTTCGTCGCTCAGTTCACTGCCATCGGCAAGTCGCACAGTGGCGAGGTCGCCGCTTGTCTGGCAGCTGTCGACCGCTATCCCGGTGCGGACGCCGATCTTGCGGCGACGGAAGGCCCGCTCCAGAGCAGCAGCGATGGCAGCATCCTCGGTTGGCAGCAGGTGCGGCATGGCCTCCACCACGGTGACCTCGACGCCAAGCGAGCGCCACGCGCTGGCGAACTCGACACCGATCACACCGCCGCCGAGGACGATCGCCGAACTCGGCAGCTGGCCGAGTTTGAGGGCATGATCGCTGTTGATCACGCGATGGCCGTCGACCTCAATCCCAGGCAGCGTCCGCGGAAATGATCCGGAGGCCAGGACGAGGTAGCTGCCCAGGTAATCCTCCTCAGCTACTCGTACAGCGACTTTTCCGTCAACCGAGACAATCCGGCCCTCACCTGAGACGACCGTGATGTCGGCGGCCTTGACCAGCCCGGTAAGACCGGAGTAGAGCCGGTTGACCACCGAGGCGGCGTAGTCCTGGATGCCGGCCAAGTCGATCTTGTCGACGGTGACGTGGACGCCGATCTGGCTGCCGTTCCGGGCGGCGTCGGCCACCTCGGCTGCGTGCAGCAGAGCTTTGGTCGGGATGCATCCACGATGCAGGCACGTGCCGCCGACCTTGTCCTTCTCGACCATGGCCACCGACAGCCCGAGTTGGGCCGCCCGAAGCGCGCAGGCATAGCCGCCGCTCCCTGCTCCCAGGATCACCACGTCGTACGAAGCCACCATGGCTGACATCCTGTCAGCTGACGTGAGCGCCATACTTGGCTCATGAACTGGTTGAAGCGGACAGCCGCGCGGGCCCAGCGAGGCCGCCGCCGTGCCAGCGACAACCGTACGGCCGACGACGCGGTGACGTCGCATCTGACGCAGTTCGTGCAAAGCCGCCGCGGCGTCGAAGCGTTTGTGGAGCCGAAGACCTCGGTTACCCAGACGACGATCTTGCTGGTGGCCTTCGACGGCGAGTGGACCCGCCGGGTAGTGCCGTCACCGGAGTGGGCGCATGCGTTTGCCGAGTCGCTACAGATCCCTGGTTACGACGCTGCCGTGGTCGGCTATCCGCAGCGCATGCGGGACTACAACAGCCGGAACAAGAAGCATCCAGATCTGCGCTGACAGCGCCCGCTCCAGATTCTTTCTGACCCTAGGCAATCCGCTGTTCCCGCGGCTTCGAAACACGGGTAGATGAGACGTTGACGTCGTGGGCCAGCCTGACGGCACCGCAAGTTTGGGGGGCGGCGTCTCATCACGCCGTGCTGGCAGAGGTATCGCGCGCGTCGGATGGAGCAAGCGATGCCGGGGCAACTGCCAGCACGGCAAGCCTCCCTTCAGTGTTCGCTCGCGCATCGCGCTCTTGTCCGCTGTCTTCCTCCCTCGCTCGCAAGACGAAAAGCGTGTCTTGCGCGCTCGCCTCGTCCAGACAGCGGAGCGCGATTATCGACGCTCGCGAACGGTGTGTTCGCTCGCGCATCGCCGTACGCCGTCGACGAAGGCGCGTCAGTGATGGTGGCCGTGCCGGCCGAGGGTCTCCACGGGGGTCGCGCCGGGACGGGTCCACTGTGGCACGGGGCGACTGGTCGGGCCCCAGGTGGCGTTCCCGTCCGCGTCCGAGCGCCAGTACCAGCACGCGCGGCGCCCCTCGGGCCAGCCCTCGGGGTTGTCCTCCCACGCCTCGCCGCGGCCGTAGGGCGTCATGTCGAGCAGGCCGAAGGACCCGTTGGTCGGCTCGTTGCCACGGCCCGTCGTGGAGTAGGTGAGGAACACGCGGTCGCCGTCGCGCAGAAAGCAGGTGATGTAACCCATGCTGCCGCCGACCGGTGCCTCCACGTCGCGCACCGAGTACCAGGGCTGGGTGTAGCCCATGAACTCGACGTAGGAGGCCACCTCGTCCCAACGGCCCGTGGTCAGGATGGCGAACGAGACGCCGCGGGCGTTGAGATAGACGGCGTCCTTCAGGTGCCAGGCCGTGGTGGTGCAGCCCTCGCACTGCCCCTGGTGCGGCGCGCCGTCGTACCACATGTGCTTGTAGACCACGAGCTCGTCGCGGCCCTGGAACAGGTCCAGGAACGGGACCGGGCCGTCGGGTCCGACGACCTCGACCGTTGCGTCGACCTCCACCATCGGCAGTCGGCGGCGGGCCGCGGCGAGAGCGTCGCCCTCGCGGGTGTGGGCCTTCTCGCGGACCAGAAGCTCGTCACGGGCGGTCTGCCAGGTGGCCAGGTCAACGACGGGCGGGCGGCCGGGCAGCGTGGTGGTCGGATTACTCGGCGTGGTCGTCATGGTGTCCTCCGTTGTGTCTCGTGCCGGGCAGCGTCGTACGCCGTCCTACGACGGTCAGCAGAACAGACTCGCGACCCGGCCGGAACTCATCGCGGCAGGGGGCCTCGGCCGAGCCTGCACCGACCACGTCGGGCTGACAAGTTCACAGACGCGCTCGTGCGCGCTCGCCTCCGCCAGGCAGCGGAGCGCGATTTGTCGACGCTGGCGAACGCTGGGATGGCTCGCGGGATCGGCGACGTTGGCTAGGTGGCCAGGGAACGGGCCAGGGCAATGAGGGTGCGGACGCCGGCTCCGGTGCCGCCAGAGCTGACGTAGCCATAGGGCGCGCCATCGTGGAAGGCCGGCCCCGCGATGTCGAGATGTGCCCATGGTGTGCCGTCTGTCACGAACTCGCGCAGAAAAGCGGCGGCCAGCAAGGCGCCACCAGCTCGATCGGTACCGGTTGACCTCAGGTCCGCCACCTTGGAGTCCAACTTGCCGCGAGTCTCTGCCGGGATGGGCAGCCGCCAGACCTCTTCGCCGCCGGCCTCGGCTGCGGCGAGTATCCGGTCTGCGGTTGCGTCGTCGGAAGTCATCAGTCCTGCCGTTCGGGAGCCGAGGGCCACGACACACGCGCCGGTCAGGGTGGCGACGTCCACCACAAGGTCGGGCTGGTCCTCACCCGCTCGGGCGAGAGCGTCGGCGAGCACCAGCCGGCCTTCAGCGTCCGTGTTGCCGTTCTCCACCGTTTTCCCGCCATAGATGGTGAGCACGTCGGACGGCCGGTAGGACGTGTCGGAGGGCAAGTTCTCGGCCAGCGACCCGTACGCGGTGATCTTGATCTTCAGGCCGAGGTCGGCAATCGCTCGGGTCGCCGCGAAGACTGCGGCGGCGCCCGACATGTCGCACTTCATCGTGTACATGCCGTCGGCGGGTTTGATGTTCAAACCGCCGGAATCGAAAGTGATTCCCTTGCCGACCAGCGCCAGATGGGTCTTCGCCCCTCGTGGCCGATAACTGAGCCGGACCAATCGCGGAAGCCGCGATGACCCTCCACCGACGGCGAGGATGCCACCGTAGCCGTCCCGGAGGAGCGCCTTCTCATCCAGCACCTCGATCGCCACCGGTGAGGTCCTGACGAAGCCGCGAACCTCGTCGGCGAACGATGCCGGATACAGCAGGTTGGGCGGCAGATTGACCCACTCTCGGGCGGTGACCACCGCGCGCGCCACCGTCAAGGCGTCTTCAGCGATGCCCTTCTGAGTCGCACCGGGCTCGACCACCGTAATGCTGCCGATTCCGGGGCCGGGTGCGGAGCCGTTCGTGTTCGCACTCAGGGTGGCATAGCGATAGCTGCCCAGGAGGGCACCCTCGGCAACCGCGCGAACGGTGCCCTCGCCCTGACCAAGGCTGACGGCCACCGACAGCGGCGTCTGCTCGGAAAGTTCACCGGCCGCGCGGATGCCGTTGCCCGCGGCTTGCCGCAGCTCATCAACACTCAGCTCACCTTTGCCGATTCCGACCACGACGAGGCGAGGCCCGTCACCGACTGCCGGCAGCGTTCGCCGGCTGCCCACCTCCGGCTTTGCGCCAATGGAGCGCGTCAGATCGCCCACACCGGCGCCGAAGCGCTTCGTGTACGCCTGCTCGACATCCTTCGGCACTCCCACGGATCCTTCGGACGACAGACCGACCACCAGCACGTCCACGTCGCGCGGAACCGACCTGGCGATAGTCAGAGTCGGCAACGAGGGTGTTGGCATCACACTGCCACCTTTCATTACGGATTGAGCTGTCAAAACGAGTCACAGGCTAGCTCCTGACAGGTTGACCGCGGTTCGTCGGTGCAACAGGTGCGGTAGGTTCGGTGATCATGGAACTCGGCGAACTCGACGCCCGCAGGCGGCACGCCCGTTGTGGGCCTCAAGACCTCGCCGCTGCACCTCCAGCACGTCGCGGCAGGAGCGAAGTTCGCCGAATTCGGCGGCTGGTCGATGCCGTTGGAGTACGCCGGAGCCGGAGTCCTGGCTGAGCACGCCGCCGTACGCCAGGCTGTGGGAGTCTTCGACGTCAGCCACCTCGGGAAGGCGACGGTCACTGGGCCGGGCGCGGCCGAGTTCCTCAACCGGTGTTTGACCAATGATCTTGGCAGGATCGAAGCCGGACAGGCTCAGTACACGCTGATCTGCAACGAGGACGGCGGCGTGGTGGATGACATGATCGCCTACCTGAGATCGCCCAACGAGGTTTTGCTCATCCCTAACGCAGCCAACTGTGCACGCGTCGTCGACCTGCTGACCGGATCGGCCCCTGCCGGAGTCACCGTGTCGAACGACCACGACGATTTCGCCATCCTTGCGGTGCAAGGCACCGAATCCGACGAGGTGCTGACGGCAGCCGGCTTTCCCGCCGGGCACGACTACATGTCCTTCGTGGCCACTGAGAAGGCAGGCCGATCGGTCACCGTCTGTCGGACGGGCTACACAGGCGAACGCGGCTACGAGCTGATCATGCCCGTGGACGCCGCCGTCGAGGTGTGGCAGAGCCTGGCCGAGGCCGGCGCTCCGTACGGACTACAGCCGGCCGGCTTGGCTGCGCGTGACACCCTGCGGACTGAGATGGGCTATCCGCTGCACGGCCAGGACCTGTCTGAAGAGATCACGCCCGTACAGGCGCGTCTGGGGTGGGCCGTCGGCTGGACGAAGGAGGCGTTCTTCGGGGATGCCGCGCTTCGCGCCGAGAGGACGCGCGGCCCTCGGCGACTGTTGCGCGGGCTCAAGGCAGTCGGACGAGGCATTCCGCGGCCGGGTATGACCGTCTATGGTCCGGGAGGAGAAGAGATCGGCTACGTCACCTCCGGCACCTTCTCGCCGACCCTCAAAACCGGGATCGCGTTGACGCTGCTCAAGCCGGAGGTCGCCGACGGTGACGGGGTGTTCGTCGACATCCGGAGCCGACGAGAGCCGTTCGTGATCACCAAACCACCGTTCGTGACCCCCGGCGTCAGGGAGCCATGAGCGAAGATCAGTCGTAGTCGGGCCCCAGGTTCATCGGACCGTAGACGAGGCGATCCTCCTCGTAGAGGCTGACCGCCTGCACTCCGGCGACAACCAGCTCGGGGTAGAACTCGCCCAGCCACGTCTCTGCCTCTCCCTGGCTCGTGAATGTGCGAGATAGGGAGCCGTCGTTCGGATCCCGATCCGGGAGCCACCGCCACGCCATCAGGTCAGGCTCTGGGTCTCGGCTGACAATCTTCGGCCGGCCGCCGCCGCGTTGCTCTGCACCCTGCTAGAACTTCTTCTCACCGCGCTTGACGCGGGGAGGCGGCATTCGAAACCGGCGGATTTGGATGCCGCGGTTCATGCCATACATCAGCAGCCCGCGTGGCGAAGCCTTGGGGAGTCGGGCGGCCAGTACCTTCTTGAACCCTCGCCACATGAGAGCAGAATCAGCGATGACCGCGAGGATGAACAGATACATGCCGATCGTGCTGAGAACTGCCACTCGCGGTAAGGACTGGCTCAGGAACGTCAGTGCCAAGATCACGACCAGGCTGGGCAGGAGAAACTCGCCAAGATTGAAGCGGGCGTCGACGTAGT
The DNA here is from genome assembly GCA_963808495.1 of uncultured Actinomycetota bacterium. GTDB lineage: Bacteria > Actinomycetota > Actinomycetes > Propionibacteriales > Propionibacteriaceae > Microlunatus. The sequence continues at coordinate 93,819 of CAWEGC010000009.1, forward strand.
CACGCAGCAGCGCTTTCTCCGGTGTGGCATCTCGGGCATTGATCGCCCTCATCCGCTCGGCCCGCGCATGCCGTCCCGCCTCCCGGCGTGCTTCCTTCTTCGACAGATTACGGGCGACCCGTTGCCGGCGGGCGGCCTCTGCTTCCTTCCGCGTCGGCGTCGGCCGGTCCTTCCTCATGCCCGGACCGGGCGGCGCAGCAGGTGGCGGTGGCGGCGCCGGCTCGGCTGGGGTGTTGCGGCGGAAGAGTGCCACGAACTCCTCCTCTCGCTGCTGCGGTCGACCTGGGCGCCGGCTCAGTGCCGAGCGCATCCCTGGATTGTGTCAGGGGAACAACCCAAAGACGAACCTACTAGCCGGTCCGTATCCCGACCCTTACCGTGGCGGGGATACGGTGGAAGCCTGTGCACCAGCGCCCCGCATATCTGCGACTGTGGAAGGACTAGCTGATACGTCATGAGCGGTATTTTTCAGCGCATCTCGTTGATCTTTCGAGCCAAGACCGACAAGGCTCTGGACAAGCTCGAAGATCCTCGCCAGACGCTCGACTACTCCTACCAGCGTCAGCTTGAACTGCTTCAAAAGGTACGCCGGGGCGTTGCCGACGTGGCCACCAGCCGCAAGCGAGTCGAACTCCAAGCGACCCAGCTCAACACCCAGGCCGACAAGCTGACCCAGCAGGCGCAGAAGGCGCTGGAAGTGGGCCGCGAAGACCTGGCTCGCGAGGCCCTCACCCGCCGCTCCGGCCTCCAGCAACAGCTGACCGATCTGCAGACCCAGCATGCGCAGCTACAAGGTGAAGAGGAGAAGCTCACCCGAGCCAGCCAGCGGTTGCAGGCGAAAGTCGACGCCTTCCGGACGCGCAAGGAAACAATCAAGGCCACCTACTCCGCCGCCGAAGCTCAGACCCGGATCAACGAGGCGTTCTCCGGCATCAGCGAGGAGATGGGTGACGTCGGTTTGGCTATCCAGCGCGCCGAAGACAAGACCGCACAGATGCAGGCTCGTGCGGGGGCGATCGACGAGCTGCTGGCCAGCGGGGCTCTCGACGATCCGACCGGCACGACGAAGGACGACATCACCCTTGAGTTGGAGCAGCTGGCCTCGACATCCGATGTGGAGGAAGAACTCGCCCGGATGAAGGCGTCTATCGGTCCTGGCCCGTCGGGGGCTCCCCAGGCGATCGAGGGCCAGCAGGCGCCGTCGCAGGCCCTGCCGCCGACCACGCCCAACCAGGGCAGCTACCCAGCGCCGCCTACCTTCAACGCAGGGCAGCCACAACAAGCGCCGGCGAACGAGGGTGACCTTCGATGATCGTACGGATCTTGAACGAAGGCCAGTGGGAACTGAGCGAGGAGGCCGTCCGCGACCTGAACTCGCTTGACGACGCCGTCGACAAGGCGGTCGCCTCGGCGGATCAGGACCAGCTGGCGAGCGCCCTGCAAGCGTTGCTGGACCGAGTGCGCAGCGCGGGCACCGTGGTGCCCGACGATGAGCTGCGCGATTCGGACCTGATCTTGCCGGATGCAGACTCCACGGTCGAGGACGTTCGGGCCCTGCTCAGCGACTCCGACGAGGGCCTGATCCCCAACTCGTCCCGCAGCGGAACTAGTCCTTCATAGTCTCGCCTGGCAGGGCGAGCTAGTCCTTCATAGTCTCCCCTGGCAGGGCGAGCATCCGTTGCAGCGCCTCCCGGGCGTAGTGCTCGGTCTCGCTGTCGACAACGATCTGGTTGACGACATGGCCCGCAGCCAGATTCTCCAGAGCCCACACCAGATGCGGAAGGTCGATCCTATTCATCGTCGCGCAATAGCAGACGTGCTTCTCCAGGAAGACGATCTCCTTATCGGGATGGGTCAGGGCCAGTCGCTTCACCAGGTTCAGCTCTGTGCCGACAGCCCATCTCGAGCCCGCGGGCGCCCTCTCGATAGTCTTGATGATGAATTCGGTAGAACCAATCAGGTCGGCTTTGAGCACGACCTCGTGCAGACACTCCGGATGAACGAGCACCTGAACTCCCGGGATCCGGGCGCGGACATCGTCGACGGCTTCCGGAGTGAAGCGGCCGTGCACCGAGCAGTGGCCCTTCCACAAGATCACCTTTGCTGAGCGCAGCTGCTCGGCGGTCAGCCCACCGCCTTGCCGTCGGGGGTCGTAGAGCACGCAGTCGTCAAGGCTCATGCCCATCTGGAGCACCGCGGTGTTGCGGCCAAGGTGCTGATCGGGAAGGAAGAGGACCTTCTCACCTCGCTCAAAGGCCCAGTCCAGCACCGTCTTGGCGTTCGACGACGTGCAGACCACGCCACCATGCTTGCCGCAGAACGCTTTGATGTCGGCCGAGGAATTCATATACGTGACCGGCACGGTCATCTCGGCGACATCAGCGTCGGCCAGGACGTCCCAGGCGTCCTCGACCTGCGCGAGGCGAGCCATGTCGGCCATCGAGCAACCCGCAGCGAGGTCGGGCAGGATGACCTTCTGGTGATCGGCGGTCAGGATGTCGGCCGATTCAGCCATGAAGTGCACGCCGCAGAACACGATGAATTCGGCCTCTGGCCGAGCCGCGGCCTCGCGAGCCAGTTTGAACGAGTCACCGGTCACGTCGGCGAACTGGATGACCTCATCCCGTTGGTAGTGGTGTCCGAGAACGAATAACCGATCTCCCAGTGCCGCCTTTGCCCGCCGAGCGCGTTCCACGAGGGCCGGATCGGACGCCGGAGGCAGATCGCCAGGACATTCGACGCCCCGCTCCGAGCGCGGGTCAGATCCTTCGCCAAGAACGAACAGCGAGAGCGGCGTCCCAGGCCTGATCGGAGCCGATGTGGGCGTGGTGGTCATCTGACCACGATACCGGCCGAAACCTGAGTCACCCGATGTCGAGTTCCGTCAGGTCCCTACCATGGCAGCCGCCCCGACAGAAAGAGGCGGACAGCGTGCGAGTGCTGGTGGCCAGCGATGCTATTGGCGCCCTGACCTCGCTTGAAGCAGGCCGCATCATCGCGTCCGGCTGGTCGACCGCAGCCGTGGACACGCTCGCGGTCGGTGAGGCGGGTGCGGGGTTCGTGCGGGCCTTCGCCGAGCAGCACGGCGCCTCGATGGAGGTATTCGCAGTCGGTTTCTCGACGGTCACCCTGGCTGAGACTGGCGGAGTCGCCGCCCTGGGCATCAGCGGCGAGCAGCCCGTTGCCGATCTGCCGTACGACAACTCATCGCGACCCTTGGGCGAGGCGCTCGGCCAGGTGCTGGCGAGCCGTCGGCCGCGCCGGGTCTACCTCGATCTCGTCGGCGTTGCCGTGCACGACGCCGGCGCCGGCCTCCTGGCCGGTCTGGGAGCAACCGCTGACCGGCCGCTCGATCACGGCGCTCCCGCGCTGAGCGACGTCGGTGTTGTGGATCTCAGCGCTGCCTTCGCGACGCTCGGCGAGACGGAGCTCATCGGTGTGGTGCCGCAGCGGGAGCTCAAGCAGCAGCTGCTCGGCCTGCGAGGAATAACGTCGTTGCGCGGCCGAAGCGCCGGCTTGGATCCTGCACTCCTGTTGGGTATCGACGCGGCGCTGGATGGCTTTGCTCATCTCGCCTCAGCGGAGCATGCCGAACAACCGGGCGCTGGTGCCTGCGGCGGTCTGGGCTTTGCCGTCCTGGCGTTGGGGGGACGTCTGACGACCGGGCCCGAAGTCGCCTTGGCCACTGTCGAACGCGCGGTGGATTTGATGGTGACCGGCTGCACCGTCTTCGACTTCGCCTCCCGGGGTGGCGGAGTTGTCGCTGCCATGGCAGACGCTGCCGCCGCTGCACTCAGCCCGTGCATCGTTCTGGCCGGCGAGGTGCTCATCGGTGGCCGAGAGATGCGCACAATGGGGATCGAAGCCGCATATGCCGTTCACGAAGCGTCGGGCGATGGGACCAACGGGTCAGCGGTGACGGAGGTGGAACTGGCGGCGCTGGCGCGGCGAGTGGCGCGCTCCTGGACCTGGTGAGGAGAGTTCCCTGTCGTCGGGACGGGCGTTTTGCCGCGGTCTTGTGGCCCCTTAGACTTAACGTGTTGAGTGCGCAGACAACATTCAGGAGTTTGATATGACGGCAACCGACCAGACCTTCGTCGAGGCGCCCAGCGTGGCCGACGGCATCATCCTCACAGATGAGGCGGCTGGCAAGGTCAAGGCGCTGCTCGAGGGCGAGGGCCGCGAAGATTTGTCGCTTCGAGTGGCGGTCCAGCCGGGCGGCTGCTCCGGTCTGCGCTATCAGCTCTTCTTCGACGAGCGCAGCCTCGAAGGCGACATCGTGCGGGAGTTCGGTGGCGTCAACGTCGTCACCGATCGGATGAGCGCTCCGTACCTGATGGGCGCCACCATCGACTTCATGGACACCATCGAGAAGCAGGGCTTCACCATCGACAACCCGAACGCCACCGGGTCCTGCGCTTGCGGTGACAGCTTCCACTGATCGGACGCGCAACGTGAGCTGAAGCGCGTTTCTCGGCTTCAGGCAGCACGATGTCGAAGGACGGGTCGGGTGAATCCAGCCCGGCGAGCATGCTGGTCCATCTGGTTTCTGTCGCCGTCGATGAGCAGTTTCCGGAACTGGCCCGGCACCGACCTGCCCTACCGGGCCCTTCACCAGCGGGCCCCCGAACATGTGGGCCGTACGCCCGCACTCCCGATTCTCACCCGGAGATGCGGCGCACCCGAAAGCGAGGCGGCTCGCTGAAGATCAACTCCTGTCCCCGCATCCTGCACCACGCGGCGAGATCGGGCCCGGCCGCCGGATCGTCGGCCAGCAGTTCCACCACATCGCCGTCGTCGAGTTCCCCGAAGCGCCGGGCAAGTTCGATGATCGGCCGAGGACACGCCATGCCGAGGCAGTCCAACGACAGCCTTGGCTGTTGACTCACCTAACGCTCACGGTGGCGCGGAGTTCGGCAACGATCGGCGGCAGGACCTCCAGGAAGCGGTCGACGTCGCCTTCGGTGGTCGTTCGGGTAACTCCGATCCGCACGTTGCCATGGGTCAACGCCCCCATCGCCGCGAGGACGTGCGAGGGGTGCTCGTTGGAAGCGCTGCAGGCGGACCCACTGGAGACCGCAAAGCCAGCCCGGTCCAATTCGAGCGTCAGCGTCTCGCCATCGACATACAGCGCGGAGAACGTCAGCAGATGGGGCACCCGGCGATTGGGGTCGCCGACAACGTCGACGTCCGGGACCGCTGAGGCGATGCCCGATCGCAGCTTCTCCACGAGCGCGTGCTGACGCGCGCCTACTGTCTCCCGATCGCTCCGCCACACCTCGAGCGCAGCCGCCGCAGCCGCAATCGCGGGTACATCTGGAGCGCCCGGCCAGCGCCCGGCCTGATAGTCATCGGTCGGATACGGGGCTCGCCACCGTACCCCCCGCCGGATCACCATCAAACCGACCGACGGCGGACCGCCGAACGCCTGGGCAGCGCCGGTCAGGACCGACCAGCCGACCGAATCGGCCAGCGCAACGCGGCCAAGAGCTGCGGTCGCGTCGAGCACCAGTGGCACCTCCGCCTGCGCGGATAGCTCTGCGGCTTCGGCATACGGCTGCAGGGTGCCGACCTCGTGATTCGCCACCTGCAGGCTCGCCGCCGCGACCCCTTCACTGCGCACCGCATCGCTCCAGGCCGCGAGATCCACCCGGGCCACGTGATCGACGTCAACGGTCACCGGTTCGCCGTACGTCTCAGCGGCCGCCAGGACCGAGGAATGATCAACTGCGCTGGTGACGATTCTGGGGCCGGCACGCCGGCGCCCTTTGGCCAGGCCGGCGATCGCGGCCGTGGCTGCCTGGACCCCCGAGCTGGTGAAAACCACGTCCTCTGCGCGGGCCCCGACAATCTCCGAAACCACCTCCCGAGCCCGATCGAGCGCCTGAGACGCAAGCCGGCCGGGCCGGTGCAGTCGAAGCGGATCACCCCACCCCGCGTCCTGGGCATCGAGCCACGCTCGGCGCGCTTCCGGCAGCATCGGCTCGCCGGAAGATGAGTCGAGGAAGACCGTGGATAACGGCTGCGCCACAACGAAAACTTACGCCCCGACCACCAGTGTTGGCTGTCCCGTCCTACGTTAGGGTGAGAGCGAGACTGGTAGACCCCAGCTGTCTCGCACGGGGTTGTGCCCGCCTCCTCTGGCTCGATTTGTCGACCGACCGACCGGTGAAAGGCACGACGTGGGTGTCAGCTCTAGACGGCTGTTGACTGCAGGTTCGGCCGCCCTAGTGCTGGCGCTAACCGGTTGCTCTGCCGAGACCACAGCTCAACTGAAGCGACTCGGGTTGCCCGAAGCTGCGAGCGACCGTTCTCCGGCCATATTCGATCTTTGGATCGGCACCTGGATTGCGGCCGGCATCGTGGGCGTCCTGGTCTGGGGGTTGATCGGCTGGACCGTGATTCGGTATCGGTCGCACGACAATCAGATGCCGCGGCAGAGTCGTTACAACCTGCCGATGGAGATCATGTACACGATCGCGCCGTTCATCATCGTCGGCGTGCTGTTCTACTACACGATCCTTGCCCAGAACGTTGTCCTTGAGCGGGATCCTGAGCCCGACGTTGAGATCACCGTTGTCGGCCAGAAGTGGTCGTGGACGTTCAACTACAAATCCGCGGACGATCCCGCCGTGGGCCAGGACGTCTGGAATGCCGGCACGATCAATGCGACGCCGGATCTCTACCTGCCGGTGGGCAAGGTGGTCCACTTCACCTTGTCGTCACCGGACGTCATTCACTCCTTCTGGGTTCCGTCGTTCTACCAGAAGCTGGACGTCATACCGGGCAGGTCGAACAACTTCTTCCTCACGCCGACCAAGGAAGGCGTCTTCCGCGGAAAGTGTGCGGAACTGTGCGGCACCTATCACTCCGCGATGCTGTTCAACGTGCACATCGTCAGCGAGGAGGAGTACACCAACTATCTCCGGACGTTGGTCGCCAAAGGGCAGATCGGAGAGGCTCGCGGACCGAAGAACGCCGACCCGGGCGGCGAGCTGAAGAATACGAATCCACAGGAGGTGGGCGAACGGTGACGACTCTGGAACGGACCGCGACAGCGGCTGAAGTCGCTCTGCCCAAGCGTGACCTCGGCCGGGTGGCGTGGAAGTGGATGATCACCACCGATCACAAGGTGATCGGCAACCTCTACTTCATCACCTCGTTGATGTTCTTCTTCTTCGCCGGGATTCTGGCGCTCGGGATCCGCGCCGAGTTGGCATTCCCGGGCCTGCAGTTCGTGTCCTACGAGGCGTACAACCAATTCTTCACCATGCACGGCGCGATCATGCTGCTGCTGTTCGCGACCCCGTTGTTCGCGGGCTTCGCCAACGCGATCATGCCCCTGCAGATCGGCGCACCCGATGTGGCGTTCCCGCGACTCAACATGTTCTCCTATTGGAGTTACTTGTTCGGCGGCCTCATCGTCTGCTCCGGGTTCCTCACACCTAACGGGGCTGCCAGCTTCGGCTGGTACGCCTACACGCCGCTGAGCGACGTGGTGAACTCACCGGGCATAGGTCATGACCTGTGGATCATGGGCTTCTACATGGCCGGCATCGGGACCCTGCTGGGAGCCGTGAACTTCGTCACCACCATCGTGACAATGCGGGCACCCGGCATGACCATGTTCCGGATGCCGATCTTCACCTGGAACATCTTCGTCACGTCGATCTTGGTGTTGATGGTCTTCCCGATCTTGGCCGCTGCTCTGCTGGTTCTCGAAGCCGACCGGGTGCTCGGTGCCCATGTCTTCGACGCCGCCACCGGCGGACCGGTCTTGTGGCAGCACCTGTTCTGGTTCTTCGGGCATCCCGAGGTCTACATCATCGCGCTGCCGTTCTTCGGCATCATCACCGAAATCCTCCCTGTCTTCAGCAAAAAACCGATCTTCGGTTACATCGGCCTGGTGGGTGCGACCCTGCTGATCGGCGCCCTGTCGATGGCTGTGTGGGCGCACCACATGTTCACCACCGGTGCCGTCAATCTGCCGTTCTTCTCGTTCATGACGATGCTGATCGCGATTCCGACCGGTGTGAAGTTCTTCAACTGGATCGGAACCATGTGGGGCGGCAACATCGCCATGCAGACACCCATGCTCTGGTCGGTCGGATTCTTGGTGACCTTCCTGTTCGGTGGTCTGACCGGCGTGATCTTGGCCAGCCCTCCGCTGGACTTCCAGCTCAACGACAGCTACTTCGTCGTTGCCCACTTCCACTACGTGGTCTTCGGCACGGTCGTCTTCGCGATGTTCGCCGGGTTCTATTTCTGGTGGCCCAAGTTCACCGGCCGGATGCTCGACGAGACCTGGGGGAAGATCCACTTCTGGCTGCTGTTCATCGGATTCCACACGACGTTTTTCCTGCAGCACTGGCTGGGTGTGGAGGGTATGCCCCGACGGTACGCGGACTACCTACCGAACGAGGGATTCACAATCCTCAACCAGATCTCGTCCGCGGGCGCCTTCCTGCTCGGCGCCTCGAGCCTGCCGTTCTTCTACAACGTCTGGAAGTCCCGGCACAACCCGAAGGTGACCACCGACGATCCTTGGGGCTGGGGTCGCTCACTGGAGTGGGCCACCTCCTGCCCACCGCCGCGGCACAACTTCACCGCGATTCCTCGTATTCGGTCCGAGTCGCCTGCCTTCGACCTGCATCATCCCGAGGTTGCGCTGTCGGAGTACGACGACAACGAGACGGGTGATGGTGAAGAAGACCAGTTCTTCGAGGAAACCGCGGTGGATGCTGGCGAGGACACAGGCCGCAAGGGTGAGCTCAGGGCTCGGGTCCGGGGAACGACCAGCGACCTCGCTGCACAGTACGAGGCAGGCCATCATTCCCGGTCGCCGGAGCCTGAAGAGGATCAGCGGTGAAGGTCGAAGCGTGGATCTTCGGGGGCCTGACCATCTTTTTCATCGTGGTCACTCCGATCTATTGGTTCCTCAGCAAGGACCCCACCGGCACGATCGCGCTGATCTTGACGTTGCTCCTGTCCTTGATGATCGCCGGCTACCTCGCTCTGGTCGCCCGGCGTATCGATCCCCGGCCGGAGGACCGGACCGATGGTCAGGTGCTGGAGGGCGCCGGTGATCTGGGGTTCTTCCCGCCGCAGAGCAAGTGGCCGTTGTTCTGCGGGATGACGTTCATCCTGGTCGTGCTCGGGCCGGTCTTCGGCTGGTGGCTGATGATCCTGGGTTTTGCCTTCGGCGCCGTCACCCTGACCGGTTGGGTCTACGAGTTCTACCGCGGAGACCACGCGCACTAGCCGCCTTTGATGAGCTGAGCAGGGGTTCTCGGTCGGGCTGACTGCTGGCCAAGGCAAGGGCCTCAGAGCCGGCTCGGCTCCGCCTCCTGGACGGGGCGCTGCCGGCCCAGGACAGCGAAGGGGATGACGGCGAGAGCCACAACGCCGCCGAGGAGCGCAAGGGTGCGGTAACTCGTCGCCGACACGAGAAGTCCGGAGCCGACGCCGCCGCACGCGGCCGCCACGGCAACCACGAGGTCGACCGTGCCCTGAGTGCGAGCGCGAAAGGCGAGCGGCACGGCATCGGTGATCACTGTGCTGCCGCTTACCAACCCGAAGTTCCACCCGAGACCGAGCAAGACGAGCGCCAGACCAAGAGTGATCACAGAGGCCGAAGGCGCCGACTGCGGCCAAGAGTCCTGAGATCAACAGCGTGACCGCTGATGCGGTGGCGATGGCGCGTGGCCCGAAGCGGTCGACAAGCCATCCCGACAGCGGCGAGGGCAAGAACATGGCAGCGATGTGTGCGCCGATGACGACGCCGGTGGCACTGAGATCGTGCCCGTGGTGCTGGATGTGGATCGGTGTCATCGTCATGATCGCCACCATGACGAACTGGCTGAGAACAAGGATTCCAGCACCGCCGACTACCGCCGGCGACCAGGGGCCGCGGCGTTGCCTGGAGGTGAGGTCCGGACCGGTGGCTGTGTGGCCTGTCGGCGACTGCGCGCCGTATCCCTCTGGAGACGGCACGGTCGCAAGGGCCCGGGCCAACTGCAGCGGATCCGGCCGCAACATCGCCCACAGCAGCAGGCCAGCCGCGCCGAACGCGACGCCGGCCAGCAAGAACGGACCGGCAAGAACCGGGATCCCGATGGCTTCTGCCATGCGCCCGGTGACAGTCACCAGATTCGGCCCGACGACGGCGCCGACGGTGGTCGCGACCAACACGGTGCTCACCGCGCGGCCACGCCTCGACGGCGCCGCCAGATCGGCGCCGGCGTATCGAGCTTGCAGACTGGTGGCTACGCCGGCACCGTAGACGAACAACGCGGTGAAGAGCAGGACGACATTGTCCAGCCAGGCTGCCGCCACGACGCCGAAGCCACCCACGGTGCCGACCAGATAGCCGGCGCTGAGTCCGACACGACGGCCGGACCGCTCGCTCAACCGACCCACGCCAACCGCGGCAAGTGCTCCGCCCGCCGCGAACAGCGCACTGGGCAAGCCGGACCACCGGGTTGATCCCGACATGTCTTCGGCGAGCAGTGCACCGACGGTCACACCGGCGGCGAGGGCGGCGCCGCTCAGGATCTGTGCCAGCACCAGGATGACGAGCGTTCGCCGTTGTTCGGGCGGCTCCGTCACGATGCTGGGGTCCGTCCGGGCCATGGGGACATGATGGGCGCACAGAACTCGAGCGGCAAGCATCTCCTTGGGCAGTGCCACCTCCGAGTTAGTGTGAAGGTATGTGCCGCAACATCAGACCGCTGAACAACTTCGAGCCGCCTGCGACGCATTCAGAGGTGCACGACGCCGCACTGCAGTACGTGCGCAAGATCGCCGGCACCAGCAAGCCGTCCAAGGCGAACGAGGAAGCCTTCAACCGGGCCGTGCGCGACATCGCGCACGCGACTGAGCACCTGCTAGCCGATCTGGTGTCCAGCGCGCCACCGAAGGATCGCACCGAAGAAGCCGCTAAGGCGCGCGCTCGGTCGGCCAAGCGCTTCGCGACCGCTACCAGCTGACGTGCAGCGGCCGGCCCTCGTCGTAGCCCGAATGGGACTGAACGCCGACGACAGCGAGCTGATAGAACTCTTCTAGATTGGTCGCGCCGGCGTAGCTGCAGCTGCTCCGCAGTCCCGCCACGATCGAGTCGATGAGATCCTCGACGCTCGGCCGGTCGGGCTCCAGATACATACGTCCGGTGGAGATTCCCTCCTCGAACAGCGCGGCCCGGGCTCGTTCGAAGCCACTGGCGTCCTTGGTCCGCAATCGCACGGCGCGGGCAGAGGCCATGCCGTACGCCTCCTTGTACTGCCTGCCTTCCGCGTCCGTGAGCAGGTTACCGGTGCTCTCGTACGTGCCGGCGAACCACGATCCGATCATGACGCTGCCTGCCCCGGCCGCGAGGGCCAGTGCGACGTCTCGGGGATACCGCACACCGCCATCCGCCCAGATCGACTTACCCGCCGATCGAGCGGCCTCGGCACATTCCAGCACGGCACTGAACTGTGGTCGTCCGACTCCGGTCATCATCCGGGTGGTACACATCGCACCCGGCCCTACGCCGACCTTGATGACGTCGGCTCCGGCGTCGATCAGATCGATGACTCCTTCGGTGGAAACGACATTGCCCGCCACCAGCGGTACCCGACGGCCCTGGGTATCACTCAACCGGTCGCGGACCTCACGCACGGACTTGAGCGTCTGCAGCATCCTCTCTTGATGCCCGTGGGCGGTGTCCACGACCAGCACGTCGATTCCGGCATCCAGCAGACCTTTCGCTCGGCCCGCGACGTCGCCGTTGATGCCCACCGCGGCGCCGATCATCAACCCACCCTGCGCGTCCAGTGCCGGTCGATAAAGGGTCGAGCGGAGCGCGTGCTTGCGCGTCAGCACGCCGAGCAGGCGGTCACCTTCCACCACCAGCGCCAGATTGAGATGGCCGGAGGTGAGCGTCTCGAAGATCTCGGTCGGCGAGGTATCCGGCGGCACGCGAAGCAGGTCGGTGGACATCACCTCGCGCACTTGAGCGAATCGGTCGACCCCTGAAGCGTCGGCCTCGCTGACCGTGCCCAGAGGCTTGCCGTCCTCGACCACGACAACCGCTCCGTGAGCCCGCTTCGGTAGCAGCGACATGGCTTCGCCGACGGTCGTACCCGGCGTCACGGACACGGCCGTGTCGAAGACCGGATGCGATGCCTTCACCTTGCCGACGACCTTGGCCACCACATCCGCGGGAATGTCTTGCGGAAGTATGGCCACGCCGCCGCGTCTGGCCACGGTTTCTGCCATCCGTCGCCCGGAAACCGCCGTCATGTTGGCCACCACAAGGGGGAGCGTGGTGCCGATCCCGTCAGTGCTGGTCAGATCGACTGACAGCCGAGAACTCACCCCTGAGCGGCTCGGCACCATGAAGACGTCGGAGTAGGTCAGGTCGTAGGGAGGCTGTTGTTTCAGGAATCGCACCGGTCCATTCTGGCCGCAGGACAGAGTCCCGTACAGCATCGACGGTGTCGGTCCAGCCGCGCGTCCGGCGAATGGATCCGCCACGTAGGTTGGTCAAGTGAGTGAAGGTTCTGCTGCCTCAGAGGAAGATGTTTCGACGGGCGACGGGTTCGTCCGCGACACCAACTACATCGCGACCCGCATTATGCGAGACGGACGCGACGGTTATCCAGTCGAACCGGGCCGCTACCGGCTGGTTGTCTCCCGGGCGTGTCCCTGGGCGAATCGGGCGGTGATCATCCGGCGCTTGCTGGGGCTGGAGAACGCCATTTCTCTGGCCATGTGCGGACCGACCCACGACCGCCGGAGCTGGACCTTCGACCTCGATCCGAACGGCCGCGATCCGGTGCTGGGTTATGAGCGGCTGCAGCAGGCATACTTCGCGCGTTTTCCCGACTACGACCGCGGGATAACCGTGCCGGCCCTGGTCGACGTCTTGTCGAAAGCCGTCGTGACCAACGACTACAAGCAGATGACCTTGGACTTCTCGACCGAATGGCTGGAGTTTCACCGTCCCGGCGCGCCCGACCTTTACCCCACAGCGCTTGCGATCAGAGATGGACGAGGTGATGGAGCTGGTGTATCGCGATGTCAATAACGGCGTGTATTCGTGCGGTTTCGCCGGCTCGCAGGAGGCTTACGAGGCTGCGTACGACCGTCTGTTCGCCCGGCTCGATTGGCTCACCGAGCGGTTGCGCGGTCAGCGCTACCTGATGGGGAACACGATCACCGAGGCGGACGTCCGGCTCTTCACGACGCTGGTCCGGTTCGACGCGGTTTACCACAATCACTTCAAATGCAATCGGCACAAGCTGAGCGAACTCCCCGTGCTCTGGGCCTACGCCCGCGATCTCTTCCAGACGCCGGGCTTCGGTGACACCACCGACTTCGTGCAGATCAAGCAGCACTACTACATCGTGCATACCGACCTCAATCCGACCAGGATCGTGCCGAAAGGGCCCGACCTGAGCGGTTGGGCGGCTCCGCACGGCCGCGGGCAGCTCGGTGGCCGGCCCTTCGGGGATGGCACGCCGCCGAGACCGGTGATCGAGGACGAGAGCGTCCCCACCGGCAACGGCGTGCCATTGGCCGCGTGAGCCGGCGCGCACGCTGATGCGCCTTGCCGCCACCGCGTCGGCCACGACCTTGCGACCTCACCGATACATGCCCTAGCCCGAGGGCGGCGCGCCGTTGGGTGATGGTGCCGACGAGCGGCCCGGCCGTTGGTACCGGGGTCGTCGTCGTCGGCTCCGGATTGGGAGTCGGCGTCGTCTCCTCAGGACTTGAGGAGGTCGACGTACTCGGCTCCGGACTCCGGGTTGGCTCGGAGCTCGAGGCCGGCGTCTTGTCCTTGGCCTCGGCTTTCGGATCGGGCTTTGCGGGATCGCTGCCAGCATCTCGTTGGGTCACCTGGGTGACGGTTGTGCCTTCGCCACCGGACAGCGCATGACCGGAGATCAACTCAAGTCCGGTGAGCGTTGCAGCGGCAATGCCGAACGCCAGCAGGGCGCCCACCGCGGCTGGCTTCCAGGGGAATCGCAGACGGCCTGGGAACAGCGGTCCGCGTCGTCGGGGGGCGATGTGCTGGGGACCCGCATTGGCCGCGGTGGCATTCGCGCGATCACTGATCGTTTCGACTGCTCCCGGGATCCCAGCGCTCCACCGGCCGCTCCACACGGTGCGGACCTTGGCGTGCGTGTGCCGCAGGGAGGCGGTATAGATGGCGCCGGCCACGGCAGCCACGACACTTGCGGCCGCGGCGCCAATGATCGTGCCGGCTGCGCCCAGCCGAGAGCCGATCGCTGCGGCCGTCATGGCGGCAAGTGCGCCACCGAGGACCTGAGTACAGCGACAAGTCGATGGCACGCTTCTTGGCCGACTCGTCGCCGGCGGCTTGTCGGGGGGCGTCGGGTTCGCTGGGGTTGGTGTCGGATCGGGACTGTTGATCGATGCTCATGTCTTCGTCGGTTTCTCTCGGGCGTGGTGACCGGAGGCAGCAACGACCCGGTCTCGTCCACTGGGGTCAACGTCAGCGGATCGGAATCGTTGTCAGAACTGGGCGAAGAGTGATCGATGACACAGAACGGGGCATAAAACGAACGCACCCCGGGCCTTCGAGACCCGGGGTGCGCCTGTGGCGCGGAAAGCACTACGGCGCTAAGTGCTCCGACTCGGTGCCGGGAATGGCAGCGTGACCGTCGCCGTCGCCATGATCCGTTGCCGTGGCCGTCACCCAACTCATGACCGGCGCCGTGGTGGTGATGGGCAGCCGCCTCTTCCAGCTCTGCTCGGGTCGGCTTGCGCAGCGTATCGGCGAAGTAGAAGCGCGTTGCCCGCCGCCGGAGCTGTTCCACCCTGAGTTGAAGATCGGAGTATTCGCCATCGCCGTCCCCAGCCACCGGCACGAGAGCGTGCTCCTCAGCTTGCTGAGTCAAGTGCGAACTGCTCGCCGACGGTGATCGGCCGGTGCCGCTCGGAGTATCGACCAGACGGATCCCGTTCGATCACGCCGGTCTCGGCACCGTGCAACAGGCGATCGTGATCGGCGCGCTGGAGACCGATGCAGATCCGCTTGGTCAGCAAGAACGCCAGCACGGGCCCCACGAATACCGCGACCCGCAGGAAGTACGTCACCGCGTTCAACGAAACGTCGAATTGGGTGGCGATGAGGTCGTTGCCGCCTCCCAGCCAGAGCATCGCGTACGCCGTCATCGCCGCGACTCCAAGCCCGGTTCTGGTCGGGTTGTTGCGCGGGCGATCGAGGAGGTGATGCTCCGACTTGTCGCCGGTCACCCACGCCTCGATGAACGGATACAGCGCCATGCCGCCGAACAGCAGACCCATGGGCAGCGCCAAGGGAAGGAACACGTTCCACGACCAGGTGGTCGATCCGATGTGCCACTCCCAACCCGGTCCCGGGCATGAGCCGGATGGCGCCCTCGGCGAAGCCCATGTACCAGTCGGGCTGGCTTCCGGCGGTCACCTGCGCGGGGTTGTACGGGCCGAACACCCACACCGGATTGATCTGCATCAGCGCACCCATCAAGGTGCAGACGCCGAAGACGATGAAGAAGAAGCCGCCGGCTTTGGCCGCGTAGACGGGGAAAACGGGATAACCAACCACGCTGTCCTCGGTCCGACCGGCCCCGGATATTGGGTGTGCTTGTGGTACACCACAAGAGCCAGGTGTGCGGCGACGAGTCCTAAGATCAGCGCCGGCAGCAGCAGGATGTGCACCATGTAGAGGCGGGGGATGATGAGCTCGCCCGGGAACTCGCCGGCGAAGATGAAGAACTCCGCCCACGTGCCGATTACCGGGGTGGCCCGAATCGCGCCGTCCAGGAAACGCAGGCCGGTCCCGGAGAGCAGGTCATCTGGCAAGGAGTAGCCGAAGAAGCCTTCGAAGATGCCCATGGCGAGTAGGGCTACGCCGATCACCCAGTTGAGCTCCCGCGGCTTGCGGAACGCGCCGGTGAAGAAGATCCGGAGGCTGTGCACCAGCATGGCGGCGACGAAGAGCATGGCCGCCCAGTGATGCATCTGCCGAAGCAGCAGACCACCGCGGATGTCGAAGGACAGGGCAAGGGTCGAGGCATACGCCTCCGACATCGGCAGACCGCGAAGCAGCTCGTAGCTGCCCTCATACTCGATCTCAGCCATCGACGGCACGAACCAGATGGTCAGGAAGACGCCGGAGAGCAGGCAGACGATGAAGGAGTAGAGCGCGATCTCACCCAGCAGGAACGACCAGTGGTCCGGGAAGACCTTGCGGAAGAACGGCCGGAGCAGGCCAGCGACGCCGATCCGCTCGTCGGCCCACTTCACGGGCCCGCGCGCAACCCTGAAGACAGGGCCGATTTGTTTCTTCGGAACCTCGGCCTCGACAGCAGGGCTACCAGGTACCGTGATGGCCGGCTCTGCCATTAGTTGTCACCTTCTTCAAAGTCGTCCCGCGAATCTCGCTCGAAGTAGCTCGGCCCGACGGGAACTGTGAAGTCACTGCGTGCCACCAAGTATCCCTCGCCGTCAGTAGTGATCGGCAGCTGCGGGAGCGAGCGCGCTGCAGGGCCGAAGACGACCACGCCGGAGTTGCCGAGGTCGAAGGTCGATTGGTGGCAAGGGCAGAGCAGATGGTGGGTCTGCTGCTCCCAAAGGCTGATCGGGCAGCCTACGTGCGTGCAGATCTTGGAGTAGCACAGGATTCCACCGACGTGCCAGTCGCTACGAGACTCGGGGATCTGGATCCGGTTCGGATCCATCCGGACGACGACGATCGCGGCCTTCGCCTTTTCGGTGATGAACTCCGTACCGTGCAGGTCCTTCAGGTTCGCCGGCTCACCGTTGATCAGCTGACCGATCTCGACGTCTTCAGGCTTGATCGGCTCGAACGTCACGTCGTTGACCAGCCGGACACCCTCGGCCCAGAGGGTCTTTTCGATCGTCTCCGACCGCTTCTTCTTGGTGGGCCACGGCCCGAGATCAGCGAGGCCGACGAGCATCGGAACAAAGACAAAAGCCAAGGCGCCGAGCAGGCTGCGACCGATCACCTTGCGCCGGGTGAGCTTCGATTCGTCGACGACCTTGTCGAGCTCGGTGAGCATCCACTTCTGGTCTTCCGGCTTCGACGTCGCACCATGCCGGAGATCGACCATCTCCTCGTCGCTCATGAGCGTCCGAGCCCACTGCACCGCACCGATCCCGATGAACAGCAGCGAAAGCCCGAAGGTGAGCCCGAGCCCGAGATTCCGGGCGTTGGCCCGCAACGGCCCGAAGTCGAAGAACAAGTCCCCCGGCACGGCGAAGTAGACAACGGCGAACCCGATGGCCAGCAGTGGAACCATGCCGAAGAAGAAGGCGACCTGCCGGGTAGCGCGATCGGCGGCCTTGGGATCGACATCGGTCAATCGCGGCAAATGCTCCGGATGTCCGGGATCGAGCACCGGGTAACGCGCCTCGTCGGCTTCGGTGAGTTCATGGCCGTGGTGATCGCCGCTGGCAAGAATCGGACTGGCGCCGGTATCTTCACTCACTTAGCTTTCGCCCCCTTGGCAGCGATCCAGATGGCAAAGGCGACAAGCGAACCCAGCCCGATGATCCAGGCCCATAGTCCTTCGCTCACCGGCCCAAGGCCGCCGAGCGCGAGACCGCCGTCGCTGGGCCGCTCGTGCAGCTCTTCGAGGTAGCCGATGATCGCCCGCTTGTCCTCGGGTGTGAGCACCTCGTCGGAGAAGACGGGCATCTGCTGAGGTCCGGTGACCATGGCCTCGTACAGTCGCTTCTCACTCAGGCCGACGAGGGACGGCGCGTACTTGCCATTGGGCAGCGCGCCGCCGGCGCCTTCGAAGTTGTGGCACGCGGAGCAGTTGGTACGGAAGAGCTCACCGCCGCGGGCAAGGTCTTCGTCGGTGAGGTCCTTCGGGGTGTAGTCCGCCTCGGTCGGAATCGTCAGGACCGGGTCCAAGCGACCCCACATAGGCGGCCAGCGCAGCGATCTCCTCCTCGGAGTACCGATTCGGCTTGACCGGAGCCTGGTCGCCGGGTCGAGCCATCGGCATCCGGCCTGTTGAGACCTGGAAGTCGACCGCGGCCGGTCCGACGCCGATCAACGAGGGTCCTTGAATTGTGTCAGTGGTCTGACCTTCCCCGTTCAGCCCGTGGCAGGAAGCACAGCCGACCGCGAACAGGGCCTTACCCTCGGCCACCTGCTGACTGTTTCCGTTGTCGGCGGACACCCGCTGGACCGGGGCCAGGGTGCTGTACAGGACGCCCAGGACGAACAGCGCGAACAACAACAGCAGCACCTTGGCGGCTGGGTGCCTTCTTCTCGAAGACAGGAATCGCACGTGGACCCTCTCGTTTGCGGTTCGCTACTGGGCTATTCGGTTGTCTTTCAGCTGACAGATGCAGCGCTACTGAAGGATGTAGATCACACCGAACAACGCAATCCACACCACGTCGACGAAGTGCCAGTAGTAGGACACTACAACGGCGCTGACGGCTTGCTCATGGGTGAAAGTACGGGCCAGGAAGGTGCGACCGAGCAGCAGGACGAAGGCGATCAGACCACCCGTCACGTGAAGCCCGTGAAAGCCGGTGGCCAGGAAGAACAGGGATCCGTACACACTGGAGGAGATGGTCAGATTCTCCGAGAACAACGCCGCGTACTCATAGACCTGGCCGCCGATGAAGAAGGCGCCCATCAAGTACGTCAGGATGTACCACTCACGCAAGCCCCACTGCCGAATGGCGGCCACCGAACCAGTGCGCTTCACCTGGCCCCGCTCCGCCGCGAAGACGCCCATCTGACACGTGAAGGAGCTGGCCACCAGGACGCTGGTGTTGAGAATCGCGAACGGAATGTTCAACTTGTTCGGTTTCGAAGTCCCAGAGCGTGTCCACGCCAAGCTGGGCGGCTTGGGAGTTGGAGACGTTGCGCACCGTGAAGTACGCCGCGAACAGCGCTGCGAAGAACATCAGCTCCGACGCCAGCCAGATGATGGTCCCGACGGCGACGAAGTCCGGGCGGTTCTCCCGGCCGCGCAGACGAACCTGCGGAATCGGATGCAGGGCGCTGGCCGGCTTGGTCATCGAGCCGCTCACGGAATGGGTGTGTAGGGCCACGAGGTCATTATTGCCGTATGACCTGCCGAGGTCACCCCTGGGCACGACTTTGCAGATAACGACTTGACCGGGTCAAGTTGGGCAACGGATCGGCTCGCCGGGATAGGATCGACCGGCTTCGCCGGGTGCAAACAGATGTGGGGACGAACAGACGATGAGCAGCGACCAGCCGAGCGCTGAGCGATCAGCCGGACCGGGGCCGGAGGAGTTGATCATCCTCCTCTACGCGTCGGATCGGACCGTTCGGGAGAATGTCCGCCTCGCGCTCGGCCGGAAGGTGGCGGCCGACCTGCCCCCGGTCCGAGTCGTCGAGGTCGCGACCCAGCCGGCGGTGATCGCGGCGATGGACGGCGGGGGGATCGACGTGGTCATCTTGGACGGCGAGGCGGTGCCCGGTGGCATGGGACTGTGCCGCCAACTGAAGGACGAGATCGCCAAGTGTCCGCCGATCCTGGTGCTGACCGGCCGTCGGGACGATGCCTGGCTGGCCACCTGGTCGCGGGCCGACGGCGTCCTTGCCCACCCCATCGATCCGCTGCGGTTGCCCGGGGCGGTCGCAGCGCTGCTGAGGCCGAGAGTGGGCACGTCACTCGCTACTCGTGGCTGAGGCAGTGATGAGCTGGCCTGAGCTGTTGGCCGGCTTGGTCCGCGGCGAGGATCAGAGTGCCGAGGCCGCCGGCTGGGCCATGCAGCAGATTCTCCGGGGTGATGCCACGGCCGCTCAGCTCGCCGCTTTTGTTGTGGCGCTGCGCTGTAAAGGCGAGACCGTCACCGAGCTGGCGGGCATGGCCGACATCATGATCGAATTCGCCACTCCGATCGAAGTGTCGAGCCCGGCCGTCGACATCGTGGGATCTGGTGGCGATCGAGCCCGTACGGTCAATATCTCCACCATGGCCGCGATCGTGATGGCTGCGGCCGGCGCCCGGGTCGTCAAGCACGGCAATCGCTCCGCCTCATCGGCCTGTGGTGCGGCCGACGTGCTGGAAGCGCTGGGCGTCGTGCTCGATCTCGCGCCGGAACACCAGCAGACGGTGATCCGGCAGACCGGCATCGGGTTCCTGTTCGCTCCCCACTATCACCCTGCCCTGCGCTTTGCCGGTGCGCCGCGGCGCGAGCTCGGCATCCCGACGACGTTCAACTTCCTCGGGCCGTTGGCCAATCCCGCTCAGCCCATTGCGGAGGCGGTGGGGGTAGCGGACGCTCGAATGGCGGAGTTGATGGCGGGAGTTTTTGCCGCCCGCGGCAACCAGGGCCTGGTGATGCATGGTGACGACGGCCTGGACGAGATGACGACGACGACCAGCTCGGCGGTGTGGGTGTACGCCGACGGTCAGGTCGTCCGTACTCGGTTCGACCCCGCCGACGTTGGACTTCCTCGAGCCCAGCTAGCTGATCTTGTCGGCGGCGATGCCGCCGTCAATGCTCAGGTGGTCCGCGACCTGGTGGCGGGCAAACCTGGACCAGTGCACGACATCGTGATCTTGAACGCTGCCGCCGGGTTGGTGGCCGAGGAGAAGCCACACGCCGAGAGTCTGACCGACCAGATCGCCGCTCAACTCCTCAGGGCGGAGGAGGCGATCGGCTCCGGCGCGGCGCAGGCCAAGCTGGCGGAGTGGGTGGCGGCCACCCAATCCTTCCGTTGATCGTCGATCAGGCGACCGTCAAAGAGTTCATGGCCGAGGCGGCCAGCTCGGCCAGCTGCGATGGTGCATCGTCCGGGACGGAGCTGACCGCGGCCACCAGGCTGCCGTCATCGCCGCGAACGAGCCAGACCACCACCCGGTCGTACCGGCTCGGTAGTCCCTCGGCCGAGTAGTAGACGTCCGCTCGGAACTCCATGCCGGCCCGTCCGTCGATGGCCCGATCCGCCGACCGCAGATGGGTGATCTTGGTCGGGTGCCCACCGTAGAATTCGTCACCGAGCTCATTCAGCACCCGAATCCCTGCTCGCTCGAGGTCGGCGCCGGCCAGGTCGGAACTGATCTCAGCTAACGCGACCGTTGCCTGCCAGTCCCGACCCTCCTGGTAGTTCGGATGCACCTGCGCGTTGGCCAGGAATATCACGTTGACGACTCCGCCGAGCTGTACGGGATCCGGATAGAGAACGTAGGGCTCCGGTGGGAGCGTCAGGGTGGCTGACCCAAGGGTCGCCCGTCGAGTGGCCGCGTCCAGGCCCTCCATCGCGGGCGCATCAGTCACGGTACGAAAGGCGGGGGTGGCCTGTGCCGCGGTCTTCGCCGGCTCTTGCCACACCATGAGTCCGATGCCAACACCGGCGCCGGCGACGAGAACGATCCCCAAGGCGACCATCAAAGCCACCTTGGTTCCCGACCCGGCCGCGGACATGCGGTCCGGCCAACCGAGGGGCGGGCTGGTCGTCATGCTCGCGAGCCTAATCCGAGGCCGCAACCCAAAACCCCACTACGAAATCTGAGCGCGATGTAACATCCGGCGCTCCCAAAGAGCCTTCCCGTATAGAGGAAGATCCGAAGGAGACCACATGTCAGTCGGACAGACGCGGAACTCCAGGTCGGCCGGGAGGAGTCTCGAGCAGGAAGTAGCGTCGCCGGCCTGGGTGGACGCGGCGCCCTTCCGAGCCCACGTAGCGCACCTGATGGCCGCCGCGGCGCTGAGCGTCGAGGCGGTCGCGCTGCTCGCCGGAGTTCGCGCCAGGGCAGTCGCTCGCTTGATGGCCGGTCGAGACACCGGACGACCTGCCCCGCTGAGGATCAATCCTGAGCTCGCCCGCTCGCTCCTGGAAGTGCGTTGCAGCGACGTGCGAGCCCTGCGGTGCCGCGTCGTCGGCGCCCAGACCGTCATTGAACGCGCCCGGCTGCTGCGGAGTCTGGGCTGGTCGGAGTCCCGCCTTGCGGCAGCTCTCGGCGTCGATCGCCGCTCTCTCGATGAGTTGCTGGAGGGGAGTGTCACGACATGCACTGCGCTGGTTGCCTTACGAGCTGCGGCGGCCGTACGAACCGTCCGGGCCATCGACTCGCACGAGCTGGGAGCACTCGTCCGGCGCCATGTCGCGTAGACCTGCCTGGCAGGCAGGGCCCGTTGGACAGCATTCCCTAGGATCGCGCGGGTGAGCGCCGGCGGGAACATTCCTGACGGCTGCGCTCTTGACCGGTCTGGTAACCGCTATGGCTGCCGGCCCAGTGCTACGCGCACTACCTGAACCGGCGGACGTTCCAGACAAGATCACGTACCGCTCACTCGTCACGCCGGGATTTCTTGTGCTCTGCGGCGGACTGGCCGCGGCGGCCGCTGCCCTCAGCTGGCACACCACGGCACTCGCCGCCCAGCCGTTGTGGACGGTGCTCTCCACCGTTGGGGTCTTGCTAGCCGCCATTGACGCCCGGACCACCTGGCTGCCGCTGCGGCTTACCCAGATCGCCTGGCTGCTGATGGTGGTGGGCGCCCTGGCCGCAGCCGTGGTCCTGGGCGGTGGCTGGCCGCTGCTCCTCCGTTGTGGAGTTGGCGCCGGAACGGCGGGTGCCCTCTACTTCCTGGGCTGGGTGCTCACCCGCGGAGGGTTCGGTTTCGGGGACGTCCGCTTCGCGCCGCTGCTGGGCGCGGCGACTGGGGCAGACTCCTGGCGGCTTCTGCTGTGGGCGCTCTTCCTGGGCACGGCCGTGGGAGGGATCCACGGTCTGGTGCGACTCGCTCGAAGCCGCGCAGGACCATTCCCATACGCGCCCTCGATGCTGGCCGGCGCCTACCTCGCTCTGGCCGCCTCGTGGCTGTACACGTAGAGCAGCGCCCGCGCGTAAGCGTCGGCGGCCGTCTGCTCCGGCTCGGTGTGGTAGGCCCGGCCAGGACCGCTGACCGTGACGACGAATCCACCCGCGGAAGCATCGAGAGAGAGGAAATATCCAGCCAACAATTCGCGCAGCTGATCCTCCCTGGGCAGCCAAACGACGTCGTCAGACGCGACTGAGTCCAGGGCCCATTCGACCGTCCCATTGAAGTGGAAGCGTGATTCGCCGCCTCTCGCCACCAACTCCACCACCATGTCGCTGACCAGAAACACCGAGTCCGCAATCTCCGGCTTGGGGATGTAGAACTGGTCGCCATTCGCCGGTGTCCAGGCCAGATACGGCGACAGCTGGTTCGCTAGCTCTCGGGAGATCACGCAGCAGGAGATATCGAACGGTCAGCGTTGAGCACGGACGAAGCCGGCGCGCTCGGCAGCCTCCTCGCTGTTGAACCAGACCTCAGCCGTCGTCCGTCCGTATCCCGCCGACTCGGGCACGTGGTACTTCTTCGAGCGCTCGTTGCCCTTGATCGTGTATCCCTCTGGCGGTTCAAGACCGATATAGATGCCCTCACCCTCGTATCGAGGACGTTCGCCGCCTGTCGCGGTCTCCGCTGACGGTTCGATCGGCAACTCCGTCTCGATAGCCTCGTTGGACTGGCTTTCCATCGGCTGGCCACTCTCGTCGAGACCGTCGCTCTCGGTCGAATACACCAGCGACGCATCGGTGTCCGACGCCGCCGTATCAGAGGTTGGGAGTTCGGAGTCCGCGGCCGGCGGCTCGCCCAAGTCGGTGTCAGAATCGCCTGCTGGTGTGAGGTCGGCGACGTCGGCGGCAGCGTCCACGCTCGCCACGTTCGCCGGAGCAGTGTCAGCGACTGATGTCGCGCTTTCATCCACCGGTGTTTTGGCCGGCTGCGGCGGCGGCGTGTACGGAGCGCTGGGACGGGCGGCCTGCCAGTCCGCGTCTGCACTGCCCAGGAACTTGCGGGCCGCGACGGCCGCGACGCCCGCGAGAGCTGCGAGGACCGCGAACCTCTTCAACCACCGTCTCTTCTTCTTTGGTGGCGGCAGGACGAGTTCACCCTTGGCCGCTGCCAGCGTGGCCTGTCCACGGCGGGTGGCTTCGGCAACGATCGGGGAACCGGCGGCGACGCTGAGCGCACCGGCCAGCTTCGGAATCAGATCGTCTGACACCTTGTGCCTGCCGGCATCGATGGCCTCATCCAACCGGGGGCCAATCTTCTCCAGTGCTTCCTGTGCCACGTGGGCGCTTCGTTTCTTGGCGCCGGACGCCAGAGGGCCCACCTTAGCCGTAGCCAGGTGAGCGTACGGCGACACCCGACCCATAGCCGCCTGGGCGTAAGGGCCCACCAGGTCAGCGGCGGACAGTGCCAGCGGGCTGACCCGGTCCGCGGCCGCATGAGTGAGCGGGCCCACCCGATCTGCGGCGGCTCCCACCCAATCGGCGGCAGAGTGTGCCATGGGGTCAATCCGGTCGGCCGCGCCGTGGACCAGCGGGCCGACCTTGCCCGCCGCCATATGCACGAAATCGGGCGGGGGCGCGGCCTTTGCCGCCTTGGCGGCCTTCTTCCGTTCAGATCTGCGCGTCACGTTTCCTCCGTAGGCGACACCGGCTTGTGGTACGCGAATGGTCCGCGTCGGGTTAACCGTACCGCCAGGAGTCAGGGGCGCGGAGGCCGATATGTCGATCTCGTTGATCAGGCTTTGCTTGGCCGGTCGTGACAGGATTGACAGGCGGACCGATCAAGATCGCAACAGAGGAAGGCGACCACCGACGTGCCCAGAACGGCCACCCTGCACACCAATCATGGCGACATCGTGCTCAACCTCTTCGAGAACCAGGCACCACGAACCGTCGCCAATTTCGTGGGATTGTCGAGCGGAACCCAGGAGTATGCGGATCCCGAGACCGGCTCCCCAACGACGGGGAACTTCTACGACGGACTCACATTCCACCGAGTGATCGACGGCTTCATGATCCAAGGTGGTTGCCCGCTCGGAACCGGAACCGGAGGTCCCGGTTACACCTTTGCCGATGAGTTTCATCCCGAGTTGAGCTTCAACCGGCCCTACCTGCTCGCCATGGCGAACGCGGGGCCGGGAACGAACGGCTCTCAGTTCTTCATCACCGTTGGTCCGACCCCCCATCTCACCGGGCGGCACACCATCTTCGGCGAGGTCGCTGACTCCCCGAGTCGAGAGGTCGTCGACGAGATTGCCCGCGTCAGGACCGGGCGCGGCGACCACCCGCTCGACGCGGTGGTCATCGAGTCGGTCGACGTCTCCGGGTGAGTTCTCCGCCACCGGTCGGGCCGGATTTCGCCGCCCCTGGATTCGTAGGCTGCTATCGGCATCCGGAACGGATGACCGGAATCAAGTGCCAACGGTGCGGGCGTCCCATTTGCGGCGAATGCATGCGGCCGGCCTCGGTCGGTTTTCAATGTCCGAAGTGTGTGACGGGCGCCAGCGCCCGGAAGCCGAGGACCGCATTCGGCGCTGCCCTGAAACCGGGTGGCGGCAGCATGACCAAGATCATCATGGTGGTGCTGGCCGCTGTCTATGTGCTCGACCTGGTCACCCGTGGATTGCTCACCTCTCTGCTCATCATGGTCAACGACCTCGTCGCCATGGGCCAATTCTGGCGGCTGCTGACCAGCGCGATGCTGTCCGGCACCTTGATCGGACTGCTGATGAACTTGTTGGTCTTGTGGATCGCCGGCCGGGCCATCGAGTCCGAACTGGGCGGATGGCGCTTCGCCGCCCTCTACGTTGGGGCGGGGCTCGGCGGGTCGACGATCTTCTTTCTGCTGGGGTCCTGGGGCGCGGCCGTGATCACGTCGGGCGCGGCCGTGGTCGGCCTTCTTGCCGCAAACGCGATCGGCAAGCTCAAGACCCGAGAGGACATACGCGCCGACGTCGGGCTGCTCGTCCTGCTCGTGCTCTACAGCGTTCTGATCAACTTTTCGAGCATGGGATGGCTGACGTTGATCGGCGGGATCGCGGTGGGTGCCCTGATCGGCTACATCCTGGCCTACGCCCCGCGGGCCAATCGGAGTGTCATCCAAATCGTCGGCTTACTCGGTGTCATGCTGCTGTGCCTGGTCGCCGTGGTGGCCAAGATCGCGATCTTCTGAGTCCAACACCGGAGCGGTCTGACCTCCCCTCAACTGCCCAACGAGAACGCCGCCTCCAGATCGTGCGCGGAGTACGCCCGGAAGGCGATATGGGTCTCGGTGCTCACCACACCAGGAACCTTGTTGAGACGGTCGGCGACGACGTCGGCAATCTGCTCATGGTCGGAGACCCGCACCATGGCGATGAGGTCGATGGCGCCTGTCACCGAGTAGACCTCACTGACCGCGGGGAGATCGGCGATCTCTTCAGCCACCTCAGGTATTCGAGATACGTCGGCTCGGATGAACACGATGGCGGTGATCACGTGTTCATCCTAGGGAGTTCGACGGCTCGGCCATCCCGGCAGCACGCGGCCCGAGCGCGTGTCGAATGAGATTCTCCTGGCTCAGCACGCCATGCAGCGGCCAGGCCCAGTCGCCCACGATGTCGATGATCCGAACACCGGGTTGCTCTAGCCAGTCGGCAATGCGCTCGGTTTCTTCAATGCCGGCTGCGGGCAGAGGATCGAGCGGCCGGGGCACGGTCTCAGCGGTTGCCCGTACCGCTCGCGCAACGGCTTGCGGAACATCGGTCGGTGTGGCAACCCCAGTACCGGCCAGCCGGCCATAGCGGATCACGTGAATATCCCAATCCGAGCCGTTCCGGCAGGCGGCGACGATCTCTGGACAGCGTGCCAGGCTGCGCACTCGATGGAATCGGTAGCCCGTACGGGTCAGCGTCTCCAACCGCCGCCGGATGGTGGCCGCCTCCTCGAACCGCTGCTGATCGACGAGCCGGGACAACCGCTCCTGCAATCCACTGACCGCAGGTCGCACGTCGGTCGAGAGTGCGGATCGCACCTGTTCGACCACCTCGGCGTAGCCGTCTTCGGAGATCGTCCCGTCGCAGGGCGCGCTGCAACGGCCCATGCCGGCCAACGCGCATGCCGAGATCGGGGACGATGCACTGAGGCGGGGCGTGCATTGCCGAAGGGGGAAACCGTCGTAGATGGCGAACACGACATCCTCACAGCCCTGTCGGTGTGAGAACGGACCGAAATAACTGGCTCCGTCGTCGCGCACCGAGCGAACGATCGACAGCCGAGGAAAGGCCTCCTGGGTGATCTTGATCCAGGAAATACGCTCCGGGAACTTCGACCGCTTGTTGTATCGCGGCGCGTGGCTTGCGATCAGACGGAGCTCCACCACATCGGCCTGCAGCCCGGTTCGGCAGGGAACGGCCTCCACTCCGGTGGACAGCCGCACCATCTCATCGATCCGGGAACGCTTCTCGGCGGCGGTGAAGTAGCTCCGCACCCGCTTGCGGATGTTCTTCGACTTTCCGACGTAAAGCACGTGTCGGGTGTCCTCGTGTTCGGCGACGAAGAGATACACACCAGGCTCGTTGGGCAGATCCGCTGCCCAGGTGCGCTTCGCCCGCCGCTGGGGAGATACCCTCCGAGCGAACTCCTGCAGGTCCTCGATGGTGTGTACGCCCAGATTGCCCACGCGCTCGATCAGACCGTGAAGCACGTCCACGGTGGCCTGCGCGTCGACGAGCGCACGGTGATTTGGCGTCTTCGTCGCTCGAAAGTGCCGGGCCAGCGTCGCCAACCGGCAATTGGGCACTTCGTCCCGTAGCAATATTTGGCGGGCGAGCGCCGCTGTGTCGATCACCGGCCAGCGCGGTGAGGGATATCCCAGCTGATCGCAGGATCGCCGAAGGAAACCCACATCGAAGGGCGCATTGTGGGCCACGATCACCGTGTTGTCGGCGAAGGACAGGAAACTCGGCAGCACAGTTGCCAACACTGGGGCGTTGGCCACCATGGAGTTGGTGATGCCGGTCAGCACCGCGATCAGTGGGGGGATGTGGGTTCGCGGGTTGACCAGCGTCTGGAACTCGCCCTGCACCTCGCCACCACGGACCTTGACGGCGCCGAACTCGGTGATCGAATCGGTCTCAGCGCCTCCGGTCGTTTCCAGATCGACAACGCAGAACGTCACCTCGGACAGGTGCGTACCAAGATCCTCGAACGACGCCTGACCCGATCCACCGGCACCGCGATCCTGCGCGCGCGACCCTGCCATGCCGGAGACGCTAGAGACAACCTCCGACACTCAACCTGGGTCGGGCACCGAGGCAACGGCTCCGAAGTCAGCTAGCAGCTCGGCGGATCGTAGTTGTCGATCGCCTTCTCGAACCCGTTGATGTTTGTTGGCGCAGCCCGGTAGGCCCGGATCCATTCTCCTTGCGGGTCGCTCACATGGCCATCCTTGTTGCGCTGCATCGTTGCAAGATGCGAAGCCCAGTCCTCCATACCCTTGGCGCCCGCTGACATGACAGGTTCCTGATCGGAACTCTTGCTGGCGCACTTCTCGAGGGATGCAGCCACGGCTTCAGGCGCGTCCTCGACACCGGAGCAGGAGCCGTCTTCCTTCTCATACGCATCGACCGCATCGCGATAACGCTTCTGATCCTCGGGACCCTTCAACCGGGTCGCCTTGAATCGCGCCTTCAACTCATCGATATCGATCTCACCCTCGTCGGCGAGCCGTTGAGCCTCGACGTGAGCGGCCCAGTGGCCAACCCCCGTCTCTGCTTCCTCGATGACCTTGTCGCCCGCGGCCACCTTCTGTTGGCACGCTTCCAGAGCCTGCTGAGCCTTGGCGGTGCTCGGGTCGACAGTCTCACTCGCTTCGGCCGTTGGCGTCGGGCTCGGTGTGGCGCTGGTAAGCGACGGAGACGTGCTCTCGGCCGGCGAGTCCGTGGCAGAGGACTGAGGCTGAGCGGAGGTCGTTGATGGATCGAGCCACAACTGCCAGGCCGCTACACCCGCGCCGAGAAGCAGAACCAAACCAGCGACTAAGGGTACGAGAACCCTTGCAATGCTCTGTTTTGCTCGTCGTGCCTTAGCCACAATTTCCCCTGAGTCGAACGCTGAGCCCAAACTGAGCCTCAATCTACCCCGATGTAGGCGCAGGCAATAAATTGTCGGACCCTTCCGCCACAGTTGACGGCAGTGGCTGGAAAGGGCACCGGGGCGGAGACGAGAGGGACACCACGATGGGTGTGTTGCATGTCGACTGCGACCAGTGCATGGCGCGCGGTCCCGCCTGCGAGGATTGCGTGATTACGGTGCTGCTGGGTCCACCGCACGGAGCGGTGGACCTGGACTCCGACGAGCAGGCGACGCTGTCCGCGCTCGCCGAGCAAGGTCTCGTGCCGCCGCTGCGCCTCGTTGCCGGCGCTCGTCCGGTCCGATCGGTGTCGTCGCCGCCGGTTGAACAGGATTACGCCTAGGTAACCCAACCGATCACATCGCGGTCACATTGGAGCTGACGGTTTGCCCAGTGACCATTTCGTGACCTAGCCTGGGGCACGCTGTTTGAGTCGGCTGGTTCGGGGGAAGTTTCGCGCGCTCGGCCATGCCCATGACTGATGGTCGGGTGACGAGGAAAGGGATTGGCCGCTTGCTAACACGCATCAGTAGCGCCTCGGGCGCCACCAAACGCCTCCGAACCCTTCGTACGTCGATGTTCGGCCTGATATCTGCCGCCATGATCGCGACTTTGCTGGTCTCCACTGGCGCACCCGCCGCCGGAGACCCGCCGCTGACCGTGGAAGATGCGAAGGCCCAGATCGCTGCCTTGCAGACCGAGGCCGAGGCGCTGGATCAGCAGTATGTCGGTGTCAAGGAGGAACTGGACGAGGGCAGGAAGAAGCTCGAGCTGAAAAAGGCTGATGTAGCCGCACAGGACGCCACAGTCAGCCGAATGAAGCGACAGGTCGGCCAAGTGGCACTCGCCCGGTTCCAGAACCGCGACCTCGATGCGACTGCGCAGCTGTTCTTCACCACCGATGCCGACGGCTTTCTGAGCCAGGTTTCCACCGTGGAGAAGGTCAGCGAGAATCAGAATTCGGTCCTTCAGGACTACCTGCAGCAGCAGGCCGACTTGGCTGAGCTGAAGGAGTCCGCCGAGACCGATCTCGCCGCCCTGGAGGCGCAGGAGAAGGAGCTGAAGACCCTCCGGGCCGCCTCTGAGAAGAAGATCAAGGAATCCAAGGCCGTGCTGGCGCGACTGAGCGCCGAGGAACGACGCAGGATCGCCGAAGAGAAGCGAAAGGCGGCGGCCGAGGCCCGCAGAGAGGCCGAGAAGGCCGCCAGCGACGACAGCGCCCCCACGCGGCCGAAGTCCAGCTCGCAGAGCGACACGCAGGAATCGGCACCTGCCGCTACCGGCAGCGGCCGCGGAGCAACTGCGCTCGCCTTCGCGAGGGCCCAGCTGGGGAAGCCTTACCAGTTCGCCTCCGCCGGTCCGAACTCCTATGACTGCTCCGGCCTGACATCTGCGTCCTGGAGGGCTGCCGGAGTCACTTTGCCGCGGACCTCGCAAGCGCAGTACGGGGTCGGGCGCGCGGTGTCGAAGTCTGAGCTCGCGCTCGGAGACCTGGTTTTCTTCTACAGCGGGCTGAGCCACGTTGCCCTGTACGCCGGAAACGGGATGGTCATCCACGCACCGAATGCCGGATCATCGGTGGAATACATCAAGATGTCTTACATGCCCTACGCGGGCGCACGTCGGCCGGGCTGACCAGGAGCGAGCTCGGTAGATCCGGATCAGTTGCGGCGCTGCTGCTGATCCGGGTGGTGGCGGTCGCCCTCGTCCCCAGCCTGGCGCTGGCAGGGTGCCGGGCGGGCGTGACGACCTCGCCGGAGTCGCCAACCCCGGAAATCTCGGTGACCGCACAAGCCCCTGCGCCCACTATTCAGACACAGACCGTCCTCGACCAGCTCATCAACGCGGCTCGGGCGGGTGACCGCGCCGCCTTCGCCTCGATGGTCAGCACCCGAGATGCTGCTTTCCGGCCGCGTGCGCAGATGATCTTCGAGAATCTGAGGGTGCTCCCGTTGAGCACCATCGAGCTGACGGCTCGCCCTCGCTTCGAAAACCTGCCAGGCAGCCGCCATCGTGAGCTCGGCGACGCCAGCTGGATGCAGGAGGCGGTGCTGCGCTGGCAGTTGCCGTCCGAGGCGGCTCCCGCGGAGCACACCGTCTGGCTGACCATGGTCGTGGAGGGCGGGAACACTCGGCTCGCCGGCACCACTGACATCCCCGGAAGCGGTGAGCAGCTCGCACCGCTTCCCCTGTGGTGGTTGGAGGCGGTACGCGTCGAACGCACACCGAAAGCGACCGCGTTGGTCAGCAAGGCCATCAACGAGTCGAACCGGTGGGCTCGATCGGCGGACGCCGTCGCAACCAGGATCCGACCGTCCGTGGCAGGCGTTGTGCGGGGCTGGTCGGGAAGGCTCGTCCTAGAGGTGCCGGGCACATCGGAGTCTTTCGAGCAGGTGCGTCGGCGCTCGGGGCCGAACAGTCGACCACATCGCCGCCGTGACCCGTGCCGTTGGCCCCGATCCGGCGACGGCTCCGGTTCACATCGTGGTGAACCCGGTCGCGAGCGGCAAGCTGACCCCGGTTGGAGTGAGCGTTCTGCTTGCCCACGAGGCGACGCACATAGCCACCCACTCGGTCGATTCACCGGCGCCCGCATGGGTGGTGGAGGGACTGGCGGATCACGTCGCGTACAGCGCATACCCCGGCGCCGGCCGGGCGGCAGTGGCCACGCTCGTGGCCCAGGTGCGGGACGGTCGGGTGCCGCGGGCTCTCCCAGAAGACGACCGGTTTCGCACATCCGAGGATGGCCTCGGCCTGGCCTACACCGAGGCGTGGTTGGCCTGCCGCTACGTCGCCGAGAGGTACTCTGCCCGGCAGCTGGATCAGCTGTACCGACAACTCGATCGAGGCAGCACCCTCGATCAGGCGGCCCGTTCGGTACTGGATGTCACGGCGGAGAAGTTCGTCGCAGACTGGCGTCGGTATCTGTTCTCCCTGAGTAGTTGAGGAGATGGCCCCCACACTGATCATCACGAACGACTTTCCTCCGCGAATCGGAGGCATCGAGTCGTTCGTTGCTGACATCTGCGAGCTATTGGACTTCGACGTTGTGGTCTACGCGTCCGGACCCCCGGGCGCCGCGGATAGCGACAATGAGCGCCGATATCCGGTCATCCGCGACGGCTCACTCCTGTTACCGACCAGACGGTTGGCCGACCGGACCGCGAACGCCTTGCGGCGCTGGGGTGCCACGCGTGTGATCTTCGGTGCCGCCGCTCCCCTCGGCCTGCTGGCGCCCAGCTTGCGGCGGGCAGGTGCGCAACGAATCATCGCCTTGACGCATGGCCACGAGACATGGTGGGCAGCACTTCCGGGCTCCCGTCGGCTACTGCGCCGGATCGGCGACGGCTGCGATCATCTGACAGCGATCTCCAGCTTCACGTCCGGTCGCATCGGGCGGGTGCTCAGTGCGTCGGCCCGTGCCCGACTGCTGCGCCTGCCGCCCCCTGTGGACACCACCCGGTTCGTACCTGCACCGCGAGACGGGCACGGTCTTCGCTCCATCGCCGTCGGCAGGTTCGTTCCCCGGAAAGGCTTCTCAACCCTGCTGCAGGCCTGGCGGTTGGTCCTTGATGATCGTGCCGCGTCGGTTCCGGGCGAGTTGATCTTGGTCGGAGACGGGCCCGACCGGCCGCGGCTGAAGTCCATGATCAGTGATCTTGGCTTGACGGGAACCGTACGAATGGCCGGAGCGATGGCACGGGCAGAGGTGATCACTGCCTTGCAGCAGGCGGATCTCTTCGTGCTGCCAGTCCGCACCCCACGCGGTGGGCTCAATCCCGAAGGGCTGGGGTTGGCCGCCCTCGAGGCGGCGTCCTGCGGGCTGCCGGTGATCATCGGAGACTCGGGGGGAGCGCCCGAGACCGTGCGGCACGGAAAGACCGGCTTCGTGGTCGACCCGCGGGACCCAGTCGACCTGGCCAAGAAGATCACGACTCTGCTCATGGATCGTGAACTCGCGCTCGCCATGGGCGCGGCCGGGCGGTCCATGGTCGAAGAGCACTTCGGCAGGGGGCACGCCCGAGCCACTCTTCGGCGCGCTCTTGAGCTATGACCCTCGCAGCTACGCTGAGGCCTGTGGCGGATCAGACGAGTGCCAGCATCGACATCGATGCGTCGCCTGATCAGGTGATGGCCGTGATCGCCGACCTCGAGCACTACCCCGAGTGGGTTGATTCGATGAAAAGCGCGGAGGTGCTCACCTCATCAGCGGGCAAGGCCGAGACAGTTCGGATGGTACTGGATCATCCACTGGTCAAGGACGACTACGTGTTGGCTTACCAATGGGAACCGAGGACCGTCAGCTGGCATCTGGTCGAAGGCACCTTGTTGAAGGCGATGGATGGCTCGTACGTCCTCGAGCAACGCGACGGCGGCACGACCGTCACCTACACCCTGGCAGTCGACGTCAACCTGCCCATGATCGGCATGTTCAGGCGCAAGGCCGAGAAGACGATCATCGACGGCGCACTCAAGGGACTGAAGAGAAGGGTGGAAAGCTGACCAGCTCCTCAGTCGCCGGGCTCCGCAGCGCACAGCGGCCGGTCCTCCCGCCGGCCGTCAGCATCGGCGTCGATATCGGTGGGACCAAGGTCGCGGCCGGAGCAGTGGACGAGCACGGCGTGATCCTCGAGAGGCTGCAGGAGTCGACACCGTCACACAGCCCACAGGCGGTCGAGGAAGCGATCTTGTCGGCTGTGCAACGATTGGGAGCCCATCACCGAGCGGAGGCGGTGGGCATCGGAGCCGCCGGCTGGGTGGACAACGGTCAGGCCGTCGTGGCCTTCTCGCCCCATCTGGCGTGGCGTGCGGAGCCATTGAGGGCCCGCCTTTCGGAGCGGATCGACCTGCCGCTGATCGTCGACAACGACGCCAATGCGGCGGCATGGGCGGAGTACCGGTTCGGCGCCGGGCGGGGATCATCGGTCTTGGTCTGCATCACCCTGGGTACCGGGATCGGTGGCGGGCTGGTGATCGGCGGCCAGCTGTTCCGGGGCACCTACGGGATGGCAGGCGAGTGGGGCCACATGATCAGCGTCCCGGACGGGCACTGGTGCGAGTGCGGAAATCGAGGCTGCTGGGAGCAATACGCCTCGGGCAACGCTCTGGTTCGTGAGGCTCGGGCACTGGCTCAGACGAATTCGCCCCGGGCCTTCCGGTTGCTGGAGATGGCCGGCGGAGATCCCGACAAGATCACCGGGCCGGACGTGACCGCGGCGGCCGTTGCCGGCGAGCCGAACGCCATCGAGCTGCTGGCCGACGTCGGTACCTGGCTCGGTCGAGGCATCGCCGACCTGGCCGCCGCGCTGGATCCCGAAGTAGTGGTCATCGGCGGTGGTGTCAGCGCGGCCGGCGATCTGCTGCTCGTCCCGGCCCGGCAGGCTTTTTCCCGGACGTTGACCGGTCGGGGGTTCCGGCCCGAAGCGCGGCTGGTGCTCGCGCACTTCGGCAACGACGCTGGCCTGATCGGGGCCGCTGATCTCGCGCGGCGCGCGATCGTCGAGCCTCCCGAATCCGCCCGCTTCGGGTTCTGGCCTCGGCGCAACAAGCGCAAGGTACGCCGGCGGCTCAAGGAGCGTCGGGCGCACGCGGCGCCTCTCTTCGGAGCGGATTACGCCGGTCTTTCAGAGCACCGCCCCGTCGCCAGGAGGCCGAGATCGGGGCAGTTGGCTGGCCAGGATCGCGAACGAGGTCACGAAACCGCCGATCGCCAGCCAACCCGCCAACGGTGGCAACCGAATGCCCACTGCGGTGAGCAGCACGAACACCACGGCGTAGCCGATGCCGATCCAACCCAGAAGGGTCGACGCGCGCAGTCGGGGCAACGGTTCCACCGGTGGGGGAATGAAGCGTTCTTCGGGCTCGGCCGCCGGTGCCAGCTCGATCGCCTCTGATCGCTCGGCGGCGGGGGCCAGCTCGATCGCCTCCGCTCGTGCTCGGCGGGCGGCCGCTGCTCGGCGTTGAGCTCCGACACCGGTGCATCGGATCGGTCAGCGGTCAGGTGGTAGCCGGCCACCAGCTCGGCGAAGGCCCGGTCGATCGCTTCACGATCGTCATCGGACATTCCGTTCGTCGGGCCCATCGTCAGCGGGTGCCATCTCGGCCCTTGTCCAGGCGGCGAAAGAAGCTGCTGCTCCTGGTGAAGATTTCCTCCGCGTCGTGGTCCATGGTGGCGACGTGATAGCTGCGTTCCAGCTTCACGACGGTCACGTCTGTCGAGCTCACCTTGCTCAGGATCAACGGTAGCGACGTCGTGTCGACCACGTGGTCCACGTTCGATCTGAAGATCAGCAGCGGAGAAGTCGACTTTCGGCAGGTCGGCTCGCAGCTGCGGCCCCGCCAGGACCAGCGAGTACAAGGCGTTGAGTGGCAATCGACGCATAACCGCCCTCATCCTGGCCGGGCTTGGCGATGTCGTTGATCACTCCGGGAA
The DNA here is from genome assembly GCA_963808495.1 of uncultured Actinomycetota bacterium. GTDB lineage: Bacteria > Actinomycetota > Actinomycetes > Propionibacteriales > Propionibacteriaceae > Microlunatus. Next base: position 129,202 of record CAWEGC010000009.1, read on the forward strand.
ACGTCGGCATCACCCAGCGCAACCATGGGAGGAGGCGCAGCCGAATGTCTTGCTGGCTGACGATGGGATTCACCACGCTCAAGCCCGCGACCTGCTCGCCGTACTGCTCAGCCAGCCGGAAGGCCAGCGACGAACCCACGGAGAGCGCCGCGATGAACACCTGATCGCAGGTAGCCGTCAGCGTGCTGAACTCCTTCTCCGCCGTGCCATACCAGTCTGCCCAGCTCGTCGTGTTCAGGTCCTGCCAGGTGGTTCCGTGCCCGGGCAGCCGGGGAACGGCCACCCGAAAGCCCTCGCCGGCGAGGTGCTCGCCCCAGGGGCGCACCGAGCGCGGCGAGCCCGTGAACCCGTGTAAGACGAGCACGCCGAGCCGCCCGTCGCCCGAGTAAAAGGGCTCCGCATGCGGGCGAACGGTCGCCATGTCCGGCGGCCGCCGGTCACGCTGCCAAGGGCGGGCGATCGGCCCGAAGGCTCGCTGCGGCGCGACTCTCACTCGTGCATCGTAGGACCGATAGGCTCTCGGCTGTCCGGCTTGGGCTGCGAAGGCGCAGCGCAACGCTGCGATGGGGGCGAGACGCGGAGGTCGCCGTTGCTGTACTGGGTCTTCAAGTGGGTGATGTTCGCGCCACTCGTCCGGCTTCTCTTCCGGCCCTCGGTCGAGGGCGAGGAGAACCTACCGGATGCTGGCCCGGCCATTCTGGTCAGCAACCACATTGCCGCCGGTGACACGTTCATCCTGCCGGCCATGATCAAGCGCCGGCTGACCTTTCCCGCCAAGGTGGAGCTGTTTCACGGCCGGGGAGTCGGCGGCCGGATCGTCAGCTGGTTTCTTCGCAGCATCGGTCAGCTGCCGATGGATCGTTCCGGCGGACGCGCCAGCGCGGGCAGCATGGAAGGCGTCCTTGGCGTGCTGAGGGCCGGCGGTTTGCTGGGCATCTATCCCGAGGGCACTCGCTCGCCCGATGGGCGCCTCTACAAGGGAAAGACCGGTGTCGCGCGGCTCGTGCTGCAGGCCGGTGTGCCGGTGATCCCGGTGGCCATGATCAACACGCAGGTGCGACGCTCACGGATTTTGGGCATCCCCACCATCTGGCGCCCAGGCATCCGGATCGGCAAGCCAATGGACTATCGCGCCTACACCGGAGCCGGCAACGATCGTGAGGTGCTCCGCTGGATCACCGATGAGATCATGAATGCCGTCATGGAACTGTCAGGTCAGGTTTACGTCGATGCCTACGCGTCGTCGGTCAAGGCGGCGATCAAGGAAGGCAAGGCGTTCGACGCCAAGGTCGCCAGTCGGCCGGGGGAGGGGCACAGTGCGCCGAGCCTGCCTAGGAAGGCTGCACCACCTGGCCGGCCGCCACCGGCCAACGAGGCCGACAGGACCGTGCCAACGTGAGCAGTCGGCTCGTCTCCGTCGATCCCGCGGCCAAGGGTGCGGCCGATTCCGGTCGCGGAGGCGGCCGCGGCATCTACTGGGTGCTGAAGAATGTTGTACTCGGACCAGGGATTCGCAAGATTTTCCAGCCGGTCGAGGAAGGCGTCGAAAACGTTCCCACGCGAGGTGCAGCCATCCTGGCCAGTAACCATCTCTCGTTCGCCGACTGGATCTTCATGCCTGTTGCTTTGGACCGGCGGGTCACCTTCGTGGCGAAGTCGGACTACTTCACCGGCGCCGGTCTCAAGGGCTGGGCTCAGAAGCGTTTCTTTGCCGGGACCGGACAAGTGCCGATCGACCGCACCGGCGGGCGGGCATCGGAAAGCGCGCTGCGCGCGGGCCTGAAGGTGCTGCAGCGCGGCGAGCTGTTCGGCATCTACCCCGAGGGGACTCGCAGTCATGACGGCCGCTTGTACAAGGGGCGGACGGGCGTGGCGAGACTCGCGTTGCTGGCCAAGGTGCCGGTGATTCCCTCGGCCATCATCGGAACCGATCTCATCGCCCCGCCGGGCAAGATCATCGCAAAGATCGTCAGCCCGACGCGTCCGCTTCGGTACACCTCTGGACTTCTCCCGCTATGAGGGGATGAGCGAGGACCGTTTCATCCTGCGCTCGATCACCGACGAGATCATGTACGCGATCATGGAGCTCTCCGGTCAGGAGTATGTCGATGTCTACGCGCCTGCCGCCAAGGCAGCCGCAGCCCGGGAGGCGGCTGCTCGCGAAGCGGACGAGGTCTCTCCGCAAGCGTGAACCGCCGAAGGTTTGCCGCAGGCTAGCGAAGCAGCCGTTTCCTGGCGAGGCAGGTCCATCGCATGGAAAAACGCGGGTCCGGTTGACGGCAGCCGTCTACAGTGTCTGCGTGCCAGATGCGCTCGGGTTCCCATCGCTGAATGCGCTGCACGCCCTGAACCCGATGCAGCAGCCGACATATGCCGATCAGACCGAAGTCGACGAGGTCGATCGCTCGGCTGCGCAAGCTGCCGCCTCTGGTCTTCGCGGGTGAATGTGACGATTTGCGGATCAAGATGGGAAGCGTCGCTGCTGGCGAGGCCTTTCTGCTGCAGGGCGGTGACTGCGCCGAGACCTTCGAAGGCGTCACAGCCGCCAACATCCAGGGCAAGCTGAGGACCTTGCTGTCCATGGCCGTCGTCCTCACCTACGCCGCGCAGGTGCCGATCGTGAAGCTCGGGCGGCTGGCCGGTCAGTACGCCAAGCCGCGCAGCTCCGCCATGGAGAGCCGGAACGGGGTCTCGTTGCCGGCATACCGCGGCGACGCGGTCAACGGGGCCGACTTCACCGCGGACGCACGGGAGCCTGATCCTCAGCGGCTGCTCGGCACTTACCACGCCTCCTCAGCCACGCTCAACCTGACCCGCGCGTTCGTCACCGGTGGTTTCGCACACCTGCGCAGCGTGCACAGCTGGAATGCCGACTTCGTCAAGAACTCAGCGGCCGGCGTGCAATACCAGAATCTCGCCAACGAGATCGATCGTGCACTGGCCTTCATGGTGGCTTGCGGAATCGACGACGACGTGTTCCGGACAGTCGACTTCTATTCCTCGCATGAGGCACTGCTGCTGGAGTACGAGCACGCGTTGACCCGGATCGACTCGCGTACGGGGCTGCCCTACGACACCTCCGGCCACTTCTTGTGGATCGGCGAGCGTACCCGTCAGCTGGACGGCGCGCACGTGGAGCTGATGCGTCATGTCCGCAATCCGCTCGGCGTCAAGCTGGGGCCGACCACGACGGCCGACACCGCCCTGGATCTGGCCGACCGACTGGATCCTGATCATGAATTGGGCCGGATCACGTTCATCACGCGGATAGGGGCGGCGAAGGTGCGCGATGTCCTGCCCGACATCGTGGCAAAGGTCACTGCCAGCGGTCGCCAGGTGGCCTGGGTATGCGATCCGATGCACGGCAATACCTTCGAGGCTCGGAACGGCTACAAGACGCGCGCGTTCTCCGATGTCATCGAGGAGCTCAACGGCTTCTTCGACGTGCATGAAGAGTTGGGCACCTGGCCCGGAGGTGTCCACGTGGAGTTGACCGGAGATGACGTCACCGAGTGCGTGGGCGGCAGTGACGATCTTGTCGAGGCGGATCTGGCCAGTCGCTATGAGACGCTGTGTGATCCGCGCCTGAATCGAAATCAATCGCTGGAGTTGGCGTTCCTGGTGGCGGAGCGGCTGACCACGGGGCGGATCAAGCGGCCCAATCCGGTGCAGTCGTACGTGCCAGTCTCGTTCTAGTCGTCTCCATCGCGGGACGTACTATGCAGTGGCGTTTGAGACAGGCGTGCCGGGGACAGACTGAAGCGATTGATGTGCCGCGGAGTGACTGGCGGGGCAAGCCGGTCGGCGGCGTCATCGTCCTGGATGCTGGCGAGCTGTGTGTGTTCGCGGTGTTGCGCGCCGACGCTGATCCATCGGCGAGATGGAGCCGGCCGACACAGCTCGCATCGGGCAATCGCGCCGGGACGCTGCAGGTGGGAACCTGCACGTGGCAGCCCTACCATGTTCGCCTCAGATAGCCGCGCGAGGCGTGCCGCCGGGCTCGGTCCGTGAGGCAGGCGACCGCCGGGATCTGTCGCGGAGCGGGTGCGGACCTCGTCGTGGCCGGTCCTGTTGGGACCAAGGGTGTCGGAGATCAGCTGGCGCAAATCCTCAGCTGGGATCGACGCCGACCGGTCAGCCAACTCGGCCGGTGTGTCGTCCAGATCGAGAAGGCTGGTCAGCGGCACGACGACACCGATGCGAGAGCCCGCCCGTGCTTGGGTGCGAACCGCACCGGCTCCATGGGCGTCCGGTTCCGCGTCAGGCGATTCCTCGATCGGCTCGCCGTCGGCGTTGACGCGCCGCCACTGAGTTGCGAGCAGCTCCCCGGTGTCTGGATCGATGTCCATCTCCAGCCACTCGGCGTTACCGTCGGAGTGCGACACCTCAAGGCAGAGACGGCTGAGCAGAAGATCGGCGAACAGATCAGAGCGGCGCTGCTCCTGACTCCTTGGATCGTCTTTACCGAGGCTGCGCGCTGCGGCGCAGAGGGTTGCGTCGATAGCCGCAGCATCGGCGGCCGACACCTCTCCTGTGACATAGCCCATGCCGTCGGAACCCTGGAAGACCGTCACTCGCCGCTCAGCCAGGGCCCGTCGGTGGCGCCGTTCGAAGGCCGTCGGCTCCAGTCTGACTATCAGACGTAGCAGCCAGGAGGAGAGCTGCTTGGGTGACCGGGTCTGGGCTGCCTGCACCACCTGTTCGTCGATTGCCACCAAGGTATGGCTTTCGGAGGCTCGGCGGGCCACCCGGTCGATGATCCGCACTTGCTCGGCGTCCAGATCGCCGGCGCTAACGCCTGCCACACGGTCGGCAGGCACGCTGCCAGCCGCCTCGATCGTGCTATGAGACAGCGCACGTGATAGGGCTGCTCACGCAGAAGCAGCGATACCTCATCCGCCAGGAACTACCAGGCTTGGCCCGATGCGAAGTGTGTCGGCCGGCTTCTATCTCCTGATGATCAGTTTCGGTGCGCAGTTCCGCGAACCGCAAACAGCTTTCAGCCAGCTGAGCCAGGGCGATCGCCGCAGCCCGGCGTGCCGAAGCGATGTCACTCCGCGCCACGTCGATTGCTTCAAGCCTGTCCCCCGACACAGCTACATCGTCTCAAACGCCACTGACAAAAATAGAACGTATGAGCGGCAGGCGGTTGGCCCGATGGAACCGTGCCCGTCGGCTCCATATAGTGCAGTCTCTACACTGTGTAGTAACATCATGATGTGAGTTCGGACGTGGAGGTCTTCGACCGCTTGCTTCAGATCGCCCTGCTCATTCAGGAGGATCTGGCCCGGTCGTTCGCCGCCACCGATCTCACTGTGCCCCGCACCCACCTGCTATGGGAACTGCACCGTCTCGGAACGTCGACGCAAAAGACACTGGCAACCACACTTAAGGTCAGTCCACGCAACGTCACCGGTCTGGTCGACGCGTTGGAGGCGTCAGGCTATGTGGCTCGCACTCCACATCCGAAGGACCGCCGGGCCATTCTCCTCACCTTGACCGACCAGGGCAGCCAGACGATGGCCCAGATGGAGCACGAGCGGAATCACATCGCCGCCGAGCTGGTGGCCGATCTGGACACCGAGCAGCAAGACCGATTGCGCCAAGACCTGGACAGCATCGTCGCCCGGCTGCAAGGTCTCATGGCGACTGCCGCCGCTTCCGGCCGCAAGCGGAGCGCATGACCACCACGACCAGAACACGGCCCAAGAGGAATTGGTGGCAGTTCACCGGCTACATCGCCCGGCGCGCCACCATGATGGAGCTTCGTGGTTACCAGAGCATCTATCGCTTCGTGTTCCGCCGGCCGAAGGTGCCGGCCGGCGGGATTGGCTTCAGCTACCACAAGCTGGTCCTGCCGATCTTGATCGTGTTCGTTGTCGTATCGGCCGTGGAGATGCTGGTTGTCGACCTGATCGTGCGCCGATGGGCCTACATCCGTATCCCGCTGCTGATCTTGAGCGTGTGGGGAATCATCTACATGCTCGGACTGCTGTTCGGGATGATCGTTCGACCCCACGCCATCACCGCTGATGGCATCCGAGTGCGCTACGGCAGTGAGACCGACATTCCGATCGCCTGGGAGGACGTCCACTCGGTAACTCGCCGCAAGCACGTCAACAACGGCAAGCTGCCCAAGGTGACCGTGGACGAGAACGGCGAGGCCAGCCTGCACATGCGAATCCAGAATGAGACCAATATCGAGATTCGACTCAACCGGCCCGTCTCGATACGGCTACCTCACGGCACCGAGACCGTCAGCAGGGTGAACCTCTACGCCGACGACCCCAAGGCATTCACCGACGAGGCTCATCACCACATCTAGCAGCCATCGCCCAGGATTTGCGCCAGTGCGTGTGATGCCCGCCGGATCATCCGATCATTGACCACGTGAATTCGCTGCGGCCAATCGATCTGATCGATCTGCGTTCGGACACGATCACCAAACCGACCCCAGCTATGCGCGCGGCAATGCTGACAGCGCCGGTAGGCGACGACGTCTACGGCGAGGACCCGACGGTGATCGAACTCGAAGCACGGGTGGCGCGGCTACTGGGGCACGAGGCGGGTCTTTTCTGCGTCAGCGGGTCGCTCGCCAACCTTCTCGCCGTTCGGTTGCTGGTTGAGCCCGGTCAAGAGATCATCTGTGACGCGGCGGCGCACATTGCCAGGGCGGAGATGGGCGCGCACGGAGCTGTGGCTGGCGTGACCATGCGAACCTTCTCAGCTCCGAACGGTCGCCTGGAGCTCGAGCAGGTGGCGGCACTCATCTCACCGGCCGCCAACCCGTTTCTCGTGGCCACTGCCGCCGTCGCGGTGGAGAACACGCACAATTTCGGCGGCGGGACGGTGCAGTCGCTCGACCAGCTGACCGCCGTGTCGGAGCTGTGTCATGACCACGGCATTCGGTGCCACCTGGACGGCGCGCGGCTCTGGAACGCTCACGTTGCGACGGGGGTCGACCTGGCGAGCTACGGCCACCTCTTCGACACTGTCACCGTCGCCTTCTCCAAAGGCCTCGGTGCTCCGGTCGGCTCAGTGCTGGTCAGCACCGCAGACAACATCGCTCGAGCTCGGATTCTGCGCAAGCGGCTCGGTGGTGGCTGGCGGCAGGCGGGAATGCTTGCCGCAGCAGCCATCCATGCCCTTGACCATCATGTCGAACGCTTGGCGGATGATCATCTGGCCGCTCGGACCTTCGCCGAAGCCGTCGCGGACCGGGCCCCCGAGGCGATTGCCCTCGACAGTGTGGAGACGAACATCGTGGTACTGAACACCGGCGCCACCCCGGCGGCCTCCGTTGCCGCCGCCGCCGCTGAACAGCGGTGTGTTGGTCTCCGCCCTCGGGTCCAGCATGTTGCGCGCGGTTACCCACCTCGACGTCAGCGTCGCCGACTGCGCACGGGCCGGGGAAGTCGTCGGCGACTTGATGCGGGAAGTGCCCTAGCTTTGGTCCATGCGGATCACCCACCTTGGACACGCAGCGGTACTCGTGGAAACCGACGATGCGCGAGTCTTGATCGATCCCGGAAACCTGTCCGATGCATGGCACAATCTGACCGATCTCGACGGCGTCCTGGTGACACACCAGCACCCTGATCATCTCGACCCGGATCACGTCGGTGCGTTGCTCGCGGCGAACGCAGGTGCGACAGTGCTGGTCGAGCCGTCGATCCTCCAGCAGATCGCCGATGGCACGATTCCCGAATTGCCGAAGGCGACGGCCTTTTCGCCCGATGAACAGACCGTCATCGGGGACGTGTTGATCACCGGCGTCGGCGGCCACCATGCTGTGATCCATCGAGATATTCCCCGCATCGGCAACGTCGGGTACGTCCTTCGCTCAGCAGGTCAACCCACCTTCTTCCATCCCGGGGATGCGTATGACACAGCACCGCAGGGCGTCGACCTTCTGGCCATGCCGGCGTACGGACCGTGGGCGGCGATGAAGGAGACCATCGATTTCGTCCGGGCGGTTGGTGCGTTGGAGGGCTTTCCCATTCACGGCGAGTTGCTCAACGAGCGTGGTCACAACCTCGTGATGTCACGGATCGACGAAATGACCAGTACTCGGCTGATCGATCTGAGGGGTGGCGCTACTCACGAGTTCTGACTGGACGGGTCAGCGTGATCTGAGATCAGGAGCGTGTGCATCCAGGCGGCCATCCAGACTCCGTACCCCAGGTTCTGCGGATGATCGCATCACCAGATACATCGCCGCGACGATGGCCAGGCCACCGATGATCATCCGTACGGTCATCGTCTCCCCGCCCAGGGCGACCGCGAATGCGGCCGCCCAGACTGGTTCCATGGCCATGACGACCGCCGCGCGGGAAGGCTCCACCCGAGCCTGAGCCCAGGTCTGCAGCACCATCGTGACGGCGCTGGCAACCACAGCGAGGTATACCACGATCAGCCAGTCCAGCCAGGTCGCCGGCAGCGAAATCAACGGACGGGAACCACCCGACGCCACCGCTCCTACTGCGCAGACCGCGGTGATCACCAACAGCTGAATCACGCTCAAACTCAGGGCTTCACCCGGTTCACTCAGCCGACCGAGCGCGATGATATGACCGGCATAGATCAGCGCGGCCACGCAGGTCACCAACTCGCCGTAGCCGATAGAGAACCCATGAAGGGAGAGGACGGCCAGACCGACGGTGGCCAGCACGCTGGCCAGCCAGGCGTTGCTGGTGATCATGGTTTTGAGGATCCACGCTGCCAGCAGCGGTGTGGCGACGACGTACAGGCCAGTGAGGAAGCCGGAGACGCTGGCGGTGGTGTGGGCTAGCCCGATGGTTTGCAGCAATTGGGCGGTGCCGTAGAGCAGGCCGAGCGTCAGGCCGCGGGTCAGGGTCCGATGCGACATCTTCAAGCGCCCGGCGGCCATCGTCGCGAGCGCGATCGTGGCGATGGCGAACCGCACCGTCAACAAATCCGGCACTGGGATCCGGGTGACGATGTCCTTGATCAAGAAGAATGTCGATCCCCAGACTGCCGTCATGGTCAGCAGAGCCACGACCGGCCACCGCTGGCCACCGAGTCCGGCTGGCGACATCGGACCAGCCTAGAGCGGCGGCGGTTAGATCACGAACAACGTAATGGTGCTGCCCTTGGGTACCTGGCTGCGGGCGCGGGGGTTGGTGTACACGACGAAGCCCGAGCCTACGTTCCTCAGCGGGCTCGCCTTGACCTCGGTCTTGAATCCCGCCCTCTGCATCACCTGCTCGGCTGCCCGCACCTCCATCGACCGGACATTTGGCACAGTGACCAGATTAGGTCCGAGGGACCGGGTGATGTTGATCGTGTCACCCCGAATGCCGCTGCCGCCGCGAGGCGATTGCCGAATCACCAGCCCGCGCGCGACGGTTTCGGAGCGCTCCGTGGAAACCGCCACCGCGAACCCGAGCTGCCTCAGCTCTCCGATCGCAGTGTCCGCGTCGGCTCCCTCGTAGTTGACGATGGTCAAGGGCTGCGGCCCTCTGGACACGACGAGATCGACATCGGTCCCCTTACGCAGAAGCGTCCCCGCGCGTTCAGATGCGCGCAGCACCGTGCCGTCCAGGACCGAGCGGCTGTACTCCTCGGTGATCTTGCCGACGTCGAGCCGGGCCCGTTTCAGGGCGGCTATCGCATCCGTACGGCTAAGACCACCGACCACAGGCATGGCAAAGCGCTCGGGGCCTTTGGAAACGGTGGCGTGCATCTGGCCGCCATCCACCAACCGGGCACCCGCCGCGGGGTCGGTGGAGATCACGCGGCCCTTGGCGACGGTCTCGCTGAAGCCTTCCTCGAAGTCGATCCGCAGCCCAGCCTGCTTCGCGACGCGTCGCGCTTCGGACTCAGTCAGCATGGTCAGGGCCGGAGCAGTGGTGAATCGGCCCTCGGCCCAATACCAGCCGGCGAGCGCAGCGGAAGTTGCCACGATCAAGACGAGGATCAAGGCAAGCCAGCCGCGCCGCCGACTTCGAGCCTGGCGTTCGCGCTGGGCGGCCTGCCGTGCGGCCGACAGCTGATACGCCCGCTCCGGCACGGCCGGAGGAGGGGCATCGAGGATGGTTCGTGGCGGGTGCTGCGCCGTGACCGCTGCGTGCGGTGTCGCGGGTGCGCGATAGCCCGAAATCCGGGCCATGTCGCTGACTCGCTGGGTGACTTCATAATCGGCGTGATCGCGCTTGCGAGTCGGCGCCACCGGGACTATCCGGGTGAGCTCGCGGGTGAGGTCCGGATCGTCAGCCAACCCTTCGCTCAGGGCTGCGCGAACGCGGCGCAGCTGGGTCAGGAACACTCGGGCGTTGGGCGGTCGCACGTCGCGATTCCGCGACGTGGCCCGGGTGACCAGAGCGTCGAGATACGGAGGAATGCGGCCGGCGGTGTGCACGGTCGACGGCGCCGGTACGTCGGAGTTGACATGCGCGTATGCCACCTGGATCGGCGTTTCGCCGGTATGCGGCTTGCGGCCCGTGAGGAGTTCGAAGAGGACGACGCCCGCGCTGTAGACGTCGGAGCGGGCGTCCGCTTTTCCGGACATGACGAGCTCCGGCGGCAAGTACGAGACGGTGCCGATCAGCAGGCCCTGGGTCGCGGTGGAGGTCTGCGAGCTCACGGCCTTGGCGAGCCCGAAGTCGGCGACCTTGATCTGGCCCCGGTCGCTGATGAGGACGTTCTCCGGCTTGACGTCGCGGTGCACCAATCCGGCATCGTGAGCTGCGGCCAAGGCGGCCAGGACCGGATCCATCAGTTCCAGGCAGCGCGATGGAGAGAGCGGAGCATCGCGATTGATCACGTCCCGCAACGTGTGTCCGTCGACGAATTCCATCACGATGTACGGGCGGCCACCGCCCGGATTGGAGTCGTCGCGGCCCTGGTCGAACACGGAGACGACGTTGCGGTGGGACAACCGGGCCACAGCGCGGGCCTCACGGTCCAGCTTGCGGGCAAACTCGGCGTCGTCGCCCAGCCCGACGTGCATGAGCTTGATCGCCACGGTCCGGCTGAGCCGGGTATCGACCCCTTGGTAGACGGTCGCCATGCCGCCCCGGGCGAGGCGAGCGGTGATTTGGTAGCGCCCGTCAAGCAGATGACCGACCATCGGGTCGGCGATGCTTGTGGTAGCCATGCCAGCTCCAAACACGGCGGGGAAGGTGACCGTGTCCGCGAGTCTAGGGGTGTCCTCGTACGGCCCCGGCTGCGGCGCGCCGGAGGTCGGCAACTCATCCCCCACGCTTCGAGGATGCCTCAGCGGTATGGGGAAATCTGAAATTCGGCATGGTGGCGGACCGGTAGCGTGAGGCAGATGGAACTTGGCCTGACCACCTTCGCAGAGATCAACGACCCGAGCCTGACGGCGGGGAGACGGCTCCGGGAGGTGGTCGAGGAAGCCAAGCTGGCCGACGAACTGGGCCTGGATGTCTACGGCATAGGTGAGCATCATCGCCCCGACATGGCGGCGTCCGCGCCCGAGATCGTGCTCGCCACCATTGCGGGCATCACCGAGCAGATCAAGCTCAGCAGTGCCGTGACGGTACTCAGCTCGGCAGACCCCGTACGGGTGTACCAGAACTTCGTCACGCTGGATCTGCTCTCCGGCGGCAGGGCGGAGCTGATGGCCGGCCGGGGCTCGTTCACCGAGTCGTTTCCCCTCTTCGGCTACTCGCTGAACGATTACGACGAACTTTTCGCCGAGAAGCTCGATCTGCTGCTTGCCCTCAACCGGAACGAGCCGGTCACGTGGTCCGGCAAGTTCCGCGCGCCCTTGGACAACACCACGGTCTACCCGCGTTCAGAGGGCCGACCGCTGCCCATCTGGATCGCGGTCGGCGGCACGCCGAACTCGGTAGTCCGGGCCGGCACACTGGGCTTGCCGATGGCCCTGGCGATCATCGGCGGTCAGCTGGCGGCTTTTGCCCCACACGTCGATCTCTACCGGCAGGCGCTCGAGTACGGCGGGCAGGACCCCGCCACGCCGCTGGCCGTCCACAGTCATGGATACGTGTTCGACGACGAGCAGGCTGCACGTGCCGAGTTTCTGCCTGCCTATCGGCAGACCTTCGCCAAGATAGGTCGGGAGCGGGGATGGCCGCCCATGTCCGACGCCGCGGTGGAGGCGCTGATCGCACCCAGCGGGGCTTTGTTCTTCGGCCGCCCGGAGACCGTCGCAGACAAGATCATTTCGCTGCACCAGCTGCTCAATATCGACCGCTTCGAGTTGCACGTGTCGCACGTCGATCACGCCAAGTCGATGCGCTCCATCGAGCTCTTCGGCAGCGAGGTAGCGCCGATGGTCCGGGAACGACTCGGTAGCCAACCGGTCTATCGTGTTGCTCGGTGACTGCGCTGATGGGGCTCGACGCCAGGCTACGGCTGGCGCGGCTCTACCTGTGCACAGACGCCCGTGAGCGACAGGGTGACTTGGAGGACTTCCTTACCGCGGCCTTTGCGGGTGGTGTGGACATCGTCCAGATCCGGCAGAAAGGGATGAAGCCCAAAGCCGAGCTGGCCGCATTGGAGGTGGCGCGACATGCAGCGGCGCCATATCAGGCCATCGTCTGTGTCGAACGATTCCGCGGAACTCGCCGGCCGCTTCTCGGCCGACATGCTGCATCTGGGACAGCGCGACGGAGAGGCGTCGGTGGCTCGCCGTCCGTTGCACCGATGGGCCTTGATCGGACGGTCCACGCATTCGACGGAACAGGCAGACCAAGCGATCGGAGATCCCGACGTCGACTACTTCTGCGTCGGTCCGATCTTCGCTACCCGCACGAAGCCCGATGACGACCCGGTGGGCTTGTCCCTGGTCCGCTACGCCGCCCGCCGGGCGCCCGTCGCGACGATGGATGCGAAGCCGTGGTTCGCAGTCGGCGGCATCAACGTGAGCAACCTTGACGACGTGATCGAGGCCGGGGCTCGCCGGATCTGCGTGGTGCAGGCCATCACGCAAGCGTCGGATCCGCAGCAGGCTGCTCGGGAGCTCCGGAACAAGCTCCAGGCGAAGTGGCGCAATGACCCGGCCATGGAACGCTACAGCTTCCAGGCTGCAGCGAGCACCGGCCCAAGCGGAACGAGCCGTCAGTAGTCCCGGCGAACCGCTGCGTCGGCCAGCGCCGCCAGTGCGGTCCTTCCCTCGTCGGTGATCTCCGCCTCGCCGAGGGCCAGCATGGCGCGCTCGTAGCCTTCGTCGATCATGGCTTCGACTGATTTTCGGGCGCCGGATTCCTCCAGCACCTGCTGAAGTTCGGCGACGCCATCAGCGTCCAAGGTCGGATCGCCCAGCCGGCGCAGCAGCAATTCCCGGCCTGCGTCATCGGCGTGGGCGAAAGCGTGCGCCACAAGCACGGTGCGCTTCCCCTCGCGCAGATCATCACCGGTCGGCTTGCCGGTGATGGTGCTGTCGCCGAAAACTCCGAGCAGGTCATCGCGGAACTGGAACGCCCTACCCAGCGGCGACCCATAGGCGCCGAGGGTGAAGTAGAGCTGATCATCCGCGCCGCCCAGGGCGGCACCCATCTGGCAGGGGCGTTGCACGGTGTAGCGCGCTGCCTTGTATTCCACGACCCGGCTGGCGTCATCCAGAGCAACGTCGATCGCAGGCGTGGTGGAGCCCAGCGCCGGAGGCGTTTGCCGGAGGGGATGGGCCTGAGCCACCATGTCGAGGTATTGGCCGGAGGTCACCTCGGTACGCATGGCCTCGACGATCGGTAGCGCCCGCTGGAGGGCCGAGTCATCGAGCCCGGCGCCCTGAAGCATCTGAACGGACCACATCACCAGCAGGTCGCCGAGCAGGATGGCCCCAGCCCGGCCGAACGCGGCGGAGTCGCCCAGCCAGCCGGCGTTCGCGTGCAGGGCCTCGAACTGGCGGTGTGCGGATGGCTTGCCGCGGCGAACGTCGGAGGCATCCATCAAGTCGTCATGGACCAACGCGCTGGCGTGCAGCACCTCGAGGCTGCCGGCGGCGGCCATGACCGAGTCGAGGACGTCGGCCTCGGGCATGCCCGCCGCGGCGACGTAGCTCCAGGTGCAAAAGCCCGCCCGCATGCGCTTGCCTCCGCACAGTAGCTGGGAGGCCATCAAGTGGACGGGCGCTAGTTCAGGACCCATCGAATCCAGCACGCCGGCCTGCTCGTCCAAGAACCCCACGATCGCCGCTGACACGGCCTCCCGGAACCCTTGTGACAGCGGTGCGTTTGGAGTCAGGACATCGCTCGCCACATGCTGAGCCTACGGATGCCCGGGCTGTCATGTGTCCTAGGGTGTTCGCATGGCGGGCTGGACACCGTACCCCAGCCGGTCACGGGCTCCGACTATCGCGGAGTTGCTCGCGTACGGCGGCCGACCGCTCTACTCCTTCGAGTTCTTCCCGCCCAAGGACGAAATTCAGCAGCGCCAGTTATGGCGGGCCATCCGCGAGCTGGAGTCGCTGGCCCCGGACTTCGTCTCTGTCACGTACGGCGCCAGCGGCTCAACGCGGGAGCGCACCATACGGGCGACCGAAGCGATCGCGCAGCACACGACATTGCGAGCGGTTGCCCACCTGACCTGCGCGAGCCAGTCGGGTGAGCAGCTCAGACGAGTCATCGGTTCGTACGCGGCGGCCGGAATCCGGCACATCCTGGCCATCCGCGGTGACATGCCGGGGGGCCCACGGGTGCCCTGGATGCGTCATCCCGATGGCTTGAGCAACGCCACCGAACTCGTCGCGATGGTGCGCGAACTGGGCGATTTCTGTGTCGGGGTGGCCGCCTTCCCCGAGCCACATCCCGAGCACGGCGATGCCGCGCTTGACGCCCGCCTGCTCGCCGAGAAGGCCCGAGCCGGCGCGAGCTTCGCGATCACCCAGCTCTTTTTCACCTCCGACGACTATTTCCGCCTCGTTGACCGGGTGCGGTCGCTGGGCTGCGACATCCCGATCCTTCCGGGCATCATGCCGATCACCAGCGTCTCGCAGGTGAGGCGGTTCGCGGAGCTTTCCGGCGCCGCGCTGCCGACCAGGGTGACCGACCGGATCGCCGCCGTGGCGGACGATGAGGACCAGGTGCGAAAGGTGGGGATCGAAATCGCCACCGAACTATGCGAGGCGCTGCTCGACGGAGGTTCGCCCGGTCTGCACTTCTTCACGCAGAATCGTTCCCGCGCTACTCGAGAGATCTACGCCAATCTCCAGCAGATCCGACATCCAGCGTGACCAGGCGCTGAGTGGCCCGGGTGAGGGCAACGTAGAGCGATCGGATTCCTCCCGGCGACTCTGCGACGATCTCATCCGGTGCTATCACCAGGACCGCGTCGTATTCCAGGCCCTTGGCTTCCAGCGGACTGACCACCACGACCCGATCATTCTCCAGCTGGGCATATCGCATGTGTCGGTCGACTGCCGGCCTGCGGAGCGGTGGGCAGATGACGCCGACAGTCCCCTCGACCAAGCCGAGTAGCTCCGCCACGGTCTCGGACAGGGCATTCAGGAGTTCATCGGGTGCCACCGCCCGCAACGCCGGCTCAACGCCGGTCGATCGCACGGCGGTGGGCAGGTCTGCCTCAGGGAAGGCGGCCACCACGACCCGGCCGGCCAGGTCGAAGACCTCCGCCGGGCTGCGGTAGTTGGTGCTCATCCGGAAGCGTCGCACCGGTGCCGAGGCGATGATCTCGGAAAGCGCCCGGGAGGCCTCCTCGGCATCTGTCCAAGAACTCTGTGCGGGGTCCCCGACAATCGTCCAGCTGGCACTGCCCCCACGGCGGCGCAGCATCCGCCACTGCATCGGACTGACATCCTGGGCCTCATCCACGAGGATGTGGGCGTACGTCTCGTGTGGGGTGGCGAAGGGATCTACCTCGCGGGTGGAGGTCAGCCGCTCGATCGTCGTGATCAACTCCGGCACCTCGGTGCCGCCTTCGAGGAAGATCGGAACGTCCCGATCCTCGGGCTCGGGAACCGGTCCCAGCAGGTTGGCGAGCTCGTCGAGGAGCGCGCCGTCGGCTGCCGTCCAGTCGAGGGCGTCACCGTTGGCAGGCTGATAGCTCCCGCTGACCAGAGCGCACTCAGCCGGCGACAGGATCGAGGCTGAGAGCCGCCGTAGCAGCGCCGGATCGGCAAGCCGGCGAAGGGCCTCGACGGCACTGACAGCCGGCCACCACGCGTTGGCGAACATCTGGAACGGGGCGGTGCCACCGACCTGCTCGTCGAACTCCTCGCGATCGATCTCTTCCTCGGCCGGCCGGATGCGCCACAAGGCAGCGAGCAGGGCTCGCTCCGCGGCCTCGCGGCCCTGGTTGTAGCGATGGTGGGCCAAGACGTCGGCACGCAAGCGGGCCAGCGCGTCCGGCGGCAACACGAGGACGTGGCCGTGCCATGACACGCGCAGCTCGAGAGGAACCGACTGGGGCGGTTCCTGGACCAGCCGGCGAAGGATGGGAACCATCCGCAGGCTGCCCTTGACCGCCGCCACGGCGGGCGGATCCATTCGGTCACCGTTGATCGGCAGAACGTCGGACACCACGGCCCCGATGGAGCGCAGCGTGACCGATTCCTCGCCCAACGAGGGCAGCACCCGCTCGATGTAGTTCAGGAAAATCCGGCTCGGGCCCACAACCAGCACGCCGCCCGATTCGAAGCGGCGCCGGTTGGAGTAGAGCAGGTAGGCCGCCCGGTGCAGCGCCACGACCGTCTTTCCGGTGCCGGGACCGCCGGAGATCATGGTGAAGCCCTGCCAGGGAGCCCGGATCGCCTCATCCTGTTCGGCCTGGATGGTGGCGACGATGTCGCGCATGGTGTGGCCGCGGGCGCGTGTCAGGGCCGCGAGCAGGGCGCCGTCGCCGATGACCACCAGATCGGAGCTGTCCGCGTCGCCATCCAGCAAGTCGTCCTCGATGCCGACCACCCGGTCACCGCGGCAGCGCAACACCCGGCGTCGCACGACATGCATGGGATTGGTCGGTGTTGCCCGGTAGAACGGCTCGGCGGCCGGGGCACGCCAGTCGATCACCAGGGGCTCGTAGTCGGCGTCGCGAACCCCGATCCGGCCGATGTAGCGGACTTCACCGTCTGTCCGGTCCAGCCGGCCGAAGACCAATCCCTCATGCTCGGCATCGAGCACGGCGAGCCTTTTGGCCGCTTGGAACGCGAACACATCGCGCTCGTAGAGGCCGGTGCCGTCCTCCTCGCGGACGAAGGAACCGCGGTCGGATTGATAGAGCGCCCGTCCGGCCGTCGCCACCTGCTGCGCGGAGCGAGTGGCCTCGGAGAGACGTGCGTAGACAAGATCGACATGCGCCTGCTCTTGGGCCAGCTCGCGCTCGATCGTGCTGGGGTGCTGAGTCAAGAAGAACGATCCTTACTCAGGGGACGAACATCTGAGTATAGATAGTTCTGACAGCCATAAGCCGCCAAGGCCCCGGACAAGACGACCGCCGACGGTGCCGATCCGGCCGGCGAGAACGGTCCAGCCTGGAAGAGACCACCGATCTCGCTGGTCACCGGTGGACGGCCGACAAAGCTGCGGAAGCCGTTCCACGCGATCCCGTACGACGGGCGTGGTGTCCGCTTCTCGAAGTCGTGCACCGTCCGGATCGATCGATCGCCAGCCGGCCGCTGGTAGCTGATGATCGGTTCCCCGCGCGCACTGAGAGCGGTTGTCTCTCGGACGGCAGAAATCCGTTCTTCGACAAGCAGATGCCGAATGTTCGGCGCCGACGCGGCATCGAGCTGAGCCAGTCGACGCCTGGCGCCCTTGGCCAGGTCGGCCGGGAGCAGGCTGCCGACGGTGTGCCAAGGATCGGTCGTGCAGACTACGGCTCCGGTCGGCAGCGCGCCCGTGGCGGTGTGAATTCCTGTGACCCGGCCGCCCTGGACTTCAATTCCGGTCACCGGGGTGCGCAGCCGGACCCGAACCTTCCGCTGCTCGAGCCGTCCCGCCAGGGCCTGGACCAGGACCGAGGATCTCCCGGCATCGAAGGCCGCTTCCGCCGTGATCGGTTGTATCTGCCAGCGGCCGAAGGTACTGCGCATCGCGAGCTCGACGGCCACCAGCGCGGGGGCTTCCTCGGGGCTGGCGCCGAATTCATAGGCAATGCTGCGTACCAGCGCCGACAGGTGCGGGTGCCGGACGCTGTCCGCCAGGTCAGCGACGGTCCGCCACCGCATGAGCTGCCGGCGCTGCTGTCGGCTGAGATGGACCCGGGTCGGCAGTTCAGATTCGAAACCGAGCGGCCGGAGGGCCTGCCAAACCTCATCGAGTCGATCGAGCAGGTCCCGCCAGCGGCCGGCGACGGGAGTGCCGTACGCCCGGATCAACGTGGCATGCTGCTCACCGCGATTGGGTGGCAACATCAAGGTGGCACCGTCGGCGAAGATCACCTGCGGCATCTCTGCCGGTACCAGCGCGTGGCCCGAGCGGGCGAGCTCGGCCTCCAGAGAGCGACCGCTCTTGCGAAACAGATCCCGCCACGGCGCTGGGAAGCCAAGCACCGCGGGGGCATCGTCCACCAGCACCCCATCAGTGAGCTCGTACGGTGCCCAGCTGCCGCCGAGGACGCCGGCTCGTTCGTACAAATCGACGGTATGGCCGACCTTGGCCAGCCGAGCTGCTGCCGCCATACCGGCGATCCCGCCGCCCACCACAGCGATCGGCGGTCCGTCCATGGCCAGAAGGGTAGGGGAGCGGTCCAGCGCGGGGTGTCAGGCTTGAGGGCATGAGTGCGGCGAACTCGCCCAGAATCGTGATCACGTATTGCACCCAATGCCGATGGCTGCTGCGCGCCACCTGGCTGGCCTCGGAGCTGCTGACAACGTTCACGACAGACATCGCAGAACTGACGCTGCGGCCAGGGGTCGGCGGCGTGTTCTCTGTTGCGGTCGATGACGAGGTGGTCTGCGATCGCAAGGTCGACGGAGGTTTTCCTGATCTTGGTCGGCTGAAGCGGGAGGTACGTGATCGCATCGCGCCGGGACGCGATCTCGGCCATACCGACCGGGCGGCGGCTACGAGTGCCAGCGCGGACGCCTAGTCTGAGCACCATGCCGGACTTCGAACCATTGGATGAAAGCTGGAACACCGCGCTGTGCGTCGTTGCCCATCCCGATGATCTTGAGTTCGGTGCCGCCGCTGCCGTGGCGCGGTGGACTGATGCCGGCAAAAAGGTGAGTTACGCAATGATCACCAGTGGTGAAGCCGGCATCGATGGGCTCGAGCCGGAAGAGTGCCGGCGTATCCGTGAGGCCGAGCAGTTGGAATCGGCCAAGATCGTCGGCGTGGAGGTGGTTGAGTTCCTCGGGCTGCCGGATGGGATTCTCGAGTACGGTGTGGCGCTCCGGCGCCCGATCTGTGGCGTCATCCGCCAGCAGCGGCCGGAGATCGTGATCACCATGAACTTCCGCGAAACCTGGGGCGGCAAGTCGCTGAACTCGGCCGACCACATTGCGGCCGGAAAGGCGACCGTGGACGCGGTGAGCGATGCGGCCAACCGCTGGATCTTCCCCGAGCAACTTGGCGAAGGCGGGCTGGAGCCCTGGCGCGGCGTTCAGCAGGTGTGGGCCTTCGCATCCCCGCAAGCGACGCATGCCATCGAGACGACCGCGACCTTTGACCGCGGGGTGGCATCGCTCAAGGCGCACCGCGCCTACATCGACGGACTTGGCTGGGACCACTTCGATCCGGCCGAGTTTCTCGAAGGTGGCGCGCGGCAGGCCGGCACTCGGCTTGGAGTGCCGATGGCAGCTGCTTTCGAGGTGTTTCCTCTGGGCTGGGGCGGCTGAAAGCGCCGACATTCTGGCTTTGACACGCCCGACTCACCCTGGCACTTGACGCGTTGTCCGACCATTGGTGTAGCGTTATCCGAGTTCGAACAAGCGTTCTATATGGGGGAACTTGGGGAAGGGCCCTCGACGTTCGCTTGTCGAAGTGGCGCAGTGTTCGCGGCACGCGCCCCCGGCTTGCCTCGGTGTGGGTGGTTCTCGACCCCCGTCCACACCGAGGCCGCCAACCGGGTCGAGTTCGATGTCCGCACCGACCCGAGGTTCGATCGATGTCTGATTACTCCACGCAGTTGGATCTGCGGCGCGCCCGACGCGCAATTGTGGCGGCGGAGTTGGCCGAGCGGCCCAGCGATCGCTACTTGGCGGCACATCTGGCCGCCTTGCAGATCGCTGCCGTGATCCTCGCCTGGCGGGCGAATCCCACACTCGGCCCGCGAGGCAGCCGGCCGCGGAACGTCTGGCGGATGCTCGCCGATGTAGCCCCGGAGTTTGCCGAATGGGCCGCCTTCTTCGCCGCCACGCAGGCGAAGCGAGAGGCCGTACGGGCCGGCGCCTCCACGATCGTCAGCGCCCGTGAAGCCGATGACCTCCTGCGTGATGCGCAGTGTTTTCTCGCCGTGGTGGAGCGCTCCCGGGCTGCCTCCGCCTAAGCGGCAGTGCCTTCTCCGAGCGCCGGACGGAGCTGATGTCCGGCCGAGCGTGACCGAATCGTGACGAGATACATGGCGATTCAGGCACCCAAGGCCGAATTGTGACGGGACACATCGGGATTTAGCAGCCCCAGGCTCTTCCCCTCGGCTGACGAAGTCGCCACACTGATCACATCAGTCACGTCCGTCACATCGATCACTTCGGGCACCCCTGAACAAGGAGTTGGCATGACCATCGTCTCCGCAACGCTCCAGGCCGAGGACCATGCTGATGCTTGGAGTCGGGTACGCGTGGCCGGAGCGGACTACCTCCGCCAGGCGGTCCACACTCGCTGGCTTCAGGAGGACGACGAATTGATCTTGTCCTTGAAGGAGAACCTGCGGGCCGCCCACCTCGGCGACACGGTCGCTGTCAGTGAAAAGGTGGTCATCCTGCTCACTGGCCGAGTGGTCGACATCGGCACCGTGCAGCCGAGCCCACTGGCCCTCACGCTCGCACGTCACGTCCGCCCACGCACCGACTCCTGCGGACTCTCGGTGCCGGAAAAGATGGAGTATGTGATCCGATCCATCGGCCGACCACGGGCGATTGCCGCGGCCTTGGGCTGTGCGCTCACCCGACCGCTAGGAGTGCGCGGAGCGTTCTACCGGCTGGCCGGCTCGATCGCTCGGGACATCGACGGCGGGCGGCCCCCATACGAGAAGCTGCTCTTCCCGCCCTTGACGACCGCGGTGGCTCAATGGATCTGCGCGGATCTCGAGCGAGCGCTGGGCATCGGCGTGAGCATCGTCGACCTCAACGACTTCGGCGGCTCCATCCGCGCGACCTCGCCGAAGTCGCTTCCGGCGAGGACGCTGGCAGCTGTGCTCTGCGACAATCCGATGGGCCAGCGGCTGACAAGCACGCCCTTCGTGCTCGTCCGGCCCGCCTGATTGCCTTTCTCGCTGAGCGACGTGTTATCGCCGCCGTGGCGTTACGAGATCCATCGCGTCACTCAGCAGGCGTCGTTCTGGAGCACGTAGGACGTACAGTCCGGCGACGAAAATGAGAAAAACGGTGAAGCCGACCGCCGAGATCAGCAACGTCTCGGCCATGATGCCGTGACCGATCGTCGGACCCAGCAGTCGGCGCACCAGCGCTCCGGCCCCAGCGCCGGCGGCCGCCGCCAGAGCAATCCGTACAACCATCCCGAACAATGGCCGGAGATCGACGGCGCCGTGGTGCGTATTCAACAGCCAGGTGTTGACCACAGCCGCGCAGATCAGCGACAGGGAGGTAGCTGCGGCCAGACCTTTGATGCCAAAGGAAAGACCGAGGGTCAGGTCACCCACGACGTTCACGGCCATCGCGACCACCGCCACCAAGACCGGCCTTCGGGTGTCACCGAGGGCGTACGAGGCACGCACGACCAACTCGCGCCATCCGAGCGCCACCAGCGCCGGGGCGTACCAGAGCACGGCAGTTGCTGTCCGCTGGGTGTCGGCCGGCCCGAAACTGCCACGTTCGAACAGCAACGCCACCAAGGGACCGGCGCAGACGAACAGAAAGCCGCACACCGGGAACAGCACCGTAGCCGCGGTAGCGAGACCTCGGCCGACCAGTCGCCGCATCTCTGCCAGGTCACGCCCACCGGCGGCAGCACCGAACGCCGGATAGAGCGCGGTCAGCAGTGATGCGACGAGCAAGGTCTCGCCGAGTCCGATGATCCGCCAGGCGTAGCCGAGTGAGGAGATGGTGCCCTCGCCGACCATCGAGCCAACGGCTCGGTCGACCAAGGTGTTGACATTGCCGAGAGCGCTGCCCAGCAGGAGCGGGGGCACGAGGGCAGCGATCGTGCGAAAACCCTGGTCATGCACGTTGAGGGATGCCCGGAGACGTAGCTTCAGTGCTCGAAGCGGAACCAGTTGACACGCCAGTCTGGCTCCCGAGCCAGCGACGAACCCGACGGCCAGAGCAGTGACTCCGTACCGGGGGCCCAGCCAGACAGCCGAACCGATCATGATCAGGTTGAACGGAATGCCCTGGATTCCGGACCAGAAGAACCGGCGATGTGCCTCGGCCGCAGCCGCAAGCAGGTTGGTGCCGGCGATCAAGACCGTCGCCATGAGCACGATCCGGGCCAGGAATGCAGCAAGGTCCGCCTGCGAGCCCTCGAATCCTGGAGCCAACACCGTGACGACCACATCCGCGGCGAGTGCCATGATCAAGGACCCCAGCCCAAGGATCAGAAGCGTCACCGTCAGCACCACC
The DNA here is from genome assembly GCA_963808495.1 of uncultured Actinomycetota bacterium. Taxonomy (GTDB): domain Bacteria; phylum Actinomycetota; class Actinomycetes; order Propionibacteriales; family Propionibacteriaceae; genus Microlunatus. The sequence continues at coordinate 151,844 of CAWEGC010000009.1, forward strand.
GACAGCGTGTGGCTCGCCTTGCTCGAGTCGCCGGCTGCCCCGGCGGTCTGCGCGGCAAGAACGGGGACGGTGGCCTTGGCCATGGCGCCGGCAATCAGCGCCAGCACAAGATTCATCAATCCCTGGGACACGAGGTAGGCGTCCAGATTCGCACCGGCGCCGAAGACACCGGCGATCACGACATCGCGCAGGAAGCCTAGAATCGCTGATCCGGCGGTCAGCCCGGTGACCAGCGCCGCCGCCTGAGCGATTCCTCGTGCCCTCACGCCACCCCAGTCCGCTTCGTGATCTCCCCATCGAGCTCCGGCGACAACCGGCCAGCCCCCGCGACCCACTTGAGCGTACGGCTGCACCTGCCTCGGACTGGGTAGCGACTCGGCGGCTGTGACACCGGTGGTGGCGCCGAAGCTAGGCTTTCGATCTGGGGCGCGTTGATCCGACCAGGGGGACCAGATGACTGAGCTGCGGCGCCGTCGCTCAGTGTCGCAGAGCTTCCTGCTCCAGCTCCTCGACTCGCAGATCGGTCAGCTCCTTCCTGGAGTCCTTCGGGCCCTCGACATCGTCGATCTCGGCGGTGGGACGGGTGGCCTTGCGGCCGCACTGGCCAGCCACGGTCATGCGGTCACGGTCATCGATCCGAGTCCTGACGCTCTGGCGTCGCTCGACCGTCGCACGACCGACGCCGGCCTGCGGGGCCGGGTGACTGGCGTGCAAGGAGATGCCGGCGATCTGGTCCGCTTGGTGGGCGATCACGCTGTCGACGTCGTGGTCTGTCATCGGGTACTGGAGGTGGTCGACTCGGCGCCCGACGCGCTGGAGGCCATGGCTCGGGTGTTGCGGCCTGGCGGGGTATTGAGCTTGCTCGTCTCACAACGCCATGCCGCCGTGCTCACCCAGGCGCTTGCCGGCCACATCAGCCAGGCTCGTCGAACACTCGCCGACCCGCATCGATTCGATCATGATCAGCTGATCGACCTCGTCCATGGCGCAGGTTTCACCGTGCTGGCCAGCCACGGTATCGGTGCCATCGCCGATCATGTGCCCGAATCCGTTCTGGACAGCGACGCAGCGGCTTACGGCGAACTGACCGCGTTGGAGTCCGAGGTCAGCCATGACCCGGCCTTTCGAGCCGTAGCCCCCCAGGTGCACGTGTTCGCGGCCACTTCTCGCTCGCCCTAGACCGCTGCCAGCGGTAGGCTGTCGAACATACGTTCGATGGATAGCCGGGGAAGGTTCATGGCAAGACGGGTCATCATGCACGTCGACATGGATGCCTTCTACGCCTCTGTCGAACTCCGCCGACGTCCCGAACTACGGGGGACTGCCGTCATCGTCGGCGGTTTCCCCCGTGGCGTCGTGCTGTCGGCGAGCTACGAGGCGAGGGCCTGCGGCGTACGATCCGGCATGGCGTCCGCCCAAGCTCGCCAGCTCGCTCCCCGCGCAACGTTCGTCGATCCGGACTTCGACAGCTACACCGCAGTCTCCCAGGCCATTGCCGCGGTCTTCGGCTCAGTCACCTCGGTCGTCGAGTCGGCGTCCATCGACGAGGCATTCTTGGACATCACCGGGTCGATTCGGATGTTCGGCTCGCCGACGGCGATCGGTGAGTACGTTCGCGCTGTGGTGGCAGACGAGCAGCAGATCACCTGCTCGGTCGGCATCGGCCCGTCGAAGTTCGTCGCCAAGGTCGGCTCCCGGCAAGCGAAGCCCGATGGGTTGATCGAGGTGCCGCCGGACGGGGTGGCCGACTTCCTGCATCCACTGCCGGTCGAGGCGATGTGGGGCGTCGGTCCAGCCACCACCGAGAGGCTGAACCGGCTGGGCATTTTCCGGGTGGGCGAGCTGGCGCGAATGCCGCGACCGGCTTTGCGTCGAGGCTTCGGACCGCACTGGGGCGGCATGCTCCAGGAACTGGCTTGGGGTCGCGACGGACGGCGGGTCACCTCCCGCGTGCCCGAACGCAGCGTCGGATCGCAGGAAACACTGGGGCGTGATACCGATGACCCTGCTGTCGTTCGTCGCGAGCTCTTGCGGATGGCCGCTCGTACGGCGTCCCGTATGCGCAAGCAACGCGTGCTCGGGCGGACCGTGACGATCTCTGTGCGCTTCGCCAACTTCTCCGAGCTGACCCGCTCGATCACCACGGCGACACCAACCGACGTGACGGACGAAATATACGCTCACGCGCTGACTCTCTACGAGAGGCTCAGGCTCGACAGAGCCCGAATACGACGGGTCGGCGTGCGGGTCGAGGGCCTCGTCGACGCCACCCAGGCTTACCGGCAGCCACAACTGACTGATCCGGAGTATGGCTGGCGTGAGGCTGAACGTGCGGTCGATGCCGCGGTCGGAAAGTTCGGGCCCGGTGCCGTGCAGCGGGCGATCTTGACGCGGCGAGGGCCAGCAGCCTTCGGGCACATCGGCTCCGCTTCACGGGTAGCGGGCACCATCCGTGGTCCGCGCAGTTTCCATCACCGCGGGTTCCTCTACGCGGCTCCGCAACCTAGACTTAAACCGATTCGCCCATTCAGCACGAGCGGCGTGACGCGCCATCCACCAGCAGAGGGTTCAAGTCTTTGCCAGATCGCCGGCCCTCGCGACATGGAAGGCGCGTATCATGTCCACACGCGCACGACGAGAACCGGTGGGAGGTGGCCGATGGCCCTCTCAGACGAGGAGCAGCGGCTTCTCGAGCAGATGGAAGCTGCGCTGGCAGCCGAAGACCCCAAGCTCGTCAACACGCTGCGTGGCACGGGTGCTCGCCGAGTCCACCGCCGGCGTGCCGCACTCGCCGGAGTCGCATTTTTCATCGGCTTGGCCCTGCTTATCGTGGGCATCTCCACCCAACTCTTCCTGAGTGTGCTCGGCTTTGTGATCATGGTCATCGCCGCGGTGACGGCGATCTACTCCTGGCAACATGTCGGCAGCGGTCCTGATCCAGGTCGCGGCAGCGACCGGCCCAAGACGCCCCAGGGCTCGCGGCCGGACGGCCAGGGTTTCATGGACAAGATGGAGGAGCGCTGGCGTCGCCGTCGCGACGAGTCAGGCTTCTAGTCTTTCCGGGTTCGGCGGAAGATCGACTTCGGCAGCAGGTTCGCGAGCGCCTTGCGGCGCATATTCTGCGGCGCCGCGATGGCTTTGCGAATGTTCTCGGTCACTCGAGGAAGGTCACGAGCCGTTTCCTCGTCGGTGAAGGCGCGGGCGTACCGGCTGCGCTCGACCAAGGTAGCGACCGTGGCCATCTCGGCCGAATCGGGCGGATCAAGCTGGGCCCCGACCTCTCTGCCGATCGCCCGCGGTGACCCATCGGGCCACTGTCCGCCATAGTCGACCACCGTGTCCCTGATCTCGGCCCATGCCGACTCGACCTGCTCCTCGGCCGGCGCTTCGGGCGACAGTCGCGCCGTACGCCGCCGGACCCGGATCGTCGCCGGAGCGGCCAAGATCAACAAGACCACGACACCGACTCCGGCAGCCAACGCGGACCTGCCGAATGTCCAGAATCCAGCTGAGCCGGTCGTCGTCGTGGGATCGAGGCTCGGCGCGGCCGAACTCGTCGCCGATTCACTCGGTGAATCGCTGGTGGCCTCGCTGCTGGGATCGCTGCTCGGATCGTCACCGCCATCAGCGCTGTTCGGTAATGTCCAGGGCGGCGCCGACCCCGTGACGCTGCCAGGAGTTGGCTCGAAGCGCACCCAGCCGTAGCCGATGAAGTAGAGCTCGGGCCAGGCGTGCATGTCCCGGATCGACACCTCCCACCGATCCCCGTTCTGGCGTCCGGGCAGGAACCCCACCGAGACCCGAGACGGGATGCCTGCAATGCGGGCCATCACGGCCATCGAGGCAGCGAACTGCTCGCAGTAACCCTTCCGGTCCTTCAGCAGGAACCTCTCCAGCGCCTCGTAACCGGTGCCCGGCTGAGGCTCGGTGCTGTAGGTGAATCGGCTGCTCCGGAGGAAACTCTGGATGGCCGCCGCTTTCTGCGTTGACGTATCGGCACCCTTGGTCACCTCGTCGGTGAGCGTGCTCAGGGATTTCGGAAGGTCCCGCGGAATGGCGCTGGTGATCGCAGCGTCCGGTGGCGTTCCGGCCGACGCTTCGTCAAGCTTCTCCACATCGGGTGCGACGTCGACACTTTCCACCGAGTAGGTCAGATTACGCAGTTCATCCGCGCGGTCGTCCCCATTGACCACGATCAACGAGTTCGCGTCGAAGCGCCAGTCGCCTGGGGCATCGAAGCTGCGTGGCGCGTACGGCATCGGCAGATATTGCGATCGGAACTCCAGAACCTGGATAGTCGTGCTCCGGGGCGTGCCCGGCTCACCGACGGCACCGGGGATCGCCGGCAACGTGGAGCCAGTGTCCAGGCGGATCTGCACGCTGCTCCACCCGGACGCATTGAATTGGGGCAGCGAGGCGAGGCGGAGATAGACACCGCCGGGAGCGTCGGATTGGTACTCGATCACCTCGCGGTCGTTCGGCTGGTTGAGGTTCCGCCGCAGGTCGAGCGTGGGATCGGTGAGCTGAAGGGGTCCGTTGCCGCCTGGCCCATAACCGGTGCCGAATCCGGGCAGGCTGAGCGTGGGCAGTGCAACCCCGAGGAACAGCACGGCTACCAGCGACGAGATGCCCAAGTAGCCGGCCGCTCGCCAGACCACGGGCGTCGCTGTCCCGAAACCCTCGGCCGAGTCACGCGTCAGCCCGCGGGTCCAGCGGGCGGTCGAGTTCAGTCCTTCAGCGACCAAGATCGCCAAGTAGCCCAGGGCAATGCACAAAAAGCTCCCCGGGCCGGTGTCACTACGCAGTCCCATCGCCGGGACCAGGAAGAGCGTGGCCGGCGGAGCGATTCCCCAGACCGGACGTCCGATACCGGACACCAGCAGATCGGTCATGATCATGATCACGCCGATCACGGTGACGAAGATGAACTTCACTCCATCGTTGGGTGCCATCGGAGAGGTCTGGGTTCGCATGTGCTCGACCCCGGCCTGCCAGAGCATGCCGATGTGGGTGTACCAGGGCTCGCCGCGTCCCGGCATCGTGCCGCTCAGCGCGAAGGTGGCCACGACCAATATCAGGAGTTGGACGCCCAGCACGGTGCCACTGGCTAGTCGGGCCCGCCGCATGGCGATGGTCGCGCCGCCCAGAATCAGGATGAGCAGCCAACTGAGACCGAGGAAGCTGCTGTCGCTGGTCAGTGGGCTGACTGGAAAGGTCGCCAGCAACACCGAAAAGATGACAGCGATGCCCATCCGATCCGAAGGTTGCATCAGGCAGCCGACCCCAACTGGTCGAGGAGCGACCAGGCCTCGGCTACGCCCGTGCCACGCCTTACCTCAGTCACTCGCCATTGGTTGTCCTGCAGGATCGACATCCCCAACTCATGCTGTGCTCGAACTTGGGCACCGGCAGGCTGGTCGGCGAAGCTATCGACGTCCAGCACCAGTGCCAGCCCCTGAGCCCGGCTCCGTCGCCCGCGAAGCAGGGCGTTGGCGTCGTCGGCGTTCATCCGGCCCAGGATGGCGATCACCAACTGCCCAGCTCGATCGGAGGCCGCAGACTCCACGGCGTAGTGCAGCGTGGTTGTCCGACGTGCCTGAAGATCGGTGAGCCGGTTCATCACGAGCTCGGGTGATCCAGAGCTGTGCTGCCCCATGCTGCCGGTGATGCGCAATGGCCCGTCGGCCTCGTAGATCTCGACACTGAAGCCGTCGTCGAGAAAGTGCAGGGCGATGGAGGCCGCCGCGGAGATCGCCCACTCGAGCGAGTTGTTCATGCCGCGGCCCGCATGCGAGGACATCCGTGAGTCCAGCACGATGCTGGCGCTGGGATCCCAGGCTTGCTCCTCTCGGCGTACCATCAGGTCGCCCCAGCGTGCGGTGGAGCGCCAGTGGATTCGTCGAACGTCATCCCCCTGCCGGTACTCCCGGACAAGCGCGTCGTCGGTCCCGACGACGCCGATGCGGTGCGGCCGGGCCTCACCGGTGCTGCCTGCTCCGCCGGTCGTGCGAAGCGCGGACAAGGGCACAACTCGTGGGGTCACCATCACCTGCGTCGTGGCCGCGAACTGACGGTCAAGCTGGACCAGTCCGAATGGGTCGGTGGTGCGCACTCGCAGTGGGCCGGTTGAGAACCGCCCCCGCACTCGTCCCAGCAGTGGGTACTCCACGACGCGGCGCCAACTCAGATCCGCCTTGTCGACCAGGAAGCGCGGTCGACTGCCCAGTTCCCGCGGCACGGTGTCCTCCAGGAGCAGGATGCCGGCGGGCAGGCGGCCGTCCTGGCCGAGGCTGATCTTGCCGCGCATCGGCGAGCCGAGTGGCACCTGGGCCGGCTCGACAGCACGCTCGCAGGACATCCGAAGCCGGGCCCGCGCGACGAGAATCGCTGCGATCACTGGAAGGACAAGGAGCAGCAACCCGATCCGCATCACGTCGCGCTGGCCGGCGGCCATCGACCCCACGACGACGGCTGAACCGCCGAGAATGAAAAAACGGCCCCGAGGTGTGAGCAGCCGCCAGGCCCGTCGCATGGCAGTTATCTCCGGTCAGGGATGTGTACCGAGGCGACTGCTTGGGCGATGATGTCGTTCACCGTATGCCGTGCTAGCTGGGCGTCGGTCGACGGCAGCACCCGATGGGCCAGCACGGATACCGCAAGTGACGCGACATCATCCGGACTGACGTAATCGCGACCGGAGAGAGCAGCGAAGGCGCGGCTGGCCCGAAGCAGCTGCAAGGTGGCGCGCGGCGAGGCGCCCAGCCGCAGGTCGCGCGAATTGCGAGTCGCGTTGACCACCTGCACGATGTAGTGCTTGACCGCCGGACTCAGATAAACCGTCTTCACCGCGTCAATCAGACCGCGAATGGTTTGGCCATCGGTGACCGGGCGCAGTTCTGCCAACGGATCGGACGTGCCGTGCGAGTCCAGCATGTCAAGTTCGGCGCTCGGCGTCGGGTAGCCCATCTGAATCCGCGCCATGAAGCGATCCCGTTGGGCTTCTGGCAGCGGGTAGGTGCCTTCCATCTCGATCGGGTTCTGTGTGGCGACCACCATGAATGGCATCTCCAGGACGTACGTCGTGCCGTCGACGCTGACCTGGCGCTCTTCCATCGACTCCAGCAGCGCCGATTGAGTCTTGGGTGAGGCACGATTGATTTCGTCGCCGACCACGATGTTGGCGAAGATGCCCCCGGGCTTGAACTCGAAGTCGCGAGTCTCCTGATTGAACACCGACACGCCTGTGATGTCCGAGGGCAACAAGTCGGGGGTGAACTGCAGCCGGCGGACCGAGCAGGCGATCGAGCGGCCGAGCGCCTTGGCGAGCATGGTCTTGCCGACCCCCGGAACGTCTTCGACCAGCAGGTGTCCCTCGGCTAGCAAGACGACCAGTGCGAGGTCGATGGAGCTGCGCTTGCCCTCGATGACGCTTTCGATGGCGTGCCGGACCCTGCCAACCACCGCAACAACATCACCCAGGGAATAGGCGGGTGCGTGCGCCTCGACCGTGCGGGCCTCGATCTTGTCGTAACTCAGGCTCACCAGACCTCCGTGTAAGAGACGTTCTCACCCTACGCGGTCGGCTGGACGGGTTCTTCGCCTTCCCAACACGCCGGCTGTGAGGTTTCTGACCCAATGCGGTGGCTTGTGGTGCAAAGTGGAGTACAGTGGCGCGAAGTGGAGGCATGGGGCTGATCGGAGAGCAAGGAGGGGCGGCCGATGTACTTTCTCGGCACCCACACTCCAAAGCTCGACGAGAAAGGCCGACTGTTTCTTCCGGCGAAGTTTCGAGAGGAACTGGCGAGCGGTCTGGTGATCACGCGATTTCAGGAGAGATGCCTGGCGATCTGGCCGCTGCACACGTTCGTCGAGATGGCTTCGGCGGCACGAGGCGCCCCATCCGACCAGAAGTCCCGTGACTACCAGCGCATGCTCGCGTCTGGCGCCTCGGACGACACTCCGGACAAGCAGGGCCGGATCACGATCCCGCCTCACCTGCGGACGTACGCCGGACTGGACAAGGACTGTGTCGTCGTCGGGGCCCTCGACCGACTAGAGATCTGGGACGCGCGGGCCTGGGAGGACTACTCCGCAGCGAAGGAGTCGGCCTTCGCTGAACTGGACGAGCCGGCGACTCCGATCATGTGACCGGAACGCCTGAAGCAGCACACCGTACGAGGACTCGTGTCCTGAGGCTTCAACCCGCAGGTTCGAACTCCCTGACGCACCTTCCCCGGCGCCAGGTAGGACTCCCCGCGGATCTCGGGTTGAAACCTCAGGACACGAGCCACCCCGGCCGCGAGCGGGGAGGATGGAAAGTGGGTGGGTCGAGATGGCGCTGGCAGGGCCGCGCCCGCCGATGTCGGTGCGTCCCCGATCGTCGACGGTAAGGCGCATCCGCCACGAAGCTCGGGACAGCATCTGTGCAGCCTCGCTGTCGTTCGTCGCGTCCCTCCTGGTGACGGGTGTTCTCTGGGCCCTTATGGGATGGCTGGCATGAACCCGCAGCCGGCGCACGTCCCCGTAATGCTCTCCGAGGTGGTGGCACTGTTGTCTCCGGCGCTCCAGGTGCCGGAGACTGGCGGTCAGTGCGTCCTGGTGGACTGCACGCTGGGCCTCGGCGGTCACGCCGAGGCGTTACTGCGCGCTTGTCCACAGGCGTCGCTGATCGGCCTTGATCGCGATCCGCAGGCGCTTGCTGTGGCCCGTCGTCGGTTGGCACCCTTTGCGGAACGCATCACGCTCTTAGAGGCGGTCTACGACCAGCTGCCGGACGTGCTCGACGAGCTTGGCATGCCTGCCGTTCAGGGCGTTCTGCTTGATCTGGGGCTCTCATCGCTCCAGATCGACGATCCTCGGCGCGGCTTTGCCTATGCGGTCGACGCGCCGCTGGACATGCGCATGAGTCCTACCGGCAAGACCGCCGCCGACGTCCTCAACACCTACACCGCAGCCGAGCTGGCCTCGATCCTGCGCCGCTACGGAGAGGAGCGCTTCGCCACTCGCATCGCCCACCGCATCGTCGCGGCGCGGGCGGACTCACCCTTCGACAGCTCTGCCAGATTGGTGGAAGTGATCGACGGCGCCATACCGATGGCCGCCCGCCGCCGCGGCGGCCACCCGGCGAAGCGCACTTTTCAAGCTCTGCGTATCGAGGTCAACGGCGAGCTCGCATCCCTCGAATCGACGCTGCCCAGCGCGGTCGCGGCCCTGTCGCTCGGAGGCCGGATCGCGGTCTTGGCCTATCACTCCTTGGAGGACCGGCTGGTCAAGCAGGTGCTCAACGCCGCTGCCAGCGATCAAGCACCGCGCGACCTGCCCGTCGTGCCCGACGCGCTCCGGCCGCAGCTGCGGCTGCTGATCAAGGGAGCCGCCCGGCCGACCGCGGCGGAAGTGGCGGTCAATCCCCGGGCCGCGTCGGCGCGGCTGCGAGCCGCCGTACGGATAGCGGAACCCGAACCACGAGGAGCTGCCGGGTGAGCGCGCTCTGGGCGCCGCTGGGATCCAGCGCCGCTGATCTGGAAGCCGCCGGCGGGCGATGGCTCCGGGCGGTACCTCGCGTGCCGACCAAGCTCGCTCGCCTTCCCTTCGTTCTGGTGTTGATCGCCTTCTTCGGGCTCGGCATGGCGGGACTGCTGATGCTCAACACCACGTTGCAGAACCAGGTGTTCCAACTCCGTACCCTCAACCGACAGGCCACGGCGCTCGCTTACGATCAGGCGGCCCTGGAGGCGCAGATTGATCAACTGAGTGCGCCGGCGGAACTGGCCCGCCAGGCCTCAGCGCTCGGCATGCGGCCGAATCCCCGCCCGGCGTTCCTCGTGGTACCGAGCGGCAAGGTCGTCGGCAAGCCCGAGAAGGTCAGCGGGAACGAGGCACCGGACCTGATCGTGCGCACCCCCGCCGAGCTGGCCGCACAGCGTGCCGCCGCGGAGGCGAAGAAGCGAGCGGCTGCCGAAGCCAAGGCGGCCAAGGAGCGTCAGGCGACCGAGTCGGCTTCGGGCAATCGGGAAACTCCCTGAGATGCCGGGTCCTCGGCAAGGCCCTCCGCCGGTACGAGCGGGTGTGCGCCCGAGATCTGTTCCACGCGGCGCAGCGACGCGGCGGCCGTCGAAGCGTAAGCGAGCATTGCGCATCCCGCTGGCCAGCGGTCACCGGCGGTTGCATGCAGTCCTGCTCCTCCTCGCCATCTCGTTGTCGTTGTGTGCCGGGCGACTGCTGCAGCTGCAGGGCTTCGATTCGTCCGCATACGCCGCGCTGACAGGGGACCAGCTGACCACCAAGCTTCCTCTGCTGCCATCGCGCGGCCAGATCATCGATCGCAACGGAGTGGTGCTCGCCGCCACCCAGCCGGCCGTCGCTGTGACCGCCGACCCGACCCTGACCAGCGCCCGAGCACCGGAGATCGCCGGCATCCTCACCGGACCTCTCCAGATGGCAAAGCCGGAGCTGATCAGGTTGTTGACCAAGCGCGACACCCATTTCGTCTACCTCAAGAAGAAGGTGCCATCACAGACCTACAGCCGGATCGCCGCCGCACTTTCCCAAAGGCGCATCTACGGCGTCTTTCGTGAATCCGACCCGATCCGTACCTACCCCGGTGGAAGCGTCGGAGCATCGGTCATCGGCTTCGTCGGCGCCAACGGCAAGGGCCAAGCAGGCGTCGAGCTCTCCATGAACCGGGAACTTGCTGGTGTGGAGGGAAAGGAAAGCTACGAGATCGCCCCGAACGGCAGCAGGATTCCGCTCGGCAGCAGCACAGTCGTGCCTGCTCAAGACGGAATGGATCTGCAGCTGACGATCGACTCGGAGCTGCAGTGGGTGGCTGAGCGGCGGCTGGCCACGCAGGTCCGACGGGTCAAAGCCGATTGGGGTTTCGCCATCACCCTGAACGTGAAGACGGGAGAGGTCTTGGCGATGGCCAATGCGCCGACCGTTGATCCGGCGGATCCGGGCACTTCGGCGCCCGAGGATCGCGGCAACCGAGCCGTCGCGGCTCCCTACGAGCCGGGCAGCGTGGAGAAGGTGCTGACGTCCGCCGCCCTGCTGGATTCGGGGATCGCAACTCCGGAGACCAGGGTGACGATTCCGTCGCGGCTTCGATCCGGACCATTGAGGATCGGGGACCACTTCGACCACGGCGAGCTGCACTATTTGATGCGAGGGGTGATCGCCGAGTCCTCCAACATCGGGACGGCGCTGCTCACCCGGCAACTCGACAAGCGAGTCTTTGCCGATTACCTCACCCGGTTCGGTCTCGGCTCACGGACCGGGATCGAGCTTCCGGGTGAATCCGCCGGCATCCTGCCCGGCGCCGACATGTCCGACATCCAGCGTGATCAGATCGCGTTCGGTCAAGCGCTCGCAGTAACCGGCATTCAGGAAGCTGCCGCGGTCGCCGGGTTGGTGAATCACGGCATCTACAACCCACCAACCGTTCTGAAAAGTGGGAGGGACGGTTCTGGTAGGACGGTGTCGCTCAGCAAGCGCCAGCCGCGCCGAATCATTTCTGAGTCCGCATCGGCCGGCTTGCGCGATCTGATGAAGGCGGTGATCGACAGTAAGACCGGTCAGCGCGATCTCAAGCTGGATGCCTACCAGACTGGGGGCAAGACGGGTACCGCGCAGCGCGCCGACCCCACGTGCCGGTGTTACCGCGGCTATGTCACATCGTTCCTCGGATTCGCTCCACTCGATGATCCGCAGCTCCTGACCTACGTGGTGGTGAGTAATCCACGTAAAGGCGACACCGGTTCCGGCGTGGCAGCCCCGGCTTATCGCGACATCATGGAGTTCGCGTTGCCGCGCTACTCGGTCGCCCCGAACGCGAAGGACCACAAGCCCAGGCCTACCGAGTGGTAAGCAGATAGCGTCGGGGTCGTGTCGAAAGAGCACGTGTCGAATCAGGGCTTGGCGGCGCTGCGCCCGCGGTCGAGGCCGCGTCTCCCGCTTGCTGAGCTGTTCGGCGCCGGCTCCACAGTTGACGTGGGCGGCATCACGGCCGACTCCCGGCTGGTGGAGCCGGGGGATCTCTATGTTGCGCTGCCGGGCGCTGCCCGGCATGGGGCCTCGTTCGTGTCCGACGCGCTAGCGGCCGGTGCGGTGGCCGTGCTGACTGACGAGGCGGGCAGCCAGCTCATCAGGGACGCCGGTGTTCCGGTGCATCTCACTGTTCATCCCAGGCAGGAGATGGCTCGTCTGGCCGCCCGGATTTACGGCTGTCCCGCTGATGCGTTGAGGATGTTGGCGGTGACCGGCACGAACGGCAAGACGACGACCACGTTCCTGCTCGATGCGGCGCTCCGCGCTGCCGGCCACCGGACCGGCGTGGTCGGGACGGTTGGCTACCTGCTGAACGGCCGGCCACTCGCCGCCCTCCGTAACACGGTGACGACGCCCGAATCCCCGGAGCTGCAGGCCTTGCTCGGCTACCTGCGTGAAGCCGGCGCCGACTCGGTCGCAATGGAGGTGTCGTCGCATGCACTGGTACTCGGCCGGGTCGACCCCATCCGGTTCGACGTCGCCGCCTTCACCAACTTCGGTCGTGACCATCTCGATTTCCATGCCGACGAGGAGTCGTACTTCGAGGCCAAGGCGTCATTGTTCACACCTGAGCGCACGCGGCATGCCGTCGTCAATGTCGACGACCCGCGCGGCCGCGACCTCGCCGACCGCATTCGTCGCGCAGGCGCGGTGCGGCTGACCACGATCAGCCGGAACGATCGGGCGGCGGATTGCTCGCTGGCCGTGGTCGAGACTCAGCCAGACGGAAGCCAGCGCGTGGCCGCTCGTCTGGCGGGGGAGCGGGAGGTGCATTTCGTGCTGAGCCTGCCCGGTGAGTTCAACGTGCGCAATGCGCTCACCGCCATCGCCATGCTCGAAGCCGCTGGCGTCGACCTCGACCAAGCCATCACGGGCTTGGCAGATGCTCGGGTGCCGGGCCGGATGCAACGCGTCGACCTCGGTCCCGACGCTCCGCGCGTGTATGTCGACTTCGCGCACACGCCGCAGGCGGTCGAGGCGGCACTGGGCGCCCTTGCGGCCAGCCGACGGATCGCCGTTCTGGGCTGCGGCGGCGATCGCGATCCCGACAAACGCCGGCCCATGGGTGCAGCCGCCGCTCGGGCCGCCGACGTGGTGATCATCACCGACGACAACCCACGCCATGAAGAGCCCGCGGCGATCCGGGCCCAGGTCATGGCCGGGGCCGAGGCTGCTCGGCGGGCTGGCCACCGCGACGTCGAGGTGATCGACGGTGGCGACCGCCGTGGGGCGATTCGGCACGCTCTGGCACTGGCCGGGCCGGCCGACGCCATCGCGCTCTTGGGGAAGGGCCACGAAACAGGCCAGGAGATCGGCGGTCAGGTGCTCCCGTTCGACGATGCGGCGGTCGTGGCCGAGGAGTGGGCTGCCTCCCGCGCTCGGGGAGCCCGATGATTCCGGTATCGGTCGAGCATGCCGCGCACGTGCTCGGTGTCGCTCCGGTGGGTACCGGGGATGCTGGGGTCCCCATCACGTCACTGGTCGCGGACTCCCGTGCCGTTACGCTCGGGTGCGCTGTTCGTCGCGTTGCGAGGGGAGCAAGCCGACGGCCATGACTTCGTTGCTCACGCCCGAGCCGACGGTGCCAGTGCGGTCCTGGTTTCTCGGCCGGTCGACGATGGATTGAGCCTGGTGGTGCCGGATCCGCTGACTGCGCTGGGTGCCCTGGCCCGTGACCAGGTGGCTGCCGGACACGCACGGGGCCTGCGCGTGCTCGCGATCACCGGCTCTTCGGGCAAGACCTCCACCAAGGACGTGCTCGCGCAGCTTCTCGAGCCCAGCGGGTCGACGGTGTCGTCGATCGGCAATCTCAACAATGAGCTCGGTGTCCCGCTGACGGTGGCACGGATCGAGCCGAAGACTCGCTTTCTGGTCGCCGAGATGGGCGCTCGGGGGATCGGCCACATTGCCTACTTGTGCCGCATTGCTCCTCCCGATGTGGCACTCGTGCTCAACGTCGGCGTTGCCCATGTCGGGGAGTTCGGTGGCCGGCCAGCCATCGCACAGGCCAAGGGTGAGCTGGTGGAGGCTCTCACCGACTCCGGTGTTGCCGTGCTCAACGCCGACGACCCGTTGGTCTGGGCGATGCGCTCCCGCACCGCCGGCAGAGTGGTGGCGGTCGGCATCGACCGGGAGCCGGAGTGGGATGCCGCGGTCTGGGCGTCTGATCTGGTCAGCGATCAGCTGGGCCGCTTTCGCTTCACCCTGCATGCTTGCCTGCCTGGAGAAGCTTACGGTCGGGCCGACGTTCAGCTTCCGCTGTCCGGCCGCCATCAGGTGGCGAACGCGGTGGCCGCCGCCGCAGGGGCTATGGCGGTCGGGGTGTCCTTGGAGGCGATCGCCTCCGCGTTGCCCGAGGTCCAGCTGCGGTCGCGCTGGCGGATGGAGCTGCGGTCCCGGCCGGACGGCGTGCTGGTGATCAACGATGCCTACAACGCCAATCCCGACTCGATGCGTGCGGCGATCGAGGCCCTTGGCGAGATGGGGCGGGCCCGCCCCGGCGGGCACACCTGGGCGGTTCTGGGCGACATGCTCGAGCTCGGCGCGATGTCCTCGGCGGAGCATGCGAAGCTGGGCGCCTCGGTGGCCCGGCATGGCGTTTCGTGGCTGATCGCGGTGGGCCGCCATGCAGAAGATGTCGTCGAAGCGGCCATCGACGCCGGTCTACCGGCCGAAAGGGCGGCGATCGCAAGCAACAAGGTGGAGGCCACTCAGCGGGTTCTCGACGGTCTCGCTCCCGCCGACGTGGTGCTGGTCAAAGCCTCCCGTGGCCTAGCCTTGGACACCGTGGCCGAGGAGATCCTGCGCCAGGATCTGCCGGCCATCAGCCCGGCGCCGGGGACCCGCCGTTGAAGACCATCGTTCTGGCGGGGACCATCGCCCTGCTCGGCACGCTGCTGGGCACCCGGTTGGCGATTCGGGTGCTGGTCAGGAAGGGCTACGGCCAACTGATCCGCGACGACGGGCCGACGTCTCACCACACCAAGCGCGGGTACGCCGACCATGGGTGGTCTGGTGATCATCTCGTCGGTGCTCTTGGCCTACCTGGCGAGCCACCTGATCACCTGGACCGAGCCCTCGGCCTCGGCGTTGCTCATCTTGTTCTTGTTCACCGGCCTGGGTGTCGTCGGGTTTCTCGACGATTTCATCAAGATCAGCAAGCAGCGCTCGCTCGGCCTGCGGAGCAAGGCCAAGATCGCTGGCCAGTCGCTGGTGGCGGTGACATTCGCCTTGCTGTCGCTGCAGTTTCCCGATGAGCGGGGGATCACCCCGGCCTCGCCCGCCGTGTCGTTCCTGCGTGACATCGAATGGCTTGATGAATTGCCCATCATCATCGTGGTGCTCTGGGTGCTGCTGCTGATCGCCGCCGCGAGCAACGGGGTGAACCTGACCGACGGGCTTGACGGCCTTGCCTCGGGCGCTTGCGTGATGATCTTCGGTGCCTACACGCTGGTCAACATCTGGCAGTACAACCAGTCATGCGCGTACACGGCGTCCGCCGGGCCCAAATGCTATGAGGTGCGGGACCCGTACGACCTGGCGGTCGTCGCGATCGCGCTGGCGGGCGCCTGCTTCGGCTTTCTGTGGTGGAATGCCGAGCCGGCCAAGATCTTCATGGGTGATACGGGCTCACTGTCGCTCGGCGGCGCCCTCGCGGGAATGGCGATCTTCACTCGCACCGAACTGCTGTTGATCATCCTCGGCGGGCTGCTGGTGATCGAGGTGATGTCGGTCATCCTGCAGGTCGGGTTTTTCAAGATCACGAAGGGCCGCCGGTTGTTCAAGATGTCGCCCATCCACCACCACTTCGAGCTGCTCAACTGGGCTCAGGTGACCATCGTGATGAGATTCTGGATCATCGCCGGACTCTTCGTTGCCGGAGGACTGGGCATCTTCTATGCCGAATGGGTGGCCGGCGCATGAGGGCAGCCGGCCACGAACCGGACGCCTTGGCCGAGGTGAGGGCATGACGCGATTGTCCTGGCTGCCCCAGGCAGACGGGCGGTCCGCCTGGCAGGACGCCCACGTCGTGGTGGCGGGCGTCGGTGTTTCGGGCTTCGCAGCCGCCGATGGGCTGCTCCAGTCCGGGGCAAACGTCACCGTTCTCGACGAACGCGACGATGCCACCAATGCCGACAAGGCCACCGTGTTGGAGATGCTCGGCGGCACGGTAAGGCTCGGATCCGGGGCGGCGGACGCGCTACCACCGGATGCGGACCTGCTGATCACGACGGGGTGGCACCCCGACCACGCCCTGCTGGCGGCCGCCGCTCAGCGTGGTGTGCCGATCTGGAGTGAGGTCGAGCTGGCCTGGCGGCTGAGCCGGCCCGACAAGGTCGTGCCCTGGCTGGGCATTACCGGAACCAATGGCAAGACGACGACCACGCAGATGCTGGAGTCGATGCTGACGGCCGCAGGCCTGCGTACAGCTGCCGTCGGCAACATCGGGCGGCCCATCATGGAGATCGTCCTCGACCCCGAGCCGTACGACGTCCTGGCGGTCGAGCTATCCAGCCACCAGCTGCACTGGTCCAACTCCCTCTCGCTGCACTCGGCGGCGGTGCTGAACCTCCAGCCCGATCACCTGGAGTGGCATGGCAGCTTCGCGGCCTACCGAGCGGCCAAAGCCAAGATCTACAGCGGCGTGCAGGCCAGCTGCGTTTACAACGTCGCCGAGCCGGCGACGGAGCGGCTGGTCGAGGAGGCGGACGTGGTCGAAGGGGCTCGTGCCATCGGCTTCACCCTCGGCATTCCCGACCTCTCGATGCTCGGCATCGTGGATGACCTGCTGGTCGATCGTGCCTTCGTGGAGCAACGCCGGGACTCCGCGCTGGAACTGGCCAAGATCACCGACGTCTCGCCCCCGGTCCCGCACAACGTCGCCAACGCGCTGGCCGCCGCGGCACTGGCGCGGTCGTTCGGGGTGCCGGCCTCAGCCGTGCGCGATGGCTTGCGCCAAGTGCAGGTCGGCGCCCACAAGATCGAGACGGTCGCCGACCACGAGGGCGTTCGCTGGGTCGACGACTCAAAGGCCACCAACCCGCACGCGGCCGACGCCGCACTGCAGGCGTTCGACGAGCACATCGTCTGGCTCGCCGGTGGCCAGGCCAAGGGCACCAGCTTCGACGAGTTGATCAAAACCCACGGCAGCAAGCTTCGCGGAGCGGTACTGCTCGGAGTGGATCGCGAGGTCGTGGGCCAGGCGCTGACCCGACACGCGCCGCACGTCCCGGTGATTCGGATCGAGTCCATTGACACTAGAGCCATGGCGCAGGCCGTGCAGGCTGCCGCGTCGCTCGCTCGGGTGGGTGATGTGGTTCTGCTCGCGCCCGGCTGCGCCAGCAAAGACATGTACCGCGACTACGCCGCCCGGGGGGACGCCTTCGCAGCGGCCGTCCGGGATCTGATCTATCGATCCGGTGCGGGAGGCCGGACCGCAGAAGCGAAGGAGTAGCCCGGGTGGCCACGCTGACCCCGCAGCGAGAATGGGGCGAGAGCAAGCCAGCGCCCGAACCGCGGCACTCGGCGGCGGCTTGGCTCGGAGCTCTGCTCGACCGGCCGCTGACCAGCTACCACCTGGTGCTGGGCGCCACGGCGATCCTGCTGGCGCTGGGCGTGCTGATGGTGCTGTCGGCGTCCAGTGTGAGCGCCTACCTCAGGCACCAGGACTCCTATTACTATGTGAAGCGCCAAGCAATCTTCCTCGGGGCCGGACTTCTCGGTGCGTTGCTGCTCATGAAGCTGTCACCGGCCACATTGCGGGTCCTGAGCTGGTTCGGCATCGCGTTGGCCCTGATCTTGTTGATCTTGACATACACCCCGCTGGGCGTCGAGGTGAACGGCAACCGCAACTGGCTGGACGTCGGCGTGCCGGCGTTCTCGATCCAGCCTGCGGAGTTCGCCAAGCTGGCCATGATTGTGTGGGGCGCGGAGCTGCTGGCGCGCAAGCGAAGGCTGCTCGACCAGCCCAAGCATCTGCTGATGCCCTACCTCCCGGTGTGCAGTCTGTTGATCTTGCTCGTCGTCTTCCAGGGCGACGCCGGAACGGCTGTGGTGCTGGCGGCCATCGCGGTGGGGGTGTTGTGGATCGTGGGAGCGCCGATGCGTGTGCTGGCCGGCCTCGGCCTCACCGGATTGGCAGGCGTCGTCGCGCTGTTCGTCACCAGTCCGGTACGCATGCGGCGGCTGGCCGCCTTCATTGATCCGACCGCCCAGCTGAACGGGGCCAACGACCAGGCCAACGCCGGCATGTACGCAATCGCTTCCGGAGGTTGGTGGGGTGTCGGACTGGGTGCCAGCCGACAGAAATGGGGCGGCCTGCCGGAGGCACACACCGACTTCATCTTCGCGGTGATCGGGGAGGAGCTGGGACTGTTCGGCAGCCTCATCGTGCTCGCCTTGTTCCTGGTTCTGGGTTACGCCGGGCTGCGCGTGGCCAGCCGCTCCGACGACGACTTCGCCCGGTATGCGGCGGGCGGAGTCACCGTGTGGTTCATCGTTCAGGCACTGATCAACCTTGCCGTCGTGCTCCGGATGCTGCCGATCGCCGGCGTTCCGCTGCCGTTGCTCTCCTACGGCGGCTCGGCCCTGGTCGCCAATCTGCTGGCTGTCGGGGTGCTGCTGTCATGCGCCCGACGGGAGCCTGCGGCGCGCCAGCTGTTGGCGAGGCGGTCGACGAAGCCGCTGCCTCGGATGACTACCGTGGTCGGCTCCCGGACGCCGCGCCGCTGATGCGGACGAGCGACGAAGCCGCGGCTGCGGAGCGGAAAGTCTCCATCGTGCTGGCCGGTGGCGGCTCGGCGGGCCATACCTCACCACTGATCGCGACGGCACTGGAGTTGCGGCGACTCCGACCCGATGCTCGGCTGACAGCGGTCGGAACGGCGCGCGGACTCGAGACCAGGGTGATCCCGGCCGCCGGCCTACCCCTGGAACTCATCCCGCCGGTGCCGGTGCCCCGGCGGCCGAATCTGGACCTGGCGCTGGTGGGACCGCGGTTGTGGCGGGCCGTCGCCGCGGCGATGGCCGTGCTGCGTCGGGCAGAGGCAGACGCGGTGCTCGGATTCGGAGGGTATGTGTCGGCTCCCGTCTACTTGGCTGCCCGGCGGCTTGCAGTCCCGATCATCTTGCACGAGCAGAACGCCCTACCCGGCCTGGCCAATCGGCTCGCTGCCCGCTTGACCCGGCATGTCTACACGTCCTTTCCGGACACCCCGCTGCCGCACGCGACCTGCGTCGGGCTTCCGCTGCGCCACGCCATCACCGGGCTGGATCGTGCCGCGGCGCGTGCTGCCGGACGAGAGCAGTTCCAGCTGCGCCCTGACCTGCCGGTGTTGCTCGTCAGCGGTGGATCACAGGGCGCGTTGAGCATCAACAGCGCGGTGCTGGGAGCGCGCGAGGCCCTGCTCGCCGCCGGCGTCCAGGTGCTCCATGTCCTCGGTCCGAAAAACGTCGACGATCAGACGTTGGCCACGTCCGACCCCGCGACTGGCGCTCGCTATTCACCCGTGGCATACGTGGACAAGATGGAGGATGCCTACGCCGCAGCCGACCTGATGCTGGGTCGCTCGGGCGCGAGCACTGTGCTGGAGACGGCCGCGGTCGGGCTGCCTGCGATCTTCGTTCCGTATCCGCACGGGAACGGAGAACAGGCCCGCAACGCACGGGCGATCGTCGACGCGGGCGGCGGCATCCTGCTTCCCGACGCCAGCTGTACGGCAAACTGGGTTGCCGAGCATGTCCCGGCTCTCATTGGCGACCGCTCCCGCTTGGCTGGAATGTCCGCCACCTTGCGCGGCGTTGCCAAGCTCGATGCGGCGAGGGTACTTGCCGAACACGCGCTGGAGGTCGCCACCTGATGGGATTGGTCGAGACGATCGAGCTGCCGGATCCGGCAGACCTCGGGCCGGTCCACTTCATCGCGATCGGCGGGTCAGGGATGAATGGCATCGCGACAGCATTCCTGCAACTCGGCATCCCGGTCAGCGGCAGCGATCGGCAAGACTCGCCCTATCTGCGGGCGTTGGGGGCCGCGGGTGCGCGGGTCTATGTGGGTCATGCCGCAGCACAGCTGGGGGATGCCCGTACGGTCGTCGCATCGTCGGCCATCCGGGAAGACAATCCCGAGCTCGCCGAGGCCAAGCGTCGAGGCCTTCGCGTGCTGCACCGCAGCGCCGCCCTCGGATCGCTGATGCTGGGCCGGCGAGGCATCGCTGTCGCCGGCACCCACGGCAAGACCACCACCACGGCCATGATCGCTTCGGTGCTCACCGGTGCTGGGCTGGACCCGTCCTTCGTCATCGGAGGGGCACTCACCGGCTCCAAGTCAGGCGGCCATATCGGCGGCGGGAACGTGTTGGTGATCGAGGCCGACGAGAGCGACGGCTCGTTTCTGCAGTATCCGGCGGAGATCGCCGTCGTCACCAACGTCGATCCGGACCACTTGATCAACTGGGGTTCCGCGGAGAACTATGCGGATGGCTTCTTCCGCTTCGCTACCGGCAAGGCTGTGCGATTGCTCGTCGTCAGTGCTGACGACCCCGGTGCTGTCGCGCTGACCGAGCGGATCCGAGCAGAGGTGGCGAACGGCAACACCGCGATCGACGATCATCACGTTCGGCCAGAGCGAGGCCGCCGACGTTCGGTTCTCCGGTGCCGTCTTCGCGGGGACCGGCTCCAGCTTCGAGCTCCGCACGGCCGAAGAAGGGGGACCCGTCACGCTGTCGGTGCCCGGCGACTACAACGTCCGCAATGCCGCGGCCAGCTATGCCGTCGCTGCCTGGCTGGGCGTTCCGGACGAAGTGATCCGGGTTCAGCTCGCGAGCTATCGCGGCACCTATCGGCGCTTCCAATTGGTGGGCACGGTCAACGGCATTCGGGTCTACGACGACTACGCGCACCATCCGACCGAGGTCGCCAACACTCTGGCCGCGGCTCGTACGGGCGTGGGTGATGGCCGGGTGGTGGTGTGTTTCCAGCCTCATCTGTATACCCGCACCCGCGACTTCTGGCGCCAGCTGGCGGTTGCGCTGGAGGGCGCCGACCAGGCGATCGTGATGGATGTGTGCGGGGATCGGGAGGATCCGATCCCCGGCATCGACGGCCGGATGGTGGCGGACGCCGTGGCACTGGGAACGGCGGAAGTGACCTATGAGCCGGTCTGGGACGAGGCAGCGCCGACCGTGGCCAGGATCGCCCGCCCAGGAGACCTGGTGATCACCGTCGGTTGTGGGGATGTGACCAAGGTGGCACCGAAGATCGTCGCTGAACTGGAGCGGCAGCGGATCAGCAGATCCGGAGCGGCGGAATGACGACGACCGCCAGCCACCGTGGCACCGCGTCGCGAAACGCCGTTGGTTCTGGTGGCCGGACTTCGCCCGGCCGCCCATCCATGTCTCGCCGACCGCAAGCCCGGCGTTCTCGACGCAGGGTCTGGCTGGTTCTGGTCCTCCTCTTGGCCGTGCTCGCCGGAGCCGGCTGGCTGGTGGGCTTCTCACCTGTCTTGGCGGCCGAGCGGGTCGAGGTCAGGGGTGCAGATCGCATCGCCAGGTCATCTCTGCTCCAGGCTGCTGCGGTGCCACTGGGTGTGCCCCTGCCTCGACAGGACCTGGCTGCCATCGCCGGCCGCGTCAGCTCTTTGCCGCAGATCGAGTCGGCCGAAGTGAGTCGCAGATGGCCCAACACCATCCGGGTTGCCGTCGTTGAGCGGCACCCTGTGCTCGGCGTGCGACAACCCGAAGGGTTCATCCTGATTGACACCCGCGGCATCGCTTTCGAATCCCGGCCAACCCTGCCGTCAGGGGTGCTCAAGGCCGATGTCGACCCGAGCAATGTTGCGGTGCTGAGGGAAGTGGGCGCCATCGCCGCTGCCATGCCGGCTGCACTGCGGGGGCGGGTCGAGCGGCTGCGCGCCACATCCGAGTCGTCGGTCATGGTCGTACTGAAAAACGGCGTTCAGATCAACTGGGGAACCGGCGCCGACTCCGCTCTCAAGGCTGACATCGTCCTGAGCTTGCTGAAACGCAAACCGTCGACCATCGACGTCTCGTCGCCGCACAATCCAGCGATCCGCTGATCTCAAGGTCAGCCTCACCTGCAGAGAATAAGACTGTTTGCGGCGGATTTGGCGTGTCCTTTTCGAGACTGTGCACTTGCGCTGGAGCCATCTCATAACGTGACGACAACGCCGCGGGGTCGCAGTCTCCATTAGCCCCTTCTGTGAACTAGAGGTTGAGACTTCGCACGCACACCCACTGGAAGGAAGAGGCGGAATCGTGGTCTCTGCATCACAGAACTATCTGGCGATCATCAAGGTTGTGGGGGTCGGCGGCGGCGGCGTCAATGCGGTCAACCGCATGATCGAAGCGGGGCTGCGGGGCGTGGAGTTCATCGCGGTGAACACCGACGCCCAGGCCCTGTTGATGAGCGACGCCGACGTCAAGCTCGACATCGGTCGCGACTTGACCCGCGGGCTCGGGGCTGGGGCCGACCCGGACAAGGGTCGGCAGGCCGCTGAGGACCATGCCCAGGACATCGAGGACGCACTTAAAGGGGCGGACATGGTGTTCGTCACCGCCGGAGAGGGAGGCGGTACGGGAACTGGCGGTGCGCCGGTCGTCGCTCGAGTCGCCCGTGCACTGGGTGCCCTCACCATCGGCGTGGTGACCCGGCCGTTCTCCTTCGAAGGCAGGCGGCGGTCCACTCAGGCGGATCAGGGGATCACGACGCTTCGCGAGGAAGTCGACACCCTGATCGTCATTCCCAACGACAAGCTGCTCCAGATGATTGATCATCAGATCGCGATCCTCGACGCTTTCAAGCAGGCGGATCAGGTGCTGATGCAGGGTGTGTCTGGCATCACTGACCTGATCACCACACCGGGATTGATCAACCTGGACTTCGCCGATGTCAAGGCGGTCATGTCGAATGCGGGCTCGGCTCTGATGGGCATCGGCTCCGCGCGCGGCGAGGACCGGGCCCGGGCCGCGGCCGAGATGGCGGTCTCTTCGCCCCTACTCGAGGCCAGCATCGATGGAGCTCACGGTGTCCTGCTGTCCATCGCCGGCGGCTCGGATCTGGGCCTCTTCGAGGTCTCGGCTGCAGCCAACCTGATCCAAGGAGCGGCTCACGAGGACGCCAACATCATCTTCGGTACGGTCATCGACGACGCGCTGGGCGACGAGGTGCGGGTCACGGTTATTGCAGCCGGCTTCGAGGGTGGGCAACCGCCGCGGCGCCTGGCCGGAGTCAGTCGACAGCCAGACATGAGAGCAACCCTCCAGCGCGGTCCCAGTGGGGCTGAGGCGGCAGGCATCGCGCCCGTTGCGGTCAACGGCGAACGCCAGCCGGTGTCCGTGGCCGCGGTACCCGGCAGTCAGCCGGCTGGTGCGGAAAGCGGTCGCGGAGGTCCATCGACCAACGACGGGGGTAACGGCCATTCCCGAGGCGCCCCGCCGGCGCCCTTCCGGTCGGCCACGCCGAGCGCCGATGACGACGACCTCGACGTTCCGGACTTCCTCAAGTAGCGGCCCCAATGCTCCGCGTGTCGGCCGCCGAGTGATCAAGTTACGGGCTCCCTGGACGGTAGTGTCAGCCCAGGACGCGGAATCGACGACGAAGGCTGAGCGATGGCGGAGAAACTGAAGCGAGCGGCGGCGTGGCTCGGTCTCGTGACCGACGACCGTTACGCCGACTACGACGAGCCTGATGAGGCGCACGAGCTCACCGAGGGTCTCAGCCGCGAGGAGTTCGTCGGGTCGCCGGCGCGGCAGCCTGCCAGCGTTACTCCGCTAGAAACCCGACGTCCAGCTGCTTCCGCTTCATCCGCACCAGAGCCTCGGACGGCAGACGTGTCTCGAATCGTCACGGTTCATCCGCGCACCTACAACGACGCCCGCACGATCGGCGAGCACTTCCGTGACGGAGTGCCGGTCATCATGAACCTGTCTGAGATGGAGGACGCGGACGCCAAGCGGCTGGTCGACTTCTCTGCTGGACTGATCTTCGGCCGGCACGGCGCGATCGAGCGGGTCACGAGCAAGGTATTCCTGCTGTCACCTCAGAACGTGAAAGTCGCGGCCGAGGACAAGGAACGGATCGCCGGCGGGTTTTTCAACCAAAGCTGAAGGCAGATCGAGGGACCAGGCAGGCGCCGCAGTCGTCGCCAGAATCCTGAAGGTTGTGTCGAGTCGCCTACGCTAGTCGGTGACCGATCTTCCGCAACCATCAGACGGGACCACTGGGAATGTTCATCGTGGGCAGCATCATCGACTGGGTGCTGTGGGTGTTCCTCCTTCTCCTATTCGCGCGGATGATCCTGTCCTGGGTTCCGGTGCTCGTCCGCGACTGGGAACCGCGCGGACCGATGCTGGTCGTGGCCGAGATCATCTACTCCATCACCGATCCGCCGTTGAGGCTGCTCCGTAAGGTGCTGCGTCCGGTTCGGATCGGGAACATGATGCTCGATCTCGCATTCATCGGACTGACGATCATCGTTCTGATACTTCGACAGGTCAACGGCCGGATTTTCTTCGGCTGAACGCGGTCATGACAGTGGCCTTCCGCTGTTGTCTCGTTGAGGTGTACATGCCGAGCAAATTAGGTACGGTAGTGCGATGGACGCCCGGCGCGGCCTCCTGCGATTCCAATGGACTCCTTCCCGAGGTGAACAATGACGCTCTCGCTGGACGATGTGCGCAACAAGCGGTTCCGCATGGCCCGCAAGTCTGGCTACGAGGTGCTGGAGGTCGACGAGTTCGTCGATGAGGTCGAGGAGACGTTTGCTCAGCTCTTCGAGGAGAACCAGAATCTCAAGAGGCAGGTGGATTCGCTGAAGTCCGCTCCGCCGGCCCCGGCGGCTGCCACTCCGCAGCCGGCCCCGATTCAGCAGCCGCGTCCGGCTCCGGCGCCGGCCCCGCAGGCCAGCGGCGGTCCCATCGTGGTGACGACCGGCAAGGAAGCCAGCTCTGCCGTGGTGCGCCTGGTCGAGATGTCGACCGAGCAAGCCGAGCGTCTGGTCAACGAGGCCACAGAAGACGCGAATCGGATCCGCGAGGAAGCCAACCGCATCGCTCATCAGGTGACGACCGACGCGCGTACGAGAGCGGAGCGGGTGGAATCCGAGGCGCGCGTCAACGCTGAGCGCATGCAGGCTGATGCCCTCAACCGGGCCGAGAAGTTGGACAAGGACATCGAGTCGCGCCGTTCCGACATGTTCGGAGATCTGCAACAGCAGCGGGAGCAACTGACGAAGGCGGTTACTGCGCTCCGCACGTTCGAGGCAACCTACCGCAGAAACCTGACCAACCATTTGCGCGGCCAGATCGAAGCCTTGGAGTCCGGCCGCTCTGAGCCACCGGACGCGCCCGACGTGGTCCGCGTTGGCGCGGCTGATCAGAGCAATCAGCGGAAGAATGGCATCTCGCCGCGGGAAGGTGGCGATCGGGAGGAACCGCCGACCAGGGGCGGTGGTGCTCAAGGCAGCGACACCCCTCGCCTAGACGCACTCCTCGGAGACCAGCGCTAGTTGAGACAACCACATGACAATCGCATCGGGGCCCGCCACTGGCGGGCCCTTTGCTTATCCGGAGCATTTTTCGAATTCAGCAGAAACTCAGCGCGCATCGTTGAAGTACCGACGATTGACGCCTAGTCTCTGCGTCACTTCTATCCCAGAGGGGCATATCGATGACTACCGCTAAGGCGACGTCCGCTGATAGTTCCGCACGCTCAGCGGCGAAGAAGGCGCCGTCCCTACATGCGGTGGAACCGGTCGATTCTGAGCATCCAGTACGTGACGCCAAGCCCGTCAACGTGAAGTCGCTACCGGTGCGACCTGGCGAAAGTCCGTGGACCAAGGCGGAGCTGAACGAGGTCCGCAAGGTGCTCGAGGAAGACATCGCCAGGTTCGAGAGCCAGATTGAAATCTCCACCGCAGAGCTCGTGGGTCTGCTCCGCGACGGTAGCGAAGGCGCCGGGCGCGATCCGGCCGATGTCGGCTCGGCCAACTTCGAGCGCGACGCCGAGATGTCGCTGGCCAACAATGCCCGTGAGATGCTGGACCAGTCCCGACTGGCGCTGCGACATATCGAGTTGGGCACGTACGGCAGTTGTGACAACTGCGGTCAACCGATCGGAAAGGGCCGCCTCCAGGCCTTTCCCCGTGCCACCTTGTGCGTCGCGTGCAAGCAGCGCGAGGAACGGCGATAGCGGATCACGCCACGGCGGACCATAGCCGGAGGCGGTTGCGGTTGCTCTTCGGCGCGGTCATGGTGACCGGCCTGGCTGCTGACGTGATCACGAAGTCCATCGTGGTCGCTCGCCTCGATCCCGAGTTTCCGGTACGGCTCCTCGGCGGCCTGCTCACTCTGCGGCTCCTGCGCAACGCCGGTGCTGCCTTCAGTCAGGGCCAGCAGTTCACCTACGTCTTCGCCTCGGCAGCGATCCTGGTACTCACCTTCGTCATCATCCGTCTTGTGCCAAGGGTGCGGCACACTGGATGGGCTGTTGCTCTCGGACTGCTGTGCGCCGGCGTGGCAGGCAATCTGGTCGACCGACTCTTCCGCCGCCCGGCTGTGATGCGCGGACACGTGGTGGACTTCCTGCAGCTGCCGTACTTCGCCATCTTCAACGTGGCCGACATGTGCATCACCACGTCCGCTGTGTTGATCATTTACTTGTCGGTGATCAAAGGGGTCGGCCTCAACGGTGAACGTGCCCCTCGTCCGCCGGCGAAACAGCGGGCGAGGGGTGGATCCTGAGTGGGCGAGCACCGTGTGCTGCTTGTTCCTGAGGGCCTGGAAGGGGACCGGGTCGATGTCGCCGTGGCTCGCATGCTGGGCCTTTCGCGCAGCAAGATCACCGACCTGATCGAGGCCGGCCAGGTGACCATAGACGCTCACCCAGCGGCGAAGTCAGATCGGGTTCACACCGGCGCAATGCTCGAGGTCAGGCTGCCGGACGCGGGCGACGATTCAGCGATTGTGCCGCAGATGGTCGAGGGGCTCGCTGTCATCTTCGACGACGACCACATCGTCGTCGTCGACAAACCAGTCGGCGTGGCTGCGCATCCGAGCCTCGGTTGGGATGGACCCTCCGTGCTTGGGCATCTGGCCGGCGCTGGCTTTCGAATCTCCACCTCCGGCGTACCGGAGAGGCAAGGCATCGTCCAGCGACTCGACGTGGGCACGTCTGGTTTGATGGTGGTGGCCAAGAGCGAGATCGCGTACACGATCTTGAAACGGGCGTTCCGCTCCCGGGAAGTGGAAAAGACCTATCACGCCCTGGTCCAGGGCCACCCGGATCCTTTCGCCGGCACCATCGAGGCGCCCATCGGGCGGCATCCAGGCGCCGACTACAAGATGGCCGTGATGGCGAACGGCCGGCCTAGCATCACGCATTACGAAACCCTCGAGGCCTTCGTGGGCACCACGCTGCTGGAGCTCAACTTGGAGACCGGGCGGACCCACCAGATCCGAGTCCACCTCGCCGCGCTGAAGCACCCGTGCGCCGGTGACCTGACATATGGTGCAGATCCCAAGCTGGCGGCCAAGCTCGGGCTGCAGCGACAATGGCTCCACGCCGTACGGCTCGGCTTTCTCCACCCCGCGACGGGTGAGCCGCTGGCGTTCGTTTCACCCTATCCGGCTGACTTGCGGCACGCCTTGGACATCGCCCGTACTGCCTGATCATCGTGGCGGGAAGCACCGCGTGCTGTCCGCTAGGGTCTGAACCGTGCGAAGAGCGAAAATCGTCTGCACGCTGGGGCCCGCGTCCTCAGCGCCCGAACGTCTCAAGGAGCTGGTGGCGGCGGGCATGGACGTCGCGCGGCTCAACATGAGCCATGGCGGCTACGACGACCACCTGACCAACCTGCAGAACGTCCGCGAAGCCGCTGACGCGGTCGGCCGGCCGGTGGGCGTGCTCGCCGATCTTCAGGGTCCCAAGATTCGCCTTGGTCGTTTCGCTGCAGGTAAGGAAGTGCTGGCCGATGGAGCCAGGTTCGCGATCACCACCGAGGAGATTTCAGGTACCGCCGAGCGCTGTTCGACCACATACAAGGGACTGCCTGGTGACGTGCAGACAGGCGACCTGATTCTGATAGACGATGGCCGGCTCACCCTGAGGGCGACAGAGGTGACCGACACAGATGTGATCACTGAAGTGATCGTCGGAGGACCGATCAGCAACAACAAAGGCATCAACCTCCCGGGCGTGGCCGTCAGCGTCCCCGCCATGAGTGAAAAGGACACCCACGACCTGCGCTGGGCACTGCGCAACGGAATCGACATGGTTGCGCTGTCCTTCGTCCGTAGCGCGAAGGACATTGAACACGTCCACCAGGTGATGGACGAGGAGAACCGCCGGGTGCCGGTGATCGCCAAGATCGAGAAACCCCAGGCGGTGGAGAATCTCGACGGGATCATCGACGCCTTCGACGCTTTCATGGTTGCGCGCGGTGATCTTGGTGTCGAGCTTCCGCTCGAAGAGGTGCCCCTGGTTCAGAAGAGGATCGTCACCGCTGCCCGCCGCTGGGCGAAGCCGGTCATCGTGGCGACGCAGATGCTGGAGTCAATGATTTCCGCCCCGCGGCCGACGCGAGCCGAAGCTTCTGACGTGGCCAACGCCATCCTGGATGGCGCCGACGCGGTGATGCTGTCCGGTGAGACGAGTGTCGGCGAGTACCCAGTTGTCACCGTGAAGACCATGGCACGGATCGTGGAGAACACCGAGGCCCACGGCCTTGATCAGATGCAGGACATCGACTGGGATCCACACACCACCAGCGGGGTGATCACCAAGGCCGCCGCCGAGGTTGGGGCGCGGATCAGCGCGAAGTTCCTGGTGGCCTTCACCCATTCCGGAGACGCGGCTCGACGGTTGGCCCGGCTACGCTCGCCGATTCCCGTGCTGGCCTTCACCCCGGTCGACCAGACCCGCTCATCGCTGACCCTTACCTGGGGCGTCGAATCCTTTCTCGTCCCCATGGTCGGTCATACCGACGACATGATCCGTCAAGTCGACAAGGCCCTGATCGACACCGGCCGGATTGCCGAAGGAGAGCTTGCCGTGATCGTGGCCGGCTCACCACCCGGCGTGGCCGGCCACACCAACATGCTCCGCATCCGTCGCATCGGCGCGCCCCTCTAGTTATGTCGGCTCGCGCTCGTTCGCGCCCTCAAGCTCCTGTCTTCCTCCCTCGCTCGCAACACCGCCCGAAGACGCTCGCTCCGCTCGCCGGGCGGTCTTGCTCGCTCACTCGTCCAGACAGGACCGGGCGCTCTCTACCGACGCTCGCCGACCGGATCGGGACTGTCTGAAAACGGTCTAGGGCGCGACCCCTCCTGCGGGCCCGCCGCTCATCTTTTAGACGGTGGAGTCGTCCGGAAGGCATAGGGGTTCGATGCCGTGGAACGCGACTCGGTAGCGAGCGGATTCTTCGTGATGACTGGCAAGGCCGTGGACGAGCCTGGCGACCCTGTAACGAGCGGAAGTCCTCATGGATGACTGGCCAGGAGGTGGATGGGCCTGGCGACTCTGTAACGAGCGGAAGTCCTCATAGATGACTGGCCAGGACGTGGATGGGCCTGGCGGGAGCCCGAGCTTGCGAGGGCGGATGGCTGTCCGGCCAGTCATCTATGAGGACTTCCGCGGACACCCGTGCGGCCAGGCTTCAATGAGGACTCCCGCGGACACCCGCGGAAGTTCGGCCTCCCGCGGACACCAGGTGGGCCTCGAAGTCGATCACTAATGAGGACTACCGCGTGCAGCCAAGATCGCGTGCCGGAGAGGGGAGTCGAACCCCTATGTCCTTGCGGACAGACGGGTTTGAGCCGTCCGCGTATACCATTCCGCCACCCCGGCCTGGGCGCCGCCAACCGTAACACGGCCTGGCTAGAGTGTGCTCCGTGACGGACCGAGCCAGCCCCAGCGACAATGCCACGGCGACCCGAGTCGTCGTTGCGGAGGACGAGGTCCTCATCCGCCTCGACCTGGTGGAGATGCTCACCGAGGAGGGCTACGAGGTTGTCGGCGAGGCCGGAGACGGCGAAGCGGCAGTCGCGTTGACCACCGAGCTGCGGCCCGATCTGGTGGTCCTCGACGTCAAGATGCCCAAGATGGACGGGATCAGCGCAGCCGAGCAGATCGCCGGTCAGCGGATCGCGCCGGTGATCATGTTGACCGCTTTCAGCCAGCGTGATCTGGTGGAGCGAGCCAGCCAGGCAGGCGCCATGGCGTACGTCGTCAAGCCGTTCGGCAAGGCCGACCTCATTCCGGCGATCGAGGTCGCGCGAGCACGGTTCGCCGAAATTCAAGCGGTCGAGGCGGAGGTCAGCGATCTCACCGAACGCCTCGAGTCCCGCAAGGCGGTGGACCGTGCCAAGAGTCTGCTGCAGAGCGGTCTCGGGCTGACCGAGCCCGAGGCGTTCCGGTGGATTCAGAAGACCGCGATGGACCTTCGCAAGTCGATGCGGGAAGTCGCCGAAGGCGTCATCGAGCACGGAGCCGGTGCGAATAAGAACTGATCCCGGGCTAGCTCCGTTCCTGGTGCGGAGGCGGCCGGTTTGCGCCAGTGTTGTAACAACCTGGCCTCACGAAGCCGAAGGATATGAAGAAATCCGTTCTGAGTGCTAGCTTTCACGGTCGAAAGTCAGCGTCGCCAACCGTCGACGTACCCGAGGTCTTCAGGAGGAGTCTTGACAAGCAAGAAGCCGATATGGGCAGCGGCACTCGCGGCTGCCGGGCTGGTGCTGAGCGCCTGCGGCACAACCGGTGGTGAATCTGCTCAGCCGGAAGCCGGCGCCAGCAAGGCCTGCAATCTTGAGATCGCATTCATGGGTCCGCTGACGGGCGACTATGCCAACCTGGGCATCAATGCCGTCAACGGCGCCAAGCTTGCCCTCGATGAGTACAACAAGCAGAACCCCGACTGCAAGGTCGTGCTGAGGGAGTTCGACTCGCAGGGCGACCCTGAGAAGGCCACGCCGCTCGCCAGCGAGATCGTCAATGACCAGAAGATTGTTGGCCTGGCCGGGCCCATGTTCTCAGGTGAGACGAACGCTACTGGTCAGATCTTCAATGAGGCGAAGTTGGTGACGGTGACGCCTTCGGCCACGAACCCTGAACTTTCGAAGAACGGCTGGGACACCTTCCATCGTCTGCTCGGCACCGACGAACCTCAGGGAGCCGCGGCAGCTGCCTACATAAAGGACACCCTGAAGGCCAAGAAGGTCTTCGTTGTCGATGACGCGTCTGAGTACGGCAAGTTCCTCGCCGAGCAAGGTCGAGCAGGATCTCGGTGATCTGGTCGCCGGCACCGACACGATCCAGCAGAAGCAGACCGACTTCGGACCTACGGTCACCAAGGTCAAGGCCTCGGGCGCCGATGCGCTCTGGTTTGGCGGCTACTACGCGGAGGGCGGCTTGCTGGCCAAGCAGCTCAAGGCCGGTGGCTGGAAAGGCACCTTCCTCTCTGGGGATGGCGTGCTCGACCCGGGATTCATTGAAGGCGCTGGCGCTTCGGCTGCGAACGGTTCGATCCTGACCTGCCCCTGCGCGCCTGCAGATGCTACTTTCACCGAGAAGTACAAGGCGATCAGCGGCGGTTCTGATCCGGGCACCTATTCAACCGAGGGCTATGACACGTTGAATGTGTTCCTCCAGGCCGTGGCAGCGGGCAAGAGTACCCGCCAGGACATGCTCGATTGGGTGAACAACTATGACGCCAACGGCATCACCAAACACATCAAGTTCGACCAGAGTGGCGAGCTCTCTGAGGTGGCGATCTACGCCTACAAGGTCGAGGGCGGCAAGATCGTGCCGGGTACGCAGATAAGTGGACGCGTAGGTCGTCGACCCGGACTACAGTGCTGGCAGGCGCCGGACTTCCGGCGCCTGCTGAGCCGTCCTGAGCAGGCCGACGCATGTTCCTGTTTGAGCACTTCTTCGAGCTGACACTCACCGGTCTGGCACTGGGTTCGGTGTACGGCCTGGTGGCACTCGGTTACACGATGGTGTACGGGGTCCTCCAGCTGATCAACTTTGCGCATTCCGAGGTGTTCATGTACGGCACCTTTGCGGTGGTGTGGACCCTCTACGTGCTTGGTGGCACTCCAGCGACCGGCACCGGTGGGGTCATTGGCATGCTGCTGGTGGCGCTGGTGGTCGCGATGGTGGTGTCCGGCGGCGTGGCGCTGCTTCTGGAGCGCGTGGCCTACCGGCCGTTGATCAAGCGCAACGCTCCCAAGCTCGTTGCCCTGATCTCGGCGATCGGAGCCTCCTTCGTCTTGGCCGAGGCAATCGGCCTGCGCGGCCGGATCGCTGCGGCGCTCGGTCTGGACGACAACATTGGTCGCTTCGTGCAGCGCTCGCGCGATGCCACCGGCATGCCGGTCGAGATCGTGCCGCAGCCGGTCGTTCGAGTCGTGGACTACACAGTCACCAATATCGATCATCCTGGTGATCGTCTCTGCGTTGGTGATGATGGTCGTGCTCGATCAGTACGTCCGCCGATCGCGTCTGGGGCGTGGAATTCGGGCCGTGGCCCAAGACCCGGAGTCGGCGGCCCTGATGGGTGTGAACTCCACCCGAATCGTCCAGCTGACCTTCCTCTTGGGAGGGCTGATGGCTGGCGCTGCAGCCACCCTCTACATGATCCGGATCGGCGTGACCCGGTTCGACGCCGGTTTCATCCTGGGTGTGAAGGCGTTCACCGCAGCCGTCATGGGCGGTATCGGCAACCTTCGCGGCGCGCTGCTCGGTGGCCTGGTTCTTGGTGTCGCGGAGAACTGGGGGTCAGCACTGATCGGCACCCAGTGGAAGGACGTCGTCGCCTTCCTCCTGCTCGTGCTGATCTTGCTTTTCCGGCCCACGGGGCTGTTGGGTGAGTCAGTCGGCAAGGCCAGGGCATGAGTTCGACAGCATCGGTATCGGGTTCACCTCCGGCGAGGAAGCGAAGGTCGTTTCGGGAGCGAATCTCCGCACTACCCAAGCCGGCCAAGCTGGGGCTGATGGTCTTGGCTGCCTTGATCGCGTACGCGCTGCCGCTCCTGGAGCCGCCGTTCATCACGACACCGGGCACCGACTTCGGTGGGGTGCTGTTCACCGTCGCGGTCTACATGCTGGTGGCGCTCGGCCTCAATATCGTCGTCGGCTATGCCGGCCTGCTCGATCTGGGCTATGTGGCCTTTTACGCCGTCGGGGCATACACCGTGGCCGTTCTGACATCGGAGCACGGCAACTGGCCGTTCCTGCTGGCGATTCCCATGGCTATCGGCGTGGCGATGCTGTCTGGGATTGGCGCTAGGTGCGCCAACATTGCGGGTGCGCGGTGACTATCTGGCCATCGTCACGCTCGGCTTCGGTGAGATCGTTCGGCTTACCTTGATCAATACCCAGTGGCTGGGCGCTGCCGCTGGTATTGCAAGGATCGATCGACCGCCGAGCATCGAGCTCTTCAAGATCCCGCACCTCAATTGGGATTCCGGAATGCCGCTGCATGGACCTGCGGCAGACCACGATCTTCTTGAGGTTCGGTGTGGTCGACCTGATCCCCTATTACTGGCTTGCCTTGACCGTGATCATCCTGGTGCTGATCGGCGACACACTGATCAAGAACAGCAGGGTCGGCCGATCCTGGGAGGCAACCCGGGAGGACGAGGACGCCGCAGAGTTGATGGGCGTGCCCACTTTCAAGTTCAAGCTGCTGGCGTTCGCCATGGGTGCCTTCGTCGGCGGGCTTTCCGGCGCATTGTTCGCCGGTCGTCAAGGTTTCGTCAGCCCTCAGTCCTTCCTGCTGTTGCTCTCTATCCTGTTCGTCGCCGCGGTCGTGGTGGGTGGCCAGGGCAACCGCTATGGCGTGATGATAGGTGCGGCGATCGTCGCCTACCTGCCGGAGAGGTTCCGCGGTTTCGAGGAGTGGCGCGTATTGCTGTTCGGGGCGGCCCTGATCGTTTTGGCGATCTATCGGCCACAGGGCATCCTGCCGCCGCGCCGCACGTTAGGAGCGCGCCGGATGGAGGAGGAAATCGAGGCGCTCGAAGAAGGCACCGAAGATGAGGGTGCCCGTGGCTGACCCAGTGCTCGAGCTGAGCAACGTCAGCTGCGTGTTCGGCGGCGTGACAGCGCTGGACGACGTCAGCTTCGCCATTCAGGAGGGGGAGATCCTCGGACTGATCGGACCCAACGGCGCCGGGAAGACGACCTGCTTCAACGTCGTCACCGGGGTCTACAAGCCAAGCGCGGGAAGTATTCGTTTCAAGGGAAAACCGCTCGGCGGGGCTGAAGCGGCACGAGATCACTCGCCTCGGAATCGCGCCGGACCTTTCAGAACATCCGGCTGTTCAAGGCTATGACTGCCCTGGAGAACGTCATGGTGGGTGCAGATGCACGGCACTCTACCGGCGTGATATCGGCGCTCTTCCGGCTTCCCAGGCATCGACGCGAGGAGCGTGAGGGCGAGGATCGCGCAATGGAGTTGCTGGGATTCATGGGGCTGCGGTCCAAGTGCGACGAGCTCGCCGCCAACCTGTCCTACGGGGACCAGCGGCGGCTGGAAATCGCCCGGGCGATGGCGACCGAGCCGTCACTGCTCTGCCTGGACGAGCCGGCCGCAGGGTTCAACCCGGCCGAGAAACGCACCCTGATGGAGCTGATCCGCAAGGTCCGGGATCAGGGGTACACCGTGTTGTTGATCGAGCACGACATGCGGCTGGTGATGGGCGTCACTGATCGGATCGTGGTGCTGGAGTTCGGCAAGAAAATAGCCGAGGGCAGCCCAGACGTGATTCGAAATGATCCCGCAGTCATCGCCGCGTACCTCGGCGTGGATGAGGACTCCGAGGAGAGGGCGAAGCCGGCGATGGCCGACGGGAGTGACCGTGCTCCTTGAGGTTGAGGGTCTATGTGTGAACTACGGCCACATCGAAGCCATCCGTGACATTTCCTTCTCCGTCGAGGAGGGAGCGATCGACACGCTGATCGGCGCGAACGGCGCCGGCAAGACGACCACGCTCAAGACCATCTCCGGGTTGCACAAGGTCCGGGCCGGGTCCATCCGGTTCGACGGCCGCGAGATCACCGGCACGCCGCCGTACGACCGCGTCAAGATGGGCATCAGCCAGGCCCCCGAAGGGCGGGGGGTGTTCGCCGGTATGACAGTGCGGGAAAACCTCGAGATGGGTGCCTTCGTCCGTACCGATCGCAAGAGCCAGGCGTACGCCGACGATCTTGCCCGGGTGTTCGACCTCTTCCCACGACTCTCCGAGCGGATCAGCCAGCCGGCGGGCAGGCTGTCCGGTGGGGAACAGCAGATGCTGTCCATCGGACGCTGCCTGATGGCCCGTCCGCGGCTGGTGCTGCTGGACGAGCCGTCCATGGGCCTGGCGCCGATGCTGATCCAGCGCATCTTCTCGGTGATCAGTGAGATCAACGCTCAGGGAACCACCGTGCTGCTGGTGGAGCAGAACGCTGCGCAGGCGCTCAAGACCGCGCGCCAGGCGCACATCCTGGAAACCGGCGAGATCGTCCGCTCCGGCACGGGGGCGGAGCTTGCTGCTGACGACTCAGTCAAGGCGGCGTACCTCGGTGGCGACGTCTGAGCCACCGAGATAGGCAGCCGCTACCGAATCGTCGCTGAGCAGCCGTTCCGCTGGACCCTGCATGGTCAGTCTGCCGGATTCCAGGACGTAGCCGTAGTCGGCAATCTCCAGGGCGGCCAATGCGTTCTGTTCGACGAGCAGCACAGTGACCCCTTGCTGGCGGATTCGCTCGATGGTCTGGAAGATCAGGTCGACGAGCACCGGAGCCAGTCCCATCGACGGTTCGTCGAGCAGCAACAGGGCTGGATTGCCCAGGAGAGCTCGGGCCACTGCCAGCATTTGTTGCTCGCCACCCGATAGCGTGCCGGCCTTCTGGTCGATCCGCTCACGCAGCGGCGGGAACAGCTCCAGCACCCATGCCCGGTCCTGCTCGATCTTTGCCGTGTCCTTTCGTACGAAGGCACCCAGGTCCAGGTTCTCGGAGACGGTCATGCGAGGGAAAATCTTGCGGCCCTCCGGCGAATGGCAGACGCCAAGCTTGACCACCTCGTGCCCTGGCATGCCATTGATTCGCCTGCCCTTGTAGATCACGTCACCGGCCCTTGGCCGCAACAACCCCGAAATGGTCCGTAGCGTCGTGGACTTTCCGGCGCCGTTGGAGCCGATCAGCGTCACGATCTCGTCCGCATAGACCCTTAGCGACAGGTCTTCGACGGCGGCGATGTTGCCGTAGCTGACGCTCACTCCGTTCAGCTCCAGAATCAGATCCTTACCAACGCCTCGCTTCCGAGTTCGCCCCTGCCGTTTGGTGCGGTTCTGTCACGACTGGGTCGTCCTGCGTGCACCCTTACCTGCCTTGCCGAGGTAGGCCTCGATCACCGTCTGGTTGTTGCGGATCTCCTCTGGGGTGCCTTCCGCAATCACATGCCCGTGGTCCATGACGGTTATCCGCTCGCTGACCGTCATGATCACGCTCATGTCGTGCTCAATCAGCAGCGCGGACAAGTTCTTCTCGTCGCGCACTCGATGGACGAACTCCTTGAACTCGGCCGACTCCCTTGGATTCATGCCGGCCGTCGGCTCGTCGAGCAACAACACCTTGGGACGAAGTGCCAAGGCCCGCGCAACCTCCAGCCGGCGCTGGTCTCCATATGAAAGGTTGCGGGCCAACTCACCCTGCCGCTTTTCGATCCCGACATAGTGCAGGAGTTCGCGCGCGGCGTCGCTTGCGGCTCGCTCCTCGCGTCGCTGCCGAGGGAGCCGGAGCACCGTGGAGAACACGCCGGAACGCAGGTGCGCATGCATCGCCACCATGATGTTCTCTTCGACTGTCATCAGGTTGAACAGCCGAATGTTCTGGAAGGTACGGGCCATGCCCAGTGCCGCGCGCCGGTCGGGCTTCAAGCCGGTGAGGTCTCGTCCGTCAAGATAGACGGTACCTGCGCTGGCTTGATACAGCCCGGTCAGGACGTTGAAGAATGTCGTCTTTCCTGCACCGTTGGGGCCTATCAGGCTCACTATCGACTTCGGCGGGATGCCGAACGACACGTCGCTGACGGCGACCAGGCCACCGAAGCGGATCGTGATGTGGTCGGCGTAGAGGACGTTCTCGCTCGCTTCGTGAACTCCCGCTCGAGACGCATCGGTGATTGGTTGGCTCATTGCTTCTGGTCCTTCGTGCGTTCGTCGACTCCGCCGGCCGGCGGCTCCAGCTCAGGACTCACGGCGCCGGCCGAGCCTGCGATCTCGGCGTCCTCATTCGAAGTCGATTCCGCGAGGGCCTTGTTCTTGGCTTCCGCCTCCGCGATATGGGCGCCCACCGACTCCATCTCGATCCGGCTCGGCATAGTCATCAACGCCTTCGTGCGCTTCTCGGGGAGCAAGCCTTCCCGTCGGAAGAGCATCATCAAGACCAGCAGCAGACCCAAGATCAAAAAGTTGTAGCGAGGCAGCGTAGCCTCCAGATTCTTTCCGGACGCTTCGCCGATTGCGACGCCAATCTGCCTCAGCCCATTGCTGTTCAGCCAGGCCAGCAGGAACGCCCCGATAGTCACGCCCCACACATTGCCCATGCCGCCGAGCACGACCATGAGCAGGACAAGGACGGACTTGCCGAAGTCGAAGCCTGACGGGGATACCGCTCCCGTGATGCCTGCTGCATTCGCGACGCCACCAATACCACCGAAGAAAGCGCCCACGGCATACGCGAGTAGCTTCGAGCGGACCAGCGGGACCCCCATCGTGGTCGCTGCCAGTTGGTCTTCGCGAATGGCCAGCCAGGCCCGGCCGAGGCGACCTCCTCGAATTCGCAGCGATACAAACAGGCACAGCCCTAACAAGGCCCCGAGGACCAGGATCTTGAAGATGTTGTCGCTCGCCGAGTTGGTCAGCGACTCCGGTACGCCGTCGATGAGGCCGAACAGCCCGAGTCCAATCGGGTCGATGATCGGGATTCCGGCGTCCCCGTTCGCGACGTTGTAGCCATCGATGTCATTCGAGTTACGGAAGAACTGGGTGATCACTTCGCCGAAACCCAGCGTGACGAGCGCCAGGTAGTCACCCCGCAGCCGCAGTGTCGGCGCGCCGATGGCCACGCCGAGCAAGGCGCACAGGCAGCCGGCGATCAGGATGACGAGCCAGAAGGTGATGTGCGTGCCCGGATAGTTCTCGGCCACGGGAGCGAAGAGCTGAAAGTCCCACGTCCAGTTGAACGGCGCGGCCATCAGCCAGCCCGCGGTATAGCCTCCCAACGCCCAAAAGGCAACGTAGCCGAGGTCCAGCAGACCCGCGTAACCAACGACGACATTCAAGCCCAGTGCCATGATCGCCCACATCAGACACTCGTTGATGGTGGCGACGGGGAGCCAGGCGGTGACGGGCCCTGAGATCTCGTCGATCAGATTCGGCAGAATCGCCTGGTAGAGCAGGAACAAGAACACGATGATCGCGACGTAGCCGAGCGGCCATTTGTGGTCGGCCAGCCACGCCCGGAAACCGGAGGTTGCGGGCATCCTCAAACCTTCTCGGTGGATGCCCGCCCGAAGATGCCCTCCGGTTTGAGTACCATCAGCACGATCAAGATCAGGAACACCACGGACTGGGACCAGTTGGACCCAAGCCCATGAGTGCCTCCTTCGTTGATGCTTTGAATGAGCCCGATGGCCAGGCCGCCGACGACGGCGCCGGTGAGATTTCCGATCCCACCCAGGACTGCAGCCGTGAACGCAATCAATCCGAATTGGGTGCCCGTGTCGTAGTACGTCTGCGCTTGAACCAGGAAGTACAGCACCCCGGCCGCACCTGCGAGCGCGCCGCCGAGCGCGAAAGTGAAAGAGATGGTGCCGTTGACATTGATTCCCACGAGCCGGGCGGCATCTTGATCCTGTGCCACCGCGCGCATGGCCTTGCCCATTTTCGTCCGAGTAACGATGTATGTCATGCCGAGCAGAAGCGGCGCCGTGACCGCACCGACCAGCAGCAGCTTGTAGAGATAGACGCCCTCAACGATCGGACCGCC
The DNA here is from genome assembly GCA_963808495.1 of uncultured Actinomycetota bacterium. GTDB lineage: Bacteria > Actinomycetota > Actinomycetes > Propionibacteriales > Propionibacteriaceae > Microlunatus. The sequence continues at coordinate 190,940 of CAWEGC010000009.1, forward strand.
CCACTCGATCGGCCAGTTCTTTTGTGCCGAACCGTTGACGTAGTCCTGTTGAGCGATACCACGGAAGACGAAGCTCAGCCCGACCGCGGTCATCAATGGCGCAAGTCTCGGCGCCGCTCTCAGCCGGCGGTAGGCAAAGAATTCGGCGGATACGTTGACACCTGCTCCGAACGCCATGCACCCCACCAACGCGACAATCAGCGGGAGAATCGCGTCGGCTCCAACATGCTTCACGCTGAGAACACTCACCATGAGGGCGGCTGCCACGATGGTGGCCAGCATGAAGAGATCACCATGGGCAAAGTTGATCAGCTCGATAACGCCGTAGACCATGGTGTAGCCGAGGGCGACCAGCGCGTAGAGCAGCCCGTTCTGCAGCCCGATCAGGACTGACCCGGTGAATCGTGTTGGATCAGCAACAAGGTTCCAGACCAGCCAGAGCGCTGCCAAAGCCAGCAGGACCAGACCGAGACTTCGCTCGACCACCCCGCGGAGCCGAATGGCAGACTGGCGTCTGGTAACCCGTACTGCCAAGGCCGTCATCGGTCCGGAAGACCTCTCTAAGTCACACGAGGAATGCCGGGCGGAAGAGAAGAGAAACTCCTCCAGCCCCGCGGTCTCCGTACATTTCTCACCCGGACTCTAGTCGACAGCTTGTGCCTTGACGTATGTCTCCTTGCCGCCCTTGACGATCTCGATCGTGATGTCCTTCGAAGTGGTGTCCCCGGTGGCGGGGTCGATTCGGATTTCCTTGCCGGTCACCGAGTCAGACTCGGGGATGGTGATCCCGTCGCCCGACAGCACCGCGGCTGTCACCCCCTTGCGAGTGCCATCCGACTTGGCGATCGCCGCCAGGATGACCTGGGTGGCAGCGACTCCGTACAGCGGGAAGTTGCCGGTGGGAACCGACCCGTACTTCTGCTTGTACGCTTCAATGAGCTTGGCGGGCGGTCCACCGGCCTTCATCAGCTCATCCTGCGGGAGGCCGGTGAACGTGAGGTGCATGGCTTCTGCCTGTGGGCAGCTTCAGCAGATCGGGATAGCCCGTGAAGCCGTCAGGCGCCATGAGCTTGACCTTGTGGTTGTCGCCCAGGACCGAGAACTTGTCTTTGATCAACTGGCCGCCGTTGTTCTCGTAGATGCCGCTGAGGTACACGCAGTCAGCGCCGGATGCTTTGACCGATTGGAACAAGGCGGTGTAGTTGGGCTGCTTGGCATCCCAGGACTGCTCGCCGACGATTTCGATGCCGAGGTTCTTGGCCGACTCTGCGAAGGCCTTGGCGACACCCAGCCCGTAGGTCTGGTTGTCATTCAATACGAAGCATTTCTGTGACCTTCAGATCCTCCGAGGCAAAGGTTGCACCAGCGTCTGCCCTGGTAGTCGTCGGTGGTTACCACGCGGGCGTAGTTGCGGGTGCCCGTTGGATAGAACTTCTCCGGCTCGCCGGTTTCCCACTTCTTTGTCAGGCCAGGGTTGGTGTTACCTGGCGAGACCATCAGCATCGGCCCAGAAGTGTCGCGATTCAAAGTGGGTACCTGAATTTTGGCACAGCCTGAGTTGTAGGTACCCATCACCGCGACCTCATTGGTGTTCGCGACGTGGTCGGTGGCGTTCTTTGCGCACGCGGCCTCATCCCAGGCGCCCTTCGCGGCCGTGGAGTCGTCGTAAATCTTGAGGGTGACGTTGTAATTTCCCGCTTTGCTGCCCTGCTGGTCCAAATAGAGCTGGATCAACTTGTTGGTGTCCTGCCACTGAGTCGCCCCGGCTCCCTGAAGCGGCAGGTCGGACGCCACGATGAGTGAATTACTGCTGGCGCCGCCACTGCCGGTGCTGTCGCCGTCCTTGGCGCAGGCGGCCAAGGCGAGCGCTCCGACCAGACCGAGAGCGACCACCCGCGTGACCGATTTTGTTTGCAACATTCCTCCTTCGGGGAAAGACGTGGCGTATCGCGGGTGCGCCGCCGGGATTCCGGGCGCCACCCTGCCGCGGCCCGCGAACCTGACCACAGCGTTTCTGCTGTCGACGCCTGTGCTGGTTTGTTCATGACGAGTGTTGGCTGATCGCCACGCCCGTCCAACCACTGACTGCGACACATTACCGTCGAAAATCGATCTGCCACCAGGTCTTCGGAGATTGCGTTTGGATCGTCCTGCCGGCTGGATTTGCCATGTCCGGGCCGCTAATGCCATTCTTGTCGGCGCACCTTGCGTGTCGGTGGCCGCAGATAGAGTCTGGACCGTGCCGACCGCGACGACCGCTCCCTCCCAGGCTCGGCCGAAGCTGCTGCTGATCGACGGCCATTCGGTGGCCTATCGGGCTTTCTACGCGCTGCCGGTGGAGAACTTCTCCACCCAGACAGGACAGCACACGAATGCCGTGTTCGGCTTCACCTCCATGCTGATCAATGTCCTGCGCGACGAGAACCCGAGCCATGTCGCCGTGGCTTTCGATGTCTCCCGCCGGACCTTCCGAGCGGAGGTCTACAGCGAGTACAAGGCGAATCGTTCGAAGAGCCCGGACGAGTTCAGCGGCCAGCTCGACCTGGTGAAGGAGGTCCTCAATGCGCTGAACATCGTGCACCTGGAAAAAGAAGGGTATGAGGCCGACGACGTGATCGGCACCCTAGCCACGCAGGCAGAAGCGGCCGGCTTCGACGTCGTGATCTGTACCGGAGACCGGGATGCCTTTCAACTGGTCACCGACCAGGTGACCGTGCTCTATCCACGCAGGGGAGTGTCGGATCTCGCCCGGATGACACCGGCCGCGGTTGAGGAGCGCTACTACGCCACGCCTGCGCGTTACCCCGAGCTGGCCGCCCTGGTAGGCGAGTCCAGTGACAACCTTCCCGGAATTCCCGGTGTTGGCCCCAAGACGGCGGCGAAGTGGCTGGAAACCTACGGCGGCCTGGACAATCTTGTGCTGCACGCCGGCGAGCTGAAGGGCAAGGCCGCGGAGGAGTTCCGCGCCCGCATCGACAACGTCCTGCTCAATCGCCGGATCAACGCGCTGGTACGCGACCTCACTCTCGACGTCGACGTCGACGATCTGGCTCGCCGGGCATGGAACCGGGAAGCGACCCATCAGCTGTTCGACGGCCTCGAGTTCCGTGTCCTGCGGGACCGGCTGCTGGAGACGCTGCCCGCCGAGGACATGACACCTGAGGGCGGGTTCGAGCTCAGCGGAGAGGTTCTGCAGCCGGGCCAGCTGGCCGATTGGCTGGCCGAGCACGCAACCGGTGATCGCACCGGAGTTGACGCCATCGGCCACTGGGGATCGGGGACGGGGGATCTTCGCGCCCTCGCGCTCGCCGCCGGCGACGGGGCAGCGGCGTACGTCGATGTCACCTCGCTTCTGCCCCAGGAGGACCACGCGTTGGCCGAGTGGCTTGGTGAGGTGAGTCACCGGAAAGCGATGCACGACGCGAAGGGCCCGTTGCTCGCGATCTGGGCGCGAGGGCTCAACCTCGAGGGGCTGACCTCCGACACCCAGCTCGCTGCCTACTTGACTCGGCCCGATCAGCGCACCTTCGATCTGGCTGACCTCACCGTGCGTTACCTGAAGCGCGAGCTCAAGGTCGAAGTTCCCGGTGCCACGCCTGAGCAGGATCAACTGGCCCTCGACTTCGGCGACGACGACTCCGGCGCCAAGGTGGCGGCCGACGCGGCCATGGTCCGCGCTCGGGCCGTGATCGACCTCGCCGATGCGCTCGATGTCGAGATCGAACAGCGAAACGGGACCAGCCTGCTGTACGGGGTGGAGCTGCCATTGCTCCGGACTCTGGCGCGGATGGAACAGACCGGTGTGGCCGTTGACGTCGATCACTTGGAGGCGTTGGAAACCGAATTCGGGTCGACCGTCAATCGGGCGGCCGACGAGGCCTATCGTGTGCTGGGCAAGCAGATCAACCTTGGCTCGCCCAAGCAACTGCAGGCGGTGCTCTTCGACGAGCTGCGGATGCCGAAAACGCGACGCACCCGGACCGGCTACACCACCGACGCTGAGGCGCTGCAGCAGCTCTACGTCAAGACCGAGCACCCCTTCCTCGCGCAGATGCTGATCCATCGCGACGCGATACGGCTGAAGCAGACCGTCGAGGGGCTGCTCAAAGCTGTTGCCGACGACGGACGTATCCACACGACCTACGCCCAGACGATCGCCGCGACGGGCCGACTGTCGAGCACGGACCCCAACTTGCAGAACATCCCGATCAGGACCGAGGAGGGACGGCGCATTCGGCAGGCGTTCATCGTCGGGAATGGTTGCGAAGCGCTGATGTCGGCGGACTATTCCCAGATCGAGATGCGCATCATGGCCCACGTCAGTGCCGACGACAGCCTCATCGAGGCCTTCAAGTCGGGTATGGACTTCCACACGGTGACGGCGTCTCGCGTCTTCGGCGTCGATCCGTCACAGGTCACTCCGGCGGAGCGGGCCAAGATCAAGGCGATGAACTACGGTCTGGCGTACGGGCTGAGCGCTTATGGCCTGAGCCAACAGCTGGCCATCGACGTTTCTGAGGCCAAGGCGCTGATGGACGAATACTTCGAGCGGTTCGGGGGAGTGCGAACCTACCTGCATTCCCTGGTGGCTGAAGCCCGCCGGACGGAGTACACAGAGACGATTCTCGGTCGGCGTCGCTACCTGCCGGACTTGATGAGCGACAACCGCCAGCGTCGCGAGATGGCTGAACGGATGGCGCTGAACGCACCTATCCAGGGCTCAGCCGCCGACATCATCAAGGTCGCCATGCTCGACATCGAAAAGGCCCTTGACGATGCCGGCCTGCACAGCCGGATGCTGCTCCAAGTACACGACGAACTCGTCTTCGAAATCGCGACGGGGGAGCGCCAGGCGCTGGAGGAACTGGTGCGCGACAAGATGGGCCACGCCGTGGAGCTGGCCGTGCCGCTCGATGTCTCCGTCGGCGTCGGCCGCTCATGGCACGACGCCGCACATTAGTTTGCGTTTGACCCTGTTTGTGACGCAGCGATACGCTTTCCTGTCGCTGTGGCCTGCGCGACTTCAGACCGAGTGGGCCGCGCTCGTACGGGTGGGATTTGCGTCAGCTGTCGGTTGAGCTCTTCGTATGTGTACGGATCGGGCCGCAGCACACCATCCTCCTCACCCATATCCGGAGCCCTACTACATGACGTCCTCCCTCGAGGCACCCCCGCAGGTCGCCATCGACGACCTGGGTTCGCCCGAAGCCTTTCTCGAGGCCATCGATGCCACGATCAAATACTTCAACGACGGTGACATCGTCACCGGCACCGTCGTGAAAGTCGACCGGGACGAGGTCCTGCTCGACATCGGCTACAAGACCGAAGGGGTCATCCCTTCCAAGGAACTTTCCATCAAGCACGACGTGGACCCCTTCGAGGTGGTCAGCGTCGGTGATCAAGTCGAGGCCCTGGTCCAGCAGAAGGAGGACAAGGAAGGTCGCTTGATCCTGTCCAAGAAGCGGGCTCAGTACGAGCGCGCCTGGGGCACCATCGAGAAGATCAAAGATTCTGATGGCGTCGTCACTGGTCACGTCATCGAGGTGGTCAAGGGCGGCCTGATCATCGACATCGGGCTGCGTGGCTTCCTGCCCGCGTCGCTGGTGGAGATGCGCCGCGTCCGCGACCTTCAGCCCTACGTCGGCATGGAGCTCGAGGCGAAGATCATCGAGCTGGACAAGAACCGCAACAACGTCGTCTTGTCCAGGCGCGCCTGGCTCGAGCAGACCCAGTCCGAGGTGCGGCAGAACTTCCTGACCCAGCTGCAGAAGGGCCAGATCCGGAAGGGTGTGGTCTCCTCCATCGTCAACTTCGGCGCCTTCGTCGACCTTGGTGGCGTGGACGGCCTGGTGCACGTGTCGGAGCTGTCGTGGAAGCACATCGACCACCCGTCCGAGGTCGTGGAGGTCGGACAGGACGTCACCGTCGAGGTGCTCGACGTGGACATGGACCGGGAGCGCGTGTCCCTCTCGCTGAAGGCCACCCAGGAAGACCCGTGGCAGGCCTTCGCTCGCACCCACCAGATCGGCCAGATCGTACCGGGCAAGGTCACCAAGCTGGTTCCGTTCGGTGCGTTCGTCCGGGTCGAGGAAGGCATCGAGGGCCTGGTGCACGTTTCCGAGCTTGCCGAGCGGCACGTCGAGATCCCCGAACAGGTCGTCCAGGTGAACGACGACGTGATGGTCAAGATCATCGACATCGATCTGGAGCGCCGCCGGATCTCGTTGTCCCTGAAGCAGGCCAACGAGGGCGTCGACGCTGGAGCCGAGGACTTCGACCCGACCCTGTACGGGATGAGTGCCTCGTACGACGATCAGGGCAACTACCTCTACCCCGAAGGATTCGACCCGGAGACGGGCGAATGGCTCGAGGGCTATGACGAGCAGCGTGCCGCCTGGGAACAGCAGTACGCCGAGGCCCATGCTCGCTGGGAAGCCCACAAGAAGCAGGTGGAGGACGCCGAAACCGCCGATGGTGCGACCACGCCCGACCCAGCAAGCTACTCCTCGACCACGGATCAGCCGGCGGCCCCAACCCCTGCGACGCCGGAAGGTTCCCTCGCCTCCGACGAGGCCCTGCAGGCGCTACGCCAGAAGCTGACGGGCGGCAACTGACCTTTCGCTGGACGCTGACGTGAGCCGTAGGCTCATCGAATGCTCAGAGTGGCGCTCACCGGAGGAATCGCCTCAGGCAAGTCGACGGTCGCCAACGAGCTGGCTCGCCGTGGCGCCGTGATCATCGACGCGGACGAGCTCGCACGTGAGGTGGTCGAGCCCGGCACGCCGGGACTTGCCGCCGTCGTCCGCCGTTTCGGCGAGGGCGTGCTGCGGGACGGGCGGCTCGATCGTGCCGCGCTGGCCGAGATCGTGTTCGCCGACCCGCAGGCGCGCCGCGATCTTGAGGAGATCATCCATCCGGAGGTACGGCACCGAGCCGCCGAACTGGAGGGAGCGCTTCGACACACTGCGGTGATCGTCCACGTGATTCCGCTCCTGGTCGAGACCGGCAAGGAGTCCGACTTCGATCTCTGCGTGGTGGTGGACGTCGATCGGCAGACGCAGTTGGCGAGGTTGATGGCCCGCGGGCCGATGACCCGGGCGGAGGCCGAGTCGCGGATCGCCGCTCAGGCCACGCGCGAGCAGCGGCTGGCGGCCGCGGACATCGTCATCCACAACGCCGGAACGATCACCGATCTGACGAGGCAGGTGGATGATCTCTGGTCCGATCTGATCTCCGTCCGCGCCGGAGAATGACATACTCGCAAGTGCTTCGCTCGGTAGGTGGAGGCAAGGAGGTATGGCATTGGAATGCCCTAGGTGTCGGTCTGATCTCCCGGACGTCGCGCACTTCTGCCACGTGTGTGGACAGGACCAGCGCTCGCCTGACCTAGCCCGACGAAAGTCCTTCGCCGCCAAACCAGACGAGCCGGTGGCCTCCTTCGCGCTCGTATCGACGATCATGCCGCGAGGCGCCGGCCAGCGACCGCAGACCTATCGGATCGCACTGACCCTTGCGTTGGTCGTCGCTCTCATCGCCGCCATCTTCGGCGCGATGCCCATCGCGGTGCTCGTGGCGGCGTTTGCTGTTCCGATCGCCTACATCGTCTACATCTACGACGTGAACCTCTGGGACGACGAGCCGCTGCTCGTCACCGGGCTCGCTTTTGCTCTCACCGGCGCGTTGGCCATCGGTTTCACGGTCCTGTGGACCTTCCTGCGCGGCCCGGTGCCATTCTCATCGCCGACCCTAGGAGGGGCACTGGACGGTGCGCCGCCGGTCGGCACGTTCTTGCTGGTGGCGCTCCTGGTGCCGATCGTCGGCGAGGCGATCCGGCAGATCGGGCCGGTGATCTTGGCCAGCCGACCAGAATTCGACGACCTGATGGACGGACTGACCTTCGGGGTGATCAGCGGCGTGAGCTACGCCTGCTTCGACACCCTGGTCCGGCATTGGGACCTGCTCACGTCCGGGGTGCAGGAGTCCAACCCCGGACTGTGGGTGTCGCTCATCTTCCTCGAGGGCTTCGTCAAGCCACTCATCATGGGTACTGCCACCGGGATCGCATGCGCGGAGTTCTCCGGCCTCGGCCGAGGCTACGACGGGTTTACGCCGCGCTACTTCCGCGGCGTGGCGGAAGCCATTCTGGCCAACATCGCCTTTCAGGCCGGCACGTATCTGTTCTCCTACGTCGGTTCCGCGACCCTGGGCGTGATGTTGAGCATCGGCTGGGGTCTGCTCATCCTCGCCATCTTGATCTTGCGCATGCGCAACGTGCTGCACGTCGGTCTGATGGAGGCGGCGCTCGAACGGTCTGCCCGGGACGCCGGCAGCGGGGCGAGCGGTGAATCGGAGTTCTGCGCGCAGTGCGAGATGCCGCTACTCGACCATGCGGCCTTCTGCACCGCCTGCGGCACGGCAGTGCGCGTGCGGCCCAAGACGGTCAGGCCGAAGGCGCCGGCGACGGTCGCCTCCCGGGCGGCCGTTGACGATGACAGGGAGAACGCGGCAAGCTCGATCATCCCTGGCATGGACCGCGACGAGTTCGACGATCAGGCAGGCTATCTCGACGAGTCGGCCGACCGTGGCCAGTCCGACCAGACCGCAGGCGGATCGCCAGGCTCCCTGTCGACCGGGTTGTCGACTTCCGAGGACGAGCCGCGGCATCGCTTCAGCGACGAGCAGGAGTGGCGGCCATGAGTCAGACTCCGGGCGAGTGGCCGCCGCAAGAAGGGGGTTACTCCCAGGGCGGATATCCACCGCAGAATCAGCCCGCGGGCTACCCACCCCAGTCCCAGCCGGGCGGCTACTCCACTCAACCCCAACCAGGCGGCCTCCCGCCGCAACCACCGGGCGGCTATCCGTCGCAAGGTCAACCCGGCAGCTACTCCGGCCAACCAGGGGCCTACCCCCCACAGGGTGGATACGGCCCACAGGGCGGGTACCCACCGCCGGGGGCCTACCCCGGCGCACCCGTCGGTTATCCGCCTGGCGTCGGTGGACCTCCGCCAGTTGGTCCGCCGCCCAAAAAGAGCCGTGCCATGATCATCGGGATCGTGGCGGCAGCTGTGGTCCTGCTGGCGGCGATCGGCGGCGTCATCCTGGTGCTCACCCAGGATGGCAACACTCAACCGGATGCAACGATCACGCCGGCACCTACCGTGGAGCCGACCGCGGAGGCACCGAGCGCTCAACCTACGTCCGCAAGCCCTTCCGGCAAGCAGAGCACTCCACCGCAACCGACCGAGGCACCGAACCCAGTTCCGAGCGGCAAAGCGATCACCCTCGATCACGGCATCAGCGTGACGCCGGCCGACGGCTACCAGCTCGAGAAGTCCGGCACCGGGTACGCCCGTCTCAGCAACGGCGACCAGCTCTTCCTGGGGCAGGCTGTAACGGTCGACCCGGGCACCAATCCGGGACAGCTATGTGACGCCTGGCATCGAAAGATCGCCGAAGGACAGGCGAACGGCCAGTTCGGCGACCCCGAGACCGCCGATCTGAACACCAAGAACCTCAAGGGCGCGACGTGCACCGGCATGTTCACCGCCAGCAATGGCAGCGGCAGTCAGGATGTTGTCGTTTCCAGCCTCGTTTCGGTGCGTACCGACGGCGTGACGGCGATCGGCACCATGTACTTCTTGAAGGACGCGAACGGCGACCAGCTCAACAAGGACTTCTCCGCCATGATGAATTCGATGCTGCAGGATCAGGCCACCGGGGGCTAGCGGTCCGCTGGCCCGGACCATCGGCCGGCAACGCAAACAACCTGTCAGACGCGCCGCATATCCTCGCCTCATGCGTCCGATCGAAGAGCTGCAGCGAACAGTAGCGCCCTTCGCAGTGGTCAGCGACTTCGCTCCGTCGGGTGACCAACCCACCGCGATCGCCGAGCTGGAGCGGCGAATCTCGGCGGGCGAGCGAGATGTCGTGTTGCTCGGCGCCACGGGGACCGGCAAGACGGCGACGGTGGCGTGGCTCGCCGAGCGAGTGCAGCGGCCCATCCTGGTGATGCAGCCCAACAAGACGCTGGCGGCGCAATTCGCGAACGAGCTGCGGCAGTTCTTTCCCGACAATGCGGTGGAGTACTTCGTCTCGTACTACGACTACTACCAACCGGAGGCCTACGTTCCGCAAACCGACACCTACATCGAGAAGGACTCCTCGCTCAACCAGGAGGTCGAGCGACTCCGCCACTCGGCGACGAACTCGTTGCTGACCCGGCGTGACGTGGTGGTGGTGGCCACGGTGTCGGCCATCTATGGTCTCGGGACTCCCCAGGAATACCTCGACCGGATGATCACCCTCCGTGTCGGCACCGAAATCGATCGGGATGTGTTGCTGCGCCGGCTGGTCAACATCCAGTACGCGCGTAACGACCTGTCGGGCGCGCGAGGCACCTTCCGCGTCCGTGGGGACACTCTGGAGGTCTTTCCGATGTACGAGGAGCTCGCCGTTCGGATCGAGTTCTTCGGCGACGAGGTGGAGCGGCTGAGCACCCTCCACCCGCTCACCGGCGAGGTGGTGACCGAAGACCAGGAGGTCTACCTCTTTCCGGCCAGCCACTACGTTGCCGGTCCCGAACGAATGGACCGGGCGATCGCTGGAATAGAACTGGAGCTCGAAGACAGGCTCGCTGAGCTCGAGCGACAGCACAAGCTGTTGGAGGCTCAGCGGCTGCGGATGCGCACCAGCTACGACATCGAAATGATGCGTCAGATCGGCACCTGCTCCGGCATCGAGAACTACTCGCGGCACATCGACGGGCGTGGTCCGGGTTCTCCGCCGCACTGCCTACTGGACTACTTTCCCGAGGACTTCCTCCTGGTCATCGATGAATCCCACGTCACTGTGCCGCAGATCGGCGGGATGTACGAGGGCGACATGTCGCGCAAACGCACGCTGGTCGATCACGGGTTCCGGCTGCCCAGTGCGATGGACAACCGTCCTTTGCGCTTCGAGGAATTCACCGATCGGATCGGTCAGACGATCTATCTGTCGGCGACGCCGGGAAACTACGAGCTCGCGAGATCCCGCGGCTTCGTCGAGCAGCTGATCAGACCCACCGGTTTGGTGGACCCGGAGGTGATCGTCAAGCCAACGTCAGGCCAGATCGATGACCTGATGGGGGAGATCCGGCACCGGTCCGAGCGGTCGGAGCGGGTACTGGTGACCACGCTCACCAAGAAGATGGCCGAGGACCTCACCGATTACCTCCTCGAGAACGGCATCCGCACCCGATACCTCCACTCGGAGGTCGACACGCTGCAGCGGATCCAGCTGCTTCGCGAGCTGCGGATGGGCGAGTTCGACGTGCTGGTCGGCATCAACCTGCTGCGGGAGGGTCTTGACCTGCCCGAGGTTTCGCTGGTGTCGATCCTCGACGCCGACAAGGAGGGCTTCCTGCGCAGCGAGAAGAGCCTGATCCAGACCATCGGGCGGGCCGCTCGCCACGTGTCGGGACAGGTCCACATGTACGCCGACTCGATCACCGACTCGATGGCCGCCGCGATCGATGAGACCAACCGCCGCCGCGCGAAGCAGGCCGCCTACAACGAGGCGAACGGCATTGACCCGCAGCCGATTCGCAAGAAAATCGCCGATATCACCGACATGCTGGCGCGCGAAGATGCCGACACTGACGATCTCTTCGGCGGGCGACAGCGTGGCCGGGGCAGGGCACCGTATCCCATGCTCGGCGCAAAGGACATCGGCAGCCACGCACGCCACCTGGCGGGTATGCCCGCTGGCGATCTGGCCGATCTGGTGCAGGATCTGACCAAGCAGATGCACGCCGCTGCCGCCGAACTTCAGTTCGAGGTCGCCGCCCGCTTGCGTGACGAGATCTCGGAGTTGAAGAGGGAGCTGCGGCAAATGGTCGAGGCCAGCCGCTGAGCCGACGACCGAACGGCCGCAGTTAGGTCGCGCAGCAACCCTGCTGACATACTGGGCGATGGAGGGGAGTATTCCCTCGCGTCGGCATCGTCATCACGGAAACACCGCCATCCACTTGGTGGCGGCCAGTCCCGGTGCCACGGCCAGCGCGACTGGCGGAAGAGACCTCCGAGATGTCGACGCTCGCCGAACCGTCTCGGAAGGTCTCCAGTTTTGGACGTTCACTTATACACCTGGATTATCACCGTAGTGGTGATGGTCTCCATTCTCGCTATCGACGTCCTGGTCATCGGCCGCCGACCGCACGAGCCCTCGATGAGGGAGGCCGGCTCCTTTATCGGGATCTTCATCGGCCTGGCCGTCATCTTCGGGCTGGGAGTGTGGTGGATCGCGGGGCCGCGTTACGCCGGCGAGTTCTATGCCGGCTGGTTGACCGAGTACAGCCTGTCGATCGACAACCTCTTCATTTTCTTGATCATCATGAGCAAGTTGAAGGTGCCGCGCCATCTCCAGCAGTTCGCCCTGTTGGTGGGCATCATCCTCGCGTTGGTCTTTCGCGGCATCTTCATCGCCGTCGGCGCTGCGGCGATCAACCGATTCAGCTGGATCTTCTTCCTCTTCGGAGGGTTCCTGATCTACACCGCGGTAAAGCTATTTATCGACTATCGACAACACGACGAGAGCGACGACGTGCCGGACAACGCGGCCATGCGGTTCATCCGTCGGCGGTTCAAGGCGACGGAGAACTTCCGCGGGACCAAGCTGTTTGTCATCGAGAACGGCAAGCGACTTATGACGCCGATGTTCGTCGTGATCGTGGCCCTCGGTAGTACTGACTTGCTGTTCGCTCTCGACTCCATTCCAGCCATCTACGGACTCACCCAGGAGCCGTATCTCGTTTTCACGGCCAACGTGTTCGCCTTGATGGGGTTACGTCAGCTCTACTTCCTGGTGGGCGGCATGCTCAAACGGTTGGTTTACCTGTCGCTCGGGTTATCGGTCATTCTGGGATTCATCGGCATCAAGCTGGTGCTACACGCCATGCACCAGTACCACTGGGCTGACTGGGCTCCCTTCGATGGGGAGATCCCGATCTGGCTGTCGCTGGGAGTGATCGTCGGAACGCTGACCGTCACGACGTTGGCGAGCCTTGCCAAGTCCAAGCGCGACGAGGCCGCAAGGACCGCACCCGAAGCCATCTGAGGTTGAGCCGCCGGTGATGACGACGGCTCAACCTCCGTGGTCAGGCTGCGGCCTGAGTCCGCTGTTGCTCCGGCTCGATGGCCTGCGCGACGAGGTCTGCGACGTCGGCTGTGAGCCGAACGTCGATCGATTTCAGGACGTCGGCGGGCACCTCGTCCAGGTCGGGCTCATTGCGCTTGGGCAAGAAGACGGTAGTGAGCCCGGCTCGCTGGGCAGCGAGCAGCTTCTGCTTCACTCCGCCGATGGGTAGCACGCGGCCATTGAGCGTCACCTCGCCGGTCATCCCGACCTCGGATCGTACGGGTCGTCCCATTGCCATCGAGGTCAGCGCTGTGACCATCGTGACGCCGGCCGATGGCCCGTCCTTCGGTACCGCGCCCGCCGGCACGTGAATGTGGATGTGCCGATCCAAGATGCTCGTATCGGTGATTCCGAGCTGCGCTGCGTGCGCGCGGACGTAGGACAGCGCGATCTGCGCGGACTCTTTCATCACGTCGCCCAGCTGGCCGGTCAGCGTCAGGCCGCCGCGTCCGCTGGCTGAGCCGCCGACGGTCGCTGAGCCTGTCGAAACGTCGCCTGGGCCTGCCGCAGCGTTTCCCGAGGCCGTCGAAGGTCCGGCGCTCGCCTCGATGAACAGCACGTCACCGCCGAGACCGGTCACCGCCAGTCCGGTGGCCACACCGGGCACGGAGGTCCGCTCGTGCGCCTCGGGGGTGAATCGAGGCCGGCCGAGATAGGTCCGAAGGTTCGCCGGCTGGATCGTCAGCTGGTGCTCGTCCGTGTCGCTGGCGAGCCCGGTGGCCGCCTTGCGCAGCGCCTTGGCGAGCAACCGCTCCAGCTGACGGACACCGGGTTCTCGGGTGTAGTCGGCCGCAATCTCGCGCAGTGCCTCGTCTGTGACGACGACTTCTTCTGGGGTGAGGGCGGCGCGCTCCAACTGCCGGGGGAGCAGGAAATCCCTGGCGATGGCGATCTTGTCGTCCTCGGTGTAGCCGTCCAGAGTGACCAGCTCCATTCGGTCGAGCAGCGCCTGCGGGATGGTCTCCACAACGTTTGCCGTGGCCAGGAAGAGCACATCGGAGAGATCGAGATCGACCTCCAGGTAGTGATCGCGGAAGGTGTGGTTCTGCGCCGGGTCCAGCACCTCGAGTAGCGCTGCCGCCGGGTCGCCGCGATAGTCCGAGCCGACCTTGTCGATCTCGTCGAGCAGGACTACCGGGTTCATCGACCCGGCTTCGGTGATCGCCCGCACGATCCGACCCGGCAGCGCGCCCACGTAGGTACGCCGGTGACCACGGATCTCGGCCTCGTCTCGGACTCCACCGAGAGCAACACGGACGAATTTGCGGCCGAGGGCTCGAGCCACCGACTCACCGAGCGAGGTCTTGCCCACACCTGGCGGCCCGACGAGCGCCATGACGGCCCCGGAGCCTCGACCGCCGATCACCTCAAGACCGCGAGACGCTCGACGGGCGCGGATCGCCAGGTATTCCACGATCCGGTCCTTCACGTCCTCCAACCCATGATGATCGGCATCCAAGACCTTCCGCGCCGCCTCGATGTCGATGGAGTCCGTGGTCTTGGTGCCCCAGGGGAGGTCGAGAATCGTGTCCAGCCAGGTCCGGATGTAGCCGGACTCGGGGCTCTGGTCACTGGCCCGTTCGAGCTTGGCTACTTCGCGCATCGCCGCCTTGCGCACGTCGTCGGGCAGCTGCGCCTCCTCGACTCGCGTCCGATAGTCCTGCGCACCGTCGGGCTCGTCCTCGCCGAGCTCCTTGCGGATCGCGTTGAGCTGCTGGCGAAGTAAGAACTCGCGTTGGCTCTTCTCCATGCCTTCTCGAACGTCATCGGCAATCTTGTCGTTGACTTCGGTCTCGGCGATGTGGTCCCGAGTCCACTCGATCAGCGAACGCAGCCGGGTCGCGACATCCGGAGTCTCGAGCAACTCGCGCTTCTGGCTGTCAGTGAGGTACGGGGCGTATCCGGCAAGGTCGGCCAGGGTCGAGGGATCCGTGACCTGGTTGACCGTATCGATGACCTGCCAGGCGTCCCGGCGCTGAAGTGTGGCGATGACCAGCGCCTTGTAGTCCGCCGCGAGTTTGCGGGCCTCGTCGGTATCCCCACCAGGGCTACGGATCTCCTCCGCTTCCACCCAGAGCGCAGTGCCCGGTCCCGCGACACCCGAACCGATGCGTACCCGGCGCTCGGCTCGGATGACCGCGGCCGGTTCACCGCTGGCCAACCGGCCCATCTGCACGATGGACGCCTCCACGCCGTACGAGGCATATCGATCCTCCAGGCGGGGTGCGACGAGCAGATTCCCGTCGCTGTGGGACCGCGCCGCGTCGACCGCGGCGCGAGCAGCATCGTCCAGCTCAATTGGCACGACCATGCCCGGGAGCACGACGAGATCGGTCAGAAAGAGGACGGGCAGCTTGGTTGTTGACATCGGGACGTGAGCCTCCAATTCGAATCGCTCAAGTTGAGCGACGTAGACTCAATGCCGGCCGCCGGAATTTTCTTCCCTCGTTCTCCGTCGGTGAACGATCCCCCGGGTCGAGCGGTGTCAGCGGCGCTCAGCGCGTTTGCTGACGTACCGCCGGATCTTCTCGTCGGTGCCGCAAATCTCCATGGAGCACCAACGTCGGCTGTGGTTCTTCGAGCGGTCAACGAACAGCCAGGGGCAGGCGACACATCGTTTGAGCCGTTGCATGTCCGGGCCGATGAGCAGCCGATAGGCCGCCTCGGCCACCGGCCAGAGCAGCGAGTCCAATTCCGACGAATCCCAAGCGAGCGACACCTGCCGAGAAGGCGACATCACGCCGGCGTGCTGTATGGCCTCCGCCACGAATGGCCGCAGCTGCCGCCAACCTGCGTCGGCTGAGTGGTCCTCCACAATCGCACCGAAGGTCTCGTTGATCGCGGCCCGGAGGTCTTTCCCGCGCTGCACGATGGATTCTGCATGGCGTGGATGGTCTTCGGCGATGTGGAGCAGTGTCGTGGACGACTGAGCCGACACAGTCCCGATCCGTTGGGACCAGACCACGAGGCTTCGATAGTCAGCCACGTGGTCGAACCGCTGAGGGCCCAACGGGTCGTCGACAGTGTTGGCGAAGTCCAAAGCCAGGTTCCCGGCGACAATCGGCAACTCGCGGATGCCGGCCGGGCGAAGTGACTCTGCTCTCATTGTTTCCATCAAAAGCGACATTACCAGTTGCGGGTTCGGACGCTCATGTGACAGTGTTTCCAGTGTGGCGGCTTTCACTGGCAACACATCACGAGCTGTGCCGACCGGAGGCCTCGCGGTCCTCTGTGTCGCCCAGTTCGTCGTGGTGCTCGATGCCACCATCGTCGCCATAGCACTGCCGGCCATCGCTGCTGATCTGGGCTTCCAGCCTGGCCAGTTGTCGTGGGTGATCACCGCTTACACCGTCGTTCTCGCTGGTCTACTGATCCTGGGTGGGCGTGCTGCGGACCTGTTCGGTGCTGCCCGGATGTTCCGGGTCGGTCTGGTGGGCTTCTCGGTTGCCTCGCTGGGTTGTGCGCTGGCCTGGTCTCCGGCCGCACTCATCGTTGCTCGAGTGGCCCAGGGGCTCGGCGCGGCCGTGCTGTCACCGGCGGCCCTGGCCGCCCTGAATCAATTGATCGAACGGCCCGGCGCTCGGCGGCGCGCCCTCGGGTGGTGGACGGCGGCTGCGGCAGGAGGCGGCGCCAGCGGTTGGGTGCTTGGAGGGGTGATCACAGAATTTGTCGGATGGCGGTGGATCTTCGCTGTCAACGCCCCGATCGGCGTCGCGGCCGTGCTGATCAGCCTGCCGGTACTTTCACCGATCAGTCACCCGCGTCCATTCGGGAGAGAGGCACGCCAGCTCGACCTGATGGGTGCGCTGGCGGTGACTGCCGGCGTTGCCCTAGGGGCGCTCGGACTCTCCATGATCGCCGAGGACCTCGGTCACTGGACCGGCTGGCTTGTCGTAGCCCTCGCCTTGGCGGCACTGACCTTTTTCACGTGGCACGAGGCGCGAGTCCCTCGACCGCTCGTGCCGGGCAGCCTGATCACCAGGCCGGGCGTGGTCGGCGGCAATCTGACCGCCGCTGCCCTCACGGCTTCGACGACACCAGCCATGCTGACCGCCATCCTGTACGTCCAGGACACCTTGCGGCTCTCACCGGCCCGCGCCTCGCTGCTGTTCCCCGCCTTCAGTCTCGCGGTGATCGGCGGTTCACTGCTCGGACCCTTCGCGCTGAGCCGGATCGGAGTCCGAGCCACGCTGCTCAGCGGATTCGGTGGGGTGGTTGCCGCTATCGCGCTGCTGTTCACGCTGCCCGGTCAAGGGCTTCCGATACTGACTCTGTCCATGTCCTTCGCCCTGATGGGATCAGGGCTGGGTGCCGCCTCAGTGGCCTCGACGACGGCGGGCACGGCCGATGTGCCCAACGTCGAGCAGGGGGTCGCCGCAGGCCTGCTCAACTCCACGGCTCAGTTGGGCACCGCGGTGGGGCTTGCCGTGACATCTCCACTCGTCGCATCGGCGGCTGCGATGGCTGGCTACCGACGGGGGTTCGTCGCGGCCGCCATCATCGGGCTTGCCGGTGCCATCAGCTCATTCACCGTCCGCCGGGAGACTGCCGCAATCGGCAATGAATTGAGCCCGGTGACTCGCAGTCGGACTGAGAGCGACGACGAAAAGGCCGAGTGACTCGGTCGCTGGATCGTGCACCTGGCAGCGGGAGGCAGGCTGCGCGAAGCGGCGAGGTAGTAGTCAATTCGCGCCGCCGCTGGGACTATTGGCCCAAGAGCGCCGTGATTCGGCCCATGCCGCGCCTCGTGGTCCGGCGCTGAACCGCCGTGATGGGCGGCGCGGCACGATCGACAGCGAGGAGAGAACGATGTCGGTAGACACACCCGGAACAGCCTCCGCGGCATCCACTCCAGCCAGTGGGGGGTCGGGTCGGCACCGCATTGTCGTCATCGGCTCCGGCTTCGGCGCCTTGTGGGCAACCGAGGCGCTCGCCAAGGCGCCGGTCGACATCACCATGATCAGCATGACATCGCACCACTTGTTCCAGCCGCTGCTGTACCAAGTGGCGACCGGGGTGCTTTCCGAAGGCGAAGTTGCGCCGGCGACCCGTGAGATCTTGAAGAAGCAGGCCAACGCCACGGTGCTCCTCGGCCGGGTGACGGACATCGACCTCGGGGCACGTACCGTGACCTCGGTCAGCCCGCTCGGGACGACGATCACGCGCTACGACAGCCTGATCGTGGCGGCGGGAGCCGGCCAGTCGTACTTCGGCAACGATCATTTCTCCGAGTTCGCGCCCGGCATGAAGAGCATCGACGATGCGCTGGAGCTGCGCGGGCGGATCTTCGGATCGTTCGAACTGGCCGAGTTGTGCACCGATCCAGCGGTCGCCGAGGAGTGGCTCACCTTTGTCGTGGTCGGGGCCGGCCCGACCGGCGTGGAGATGGCGGGCCAGATCAGCGAACTTGCTCACCGAACGCTGCGCCGCGACTTCCGCCGCATCGACCCCACCAAGGCTCACGTCATCCTGCTCGATGCCGCGCCCGCTGTGCTGGGTGCATTCGGTGATGAGTTGTCCGCGGCCGCCACCGAGCAGCTCCGCAAGATCGGTGTGGATGTCCAGCTCAACGTGAAGGTCGTCGGGCTGGACAACACGGGCGTGGACGTCATCGATCCCGATGGCACCCAGCGACGAATTGCGTCCCGGTGCAAGGTCTGGGCCGCCGGTGTGAGCGCCTCACCGCTCGGCCAGCAGTTGGCCGAGCAGAGTGACGCCGAGGTGGACCGGGCGGGCCGAGTCCTGGTCAACAAGGACCTGACCCTTCCGGGGCATCCCGAGGTCTTCGTGGTCGGCGACATGATGGCTTTGGACAACCTGCCCGGCGTCGCCCAAGTTGCCATGCAGGGCGGGAAGCACGCGGCCGGGCAGATCGAGCGCAGGCTGCGCGGCCAGGAAACCGGTCAGCCGTTCAAGTACTTCGACAAGGGCAGCATGGCCACGATCTCGAGGTTCAGCGCGGTCTGCAGCATCGGCAAACGCATCCGGCTCGCTGGGTTCGTCGCCTGGGTCATGTGGCTCGGTGTCCACGTGATGTACCTGGTCGGCTTCCGAAACCGGTTCACGACCATGATCCACTGGGCGGTCAGCTTCATTTTCCGCGGCAGGTCACAGCGGACGACCACTCGGCAACAGATCGTCGCTCGGACGCTGATGGCCCGGCTCAGTGCGACGGAGGAAGCGCTGAACGAAGCAAAGGCGACCGAATCGATCGGGGAAGGGGAGAGGATGAGCCCCGCATCGGACGAGCAGCCAGCGGCGTCAACCCGACCGGACACCAGCTAGATCACAGCTGGTCAGCTAGCTGCCAGGAGCTCGTCCAGCTTCTGATATCCCTCCTGGACACCAACGTCCATCCCGCTGGCCATGATCGCGTTCCGGGCCTCCATGCTGTCGACGACAGATAGGCCCACGACCCGGGTGCGGCCATTTCCCAGATCTTCGAACGTCATCGTGTCCAGGCTCACGCCGTCCGGCATCCCTTCCCAGGTAAAGGTCTGGACCAGCCGTTCACCGGGTCGGACCTCATGGAACGATCCGTAGAACGCGGCGATCTCCTCGCCGTCGCGCTCCGCCACGTACCGATAGCTGCCACCGGTTCGCGCGTCCCAATGCTCGATCCGGGTGCCGATGCTTCTCGGGCCGAGCCAGCGCGCCACCAGGTCCGGATCCGTCCAGGCCCGGAAGACCTTCTCGGGTGGGGCGTCGAACTCGCGGGTGATCCGTACGGTCGGCAGCTGCGGATCGGCCTCGATCTGGGCCTCGCGCTTGCCTGTGGTGGTGGTGCTCATGATGCTGCTCCCTCCTGATCGTCAGCGCTGCGCTGGCGGTCTGTCGTTTCTTCCTCGTCCATGGCTTCCAGAACGGCGTCGAGGCGGCGGAACCGCTCCTCGGCCTGCTGGCGGTACTTCTCGATCCATTTGGTCATCAGGTCGAACACCTCGGCTTCCAGGTGACGCGGCCGCCGTTGGGCGTCCCGGCTGTGGCTGACCAGACCGGCATCTTCCAGCACCCGCAGGTGCTTCGAGACCGCCTGGACCGAGACGCCGTACGGCTGCGCCAGCTGCCCAACTGTGGCGTCGCCAACCGCCAGCCGCGCGACCATGTCGCGCCGGGTCGGATCGGCCAGTGCCGCAAAGATCCGCGACAGCTGATCTTCTGACATCCATCGCCTCCGTATTCAACCAAGTGGTTGTAAAAGACGATAATCCGTCCTGAGGCTGATGTCAACCAGATGGTTGAGAAAGCGGGTGTCGCCGCGCCCTACCAGCCGCGGGCCCGCCACTGTGACAGGTGGGGGCGCTCGTCACCGAGCGTTGTGTCGTCGCCATGTCCGGGATGGACAACCGTGTCGTCTGCGAAGCGAGCGAAGATCTTCGTCTCGAGGTCATTCATCAGCGTGCTGAAATCGGTCGGGTTGGTCGTCCTGCCCGGACCACCCGGAAACAGACTGTCCCCGGTGAAAAGGTGGGTGCTCGGCCCGCCTGCGTAGGCCAAGGCAATCGAGCCCGGAGTGTGCCCGACCAGACCGATCACCTCCAGGAACTCCCCGCCGAGGTCGATCCGGTCGCCGTCCCAGGCTCCGGTCAAACCTTGGACGCCGGTGCCCTCGGAGATGGCCGCGATGTCTGGCTGCCCGGCGACCAGCGGTGCTTTCGTTGCGGCGGCCACCCGTCCGAGAGCCTGCCAATGATCACCGTGGCAATGGGTGGTGACGATCGTCTGCAGTGGTTGTCCGCCGAGCAGTCCAAGAAGCCGATCATGATCATTCGCGGCGTCGATCAACACACCCGGTCCGTGCTGAGGCTGAAGCAGGTAGGCGTTGTTGTCCATCGGTCCGACACTCACTTTGATCATGGTCACGTTCGAGGAGAGCTTCTCCACCAACGGCCTGCCTTGCGGCGTGACGTGCCCGCGACCTTCCATGATCACTTCCTCTCTAGAAGGCCGGCAGGTGGAGCTGGTCACCGCCGGTGACCGCCGAACCATCGGCACGATTCATCAGCCACCCGAGCAGAGAAGAGCTGTTGCCCGTGATGGGACGCGGCTTACCGGAATGACCGAGCTGAACGGTGAATCCGGAGTCCGAGGTCAGCACCAACCGTGGGAACTCGTCGCGGTCGCGCAGGCGGAAAGCACACCACTCCAGCAGCCATTCGGCAGTCTGCTGATCGATGTCGCCGACGTCGAAGCCGACATCAAGGTCGACATGATGGATGATGACCTCGAGCAGCCGGGCCAGGGGAAGGAGCCGGGCCGGCAGTCGCATCCCGCCGCGCATTTCCACAACCGCATCCCATGCGTCCGCCCGATCGAGCTCGTCAAACGCCTCGCCGAGTCGCTCGGCGGAGGTGTCCAGGTCGACCTGCAGCTCCAGTCCGGTGCGCCCGGCCCCCGCCTCGATATCGCTGTCCCGTTGATTGGCGGGGGAGTACATCTCGCGGCGCTCACCGGTCCTGGCCCATTCGGTGAGGCGTCCGATGGCGTCCGCTTGTCGAGCAAGGTGCGTCGCCACATGCGCTCGGGTCCAGACGGGCAGCCGGCTGGGACGCCGCCAATCCTCATCGCTGACCGCGATCGTGTCACCGAGCAGCCGCTGCGTCGCCTGGGACACCAGGACACGCACGGTCTCCAGCTGATCGGCGGCCGACGCTGTGGGCGCAGTCATGGACCAACGGTAGTGGTCCGCCTGCGGAGCCGGGAGCCGCGGTGCAAGCGCTTCAGCACTGTCGGGGCCGGCACATAGCATGTGCACCGTGACCGACAGTCTCGTCGTTCGGGGTGCCCGCGAGCACAATCTGAGGAACATCTCCCTGGAATTGCCGCGCGACGCCTTGATCGTGTTCACCGGGCTGTCGGGATCGGGCAAGTCGAGCCTCGCCTTCGACACGATCTTCGCCGAGGGCCAGCGCCGCTACGTGGAGTCCCTGTCGGCGTACGCGCGTCAGTTCCTCGGCCAGATGGACAAGCCGGATGTCGACTTCATCGAGGGCCTGTCGCCCGCCGTGTCCATCGATCAGAAGTCCACCAGCCGCAATCCGCGGTCGACGGTCGGCACCATCACCGAGGTCTATGACTACCTCCGCCTCCTGTACGCGCGTGCCGGCCGACCGCATTGCCCCGTGTGTGGTGAACCGATCAGTCGGCAGTCTCCGCAGCAGATCGTGGATCGACTGCTGGCGCTCGAAGAGGGCACCCGGTTCCAGGTGCTCGCCCCTGTCGTCCGGGGTCGCAAGGGAGAGTACGTCGAGGTCTTCCGTCAACTGGCCGGGGCTGGTTTCAGCCGGGCACGGGTCGACGGTGAGGTGGTGCAACTGACCGAGCCGCCCACTCTGGACAAGAAGTACAAGCATTCGATCGACGTCATCGTCGACCGGCTCGCGGTCAAGCCCAGCGTCAAGCAGCGGCTCACCGACTCGGTCGAAACTGCGCTGGCGCTGGCTCAAGGCGTCGTCTCCATCGATTTCGTGGACCTTGATCCGACTGATCCACTGCGGGAGCGGCGCTACTCGGAGCGAATGGCCTGCCCCAACGATCATGACATCGCGATCGACGAGCTGGAGCCGCGCCAGTTCTCCTTCAACGGGCCCTGGGGAGCGTGTCCGGCGTGTTCTGGTCTGGGCACCCGGATGGAGGTCGATCCGGAGCTCGTCGTGCCGGACGACGAAAAGAGCCTTGCCCAGGGAGCGATCGCGCCATGGGCATCGGCGCACGTCGCCGATTACTTCCAGCGGCTGATCGAAGCACTCGCGGACAGCTCGGGTTTCAGCATCACGGTTCCGTGGCATCGGCTACCGGGTGCGGCGCAGAAGCTCCTGTTGTACGGGGTGCCGGGACAGGTGCACGTGCGCTATCGCAACCGGTACGGCCGAGAGCGAAGCTACAACGCCAAGTACGAGGGAGTCGTCTCCTATATCGAACGCCGGCACGCCGAAGCGGAGTCGGACACCTCTCGTGAACGGTTCGCCGGTTACATGCGGGAAGTGCCGTGTCATGCCTGCCACGGTGCCCGGCTGAAGCCCACATCGCTCGCCGTCACTGTGGGTGGCAAGAGCATCGCAGAGATCTCCGCCATGCCGATCGACGAGTCGGCCGCCTTTCTGCAGCAGCTGGAGCTGACCGACCGGGAGCAGCAGATCGCCGAGCGTGTGCTCAAGGAGATCAACGAGCGGCTGAAGTTCCTGCTCGATGTCGGTCTGGACTACCTCTCGCTCAGCCGTCCCACGGCCAGCCTGTCCGGCGGTGAAGCGCAGCGCATCCGGCTCGCCACCCAGATCGGCTCAGGTCTGGTCGGCGTGTTGTACGTGTTGGACGAACCCAGCATCGGGCTGCACCAGCGGGACAATCGGCGGCTGATCGAAACTCTGATCCGGTTGCGCGACCTCGGCAACACCCTGATCGTGGTGGAACACGATGAGGACACGATCCGCAACGCGGACTGGGCGGTGGACATCGGTCCCGGCGCCGGGGAGCACGGTGGCCACGTCGTTGTCTCGGGCCCCGTCGAGGACCTGCTCAACCATCCCACCTCCTTGACCGGTGCGTATCTCTCCGGACGGCGCAGCATTCCGCTGCCGGCCAGCAGGCGGCCCCGGGTCAGGGGCCGAGAGATCACCGTGCACAACGCGGCTGAACACAACCTCCGAGACGTCAGCGTGCAGTTTCCGCTGGGCCAGATGATCGCCGTCACCGGAGTCTCAGGATCGGGCAAGTCAACGCTTGTCAACGCCATCCTGTACACCGCGCTGGCCAAACGCCTCTACAACGCGCGTGAGGTGCCTGGCCGGCATCGCTCGATCAGCGGCGCCGATCAGATCGACAAGGTCATCCATGTCGACCAGTCGCCCATCGGCCGTACGCCACGCTCCAATCCCGCGACGTATACCGGGGTCTTCGACCACATCCGCAAGCTGTTCTCCGAGACACCGGAAGCCAAGGTGCGCGGCTACCAGCAGGGCCGGTTCTCGTTCAACGTCAAGGGTGGTCGCTGCGAGAACTGCACCGGCGACGGCACCATCAAGATCGAGATGAACTTCCTGCCCGATGTGTACGTGCCGTGCGAGGTCTGTCACGGTGCCCGCTACAACCGGGAAACCCTGGAGGTGCACTACAAGGGCAAGTCCATCGCCGAGGTGCTGGACATGTCGATCGAGGAGGGCCTGGAGTACTTCGCGGCGCTTCCGGCGATCGCCCGGCACCTGCGCACTCTGGTCGAGGTCGGTCTCGGCTACGTGCGGCTGGGGCAGCCGGCGCCCACCCTGTCCGGCGGCGAGGCCCAGCGGGTGAAGCTGGCGAGCGAGCTCCAGAAGCGGTCCACCGGGCGCACGTTGTACGTGCTCGACGAACCGACCACCGGCCTGCACTTCGAGGACATCCGCAAGCTGCTCGGCGTTCTCGGCAAGCTGGTCGACGCCGGAAACACCGTGGTCGTCATCGAGCACAACCTCGATGTGATCAAGACCGCTGACTGGCTGATCGACATGGGTCCGGAAGGCGGGTCCCGGGGCGGCATGATCATCGCCGAGGGCACACCAGAGCAGATCGCGGACAACCCCGACTCCTACACGGGCGACTTCCTCCGGCCGATCCTGGCCGGGCGTTCAGTTCCGCTAGGACCACAGCCGGAATTGATCGGTTTTCCGCCGGATGCCCTAGCCACCGATGGCCAGTCTGCGGCCACCGTGCAGAGAGAATCGCAGAGCAAGGCTCCGGCCAAGAATGTTCCCGCCAAGAAGATCTCGGCGAAGAAGACCCGAGCTGCGACCTCCGAGGGCGCCACGACGCCCGATGGCAGGCGGGTTCCGGTCGGCAAGGCCAGCTGACGCGTCGAACCACGATGGGCTCGGATTCGTCTAGACGAGAAGGCGGTCCATCCCAGAGCCGCCGCTCGACCCACCGACCGTTGGAGGCTCCATGTCCGACCAGCCGAACGCCGAGCCCATCCCTCGGCCAGCGGCCGCGTCGTCGCGGCGAACCGTACTGCGTACCGCAGGATGGCTGGCGGTCGCTGGTGGTGCTGTCGCGGTCACCGGCTGCGCGGCGAACGGCGATCCGGCGGCGGCGCCGAGCACGGCGGCCGGGAGTGGATCCTCCTCAGCCCCCGGACCCACGTCCACGGCCTCGTCGGCGGCGAGCTCGCCGAGTAGCGAGCCATCGGGCAGCGCCACCACGTCGGCCAAGGCGCCGAGTGGCCCGAGCGTCGCGACCGCGAAGGTTCCCGTGGGCGGTGGCGTGATACTGACCGAGGCGGACTACGTGATCACGCAACCGACGAAGGGACAGTACAAGGCCTTCACCAAGATTTGTACCCATCAAGGCTGTGCGGTGGCCGAGGTTGCCGATGGGGTGATCCACTGTGACTGCCACGGCAGTGAATACTCGATCAAGGACGGATCGGTGGTGAACCCACCAGCGTCAAAGCCGCTCGCCGAGCACAAGGTGACGGTATTCGACCGCAAGGTGTTCGTCACGGACTGATGTCAACCAGCAGCTGAGGGCGGAGACGGCCGCCTGCATTGTCCGCTGGGCCGCCTACGCTGGAGCACGTGCCAGCTGCTTCCTCGCTCCCGACGGCCTCTCGGCCGGGAGGGCAGCGGACCGGTCCGGCATACCGTCCAGCATCCGGATCCATACCCGATCAGCCGGGGGTGTACCGCTTCTCAGATGCCCATGGGCGGGTGATCTATGTCGGCAAGGCCAAGAGCCTCCGGTCGCGGTTGAACTCCTACTTCGCCGACCCTACGTCGATGCTCAGTCGGACCCGTTCGATGGTCGAGACGGCGGCCCGAGTCGACTGGACCGTGGTGCAAACCGAAGTGGAGGCCTTGCAGCTCGAATACTCCTGGATCAAGGAGTTCGACCCCCGGTTCAACATCAAATACCGGGACGACAAGTCCTACCCATGGCTCGCGGTGACGCTCTCGGAGGAATTCCCGCGGGTCATGGTCGGTCGCGGGGCCAAGCGCAAGGGCAACCGCTACTTCGGCCCTTACGCACACGCGTGGGCGATCCGAGAAACCGTGGATCTGTTACTGCGGGTCTTTCCCATGCGGTCATGTCGCCCCGGCGTGTTCAAGAACCACCGGCAGCTGGGCCGGCCCTGCCTGCTCGGCTACATCGGCAAGTGCTCGGCCCCGTGTGTCGGCCGGATCGATGCCGAAGACCACCGGAGGATCGTCGAGGACCTCTGCTCCTTCCTGTCCGGGCAGGCGGCGCCGATGCTCAGGAGGCTGGATCGCGAAATGCGTCAGGCCAGCGATGCCTTGGAGTTCGAGCGGGCGGCGCGCCTGCGCGATGATATCGGCGCCCTTCAGCAGGCGATGGAGAAGAACGCGATCGTTCTCCGCGACGGAACGGACGCGGACGTTATTGCGTTGGCCGAGGATCCGCTCGAGGTCGCCGTCCAGATCTTCCACGTTCGCGGCGGACGGGTTCGCGGCGAACGCGGCTGGGTGGCCGATCGGTTCGACGACTCGGGAACCGCTTTCCTGGTCGAGCAGTTCCTGCTCCAGCTCTACGCCGACACGGATCCCGGCGGTACCGGATCCCGCGACGGTACCTCGGGAAATCCTGGTGCCGGTGCTGCCCGAGTCGCTGGACTCCTTGACCAGGCTCTTCACCGAACGCCGAGGCTCGACCGTCGAGATCAAAGTGCCCCACCGGGGTGACAAGCGGGCGCTGATGGACACGGTCTCCCGGAATGCCCGAGAGGCGCTGATTCGGCACAGGACCGCACGGGCCGGTGACCTGTCTACCCGCAATCGCGCCCTGGAAGAGCTGCGGGAGGCGCTCGACCTGCCCACGTCTCCGCTGCGGATCGAGTGCTTCGACGTCTCCAACCTCCAGGGCACCGAGGTGGTGGCCTCCATGGTGGTCTTCGAAGACGGGCTGCCGCGCAAGAGCGAGTACCGCCGCTTCGTCATCCGGCATGTCGACGGTCAGAACGATGTCGCGGCGATGCATGAAGTCATCACCCGCCGGTTCCGGCGCCTCCTGGACGACCGCCGATCCCTCACGGATCGCGAGCGCGCTGACGATGGCGAGGAAGGGCCTTTGTTGATCGATCCGACCACCGGCGCTCCGCGGAAGTTCGCGTACGCCCCGTCGCTGGTGGTCGTCGACGGCGGTCCGCCCCAGGTCGCGGCCGCAGCCCGGGCGTTGGACGAGCTGGGCATCTCCGACGTCGCCCTGTGTGGGCTGGCTAAGCGCCTGGAGGAAGTGTGGCTGCCGGACAGCGACGAGCCGGTCATCCTGCCACGTACCAGCGAGGGCCTTTATCTTCTCCAGCGACTGCGCGACGAGGCGCACCGCTTCGCCATCACCCACCATCGGGAACGGCGCAGCAAGTCGATGGTCGAGTCGGTCTTGGATCAGGTGCCTGGTCTGGGTGAGGTTCGCCGGAAGCTGCTGCTCAACCACTTCGGCTCATTGAAGAAGCTTCGCGCCGCAACCGTCGAGGAAATCGCCGCCGTCCCTGGCTTCGGCACGAAGACCGCGATCAGCATCAAGCAAGCGTTGGAGGCTGTGCCGCAACGCGAGTCGATCAACACCGCGACGGGCGAAATCACCGCGGTCTAGCTCCGCCGCTACCAGTACAGCAGGGATAATCATCTCCGTGACTGAGCCAGCGGCGCTTGAGCCATCGGCGACCAAGCTTCGGCTGGTCGTCGTGACCGGCATGTCGGGGGCCGGTCGGTCGACAGCAGCCAACACGCTGGAGGACCTCGGCTGGTATGTGGTGGACAACCTACCGCCGAGCGTGCTGCCGGAGGTCTGCACCCAAGCGAGTGAAGTCGGGCTGACTCGCCTTGCGGTGGTGCTCGATGTGCGCACTCGGGAGTTCTTCGAGCAGCTGCCTGCGATGTTCAGCAATCTCTCCGCGGCGGGCGCGCTGCCCGAGATCTTGTACCTGGAAGCGTCCGACGACGTGATCGTCCGGCGACAGGAGTCCGTACGGCGGCCACACCCGCTGCAGGGTGATGGCCGCCTCCTGGACGGCATCACCCGTGAACGTGAGACGCTCGCCACTCTGCGCGCGGCCGCTGACCTGGTCATCGACACATCGTCGTTGAACGTGCACCAGCTCGCGTCTCGGGTCACTCACGCGTACGGCGGTGAGACCGAAGACCGGCTTCGGGTCACGCTGATCTCCTTCGGATTCAAGAACGGCATACCGGTCGATGCCGACATGGTTCTCGACGTCCGCTTCCTGCCCAACCCGCATTGGATCCCAGAGCTGCGGCCCCAAACCGGCCTCAGCAAGCCGGTCAGCGACTACGTGTTGGGCCAGGATGGTGCCCAGCCCTTCCTCGAGCACTTCTCCGAGCTGTTCGAGGTGATCTCGGCGGGTTACCTGCAAGAGGGAAAGCGTTTCGCCACCATCGCGATGGGTTGCACGGGCGGCAAGCACCGGAGCACCGCGATGGCCGAGGAGTTCGCCAAGCGGCTGCGTGCCAAAGGGGTCGCCACGAAGGTCCTGCACCGAGACGTGGGCCGCGAGTGAGCTTGGAGAGCGGGGCCCATCTCGGCGCGTTGCGCTGGGGCCTTCGGCCATCACTTCCGGCAGTGGTCGCCTTTGGTGGCGGCCACGGGCTGGCGGCATCGCTGACCGCCCTGCGGCGGATCACGGATCGGCTGACCGCCGTCGTCACCGTGGCGGACGACGGCGGCTCGTCGGGCCGGTTGCGTGCCGAACTTCACTGCCTACCGCCCGGTGATCTTCGAATGGCGCTGGCGGCCCTCTGCGGTGACGACGAATCCGGCCGCACCTGGGCCGACGTGCTGCAATCGCGGTTCTCGAGCACAGGTCCGCTCGGCGATCACGCCATCGGTAATCTGCTGATTGCCGGCCTGTGGGAGCGTCTTGGCGACCCGGTGGCAGGACTCGACATGGTGGCCCGGCTTTTGGGCGCCAAGGGCCGGGTGTTGCCAATGGCGTCGGTGCCGCTGGAGATCGAGGCGGAAGTGATCGGGCTCGATGCGCGTCGCCCCGATGAGCCAACGATCATCCGCGGACAAGCGCGGGTTGCCAAGACCACCGGCGAAGTACGAGCGGTCCGTGTTCTGCCCCAGGATCCACCAGCATGTCCGGAGTCGATCGAGGTTGTCCTCGAGGCGGACTGGATCGTGTTGGGGCCCGGATCGTGGTTCACATCGGTAATCCCGCATCTCTTGGTCCCGAAGATGGCCGACAGCATCCTCCGGACAGACGCCAAGCGACTGCT
Source organism: uncultured Actinomycetota bacterium (assembly GCA_963808495.1). Taxonomy (GTDB): domain Bacteria; phylum Actinomycetota; class Actinomycetes; order Propionibacteriales; family Propionibacteriaceae; genus Microlunatus. Next base: position 220,339 of record CAWEGC010000009.1, read on the forward strand.
CACCATGAACCTGGAGCCGGCCGGGGAGACCGCCGGCTTTACGGCGTCACGACACATCGAGTTGTTGGCCGAGCACGCCCCCCACCTTCGGCTGGATGTCGTGCTGGCCGACCGCCGGTTCGCCTCTCAGGACCTCCACCTGGCCGACTGGGCGCATTCCTTGGGCGCTCGACTGGTGATCGCAGATCTTGCGGCCAGGGACGGGTCTGCCCGACATGATCCGCTCCGGCTTGCGTCCGCCTACGCCGAGATCATGGGCATTTGACGTTCGGCCGGGCGCTGCGCATGTCATCATTTCCCAATGGCAATGACCGCCCAGGTGAAAGCGGAGCTGGCCACCGTGAAGTGCACCAAGCCCTGCTGCCGGAAATCCGAGGTGGCAGCGATCTTGAGATTCGCCGGGGGCTTGCACATTCACAGCGGCCGAATCCTCATCGAGGCGGAGCTCGACACCGGTGCCGCCGCCCGCCGGCTGCGCACGGAGATCGGCGAGGTTTTCGGTCATCCGAGCGACCTGGTCGTCGTCTCGGGCTCGGGTATCCGCCGGGGCACCCGCTACGTCGTTCGGGTGATCAAGGATGGGGAGGCGCTCGCCCGTCAGACCGGGTTGATCGACTCCCGAGGCCGACCGGCGCGCGGGTTGCCGCCGCAGGTCGTGAGCGGCGGCCTTTGTGACTGTGTTGCCGCATGGCGCGGCGCCTTCCTGGCTCACGGCTCCCTCACCGAGCCGGGGCGTTCCATGGCGCTCGAGGTCACGTGTCCAGGTCCGGAGGCGGCGCTAGCCCTGGTCGGCGCCGCCCGCCGGCTCGGGATCAGCGCGAAGGCTCGTGAGGTCCGGAATATCGACCGGGTGGTCCTCCGGGACGGCGACGCAATCGCTGCGTTGCTCACCCGGCTGGGTGCCCACGAGTCGCTGCTGTCCTGGGAGGAACGGCGGATGCGCCGGGAGGTCAAGGCTTCCGCCAACCGGCTCGCCAACTTCGACGACGCCAATCTGCGGCGGTCGGCACGTGCAGCGGTGGCCGCGGGCGCGCGGGTCGAGCGAGCTCTGGAGATTCTCGGTGACGACGTACCCGATCATCTGCGTGCTGCCGGTGTGCTGCGGATCGAGAACAAGCAAGCCAGCCTCGAGGAACTCGGTCAGCTGCACGATCCCCAGCTCACCAAGGACGCCGTGGCGGGCCGGATCCGCCGCCTGCTGGCCACCGCGGACCGCCGTGCAGCCGAACTCGGCATCCCGAACACCGAGGCCAATCTCGGCGCAGATCTCCTCGACGACTAGCCTGCGAGCGTCGGTAAGGGAGGGCCGCTGCTGTCTGGACGACCGAGTGAGCGAGGGTGTTCTTCCTCTTGCGAGCGAGCGAGGAAGACAGCAGCACTCAGGGCCCGACCGAGCGCGAGCAGGAGGATAGAAGACCACTGGGCAACCGGTCATAACGAGCCTCATGGGAAGTCGTTAGTGTGTCATGTGGCCCCAGGCGGGGTTAGCAGACGAAGGAGATCGCAGGGATGACCGTACGTGTTGGTATCAACGGCTTCGGCCGGATCGGGCGCAACTTCTACCGTGCGCTGCTCGCCTCGGGCGCGGACGTCGAGGTCGTGGCCTTCAACGACCTTGGTGACGATGACACCCAAGCCCACCTCCTGAAGTACGACACCATCCTCGGCCGGCTGAGCCAGCCGGTGAAAGTCGTCGAGGGCGGGATCCAGGTGGGCGACAAACTGATCAAGTCGTTCGCGGAGAAAGACCCCGCGGCGTTGCCCTGGGGTGATCTTGGTGCCGACATCGTCATCGAATCCACCGGATTCTTCACCGATGCGACCAAGGCGAAAGCTCACCTCGACGCCGGGGCCAAGAAGGTCATCATCTCGGCTCCCGCCAAGAACGAGGACTGGACGGTCGTCATGGGCGTCAACGACGGCGACTACGACCCAGCGAGCCACCACATCATCTCGAATGCGTCCTGCACGACGAACTGTCTGGCGCCCATGGCCAAGGCGCTTGACGACGGCATCGGCATCGTCAAGGGCCTGATGACCACGATTCACGCCTACACCCAGGACCAGAATCTGCAGGACGGTCCGCACAAGGATCTGCGTCGTGCCCGCGCCGCCGCGCTGAACATCGTGCCCACGTCCACGGGCGCCGCCAAGGCCATCGGGCTCGTGCTGCCGCAGCTGAAGGGCAAGCTCGACGGGTACGCGCTCCGGGTGCCGGTGCCCACCGGCTCGGCCACCGATCTCACCTTTGAGGCGCCTCGGGAGACCAGCGTCGAGGAGATCAACAACATCGTCCAGGCAGCTGCGGACGGGCCACTCAAGGGTTACCTGCAGTACTGCGAGGATCCGATCGTGTCCTCCGACATCGTGACCGATCCGGCTTCCTGCATCTTCGACTCTGGCCTGACCAAGGTGATCGGCAACCAGGTCAAGGTTGTTGGCTGGTACGACAACGAGTGGGGGTACTCCAACCGACTGGCTGACCTGGTCAGCCTCGTCGGCCAGTCCGTCTGATCTCTGAGCCTGACCGCGACGCGCACTGGGCCTCGTCGCCGGGCGGACATCGCCTCGACTGGCTCCGGCAGAGGTCTGCCTGTTCGGATCTCGGCGCGTTCTTGTCCTCGAAAGGACCAATCGTGAAGTCAATTGCCGACCTTGGTGACCTCCGAGGCAAGCGAGTGCTCATCCGCTGCGATCTCAATGTTCCGCTGGACGGTCAGAAGATCACCGACGACGGGAGGATCCGCGCCTCTCTGCCGACGCTCAACCAGCTGCGGGAGGCCGGGGCCAAGATCATCGTGCTGGCCCACCTTGGTCGGCCGAAGGGTGAGGTGAACCCGAAATACTCGCTGGCGCCGGCCGCCGAACGCCTCTCCGAGCTGCTGGGCACCGAGGTGAAGCTTGCCCGTGACGTGGTCGGCGAGTCGGCACGGCAAACCGTGGCCGGACTGGCTGACGGCCAGGTGGCGATGCTGGAAAACGTCCGCTATGAGTCCGGTGAGGAATCGAAGGACGACGCTGAGCGGGGAGCGTTGGCGGACCGGTACGCCGCCTTGGGTGACGTCTTCGTCTCCGACGGGTTCGGGGTTGTCCACCGCAAGCAGGCCAGCGTGTACGACATTGCCTTCCGGCTGCCCAACGCCGCTGGTGGCCTGGTGAGGGCCGAAGTCGAGGTGCTGAGGCAGCTCACGGAGAATCCCCAACGGCCGTACGTCGTCGTGCTGGGCGGCGCGAAGGTGTCCGACAAGCTTGCGGTGATCGAAAACTTGATCACCGCCGCCGACACCCTGGTCGTCGGCGGCGGAATGGTCTTCACCTTCTTGGCCGCACAGGGACACGAAGTGGGCGAGAGCCTGCTCGAGCAGGATCAGATCGAGACGGTGAAGGGCTACCTTGACGACGCGGCGACCGGTGGTAAGCAGATCGTGCTGCCGACCGACATCATCGTGGCGCCAGAATTCAAGGCCGACTCACCGCCGACGGTCGTTCCGGCCGAGGCCATACCCAAAGATCAACGAGGTCTGGACATCGGTCCCGAGTCGGCGGAGATCTTCGCCTCGGCGATCAGGTCGGCCAAGACGGTGTTCTGGAACGGGCCGATGGGCGTCGCGGAGTGGGACAACTTCGCCGGCGGGACGAAGGCCGTCGCCCAAGCGATGACCCAGGTCGATGGCCTCTCGGTCGTCGGCGGTGGAGATTCTGCGGCCGCCGTCCGTGATCTTGGTTTCGCCGATGACGCCTTCGGTCACATCTCGACCGGTGGCGGTGCCAGCCTGGAGTACCTGGAGGGCAAGACGCTGCCCGGCCTGGCCGCTCTCGAGAACGAAAGGCAGTGATGACTCGCAAGCCGCTGATGGCCGGCAACTGGAAGATGAACCTCAACCACGTCGAGGCCGTCGGTCTGGTGCAGAAGCTGGCCTGGACCCTGGACGACAAGAAACACAATCCGGACAAGTCGGAGGTGGTCGTGCTGCCGCCGTACACCGACCTTCGCACTGTGCAGACCTTGATCGAAGGTGACCGACTGGCCCTCGGCTACGGGGCCCAGGACGTGTCCCCGTTCGAGAACGGGGCTTACACCGGAGACGTATCGGCGTCGATGCTGGCCAAGCTGGGTTGCCATTACGTCCTGGTGGGTCACTCCGAGCGCCGGCAGCACTACGGGGAGACCGACGAGCTGGTCAACGCCAAGGCCAGGATGGCGCTGGCCCACGGTCTCACGCCCATCGTGTGCGTCGGCGAGGGCATCGAGGTGCGGGATGAGATGGACCAGGTCGAGTTCACCATCGCTCTCGTCTCGCAGGCCCTGGCTAATCTCACCCTGGATCAGATCGGCTCGCTGGTGGTTGCCTACGAACCGGTGTGGGCGATCGGCACCGGCCGGGTGGCCACTCCTGATGACGCCGAGGAGGTCTGCGGATCCATTCGGGAGTGGATCGGCCAGTGGTACGACCGCGGTGTCGCCGAGCGGGTCCGCATCCTGTACGGGGGCTCGGTGAAGGCGAGCAACGTCGTGGAGATCATGGCCCAGCCGGATGTGGACGGTTGCCTGGTGGGCGGGTCCAGTCTGATCGTCGACGAATTCGCCGCGATTGCCCGTTTCTACGACCTCCCAACTCTCTAGCTGTGGTGCGGAATCCGCCCACTTCTGAGTTAGGCTACGTGCGTGCTTTTTGCCGTCGTGCCGATGATGACGACTCCGATCTTGATCTTCTCGATCGTCTTGGTGATCACCAGCATTGCGCTTGCTCTCTCGGTCCTGATGCATAAAGGGCGTGGCGGTGGGCTCTCGGATCTGTTCGGGGGCGGCATCTCGTCATCGTTGGGCGGCTCCTCCGTAGCCGAGCGCAACCTCGACCGGCTGACGATCGTCATCGGCGTCGTGTGGTTCGCCGCGATCGTGGCTCTCGGCCTGCTCTACAAGCTAGAGGCTTGACACCAGATCCGCAGAATGTCTGTGCACGCCTAAATATCGAAGGGGAGTGACTGTGGCAGGTGGTGGGAGTGCCATCCGTGGCAGCCGGGTGGGGGCTGGACCGATGGGCGAAGCCGAGCGTGGCGACACGGCGCCCCGACTCTATGTGTCCTACTTCTGTGCCCACGGACACGAAACCCGTCCAGCGTTTGCGGCGGACGCGCCGATCCCGGACAGCTGGGACTGCCCACGCTGCGGCCTACCCTCCAACCTGGACTCCACCAACCCGCCCCCACCACCCAAGATAGAGCCGTACAAGACGCATCTCGCGTACGTGAAAGAGCGCCGCACCGACAAGGAAGCAGCAGCCATCTTGTCCGAAGCACTCCAGGCTTTGCGCGACCGCCGTGCCCGCGGCGAGGTTATCTACTAGATACGGCCGCGTTGCTGGAGGTCGGCCGGCAGCTGGGATGCCGCGTCGCGGTCCAGCAGCCACAGCGTCCGGTCGACGGCGGAGACCCCGGCAGCAGGAACCTGGACCGGCCCGGCGCCTAACAGCGCCATCTTGACCGCGGCCGCCTTGTCGGACCCGCTCACCAAGAACCAGACCTCCCGGGATCGATTGAGAACGGGAAGCGTGAGGCTGATCCGTTCCGGAGGCGGCTTCGGTGAAGCTCGGACCGCGATGACGTCGCCGCTCTCGTATGACGACGGGTGTTCGGGAAAGATCGAGGCCACGTGCCCGTCCGGTCCCATGCCCAGCAGACAGACGTCGAAAACCGTCGAACCGAGGGCACGGGCGTACTCCTCCGCGGCCTGATCAACGACACGGCCGGCGTCGCGCGCCGGCATGGGGTGTATCCGGTCGCTGCTCAACTGGAGCGGCTCGACCAGCAGAGCCAAGACCTGCGCGTCGTTGCGGTCTGCGTGGCCAGCGGGAACAAACCGCTCATCGCTCCACCACAGCTCCACCCGAGACCAGTCGACCGCCGATCGGGCTCCCTCGGCCGCGAGCCGCTCGTAGGCCTTGACGGCGATCCGGCCGCCGGTCATCCCAACCTGAGGAATCCGGAATTCACGCTGGATCTCCACCAGGCGAGCCATCAGCCGAGCAGCCAGCGCCTCCGCCACCTCATCCGGTCCGGCATGGACGAGCACCTCGTTGCCACCGACGTCAACCACGGGAGCGGCCCGCCGCACTCTTCTTGCCGGCTCGCTTCGTGGCCGGCTTCTTCGCTGCCCGCTTTGTGGTTGTGCGCTTGGCGGTTGTCCGTTTCTCGGCTGTCGACCTCTTCGACTTTGCCGGACCAACGAGGCTCTTCACAGTGGATTCGTACACCTCGTCGGGATCCATTCGACGCAGTTCCTCACTGATCAGCTCGGTGACCTCGCGACGCTTCAGGGCGACCAGTCGTTCCGGCTGGCCCGGCACCGTGTAGGAGGCGAGCAGTCCGTCCGGCCGGGTGATCGCGATATCACCTGCTGCCGTACCGAGGCGGACGGCGGTGATTCCCGGGCCGTGACTGACTCGCCGGGCGACCTCAAGGTTCAACCGGTTGTGCAGCCAGGCGGCGAGCAGGTCAGCCGACGGATTGTTTCGCTCCGCCTCCACCAGCACCGAGGTGATCCTCGAAGGGTACTGGTCGAGCGCGGCGGCGAGGAGCGCTCGCCACGGGGTCAGTCTGGTCCAGCTCAGGTCGGTATCGCCGGGCATGTAGTTCTCGGCTCGGGTTCGCAACCCCACCAGTGGCCGCGCCGCGGTCGAGGCGTCAGTGAGCCGGCGCCGCGCAAGGTGGGCGAGCTCGTCCTCCGCGAGATTCGTCGGGCATTTGCCCGGCCACCAGATGACTACCGGGGAGTCAGGCAGAAGCAGGGGACGGATCACCGACGCCGGATGCGCTGCGATCGCTCCGCGCATCCGAACGATCACGACTTCGCCCGGAGTGCCTTCGCCGATCCTGACCTCGGCGTCGAGCATCGCCGTTCGCCCTTGTCCGCTGACCACGAGCAGGATCCGCGACGGATGCTCCCGGCCCGCTTCCATGCTGGCCTTCATCGCGGCCTCGTACTCCGACTCGTCACACACGATGATCAACGTCAACACCATGCCCATGGCCGGGCTCCCGGCGCTTCGCCGCGCCTTGAGCAGTGCGGCGGAGATCTTCGCCGCGTTGGTGTTGGTCAGCGTCAGGCCCATCGGCCGGCTCCTGTCATGATCGGCCTCGGGACGTCGCGCTCACGGTCGCCGCCAGGCGAACCCGTCGCGGGCGAGCATCTCGTTGGCACTGGACGGACCCCACCCTCCGGGTTCGTAGGGTTCCGGCTGCTCGGGCAACGTCGCCCAGAAGTTCAAGATCGGATCCAGAATCTCCCAGGACAGCTCAACCTCTTGGTGCTGCGGGAACAGGGGCGGGTCACCGAGCAGCACGTCCAAGATCAACCGCTCGTACGCCTCCGGCGAAGATTCGGTGAACGAGCCGCCGTACGCGAAGTCCATGTTCACTTCGCGGATCTCCATCTGGGTGCCGGGAACCTTCGCGCCGAAACGTAGGGTGACGCCCTCGTCGGGCTGGATCCGCAGCACCAACGCGTTGTAGCCCAGCTCCTCGGTGTCGGTCTTGGCGAACGGAAGGTGAGGGGCGCGTTTGAAACCCAGTGCGATCTCGGTCACGCGCCGTGCCAGCCGCTTGCCCGTGCGCAGGTAGAACGGCACCCCTGCCCAACGGCGGTTGTCGATGTCCACTCTGATCGCGGCGAAAGTCTCGGTCTTGGAATCCGGTGGGATCCGGTCTTCCTCGAGATATCCCTTGACGTGCTCACCGCCCGCCCAGCCGCCGGTGTAGGCGCCGCGTGCGGTGTGCAGGTCCATCCTCTTCGGCGGTTCTACCGCGGCGAGTACCTTCTGCTTCTCGGCGCGGAGCTGGCTCGCGTCAAACGACGTCGGCTCTTCCATCGCCGTCAGCGCCAGAAGCTGCATCAGGTGGTTCTGGATCACGTCCCGGGCGATGCCAATGCCATCGAAGTAGCCGGCCCGCCCGCCGATGCCGATGTCCTCGGCCATGGTGATCTGGACCTGATCGACGTAGTGGTTGTTCCACACCGGTTCGAACAGCTGGTTCGCGAAGCGAAGAGCCAACATGTTCTGGACGGTTTCCTTGCCGAGGTAGTGGTCGATCCGGAACACCGACGACGAAGGAAAGACGCCGGACACGATGTGATTCAGCTCCCGGGCGCTGGCGAGGTCGTGTCCGAATGGCTTCTCTATCACTACCCGGCTCCATTGGCCGGGCCGTTGTTCCGCCAGCCCGTGGGAGCGCAATTGATCGACCACCGTTTGGAACAGCCCGGGAGGAATCGACAGATAGAACGCGTGATTTCCGCCGGTACCGCGGGCCTCGTCCAGGTCGACGATCGTATCGGTCAGATTAGCTGAATGACTCCTCGTCGCCGATCTCGCCGGGTACGAAGCGAATGCCCTCCGAGAGCTGCCGCCACACCTCTTCGCGAAAAGGTGTGCGTGCGTTCTGCCGCACGGCATCGTGGACCACCTTGGCGAAGTCGTGGTGATTCCATCCACGGCGGGCGAATCCGACCAGGGCGAAACCGGGAGGGAGCAGCCCCCGGTTCGCCAGGTCGTAGACCGCCGGCATCAGCTTCTTGGTCGACAGATCACCGGTGACGCCGAAGATCACCAGGACGCACGGTCCGGCGATCCTCGGCAGTCGGCGGTCTTGCGGGTCGCGGAGGAGGTTGGGGTGGCGTTCAGCCATCAACTGACGTCGTCATCCACGGTCGGCGAAGCGCTGGAGCCGGGATTCGGCTTCCCGGCCTTGGCTTCGTCGAGCGCAATCTGAACGTCTTCCACTAGTTCTGCCCACGACGCTTCGAACTTCTGGACGCCCTCGCGTTCCAGGACCTCAACCACGTCGTCGAAGTCGATGCCCAGGCTCGCCAGGTCGTCGAAAACCCGTTGTGCCTCGGCCTTGGTCCCGCTGACCCGATCACCCTGCACCTCGCCATGATCGGCAAAGGCTTGCATGGTCTTCTCCGGCATGGTGTTCACCGTGTTCGCAACCACGAGGTCCGTGACGTACATGGTGTCCGGGTAGGCCGGATCCTTCACGCCCGTCGACGCCCACAGTGGCCGTTGCTTGTTGGCACCCTTCTCGGCCAGCGCCGCAAACCGGGCCCCACCGAACTTCTCCTCGAACAGGGCGTAGGCCAGCCGGGCGTTGGCGATCGCGGCCTTGCCCTTCAAGGCCTTGGCCTGCTCGGTGCCGATGGCGTCGAGCCGCTTATCCACCTCGGTGTCCACGCGGGAGACGAAGAACGACGCCACGGAGTGGATCTGGCTGAGGTCGTGACCGTTCGCGGCGGCCTGCTCCAGCCCGGCAAGGTAGGCGTCGATGACTGCACCGTAGCGCTCGAGGGCGAAGATCAACGTCACGTTCACGCTGATGCCCTCGGCGATGGTGGCGGTGATGGCAGGCAGGCCCGGTTCGGTGGCCGGGATCTTGATCAGCGTGTTGGGTCGGTCGACGATCTTCCACAGGTCGGCGGCCTGGGCGATGGTGGCCTCGGTATCCATGGCGAGGCCCGGATCGACCTCGATCGAGACCCGGCCGTCCACGCCGCCCGAGGCGGCAGAGGTGGCGGCGAGCACGTCGCACGCGTCCCGCACGTCGTCCGTCGTCAGCGCCTTGATCGTGTCGTCCACGCTGGAGTCGAGTGCCGCCAGCTCGCGAATCTGGTCGTCGTACTCATGGCCCTTGGCGATGGCGGCGGCGAAGATGGTCGGGTTGGTGGTGACGCCGACGACGAACGATTCGCGAACGAGTTCGACGAGATTGCCCGTGTGGAGGCGTTCGCGTGACAGGTCGTCCAACCAGATGGAGACACCCGCGTCGGCGAGGGCCTTAAGTCGATCGTTCATGATGATCCTCCTGATACTCCGAGATCGATTGAACTTCCGAAGGGATGGGTTGGATCCACGCTCCGCCGTCAGCTGATCGTGGCCCTTGGGTCGGACTCGGTGTCGGCTGGCCCGGCCGACCCGCTGGCTGCGGTGTGGACCGATCCGGTTGGGCCGCCCGCCGCCTCAATGCTCTCCTTTGCTGCGGTGACGACGGTGTGGGGAGTGAAGCCGAACTCCTCGAACAGCACGCTGCCCGAGGCGCTCGCTCCGTAGTGGTCGATGCCAATCGAGCGGCCGGCGTCCCCGACGAGATCTCGCCAGCCGAAAGCCACCCCTGCCTCCACGCTCACACGAGCCTTGACGCCGGGTGGGATCACCGAATCCCGATACGACTGATCCTGTTCGTCGAACCACTCACGGCAGGGCATCGACACCACCCGTGCAGCGATGCCCTCGGCCGCGAGCTGGGATTGCGCCTCGATCGCGAGCTGCACCTCAGATCCGGTGCCGATCAGGATGACGTCAGGCTCGCCATCGCTGTCCTTCAACACATAGCCGCCGTTCGCCACCCCCGACGTATCGGCGAAGCCTTCCTCACCGCGTGGGAAGGTCGGCACGTTCTGCCGAGTCAAGATCAGCCCCGCGGGCCGGTCGGTGTTCTGCAGGACCAGTGACCAGGCCGCGGCAGTCTCGTTGGCGTCCGCCGGGCGTACGACGTCCAGACCCGGAATCGCGCGCAGTGCGGTCAGGTGCTCGATCGGCTGGTGGGTGGGACCGTCCTCGCCGAGGCCGATGGAGTCGTGGGTCCACACGTAGGTCACGGGCAACTTCATCAGCGCGGCGAGCCGTACGGACGGTCGCATGTAGTCACTGAACACAAGAAAGGTGCCGCCGTACGGCCGCAAACCACCATGCACGGCAATGCCGTTCAAGATCGCGCCCATGCCGTGCTCTCGAATGCCGAAGTGCAGCACCCGGCCGTACGGGCCGCCGGGGAACATCTTGCTCTGCCGATCAGGAGGCAGAAAGCTCGGCTCGCCCTCCGGCGTCGTGTTGTTGGACTCGGCGAGATCTGCCGAGCCACCCCACAATTCGGGCAGCTTCGGCGCGATTGCGGTCAGCACCTCACCGGATGCCTTGCGGGTGGCCATGCCCTTGGCGTCGGCGGGGAAGGTGGGCAGGGCCTCATCCCAGCCGGGGGAGAGCTCGCGGGCCTTCAGCCGCTCGTGTAACGCATGGGCCTCCGGATTGGCAGCGGCCCATTCGTCATAGCCCGCCTGCCAGGCCTCCTCGGCCCGCTGCCCACGCTCTCGCAGCTTGCGGGTGTGGTCGAGAACCTCGTCGGACACCTCGAAGCTCTTGTCGGGGTCAAAGCCCAAGATCTTCTTGGTCGCCGCGACCTCCTCGTCGCCCAGCGCGGCGCCGTGCGCCTTGCCGGTGCCCTGCAGTTTCGGAGCGGGCCAACCGATGATCGTGCGGAGGCGAATGAAACTGGGCTGGTCGGTCACTGCCCGGGCAGCATCCAACGCTTCGGCGAAGGCAGCGATGTTCTCGGTGTATGGCCCGTCGCCATTGGTCCAGTCGACGTCTTGGACGTGCCAGCCGTACGCGGCATAACGCGCAGCCGTGTCCTCGCTCAGCGCGATATTGGTGTCGTCCTCGATCGAGATGTGGTTGGAGTCGTAGATCAGCGTCAAGTTGCCGAGCCGCTGGGTGGCTGCCAACGACGACGTTTCGGACGACACACCTTCCTCGATGTCCCCGTCGGACGCCAGGCAATAGATGTGATGGTCGAACGGCGACGTATCGGGAGCGGCGTCGGGATCGAGCAACCCGCGCTGGCGGCGGGCGGCCATGGCCATGCCAACCGCATTGCCAACTCCCTGACCGAGGGGGCCCGTCGTCACCTCGACACCGGGCGTATGCCGGTATTCGGGGTGCCCGGGCGTCCTCGAATCCCAGGTGCGCAACGCCTTGAGGTCGTCGAGCTCCAGCCCGAATCCACCCAGGTAGAGCTGGATGTACAGGGTCAGGCTCGTGTGACCGCAGGAGAGCACGAAACGATCACGCCCGGGCCAGTGCGGGTCGGCCGGGTTGTGTCGCATCACCTTCTGGAACAACAGGTACGCCACAGGCGCCAGGCTCATCGCCGTGCCCGGATGGCCGTTGCCGACCTTCTGCACCGCATCGGCGGCTAGCACCCGTACGGTGTCCACGGCGCGGGCGTCAAGCTCGGTCCAGCCCTCGGGGGTGATTGCGGTATGGGTCACGACCGGGAGGTTCCTTCCGGGGAGCGAGCTCATCGACGAGGACACCTCGAGCCTATCGGTGGGCGATCGCGGCGGATATGGGTACCGTCCGACTCGGAGTTGCACCGATGAGTGTCAATCGAGAGCGCGGGCCCTAGACTGCCCTATCGGTGCTCCCTGTCGAGGGAGCCATGGACTGAGCCAGCCGACGTCTGGGGAGTGAGTGGGGCTTGTGACGAGCATCGACGTGTCCGCCCGGATTGCGGCGGACGACGCCAGGCGGGTCAGGTCTGCGACCGTGACCGATCCCCATGCTCTCGAGCGAGGGTTGCCGCGGCCGAGTGACGTGCTGAGCGCATACCTTGGCCTGACCAAACCGCGGATCATCGAGCTGCTCCTTGTCACGACGGTGCCGGCCATGTTCCTCGCGGCTCGTGGAGTGCCGAACCTGGTCGTGGTGATGTCCACGATGCTCGGCGGATGTCTCGCCGCCGCCAGTGCGAATGTCTTCAACTGCGTGCTTGATCGCGATATCGACGAGCGGATGCGTCGGACCCGCCGCCGTCCGTTACCTCGGCACGCGGTTGAGCCTCTCGCCGCGACGATCTTCGGTTTCGTGCTCGGCGTCGTGGCGACACTCTGGCTGGGATTCTTCGTGAACTGGCTGTCGGCGTTGCTCGCTCTCGGCTGCCAACGCGTTCTACGTCTTCGTCTACACCATGTGGCTGAAACGCCGGACGTCGCAGAACATCGTCTGGGGAGGCATCGCCGGCTGTTTCCCCCCATTGATCGGCTGGACGGCGGTGACCGGTTCCCTCGACGCGGCGCCATTCGTCCTGTTCGCCATCGTCTTCTGCTGGACGCCCCCGCACACGTGGGCGTTGGCCATGCGCTATCGCGAGGATTACGCCGCCGCGAAGGTCCCGATGCTGCCGGTGGTTCGGTCAGCGCCGGTGGTTGCGTTGCGCATCCTGGCCTACTCGGTGATCACGGTGGCGGTCTCACTTGGCGCTGTGGCCGATCGCGGACACGGGCTGGCTCTACCCCGTCGTCGCCACCCTGGCCGGCGCGGTCCTGCTGTGGGAGTCCTGGCGGCTACTGACTCGGGCTCGCCGCGGGCTGGGCGATGCAGCCCTGAAGCCGATGAGGCTCTTCCACTGGTCGAATTCCTACCTGGCGCTGATCTTCGTGGCGGCGGCCATCAGTCCGCTGCTGGCCTGACGTCGCCACACGGCGGTGGCGCAGTCGGTCGAGCTGATCTTCGACCCGGTGACGGAGGACGCCCTTCGCGTGCAATGGGACCGGCTGGCCGACGCTGGACTGCCGAGTTCTCGGCGATCACAGCCGGATCCGCACCACCGGCCACATCTGACGCTCTACGCCGCCGACACGATCTCCGCGGAGGCCGACGAGCAGCTGCCGGCGCTGTTCGACGGGCTCCATCTGCCTCTCCGGATCGGTAGCCTGATGATCTTCGGTCCACGCCACCGGCAGGTGATCTTGGTCCGTTCGGTGTTGCCCTCGATGGAACTGCTCGGTGCTGCAAGCTCGGACGGCTCAAGTCTGCGGTGCGGATGCCACAGGTCAGTTCGGCGCTGGCGGTTGGACACCGCACGTCACCCTGGCTCGCCGGATGGGGCTCGATCAGCTGTGCGTGGCGATCGACCTGCTGGGGGACTCAGCGGCGGAGTTGCCCGGCGTCGTGCGGCACTGCCGCCGCTGGGACGGCCAGCGGCGTACCGTCCGCTGGCTCGCCTAGCCGGGGCGATCTCACCGACAGCATGAGATTGGTGGCGGCGGCGATCGCAAGGCACGCACCCAGCAGGTGGAGGGCGACCAGCCAGATGGGCACACCGGTGTAGTACTGCGTCAATCCGACCGCGGCCTGAGCCACCTCCACTGCCAGGAGGAGGAGTGCGGCGCGGCTTCGAAGAAGCAGGACGCAGGCGAGTGTCAAGGCGATCGTGAGGTAGACCATCGACGCGTGCAGTCGGGTGAGCAGTAAGCCGTCCAGGCCGGATCTGGCCACCTTCTCATCGCCGGCGTGCGGACCGCTGCCGGTCACCAGCGTGCCCAGCAGGATCACGACCGCCATGGCCACGAACGTCACCCGGCTCGCGATCACCGCCGCACGCGGGGCCGGTGCCGCAGTCATGTGCCGAGTCTTTCGCACCAGCCCGACGGCCAGGCAGATCAAGATCATCGAGACGAGCAGGTGCAGGGCGACGACGTACGGGTTGAGCTGGTAGAGCACTGAAAGCCCACCGATCACAGCCTGCGCGGGAATGCCCAGCGCGAGGCCCGCGGCAAGCCAGCGGACGCCGCTACCGCGCTGATCGTGGGCTCGGGAAAAGATGGCGCTCAGCAGGGTGAGAGCGGCGACCACGATGAGAGCGAAGGTCAGCAACCGGTTGCCGAACTCGATCGCGCCGTGGTAGCCGAGCTCGGGATGACTGACGGTACGACGTCTCAGTGCACTTCGGCCAGGTGGGACAGCCCAGACCGGAGCCGGTCAACCGCACCAGTCCGCCGGTGATCACGATGACGATGTTCGCCACCAGGGTCGCGACCGCCCAGCGCGGCAGCGCATGGGGCCCGCGAACGACCATGGTCAGCTTTTTCAGGCCGTCCACCGGAATCCCCTTCGTGCTACCCAGGCGGCTGCCGGGAGCCAGACGGCCAGCACGATGACTGGCCAGCCCAGAGCATAACCGATCGCTGCCGCCCGTAGCCCTTCCCCGAGCGCCGCCGTCGGCAGGGCCTGGATCACCGGCCGCACGGCGGCCGGGTAACGCTCGAGCGGCACGACCAACGCACCCCCGGCGAGCACGATCAGGTAGATCAGGTTGGCGAGGCCGAGCGTCGCCTCGGCCCGCAGCCGGCCTGCGATCAGCAGGCCGAGGCAGACGAAGGTCGCGGTCGCCATGATCACCAGCAGCAGCGCCGCTGCAGCGGAGAGGACTGTGAAGGCGGGACGCCAGCCAAGGGCAACGGCGACGCCGGCCAGGATCAGCACTTGACCGACCATGATCAAAATGATGGCGAAGGACTTACCGGCGATCAGCCCGGTCTTCCCGAGGGGGGTGGCGGCAAGCCTTTCCAGGACGCCGTACCTCCGCTCGAAAGCGGTCGCGATCGCCACCGACGTGAAGCCGGTCGACCAGACCGCTAACGCCAGCACGCTGGGTGCGACGACCTCGAGAGGACCGAAGCGTCCGCGGGCCAGTCGGCCAGCCAGGAGGATGCCGAGCGGTATGACCAGGGCGAGCAGCAGTTGTTCGCCGTTGCGGGTCAACAATCGGGCTTCCAGCACTCCATGACGCGTGATCCGGCGAAACGGTGGCACCGCACCGGCAGCCGGCGTGAAGTCCAGAGCCGTCATGTGCTCACCGGCGCCTGAGTGTGGGCGAGGTAGACGCCTTCGAGGTTCTGGCCGCTGCTCGTGAGCTCGGCCACCGTGCCTGAGACAGCGACCCGGCCACGATCGAGGATGTAGATCGAGTCGGCGAGCGCCTCGGCCTCGTCCATGGCGTGCGTAGTCAGGACGATCGTCACGCCGGCGGCGCGCACGTCACGCAGCAGCTGCCAGGTCGCGCGTCGAGCGTGCGGGTCCAGGCCGGCGGTCGGTTCGTCGAGAAACACGATCGCGGGTCGGCCGATCAGCGCAGCGGCAAGGTTCACCGTCTGCTGCTGGCCTCCGGATAGCCGGCGGTAAGGGGTGGCCGCATACTCGCCCGATGCCGAGCCGGTCGATCAGCGCCTTGATGTCCAACGGATGGGCGTAAAGTCCTCCGAGGTAGTTCAGCAGCTCGCCGGCTTTGATGCCCGACCAGGCCCCGGTGCTCTGCGGCATCAATCCGACCCGGCTGGCGACCGAGGCCGAGCCGGGTGCTTCGCCGAGCACTCTGATCGAGCCCGCAGCAGGCCGGAGCAAGCCCGTGCAACAGCGGATCAGCGTGGTCTTGCCGGCACCGTTCGGCCCGAGCACGGCTGTCAGGCCGGCGGGTTTGGCGCGCAGGGTCAGGTCATCGAGCGCCATTCGGCGGCCGAACCGTACCGCCAGGCCATCCACGACGAGCGGATCGGCAGGGCGACTGAGCACTGCTGAATTCTAAGCGGCGCAGCGTTGGCTGGGCTCAGTCGAGCACCGTACGACGCAGATACGGGGTGCGGAACTTGTGGTCGGGGTCGTACCTGTTCGCCAAAGCTCGGAAGTCGGTGAGGCGGGGATAGAGGTGGCTGAAGTCGAACGGACCCGCGAACACCTTGGCCCAGTGGGGGCGGGGCTCGTAGGGCGCCAACGCAGCTTCGATCTGGATGGTAAGGGCGGCGACTGCCGCCGCGTCCGGCCGCCAGGTGAAGTGAATGCCGAAGGTCGGACGTCGGTAGGCGGGGCTCAGCCACAGATCGTCCGCGGCCATGGTCCGGATCTCGCAACTCTGCGCCAGCTGGGCGATCTGCGGCCCCAGTTCACGAAGCGCCCCAATGGCGCCGGCCGCGTGGCGACGGTCCAGCAGATACTCCGACTGGATTTCCGCACCGGTGCTCGGGTTGTACCCCAGCAGGAAGTGGGGCAGCCGGTCGCACCACGGTCCAGGTTCTCCGAGTTGGGGAGTGCAGTGCAGCGGATCGTTGCCCGGGGTCATGTGCAACTGCTCGGTTGCCGCAGTCGCGCCGAACAGCGTTTCAGGCATCTGCCGCGGCTCGTCGTTGATCAGCCGTGTCTTCACCCAAAGAAGCTCTGCGGTGTCGCCGGCGAAGTTGGTCACCACGCTGACGCTTGAGCCCGAGCCCATCACGTCCTCGAACGAGCCGGTCAGCGCCTCCCAGGGCAGCCGCTGGTAGATGTCCTGGCGGACGTTGAATGTCGGCTCGATAGCCAGCGTCACCTCGGTGACGATCCCGAGCGCACCGAGATGGACCACGGCGCCCTCGAATTCGGGGGATTGGCGGCCGAGGTGGACGACCTCGCCGGTGCCGCTCACCAGAGGTCATCGCCTGCACTGCCGAGGCGAGCGTCGGGTTGCCATTGCCCGAGCCGTGGGTTGCGGTGGCCACGGAGCCCGCCACCGAGATATGGGGCAGCGAAGCCATGTTGCTCAGCGCCCAACCGGCTTGTTGCAGGAAGATGGCGAGCTCCCCGTACCGTGATCCGGGCCGGCACGGTCACCGTGCGCGCATCCGTGTCGAGCACGGGGCTCCCCGGGCAACTCAGCGAGTGAGATCAACTCGGTTGCGTCGGCGACATCGTTGAAGGAGTGCCGGGTGCCCAAGGCGTGCATCGACCCGCCCTCCGACACCAACGCCTGCAGCTCGCTGACCGTCCGGGGGTGGTGGATCGTGTCCGCCTCGTACCGGTATGTTCCGCTCCAGTTCTGCAGCGGCTGCTCGACGACGTCAGTCATGACGTGATCATGCACCAGGCCATGTCCCGCAGACTCACGTCGTGAATCCGCGCCAGCTATGCAGCGTGCCGGCGCAGGCCATGCGAGAAATCAGCTGCAGGGCCCAGCCGCGTCGTTGGCTGGTGAAATTCACCGAATCCTCTTCAGGATTCCTGCTAGAAATACTGCTTGACGACGGTAGAGCCCGTGATCTTGATGTCCGAATGGGTGTTGTTGTTCGTGTTGCTGGTTTCGATAAACCAATTTTGCGGGTCGGTGAGGACACGGACTCGATAGATCCCGTCTGGCAGGCCGTTGATCTTGATCCACTGTTTGGGGAGCCCGGCCCCGTACTTGTCGGCCCAGCCAACACTGATCCCGGTCGTCACCCTCAGGGAACTCGTGGATGCCGCAGCCCTTGTAGTAGGGGCTCTGACGGGCATTAGGCAGACTCAGGTCGTACGTCGTGTTGTCGAAGAAGCAGAATCCGACCTTGGCTCCAGAACCCGCCAGCGGGCCTTCTGAGCGGTCTGGGTTGAGCTTCCTGATCTCGAACCTCTGCAGCTTGTACACGTGCCAGTGGTTGTGGCCGTCTCCACCCCAGAATCCGTGTGTGCCCGGAGCCTGACCCAGCGCCAGCCTCCAGCGGTGTTGTAGATCCGCTGAGTCACGGTCATCTGTGCGGTGGTTGTGGTGGGCCGGTGCATGCGAACTTCGAATGCACCAGGCCCGGCGTTGGCAATCTGGGTTGTGAAGCGCAGGCGCTTTTCACCGTTCGAGGCGTTCTCGATGCGAAAATCAGTCAGCTTGCGGGTGCGGAGGTCTGGCAGCACATCCGTGGCTGCTTGGGCTGGTGTTGCGGACAAGCCTGTGATGAGCAGTACGCGGCAACGACGGCAGCCAAAAGATTCTTCATGATTCCCCCCATGTTGTAGCAATTGTCAAGCTCGACTTCTCCGAGACGGCATCGGGTCCAACGCTTTGTTCCGCGTCGAGAAAGGCGCCCATCGGCTAGCGAGCAGACGGATAGCCGTCATCCTGACGCAGGCAGAATAGCGGCCTCGTACCGTTCCTCGACGGCAAACCGCGCACCAAGGTTCAGCCAGCCAAGCACGGCGACGTGTCGTGGTGCCGATCGACTGATGGGGCGAAGATCACGAGCGAGGGCCGGCGAGGATGTCCTCGAGGTCGAACTTCACCGGCTCTTCAAGCTGCTCGTAGGTGCAGGAGCGCGGATCGCGGTCCGGTCGCCACCGGTTGAACTGGGCGGTGTGCCGGAAGCGGTCGCCCTCCATGTGCTCATAGCGCACTTCCACGACCAGTTCCGGACGCAGCGGAACGAAGGAGAGGTCCTTGCCGACGTTCCACCGGCTGAACTCCGAACTCCGTGGGGTCCGGTTCCCTTCAGCCAATTTCGCCCAGTCCCACGGATGGTTGTCGAATGTCGTCACCAGTGGCTGGACTTCGGTGAACAGCTCCTTGCGACGAGCGGCTGGAAAGGCGCCGATCACGCCGACGTTGGCCAGCTCGCCGTCGTCGTTGTACAGGCCGAGAAGCAGGGAGCCGATGCTGTCCGGGCCGCTCTTGTGCACCCGGTATCCGGCCACCACACAGTCGGCCGTCCGCTGGTGCTTGATCTTGAACATGGTCCGCTTGTCCGGCTGGTAGGTGCCGTTGAGGGGCTTGGCCACGACGCCGTCGAGTCCTGCACCCTCGAACTGGGAAAACCACTGTTGGGCGAGTTGATGGTTGCGGGTCGCCGGAGTCACGTGAATCGGCGGCTCCGCGTCCGCCATCGCTTCTTCCAAGACGCCGCGGCGCTCCTCGAACGGCTCATGGGTGTAGTCGACGTCGTCCAGCGCAAGCAGATCAAAGGCCACAAACCTGGCCGGCGTCTGCTCAGACAGCAGCTTGATGCGGCTCGCCGCCGGATGGATGCGTTGCTGCAGCACCTCGAACTCGAGCCGATCGCCGATCACGACGATGATCTCCCCGTCGATCACGCAACGCTCAGGCATGCTCTGCTTGATCGCCGCGACGACTTCCGGGAAGTAGCGGGTCATCGGTCGCTCGTTGCGCGAGCCGATCTCCACCTCGTCTCCGTCGCGGAACACGATCGATCGGAAGCCATCCCACTTCGGCTCGAAGGAGAGTGAACCTTCCGGAATCTGCGGCACTGATTTCGCGAGCATCGGTGCCACCGGTGGCATCACAGGTAAGAGCATGCGTTCATTGTTGCCGACGGTCGTCGCTCGGGGGCTCAGAACGAACAGTTCTCATCGGTCCTTCGGGCACCGCCGACCTTGCCGAGGCTCAGGCACAGGCAATCGGCGGCCCACCGAAGGACACTGTGACGAACCCAACGCCGACTAAGGCCGACCTTATTTGAAACTGTCGGTCGAATAAGAGCACACTGATGTTGTGAAAACCCAGCGAGCAGCCACGGGCGTCGCGGGGTCATCGGCAGCGGAGGTCGACGCCTCAACCCGGCAGCGCGTTCAGAGCTCAATTCTCAAGTATGGCCCGTCGACCGCCGCCGAGTTGGCCACGCGCCTCGGCCTGACCCCGGCGGGCATCCGTCGCCATCTCGACGTGCTGCTCGCCACCGGTCACGTCGATGCTCGGGAGCAGCGGGTGTACGGGGCTCGGGGACGTGGCCGTCCCGCTCGTGTCTTCGCCTTGACCGACGCCGGGACGCGCAGACTTCTACTCCGCATACGACGATCTCGCCAACGCGGCGCTCGAGTTCCTGTCCGAAACCGGAGGACCTGACGCGGTCACCCGATTCGCGCAGTCGCGTATCGCTGCCGTCGAGGATCGCTATCGGGACAATGTCGCCAAAGCGGGACCGGAAACGACGCCGGCCGAGGCCTTGGCCGCTGCACTGACCGATGACGGTTATGTCGCCTCGACATTGCCGTCGGCGATCGGTGAGCAGCTTTGCCAGCATCATTGTCCGATCGCGCACGTCGCCGAGCGGTTCCCTCAGCTCTGCGAAGTCGAGACCGAGATGTTCTCGCGGGTGCTCGGCGTACACGTCCAGCGCCTCGCCACCATCGCGCACGGCGATGGCGTCTGCACGACCCACATCCCTCATCCGCGCCCCGAGTCCGTGGAACGGCCCGGGATCGACAAGGGTCGATCGAGCGCGTCGAACGGCATACCGAGCGTCCACCACTCACCACCAACAAGAAGGCCGTGATATGACCCAGACCCAAGATCCGGCGACCGCTCGTCCGGTCGGCACCGGGCAGACCCAAGATCAACATCTCGCGGCGCTCGGCCGCTACGAGTGGGGCTGGGCCGACTCCGACCTGGCCGGCGCGAGCGCCCAGCGGGGTCTGACGCCGGAGATCGTGACGAACATCTCCAAGCTGAAGAATGAGCCGGAATGGATGCTCGAGCTCCGTCTCAAGGGTCACAAGCTCTTCCAGCGCAAGCCGATGCCGACGTGGGGCGCGGAGCTGGACGACATCGATTTCGACAACATCAAGTACTTCGTTCGCTCGACCGAGAAGCAGGCCACGTCCTGGGAGGACCTGCCCGCCGACATCAAGAACACCTACGACAAGCTCGGCATCCCGGAGGCGGAGAAAGCCCGGCTGGTGTCGGGCGTCGCCGCTCAGTACGAGTCCGAAGTGGTCTACCACAAGATCAATGAGGAGTTGGAGCGCCAGGGGGTCATCTTCCTGGACACGGATACCGCGCTCCGGGAGCATCCGGACCTGTTTCGGGAGTACTTCGGCACCGTCATCCCGGTCGGCGACAACAAGTTCGCCGCGCTGAACACCTCGGTTTGGTCCGGCGGTTCGTTCATCTACGTGCCGAAGGGCGTGCACGTCGACATTCCGCTCCAGGCCTACTTCCGGATCAACACCGAGAACATGGGCCAGTTCGAGCGCACGTTGATCATCGTGGACGAGGGCGCGTACGTGCACTACGTCGAGGGCTGCACCGCGCCCATCTACTCCTCCGACTCACTGCACTCCGCCGTGGTGGAGATCATCGTCAAGAAGGACGCGCGCTGCCGCTACACCACGATCCAGAACTGGTCGAACAACGTCTACAACCTGGTGACCAAGCGCGCCACCTGTGAGGCGGGCGCGACCATGGAGTGGATCGACGGCAACATCGGCTCCAAGGTGACCATGAAGTATCCGGCCGTGTACTTGATGGGCGAGCACGCCAAGGGTGAAACCCTGTCGGTCGCCTTCGCCGGTGAGGGTCAGCACCAGGACGCCGGCTCCAAGATGGTGCACTGCGCGCCGCACACCTCCTCCTCGATCATCTCGAAGTCGGTGGCGCGCGGCGGCGGCCGCACGTCCTACCGCGGCCTCGTTCAGGTTCAGGAGGGTGCCTCGCATTCTGCGTCGATCGTGAAGTGTGACGCGTTGCTGGTGGACACCATCAGCCGCTCCGACACCTACCCGTACGTCGACGTACGGGAGGACGACGTCTCCATGGCTCACGAGGCCACCGTCTCCAAAGTCAGCGACGACCAGCTCTTCTATCTGATGAGCCGCGGGCTGGGCGAGGACGAGGCGATGGCCATGATCGTGCGGGGGTTCGTCGAACCGATCGCTCGGGAGCTGCCGATGGAGTACGCCCTCGAGCTGAACCGGCTGATCGAGCTGCAGATGGAAGGTGCGGTGGGCTGACCTTGACTGCCGTTCCCAATGTCGCGGGCGCGGTCGAGACCAGTGATCAGGTTGCCAGTCACCTGCATCCTGCTGGATCGTTCCGCGTCGATGATCATCCGGTACCCACCGGACTGGAGGAGATCTGGCGCTTCACCCCGCTGAAGCGGCTGCGCGACCTGCACAAGGACGCACCCCTCGACGGCGGGCAGTTCACCGTCGAGGTCGACGGACCGGATGAGGTGGCGGTGGCGACCGTACCGGCGGCGAACCCGATCAAGGGCTCCAGCGGTTACGTTCCCAACGAGCGGATCAGCGCCCGGGCGTACGAGGCGGCGGCGCAAACCGTGACTGTGCGGATCCCCAAGGAGGCCGTGCTGCAGACCGCCGCGGTCGTCACGCTGACCGGCACGGGAACAGCCGTAGCGTTCAGCCGGGCACACCGTGATTGTGGCCGAGCCCTTCAGCAAGGCAACGGTTGTGCTGCAGTTCCGCGGATCGGCGACGTTCGCCGACAACGTGGAGATCGTCGTGGGCGAAGGCTCGCAGCTGACCGTCGCCTCCGTCCACGACTGGGCCGACGATGCGGTGCACCACACACACCACCATGCGCTGGTCAAGCGGGACGGCTCACTTCGTCACCTGGCCGTCGCCTTCGGCGGGGATCTGATCCGGATGAACACCTCCGTGCGCTACGAAGGTTCCGGTGGTTCCGCTGAGCTGCTCGGCCTGTACTTCGCCGACGCCGGCCAGCATCTGGAGAACCGGCTGTTCGTCGATCACAATCAGCCGCAGAACCCGCAGCAACGTCGATTACAAGGGCGCGCTGCAGGGTCGTGGCGCACACACGGTGTGGATCGGCGACGTCTTGATCCGCAAGGTGGCCGAGGGCATCGAGACCTATGAGTCGAACAAGAACCTGGTGCTGACCGACGGCTGCCGTGCCGACTCGGTGCCCAACCTGGAGATCGAGACCGGCGAAATCGAGGGTGCCGGGCACGCCTCGACCACCGGCCGATTCGACGACGAGCAGCTCTTCTACCTGCGCAGCCGCGGCATCACGGAATCGGAAGCTCGTCGGCTGGTGGTGCACGGCTTCTTCGCCGACATCATTCGCAAGATCGGTGTGCCGGAACTGGAAGGCCAGCTGCTGCAAACCCTCGAAGCCGAGCTGGCGGTCAACATCAACGCCGAGGTGGCGTCATGAGCGACTTCGTACGAGCGTGCCGGGTGGCTGACGTTGCTCCAGAATCGGCCATTCCGGTGGAGATCGGGGGCACCGAGCTGGCGATCGTGCAGAGCGACGGCCACTTCTACGCCATTGCCGACGAATGCTCCCACGCAGCCATTCCGCTGTCTGAAGGAGATGTCGGCGACGGTGAGATCGAGTGCTATCTGCACGGGTCGCGCTTCGATCTGCGCACCGGCCAGCCGATCGGGCTCCCGGCCACCGAGCCGGTGGCCATCTACCGGTGCCGAGTGGAGCGTGACGAGGTCCTCGTCGACGTCTCATCGCCCATTATCGCCGGGGGGGACGACCCCCCCGACCCCCCGCTACAAGCCGTGGCTTCCTCGCTCGAAACCCAGAACACCCAGGAGTCTTGATCCGTTATGTCCACTCTGGAAATTCGCGACCTGCATGTCTCGGTCGATACCGAGGCGGGGGCCAAGCCGATCCTCATGGGGGTCGACCTGACCATTCGCAGCGGCGAGACGCACGCGATCATGGGCCCGAACGGTTCAGGTAAGTCGACGCTGGCGTACTCGATCGCAGGCCATCCGAAGTACACGATCACATCGGGCTCGGTGACCCTCGATGGGACCGACCTGCTGTCGCTCACCGTGGACCAGCGTGCTCGCGCGGGCCTGTTCCTTGCGATGCAGTACCCCGTCGAGGTACCCGGCGTCTCGGTGGCGAACTTCCTCCGTACAGCCAAGACTGCTCTGGACGGAGAGGCGCCGAAGCTCCGCACCTGGGTCAAAGAGGTCAGTACGATCATGGATCGGGTGAAGATGGACCCCGATTTCGCCAATCGAAGTGTCAACGAGGGATTCTCGGGCGGCGAGAAGAAGCGGCACGAGATCGTTCAGCTGGAACTGCTGAACCCGCAATTCGCGATCCTGGACGAGACCGACTCCGGCCTGGACATCGACGCTCTGCGAATCGTGGCCGACGGAGTCAACCGCTTCTCGGCTCAGGGTGATCGTGGCGTCCTGCTGATCACGCACTACACCCGGATCCTGCGCTACATCCACCCGGACTTCGTCCATGTATTCGTGGCCGGGCGGGTTGCCGAGGAGGGTGGCGCGGATCTGGCCGAACGTCTCGAGGCGGAGGGTTACGACCGGTACATTCGCGCGAATGCGGCGGCAGGAGCGCAATGATGCTCGTGCTGGTGGGGGTGGAGTAGGCGTCATGTCAGTCTCCGGTGGGCCGGAGTACGCGGCCACCATCGCTCTGGACGAGGTCGACGTCCCGGATGAGCCGATCCCGTTCGACGTCGAGCACATTCGCGGGGATTTTCCCATCCTTCAGCGACGTGCGGGTGACGGGCCGCTGATCTATCTGGACAGCGCCAACACCTCGCAGAAGCCGCGAGTAGTCGTGGAGGCGATGGAGGACCATTACTTCAACCACAACGCGAACGTGGCGCGCGCCATGCATACCTTGGGCGCCGAGGCGACCGCCGCGTTCGAGGCCGCGCGGGCGCGGCTCGCCAAGTTCATCGGAGCACAGCGGTCCGAGGAGGTGGTCTTCACCAAGAACGCCTCGGAGGCCCTCAATCTGTGCGCCCACACGTTGGGAGCTCGGCTCAAGCCGGGTGACGAGATCGTCGTGTCGGTCATGGAGCACCACTCCAACCTCGTGCCCTGGCAACTGCTGGCCGAACGGACCGGCGCCACGCTGCGCTGGTTCGACGTCACCGAAGAGGGTCGGCTGGATCTCGCCGCCGCGACGCGGGACGGTCTGCTGAACGAACGAACCAAGATCGTCGCCGTGGCCTATGTGTCCAATGTGCTGGGCACGGTCAACCCGATCGGCCAGCTCGCCGACCTCGCCCATGCGGTCGGCGCGGTCGTCGTCGTGGACGCATCCCAAGCCGTACCGCAGCTGCCCATCACGGTGAACGGATCCGGTGTTGATCTGCTTGCCTTCACCGGCCACAAGATGGTCGGGCCTACGGGTATCGGTGTGCTGTGGGGGCGCTATGACCTGCTCGCGTCGCTGCCCCCGTTCTTGGGTGGGGGCGAGATGATCGAGGTCGTTCGGATGACGGGATCGACCTATGCACCGCCACCGCACCGGTTCGAGGCCGGGACGCCGCCTATCGCTCAGGCGGTCGGCCTTGGTGTCGCTGCCGACTATCTCAGCGAGCTCGGTATGGAGCAGGTTGCCGCGCATGAGCAGAAGATCACCGGCTACGCGTTGAGCGGGCTCGCGACCGTGCCGGGCTTGAGGATCCTGGGCCCGGTGGAGCCGGTCGACCGAGGCGGGGCGGTGTCATTCACCATGACGGCCGCAGACGGGTCGCCGATCCACCCGCATGACGTGAGTCAACTGCTCGACGCGCGTGGGATTGCCGTACGGGGTGGCCATCACTGTGCCCGCCCGTTGCATGAGCGTTTCGGGATCCAGTCCTCCACCCGTGCGTCGTTTTATCTCTACACCACGGAGGCCGAGATCGACGCCCTGGTCGAGGCCCTCAACTACACCAGGGACTTCTTCCGATGAAGATCGACGACCTGTACCAAGAGATCATCCTCGATCACTACAAGGCCAAGCACCACAGTGGCCTTCGTACGCCGTTCGACGCGGAGGTGCATCACGTCAATCCCGTGTGCGGTGACGAGGTGAGATTGCGGGTCACGCTCAACGGCGATGTGGTGACCGACGTGTCGTACGAGGGTCTGGGCTGTTCGATCTCACAAGCGTCGACGTCAGTGATGACCGATCTGGTCATCGGGCGGTCAGCGCGCGAGGGTTTTGAGCTGCATGACGAGTTCCTGGCCGTCATGCAGGGTCGGGGAGAAGTCGCCCCCGACGAGGAACGGCTGGAGGATGCGGTCGCCTTCGCTGGAGTCGCGCGTTTCCCGGCCCGGGTGAAATGCGCTCTGCTTGGTTGGTCGGCGTTCAAGGATGCCGCCATCCGAGCTACGAACGGCAAGTCCGTGCAGGCAGAAGTCGAGGTGCAATGATCATGACCGATACTCAACAGAACTCCGACGTCGCAGCCGAGCAGCCGACGTCGACGCGGCCGTCTGATCTGGTCCGCGACGAACTGCCGGAACCCGACCTGGTCGACTGGTCCGCGCGTCCATCAGGGGAGGACGTGAGGGAGGCGTTGAAGGACGTAGTCGACCCCGAGCTAGGCATCAATGTCGTCGACCTCGGCCTGGTGTACGACCTGCATGTCGAAGAGGACAACTCCGTGACCATCGACATGACACTCACCTCCGCAGCGTGTCCCCTGACCGACGTGATCGAGGATCAGACGCAAACCGCCCTGGAGGGCCTGGTCTCCGACTTCCGGATCAACTGGGTCTGGATGCCACCGTGGGGCTTGGAGATGATCACCGAGGACGGACGCGATCAGCTTCGGGCCCTCGGCTTCAACGTTTGATGCTGGTCGCACGTGACCTCGAGATCCGTGCGGGCTCCCGGCTACTCCTCCAGCACGCCTCTTTCCACGTCGCGGCCGGAGACAAGATCGGGCTGGTCGGGCGCAACGGTGCCGGAAAGACCACGCTGACCAGGATTCTGTCCGGAGAGGCGCTGCCTGCGTCGGGATCGATATCCCGTTCCGGAGCCGTGGGATACCTGCCTCAGGACCCGCGCACCGGTGACCTTGACGTTGCTGGCGAAAGACCGGATTCTCTCGGCCCGTGGCCTCGACTCTGTGGTAGAGCGACTCCGGAGAGCCGAGCTTCAGATGGCCGATGACTCGGCCAACGTCCGGGACAAGGCGATGGCCGCCTACGCCAGGGCGGAGGCAGAGCTGGCGGCAGCGGGAGGTTACGCCGCAGAGGCAGAAGCAGCGCGGATTGCCAGCAACCTCGGACTGCCGGAGCGCGTTCTCCACCAGCCGCTCGGCACACTGTCCGGCGGACAGCGACGCCGCGTGGAGCTCTCCCGGATCCTGTTCGCCGGCGCCGACACGCTGCTGCTCGACGAGCCGACAAACCACTTGGACGCAGACTCGATCGTCTGGCTGCGCAGCTTCTTGCAAGCCCACCAGGGCGGCCTGCTCGTCATCAGCCACGATGCCGGTCTGCTTGATTCCTGCGTCAACAAGATCTTCCACCTCGATGCCAATCGGGTGGAGCTCGACATCTACGCCATGGATTGGAGGCGCTACCTCTCCAGCGCGAAACCGATGAGAAGCGCCGCAGGCGAGAGCGGCAGAACGCCGAGCGCAAAGCCGATCAACTGATGGCGCAGGCCGACAAGATGCGGGCCAAGGCCACCAAGGCAACGGCAGCACACAACATGGCCAGGCGGGCCGAGCGGCTGCTGGCCCACGTAGAAGCCGAGCGAGCGCCCGACCGGGTCGCCAAGATCAGATTTCCGCAGCCCGCACCATGCGGGAAGACCCCGCTGGCGGCGGCGGACCTCAGCAAGAGTTACGGCTCGCTGGAGGTCTTCACCGGCGTTGATCTTGCCATCGACAAAGGGAGTCAGGTTGTGGTGCTCGGTTTGAATGGAGCGGGCAAGACCACCCTGCTCCGCATTCTTGCTGGTCTGGAGGCCTCCGACACCGGAGAGGTCGTCGGCGGTCATGGACTGCGACTGGGCTACTACGCGCAAGAGCACGAAACGCTCGACACCTCTCGGTCCGTGCTGGCCAACATGAGATCGGCGGCACCGCAGCTCAACGACGCCGATGTGCGCAAGGTGCTCGGTTCCTTCCTCTTCTCCGGCGACGATGTCGATAAGCCGGCGGCCGTCCTCTCGGGCGGGGAAAAGACCCGGCTGGCGCTCGCGATGCTTGTCGTGTCCAGCGCCAACGTGTTGCTGCTCGACGAGCCGACCAACAATCTGGATCCGGCTTCGCGCGCCGAGGTCCTTGCCGCCATTCGGGGGTACGCCGGAGCTGTCGTCCTCGTCACCCACGACGAGGGCGCCGTTGATGCCCTCGACCCTGATCGGGTGTTGCTGCTGCCTGATGGCGTCGAGGACCATTGGAGCCCTGACTACGCGGAGCTGATCTCGCTGGCTTGATCATCCGCCGCATGATCTTGGGGCGGCGATCGAAAAAGTTTGCGGAAACCCGCCAGAAACCTTGATCAATGATCTTGATTGGGTTGATCATTGTCTCAGGCGAGGATCGCCGAAGCACTCATCGCCCAGCACGATGAGAACTTAATCCCAGGAGGGCGCCGTGGCCAATGCACTGGCTAAAGGTTCACGCATCACTGGTGCGCAGCGGGGGACGCTGTCATCTCAGTACGCCAAGCGGTACGCCGCTGGCGAGAGCATTCGCAAGATCGCCGAGGATGCCGGCCGTTCTTTCGGTTTCGTGCACGGCGTGCTGAAGGAATCCGGAGTTCAACTGCGCGGTCGCGGTGGCGCTACGCGCGGAGCAAGGAAGGCAACGTCGAGCGCAGGAAAGAAGGCAACAGTGGCTCCAACCAAGAAGGCATCAGCGACGAAGGCAACCGCCAAGTCCAGTGCGAGCAAGGCCTCGGCCAGCAAGAAATCGGCCAAGTCGGCGGCGAAGTCAAGCCCTGCCAAGTCCGCCGCGTCCAAGACGCCGGCCAAGAAGACCTCGACCGCCAAGACGGCAGCCAAGGCAGCTTCGAAGAAGACGGTTTCCAAGGCTCCGGCCAAGAAGACCTCGGCAACCAAGGCCGCGGCCAAGGCGCCGGCCAAGTCGACGAGCAAATCGAGCGCCAGCAAGAAGTCTGCGGTCGCCAAGAAGCGCTAACTCTAAGCCCCCTGCAGACCGGCCCGAACGCCTCGCGTCCGGGCCGGTCTGTTGTGACCCCCGAATACGCTCCCCCCATGTCGTCGATGCGTCCTATGGGTGTCGGGATGATGCGCCGGCTCGGCCAGGATCCGGACGTGGCGCAGCATCAGCTGACCAAGGGTGTGCTGCTGAGGATTCTGCGGTTCGCCAGGCCCTACCGGGCATTGATCGCGGTCTTCGTCGCACTCGTGATCATCACCAGCGGTCTGGCGGTCACTCCACCGCTGCTGTTCAAGCAGATCATCGACGAGGGCGTGCTGAAGGGCAACCGACAGTTGCTGATCACTCTGGCCTCTGCGGTTGCCGCACTGGCGGTGCTCCAGGCGGTCTTGGGGTTGGTACAGCGCTGGTGCTCATCGAAGATCGGTGAAGGCCTCATCTTCGATCTGCGCACGCAGGTTTTCGATCACGTCGTCCAGATGCCGGTCGCGTTCTTCACCCGCACCCAGACCGGCAAGCTGGTGTCCCGTCTCAACTCCGACGTCATCGGAGCCCAGCAGGCCTTCACCTCGACGCTTTCGACAGTGCTGTCCAACGTCATCAGTCTGGTTCTCGTGCTCGCCGCCATGCTGGTGTTGAGCTGGCAGCTGACGTTGGCGGCGCTGGTCATGCTGCCGATCTTCCTCATCCCGGCCAAGATTGTCGGGCGAAAGCTGGCCGACCTCACGCGCCAGCAGATGCAGCTGAACGGTGACATGGCGGCCAGCATGACAGAGCGATTCAGTGTGAGCGGCGCGCTGCTGGTGACGCTGTTCGGCCGGCTGCCCGAGGAGCACGACCGCTTCGCGAGCCATGCGGGAGCCGTTCGGGACGTGTCCGTGCGGCTGGCCATGAGTGGGCGGTTCTTCTACACGTCCCTGGGGCTGGTCGCTGCGCTGGCGACCGCGCTCGTCTACGGCGTGGGCGGTCTGTTCGCGATCGACGGGCTGTTGACGGTGGGCACTCTTACCGCTCTGGCGGGCTTGCTGGCGCAGCTTTACGGCCCGCTGACGTCGCTCACCAACCTCCGAATCGACGTGATGAATGGCCTGGTCAGCTTCGACCGAGTCTTCGAGGTGCTCGACCTGCCGCCGATGATCGCGAGCCGCCCGGACGCCAGGCCGGTCAGTGGCCCGCCGTCGGTGCAGTTCGATTGGGTGTCATTCCGGTATCCGACCGCGAACGATGTGGCGCTGGCCAGCCTGGAGTCGGTCGCGACCGCTGAACAACGGCCGAACGCCGAGGTGCTGCACGAGGTGTCCTTCACGGTCGAGGCCGGTCAGACGGTGGCTCTGGTGGGGCGGTCGGGCGGAGGCAAAACCACCATCACCCACCTGGTCGCC
Source organism: uncultured Actinomycetota bacterium (assembly GCA_963808495.1). Lineage (GTDB taxonomy): Bacteria > Actinomycetota > Actinomycetes > Propionibacteriales > Propionibacteriaceae > Microlunatus. The sequence continues at coordinate 250,729 of CAWEGC010000009.1, forward strand.
CGGCTGTACGACGTCTCGGACGGCATCGTGCGGGTGGGCGGAACCGACGTTCGGGATCTCGAGCTGGCCTCGCTGCGCCGTTCGATCGGCTACGTCACCCAGGACGCCCACATGTTCCACGACACCATCCGGGCCAACCTCAGCTACGCGCGTCCGGACCTCACCGAGGAGCAGATGCTCAAGGCGATCGCCGCGGCGCAGATCAGTGATCTGGTCGCCGGATTGCCGGACGGTTTGGACACCGTCGTCGGTGAACGGGGCTATCGGCTGTCCGGCGGTGAGCGGCAGCGATTGGCCATCGCCCGGTTGCTACTCAAGGCACCGCCCATCGTCGTCTTGGACGAGGCCACGGCCCATCTCGACTCCGAATCCGAGGTAGCCGTCCAGCGTGCGCTGGACACGGCGATGGAAGGCCGGACCAGCATTGTCATCGCCCACCGGCTGTCCACGGTGCGCAACGCGGATCTGATCGTGGTCGTCGACCACGGCCGGATCGTGGCGCGCGGACGACACGCGCAACTGCTCGCCGAGGGCGGCCTCTACGCCGAGCTCTATGCCACCCAGTTCGCCGAGGATGCCGAGGTCTACAGCGCTCGCAGCGCACCGCCCTCGACCGGGATGACGCAGCCGGTGAGGTAGGACGCGGCCGGAGACAGCACGAAAGCCGCGACCCGCGCGAACTCCTCTGGTGTGCCGGACCTGCGCAGCGCCGTGGCCGCCTCACCAGCCGCACGCGCCGCGGCCGGATCCTCGGCCAGCGAATCGAGGTGCAGCACTCGCTCGGTATCGATGCGGCCAGGCATCAGGCCGACGACCCGGGTGCCACCCGGACCAACCTCATCGGCCAGCTGCTTGATCAACACGGCGAGACCGGGCCGGAAACCATTCGAGGCTGCCAGATTCGGCACTGGCGACTTGACCGAGGTCGATAGGACCCAGATGATCGCCAGGTCGGAGGCAGTGCCCGCCTGGAGCACGGCGTTGCTGACTCTGAGCCCCGCAAGGAACACCGAGTCGAAGGCGCCGCGCCAGATCTCCTCGGTGGTCTCCTGAACCTTCGACGCGGGGGGCCCGCCGACGCTGATCAGCGCGCCATCCAGCCGCCCGTAGGCGTTCAGCGCAACGCGGCACGCCTCGGACGCCGTTGCCGGATCGGCCAGATCGGCGGCCAGCGCAACGGCGTTGTCGGCACCGAGCTCCGCCACCGCCTCCGCGAGAACTGCCGAGCGCCGTGCCACCAGGACGACCTTGGCCCCCTCTTGGACCAGTTGAGTCGCGACTGCCCGGCCGAGCCCGCTGCTCGCCGCCGTCAGCACGTACGCGCGCCCCGTCAGACCAAGATCCATATCAGCCACCCGATCCTACGGAGCTCTCGCGGCGAGCACGCAGGTCGCTGCGAATGAACACCACGATTCCGGCTACCGCAAAGGCGGTGAACATGAACCATTGCACCGCGTACCAGAAGTGCGGGCCCTCGGAAATCTCAGGGAGCGCAACGGGCTCGAGATCCCCGGCCTGGGGCGGCTGAACCACAAGAGCGCTGACGTACCCGTTGAGCAGCGGATAAGGCAGCGTCGCGGCTATCGCATCGGAGTTGATCAAGCGAACCTGGCCGTCGACGGGCGTGACGGCATTTCGTCGACCGCTCTCGTTGCGGCGTACGTGGCCGATCACCACCACCTCACCGGACGGGGGAGGCGGCCCGGCTGCCGGAATCGGGGCGTTTCCGGGCAGCCGAACAAAACCACGGTCCACGAGCAGAGTCCCGGTTGCCATCCGCAGCGGAGTGACGACCTCGTAGCCGTCACTCCCGCGGTTGTCGCGATAGCGCACCACGAACTGATGATCGGCGTCGAAGCTGCCCCTCGCCTCCACCCGCTGCCACTGGTCCGCCTCGGTGATCGTCCTCGTGAAGACATCCTCCGCAGGGCGAACAGGAGCCTGCTCGTTGCCGATTGCCGCGGCGTTGCGCTCCCGACGCTGGTGCAGACGGTCGAGCTGCCAGTCGCCCAGATTGACAAAGACCGTGCCGATCAGGCCGACGAAGACGATGAGCAGAGCCCAACGCACCCAGAGGCGGTGCATCCCGTCAGGCTAGCTCCCGCCGGTGTCTTGCTCAGGCTGATCGTCGAGCAACAGCGCAGTGGTCTTGGCAGCGGCCGCACCGAGGCTGGCGCCGCGCCCCACGGCCACACCAACCAGGAAGGTCGTCAGCGGAGCGGAAACTCGGGTGACGTGGTGGGCCGAGTCGCGCGCCAGGTCGAGCAACGTGTGGATTGTCTCATTGGTGAACCGAAAGTCGTCGACCTCCAGTTCGGTCGCGCAGGTGGCCAGCCAGGTGTCCAGGTCCATCGATTGTCGCTCCCCTTCTCTGGCGTGTGAGGATACGGGCATGGGCCGAGTGACCCGAAGGCACCCGGTGCAGCACTTGGAGTCCGGCACTTCACGTCGTCGGGTGGAAACCCTCGCCGTGGAGGAGCCGCTGGAGATCCGGATCAACGGCGAGCCGTTCCTCGTGACCATGCGGACGCCCGGAGACGACATCGATCTCGTTCACGGTCTACTCCTCAGCGAATCGGTCGTCCGCTGGCGGTCCGACGTCGCCGGTGCGCGGTACTGCGACGGTGCGGGAAGCGACGGACGAAATACCTACAACGTGCTGGACGTGCGGTTGGCCGGCCACGTGCTGCCCCCACTTCCGGACCTCCAACGCAAGGTGCTCATGAGCAGCGCCTGCGGAATCTGCGGCACCACGACCATCGAGCAGGTGCTCCGCGCCTCAGCATTTCGGCTGCCGACGCAAGCGACCATTCCGTGGGAGGTCGTGCTGAATGCACCGGACCAGCTCCGCTCCCGGCAGCGCGGATTCGATCAGACCGGAGGGCTGCACGCTGCCGGGCTGCTGAGCACGGACGGTGCACTGATCTGTGTGCGGGAAGACGTCGGTCGGCACAACGCCGTGGACAAGGTCGTCGGCTGGGCTCTCCGTGAAGACCGCCTGCCGCTGGCCAACTCGATCTTGGTCGTTTCCGGCCGGGCCTCTTTCGAGCTGACGCAGAAGGCGGTGCTGGCCGGTATCCCGCTGCTGGCGGCGGTCTCGGCGCCGAGTTCGCTGGCCGTCGACCTCGCCCAGCAAGCCGGCCTGACGTTGGTCGGTTTCGTCCGTGGCCAGACGATGAACATCTATACGCATCCGGAACGCGTCCGAAACCCGGCTGTCCGTACGTCGACCTAGACTCAGCCGAATGACCACCTTGTTGCCGATGCCGCGGTGGCGGAATACCGACACTGTGCTCCCAGCAACCAGTGGCCAGCCCCGAGCTCTCAGTGACGCCTATGGGCGGGTGGCGACCGACCTGCGGGTCTCGCTGACGGATCGTTGCAACTTGCGCTGCACGTACTGCATGCCAGCGGAGGGACTCGAGTGGCTGCCGGCTGCCGAGGTGCTCGACGACGCCGAGCTCATTCGCTTGATCGGCATCGGTGTCCGGCTACTCGGCATCACCACCGTCCGGCTGACCGGTGGCGAGCCGTTGCTGCGCAAGAACCTCGAAGCCCTCGTGGCGGAGCTAGCGAAGCTTGACCCAAGGCCCTCGCTAGCCTTGACGACCAACGGGATAGGCCTCGCTAGGCGGGCGGGCGCGCTGGCCGCTGCAGGACTCAATCGGATCAACATCTCACTCGACACCCTCGATCCCGAGACGTTCGCGCGCTTGGCCCGCCGGCCACGGCTGCCTGACGTGCTCGCCGGCGTGGCAGCCGCCCGGCAGGCCGGCCTGGAACCGGTGAAGATCAACACTGTGCTGATGCGCGGCATCAATGATCATGAGGCATATCAGCTGCTGCGCTGGGCGATGGCGGAGAACGTCCACCTCCGGTTCATCGAACAGATGCCGCTGGACGCCCAGCATGCCTGGAAGCGCAACGAGATGGTGACTGCCGACGAGATACGGGCCCGGCTGGGCCGCCACGTAGAGCTGCTGGAAGACCCGGATCAGGCCATGTCTCGCGGCAGCGCACCAGCCGAACTGTTCCGGGTCGCCGGCACTGACTACTCGGTCGGCATCATCGCTGCCGTGTCGAAGCCGTTCTGCGGGTCGTGCGATCGGGTGCGACTGACCTCGGACGGACAGCTGCGCAACTGCCTGTTCTCCCGGTTCGAGTCAGATCTGCGCAGACCCTTACGGGCCGGTGCGAGCGATGACGAGCTCGCCGATCAGTGGGTGGCGGCCGTCGCCGGCAAGCTCCCCGGACACGGCATCAACGACCCGTCGTTCTTGCAGCCGGAGCGTCCGATGTCAGCGATTGGTGGTTAGGGGCTCCACGTCGCGTAAGAAGCCTCGTGCAGCCAGGAACCTGCTTAACGAGTCGCGGTGGTCGTCGCAGGCCAGCCAGTGCTTTCGTCGTTCGGCGGGGTGGATCTTGGGGTTGTTCCAGCGCAGATCAAAAGTCGCGACCTGGCGGCAGCCTCGGGCCGAACAGGTCAGATCCGCGTCGTCGGTTGTGCCCTCAGGCAACACGATCGTCTCGAACGTCGCCCTGGACTGAATCGCCCGCAATCACGTCGGTTTCGGTTGGCGGTTCTTGTCCGGTGGTCAACTGTGGCGCGTCGCTGCCCGGGGCCTCCACGCTGGAGGTCCAACGGGAAGCCGAGCGTCGATTCGCCTGATTGGCGATCACGACCGCGATCAGGGGCAGGAAGACGGCACCGGCGAACAGGATCCAGCGAAATGCTCCGGAAACGAAAATCATGCTGATGAAGCAAGCCGTGCGGAAGGCCATCGTGTAGGTGTATCGCCGCACTCGGGACGACATCTCCTTGCTGGCGCCGGACCGGGCGTCGGTGATGACCAGCGGTTGTGACCGCTGCCCCTGACCCTTGGTGGGAACCTGTGCACCGCCTGCCACTCCGTCAGCCTACGCCTCGTCGCGAGGCATGATCGGTCTCGATAGCGTGACCTTCGTGACTGCATCCAGCACCAACCTTGCCGCCGAAATTCCTAGGGAAGCTACGTCCCGAGTGGCCCTGGTCACCGGCGGCGGCAAGGGTATCGGGCGGGCAATCGCCGAGCGGCTCGTTGGTGCAGGGCACCGTGTGGCGGCTACCTACCGCAGCGGTGAGGTGCCCGGGGGCGTCCTTGGGGTGCGGTGTGACGTGACCGATCCGGAGCAGGTCGAGAGCGCGTTCGGGGAGGTCGAGGGCACGCTCGGGCCGGTCGACATTCTCGTCGCCAACGCCGGCATCACCCGGGACACCCTTCTGATCCGGATGTCGGATGCGGACTGGGACGCGGTGATCGCCACCAACCTCACCGGGGCGTTTCGGGTGGCGAAACGCGCTGCTCGGCCCATGATGAAGAAGCGGTTCGGCCGCATCATCTTCATCTCGTCGGTGGTGGGTCTGCTCGGATCGGCGGGTCAGGTCAACTACGCCGCGTCGAAATCGGGTCTGGTCGGGTTGGCCCGCTCGCTGGCTCGTGAGCTGGGATCACGGGGGATCACCGCCAACGTCGTTGCCCCAGGATTCATCGAGACCGACATGACGGCGGAGCTCGGGGAGCAACTGACCACGAAGTATGGGGCGCAGATCCCGTTGGGTCGGATGGGTCAGGTCGACGATGTGGCCAGCACGATTGCGTTCCTGGCCAGTGATGGGGCAGGTTACATCACCGGCGCGTTGATCCCCGTTGACGGCGGCCTCGGCATGGGCCACTGAGAGGAGGGGCTATGGGAATCTTGCTGGGCAAGAACGTCCTGGTGGCGGGCGTCACGCTGGATACCTCGATCGGTTTCCACGTCGCCCGGATCGCTCAGGCCGAGGGGGCCAACGTCATCGTGTCGAACTTCGGTCGAGCGATGAGCCTCACCGGGCGGGTGATCAAGAAGCTGGACCCGGTACCACCCCTGCTCGAGGTCGATGTCACAAACGATGATCATCTCGCCGGACTGGCGGACTCCTTGGGTGAGCACGTGGACTCCCTCGACGGCCTGGTGCATTCCTTGGCCTTTGCGAATCCGGAGACCGCACTGGGTGGGAAGTTCCTGAGCACACCGTGGGGTGACGTGAGTACGGCCCTGCAGGTGTCGGCCTACTCCCTGACCGCGCTGACGATGGCGTGCCGGCCGCTGTTCTCCGAGTCGGCCGCCGTGGTCGGGATGACCTTCGACGCCCGGATCTCCTGGCCGGTCTACGACTGGATGGGAGTCGCCAAGGCCGCCTTGGAAAGCACCAGCCGCTACCTCGCCCGTTATCTGGGGCCGGATGGTGTGCGCGTGAACTTGGTGGCCGCGGGGCCGTTGGAGACATTGGCCAAGAGGGCCATCGGAGGCGCCGAGGAGTTCAACCAGGTATGGGGCCAGCGGGCGCCCATCGGCTGGGATCCCAAGGACATGGAACCAACCGCCAAGGCGGTCGTGGCGCTGCTCAGCGACTTCTTTCCGAAGACGACCGGAGAGATGATCCACGTGGACGGGGGACTGCACTCCACCGGCGCTTGACATAGGTCGGTCAGCTTCCAAGAGCGAGCCCGGGCCACCAGGTCGGTGGTCGACATCTCCATTGACCAACACCGGATCGGTGTAGCAGTCCGCGAACGCGGCCTCCAGGCCGGTCGGTGTCGGCTTGGTGCCACACACTGAAAGCTTCTGCACCCACTTCTTGTCCATCTTTTCCAGTCTGGGGACGGGTCTGGTGGCGAAAAGGCTTCACAGGTGACTATTTGGTCACCTATTATGAGAACATGGAGCAAGGGGCCGACGTCTTCAAGGCTCTAGCTGATCCGACCCGCCGAGCGATCCTCGATCTGCTGTTCGAGCACGATGGCCAGACCGCCGGTGGCCTCTGGGCGCGCTTTCCCGAGATGACCCGATTCGGCGTCAGCAAGCACGTGCGCATCTTGGAGGAGGCGAACCTGATCACCACCGCCCGGCAGGGTCGCACCAAGCTGCACTTCCTCAACCCGGTGCCCATCGCACAGATCGCGCACCGCTGGATCAGCAAGTACGCCGCGCCCTATGCCGACGCCCTGGTCGATCTTGATCAGCACATCACGAGTAGCAGCAGCTAGGGGAAACGATGCCCATCACCGCGCACGTCTATCAGATCTACATCGCCGCCACGCCTGATCAAGTCTGGTCGGCGATCACCGACTCAGCCTGGACTCGGCGTTACTTTCACGGCACCTCGTTCGTCGATCCACCACAGCCGGGGCGGCCGTACCGCACGGTGACCGCCGATGCGCGCCCAGCCATCGACGGCATGATCGAGGAGATGCAACCGCCCGGTGAGGGCCGGGCTGGACGTTTCGTCCAGACCTGGCATGTGCTCTACAACGCGGCGCTGTCGGCAGAGCCCCCTGGCCGAGTGGAGTGGACCATCGAGGCGGCCGGTAACGGCCTGACCCGAGTCCGGCTGGTGCATGGCGATCTGGCCCAGAGTCCCCGCACGTGGGCAAGTGTGAAAGATGGCTGGGTGTGGATCCTCGACAGCATGAAGAGCCTGCTGGAGACCGGCCGCCCGCTGCCCTCGGTGGAGAATGAGGGGGAGCCAGTCGAGGTGGTCGCCGAACCGGATTGGCATCGGGCGCAGGCAGTGGAAGCGAACAATTCGCTCTGGGAATTGTTCGATAAGCCGGATCGCACGGATGATGAGAACGAGGACATGATTCGCCGCGCCTACACGGCGGCCTACCATTGGCAACGCGCGCGCGGCGCCGCCCCGGAGAACGTCGCCCGGGCTCACTACATGATTTCCAAGGCGCTGCTGCTCAGCGGTCAGCCGGGGTTGGCCTTGCACTCGGCCGACCGATGCCTCGCCGTCTGCAATGCCAACGCGCTCTCCGACTTCGATCTGGCCTATGCGCAGGAGGCGCGGGCTCGGGCTTTGCGAGCTCTCGGTGACCCGGCGGAAGCCGCCGCCGCCTGGACCGCCGCCACGTCGGTGCCGATCGCCGATCCGGAGGACCGCAGGATTCTCGAGGCCGACTTCGCCGATTACTGACGAAGGTCGCCCTGAGCCGAGCTTGCGACGTTGAGCCATGTCACAGTGGCGCACAGGACGTCGCCAGCTGTCGCGCGGACCCGCCGGAGTTCGCGGTCGCGCTGGGTGGCCTCGAACGAGGAGACACTGCGGCCGTCGGTCCGGAGTGCCTCGTCACAAGCGGTGATCAGCCGAAGTGCTCGTGCGACTGCAGCCCGCTCACGGGCGCCATATCCAGGGGGAAGGCATGGCTCGGCGCTCTGCCGAGGTCGCTGGCCGGCGGCCACATCAAGTCGCTGCAGTGTGTAGCCGGCGGACAGTATCGCTTCATTGAAGGCTCGCTCTGCCTCATACGGCGCCGGTGGAGACAGGGGCCGAACTCCGGCGTGAGCACGCCACTGCACCGCCCGTCCCACCCGAAAGGGGATCAATGCAACGCCGGTGGTCGCAGCCACGACGGCTTGGCCGACGTCCAGTGCCGCGAGGTTGAGCGGTGCCGGACCCCGTAACGGCCCGAGCGCTCCTGGAACCGGTAAGACGAGCAGCCAGCGTTCATGCTCGGCGGCGATGAGATGTGGAAGCGCCAGATCGAGCGGGGTGGCGTTCAGCGGGTCGAGGTCAAGAACGTCGTCGGGATCGACGACGTGGTGCGCGACATCGTTGCCGATGATCGCGGTCAGGGCATCATCCGGGCGCTGTGCCCGGTGGAGCACCGCGTTCAGATTGGCAGCCAATGCCAGTGACGGCGAGGCCGGTGCGAGCGATGGCTGCATCGACCCACCGTACGGTAGCTCGCCTGTAGGTTTCTCCTCATGGCGTCCGTGGTCGAACTGGCTGGAGTCACCATCGTTCGCGGTGGATCGACGCTGGTGGAGGATGTCACGTGGCGAATCGACGAGTCCGATCGCTGGGTGGTGATCGGGCCCAACGGTGCCGGCAAGACCACGCTCCTGCAGGTCCTGGCTGCTCAGATCCACCCGACCAGCGGGGTCGCCGGCCTGCTGGGGGAGGTGCTCGGTACGGTCGATGTCTTCGAGCTCCGCCCCCGCATCGGACTGACGTCGGCGGCGCTCGCCGAACGCATTCCCCGAGGCGAGCGGGTGCACGACGTGGTGGTTTCGGCGTCTTACGCCGTGGTCGGCCGCTGGCGGGAGGAGTACGACGGACTTGATCATGAGCGCGCCACCGAACTGCTGGCGCAGTTGCGGATCGACGCGCTCGCCGACCGGACGTTCGGAACTCTCAGCGAAGGCGAACGCAAGCGTGTGCAGATTGCTCGGGCGTTGATGACCGACCCTGAGCTGCTGCTGCTCGACGAGCCGGCGGCAGGTCTCGACCTTGCCGGGCGGGAGGCACTGGTCCGGACCCTGAGCGAACTCGCGCTCGATCCGTACGCGCCTGCGTCGGTCCTGGTCACGCACCACGTGGAGGAGATTCCCGAGGGCATGACGCATGCGCTGCTCATGCGTCATGGGGCTGTCGTCGCCGCCGGCACCCTGCGGGACACCCTGACCGCGGACCACCTGTCGGCGACGTTCGATCTGCCGTTGAGCCTCGAGGAGTCCGACGGTCGGTGGGTCGCCCGAGCCATCTCACCGTGAGCGCCGTTTCCGGCGCGTGATCGCTCGGCGGGCCGGTAACCACTGAGATGTCGACATCGGTGCCGCAGCGGTGCCGACGGTCGTGCCACTGGTCGTGGAGTTGGCTGTGAAAGCGACCGGGGGAGAGTCTCCGAACGATCTGGCACCATTGATGGAGGGCGGGTACACCGTGGGAGAGAACTTGACCGACTGGCTCGGTGACAACAGCTGGGCGATCTGGCTGAGCCTTGCCTTCCTGCTGGCGGTCGCCGAAGTCATTTCCCTCGACCTGGTGCTGATCATGCTTGCCGTCGGTGCCCTTGCCGGTGCGGGCGTCGCGGTTCTGGCACCCGGGCTCTGGTGGCTGCAGATTCTGACCGCTGCGGCCGTGTCGGTCCTCATGCTGCTACTGCTGCGGCCGACATTGCTCAGGCGTGTTCGCAACATGCCCGGTTACCGCTCGTCAACGGCCAAGCTGGTCGGTAGCAGCGGTATAGCCGTGTCGCAGATCGACCGGCAAGGGGGCGAGATCAAGGTCGACGGGCAGAGTTGGACGGCACGTCCCTACATCTCTGACACGGTGATCGAACAAGGCACGGAGATCGAGGTGTACGAGATCGACGGAGCCATCGCGGTGGTGTACCCCAAGCACGGCGCACTGCCCTAACGGCAGGCGCGAAGAGATAGGAAGAACGTGGACATTCCGTCATTGATCGTCGCGCTGGTCATCGCGCTGGCGGTGATCTTCTTCATCGCCAGTGCGGTCAAGGTCATTCGGCAGCAGCGCGTGGGGCTGATCGAGCGGCTGGGCAAGTTCCACCGCAGCCTGGAGCCGGGCCCGCATCTCGTGGTGCCCGTCCTGGACAAGGTGCGCTACAACATCGACATGCGGGAGAACGTGGTTCCGTTCCCGCCGCAGGGCGTGATCACCGAGGACAACCTGATGGTCAGCATCGACTCGGTGATCTACTTCCAGATCATCGATCCGGTGAGAGCCGCTTACGAGGCGCAGAACTACGTGCAGGCCATCGAGCAGCTCACCATGACAACCCTGCGCAACATCATCGGCGGTCTGGATCTCGAGCAGGCCCTGACCAGTCGCGAGCAGATCAACCAGCAGCTGCGGATCGTGCTCGACGAGGCGACCGGCAAGTGGGGCATCAAGGTCAACCGGGTCGAGCTGCGGGCCATCGAGCCGCCGGCTACGATCCGTGACGCGATGGAGAAGGGCGCGCGAGCCGAACGGGATCGGCGAGCGACGGTGCTGCTCGCCGACGGTCAGCGGCAGTCGCAAATTCTCTCTGCCGGCGGTGAGAAGGAATCCGCGATCCTGCGGGCGCAGGGTGATCGGGAAGCCGCGGTGCTGCGCGCCCAAGCCGATCGGCAGGCGCAGATGCTCCGCGCCGAAGGCGAGGCCCAGGCCATCAGCACGGTCTTCAACGCCATCCACGCCGGCCAGCCTGATCAGGCCCTCCTGGCCTACCAGTACATGCAGATGTTGCCGACGATCGCTCGAGGAGATGCGAACAAGGTCTGGATCGTTCCCAGCGAGCTGAACGACGCTCTCAAGGGTTTGGGCAGCGCTGCGGGTTCTGTCAGCTCCGCGATTCCCGCAGTCGCCAAAGGCGAATTCACCAGACCCCCGGAAATCGACGTGCAAAGCGAGATCGATCAGCAGAATGCCGAGGAGGAGGCGCGGGCTCAGCGGACCGTGGACGAAGCCATCCAGGCCGCCCGGGAGCTCGACAATCCGGTTCGCGCCGATCTGTCAGCCTTGCGGGGTGCACACCAGCAACCGGCGGTCTCCGCTGCGCCGAACGGTCATGCCGAGGCCTCTCCTGGTGACGGTCAGCCTGACGTGGAGCGCTCGCCCTACACCGCACCGGTGGAGCCGAACACTCGGCAGTGACCTGGCTCGACCTGGTGGCCCTGTTGGGGGCCGGGGCAGCGGCGGGCTTGATCAACACCGTGGTGGGGTCGGGAACCTTGATCACGTTCCCGACCCTGCTGGCGCTGGGAGTACCGCCGGTCACGGCGAACATGTCGAACACGGTGGGGCTGGCGCCCGGTTCACTGTCCGGTGCCCTCTCGATGCGGCCGGAGCTTGCTGGACAGCGACAACGTGTGTGGCGATTGGGCTCCGCCTCGCTGCTGGGCGGCGTCGCCGGTGCCGGACTGCTGCTGTGGCTGCCGTCGACGGCGTTCGACGCGATTGTGCCGGTCTTGATCGGCATCGGCTGCCTTCTGGTCATCGTCCAGCCCAGGGTTTCGCGCTGGATTGCAGCCCGTCGGCTGCGTCTGGGGTCAGCGCAGCCGCCCCCGCATGGAGCCATCGGGCTGTGGATTGCGGTACTGATCACGGGGGTGTACGGCGGCTACTTCGGAGCGGCCCAAGGGGTTCTCTTGCTTGGTGTGATGGGCATCGGGCTGGTCGAGACGTTGCCCCGGATCAACGCCGTGAAGAACGTCCTGGCATTGATCGTGAACAGCGTCGCCGGCCTCCTGTTCGTGATCATCTCCATCGTTCCCGGCGGCCAGCCGGACGCACGGATCGATTGGGGTGCCGCCGTCACGATTGCGGTCGGATCGGTGCTCGGCGCCCAGGTCGGTGGACGGGTTGGGCGCAAGCTACCGGCGATGATCTATCGGGTCGTCATCGTCACGGTCGGTGTGGTGGCGATCGTCAGCCTGCGGCGGTAGTTCAGTCAGCGCTGAGCGATGCTGAGTACCCGGACATTCGGGAGATCGGCCACATCGCCGCCGCGGATGGCAATCTTGCTGCCCCGAATTCCGCTGCCGATCACTATCCAGGGGCACCCGGCGACCTGTTGGTCGATCAGGATGGGCCAGCTGGACGGCAGCCCGATCGGAGTGATGCCGCCGTACTCCATGCCAGTCTGCGATACCGCTGCGGCCATGTCGGCGAAGGAGATCTTACGGACGTCGAGGTGTCGGCGGACCGTCTTGTTGATGTCGGCCCGATCGGTGGCCAGCACCAGGCAGGCCGCCATCGTGATGCTCTCGGCTCGCCGACCGGCGACCACGACGCAGTTGGCGGACACCTCCAGCGGCACCTGGTACGTCTCGCAGAATGCCGCGGTGTCGGCCAGGGCCGGGTCGATCTCGGCGACGAAGCAGCTGAGCTGGTCTCGGGAGATGGCGTCGCTGACCACGGGGGCGAGCAGCTCAGGATGATCGTGTCCGGGCAGCCAGGTCAGCGTGCCCAGCGAAGGTTCGATTTCGGGCGGGGACACTGGCTCAGACTAGGAGCAGGCCGACCCCGGCACACGCCGCGGCCCAGCCCAGGCTTGCGAAGGTACCGATGATGAAGCGCTCGGCGGCGCCCGATCCCTGGCCGGCCTTGAGGTCGGGATAGCGGCCCAGACCCTTGATCGCCACGATGACGGCAATGCCGGCCGAGAAGCCGCTCAAGATCGACGCCGCCATGGTCAGCCTCTCCAACGCGCCGATCCAGGAACCGCCGTGCAGGATCGTCCGCTGGACGCGCGGGGTCCCCGGACGCGAACTGGCATCGGCGAGCGACAGCAAGCACGATGTCAGTGGCCCACCGCACGCAAAGGCCGCGAAGACCGCGACGGTATAGCCAAGCCACGCCCAGCCTCCTACCAGCGGGGAGGCCAATCCGGCGAGCAGGGCCACAATTCCTGTGCCGGCGGTGACCACGGTGACGATCGTGATCAGCAGAGCAGTCCGCGCCAGCAAGGGTTGGCGAGCGGGCGATCCGGAGGGAAACCAGAGCGGGATGGTGGCGGCGCTCAGCACCGTCCACAGACCCAGTGCCATCGCAGCCATGGTGTTCACGCCCGCGCCTCCGTGGGTGAGTCCGGCGTCGTTGCCATCTCCGCCCGGGTCAAGAGTCTCGTGAGCACCTGGCGCGCTTCTCGGTCCAGTGACCAATGAGCCGCCTGGAGTCGTTGGCTCAGAGCCTGCCGGGTGATCGCAAGCGTGCTGGCCGCTGCCGCTTGAGTGAGACCCTGATCCATCAGCTCGGCCGCCTCCCACCCCAGTGAGGAGCGGCGCAACTGGAGCGCGATGAGCAGCTGGAACGTGATCTCGGCATCGCGCGCCTCGAGGCGATCAGGCACGGACCGCACACTGACGTGGGTCGACTGCTTCTTGGCTGCTTCGACGGCACTGCGGGCAGCGAGGAATGCTGGGCCCCGGGCTTGCCGGGCATCGGATGGCAACGGTTGCTGGACGGCTCCGATGCCGATCCCGATGTGCCACGCGACAGTCCGCATGAGGTCCAGCGTGACATCCACCACTGACGCCGGATTCGTCAGAAGACCCTGAAACTCGTCGCCGACCGTCCGAGTGAAGGGAAGGACTGTGTCGACCTCCCCGAGCCCGGCGAGCGTGACCTCGACCAGGTCCTGCTGGCCGCGGGATTGGATCTGGTCCACCGTCAGCACGAACGGCATCCGACAAGGCTAGGGCCTTGAATGTGGAGAATCAAGGCTACAGGATTGCGTAGACTGTTCCGGTGCCGATCCTTCCGGTTACGGCAGCGGGCGATCCCCGGCTGAGTGATTACCACGGGCTGCGGGATGTCACCCTGCGAAAGCTGCTGGAGACCGACCAGGGCATTTTCATCGCCGAGGGTGAGAAGGTGATCCGGCGCGCTGTGCAGGCCGGCTATCGGCCACGGTCCTTTCTGCTGGCCGAGCGCTGGCTGGCCGCACTGTCCGACGTCACGCAGCGCTGGCCGGAGGTCCCGGTTTATCTGGTGACAGAACAGCTAGCCGAAACGGTGACCGGCTTCCACGTCCACCGCGGCGCCCTCGCCTCGATACACCGCGAACAGCGGCACCGGCTCGAGGATCTGCTGAGATCCGATCGAGTCGTTGTCATCGAGGACGTGGTCGATCACACGAACGTCGGCGCGATCATCCGGAACGCGGCCGGCCTGGGCTGGGACGGCGTGATCCTCGCTCCGCGAGCAGCCGACCCCCTCTACCGGCGGTCGATCAAGGTCAGCATGGGTGCGGTGTTCTCGCTGCCCTGGGCCAGGCTCAGTGATTGGGCGGGCGCACCCTCGCTGCTACGTCAGTCCGGTTTCCGCACGGTGGCCTTGACGCTCACTGCTGACGCCGTCGACCTGGACCAGATTCGCGCCGGGCTTGGCTCCGCGGAGCGGGTGGCCATCCTGTTCGGTGCCGAGGGCGGCGGTTTGTCGGCCGCGTGGACCCGAGGTGCGGAGCTGCGTGCGAGGATCCCGATGACTGCCGGCATCGACTCGCTCAATGTGGCGGCCGCGTCAGCGATCGCCTGCTACGTGCTTGGTCCGTTCTCCGCCGGTAACCGAGGCGTGACCGGCCAATCGCCCGGGTAGCTGTCGGCTGCTTCGGCATGAAGGAGATAGAGCTTCTTTCGCGCCCGACCGGAAAGCCGGTCGCCGAAGACGATGCCATTCAGATGATCAGTCTCGTGCTGGAGGCAGCGGCCCAACAATCCCGTTCCCTGCACCTCGATCGGCCGGCCCAGCGCATCTTGACCGCGGCAGACTGCTCGATCGGGTCGAGCGAGCTCCAGGTAGGCGCCCGGGAGAGACAGGCAGCCCTCGTCGGACGCCTCGAGCTTCCGGTCCTTGCCCTCGGGGAGGATGACCTCAGGGTTGCAGACGGTACCGACCTGACGCACCTCGTCGGCGTTAGGGCAGTCGAAGACGAAGACTGCGAGATCCACGCCCACCTGGGTCGCTGCGAGACCGACACCCTCCGCGGCGTACATGGTGGCGAACATGTCCCGGATGAGCTGGTGCAGATCTTCATCGAACTCCTCAACGGTCCTGGTTTTGGCGTGCATCACTGGAGCGCCCCAGCGAATGATGGGGAGCACTCGGCCACCGGTTCTGAGGTCGCCAACAGCCAGGTCGGAAGTCGGGTTCACGGCTCAACGCTACCGTCGAGCCGGAGGTGGACCGGAGCGGCGGCTTGTCCCGGGCGCTCCGCACGTCGAAGGTTGGGACATGGCAGCGGCCAGGGCAAGCGGCGATGAGCGCGACGGGGCCGCGACCCCCGGTGGTAGCGATGAGGCGGAGCTCGGTGGCCCCTTCACCACCCTCCTCGATGATTACGTCCGGCACCTGCGGCTCAACCGCGATTTCTCCTCCCACACGGTTCGGGCCTATGCGGGCGATGTGGCCGGCTTTCTGGTGCATCTTCAGCGACTGGGCGCAGCAACGCTTGATGAGGCGTCACTGCAGAGCGTCCGCAGTTGGCTCGCCAAGCAAGCCTCGCTCGGCTTGGCCCGAGCAACACTGCAACGAAGGGCCGCCGCGGTGCGGATGTTCTGCCGTTGGGCCAATCAGGAGGGGCATGCGTCCAGCAACCCTGCCGCCAAGCTGAGATCACCCCGAACGGTTCGTACGTTGCCCGTGACGCTCGAGGCCGGGGAAGCGGCAGAGATGCTTGGCGCCGCGGTCGCCGTGGCGGGTGAGTCCGGCGGACCTGCTGCGCTGCGCGACGCGGCGATCTTGGAACTGCTGTACGCGACCGGGATCCGGGTCTCGGAGTTGGTCGGACTCGACGTCGACGATCTCGACCGCGACCGGGGCACAGTGCGCGTGTTCGGCAAGGGCCGCAAGGAACGAAGCGTGCCGGTCGGCCGTCCTGCCCTTCAGGCCCTGGACGCATGGCTCGGGCCACCGCGATCGAGGCTCGTCACGGTGGAGTCCGGCGCGGCGATCTTCATCGGGGACCGCGGCCGACGAATCGATCCACGGGTGGTGCGCAGGATCGTTCATCGCGCTTTGAAGGTGGTAGACGGCGCCCCCGACCTCGGACCGCACGGACTGCGGCACGCCATGGCCACTCATCTCCTCGAGGGGGGTGCCGACCTACGCAGCGTGCAGGAGATTCTTGGCCACGCGTCGCTGGCCACCACGCAGATCTACACCCACGTCACGAACGAGCGGCTCCGAAGCGCCTACCAACAAGCGCATCCTCGCGCCTGAATGCCACCAGCTCAGAAGTACGTCGCCGGATTCTTCAGGCCACCGTCCAACCACAGCATCAGGTGAAGGTGACAGCCGGTGGAGAAGCCGGTGCTGCCGACGTAACCGATGACCTGTCCCTGGGCGACCTGCTGACCCACGTCCACCACATAACCGGTCGCGTGGTTGAACCCGGTGATCACATGGCGCCCGTCGACGACCCCATGATCGATCATCAGCCGATTGCCGTAACCGGCGCTGGCGTATGCGGCACTGATCCGGCCGGCCTGTGGCGCTCGGATCGGGGAGCCGCAGGGCGCACCGTAGTCGGTACCGTCGTGGAGCTTCCAGATCCGGAGCACGGGATGGAAGCGCTTGCCGAAGCTCGACGTGATGCGGCCGGCGACCGGTGGCAAGAAGCCGTGCCGTCCGACAAAGCGCGCGGCATCCAGCACGGCGGCGGGTCCGGCGACTTGTGTACCCAGCGACGCCGCACGGGCGACGGCAGCCCGCTTCGCCACCTCCCGGTGTTCGGCGCCGACCAGGCGCACGCCACCGCGATGATCACCACCGCGCACCAATTGGAGGGGATCGAGATAGTCCGCGCCTCGCCGCAGGCCCCAGTGAAGGCAGGTGACGGCGCAATGTGAGCCCGCACCGATCCGACCGATCGCCTGACCAGCCGACACCTCGCTACCGACTCGCACCTCCGCAATCACCGGCTCGTACGTGGTCCGGAGAGAGCCGTGGTCCACCACGACCACGCCGCGGCCTGCGATCTGTCCGGCGAAGCGGACCGTTCCGGCTGCCGCCGTGCGCACCGGGTCACCGGTATGGGCAGCCAGGTCCACCCCGCGGTGACCCGCGGTCCAGCGCAGGGCAGGCGGCCTGAAGCCCCGAACGACGGTGGCTGGACCGTCCAACGGCCAGACGCCGTGCACGGATTGCCGCGGCAGTGCGGACGCCGTCATCGGGAAGCTGACCATCGCTACCGCCAGTGACAAGGACAGAAGCAGGAGGCGCAAGACCGGCATGTCCATAACCTGGGAATCGCAACGAGAATCGTTCGGACCGCCCGAAATCTGTGGATCGAGGCGTTTGAGCTCGGCTGGGCTGGGGACAAGTTCTCGTGGCGCCCGCCGAAGCGGTAAACTGCACTTCGGCAGTCCGCAAGGGCTGACTTCGCATGCCCGCAACTATGTGGCACATCCGGTCTCGGCCCCCACGGGACGAGTCTGTGTCACGGGGGCATCAGGCGGCGTCGAATGGCTCGACGCCGAGCAACCGTACGCCGGGCCTTGCCTGTCCGGTAAGGAAGGAAGCGGCCATGGCCGTCGTCACCACCCGCCAGCTTCTCGAAAGCGGCGTCCACTTCGGGCATCAGACCCGGCGGTGGAACCCCAAGATGAAGCGCTTCATCTTCACGGAGCGCAACGGCATCTACATCATCGACCTCCAGCAGTCGCTGACCTATATCGACAGCGCGTACGCCTTCGTCAAGGACACGGTGGCCCGCGGTGGCCAGATTCTTTTCGTCGGCACCAAGAAGCAAGCTCAGGAAGCGATCGCCGAGCAGGCCACCCGCGTCGGCATGCCATACGTGAACCAGCGCTGGCTGGGCGGCATGCTCACCAACTTCCATACCGTGATCAAGCGGATCCAGCGGCTCAAGGAGCTGGAGGGGACGGACTTCGATGACGTGGCCACCTCCGGCTTGACCAAGAAGGAACTGCTCGGCCTGCGCCGCGAAAAGGACAAGCTGGAAAAGGCGCTCGGCGGTATCCGTGACATGAGCAGGACGCCGCAGGCGGTGTGGATCGTCGACACCAAGAAGGAACATCTCGCCGTCGACGAGGCCCGCAAGCTGCGGATCCCGATCATCGGAATCCTGGACACGAACTGCGATCCGGACGAGGTGGACTTCGCCATTCCCGGCAACGACGATGCGATCCGGTCAGTGTCGCTGTTGACCCGCGTGCTGGCCGATGCTGTCGCCGAAGGCCTGATGGCTCGCTCCGGCGGCGTACAGACGGGCACCGAAGCCGAGGTTGAGCCGATGCCAGACTGGGAGCGTGAACTGCTGGGCGCCTCGCAAGAGCCGGCCCCAGCCGTTCCGAGCGACCTGCCCGCCGACGATGCCGCACCTGTTCCCAGCGAGGAGCAGCCCGAGGAGGCGGCAGAGCTAGCGGAGGCTGCGGCTGACGCTGCCGTGGACGTGGAGCGCCAGCTGGATCAGCCGGTCAACAACTGACCGAAGACGAGAGGTAGAGGATTAGCACACCTATGTCAACGATCACCGCAACCGAAGTCAAGAAGCTTCGGGATTCCACGGGCGCCGGAATGATGGATGCCAAGCGGGCCCTCACCGAGGCCGAGGGGGATTTCGACAAAGCCGTCGAGGTCCTCCGCGTCAGTGGCCAGGCCAAGGCGGCCAAGCGGGGGACCGAGCGGTCCGCCACCAATGGCCTGGTGGCCTCCTCCGGCGGCGCCTTGCTGCAGCTCGGTGCGGAGACCGACTTCGTCGCGAAGAACGAGGAGTTCCAGCGCCTCGCCGCCGACGCGGTCGCTGCCGTCGCGGCCGCTCGGGCCGATGGCGTCGAGGCGGCCAATGCCACACCGATGTCGTCGGGCAAGACGGTGGCCGAGGCGGTCGAGGAGCTCGCCGTCAAGATCGGTGAGAAGCTCGAAGTCAGCGCCGCGGCGTACTTCGACGGCCAGACGGTGGTGTATCTGCACCGGCGGGCATCCGATCTGCCGCCGCAAGTGGGCGTGCTGGTGGAATACGACGGTACCGACGAGGCTGCCGCCCGCACGGCGGCGATGCAGATCGCCGCTATGCGTCCGCAGTACCTCAGCAGGGACGAGGTCCCGACTGACCTGGTGGAGAACGAGCGCCGGATCGCCGAGGCCACGGCCAGGGAGGAGGGCAAGCCGGACCAGGCTGTACCGAGGATCGTCGAAGGCCGCGTCAATGCCTTTTTCAAAGACGTCGTGCTGCTTGACCAGCCGTCCGTCACCGACAACAAGACGCCAGTCGCCAGACTGCTCGCCGATGCGGGGCTGACCATCAAGCGGTTCGCACGTTTCGAGGCAAGTGGCGCCTGAGTTGTACGTGCGCTGAGGGGCTTGGTCGGCGCTTTCGACGAAGCTCACCGCCCGTCTGAGACCCACCATCATCCGGAGGTGCTGTGACCAGTCCTTACAAGCGAGTCCTGCTGAAGCTGTCCGGTGAGGTCTTCGGCGGTGGAAAGGTCGGCGTCGACCCGGACATGGTCGCCGGCCTGGCCGCCCAGATCGCCGAGGTCGTACGATCCGGCGTCCAGGTCGCAGTGGTGGTCGGCGGAGGTAACTTCTTCCGCGGCGCGGAACTCCAGCTGCGCGGCATGGAACGAGACCGTGCTGACTACATGGGCATGTTGGGCACCGTGATGAACTGCTTGGCGCTGCAGGACTTCCTGGAGAAGCTCGACGTGCAGACCCGGGTCCAGACCGCTATCACCATGGGTCAGATCGCGGAGCCCTACATCCCCCGGCGAGCCGAGCGGCACCTGGAGAAGGGTCGCGTGGTGATTTTCGGCGCGGGCTCCGGGATGCCGTACTTCTCCACCGACACCGTGGGAGCGCAGCGAGCACTGGAGATCAGTGCGGAGGTGTTGCTGATGGGCAAGCAGGGCGTCGACGGGGTGTACGACGCGGATCCACAGACACATCCGGGCGCGACGAAATTCGACGAACTGACCTACGACGACTACTTGGCGCGCGACCTGAAGATCGCCGACGCCACCGCGATCAGCATGGCGCGGGACTACAAGTTGCCGATGATCTTCTTCAGCCTGGATACCGACGGAACCATCGTCCGCGTGGTCGCAGGTGAGAAGATCGGTACGATTGTCCACGCCTAAGGAGCAGATTTCCCGTGATCTCCGACATCATTCGCGAAGCCGAGACGAAAATGGCCAACGCGATCGAGTACGCGAAAGAGGAGTTCGCAGCGATCCGTACCGGACGGGCGCACCCCGCGATGTTCGCCAAGCTCACAGCCGAGTACTACGGCACCCAGACGCCGCTGCAACAGCTCGCCACCTTCCAGGTGCCCGACGCGCGGGTCGTGTTGATAACGCCTTACGACCGCACAGCGATGGCTGCGATCGAGAGATCCATCCGTGATTCCGACCTGGGTGTCAACCCATCGAATGATGGCAACACCATTCGCATCACGTTGCCCCAGCTCACCCAGGAGCGCCGCAAGGAGTACACGAAGGTGGCGAAACACAAGGCTGAGGAAGCGCGGATCTCGGTTCGCGCCGCTCGTCGGCACGCCAAGGAGGCGCTGGACAAGATGGTGAAGGACTCCGAAGTCGGTAAGGACGAGGTCGCCCGGGCCGAGAAGCAGCTCGACGCCTCGACCAGGAAGCACGTCGAGGAGATCGACGAAGTCCTCAAACACAAGGAAACCGAGCTACTTGAGGTCTAGAACTCGGGCAGTCCGGTGACTGTGTCCGCTGACGCGCCGATCGATCGCCCGCCGACGCCCGCGTACGGCCGGGTGGGCCGCCATCTGCCGGCGGCGATTGGCGTCGGAGTCGGTTTCGGGGCCGTTGCCGTCATCTGCTTGCTCTTCTTTCACCTGGGCCTCGTCCTGCTGATTGCCGCGGCCACGGCGACCGCGGCCCGAGAACTGCAACGCGAGCTAGGCCGGCAGGGCATGCGCGCAGCGCCCGTACCGATCGTGGCAGGCTGCGTCCTGGTCGCCCTCCTGCCGTACGTCTTCGGTGAGATGTTCCCGGTTGCCCTGCCCATGATCGGGTTGGTGCTCTGCTGCGTCGCGATCACCGTCATAGCCGCCATGATCTGGCGGATGCCGCAAGGCTCGGCCGGCTACGTGCGCGATGTGGCGGCCAGCTTGTCGATCATTGCGTACGTGCCGTTGTTGGCCTCGTTCGCGGTGCTGATGATCGCCGCCGACCAGGGCGCCGCGCGGATCGTGGCGTTCGTGCTGGTGGTGACGATGAGCGACACCGGAGGGTTGATCGCAGGTGTGCTGTTCGGTAAGCACCCGATGGCTCCGCAGATCAGCCCCAAGAAGTCCTGGGAGGGCCTGGCTGGTTCGCTGATCTTCGGCATCGCGGCTGGAGTCGGCACCGCGGTCTTTGGGCTGAACGTCGCTTTCTGGGTGGGAATACTGCTGGGTGTGGCGCTGGTCGCCATCGGTACCTGTGGTGACCTGATCGAGTCGATGATCAAGAGAGATCTCGGGATCAAGGACATGAGTTCCTTCCTGCCCGGGCACGGGGGAGTCATGGATCGTCTGGATTCGCTCCTCTTTGCTGCCCCGGTAGCCTGGTTGATCATGTACCTCTTGGTCCCGGGCGGATGAGCGAAAGCCTCCCCTTAGTCGTCAACGCTCCGCGTCGCGGCCAGCCGCCGCGGCACTGGGCGGACCTCACCCCCGCCCAGCGGAGGGAGTACATCGAGGCCGCCGGGCACCGGGCATTCCGCGCACGCCAGCTGTCCGCGCACTATTTCGAGGGCTTTCGTACCGATCCTGCCGAGTGGACCGACCTGCCGGTCAGCATCCGCGAGCCCCTCGCCGAGCGGTTTCTCCCGTCGCTGCTGACTCCGGTTCGCGAGCTGGCCTGCGACGGTGACACCACGGTCAAAAGCCTTTGGCGGCTTCACGATGGCGCTCTGGTGGAGAGCGTGCTCATGCGTTATCCCGACCGGGTGACCATGTGCGTGTCCAGCCAGGCCGGCTGCGGCATGGCCTGCCCGTTCTGCGCCACCGGGCAGAGCGGCCTGCAGCGCAATCTCAGCACGGCGGAGATCGTGGAGCAGGTGATGGACGGCGCCCGCAAGCTCGACCGTGGTCAGGTTCCCGGCGGTCGCGCGCGGATCAACAACGTCGTCTTCATGGGGATGGGCGAGCCCCTGGCGAACTACAAGCCGGTCATCGACGCCGTCCGGCAGCTGGTCACACCCACACCAGATGGACTGGGGATCAGCGCTCGAGGCATCACGGTGTCGACCGTTGGCCTGGTGCCGAGAATGCAGCAGCTGGCCACCGAGGGAATTCCGGTCACTCTGGCGCTTTCACTCCATGCACCGGACGACGAGCTGCGCGACGAATTGGTGCCGATCAACACCCGCTGGAACGTCGCTGAAGTGGTGGATGCCGCGTGGGAATACGCCCGGATCACCAAGCGCCGAGTATCCATCGAGTACATCCTGATCCGCGACGTCAACGACCAGGCCGTTCCGAGCCGATCTGTTGGCCCGGGTGTTGCGACGTCGCGGCAGCTGGGGCTGGGTGCACGTCAACCTGATACCGATGAACCCGACGCCGGGCTCGATCTGGACGGCCTCCCGTCGCCGAGCTGAGGACGAGTTCGTCCGACGGCTCGAAGCCAAGGGTGTGCCGGTGACTGTACGAGATACCCGTGGCCGCGAGATCGACGGCGCCTGCGGGCAGCTCGCGGCGCACGCCTCGTGAACCTGGCGCTGCACGGTCTGAGCATGCCGAAGACCGCCGTCCGCTCCACGTGCGGTCCGACTAGTCCAGGGCCACGATGCGAGCGTCTTCCAGCCGCCCATCGCTGATCTCGAGCACACCCAAGGTGCCGAACGGCTGCCGACGCCTGTCAGTGGGGGAGCCGGGATTGAAGATGCGGAGACCGTTCTCCGCGGCGTCCATCGGGATGTGCGAGTGGCCGAAGATCACCAGGTCGGCATTCGGAAAACGACGGCGCATCCTTCCCAGCCGTCCGGCAGCCTGGCCGCTGTCGTGAATCATGCCGATCCGGAAGCCATCCAACACGATCTCCAGCGTCTCGGGCGCTCCCCACTGAGAGATCTCGGGCAGGTCGTTGTTGCCCAAGACCGCTTGTACCGGTGCATACCGGTTGAGCTCCTCCAGCACATCGACGGTGCAGACATCTCCGGCGTGCAGGATCAGGTCCGCGCCCACCAGATGCTCGGCAACCTCAGGCGGGCAGCGTTTCCAGCGCCGCGGCGAGTGCGTGTCGGAGAGGACGACGACTCTCATGCCCCGACTGCTCCCGGCATCCAGACCCGGGTGAGCGAACAGGAGTCGAGTTGAGACCACCCACCGTCAAACTCCAGCTGGGCGAGGGCGGCGGCGGGAAAGCGACCGTCGATCGCAGCGACGGCATCCGGCGCGGACGTGCTCGGGTCGGTTAGCTCATACACCACGCCCGGTGCCCCGGGAGCGTGTCCGACGAGCAGTGCAACGTGGCAATCGTCAGGAAGCTCACGGAGTGCCTGAATGAGCGTATCCGTACCGGCGTTGTAGAAGCGGTCGGCGACATCGACCGGACCCGAGGCATGCTGATCATCAAGCCTCAGCAGATCGAGCGTCTGGCGTGCGCGCGCTGCGCTCGAGCACAGCACGGTGTCAACGGCGATGCCGATGTTGCGCAGATGATCGCCCGCCTCAGTTGCCTGGCGTTCGCCGTCAGGCGTGAGCCGTCTCTGTTTGTCCGGGCTACCCGGCCGAGCATCCTCGGTTTGGGCGTGACGGAGGACGAGCAGGCAGCGTCGCTGGTCCATCCCTGCAGCCTAGATGTAAGGATTGCGCCGTGGCGGAACTCGACGCGACGGCAGAGCACCACCAGGCCTTGGTCGAGTTGGCGGAGGCGTTCAACATCGCCACCGACTATTGGGACTGGCAGGGCAAGCATGTCGTCGTGGCGTCCGAGACCATCATCAAAGTGCTCGGCGGGCTCGGGGTCGACGCATCCACTCCTGCCTCCGCCTGGCATGCCTTGGCGCAACGGCACCGGGAGCCCTGGACCCGGATGCTGCCGTCCTTCATGGCGATTCGTCAGAACCGCACGACGTCGGTGTGGGTGCACGTCACCCACGGTGACCCGGTCGATGTCTGGATCGAGGAGGAAACAGGAGGCCGGCGCGGACACCTCCACCAGCTGGAGAACTGGACGCCGCCTCGGGAGATCGACGGTCGCTGGGTCGGAGAGGCCTCGTTCGAGGTGCCGGCCGACCTGCCGCTGGGGTACCACACGTTGCGAGCCCGGAGCAACGACGACGAGTCGTCAATGCCGCTGATCATCACCCCGGCCTGGCTCGGATTTCCGGAACGCGTGGGAAATCGGCGCGCCTGGGGCGTGGCTACCCAGCTCTACAGCGTTCGGTCTGCTCAATCCTGGGGAGTCGGAGACTTCACCGATCTGGAAGATCTTGCCGTGTGGTCGGCCGCTGAACACGGCAGCGATTACGTGCTGGTCAATCCGATGCACGCCGCAGAGCCGGTGCCACCGATGGAGCCCTCGCCCTATCTGCCCACCAGCCGACGTTTCGCCAATCCGCTCTACCTCCGCGTCGAGCGAGTTCCGGAGTACGCGCTGGCCAGCAACGACCAACGGGCCAAGATCGACAAGCGTCGAGAGAAACTGATGATGGGTTTCGACCCGGCTGCGCCGATCGACCGAGACCGCTCGTGGAAGGCCAAGCGCAAGGCGCTGTGCATTCTCTTCTCGGTGCCGCGGACGGCGGGCCGGCAGACTTCCTTCGACGCGTACCGCCGCCGCGAGGGCGTGGGTCTGCAGAACTTCGCCACCTGGGCTGTGCTGGCTACGCATCATGGTGCGCGGTTTTCCGAGTGGCCGGAGGAGCTGCAGGATCCCGATTCGCCGGCGGTCGCCCAGTTCCGACATGATCATGTCCGGGAGATCGAGTTCGAGTGCTGGCTTCAGTGGCTGATAGACGAGCAGCTTGCGTCGGTTCAGGGTGCCGCGCGGCGCGCCGGGATGGGTCTGGGCATCATGCACGACCTGGCGGTGGGAGTGCATCCGTCGGGGGCCGACGCGTGGAGCTTGCAGGACACCTACGCCAAGGGGATGGCGGTCGGGGCGCCGCCCGATCCGTACAACCAGAACGGTCAGAACTGGACCCAGCCACCATGGCGCCCGGACCGGCTTTCCGAGACCGCCTATGCACCCTTCCGCGAGATGGTCGCCACCATCCTGCGGCACGCCGGCGGCATCCGTGTCGACCACGTCATCGGGCTGTTCCGGCTCTGGTGGATCCCTGACGGTTCGGGTCCGACCGAGGGCACCTACGTTCGCTACGACCACGAGGCCATGATCGGCATCCTGGCGCTCGAGGCTCATCGCGCCGAAGCGCTCGTCGTCGGTGAGGACCTAGGCACCGTGGAGCCCTGGGTGCGGGACTACCTCCGCGAGCGCGGAATTCTCGGTACGTCGATTCTCTGGTTCGAATTCGAGTGGGACGCCGGGGGAGCACCGCTGCGACCGGAATGGTGGCGTGAATATTGCCTGGCGTCGGTCACAACCCATGATCTGCCGCCGACAGCCGGTTACCTTGCGGGCGACCATGTCCGCTTGCGCGAAAGATTGGGTGTTCTCACCCGATCGCTGGCCGACGAGCTGGAGGCGGACGAAAACGATCGACGGGCCTGGCTCGACAACCTGAGTGCCCGAGGCGTCATGGCTGAGGGCGCGGACGTCGAGGAGACCATCCGCGCCCTCCATCGCTATCTCACTCGCACTCCGTCGCGGCTGTTGTGCCTCTCGCTCGCCGACGCGGTCGGAGATCGACAGGCCCAGAACCAGCCGGGCACGATCGACGAGTACCCGAACTGGCGGGTGCCGTTGACCGGACCGGACGGCTCGCCGGTCATGCTCGAGGACGTGTTCCGCAGCGAGCGGGCCGCGTCGCTTGCCGCTGTCTTCAGCGCGAGGTAGCCACCGCGGCTCAGCGATCGGCGTGGATCACTCCCTTGTCGACCGCCTTCTGAACTGCATCCGCCTCGGCCTGGGTCAGTGTCCCTGCCGTGACGGCCGCATCCAGTCGTTCCTCGAGCGCCGCCGCTCGGGCCGCTTGCCGCTCTGATCGGAGCTCGTCGAGTGCCGCCGTGACCTTGGCTTCGTCGATGTTCAGCTTCTCCGCGAGCGCCTTGGCGAGGGCGGCGTCGCGCTCGGCGGGGTCGGGCCGCTGGGAGGGGTCGGGCCTGGAGGTCGGCTGGTTCTCCTCGCGAATCTCCTCCAGGGCGGTGGCCACGTCGTCCTGGGGTACGCCAAGCTTGCCGGCCAGTTCCTCGGCGAACTGCTCACCGCGCATCCCTCGCCCGGGACCGTGATCGCTGTCGTGTTGGTCGGGGTGGAATCCGGTGTTCCGGCCGAAGGCGTGCCAGACGGTGTGGGCGTCGGTGTCGGATCAGCGCTGGCAAGGCTGGAAACTCCGACCGCCGCACCAAGGGCGGTCACTGCGACCGCCGCCGAAACCACGAAAGCCTTCTTTGGTCTTGCCACGTATCCGTTCCTCCTTCTCGAGTCGGCGCTGTGCCGACGCTTGGTGGAAGATCGAGGATTCGCGCGCTGGCTGGCAGGGTTCTGGCAGCAAGCTGGCATGCGCCTATGAACGGCCGTGCTATCGCCACGTCAGCGTGGCGATGCTGTCGGGACGGGTACGGCAGACTGGCGGGGTGCGTGACGTCGTTCTGCTGGGGAGTACCGGCTCGATCGGCACCCAGGCTCTGGAGGTGGTCAGGGAGCACCCCGGACAGTTCCGGGTCGTCGGACTGGCGGCTGGCGGTTCTTCGATCGCCCTGCTGGCCCGGCAGGTGTTGGATACCGGCGCCCGTACGGTCGGGCTCAGCAAAGCGACGAGCGTACAAGACCTTCAGCTCGCGCTCTACGCCGAAGCCAGCAAGCGAGGCTGGGCGAGCGGGGACCTGCGGCTGCCGCAGATCCTGGCCGGGCCCGACGCGGCCACGCAGGTCGCCCGGCTGCCCTGCGACGTCGTCCTCAACGGGATCACCGGTTCCAGCGGACTCGCGCCCACTCTCGCCGCGCTGGAGGCCGGCAGCATCCTGGCGCTGGCGAACAAGGAGTCACTGGTGATCGGTGGTCCGCTGGTCACCTCCGCCGCTGCGGAGGGTCAGATCGTCGCGGTGGACTCAGAACACTCGGCATTGGCCCAGTGCCTTCGCGGCGCGGCGGCAGCGGAGGTCGACCGGCTGATCCTCACGGCAAGCGGGGGTCCCTTCCGCGGGCGAACTCGTGACCAGATGGCCGACGTCACGCCGGCCGAGGCACTGGCTCACCCGACCTGGCACATGGGCCGGGTGGTCACGACAAATTCGGCCACGCTGGTCAACAAGGGGTTGGAGCTACTCGAGGCGCACCTGCTCTACCGCGTACCGCTCGAACAGGATCGACGTGGTCGTGCACCCGCAGTCGATCGTGCACTCCATGGTGCAATTCGTCGACGGCTCGACGCTTGCGCAGTGCTCGCCCCCCGACATGAAACTGCCGATTGCGCTCGGATTGAGCTGGCCGGAGCGGCTGCCGGGCGTTGCGCCACCCTGCGATTGGACGACCGCCACGAGTTGGACCTTCGAACCACTGGACACCGACGCCTTCCCGGCGGTGGAACTGGCTCGATCCGCGGGCCTGCTCGGGGGCACCGCGCCGGCAGTGTTCAATGCGGCCAACGAAGAATGCGTCGACGCATTTCATGACGGCCGGATCGGCTTTCTGGACATTCCGAGCCTGGTGGAGCGGGTCCTGAGCGAGCACGCGGGGCTGCGACCAACCCAGCCTGCGTTGTCGGCGCGGGTAGGCTCGACATTGGTCGGGAACGACGAACTCAGCCTCGACGCAGTGCTAGCGGCGGATGCATGGGCGCGAGAGCGGGCGGCAGCGCTGGTCTCATCGATCAATCACTAGACAGCAGTGGAGCAGGGACGCTAGGTGGACATCGTCATCTATCTCGCTGGCGCCATCGTCTTCTTTGCTCTCGTGATGGCCTCGATCGCACTGCATGAGATCGGGCATCTCGTGCCGGGGAAGCGTTTCGACGTCAAGACCACGCAGTACTTCGTCGGCTTCGGCCGCACCTTGTGGTCGAGACGACGCGGCGAAACCGAATACGGCTTCAAGCTCTTCCCCCTCGGGGGCTACGTCCGGTTCGTCGGCATGTTCCCGCCCGCCAGGGACCGGCCGGGCAAGATCCGGCAGTACAGCACCGGTCCGTTCCGAGCGCTGGCCGACAACGCCCGGGCCGCCGAATGGCAGGACATCAAGCGTGAAGACGAAGGCCGCCTCTTCTATCAGAAGAGGTCCTGGCAGAAGCTGATCATCATGGCCAGCGGGCCGACGATGAACATCCTGCTGGCGTTCGTGATCTTCCTCGGCGTCGCCATGACCTATGGCGTCTATCGGTCCCAGCCGGTGGTCAACCGAGTGCAGGAGTGCATCGTCGCCACCAACGAGCCTGATCAGAGCTGCTCCGGAAAGCCGGCCAGTCCAGCAGCCCAGGCCGGCATCCAGAAGGGAGATCGCATCGTCGCCTTCAACTCCGAACCCGTCAGCGACTGGAATGAGATCTCGACCTTGATCCGGGCGAATCTCGACCAACCGGTCGTCATCACCGTCGAGCGGAACGGGCAGCGACTGGCGCTTCCGCAAGTGAACACGGTGATCACGGGCGTGCCTGACCGCTACGATCCCGCGAAGCGGGTCGCGGCCGGGTTCCTGGGCGTTGAACCCGTAGTCACGCGAGAACGTGGCGGGCCGGTAGCGGTCATCGGCGACATGTGGCAGATGACCAAGCAGACCGCGGTTGCGCTGATCGACTTCCCGGTGAAGGTGTACTACACCGGCCTACAACCTCGTGACCGGCGAACCGCGGGATATCTACGGGCCGATGAGCATTGTGGGCGCCAGCCGGGCGGCAGGTGAGATCGCCGCCACTGATCAGATCAGTGCGGCCGACAAGGTGGCCAGTCTGTTCACTGTGCTGGCCTCGGTGAATCTCTTCGTCGGGCTGTTCAACTTCGTTCCGCTGCTACCGCTGGACGGGGGTCACATGGCCGGTGCCGTCTACGAAGGCGGCGAGGCGCGGCTGGGCCCGGTTGTTCCGGCGGCCCGATCCCGGGTACGTGGACACGGCCCGAATGCTTCCGGTCGCTTATGTCGTCGGCGGCATCATCCTGGTCTCCGGCGTGGTGCTGATCTTGGCCGACATCCTCGACCCGATCCGCTTGTTCTGACCGATCACGCATCTTCGATCACCGCCGTTGTCGGGTTCGATGTCGATTCCGCCATGCTTCGTTCGTCGTTAAAGATGAGGACGGCCGCAGGGGCAGTCCCGCACATGGAGGAGGTAGACCTGTGAACTATCTACTGCTGATCTACGGCGAGGAGCCTCGTGAGGCGCCGTCGCAAGAGGTCGTGGACCAGGTGATGGCAGATTATTGGGCGTTCGAAAAGGCAATCGCCGATGCAGGCGTCAAGGTCGGTGGGGCCGCCTTGCAGCCGTCGCAGACTGCGACGACCGTACGCCTGAAGGATGGTGACCGGGTGGTCACCGACGGCCCGTTCGCTGAGACCCGTGAAGTCTTGGGCGGGTACTACCTGCTCGACGTTCCCGATCTCGACGCGGCCATCGACTGGGCGGCGCGCTGTCCTGGGGCGAAGTACGGATCGATGGAGGTCCGGCCGGTCATGGAGTTCGAGGGCATCGAGTCGCGGTAACGCGGAAATCAGCGTTGAGCGAGCGAGCAGCCGACTCCGTCGAAGCCGTCTTCCGGGAGGAATGGGGCCGGCTGCTCGCTGCACTCGTTCGGCAGCTCGGCGACCTCGACTTGGCAGAGGAGGTCGCCTCCGATGCGGTCGCGACGGCACTGCAGCGCTGGCCCGTCGATGGGGTGCCAAGCCGGCCGGCTGCGTGGCTGCTGACCGTGGCTCGGCGGCGGGCGGTCGATCTACTGCGCCGAGATCGCACGTACGCCGCCCGGCTGGCACTACTGCAGGTGGAAGCCGACCGCGCCGAAGCACCGCGTCCGGACGTCGCTGGTGATGAGGACGTGCCTGACGAACGGCTGCGGCTGTTCTTCACCTGTTGCCACCCGGCTCTCAACCTCGAAGCTCAAACCGCGCTGACGTTGCATTGCCTCGGTGGTCTGAGCACTCCTGAAGTGGCCCGGGCGTTCGTCGTACCGCCTGCGACCATGGCTCAGCGCCTCGTCCGGGCGAAAAGAAAGATTCGGCAGGCCCGCATCCCGTACCGCGTGCCCGCCGGCAGCGAGCTGCCCGATCGGTTGCCTGGTGTGCTGCGGGTGATCTATCTGATCTTCACGGAGGGGTATGCGGCCAGCGGCGGGTCCATGCTCATCCGGCCGGACCTCGAGGACGAGGCAATCCGGCTGGCCCGTATTCTGCGCCGGCTGCTTCCCACCGACCGCGAGGTTGCCGGTCTACTAGCGCTCCTGCTGCTGATCGACGCACGACGCGACGCTCGGGTGGATCCGGCTGGCAATCTGGTCCTGCTCGCTGACCAGAATCGCTCCCGGTGGAATCGTGACCTCATCGAGGAGGGCCGCAGCCACCTCGTTTTTGCCCTGGCCGGGAGAGACCCAGGACCGTACGCGCTCCAGGGAGCAATTGCTGCGCTGCACGACGATGCGGCCAGTCTGGACACCACCGACTGGCCCCAAATCGTCGCGCTGTACAGCGTTCTCCAGTCGGTGGCACCGTCCCCGATGGTGGATCTCAATCGCGCGGTGGCGGTGTCCATGGTGCAGGGTCCGGCCGCCGGGCTGGATCTGGTCGACAGGCTACGAGCGGATGGCCGTCTCGACGGCTACTACATGCTGCATGCCACACGTGCCGATCTGTTGCGCAAGCTCCACCGCGATGGCGAAGCGGCGGACGCCTATCGGTCTGCCCTGCAGCTGGTCGGAAATGAACCCGAGAGAATCTTCCTCTCTCAGCGCCTGTCCGAGGTCAGCACAGAACCGTCGGTATCTGAGCGAGGGCCAACTGCCTCACTGTTGAGGAAAGGAACTCGGGACAGCACAAAGGTGTGATGGCAGATGCAGCTTCAACAGCGCCCCAGCGGCACTCCCGATTGGCTGTACTTCGCCATCGTCGCGGCGCTCGGCGTGTACTTCATCATCGGTGGGATCGCCTGGACGATGTTCATCTACAACGGGGTGCAGGTGCCGGATTCCTTCATCACACTCCTGGCCACCATCGCCGGTGGTTTGGTTGGCGTACTGGCGCCCACTCGCGGCACCGGCGGATCCTCGCAGGATCGGCAGGATGGGTCGTCACCGCCCGAGTGATCGCCGTCCGGCCCGTTCTCGAGTCTTGGCGACGTGATCGCCGCCGCCGATGATTGAGCTTTGACGCCTCGTAGAGACTTCCGCCCCAAGTGGCTACGCTTGATCGGCGGCGAGACGGCACCAACTCCGTGCTCCGCCGAAACCACGAAAGGCCTCATGAGCATCGATCTCGGGATTCCAACCCTGCCACCCCCCACGCTCGCTGCGCGCCGGCAGACGCGGCAGATCAGGGTCGGCAAGGTGCTGGTCGGTGGTGACGCCCCGATCAGTGTGCAGTCGATGACCACCACGCTGACCGCTGACATCAACGCGACGCTGCAGCAGATCGCCGAATTGACTGCGACCGGCTGCGACATCGTCCGGGTTGCGGTGCCCAGTCAGGACGATGCAGACGCACTCGCCGCCATCGCCAAGAAATCCCAGATTCCGGTGATCGCGGACATCCACTTCCAGCCGAAATACGTCTTCGCAGCCATCGACGCCGGCTGCGCGGCGGTCCGCGTCAATCCTGGCAACATCAAGGCGTTCGACGACAAGGTCGGCGAGATCGCCCGTGCCGCCACCGATGCGGGTTGTTCCATCCGGATCGGCGTCAACGCCGGCTCGCTGGACAAGCGACTGCTCGCCAAGTACGGCAAGGCAACTCCGGAGGCGCTGGTCGAGTCGGCGCTGTGGGAGGCAAGCCTGTTCGAGGAGCATGGCTTCCGCGACTTCAAGATTTCCGTCAAGCACAACGATCCGGTGATCATGGTGCGCGCATATGAACTGCTGTCCGAGGCATGTGACTATCCGTTGCACCTCGGCGTGACCGAGGCCGGTCCGGCCTTCCAGGGCACGATCAAGTCTGCCGTCGCCTTCGGCGCACTCCTGTCCCGCGGCATCGGCGACACCATCCGCGTCTCGCTCTCTGCGCCGCCGGTGGAGGAAGTCAAGGTGGGCATCAAGATCTTGGAGTCCCTCAACCTACGGCCGCGGCATCTGGAGATCGTCTCCTGCCCGTCGTGCGGGCGGGCCCAGGTCGATGTGTACAAGCTCGCGGAAGAGGTCACGGCCGGGCTGGAAGGCCTCGAGGTGCCGCTGCGCGTCGCGGTGATGGGCTGCGTCGTCAACGGCCCGGGCGAAGCTCGGGAGGCCGATCTGGGCGTCGCATCCGGCAACGGGAAGGGTCAGATCTTCGTCCGCGGCGAGGTGATCAAGACTGTACGAGAGAGCGACATCGTCGAGACCCTGATCGAGGAGGCCATGAGGTTGGCGGACAGTCTGCCGGCAGCCGAAGGCGTTCCGCAGGTCAGCGTGGTGTGATCATGGGGCAGGCCGCCGCCTTTCCCGGCCGCTCGTCGGTGGGGCTGCGCCGGAGGCCCGGGCGCGTCCGGGTGCTCGCTCGAAACGATCTTCCTGCTGCGATCCGGGTGCTCTCGATCAACCCGGTCGAAAATGTCATGGTGGCCGCCCGGGTGCGGGCCGCGGGCGTTGAACAGTCGAGTCTTGGGTGCCCGATCTGGGGCTTCGAGCGCGACGGTGCACTGAGGGCGCTGTGTCACGTGGGATCCAACATGGTGCCCGTCAATGCCGATGCAGAGGCGGTCGCGGCATGGGTCGAATACGCCGGCCCAAAGCGGCCGAGCGCCTCCATCATCGGCCCCTCGACTGTGGTGCTCGGCATGTGGCGGCAGCTGTCGGATCGCTGGGGCGCGTCGTGGCGAGAGGTCCGCAACGTGCGGCCCCATCAGCCGGTGCTGGCGATCAGCAAGGATCCGCAGGTGACGCCGAATCCGCAGGTCCGCCGGGTCACGCTGGAGCACTGGGACTCCTACTACGAGGCAGCGGTACGGATGTACACCGAGGAAGTCGGTGTGTCGCCCGTCCAGGGCAATCCGGCCGGCTACCGGTTCTATGTCCGGCAGCTGATCACCTCGGGACGGGCGTTCGGGCTCTTCGACGGCGATCAGGTGCTCTTCAAGGCCGACCTCGGATCGGTCTCCGGCTCGGTTTGCCAGGTTCAAGGCGTCTGGCTCGAGCCCGAGTTGCGGGGACGCGGCCTGTCAGCCGCCGCCATGGCCGCGGTCGTGCAGCTCGCCCGCAAGCTGGTGCCCACCGTGTCGCTCTATGTCAATGACTACAACCTGCCGGCTCGAGCAATGTACGACCGAGTCGGTTTCGCGGAGGTCGGCGAATTCGCCACGATTCACTACTGACCAGATGTGCCATCGCGCTCCCAGCGGGGAGGCTGCGGACGTAGATCTCCGACGCCGCGTGCGTCACCACGCCCATGCTGCGTGGATAGGGTTTCGGACGTGATCACCCGAATGTCGGAGCTGTTCGTCCGGACCCTACGCGAGGACCCGGCTGACGCCGAGGTACCGAGCCATCGATGGCTGGTCCGCGCTGGCTACATCCGGCGGGCCGCGCCGGGTATCTACACCTGGTTGCCCCTCGGCTTCCGGGTGCTCCGCAAGGTCGAGGAGATCGTGCGGCAGGAGATGGATGCGATCGGCGCGCAGGAGGTGCACTTTCCGGCACTACTGCCCCGCGAACCGTACGAGGCGACCGGCCGGTGGACCGAATATGGCGGTCTGCTCTTTCGCGTGAAGGATCGCAAGGGTGCCGACTATCTCCTGGGTCCCACGCACGAGGAGATGTTCACGCTGCTGGTGAAGGATCTCTACTCCTCATACAAGGACTTGCCGCTTTCCCTCTACCAGATTCAGACCAAGTACCGTGACGAGGCGCGGCCGCGGGCGGGCCTGCTCCGGGGCCGTGAGTTCGTGATGAAGGACTCCTACTCCTTCGACATCGACGATGCGGGCCTGCAGAAGTCCTACGACATGCACCGCGATGCGTACGTCAAGATCTTCAACCGGCTGGGTTTCGAGTACGTCATCGTGCACGCCATGTCGGGGGCGATGGGCGGCTCGGCCAGCGAGGAATTTCTCGCGGTCGCGGAGAACGGGGAGGACACCTTTGTCCGCTCGCCGGGTGGTTACGCGGCGAATGCGGAAGCGGTCCGGGTAGCGGCGCCGCCGGCGATCTCGTACGACGATGCGCCGGCGGCCCACGTGGAGGACACGCCGGATACGCCGACGATTGACACCCTGGTGGCCCTTGCGAACTCCCGATATCCGCGCCCAGACCGCCCATGGCGGGCGGGTGACACCTTGAAGAATGTTGTCTTCATGGTCAAGGAAGTGGACGGCTCTCGGCATCCACTCGCGGTTGGCGTACCCGGTGACCGGGAAGTAGATCTGAAACGGCTGGCCGCACAGCTGGAACCAGCCGAGGCTGAGCCGTTCAGCGACGAGCATTTCTCGGCGCATCCGGAGCTGGTCAAGGGCTACCTCGGTCCGGAGATCCTGGGCGTGAATGGCGCCGCCAAGATCAAATATTTGGTCGACCCGCGGGTGGTCAGCGGCACTCGGTGGCTGACCGGCGCCAACCAACCCGGTCGCCACGTCTTCGACCTCGTGTGTGGCCGTGACTTCACACCGGACGGCACGATCGAGGCCGCCGAGGTTCGGGATGGCGATCCGGCACCGGACGGCAGCGGTCCTCTTCGGCTGGCGCGGGGTATCGAGATGGGCCACATCTTCCAGCTGGGCAAGAAATACGCGGAGGCCCTCGGTCTCAAAGTTCTTGATCAACACGGCAAGCTGGTGACAGTCACCATGGGCTCGTACGGGGTTGGTGTATCCCGGGCCGTAGCCGCCGTAGCCGAGGGAACGGCCGACGAGAAGGGGTTGTGCTGGCCTCGCGAGCTGGCACCGTACGACGTGCAACTGCTCGCCACCGGCAAGGACGAGGTGGTGCTGGCCGCGGCTGTTGATCTTGCCGTGCAACTCGACGAAGCGGGGGTCGGGGTCCTGCTGGACGACCGGAAGGCGAGCCCGGGCGTCAAGTTCGCCGATGCCGAGCTGATGGGCATGCCGACCATCGTCGTCGTCGGTCGCGGTCTCGCCGACGGCATGGTCGAGCTTCGTGATCGTCGCTCGGGTGAGCAGTCCAATGTCGCGCTGGCCGATGCGTTGGGAGAAATTGTGGCGGCTGTGCACGGCCGCCCCACGCTGGCCTGACCAGTGCCCGGACCCGATCTCGAGCCCGTCACGCTGATCCTGCTGATCGTGGCAGCGTTCAGCGCCGGCTGGGTGGACGCCGTCGTGGGCGGCGGCGGCCTGATCCAGCTTCCAGCGTTGTTGATCGCACTGCCCGCTACCACCTCGCCCGCCACCATCCTTGGCACCAACAAGGTCTCGTCGGTCTGGGGCACCGCGACGAGCTCGATCACCTATGCGGTCAAGATCAAACCGGACCGGAGGACGGTGCTGCCGCTCGTGATTGGCGCCGCTGTCGGATCGGCCCTGGGCGCTCAAGCCGCGAAGCTGTTGCCGAGGGAGTACTTCACACCGATCGTC
The DNA here is from genome assembly GCA_963808495.1 of uncultured Actinomycetota bacterium. Lineage (GTDB taxonomy): Bacteria > Actinomycetota > Actinomycetes > Propionibacteriales > Propionibacteriaceae > Microlunatus. The sequence goes on from CAWEGC010000009.1 coordinate 286,775, forward strand.
CTGGTCGCCCTGGTGGTGGTGGGCGTCTATACCTGGCGCCGGCCTCAGCTCGGTCTGACGTCGGCACGCAAGCACGACGGCCGAGCACACTACGGTCTGACGACGCTGATCGGGCTCACTGTGGGGGCATACGACGGCTTTCTCGGCCCAGGCACGGGGTCGTTCTTCGTGATCTTGTTGGTGGGCGTGCTCGGTTACGGGTTCCTCGAGGCCAGCGCCAAGGCCAAGATCGCGAATCTCACGACGAATCTGGTGGCGATCGTCGTCTTCGGCCTGAACGGTTCGATTCTGTGGGCGCTGGGTCTCACCATGGGCTTGGCGAACCTGGTCGGTGGGTTGATCGGGGCGCGGACGGCGCTTCGCCACGGCAACGCCTTCGTCCGCCGAGTGTTCCTTGTGGTGCTCGCTGGTTTGATCATCAAGGTGGCCTACGACACAGTCCGCCAGCTACTTGGTCCTGGTAGCAGCTAGGGCCAGCCCGGCCAGGCGCTGATCGACGCCCCCCAGGAGCGAGCAGTCCTGGCCGTAGCGGCGAGCGTGTCGAACGCCAGCTGCCTGTCCCTGCCGGTCGCGGCGGCCACGAAGAGCCCGCAGAACGGCAGCATCGCTGACTGCATGCGCGCGATGAGCTTCTCTGCGCTGGCCGCGTCGTGGACGCGCAGCGATGGTACGTATGCCGATTGGGGAACTGGAACCGTGATCGAACGGCTGGTCAAGATCGAGATCAGCCGTTCTCGCAGGATTCGGACCCGGAGAAGGTCCGCGACGGCGCGGGCGTGACGCTTGCCCAGCACCGGCAGCTTGCCGATGGCTAGTTGATAGCCGTAGACGAGCGCGTGCAACTGGGCGACCAGTTCGGCGACGGCTTGGTCAGCAGAGAGTGCCGGCAGCTGACCGCGCTTCGACGACGCGATCGGGACGGCCTCATCCTGACCGAGCGCCCACGCGTAGCTGCTCGCGGCCACCGACATCGAAGCCCAGATCAGCGCCGGAGAGCCGGATGTGGCGAGCGCAGCCTTTGCGTGGCTGCGGGCCGCGGCACGCTCACGTCGGACCAGGACGGCAAGTGCCTCGTCGACCGGCAACGTTCCCGGTCTGGGTGCGGACGTCGGCCGGTTCGTCGCCTCGGCACCCTGGAGGGCGTCCGCGTGATCAAGATGGCCGGCCCGGACAGCGGCCAACAACTTGCGCTGGTTCGTCGAGAGCTGGGTGTGCTGCTTGCCGGTGCTGATAGCTCCGGCCCGGTCGGCTAGCCCCTGTTCGAGTGCCGCACCCTGAACGAGCTGCGGGCTCGGCGTGGCGGTGGGCGTCGGTGATGGGGTCGATGACGCATTGGCGGGAGGGCTGCTCGGTGCCGGAGCTGTTGATGCGGGGCTCGTTGATGGCCGGGTCACTGGTGCCGCATCCGGCCAGTGCGACAGGCAGACTGGCAAGAAGGACGAGCGCCTCGCGTCGGCCGAGCGGCAGCGATGCTGGGGCGCCGCTCGATGCCATTCGCCGACCGTACCCCAGCCCTGCACGAGTATGCTGCGACACACGGCGCCATCCGGTCCGGCCGAGCCGTACTCGGGGGTAGTCGCGTACAACTGCCTGACCCAACCGGATCGTAAGGACGCACATGAGAGATAGCGAGATTGCTGATCTGCTGCGTCCTGTGCTTGCAGAGTTCGATCTTGAATTGGAGGCGGTGGAGGTCATCCCCGCCGGGAAGCGCCGGTTGTTGCGGATCGTCGTGGACGGTGACGGGCCTAATGGCGCCGGACCGCTGCTGGACGATATCGCCGAGGCGAGCAAAGCGCTGTCGGCGGAGCTGGATCGTGCTGATCTCGGAGGACGCAGCCCCTACACCCTTGAAGTGTCGTCCCGCGGGGTGGCGCGTCCGCTCCTTCAGCCTCGCCATTGGCGTCGCAACCTCGGTCGACTGGTCGAGGTGACACTTGACGGGGGAGAGGTGTTCACCGGCCGGATCGCTTCGACGACGCCTGATGCAGCGGTGCTGGATGTCGAGCACTCTGAGCGGACCGTGCGGTTCGCCGATGTCCAAACGGCCTTCGTGCAGGTCGAACTCAACCGGCCGGTGGAGAAGGAGGATTGAGCATGGACATCGACATCTCCGTACTGAGGCTGATGGAGCGGGAGAAGGATGTTCCGTTCGAGGTCCTGGCCAAGGCGATCGAAGAGGCGCTGCTGACGGCGTACGAGAGGACCGAGGGTTCCGTGCCGGGCGCTCGGGTGCAGCTGCACCGCAAGACGGGGCACGTCACCGTGATGGTTCCGGAGATGGGTGCGGACGGCCAGCAGGTCGGCGAGTATGACGCCACGCCAGAGGGCTTCGGTCGGGTGGCCGCCTCCACGGCGCGGCAAGTGATCATGCAGCGGCTGCGGGACGTGGAGGACGAACAGAAATACGGGCATTTCTCGGGTGTCGAGGGCGACGTCATCTCCGGCGTCGTTCAACAAGGCAGCGACTCCCGCACGGTGCTCGTCGATCTCGGCAAGATCGAGGCGATCATGCCGCTGGCCGAGCAAGTGCCTGGGGAGACCTACGCTCACGGCACCCGGATCAAGGTCTACGTCGTCTCGGTCCGCAAGGAGCTGCGAGGGCCACAGATCGTTGTCTCGCGGACGCACCCGCAGCTGGTGGAGAAGTTGTTCCGGCTCGAGGTACCGGAGATCGCCGATGGAACGGTGGAGATCAAGGCGGTGGCCCGGGAAGCCGGCCATCGGAGCAAGATCGCGGTGGTCAGCCACAATCCTGATGTCAGCGCCAAAGGGGCCTGTATCGGGCCGATGGGTCAGCGGGTGCGCGCGGTGATGCATGAGCTCAACGAGGAGAAGATCGACATCATCGACTGGTCAGCCGATCCGGCGACCTTCGTGGGGCAGGCGCTGTCGCCCGCCAAGGTGTCGTCGGTTACGGTCGTGGACCCGAATCTGCGGGCGGCTCGAGTGATCGTTCCGGATTATCAGTTGTCGTTGGCGATCGGTCGAGAAGGCCAGAACGCCCGGCTGGCGGCGCGGCTGACGGGATGGCGGATCGACATCCGTTCCGATACTGCGCCGCAGGGCCAGTAAGGGCAGTCGTTTGGCACGGTGGCGCGCAACCAGGGCCGAGTGCTGAGCAGCTCGTCGATCGCCTCCACCATGCCGGGCAGCTTCCAGCCGGCATGCACCGCGTCAGAAGACCTACTTGCAGTCGTGCGTCACCGGCGGCATCCAGAACGGAATCAAGGACATCGAACGTCGCTAAGCACCTCGTTCATGCCCGGCCCGACCGACTACGAATTTCGTCCGTCTGCGCTGAAGGACGACGCCCGCGATGGGCAAGGCCCAAGGACGGCCCTGCCGAGGCGCTGAAGCAAGGTGTCGAGGCGCTGATGGAGGGTGACGCACGTGCAGGCCGGACTTACGGACCTACGAGAGGGTGGAACCATGGCGGGCAGCTTCCAGTCGATCTACAACGCGTGAAGGCCGAGCAGCATCGGCGAATGGCCGAGCCGGGGAGTGGCGATTAGCCGGTCTTCTCGCGGCCGGGACATCTGCCTGGAAAGCTGGGACCCATACCACCCCTATTAGGCTGCTGACGTGAGCCAGCCGGTCCGCACGTGCCTCGGCTGCCGGCAGAAGGCCGACAAAGCCGAACTGTTACGGCTGGTGTGGACGCCGAGCGGGCTGGTCGCGGACGTACCGCAGCGGGAGTTGGGTCGAGGGGCATACTTGCACTTCAGAGCGGAATGCCTGGAGCAGGCCGCTCGCCGCCGAGCGGTGGGCCGGGCACTACGGGTAGAGGGTGTCACGGCCGAGCAACTCGAACGAGCCGCCCGCGACCTGATCCAGGCCGCGGCGACTTAGGAGAAAACCGCCGATTGGCATAGAGTTTTGCCTTGCACCCGTGCTGTTCGGCATTGGTGCACGACAAGCGTCCGTACCTGTTTCGGGCGCCGACCAGAAAGTGAGCTAACGCTCATGACCTCTCGATGAGAACCGTTCAGTGAGCATGCACAACAACTAACTGGTCCGGAATCTAGACCCGGACCGCCAACAAGGAGAGCAGTGCCAAAGGTCCGTGTCTACGAGCTCGCCAAGGAGCTCGGAGTCGAAAGCAAAACCGTCCTCAGCATGCTGAAGGACATGGGAGAGTTCGTCCGATCGGCCTCGTCCACAGTGGAGGCTCCGGTCGAAAGACGGCTCAAAGAGAAACTGGCGAGTGAGCCGCCGCCGGCCAAGAAGCCGGCGAAGAAGGCTGCCGCCAAAGCGCCGGCTCCCGCCGCTGACACCAACGGCGAGGCAACCACGAGCGTCGCCGCCACGGCGGTGGAACCGGCCGTCGGCCAGGCTGATCGGTTCGACCGCCGCTCAACCTGCTGCGCCGCCGAGCGCCTCATTGCCGTCGCCTCCAGAGGCCCGGCCAGGTCCGGTGTCCCCGGCCCGCACGGATGGACAGCCCGGCCACGGCGAACCGCCGGCAGACCAGTTGCCGGCCGCCCGCCGGACCAGCCCACCGGCCACCCCACGCCCGGTCCCCCAGATGCCGACGCCTCGCACAGGTGATGTCGGTGGGACGCCGGCCGGACCTCGGCCGCGGCCTGGCTCGACCGGCGGACTACCCGGCGGTCAGGGACCGGCTGGGCGTCGCACCGGGGCTCCACGCCCGGGCAACAACCCGTTCTCGTCTTCTCAAGGTATGGGCCAGCCGCGCGCACCTCGGCCCGGCGCTGCAGATCCGGCCCGGCCTGGCGGACCCCGCCCACCGTTGGGCCATGCCCCCGCGCCGGGAGGCCGGCCAGGCGTGCCCGGCATGCCGCGGCCGAATCCCGCCATGATGCCCAAGCAGAACTCCGGTCAGCTGGGTGGTCCCAACGGTGGTCCGGGACTGCGCGGCCGCGGTGGAGCGCCGGCGGGCGGTCGTGGTCGACCAGGTCAAGCGCCCGGACGTGGCGGTCCTGGTGGGGCACCCGGTGGTCCGCCACCGAGTGGTCGCGGCGGTCGAGGCGGTCGTGGTGGCACTCAGGGCGCGTTCGGCCGGGCCGGGGGTCCGGCTCGTCGCGGCCGCAAGTCCAAGAAGCAGCGTCGTCAAGAGTTCGATCAGATGGAAGCGCCGGCGATCGGCGGCGTACGGGTCAAGCAAGGCGATGGGCAGACCATCCGGCTCGCCCGCGGTGCCTCGCTCACCGACCTCGCCGAGAAGATCGGTGTCGATGCGGCGTCACTGGTGCAGGTGCTGTTCCACCTGGGGGAGATGGTGACCGCTACCCAGTCGGTGAGCGATGACACCCTGCAGGTCCTTGGTTCAGAGCTGAACTACAACATCGAGGTCGTCTCCCCCGAGGACGAGGATCGGGAGCTGCTGGAAAGCTTCGACATCGAGTTCGGCGAGGACACCGGCGGCGAGGAGGCCCTCGAGGCACGGCCTCCGGTCGTCACCGTGATGGGCCACGTCGACCACGGCAAGACGAAGCTGCTGGACGCCATCCGCAACACCAATGTGGTGGCGCGCGAAGCCGGCGGCATCACCCAGGCCATCGGCGCGTACCAGGTCGCGACCGAGGTCGACGACCAGGAACGCAAGATCACCTTCATCGACACCCCAGGTCACGAGGCGTTCACCGCCATGCGCGCCCGGGGGGCCAAGTCCACCGATATCGCCGTGCTCGTGGTGGCGGCCGACGACGGCGTCATGCCTCAAACGATCGAGGCACTGAACCACGCCACAGCGGCCGATGTGCCGGTCGTGGTCGCAGTCAACAAGATCGACAAGGTCGGTGCCGATCCCACCAAGGTTCGTGGGCAGTTGACCGAGTACGGCCTCGTGCCCGAGGAGTACGGCGGCGAGACGATGTTCGTCGATGTCTCGGCCACGACGGGCGAGGGCATCGACAGCCTGCTCGAAGCCATCATCCTGACCGCCGATGCTGCGCTGGACCTACGGGCCAACCCAGAAATGCCGGCTCAGGGCGTGGCGATCGAAGCCCACCTGGACAAAGGCCGGGGTCCGGTTGCCACCGTTCTCGTCCAGCGCGGAACGTTGCACGTCGGCGACTCCATCGTCACCGGTCCGGCTCACGGTCGGGTTCGGGCGCTGCTGGACGATCACGGCAACACGGTCGACACAGCACCTCCGTCCTTCCCGGTCCAGGTGCTCGGCCTGACCGCCGTTCCGGGTGCTGGCGACAGCTTCCTGGTGGTCGAGGACGATCGGATGGCTCGCCAGATCGGCGAGCGCCGGGCGTCACGGCTTCGGATGGCAGCTCAGGCCGCCGGTACTCGGCGGAAGACTCTCGATCAGCTCTTCGAGCAGTTGGAGAAGGGCGAGACTCAGGAGCTGCGACTCATCCTCAAGGGCGATGGTGCCGGATCGGTCGAGGCGCTCGAGGATGCGCTTTCCAAGATCGATGTGGGCGACGAGGTCTCGCTGCGGGTCATCGACCGGGGTGTGGGCGCGATCACCGAGACGAATGTCTCGCTGGCCGCCGCCTCCGACGCGGTGATCGTCGGCTTCAACGTCCGGCCGCAGGGCAAGGCGACCGAGCTCGCGGATCGCGAGGGCGTGGACATCCGGTACTACTCGGTGATCTACGCCGCGATCGACGAGATCGAGGCCGCCTTGAAGGGCATGCTGAAGCCGATCTACGAGGAGGTGACCCTCGGTCAGGCGGAGATCCGCGAGATCTTCCGTTCGTCGAGGGCGGGCATCATCGCCGGCTGTATGGTCATCGACGGCACGATCCGGCGCAACGCCAAGGCCCGGCTGCTACGGGAAGGCGTCGTTGTCGCCGACAGCACGATCGGCTCGTTGCGGCGGGAGAAGGACGACGTCACTGAGGTGCGCGAGGGGTTTGAGTGCGGCATAACGCTGGCCAACTACTCCGACATCCGGATCGGCGACATCATCGAGACCTACGAGATGAGGGAAAAGGCTCGGTCATAGTGCGGTGACGGCTCGGACCGTCGCCCGGTTACGGGTGGCTGGTCCGAGCCCGCCCGCCGACGAAGGAGTGAGGCATGGCATCGCCACGGGTACTCAAGCTGGCCGATCAGATCAAGGTGATCATCGCCGAGATGCTGGAGCGCCGGATCAAAGATCCGCGGCTGGGCTTCATCACGATCACCGACGTACGGCTCACGGGGGACAGCCGCGAGGCGACCGCCTTCTACACGGTGCTGGGTACGGATCAAGAGCAGGCGAGCACGGCGGCAGCGCTCGCCTCCGCGACTGGACTGCTGAGGTCACAAGTGGGCAAGCTGCTAGGGCTGAAGTTCACCCCGACCCTGACCTTCGTGCCGGACGCGGTGCCTGAGAACGCCCGGCAGATCGACGAGCTTCTGGCGCAGGCCCGGGCCACTGATGAGCGCGTGGCCGAACAGGCAGCCACGGCCGCCTACGCCGCGGGCGAAGATCCGTACAAGCACCCCGACGGCGATGAGGAGCCGATTGCCTGACGCGCCGACGTCCGGTCTGGCGGTCATTGACAAGCCCGCCGGCTGGACGTCGCATCAGGTGGTGGCGCGCGTACGGCGGCTGGTCGGGACTCGCAAGGTCGGCCACGCCGGCACCCTCGATCCGATGGCCACCGGCGTCTTGATCATCGGAATCGGGAAGGCGACTCGGCTTCTCGGCTACCTGGCTCTATCAGATAAGGCGTACTCGGCGACCATCCGCCTGGGAATTTCCACCGTGACCGATGACGCCGAGGGTGAGGTCATGACAGCTGCCGGTGCTGCCGGCGTGACAGGATGCCGACATCGAGGCCGCCATGGCCAAGTTGCGCGGCGGGATCCTCCAGGTGCCGTCGGCGGTGTCGGCGATCAAGGTCGACGGTGTGCGTTCATATGCGCGTGTTCGAGCCGGCGACCAAGTCGATCTGCCGGCCCGGCCGGTTCAGGTGGATCGCTTCACCCAGGTGGCGTCTCGAGCGAGCGAGGTCAGCGGCGTTCCTGTCCTCGACCTCGATGTCGAAGTGGAGTGCTCCACTGGCACATATGTCCGGGCACTGGCGCGCGATCTGGGGGCTGCCCTGGGCGTTGGCGGCCATCTCACCGCCTTGCGGCGTACCCGCGTCGGGGTCTTCACGGTCGATCAAGCACAAACTCTCGACGAGGCGGAGAACATTGGGCTCCGACGCTCGCCGTTGCCGCGTCGCTCAGGACTGCTTTGCAACGCTCACCGTCACAGAAGCCGAAGCCAACCGGATCCGCCACGGTCGGCCCGGCTTATGGCGGCCTGACACTGCCCGCCACGCACGACGGCCCTATTCGACCGAAGCTGGCCACTTCCTGGCGCTTTACCGCCAGGAAGGACCGATGCTGTTGCTGAAGCGGTTTTTGTCTGAGCGCCTAGAGTCTGTCAGCGGGCGCCTGACAGACCCAGTAGCAGACACGTCCACGCGGCAAGCAGGCCTGCCCGCGCACCGGCCACGCCAGTGTTCGGGTCCGTGTGTGCGGGAGGTCGTGAATCACGATCGACATGATCCCGTCGTCGATCCACCGGCACGAAGGGCACCGTCGGTGCCATCAACTGGCAATGCCGTGCACATGGCACGAGGTCGAACCACACCTCGGTCTCGCGAGGACTTCTGCGAGATCGCGGGGTCTGGATCCGTGCGGAGGACTTGCACCGTGCACTCGTGTTGTAGTGCGGGCCCAGCCAGACGTGTTGCCGGGAGAACTCGCGTAGTCGCTGTCGACATCAGGCCGACGTGCAGGTGAGCGCCGAACTCGATTGCCCGCGGCCGAGTGTCGATTCGCCTGCACCTGGAGCTTGAAGTTCGTGCGCCGTTCGTCGGTCAGTCTCATGATCCGGAGCGACGCCGTTGCATCGTCGAAGGGCCCCATCGGCCCCGAGCTGAAGATCAACGAGGTCCACCGGCGTTGTTGTCGTACGTAGGATGCGGCGACGGCGCCGTTGCCGTACTGGTGTTCCAGCCAGAATCAGCCGCGCAGCCTGCAAGGCCGCCGAGCACAGACTTAGTAATACGCTTCACATTTGCCCCCGAGAATCAGATGCCTGCGTGTGTGCGGGGAGTCTCGCATAGACGCGTAGCGTTGTTCAACTTCGCGGCCCTGCACCGGCGTGGCGTCGGCGTGTCGGGCAGATATCGGCGGTCTGCTTAACTGTTCGAGATTCCGAGCAGGAGAGGCGCGCACCGGATGAGCCAGCCGACCGTGGTGGTTATCGGCAACTTCGATGGCGTTCATCGCGGCCATGTTGAGCTCATTCGCACCGCTCGGGCATCAGAGCCGAACTGCCGGGTCGTGGCCGTCACGTTCTGGCCGCACCCGATGTCGATCGTCCGGCCAGACCAGGCTCCACCGTTGCTGACCAGCCTCGAGCGTCGCAAGGAGCTGCTGGCGGCGGCGGGAGTCGACGAGGTCGTGGTCCTGCCCTTTACCGCGGATGTGGCGAGCTGGAGCCCCGACCGCTTCGTCGACGAGGTGATTCGACCACTGAAGCCCAGCCGAATCGTCGTGGGAGAGAACTTCCGGTTCGGGTTTCGGGCGGCCGGAGATGTCGCAACCCTGGAGGAGCTGGGAGCCGGCGAATTCAAAGTGCAGGCGCTCCCGCTCATCACCGATGGGACCCAGCCCAGCTCTTCCACATTGATCCGGCACGCCGTGGCCGAGGGTGATTTCGGACGGGTGCGCGAACTCACCGATCACGTCTTCCGGTTCTCGGGGGTGGTGGTGCGCGGGGACAGACGCGGGCGTCAGATGGGCTTTCCCACCGCGAATGTGCCGGTGCAGCCCGGTATGGCGGTACCAGCCGACGGCGTCTACGCCGGCTGGGTCACCCGGCTGGACGTTCCCGCCGCACCGCGTTGGCCGGCGGCGATCTCGGTCGGCACGAACCCGACCTTCGATGGCGTCGAGCGGCGCGTCGAGGCGTACGTGCTCGACCGGGACGACCTGGAGCTCTATGACGTCCCTATCGCCATCGACTTCTACGCCCGACTGCGCGGCCAGGTGAAATACGAAGGCATGGAATCACTGATCAAGCAAATGCATGCCGACGTCGAAGATGCGCGGCATGTCCTCCATGCCGCCTAACCGGGCTGACGTGCCCACAAAGGCCGCCTAACCGGGCTGGCGTCCCCGACAAAAGGCCGCGTAACCGGGCTGGCGTCCCCGACAAAGCCGCGTAACCGGGCTGCGTCCCGGACGAAAGGCGCGTAACCGGGCTGACGTGCCCACAAAGGCCGCCTAACCGGGCTGGCGTCCCCCACAAAAGGCCGCGCAACCGGGCTGGGCCGACGAAGGCCGCGTAACCGGGCTGCGTCCCGGACAAAGGCGCGTAACCGGGCTGATGTCCCACAAAGGGTGGAAGGCGCCTGACCGCCATCCACAGATTTTGCGACGACTGCAGGACGGTATGAATCGTCCGCAATGTATCGACGTGTCGTCCGAAGATGAGGTCGCACGAGTCCTGCGAGCGCAGGGTGGCGTGATCCGCCGCCAGGATCACCCGGAACTCACCGGTGGGTTTGATTGGCTACTGAGACAGGGCCGGCTCGTAGCCATGCTGCCCGGTGTCTATTCGGTGCCGGACTGGCGACAGCATCCGCACATCGCCATGCGTGGGGTGCTGCTCGCACATCCCGACGGGATCCTGGTCGGCGGAGCGGCGGCTCGAGCGTCGTATTGGCCCAGCGCGCCACTCGAAAAGATCGAGCTTGCCGTGCCTCGCAAGGTCACGCCTCAGGCCGGATTCGTGTTCAGCCGACAGCACGTCCCGCCCGAGCTGGTGGTGCAGCGTGCGGGGCTCCGCTTCACAGCTCCCGCGCTGACCGCTGTCGAATTGGCCGAGCCGACGTCCGCCGAGAGTATCGACGTCGCCTTGCGTACGCGAATGGCCACCCTGGCCGGCATGCACGACGCACTGGCCCGAACCGCGAACCGGCCGGGTAACCGTGCTCGGCTCAGATTGCTCATCGACTCACGCGACGAGCCTTGGTCGGCCGCAGAGCGTCGAGCCCACCGGCTGCTTCGTGCGGCCGACATCGGGGGATGGCGGAGCAACGCCGCAATATCCGTGCAGGACCACGTCTACTACCTCGATATCGCGTTCGAGCGCCTTCGGCTGGCACTGGAGATAGACGGCCGCATTCATCAAACCGATCGTGACCTCTTCGAGTCCGATCGGTGGCGGCAGAACGCACTTGTCCTTGCCGGTTGGCGAGTGCTTCGATTCACCTGGACGATGCTGGAGGCGCATCCTGAGGAGTTTGTTCGCCAGGTGCGGACGGCGCTGGCCTGATAATTGACCACGGGTTTCGCGAAATGGCAACGACCCGCCGTGTTGAGGCAAGCGAGCGGTCAATTTTCAGGGCGAACCGGCGATTGGGCCTTCCCCGCGCCTCGCTGGTAGCCTTGGGGCCGCCGTTTGATCGGCCGCGGACATTCAAGAGCTCCCACTCACGCCGCGTGAACCGCCCGGACGGGCACCGGGGGCGCCGCGCAGCGGGAAACCGAGAGGAGAACTGAGTGTCGATTGACGCTGCAGCCAAGAAGAAGATCATCGACGAGTACGCCACCAGCAAGGGTGACACCGGTTCTCCGGAGGTCCAGGTCGCGATCCTGACCAGGCGAATCTCGCACCTGACCGAGCACCTCAAGGAGCACAAGCACGACCACCACAGTCGCCGTGGCTTGATGCTGCTGGTCGGTCAGCGCCGACGACTGCTCAACTATGTCGCCAAGACCGACATCGAACGGTATCGAACCTTGATCGAGCGTCTCGGCCTCCGCCGTTGATGCAGCCGGCGGCCCTCTGCCTCTCCTCGGAGCTGTGGGGGACCGCCGATTTGTTATTCCAGACCACAACTTCATAGTCAATCTCGTAGAGATTGCATCCCCACACAGCTCGACCGCCGAACGGCTCGGTCCTCGGTAGTGGTTTTCGGGAAGCGGCTACGGCCGCCGCCCGCGGACCTCGATCGAAGACCGGCCTGCGAACCGGGGGAAGCGCCTGATGGCGCCGGAGGTCGAGGCCATAGTGGACGCCGGTCGCCGGAGTCCCTTGGTGTGCGGATGCGATCCGCAACCGCCGACCATTTCCGGTCGGCAGAACAGGAGTTCCCGTGGAGGGACCCGACCTTCAGTTCACTGAAGCTGTCATCGACAACGGCGACCTCGGTCGCCACGTCGTCCGTTTCGAGTCGGGCCTGCTGGCCCGGCAGGCCGCCGGTTCGGCGACCGTCTACCTGGACGGCGACTCCATGTTGCTGTCCGCCACCACCGCCGGGTCCAAGCCCCGCGACGCAATCGACTTCTTCCCGCTCACGGTCGACGTCGAGGAGCGGATGTATGCGGTGGGCCGCATCCCGGGCAGCTTCTTTCGCCGTGAGGGCCGTCCCTCTGAGGGCGCCATCCTCACCTGCCGGCTGATCGACCGCCCGCTGCGCCCATGTTTCGTCAAGGGCCTCCGCAACGAGGTCCAGGTTGTCGTGACCGTCATGGCGCTCAATCCCAACAAGATGTACGACGTCGTCGCCATCAACGCGGCATCGCTGTCGACCCAGCTGGCCGGTTTGCCGTTCAGCGGTCCGGTCGGCGGTGTGCGCGTTGCCCTCGTCGGTGATCGCTGGGTCGGTTTCCCCGACGTTGACCAGCTGGAGGAGGCCACGTTCGACATGGTCGTGGCGGGCCGGGTCACCTCTACTGGTGATGTCGCGATCGCCATGGTCGAGGCCGAATCGACTGAACACACGCTGGATCTGGTCGCCGACGGTAAGACGGCGCCCACCGAAGACGTGGTGGCCGCCGGTCTGGAGGCCGCCAAGCCGTTCATCCGAGCTCTCTGCGACGCTCAGGCCGAGCTGGCAGGCCAGATTCCCCAAGACCACAGCGGAGTTCCCGATCTTCCTCGACTACTCCGACGAGGTGTACGAGGCGGTCGCCGCCGCGGTCACCGGTGAGTTGAGCGAGGTCATGTCGATCGGCGACAAGCATCGACGCGAGGAGGAGACCGATGCCCTCCGGGGCCGGCTGCTGGAGCAGCTCGGTGGCCAGTTCGAAGGCCGGGAGAAGGAGTTGATCGGCGCGTACCGGGCGTTGACCAAGAAGTTGGTCCGGCAGCGCATCCTTCGTGATCGGGTGCGGATCGACGGCCGTGGCTTGTCGGACATTCGCACACTGTCGGCGGAGGTCGGCGTCGTCCCGCGGGTGCACGGCTCAGCCCTCTTCCAGCGCGGCGAAACCCAGATCCTGGGCGTCACGACGCTCAACATGCTGGGCATGGAACAAAGACTCGACACGCTGGCGCCGGAGACCACCAAGCGCTACATGCACAACTACAACTTCCCGCCGTACTCGACGGGAGAGACCGGCCGGGTAGGTTCGCCCAAGCGGCGCGAGATCGGGCACGGCGCGCTGGCCGAACGAGCGCTGGTACCCGTACTGCCGAACCGAGAAGAGTTCCCGTACGCGATTCGTCAGGTCTCCGAGGCTCTCGGCTCGAACGGATCCACCTCCATGGGCTCGGTGTGTGCCTCGACGCTCGCGCTGCTGAACGCCGGTGTGCCGCTCCGTGCTCCAGTCGCAGGAATCGCGATGGGTCTGGTGTCCGACACAGTTGACGACGAGACCCGCTATGTCGCTCTCACCGACATTCTGGGTGCCGAGGATGCCTACGGTGACATGGATTTCAAGGTCGCCGGCACTCGCGACTTCATCACGGCGCTCCAGCTGGACACCAAGCTCGACGGCATTCCGGCCTCGGTGCTCGCCGGGGCCCTCGACCAGGCCAAGGTGGCCCGCGACACGCTGCTCGACGTGATGAGTGAAGCCATCGACGCGCCGGACGAGATGAGCATCTACGCGCCGCGGATCATCACGCTGAAGGTTCCCGTCGACAAGATCGGTGAAGTCATCGGCCCCAAGGGCAAGGTGATCAACCAGATCCAGGACGACACGGGTGCGGAGATCACGATCGAAGACGACGGAACGATCTACGTCGGGGCTGACAGCGGGGACAAGGCCGAGGCGGCCCGGACCATGATCAACGCGATTGCCAATCCGACCATGCCGGAGAAGGGCGAGCGCTACCTGGGGACCGTCGTCAAGATCACCGCCTTCGGTGCATTCGTCTCGCTGCTTCCCGGCAAGGACGGCCTCCTGCACATCTCCAAGCTGCGGCCCCTCGCTGGTGGGGCGCGCGTAGAGAACGTGGAGGACGTGGTCAGCGTCGGCCAGAAGATCCAGGTGGAGATCAACGAGGTGGACGATCGAGGCAAGCTGTCCCTCATTCCTGTGGTGGAGGAACCGGCGTCCGTCTGAGTTCCGCTGCGTTGCTCAACGCCAGTTGTCCGACCCAGTGCGAGATGTCCCCGCCAGTCGAAGTACCGGTCCTGTCGGAGCGCGTGCTCTGACCCGTGACGACCTGTCGAAGCACGTCCCCGGCAGCTGGCCTGATCACCTGTGGTCAGTCGGCCCGGGGATGTGCTTGTTGATCAAGTCGTCTGAGGCCGGCAACCCGCGGCCAGCAGGGTAGGTTTGCCCTGCGACAGGCTCAGGACGCGGCCCGGGCGGGGAGGAAGCAATGTCGTGGCCCAAGACGTGAAGGTCGCGGTGTTCGGAGCCCGAGGGCGGATGGGCGCCGAAGTGTGCCGGGCGGTGGAAGCGGCCGGAGGTCTGCAGTTGGTTGCCGCCCTGGACCTCGGTGACGACCGGGCAGCGGCCGAGGTCGCCGACGTGGCTGTCGATTTCACCCATCCCGACGCGGTGATGGAGAACCTCGCCTGGTGCATCGACCACGGGATTCACGCCGTGGTCGGGACCACGGGTTTCACCGATGAGAAATACGACCTCGTACGTCGTCAACTGGCCGAGCGCACTGACGTCGGCGTCTTGATCGCCGCTAACTTCTCCATCGGTGCGGTGCTGATGATGCATTTCGCCGAGCAGGCGGCCAGGTTCTACGAGAGCGCCGAGATCATCGAGCTCCACCACGCCGGCAAGGCGGACGCCCCATCCGGTACGGCCTCGACCACCGCTCGACGGGTCGCAGCTGTCCGGGACTCCGCCGGCCTGCCGCCGTCGCCCGATGCGACGGTTCAGGAACTGCCCGGCGCGCGGGGTGCGTCAGTCGACGGTATCCGGGTGCACGGCGTGCGACTACGGGGGTTGGTCGCGCATCAGGAGGTGCTCTTCGGCGCAGAAGGTGAGACGCTCACCATTCGCCATGACTCCTTCGATCGGGTCTCGTTCATGCCCGGCGTGATCGCGGCTGTGCGCGCCGTAAGCTCCCGACCCGGGCTGACCATCGGCATCGACGACATCCTGGGTTTGTGAGTCGGCGGCATGGCGAGGCGGCACCGCAGGGCGCTGACCTTCGTGGGCGTCGTCGTGCTGCTCGCCGGCCTGCTAGCGGCCGGACTCTACGGGGCGGATCGCTGGGCGCAGCAGAGAATCGAACGCCAAGCCGCAAAGAACTTGCAAGGTGCCCTGGCCACTCCAGGTGAACCAGAGTGTCAGCATCGACGGATTTCCCTTCCTGAGCCAGGTCGCCACGCGCAATGTCCGCCAGATGCATGTTGTCGCAGATGATCTCGGCATCACCGCTGACAACGCGTTGGCGGTGGCTCATCTTGATCTTCTCCTCACCGATGTCATGACCACCGACTGGTTCGAGACGATGACCGCCTCTCACGTCGAGGGCACGGCACTGATCGACTATGCGGCTCTCGGGCGTGTCGCGACGGTCCCGCTGTCATACGCCGGCGAGGGCCGGATCCGAATGGAAACGACGACCACCCTGTTCGGTACCGAGGTCGTCGCGCAGATCACCGGATCGCCTCGGTTGGAGCCGGCCAAGCAAACCATCATGCTGGCCGATCCCACCATCAAGGTCGCGGACGTCAATCTGCCCGACTTCGCCGCAACGGCGTTGATGCGGACGGTCATCGAACCGATTCCACTGAAAGGCCTGCCGCTGGGACTGACAGCGACGTCGGTCGCAGCGGAAGCCGACGCTCTACGCATCGGTGTGGCCGCCGACAGCGTGCCGTTGCAAGCCTGAGGTCAGCCCAGGTCAGTGTGCAGACGCACCTGCTTCAGTCGCACGGGCACTTCGTCACTGCCGATCTCCCGCCAGCTTCCGTCAGTCGCCCAACCGGCGTCGACAAGGAACTTGCGGCGGGCGTCGTCCGCAGCAGAGATCCAGCAAACGGCACGGCGAAAGCCGTCCGCCCGAAGCGTGTCGATGGAGGCGTTCAGAAGCCTCGAACCGTGCCCGCGATGCTGCGCGTGGGGGTCGATCTCCAATTCGTCCAGCTGCCCATCCTCGGCGTCATCGAGGTCGGCGTCTTGACCCGGGATAGTCGTCGCGAAGCCGACAAGCCTTCCGCTCTCTACCGCGACCAGAACGCGACACCGAGCCTGCGGCGGCCGCTCGATGGCTGCCTGCCAAACCTCGGCCATGCTGACCGCGTCGATGGAGCCCAGCAGGGCTTCGGCGATCTCGGGCGGTTGGCTGCTCCAGGCGCGTCGCTGCAGCTCCGCGATCCCGCTGGCTTCGCTCGGCCAGGCGAGCCGCACCGACTCGCTGGCGGAGTTCCGCCCGGAGCTCCCCAAGGCGTCTGCCACAACATGCGATCGTAGTCAGTGCGGATATGTGACGTAGATCACACGCGGCGATCTCTTGGTCTGCGGTCACTGTCGAGGATTATTAAGGGGAAGTCCGTGGTTACCTGATCCCCCGAGCAGGTAGTCACGGACTTCCTGCATACCTGGCCGCCAACGCCTCGTCCTGGGACCGCGGGATAGCCTTTCGCCCGTGGCTGCCAGCAGTTTGAAGCCTCCGCCGACTCTCGGCGGCAACGCAGTTCGAGTGATCCCTCTCGGCGGCCTGGGCGACATCGGTCGCAACATGACAGTTCTGGAGTATGGCGGTCAGCTCTTGTTGATCGACTGCGGTGTGCTCTTCCCAGAAGATGATCATCCTGGGGTCGACCTGATCCTTCCGGGCCTGGACGCCATCATGGATCGGTTGGCTGACGTGGTCGCGCTGGTTCTGACCCATGGTCATGAGGACCACATCGGCGCGGTGCCGTACCTGCTGAGACAGCGCCCTGATATTCCTCTGGTCGGCTCCAAGCTCACACTGGCCCTGGTACAGGAGAAGATCCGCGAACATCGGATCCGTGGCACCGAGCAGCGCGAGGTGACAGACCTGCAGCGGATGCGGTTCGGCGCATTCGATGTCGAATTCGTGGCGGTCAACCACTCCATTCCGGACGCCCTGGCGGTGATGGTACGAACGCCCGCCGGAACGATCCTGCACACCGGTGACTTCAAGATGGATCAGCTGCCCCTCGACAACCGGATCACCGACCTGCGCTCCTTCGCCCGCTTCGGGCAAGAAGGCGTGGATCTGTTCCTGGTCGACTCGACCAACGCGGAGGTGCCCGGATTCACGACGCCGGAACGCGATATCGCACCCGCCTTGGACCGGGTCTTCGCGCGCAGCCGCCAGCGGATCATCGTGGCGTGCTTCGCCTCACACGTCCATCGGGTCCAACAGATCATGGACGCTGCCGTCACGCATGGCCGCAAGGTCGTCTACGTCGGACGCTCCATGGTCCGAAACATGGCTGTGGCCCGAGATCTCGGCTACCTGCGGGTGCCCGGCGACACCCTGATCGACTTGCGTGACATCGAGGATCACCAACCGGAGGACGTGGTGATCATCTCGACCGGATCGCAGGGCGAGCCGCTCTCCGCCTTGTCCAGGATGGCCAACCGCGCCCACCCGGTGGTCACGTTGCGGTCGGGCGACACCGTGGTGCTGGCCAGCTCGCTCATCCCGGGCAACGAGAGCGCGGTGTATCGGGTGATCAACGGTCTCAGCAAGCTCGGGGCTCATGTCGTGCACAGGGGAAACGCCTTGGTGCACGTGTCCGGACACGCCAGCGCCGGCGAATTGCTCTTCGGCTACAACCTCGTCCGGCCGCGCAACGTGTTGCCCGTCCATGGCGAGGTCAGGCACTTGATCGCCAACGGTGAGCTCGCGGTAGCCACCGGAGTGCCGCGGGACCGGACCATACTCGCCGAAGACGGCTCCGTGATCGACCTCCAGAATGGCGTCGCTCGGATCGTCGGCAAGGTCGACAGCGGCTACATCTTCGTGGACGGGACCACAGTCGGTGACATCTCCGAGGCGTCGCTGACGGACCGGCGGATCCTCGGCGAGGAGGGCTTCATCTCCGTCGTGGTGGTGGTGAACACGCATGCCTCGAGGATCGTGAGCGGGCCGGACATCCATGCCCGCGGCTTCGCCGAGGATGATTCGGTCTTCGACCCGGTTCGGCCGCTGATCACCTCGGCGATCGAAGAGGCGCTGGCTGAGGGAGTCGACGACTCCTACCGACTGCAGCAGGTGATCCGGCGCCGGCTTGGCCGTTGGGTCAGCGACACCCACCGCCGTCGGCCGATGATCATCCCAGTCGTTATCGAAACCTAGGTCGCAGCAGCGTCGCTGATCGAACGGCGGTGACTGGAACGGTGATTCGAGCGGCCCGAGGCCTCGAGAACATCCGGAAGACGGCGCCCGTGGAGTCGTGCTATCGAGTGACCTTGCCGGCCTTGATGCAGGAGGTGCAGACGTTCAGGCGCTTGGGGCTGCCGGCGACAGTGGCCCGGACACGCTGGATATTCGGATCCCAGCGCCGATTGGTCTTCTTCTTCGACCAGGGCACGTTGTGGCCGAAGCCCGGTCCCTTTCCGCAGATGTCACACACGGCAGCCACTGGGGTTCACTTCCACTCGATTGCGATCTGAGGCCCACCTCGGGGCAACCGAGAAATCGTACCCGAGCGCTCCGCCAGCTGACCAATTGCGGCGAGGACGAGAAGCAGGCTGGATAGGGTTGGCCTCGTGTGGCAGGCGCTGACCGTCTGGCTCCGCCGTGCCCGGACCATCATCGCTGATTCGGCGCCGGCGCTGAACGCGATGAACGTCTTTCCGGTGTCCGACTCCGACACTGGAACCAACGTGGAGCTGACGCTCTCCGGCATCGCGGAAGCGCTGCCTGCTCAGGAGAATGCGACCATAGACGACTCGCAGCCGAGGGCCGCGATGGATGACCGGCAGCTTGACGCCTTGGTTTCGGCGGCGATCTTGTCCGCCCACGGTAACTGCGGCGCAATCGTGGCGGAGATGGTCACCAGCGTCTGCCGGACGTTTCAGCATGACTATCCACAGCTACGGGCCCTGTCCCAGGGGTCGCTGATCGGCGTCCTCCTGAGGACGGCGTCCACGGCGGCGAACCGCGCGGTCGCCCGACCGGTCGCCGGCACGATTCTCACAGTGGCCGAAGAGGCCGCCGAAGCCGCCGAGTCTGCAGCGCTATCGGGCACACGCTGATGCACTGGCTGTCGCCAGAGAGGCGCAGTCGGCAGCCCGAGCAGCTCTGGCGCGTACGCCCGAGCAGCTGGAGGTCCTGGCCCGCGCGGGGGTCGTGGACGCCGGCGGACAGGCATTCGTCCTGCTGGTCGACGTCCTCGTCGAGGTGCTCGGCGGACCGAGAGCCGAGCCGCTGGCATTGCCCACCGACCAGCCGCTGCCACGCCGCTCCGGCAGTCGGGCGAGCGGCCGCCGAGTATGAGGTGATGTACGCGCTGACCGGAGCCACGACCTCTGGACTCGACGAGCTTCGGCGTCATCTGTCGGACCTCGGCAATAGCGTCGTCATCGTGGGCGATCGGACCGTCGCGCAGGTGCATGTGCACGCAGCCGATGCCGGCGCCACCATCGAAGCCGCATTGGGCATGGGCACACTGGGTCGGATACGTGTCACCGCGCTCGACTACCCGGCGCGTGCCGACGCTCGCCTCGTGGTGTCTGCCGTCGCCGGTGACGGCATAGCTGAGGCGGTGCGGTCGATGGGCGGAGTGCCGGTGGGTGGAATGCAGTCCGAGGATGTGCTCGAGGAACTGACCACCGTCGTGGAACACGCCGACGGAGACGTCGTGCTGCTTCCGAACGGCATGGTCAGCCTCGATACGGCGACTCAGCTGGCCGATCACGTCGATGCCGGCCGACGAGTCGCCATCATCCCCACGACGGCCCAGGTCCAGGGGCTGGCTGCGTTGGCCGTGCATGAGCCCAGCAGCGACTTCGACTCGACGGTCGTGGCGATGAGCACCGCGGCTGGTCACGCCCGCCACGCCGGCGTGACGATCGCCGAACGGCTCGGCGATGACGATGGCTGGGCATTGCCGGCCGGGCGACGTGCTGGGCCTGGTGGAGGGAGATGTCGTCGAGATCGGTGACTCGGTGGTGGAGATCGGTTGGCGGGTCGTCGAACGGCTGATCGCCGCGGGCGGAGAGCTGCTGACGCTGATCACGGGTGCCGGCGCGGAGCGAGCCATTGCTGTCGAGCTCGCTCGTCGCGCACACCAGGCCCTCAACGGCCTGGAGGTGGAGATTCTCGACGGAGGACAGCGCCGCTACCTGTTGCTGGTTGGGCTGGAGTGACCGCCGTCGCCGGCGCCGTCTGGCGCAGCGAGACCTATCGGCGACTCGGTGGCCGATTGGATCGGTTGATCGGGCCGACGGCCAAGCTCTTTGAGTCACTGGAGATTCATACGGTCTCCGACCTGCTGCATCATCTTCCGCGTCGCTACTTCTCCGGGACCGAGCTCAGTGACCTCTCGACCCTCCGAGCCGGTGAGGAGGTGGCGGTCATGGCGGAAGTGCTGGCAACGAAGACGTTCAACATGCCGTCGGGGCCTGACCTCACGGTGCGGCGGTCAGCTGGTGGCGGTCGAGCCCGGCTGGAGGCGATCATCACTGACCACCGTGGACAGCTGACCCTCGCCTTCTTCGGCAGACCGAAGCTCGTCATGTACTGGGAGAAGCAACTGACCGCGGGGTCACGAGGGATCTTCGCCGGCAAGGTCACGACGTTCAACTCGCGACTGCAGCTGGCGCATCCCGACTTCGTGATCCTGGACGAGCACGGTCGGGTCGTCGGAGGTTCCCAGGCGAACGCGGCCTTGGCGACAGCCGGCCAGAACGGTTGGGTCGGGCTCTATCCAGCGACCCGAAAGCTTCGGACCTGGACCATTGCCGCCTGTGTGCAGATGGGATTGGAGTCACTTGCGGGGTGTCCGGACCCGTTGCCGCCATGGGTCCGCAAGGAAGCCGGCGTCCTCGACTTTGAGGCAGCGCTGCACGCTGTCCACCTGCCGCAGAGTCGGAACGACATCGAGCGGGGCCTCGCTCGGCTGCGATTCGACGAGGCGTTTGGCCTGCAACTCACCATGGCCCGCCGCCGCGCGGACGCGGCGGCTCATGCTGCCGTGGCCCGGCATCGCCGGACCGGCGGCTTGCTGGACGCGTTCGATGCCAGATTGCCCTTCACGCTCACAGCCGGTCAGGCGGAGATCAGCGACGTGATCATGACCGAGCTCCAGCGGACGCGGCCGATGCAGCGCCTCCTGCAAGGCGAAGTGGGCTCGGGTAAGACGCTGGTCGCCCTACGAGCGATGCTTGCGGTGATCGATGCCGGCGGCCAGGCCGCATTGCTGGCTCCCACTGAAGTGCTGGCAGCGCAGCACCTGCACACCGTCACCACCATGCTGGGCGACCTTGCGGAGGGCGGCATGTTGTCGGCGGCAGAGCATGCCACCGAGGTGGTCCTGCTGACCGGTTCCACATCGGCCGCCGCCCGACGGGCCGTCCTCGCGCGGATCGCCTCCGGTGAGGCCGGGATCGTGATCGGCACCCATGCACTGTTCGGGGAGGGCGTTCAATTCGCCGACCTGGGATTGATCGTGGTCGACGAACAGCACCGGTTCGGAGTCGAGCAGCGGGCTGCGTTGGCTGCTAAGTCGGCAACCCGCCCCCACGTGCTGGTCATGACGGCGACACCTATTCCTCGATCAGTCGCGATGACGGTCTTCGGCGACCTCGAGACCTCCACATTGCGTGAGATTCCCGCTGGCCGTGCCGACGTGACCACAGTGGTCATCGACGCGAACGGAACCCGGCGTGGGTGGCGCGGGCCTGGCAGCGGGTCGCGGAGGAAGTGGCCGCCGGCCGCCAGGCGTATGTGGTCTGCGCCCGTATCTCCAGTGCTGAACCATCGGCTGGCCGCGCTCCCGATCGGGTCACCGTCGCCCCGGACGAACCTGAGGGTTGGGACGGGCAGGACGGCCCGGACGGGGAGGACGCCGAACCAGCGGTGGCCGCTGAGGACCTGTATTCCGAGCTGACGACCGGACCCCTGGCTGGGCTACGTGTTGAGCTGCTACACGGCCAGCTGCCGAGCGAGCACAAGGATGCGGTGATGAGAAGGTTCGCCGCGGGCGAGATCGATGTGCTGGTGGCGACCACGGTCGTCGAAGTGGGCGTTGACGTGCCCAACGCCTCGGTCATGGTGATCAATGATGCTGACAGGTACGGAATCTCCCAGCTGCACCAACTGCGTGGCCGGATCGGCCGCGGAGTCCATCCAGGCATCTGCCTCTTGATTTCCGGCGCGCCGGAGGATTCGCTTGCCCGCGCCCGGGTCGACGCCGTCGCGGCGACACGAGACGGCTTCGCGCTCGCCGACATCGACCTGGAGCAGCGGCGTGAGGGCAACGTTCTGGGCGCGGAGCAATCCGGTGTTCGATCCAGCCTTCGGCTGCTGCGGGTGCTGGCTGATGCGGATCTCATCGCGCAAGCGCGAGACCTTGCCGAGCGCTGTGTCGCCGAGGACCCGGAGCTGTCCGATCAGGGGCTGAACGATGCGGTCACGCGGGTCGAGATGCAAGCGGGCGGGGTATGGCTGGACCGGACGTGACGCGCTGGAGCGCAGCAAGCTCCAACCGCAGAGCTGGGGCGCCAAAGTGAGGCTCATCGCTGGCTCAGCAGGCGGTAGACGGCTGGCGGTGGCGCCCGGCGGCGCCACACGGCCGACCACCGATCGGGTTCGCGAAGCGCTCTTCTCTGCCATCACGTCCTGGGTCGGCACCGGCGACCGCCCAGCGGAGACCACACTCGCCGGTATCGCGTTCTGCGATCTCTATGCCGGTTCGGGTGCGATGGGACTCGAGGCGGCCAGTCGCGGCGCCAACCCGGTGCTGCTCGTAGAGGCCGACCGGCGCATCGCCTCGCTCGCCGTCCGCAATGCCCGAGAGTTGGGGCTCCCGGCCAAGGTCCAAACGGCACGCGTCGAGACCCTACTCCGGCAGTCAGCGCAACAGCCGTTCGACATCCTGTTTGCCGATCCGCCGTACGAGGTGGACAGTTCACACCTCAACGACCTCCTGACGGACATCCTGCACGGTGGCTGGATCAAACCGCTCGGGCTCGTCCTCGTCGAGCGATCCCGCCGGTCGCCGAGGCTCACCTGGCCTACTGCCTTCGGGCCGACGTGGGCGCGAACGTATGGGGAGACCGTCGTGGAATTCGGTGCGGTCGATAGCCTCAGGGCAACTGAAGGAGAGCTGTGAGCCGAGCTGTCTGTCCTGGGTCGTTCGATCCGGCGACCTTTGGGCATCTCGACGTCATCGAACGGACCGCTCGGCTGTTCGACGAAGTCGTCGTCGCCGTAGGGGACAACATGGCCAAGAACGCCCTCTTCAGTCCTGCGGAGCGAGTCGACATGCTCGCCGAAGCCTGCTCGACGTGGAATAACGTGACGGTCGCACTCTTCGACGGACTGCTTGTCGATTTCTGCACGATTCACCGCATCGGGGCCATCGTCAAAGGTCTGCGATTTGTCTCTGACTTCGACTATGAGTTGCAGATGGCACAGATGAACAGAGAGTTGACCGGCGTCGACACCATCTTCATGCCGACCGCCCCCCAATGGTCCTACGTCTCCTCGACCTTGATTCGGGAGATTGCCGGCCTCGGTGGGGACGTCGCTGCCTTCCTTCCACCGCGGATCGCCGAGCGAATCCGGAGTCGGGTCGCCGAACGGGAAGCAGAGAAACCGCCATGATGTTTCTGCTGTTGTATGAGAGGTTAAAGTTCAGGAAGCGGTCTGGTGGGGCAGGTAGCCGCCGCTGATAGGGAATGAAGGAGTTTCATGGCCGACCGCCAGATGACTGAGGAGAAGCTGGCGAACCTCCGTGAGCTGATCCTGAACGCGCGCTCGATGCCGATGTCAGCGTCGTGCGTCATCAATCGTGGTGAAGTGCTCGCCGCCATCGATGACGTCATCGAAAACCTGCCGGACGAGATAGCCGACGCGCAGCACGTGCTCGACAGCTCGGCAGCCAAGATTGCCGAGGGAGAGGCTGAGGCCGGCCGGATTCTGGCCGACGCTCGCGAGCACGCCGCGCGGTTGGCTCAGCACAGCGAGGTCGTCCGCGTGGCGGAAGCGGTAGCCGAGAGAACGCGGCTTGACGCCCAGGATGAAGCTGCCGCGCTCCGCCGGGAAACCGACGCTTTCATCGACTCACGGATGGCCGGCTTCGAGTCCGTTCTGCACAAGACGGCCAGCCAGGTCAAGACCGCCCGATCCCGACTGGCGCAGCGGAGTGGACTGGACGGCGAGGAGCCACCTCACCCACCCGTCATCTCAGATGGTTGACCTCCGCATCCCGCCGACCATGCGGCAGCATCTCTCACGGTTGGACCTTCGGACCTGGCACCGGTAACCTAGGACGCCGGTCACGACGACGTTGAGGCCCGCACGGCTTGGAAGGATTGCGATGAGTTCGTCGCATCGCCCGCTCGACTTCAGGTCTGGGCTGGTGCTCGACACCCATGACCTCGGTCGTCGGGCGGGCGCGATGAAGCTGGTTCGTACCACAGTGGAGGCCCCTGCGGACATCGGCATTGAAGTCATCGGGGTGCCACCGGGATCACCGGTTCGGCTCGACCTTCGGCTCGAGTCGGTGGTCGAGGGAGTGCTGGTCACCGGAACGGCGACCGTTACGCTGCGCGGAGAGTGCGTACGGTGCCTGGGCGGGATCGCTGCGGAGCAGCAGATCGATGTCCAAGAGCTCTACGTCTACCCCGGCAGCGACGCGACGGAGGAAGAGGCGAGCCGGCTCGATGGCGATCTCCTCAACCTCGAACCGCTGCTTCGGGACGACGTGGTGCTCGATCTGCCGTTCCAGCCATTGTGTCGAGAGGAGTGTCTCGGTCTGTGTGTCGAGTGCGGTGCCAACCTGAACAGCGAGCCCGATCATGCGCATACGGCAGCGGTAGATCCTCGGTGGGAAAAACTGCGGGCTCTTGAGGGTGTCAGTAGTAAATCTTACGATATAGACAGCGAATAGCAATCGAACATCTCGGAGCAGGGCTCAGAGACGAAGGAGTGACAGCGTGGCCGTTCCCAAGAGGAGAGTGTCCCGTAGCAATACGCGACATCGTCGTTCGCAGTGGAAGACGTCGGTGCCGGCGTTGGTGACCTGCGTGAATCCTGCCTGTCGTGAGAAGCATCTGCCGCATGTGGCATGTCCCTCTTGCGGCCAGTACGGTCCTCGCGCAGCGCGTCGACAGGTGCTCGCGTCCTGATCCGTCACTCGGCGATCCCGCTTCGCCTACCCGCCGGAGCCTTGCTGGCTGAGCTCGGGATGAGCGTCGATCCCGAGCTGCTGGACCGTGCGCTCACCCATCGTTCGTTTGCTTACGAGCGGGGTGGGCTGCCAACCAACGAGCGCTTGGAGTTTCTCGGGGACTCCGTCCTGGGTCTGGTGGTGACCGAGCATCTGTTCGTGTCCTATCCGGACCTCTCTGAGGGTCAGCTCGCGAAATTGCGGGCAGCGGTCGTCAATTCCCGGGCACTGGCCGATGTGGCTCGTGACCTCGATCTGGGTGCCGTCATCCACCTGGGCCGTGGTGAGGAAGCCACCGGAGGCAGGGACAAATCATCGATACTCGCCGACACCATGGAGGCGGTGATCGGCGCCGTCTTCCTGCAGCACGGCATTGCCGCTGCCCGCGACTTCATCCACCACTTGTTCGACGGATTGATGGCTGACGTGGCAACCCGGGGCGCCGGACTGGATTGGAAGACATCGCTGCAGGAGATGACGTCGCTCGGCGGCTTGGGCGTGCCAGCGTACGAGGTGGTCGAGTCCGGTCCGGATCATGCCAAGACGTTCTCGGCGATGGTTCTGATCGATTCTCACAGCTACGGGCCGGGTGCTGGCCGAAACAAGAAGGAGGCCGAGCAGAACGCGGCCTCTATTGCCTTCGCCGCATTGAAGGGGATCGCGAGCCCCAGTCCTTCTGCCCGCTGAGGCGAATGCCCGAACTGCCTGAGGTCGAGACCGTGCGACGCGGTCTCGCTTCCGCCATCACCGGACGCTCGATCGCTCGAGTTGACGTGCTGCACGCACGTCCGGTCCGTCGGCATCTGCCCGGACGGGACGATTTCGAGGCGACACTGGCTGGACGAACGTTCACCGAGCCGCGACGGCGGGGCAAGTACCTGTGGCTGCCCTTCGCCGACGGTGATGCGCTGCTGGCTCACCTGGGCATGAGTGGCCAGTTCCGGTTGGAGCGCTGGAACGCCCCGGATGCCCCGAATACGCGCATTCGTTTCCGCTTCACCGACGGCGAGCCGGAGCTGCGATTCATCGACCAGCGGATGTTCGGCGGCCTGTCCCTCTCGGCCGGCGGGGCGAACCTGCCGGCAGAGATCGCGCATATCGGTCGGGACCCGTTTGACCCGGAGTTCGACGTGGCCGAGGTTGCCGGTCGGCTGCGACGGAAGAGAACGGGCGTCAAGCGGGCTCTGCTGGATCAGCGGCTGATCTCCGGTATCGGCAACATCTACGCCGACGAGGCGTTGTGGCGGGCGCGCATGCACTACTCCCGAGCCACTTCGACGCTTCCAGCGGCACGCGCCCGGCAGCTGCTACAGGCCGCATCTGAGGTCATGGAGGCGGCGCTGGGCCAGGGTGGTACGTCCTTCGACTCCCTCTATGTGGACGTCAACGGATCCAGCGGATACTTCGATCGGGCACTGGCGGTGTACGGACAGGAGGGCCAACCCTGCGTCCGCTGTGGCACGGCCATCGTGCGGGAGCCCTTCATGAACCGCTCCTCCTACAGATGTCCGCGATGCCAGCCGGCCAGGCTGTACGCGAACCGATGAATCGGCTCACTGGGCGACCGCCCGCCCTTGGATGCACCCCTACGGCACTCGTCAGCCGGCACCTGCCCAAGGTTCGGCTCGCTATCACTCGCAGGCGGACTGCCGCCTACCGACGGGACCGGGTCGGTATGCTCGTTCGATCATCGAGCGTCTCCGCCACTTCATCTTCGTCCGCCATGCGAACAACTGGCGCTTGCTGTTCCGTTTTGGCGTCGTCGGTGCTTCGGGCGTATTTGTCAATCTGCTGGTCGTCATCATCTGCAACAAGCTGGGGCCGGACGAGGACAGCGTCTTCCTGAACCTCCCGCTGACCGACTTCAACATCCGCTGGTATCACGTCTTCTCCACTGTTGCCTTTCTGGTCGCCAACCTGTGGAACTTCCAGATCAATCGCTGGTGGACCTTCCGTAGCGCGGCGCACGCCGGGTGGTTTTCGGAGTACTTTCCCTTCCTCACCGTCGGTGTGCTCGGCCAGGCCGTCGGTCTTGGCATCCTGACGCTGTTGATGCACCCCGGCTCACCCATCGCGTTGTCGCCGACCTTCTTCGACGACTCGACCGGTTTCCGCACCAGGCTCTATTGGGCTCAGCTGATCACCATCGCGATCGTCACCCCCCTGTCCTTCGTGCTGAACAAGGTGTGGACGTTTTCCGCGGTGCGCGGCAGACACTCGGTCGCAGGTTCGGCGATCGCCGAACTCGATCCGGAACATTCCGATTTGACCACCCGCACGCCCTAGTTTCTCCGGGGAAGCGCGGCGCGTTCGGGCTACGAACAACGCTTCCGCCATTAGATTGATGTCGCCCTTACCGCAGGCGCACCCTTCGGGTGAAATCGCGATCGAGAGGCCGCAGTTGTATCTGAAGAGCTTGACGTTGCGCGGATTCAAGTCGTTCGCCTCGGCCACCACACTCAACTTCGAGCCCGGCATCACCTGTGTCGTCGGCCCCAACGGGTCCGGCAAGTCCAATGTTGTCGATGCGCTCAGCTGGGTGATGGGGGAGCAGGGCGCCAAGTCGCTCCGCGGCGGCAAGATGGAGGACGTCATTTTCGCGGGAACCGCCGGCCGTGCACCGCTCGGTCGGGCCGAGGTCGTGCTCACCATCGACAACACCGATGGTGCCCTGCCGATCGACTATGCAGAAGTCACGATCTCCAGGACCATGTTTCGCAACGGTGGTTCTGAGTACGCCATCAACTCCCAGCAGGTCCGCCTTCTCGACATCCAGGACCTGCTCAGCGACTCCGGCATTGGTCGTGAGATGCACGTGATCGTGGGTCAGGGTCAGCTCGACTCGATCCTGCAAGCCACCCCTGAGGGTCGGCGAGGATTCATCGAAGAGGCGGCCGGCGTCCTCAAGCACCGCAAGCGCAAGGAGAAGGCACTACGCAAGCTGGAGGCTTGCGAGGGCAACCTCAACCGGCTCTCGGACCTGATCGGCGAAATTCGCCGCCAGCTCAAGCCGCTGGGCCGCCAGGCCGAGGTGGCCCGTAAGGCGGCGGTGATCCAGGCGGAGGTACGCGACGCACGAGCCCGGCTGCTTGCCGACGACCTCCTCCAGGCGAACCTGGCACTGGAGTCGGACCTGGCCGACGAGCAGGCGACGAGGGATCGCCGATTGGCTCTGGAAGCCGCACTGGGCGCGGCCCGCAGTTCCGAGGTCGAGGCGGAGGAGTCCCTCCGCGCCGCCGTGCCGCGGGTCACCGTTGCGCAGGACATCTGGTATTCGCTTGCGGCACTTCGCGGAGAGGGTCGCCAGCACGCTGTCCATCGCGGCGGAACGCATGCGCTACGCCGACGATGAGTCCGGTGAGGTCCGAGGGGGGCGAGACCCCGGTGAGCTCGACCGCGAAGCCGACGCCGTCTCGGCGCAGGAACGTGAGCTTGCGTCGGAGGTGACCATCAAGCACGAAGCACTGGCCGCCGCGACCGCTCATCGGGTGGAACGGGAGAAGGCACATCAAGCTGAAGAAGGCAGGCTCGCCGCTCTGCTACGGGCCGCGTCCGACCGCCGCGAGGGCCTGGCCCGACTCGCTGGGCAGGTCAACACGCTCCGCAGCCGTGCCGAGGCAGCGGAGGCCGAGATCGGCCGATTGACCAGTGCCCGAGCCGAGGCGGAGGCCCGTGCCGAGCAGGCGTCGCATGCGTTCACGGTGCTCGAAACCACGGTTGCTGGAATGGACGCGGGGGAGATCGGGCTCGACGCCGAGTACGAAGCGGCGGTCGCTGCCTTGGAAGTGATCGAGACCCAGCAGGCGCAGCTACGTCGTGACGAGCAGGCGGCAGCCCAAGACCGCGCTGGCCTTGCCGCCAGAGTCGAGGCGCTGAGCCTGGGACTCACCCGGAGGGATGGGACGTCAGCGCTACTCGCGGCCACGGACCACCTCGACGGCTTGCTCGGCTCGGTGGCCGCGTTACTCAGCGTCCGGCCCGGCTACGAAACGGCGGTCGGGGCAGCACTGGGGGCAGCGGCCGACGCTGTGGCTGCGGTGAATCTCGATGCGGTCGTCGGGGCCTTGGACCATCTCAAGGCCGCGGATCTTGGTCGAGCTGGCCTGCTGCCTGGTGGGGGTGAGGCGGCGGAGGACCAGTGGCCGAAGCTCCCGGTGGGTGTCAGTTACGCCGCCGACCTGGTACACGTACGTCCGGAGCTGGCGACCGCCGTACGACAATCACTGCGCAAGGTGGCCGTCGTCGCCGACCTGGCAGCCGCTCGCACCCTGGTCGACTCACTTCCCGACGTGACGGCGGTCACGGTCGACGGCGATCTGCTCAGCGCACACTACGCAGCCGGTGGTTCGTCGGCTCCCCCGAGCCTGATCGAAGCCCAGGCGGCGCTCGACGACGCCGAGCGCCGGTTGGCAGAGGCCAATCATGTCTGCGAGCGACTCAGGTTCGCACAAAATCAGCTGGATGAGTCTCATCGGCAGGCGAGCAACGCCGTAGAGAGCGTCGCTCGCGAGGCTTCATGAGTCGGACGCGGCCATGGCGGCGGTCGCTGAGGAGCTCGGTCAGCTGAGTGCCACCGTTCGATCCGCAGCTGGCGAGGCCGACCGGCTGCGACAGGCTATTGCCCAGGCGGAGGAGGCGCGTGACCAGGACGTCGCGGGTCTGACTGACCTGGAACATCGGCTGGAAGTCGCTGCGAACACCGCGGAGGAGGTCGAGCCCGACCCGGCCGGACGTGACCAGCTCGCCGAAGAAGTCCGGCTTGCCCGCGCCGCCGAGATGGACACCAGGCTTGCCCTTCGTACGCTGGAGGAGCGGGTCCGAGCGCTCGCCGGTCGTGCGGATGCTCTGCGACGCGCTGCCGAGAGTGAGCGTGAGGCACGGGCCCGCGCCCTCGCTCGCCGAGCGCAGAGAAGGCGACAGGCCGAATCTGCTATCGCGGTGCACGCCGGGGCCGGCTACCTTGCCGCCCGGGTCGCAGCGTCCTTGGCACTGGCGGCCACCGAGCGAGTCGAAGCAGAGGCGGCCCGGACCGAGGCCGAGCAGGCGCTCGCCGCTGCTCGGGCGGACGTGCGGAGGCTGACCGGTGACTTCGAGTCGTTGGTGGACAGCGCCCACCGCAATGAACTGGCTCGCGCCGAGCAGCGCATGCGAGTCGACGCGTTGGTCGAGAAGGCAATGACCGAGCTGGGACTCGATCCTGAGATCCTGATCGCCGAATACGGGCCCGACCGGCTGGTGCCCGTCATCGTCAGCGACGACGGGGCGCCGGTGAGCGATGACCATCCTCCAGAACCCATTCCGTATCTGCGGGAGGTCCAGCAGAAGCGCCTGCGAACAGCAGAACGGGAGCTGGCTGTGCTGGGGAAGGTGAACCCGCTGGCGCTGGAAGAGTTCGACGCGATCCAGGAGCGACACCGTTTCCTCTCCGAGCAGCTGGAGGATCTGCGGAAGACCCGTACCGATCTGCTCGGCATCATCGCCGAAGTCGACAGCAGGGTGGAGCAGGTCTTCGCCGAGGCTTACGCCGACGTGGCCGAGGCCTTCTCTCGGGTGTTCAGCCGGCTCTTCCCGGGTGGCGAGGGAAGGCTTGTGCTGACCGAGCCGGGCGACTGGCTGGTGACTGGCGTCGACGTGGAAGCTCGTCCGCCGGGGAAGAAGATCAAGCGGCTCTCGCTGCTGTCCGGCGGCGAACGCTCGCTCGTCGCCGTGGCTTTTCTCGTGTCACTCTTCCTGGCCCGGCCCAGCCCTTTCTACATCCTCGACGAGGTGGAGGCCGCGCTCGACGACATCAATCTCGGCCGCCTGCTCGACATCTACGACGAGTTGCGCGCCTCCAGTCAGTTGCTGGTCATCACCCACCAGAAGCGCACCATGGAGATAGCGGATGCGCTCTATGGCGTCACCATGCGAGGCGACGGCGTTTCAGCCGTGATCTCCTCACGGCTCCGCGAGATTGAATCCGTCGCCTGAATCACCTGGTCGACGAGGTAGTCCAACGGCTGGGGCCGTTGTCCCGACGGTGACCAATTCCGCAGGCGCCGGCTGCGAATCGTGACCAAACTGGAAGGACGCACGGATGGTGCATTGATGGCTGAATGTGGACGATAGAGAGACCCGCACGACAGTTCCCTTCCCCGGAACGCACCGTGTTTCACTGTCCGAAAGGCAACGGTCATGACTACCATCGTCTTCGCCATGATGATCATCCTCGCCGTCGCCGCCACGATCGTCGGCCTGGTGGCCGTCGGCTTGCAGGGCCGCGGCCGCGAACGGGCTCCACGGCTGGCGGAAAAGATGACTCTCGCCGCAGAACACCTCAACGGCGACACCGAGCCGCCCGAAAAGTTCGTCCGGCTCGTCGAATCACGCTTGCCGCACTGACGTCCCGGCACTTCCTGCACTGACTTTCCGACGCTTCGCACTCTGCCGGCTTGCACCGGCTCGGCGACGGAGGCCCGCCGCCCACCCGGTGCCTCGACGCCGCTCCTCCGCAGGACTGGGCCGCTGATCGAGCGCCCCTAGGATGTCGGAGTGGATGGAGCGACACTGTGGTTCATCATCGGCGGCATTATTCTGGCGGCCTTCGTCGTTGTGGGTGTGGTCGCCGGACTTCGTCGGCAGGCCGCTCTGGGCCGCGCTCGGGACGTTCCGCGGCTGGAGCCCGGCTCCGATGCTCCGGCAGGACGGCCGCCGGGTGACGGCGGCGAGGCCGAGCGCTCCTCGGTAGGCGTCGTCGAACGGGGTCATCCCGATATCGTCGAAGACGATCAGACCGCCTCCGACCTGACGATGTTCGACGTCACCGCGCCGGAAGTGGAGCGGCCGGAGGCGCCGCAGAGCAGGCTGGCCAGGCTGCGTCGTCGGCTGGCTGGCTCCAACAGCGCCCTGAGCCGCGGCCTGTTGCTGCTTCTCAGTCGCGATCGGGTCGACGAGGAAACGTGGGACGACTTCGAAGAAACGTTGATCACCTCCGACCTCGGGGTCGGCCCCACCACTGAACTCGTCGAGAATCTTCGAAACGTGTTCCGGGTGGAGGGCGTCTCCGACCCGACGACCGCCCGCTCGATCCTTCGCACGGAGTTGATCAGGTTGATCGACCCGACTATGGACCGTTCGGTCGCCGCGGACCGCATCGAATTGCCAGCCGTCATCATGGTGGTCGGTGTCAACGGCACCGGGAAGACCACCACGGTCGGCAAGCTGGCGCGGGTGCTGGTGGCCGAAGACAAGGATGTGCTGTTGGGCGCGGCTGACACCTTTCGTGCCGCAGCGGCGGATCAGCTGGACACCTGGGGGAGCAGGGTTGGCGTGCCCACCGTTCGGGGTGCGGAAGGAGCGGACCCGGCGAGTGTGGCGTACGAGGCGGTCAAGGCGGGCATCGAGCAGGAAGTAGACGTCGTGCTCATCGACACCGCGGGCCGCCTGCACACCAAGGTGGGCCTGATGGACGAACTCGGCAAGGTCAAGCGGGTGGTCGAACGTCAAGCGCCGGTCGGCGAAGTGCTCCTGGTGCTGGATGCCACAACCGGCCAGAACGGTCTCGCCCAGGCGCGGATCTTCGCGGAGGTGGTCGACGTCACCGGCATCGTGCTGACGAAGCTCGACGGATCGGCGAAGGGCGGCATCGTCGTCCAGGTCCAGCGGGAACTGGGCGTACCCGTCAAGCTCGTCGGGCTTGGCGAAGGCCCAGATGATCTGGCGCCGTTCGACCCGGAGGCCTTCGTCGATGCGCTGCTCGAGCCGGCGGCGTAGCCGTGCGGATCGTCGCCAGCCGCGTCCTCACGCGCGTCGTCGTTTCTGAGCGGCCGCGCGCACTGGCAGCTGTATGAGCGGCGGTCGGCGACGCGGGCTGCCAGCTCTGAACAGAAAGTCGTCGGCCAGCTTCCCTCGGGCAAGATAGGCGCGTGGAAGAGCGCATTCTCGGCAAGACCGAGCGTCCCGTGTCAGTCATCGGCCTGGGTACGTGGCAGCTGGGCGCGGACTGGGGCGAGGTATCGGATGCCGACGCTCTGGCCGTGCTGGAAGCGGCGACCGAGGCCGGTGTCACCTTCTTCGACACCGCTGACGTCTACGGCGACGGGCGCAGCGAGCAGCTCATCGGCCGGTTCCTCGGCGACCACCCTGATCTGACGGTCACGGTGGCCACAAAGATGGGCCGCCGGGTCGAGCAGCGGCCGGAGAACTACACCCTCGCCAACTTCCGGGCATGGACGGACCGCTCCCGGCGCAACCTCGGAGTCGATCAACTCGACCTGGTGCAGCTGCACTGCCCCCCGGCCTCGCTGTACTCCAGCGATGAGATGTACGACGCACTGGACACATTGGTCGACGATGGCGTCATCGCCAACTACGGGGTGAGCGTTGAGACATGTGACGAAGCACTGACGGCGATCTCGCGACGGGGGACCGCGACGGTGCAGATCATCCTCAACGCCTTCCGTCGCAAGCCGTTGGACTACGTGCTGCCTGCCGCCCAGCGGGCTGGCGTCGGCATCATCGCCCGGGTACCCCTGGCTAGTGGTCTCCTCAGCGGGCGTTACACCGCCGACACCCAGTTCGCGGAGAACGACCACCGGAACTTCAACCGGCGCGGTGAGTCGTTCGACGTCGGTGAGACGTTCTCAGGAGTCGATTTCGAGACTGGAGTGGCGGCGGCCAAAGAGTTCAGCAGACTCGTGACCGAGCATCTGGGTGGGGAGATCACTCCGGCTCAAGCCGCCCTGGCATGGGTGGTGCAGCAGCCGGGGGTCACAACTGTCATCCCTGGGGCCCGATCCATCGAGCAGGCGCAGGGGAACGCAACCGCTGGTGAACTGGTTCGGCTGAGCGAGGAGTTCCTTGCGGCCGTTCGCGACCTCTACGACGAGCGCTTTCGAGACGCCATCCACTCTCGCTGGTAGGGCGATCGCGATTCTCGGTCGGCTGCTACCCAGTTGCTGCGGCCGCGCTGGATACGCCGTGCATAAGTGCCTCGAGGAGCGCGCTGTTGAAGGCCGGGATGTCGTCGGGTTTCGGCTGGTGATCAGGTTGCCGTCGACAACGGCGGGCTCGTTGAGCCATTTCCCGCCGGCATTGCGAAGGTCGGTCTGCAGGCTGGCCAGGAGGTCAGCCGCCTGCCCCGCACCACATCAGCCTCGATCAGCGTCCAGGGCGCATGGCAGATCGCCGCGACCGGCTTCCCCGTGGCGATGAAGTCCCGGACAAAGGCCACCGCGCCCTCGTCCGTGCGCAGCTGGTCGGGATTGGCGACGCCGCCAGGAAGCACGAGAGCGTCGTAATCGTCGACCCGGGCTCGGGAGACGGTGACGTCTACCGCCTGCGTGTTCGCCTTGTCCAGGTGCTCGAACAGCTGGACCTCACCGTCCTCCGGGCTGATCAGCACCGGTGAATGTCCGGCATCCATCAGAGCCTGCCAGGGTTCGACTAGCTCAGCCTTCTCGATTCCCTCGCTCGCCACGAGGAAGGCAATCTTCTTGTCGTCAGCCATGGCCCCAATTTATGGCTCACGTCCGGGCGTCATCAGCTCGCCGGTACCGGGCCCGCCGCTTCAGCGCCGGATCGGACGCTGAGATTCATCGGCCGCCTAGTGGCCGGCCGAGGTTGAGCACGCCGTCGCTTCCGGCGTAGTAGCCGAAAGATTCGATTTCGGTGTAGCCCGAGGAACGGTAGAGGGCTACTGCGGCCACCTGCGGATGAGCGGTTTCAAGGATCATCCAATCGGCGCCAGCGGCGGCTGCGTCAGCTTCCAGAGCGGCCAACATCTGCCGAGCGTAGCCTCGATGTCGAGCCGATTCGCGAACGAACATCCGCTTGATCTCAGCCGGCCGGCGGGCTGCGGCAGGCACGCCGGCGTCACTGAACCGCCACCCGCCGATAGCTACCGGCTTCCCAGCCCAATAGCCGACCAGAAAGCGACCGACTGGCGGGGCGAACTCCTCGGGGGTGAAAGGTGTCTCGTCCGGCCCGCCGTAGAGAGCCACATAGAACTCCTGGGCCTCGGCGATCAGACGCGCCGCGTCCGGGTGATCGTAGGCGCGGGGCTTCAGCTCCAACTCCGCACCGGTCGTCTGTGGTCGGTTCGCTTCCCGCGTCGGCCCGATGCAGCGTCACGAGGCGTCTCCCGGCGATGCACCGACGTCTCCGATCTCGGGTGCCGCGGCCGCAGCACCGAAGATGAGGAGCGTGAACCCGGCGACGACACCGGTGAGCGCCGAGGCCGCTGGGGTGAAGGTGAGAAAGACGGCACCTCCGACGATCCCCAGCCCGAAGAGGATCCCACCCAGACGCTCGAAGATGGGAAATCCGAAGGTCGAGGCGAACGGCAGGAAGTGCAAGCCGAGCAACATCACGATCCACGGCACGATCAGCGCGGGCAAAGGCAGCACCTGAGTGAAGAGCCAGAAACCGACGACAACGGCGAGCAGGATCAGCCCTAACCAGACGGCGTAGTTGCGGATCGCGCGACGGGATCGAGGTCGGCGCAGTGGAGCCGACGTTCGCCATCGGCGCAGCACGTACCACAGCATGCCGAGAAAGCCGATGATGCCGACCAGCCGCACCGGCCACTGCAACGCCTCCGGGAGGCCTCCAGCGGATACCTGAACCAGCAGCACGCCACTGACGGCAGCGATGAGCGATCCGACCTCCTGGCGCATGAGCCCAGTTCACCATGACGTCGCGCTTTCGCGAGGAATCATCCAGCTGGGCGGGTTGAGTAGGCTGAGGGCCGGATCCCGATCTAAGGACAGCTGTGTTCGACACCCTGCAAGACCGCCTCGCGGCGGCGTTCAAAGGCCTGCGCAGCAAGGGCCGGCTTTCCGACGCCGACATCGACGCCACTGCTCGCGAGATCCGGGTCGCGCTGCTCGAGGCCGATGTCAACCTCGCGGTGGTCAAGGAATTCGTGGCTGCGATCAAGGAGCGGGCGCGCGGTGCTGAGCTCTCTGGCGCTCTCAATCCAGCCCAGCAGGTCATCAAGATCGTCAACGAGGAACTGGTCGCGATCCTTGGCGGCGAGACCAGGTTGCTGCGGTTCGCCAAGCGCCCGCCGACGGTGATCATGCTCGCCGGGCTGCAAGGCTCCGGCAAGACGACGCTGGCCGGCAAACTCGCGCTGTGGTTACGGCAGCAGGGCTATTCACCGCTTTTGGTGGCCGCTGACCTGCAGCGTCCCAACGCGGTCAACCAGCTGCAGGTGGTGGGGGAGCGAGCCGGCATCCACGTCTTCGCTCCTGAGCCCGGCGTCACCACGGCGGGCAGCGGACGATGGGTCCCTACGGTGGGGATCCCGTCGCCGTCGCGCGCGCTTCGGTCGTGGAGGCAGAGCGTCGCCTGTACGACACCGTGATCATCGACACGGCGGGCCGGCTCGGCATCGACGCGGAGATGATGCAGCAGGCCGCCGACATCCGCGACGCCGTGCACCCCGACGAGGTGCTGTTCGTCGTGGACGCAATGATCGGACAGGACGCGGTCAACACAGCTAATGCGTTCGCCGAAGGGGTCGGCTTCGACGGCGTCGTGCTGACCAAGCTCGACGGCGACGCTCGGGGCGGGGCGGCGCTCTCCATCGCGCGGGTCACCGGTCGCCCGATCCTCTTCGCCTCAAATGGTGAGGCGCTGAAGGACTTCGACGTCTTCCATCCGGACCGGATGGCTAGCCGCATCCTCGGCATGGGCGACATGCTGACGTTGATCGAGAAGGCGGAGCGGACCTTCGACGCGGAGGAGTCCGCCAAGGCGGCCGCCAAGCTCACCGGTCAGGGCGGCGAGTTCGGACTCGCGGATTTCCTGCAGCAGATGCAGATGGTCCGCAAGATGGGTCCGCTCTCGAAGATCTTCGGGATGTTGCCCGGCATGGGTGAGATCAAGGACCAGATCAACAACATCGACGAGCGCGACGTGGACCGGATCGAGGCGATCATCCATTCCATGACGCCCGCCGAGCGTGACAACCCCAAGATCATCGACGGTTCCCGCCGGTCCCGTATCGCTCGAGGGTCGGGGGTCGAGGTGTCAGAGGTCAACGCGCTTGTCAACCGATTCTTCGAGGCGCGGAAGATGATGAGCTCGCTTGCCACCGGCAAGATGCCGGGGGTGCCCGGCATGCCGACGGCTCGCAAACAGCCGGGCCGGCAGGGATCCAAGAAGAAGAGTGGCCGGGGGGTGTCCGGCAATCCCGCGAAACGCAACGCACAGCCCTCGGCTGAACCGAGCGCTGTTGGTGGGAATTCGGCGGCGGCCTTCGGCGCCGGTGAGCAGTTGGACGAGAAGGCATTGCAGCAGGCGATGGCCGATTTCCAGTTGCCGCCCGAGCTGCGCAGCCGGCTCGGCAAGTAGCGCCCCAAGAGTCGTGCAGTGAGCACGTCGAAGCCTCCTGCGTTCCCGAGGCGGCCCATCGACAGGCGCAGGGCTCAGTGACCGGCTGCACCTGAATGGCGTCATCCTGCCCTCCGGCGAGCGACGTGATCTCTGGATTGTCGATGGCCGCATTCGTACCGAGCCAGTGCAGAACGCGGAAACATTGGCCACCAACGTCTGGCTGATGCCGGGACTGGTCGACGCCCACTGCCACGTCGGCCTGGAGATCGGCGGCGCAGTGCCTGACGAGGTAGCCGAACAGCACGCACTGGCTGATCGTGCGGCCGGTGCGCTGCTGTTGCGCGACGCCGGCAGCCCGGCCGACACGCGTTGGATGGATGAGCGGGCGGACCTGCCCAAGATCATCCGCGCGGGCCGGCATATCGCTCGGCCGAAGCGCTACCTTCACAATTACGGGGCAGAGGTTGAGCCTGCCGATCTGGTGGCAGAAGTCGAACGACAAGCCGCTCGTGGTGACGGATGGATCAAATTGGTCGGCGACTGGATCGACCGTGAAATCGGTGATCTTGCGCCACTGTGGCCCGTTGACGTGGCCCGCTCGGCCATCGATCGGGCGCACCAGTTGGGTTGCCGGGTAACCGCACACGTCTTCGGCGAACAGGCAGTGGCGGAGCTTGTGGCCGCCGGCATCGACGGAATCGAGCACGGCACCGGAATGGACGATGTGACTATCGGGCTCATGGCCGAACGGCAGGTCGCTCTGGTGCCGACGATGGTGCAGCTGGACAACTTCGAGAACTACGCCCGAGCGGGTGAGGAGAAGTTCCCGGCTTACGCCAAGCACATCCGAGCCCTGTACGCGAGCCGTCTGGAGCGATTCACTGCTGCCCGGGAGGCAGGAGTACCGATCTACGCCGGTACCGACGCGGGAGGCTATCTCCCGCACGGGCTGGTCGGTCAGGAGATGGCTGCGCTCGCGCAGTTCAGCTCCGCCGACTACGCCCTGGGCGCCGGCTCGTGGCGCGCTCGGCGCTGGCTCGGCCGGCCGGACACCCTGGACGACGGCGTTCCAGCCGATCTCGTCGTGTTCGACGCCGACCCACGGGTGGATCTCGGCGTGCTACGCGCTCCCCGGCACGTGATCCTGCGGGGAAGCGTTGTCCGCTAGCCCGCCGTGCTACTGCTCCTCGCTTGGTCACGCTGGCTTGTTCACCGTCGTCGATGCGCCGGAGTCGGCCGCGCAGCGAATGGCGAAATTCGCAGACTCTGCGCATGCCGGCGAAGAATCGATGCCGAAGATCTCGTGCGCCATCACCACGCCAGGCCATGACCCTGTTGAACCGGCCGGATCACCACAGCTTTCCGGCCGTCGATCTGGACGTCTTCCGCGCGCGTCTGCATGTCCGCAGGGTAGATGTGCTGCGCTCAGTTCGCGTTGATGCGAGCGATTCTGGCAGAATGATCTGCGCATCTGCGTCGTGCGCGCCCTCTATCCCGCACGGCATAGGTCAGACGAGATCATCGCGTGCGTGTCCCCACCGCGTCAGATGGGATCACCCGTTTCCTGGCCGGCTCAGCGTCGGCCAATGATCAGCACAGGAGAACCACACACGTGGCTGTCAAGATTCGTTTGAAGCGACTGGGCAAGATCCGGTCGCCGCACTACCGCATCGTGGTTGCCGACTCCCGCACCAAGCGGGATGGTCGCGCCATCGAGGAGATCGGGAAGTATCACCCGAAGAACGATCCCTCGGTCATCGAGGTCAACTCCGAGAGAGCTCAATACTGGTTGTCGGTTGGTGCTCAGCCGACCGAGGCGGTGGTTGCCTTGCTCAAGCGCACGGGGGACTGGCAGCAGTACTCCGGTGATGCGTCGCCCTCAGGCGTGGAGCCGCAGCCAGAGAAGAAGAACAAGACCGACGCCTTCAACGCGGCGCTGGCCGAGGCGGGCAAGGAGCCGACCTCAGCGGCTGTCACCCCGGCAAAGAAGGCTGCGCCGAAGTCTGAGGCTCATGCGGGTACGACCGTCGAGGGAACACCAGCCGAAGCTCAGCAGGCAGCCGACGCCGGTGTGGCGGACGCTGAGCCCTCCTCGGCTTCGTCGACCGGCTCGGAACAAGCCAGCTCGTCAGGCTCGGGACTCGTCGGCTCGGAGGCTGACATGTTGGCCGATGCGTTGGAGCATCTGGTCCGGGGAATCGTGGCGCATCCCGATGACGTGACGGTTAGGGACAAGGAACAGCGTCGCGGCCGGATGCTCGAAGTTCGGGTCAATCCCGAGGACATCGGCAAAGTGATCGGCAGGTCCGGCCGAACGGCCACGGCGTTGCGTACGGTGCTGGCGGCGCTGTCCGGCCGTGAGCCGGTCCGGATCGACTTCGTGGACGTGGACCGCCCTGCTCGCGGCGGAGTCGATGGCCGTAGTGGCCAACGGGGTCGACGCGACTGAGGCTTCGGCTACCGGGTACGGCGAGAGCCATCCTTAGACTGGCGACGGTCCGCTTCCTGGGTCGGCGATCGAGCATCTGGAGGTGGGAAGGTACGCCCCTCGATGCCCGCATCTGGAGTGACGAGGAGAGATGGCTGACACCGTCGAGGTGGTGGTCGGCGTCATCGGCCGCGCTCACGGCGTTCTCGGGGAAGTGGCGGTCGAGCTTCGTACCGACGAACCCGATCGGCGGTTTGCCCCCGGTCAGCAGCTTCGCGCGGAGGACACGCCGCGGTTCTTCACGGTGCTCACCACCCGGACGTCATGCCGGTGGGCTGCTGGTGAGATTCGACGAGGTGGCCGACAGGACGACCGCAGACTCCGTCCGAGGCACTGTCTTGGTGGCCGACGTTGACGTGGATGAGCGCCCCAGCCATGCGGAGGAGTTCTACGACCGGCAGCTGATCGGCCTGGTGGCGCGCACCGCCGATGAGAAGGTCGTGGGGCACGTGATCTCGGTCCTTCACCTGCCTCACCAGGATCTCCTCGAGCTGGACACAAGTCAGGGCAGCCGCCTGATTCCCTTCGTCGAGGCGTTGATTCCGGAGATCGACCTCCAACGCGGCTGGTTGAGGATCGCGGACGTGCCCGGCCTGCTCGACGACGAGGAGGGGTGATGCGGATCGACGTGGTCTCGATCTTTCCCGTCTACTTCGACCCGCTTCGCCTCTCGCTGGTCGGAAAGGCGATCGAGACGGGTCTGGTCGAGCTCGGCGTCCACGATCTCCGGGAGTGGACCCACGACCGGCACCGAACGGTCGACGACACCCCTTACGGCGGCGGCCCCGGCATGGTCATGCGCCCGGAGCCCTGGGGCGAGGTGCTGGACGGCCTCGCCCCCTTGAGTGCGGGCGAGGCGCTGGACGGCCTCGCCCCCTCCGGTACGGGCGAGGCGCTGGACGGCCTCGCCCCCTCGACGGCCGAGCCGCTGGACGCCAAGGGCGCGGAGCGTCCAACGCTGATCGTGCCGACGCCGTCGGGCCGCCCCTTCAACCAGCAGACTGCATGGCAACTGGCGGATCGGGACCATCTGATCTTCGCCTGCGGCCGATACGAGGGCATCGACGCACGCGTGGTCGACTATGCCGCCACCCGGATGCAGGTGGAGGAGCTCAGCATCGGCGACTATGTGCTGGCCGGCGGGGAAGTTGCAGCACTCGTCATCATCGAAGCGGTGGTCCGGCTTCTCCCAGGAGTCCTCGGCAACCCTGAGTCGTTGACCGAGGAGTCGTATACCGCGGGCCACGAGTGGTTGCTGGAGTATCCGACCTACACCAAGCCGCCGACCTGGCGCGGCCTTGAGGTGCCGGAGATCTTGTTCAGTGGCAACCATGCCAGGATCGCCGCATGGCGCCGTGAGCAGGCGTTGGCCCGAACCCGCGATAGGCGCCCGGACCTACGTCCATCCGATGGCGACTGACGATTTCCCCCAGGAGGTGAGTCTCGCTGTCGCTCACTACGGCACCGTAGGGCGACTCCGCAGACAGCCGGTGTGGCCAAAGACACCAGTGGGCACACTGGTCTGGACTCGAACGCTCGCCTCGCGGGTTCTAGGGTGGCTGCGTGGCCACTACTTCACTGGCGAGGCCCAGGCAGGCGGCTCGGTCTACCGTCGTGTTGAAGGCGCTGATGGCGGTCAGTGGTTTGATCATGATCGGCTACCTCCTCGCGCACATGTACGGCAACCTCATGGTGTTCGCCGGGGCTGAGTCGTTCAACACCTACGCCCATCACTTGCGTACGCTGGGCGAGCCGATCCTCCCGTACGCCGGCGCTCTGTGGGTCATTCGTGTCGTCCTGATCGTCAGCGTTCTGGTCCATGCCTACGCGGCGTTCAAGTTGTGGGCTCGCGCGAATCACGCTCGCGGGGGTCCAAAGCGTTACCAGACGACGAGGACCAAGCTCGGCGTTCAGCGCACCTACGCGTCGTTCACCCTGCGCTGGGGCGGCGTGATCATCCTGCTGTTTGTGATCTATCACCTGCTGCATCTGACCTTCAACACGATCCATCCGGGGGGCGCCGCGCCCGACCCGTACCAGCGGTTGGTCAACGGCTTTCAGGTGTGGTGGGTGGTCCTGTCCTACACCGTCGCGGTGGTCGCCGTCGGCTTCCACTTGCGGCACGGCATCTGGAGTTCGCTCACCACACTCGGTGCCAACACCTCGCGTGTGGCCCGCCGCCGGCTCAATGGATTGGCTCACCTGGTGGCCGCCGTGGTGACGATCGGCTTCCTTCTTCCTCCGTACAGCGTCTTCTTCGGATGGGTGAGTTAGATGAAATTGCCTTGGGACACGACCGAGCAGCCCGCAGAGGAGCCCGAGCCGCAGAGTTCCGAGCCAGTGGCGAGCATCGAAGCCACGCCCACCACCGACATCGGCTTTGCTTCGATTGATGCGGATGCGTTCTATGCCGAGGGCGACGACATCGGTGACACCAAGGCGCCGGGCGGCCCGATCGAGGATCGCTGGGACAAGCGCAGGTTTGAGGCGAAGCTGGTCAACCCCGCCAACCGTCGCAAGCTCTCGGTCATCATCGTGGGTACCGGCCTGGCCGGAGCCTCGGCAGCGGCGACGCTCGGCGAGGCGGGCTATCACGTCACAAGCTTTTGCTATCAGGATTCCCCGCGACGGGCGCACTCCATTGCCGCGCAGGGCGGCATCAACGCCGCGAAGAACTATCGAAACGACGGCGACTCGATCTACCGGTTGTTCTACGACACGGTCAAGGGTGGCGACTTCCGCGCCCGGGAGTCGAACGTGTACCGGCTGGCTCAGACCAGCGTGGAGATCATCGACCAGTGCGTCGCCCAGGGTGTGCCCTTCGCACGCGAGTACGGCGGGCTGCTCGACAACCGCTCCTTCGGTGGCGTGCAGGTGTCGCGGACGTTCTACGCCCGCGGTCAGACCGGGCAGCAGTTACTGCTCGGGGCGTACCAGGCGCTGGAACGCCAGATCGCGGCCAAGACGGTGAGGATGCATACGCGCCACGAGATGCTCGAGTTGATCGTGGTCGACGGCAAGGCTCGCGGTGTGGTGATCCGGGACATGGTCACCGGGAGGATTCAGACTCACTTCGCGGATGCGGTGGTTCTGGCTACCGGCGGCTACAGCAACGTCTTCTTCCTCTCCACCAATGCGATGGGCTGCAACGTCACCGCGACCTGGCGGGCGCACCGCAAGGGTGCCTACTTCGCAAATCCCTGTTTCACCCAGATCCACCCGACCTGCATTCCGGTGTCTGGTGACTACCAGTCCAAGCTCACGTTGATGAGCGAGTCTCTGCGCAACGACGGCCGCATCTGGGTGCCCAAGAGCGGCGAGGACAAGCGCGATCCGCGAGACATTCCGGAGGAGGACCGCGACTACTACCTGGAGCGGATCTACCCGTCCTTCGGCAACCTCGTGCCGCGCGACATTGCCTCCCGAGCTGCGAAGAACGTATGCGATGAGGGTCGCGGCGTCGGGCCGGGCGGGTTGGGCGTGTACCTGGACTTCGCGGACGCGATCAAGCGGCTCGGTCAGCAGGCGGTCGAGGCCCGCTACGGGAACCTGTTCGACATGTACGCGCAGATCACGGGGGAGAATCCGTACCAGACTCCGATGCGGATCTATCCGGCCGTGCACTACACCATGGGCGGGCTGTGGGTCGACTACGACCTCCAGTCGACCATTCCGGGCCTCTTCGTTCTCGGTGAGGCCAACTTCTCCGACCATGGGGCCAACCGGCTCGGCGCGAGTGCGCTCATGCAGGGGCTGGCCGACGGCTATTTCGTGCTGCCGAACACGATCAACGACTACCTCGCCGCGGGCCCGTTCCCCAAGGTCGACGCGACCCATCCAGCCGCCGTGGAGGCGGTGGACATGGTCAAGGGTCGGATCGACAAGCTGCTCTCCATTCGCGGCAG
The DNA here is from genome assembly GCA_963808495.1 of uncultured Actinomycetota bacterium. Lineage (GTDB taxonomy): Bacteria > Actinomycetota > Actinomycetes > Propionibacteriales > Propionibacteriaceae > Microlunatus. Next base: position 330,985 of record CAWEGC010000009.1, read on the forward strand.
CCGGACCGTCGATTCCTTCCATCGCGAACTCGGCCACGTCATGTGGGACTACTGCGGCATGGAACGCAGCGAGGAGGGGCTGCGCAAGGCGATCACGCAGATCCGCGACCTGCGGCAGGAGTTCTGGTCCGACGTCAACGTGCTGGGCACGAACGAAGAGTTGAACCAGGCTCTGGAGCGGGCCGGCCGGGTGGCCGACTTCTTCGAGCTCGGTGAGCTGATGTGCATCGATGCCCTGGTTCGCAGGGAATCCTGCGGCGGGCACTTCCGGGTGGAGTCGCAGACCGAGGACGGCGAGGCGTTACGCCACGACGACGAATTCGCCTACGTGTCGGCTTGGGAGTTCGCCGGCGAGGGGGCGCGGCCCGTCCTGCACAAGGAGCCGTTGCAGTACGAGTACGTCGAGATGAAGCAGCGCAGCTACAAGTGATCAAAAGCGGTGTCGGTGTCGATGTCGAGCGAGCGGGCGAAGCCGGCGAGTCGAGTGAGGAAGACACAGTCATGAGGCGCGCAGCGAGCGCGAGCCAGAAGGGACGGGTCTGGCGAGCGTCGGGTAGCGGAGCGCCGGCTGTGTCTGGACGAGTGAGCGAGCGGGCGAAGCCTGCGAGTCGAGTGAGGAAGACACAGTCATGAGGCGCACAGCGAGCGCGAGCCAGAAGGGAAACGCGTGAATATCACCGTACGGGTATGGCGGCAGCCGGACCGGAATGCCAAGGGCAAGATGGTCTCGTACCAGCTCAACGGCGTCTCTGGGCACATGTCGTTTCTGGAGATGCTGGACGTGCTGAACGAGGGCCTCACCGAGCGCGGCGAAGATCCCATCGCTTTCGACAGCGACTGCCGCGAGGGTATCTGCGGCCAATGCGGCCTGGTGATCAACGGTGTGGCCCACGGTCCCGAGCAGACCACGACCTGCCAGCTGCACATGCGGTCCTTCTCCGACGGCGACGTCATCGACATCGAGCCGTGGCGGGCCGAGCCGTTCCCCGTGATCAAGGACCTGGTTGTGGATCGGAGCGCGTTCGACCGGATCATCCAGGCTGGTGGATACATCTCCGCGCCGACGGGAACCGCACCGGATGCCCATGCGATGCCCGTGCCCAAGCGGGCCGCGGACGCCGCGTTCGATGCGGCCACCTGCATCGGATGCGGTGCTTGTGTGGCGGCCTGCCCCAATGGGTCGGCGATGCTGTTCACGGCCGCCAAGGTCACCCACCTCGGGCTTTTGCCGCAGGGTCAGCCGGAACGCGATTCGCGCGCGCTCGGCATGGTGGCCCAGCATGACGCCGAGGGGTTCGGGCATTGCACCAACATCGGCGAATGCACGGCGGTCTGCCCCAAGGGTATTCCGTTCGAGACCATCTCCCGGCTCAACCGCGATCTCCTCGGCGCCGTCGCCAAGGGCAAGGCCAGAAGCTAGACCGTCATCGAATTCCGCTAGACCTGCACGGTGGTTCGTCCGGCCGCGGCGGCTCGCCGGGTCGCACGGCGGCGGCGCCACCTCTGCACCCGGCGTACGTAGAACGGCAGCAGCTCGTGGCCGAGCGGAATCCGAGCCGCTCGGACGGACCACGGCGTCACCCCGTCCTGGACAGCGAATCCGTTCGGCAGGATCCAGTACCGCTCCGCCGCGAGAACTTCCGGTGATGGTGCACGCAGCACCCGCTTCTGCAGATGGATCAGGAGCGCCGTCCGGCGCACGGGGCGGCCCCGCTCCAGCCGGTATTCGCACACCTCACCGTTCTCCCACGCGTACCGGCGGGGGTCGCTGCCCGGTGGCGCCTCGGCGCGCGTCCGGTACCGACGGAACGAGATGTCGAAGATCACGTCCTCGTGCCAGGCGGGTGCACCAAGATCTTCGACGATGTAGTAGATGCCGGCCCACTCGTCGAAATGCATGGCGGCCGGATTGGTCATGGCGTCCCGGTAGGTGACCTTCCCGACCTCGTGCCGGTACCAGCCGGCAGCCTCGGCGGTGTTCCGGTAGAGGCTGAAGTTGCCGTTGAACAGGATCTTGTCCGCCTCGAAGGCCGCGACTGGCAGATGTTCGCGGATCCGGCCGAAGACGACGTCGAGGTCGCTGTGTCCCCAGAAGTCATAGCCGGCCAACTCGTCGGCGAAGATTTCGCCGAAGGCCGGCCGGAAGTCGCACATCTTGTACGGGCGCTCCAGGGAGATCTCGAAGTCGAAGAAGCTCCGGACGCGCTTGGTGAAATCCTCGAACTCGCAGAGCTGCACAGCGACGTTCGGCGGCGCATCCGGCACTGGCTGCTCGGTGAGGAGAAGCCAGGACACATCCGGATTGGCCGCCATGCTTCGCACCACCAACGGGAAATACGACGGCCGGGCGCCGAAGTGTGGGACGACCAGCCGAACCGACGGCGACGTCGTGCCGGGCACCGCAGCGGTCGGCTGATCCCTGGTCTGCAGCTCCCACCGGGTTCCGCGCGCGCCGTCCGTTCTCACGTCAGGCATGCATTGGCAGGCCACCGGTCGCTTGACACCGACTGATCTGGCTGCCCGTAGTCCCCCGCCACAGAGGCAGGCTATGGGACTTGCGGCGAGAAGGTGGCCAGTCCTGGAAGAAGCGCCCACCCCGTGGCCACGATGGCCTGGGACTGGCATTCTGATGATCATGCCGAACTGGGTGTGCCGGCAGTGACGCCGAGCCGACGAATCAAGGTGGCCGTCGTAGGCGGTGGTTCCACCTACACACCGGAACTTGCCGATGGGATCGCCCGTCTGCCTGAGCAGCTTGACGTTGAGGAGCTGGCTCTTACCGACCCCGCGGCAGAACGGCTGGCCGTGGTCAGTGGTGTCTCGCAGCGAATCCTCGCCCGGCAGGGCTTCCGGGGCCGGGTCACCTCGACGACGAATCCTGATGAGGCCCTCGCGGACGCGTCGGTGGTGCTCCTCCAGTTAAGGGTTGGCGGTCAGGCGGCGCGGGCCGTGGACGAGGCGTTTCCGCTGCAGTGCGGCTGTGTGGGTCAGGAGACCACCGGGGCGGGTGGGCTCGCGAAGGCCCTCCGGACGGTGCCGATCGTCCGAGACATCGCCGACCGGGTATCGCGGCTCGCCGCCCCGAACGCGTGGATTATCGATTTCACCAACCCAGTGGGCATCATCACTCGGGCCCTGCTGGACGCCGGTCACCGAGCTGTTGGGCTGTGCAACGTCGCCATCGGCAACCAGCGAGCCGCAGCAGATGTGCTTGGCGTGGACCACGGCCGAGTGGCGCTCGATCATGTTGGTCTCAATCACTTGAGCTGGACGCGGCGGGTTCTGGTCGACGGTGAGGATCGGCTGCCGCGCTTGCTCGGCGACTTTGCCGATCGGCTGGCGGCACGGTCTGGTATGCCGGCGGATTTCCTGCGCCGGCTGGGGATGTGGCCGTCGTCCTATCTGCGCTACTTCTACGAGCATGATCACGTGGTCACCGAGCAGCGGGCCAAACCTTCGCGGGCGGAGGAGGTGGCGGCGATCGAGCGACAGCTTCTGGAGATCTATGCCGACCCGTTGGTTGCGGCGAAGCCGGCCCTGCTGGAGCAGCGTGGCGGCGCGTACTACTCCGAGGCCGCGGTGGAGTTGATGACGTCTCTGCTTGGCGATCATGACGGGGTGCACGTGGTCGACCTGAGAAACGACGGCACGCTGCCGTTCCTGCCCGCCGCGGCCGTGATAGAGGTGCCGGCCCGGGTCGGACCCCAGGGGCCCGTAGCGGAGCCTGTCATGCCGGTCGATCCGCTGTGCACGGGGCTGATCGCACACGTCTCTGCCTATGAGGAACTGGCCGTCGACGCCGCGCTGCGCGGCGGCCGGGAACGCGTCTTCCGGGCACTGCTCGCGCATCCCCTGATCGGCCAGCGGGAAACGGCGGAGCGGCTGACAGATCTCCTGCTGGCGGCCAATCGGGACTACCTGACGTGGCTCCCGTGACCGTCGCCGTGCTTGCGGTGGACGGAGGAAACAGCAAGACGGATGTTGCGTTGGTCGGTCACGACGGGACTCTGCTCGGATACGCGCGTGGCCCTGGATCGAATCATCAGGTCGTCGGCCCGGACGCTGCGATCAAGGTGCTCACCGATTGCGTTTCGGCTGCCGCCGGTGAAGCCGGCATCGCAGGTCGACCAGTTGCCCAGCTCGGCGCTTTTTACCTCGCCGGTGCTGACTATCCGGCTGAGCGGGACATGCTGCTGGACCGGGTGGCGGACAGCGGCTGGGCGAGTGAGCTCAATCTGGACAACGACGGATTCGCCCTACTGCGGGCCGGGACGCAGGCACCGAACCGGATCGGTGTGGTGTGCGGCGCCGGTATCAACTGCGTCGGGCAATCGGCACGCGGGGGGCGGTTTCAGTTTCCGGCGGTGGGCACCATCTCTGGTGATTGGGGTGGCGGTCGGGCTTTAGGGATGGAGGCTCTGTTCCTTGCCGTACGGGCTGAAGATGGCCGGGGCGAGGAGACCCTGCTTCGGAAGGCGGTGCAGGAGCACTTCCGGGCCACCTCGGTCGCCGAAGTGACTGAGGCCTTGCACTTTGGGCGGTTGCCCATGGCTCGGATCCATGAACTGGCGCCGGTACTGCTGCGGGTTGCGGCAGCCGGCGACCGACTGGCGTCGGCCGTCGTGGAGCGGCTGGCGGAGGAGGTGTTCTTGATGGCGCGCGTGGCGATCGACCGGCTCGGGCTGCGGGATGAGTCCACCGATGTCGTTCTGGGCGGCGGAGTGCTCGCGGCTCGGCAGCCGCAGTTGTTGGATGAGGTCTCGCGGCGGATTAACGGCCACGCGCCGGACGCAAGGGTGCAGGTCGCTGATCTGCCGCCGGTGGTGGGCGCTGCATTGCTCGGATTGGATGCGCTTGGCGTGACGCCGTCGGCGGAGCCGAGAATTCGTCGTGAGCTTGCGGGCCAGGATCAACGGTTCAGGTCTGACGCCGAACTAGCGGCCATCCGCAACGTCGCGAGGCAGAGACCGGGCGCTCCTGTGGATTACCGCCCGATACCCGCGATATGGCACACTTGACGGCTGTTGTCCTTACGCGTCGCGACTCCTGCCACAGGGGGATTGTTCGCAGCGTGACGGCCTTGAGAACTTCACGAGCGTGGTGACCTGTGGCACCGGCAAGGAAATCGGCATGAGCAAGCTGATCAACGAATTCGACTCGGCGTCCCTGCGCGATGACGTCCCCTCGTTTCGCCCTGGAGACACGGTCAAGGTCCACGTCAAGGTCGTCGAGGGCAACCGGTCCCGGATCCAGGTGTTCGCCGGTGTTGTGATCTCCCGGGCAGGAGAAGGTGTTCGCGAGGCATTCACCGTGCGCAAGGTCAGCTTCGGTGTGGGCGTGGAACGCACGTTTCCCGTCCACAGCCCGATCATCGATCACATCGAGGTAGACCGCCGCGGTGACGTGCGACGAGCCAAGCTCTACTATCTGCGCGGGCTGCGCGGCAAGGCTGCGAAGATCAAGGAAAAGCGCGACGCCAGCTGACCGGATTCTCCGGCTGTGTCGGTTAGACGCCCTGCGAAGGTAGCCCCGCGACGGGCGATGGAGCCCGCAGATTCCGCTCCCGAGTCCGCGCACGATCAGGGCGCCAGCCAAGAAAGCAGGTCCGCGGAACTGACGTTCCGTCAGCACGTGGTCGCCTTCTTCAAGGAACTGACCGGGGTGGTTGTCGCCGCAATCCTGGTGTCGTCGTTGCTCCGGGGCTTCGTGGGTCAGATGTTTCTCATCCCGTCGGAGTCAATGGAGGACACCCTCCATGTCAACGACCGGGTGCTCGTCGAGAAGCTGAGCTCGCTGAAACGCGGTCAGATTGTGGTGTTCCGCGACCCTGGTGGCTGGCTGACGGGAACCGACACACAGGGCCGCGGTCCCATCGGCAAGGCCTTCCAATTCATCGGCGTGCTGCCTGACACCAGTACCGAGCACCTGATCAAGCGGGCCATCGGCCTGCCGGGCGACCATGTGGTGTGCTGCGATGATCAAGGTCGAGTGAGCGTCAATGACCAGCCACTCAACGAAACGGCCTATCTTCCCATCACGGCAGACGGCAGTACAGCGAAGCCGTCTACTATCCGGTTCGACGTAGTCGTGCCCGCTGACCGGTTGTTCGTGATGGGCGACAACCGTGAGCACAGCCGCGACTCGCGATGCCACTTGAATGACGTGCAGGCGGGGGCACAAAAAGGCGACAATGCGTTCGTGCCTGAAGACTTGGTCGTCGGCCGCGCCATCGCGGTCGTGTGGCCCCTCAGCAATGCCGGAGCATTGCCAACACCGGCTACCTTTGAGAATCTGCCCGCCGGAAAGATCCCGGCCCCCACAACTGCGGTCATCGATGCCGGATCTGAGGCGAACTGTTGAGCCAGACAAAGGTGAAGGCATCGACATCGAGGCCACCTCCGACGACACTCGGAAGGCAGACGGTCTCATTCGTCAAGGAACTGTTCCTGGTGGTGATCGGTGCGATTGTCGTCTCGTCGCTGCTGAGGGCGTTTGTGGGTCAGATGTTTATCATTCCGTCGTCCTCGATGGAGAACACGCTGCTCATCGGCGATCGGGTTGTGGTCGAGAAGATCACCGACTTCAAGCGGGGTGACGTAGTGGTCTTCGCCGATCCCGGCGGCTGGCTCTCCAGTGCCGAGACGCTGGAACGCGGTCCGATCGGCCAATTCTTCGAGTTCGTGGGAGTTTTGCCCGACACCAGTACCGAGCACCTGATCAAGCGGGTCATCGGGCTGGCGGGAGATCGCGTCGTGTGTTGCGACACCAACGGGCGGATCACGGTCAATGGTCACGCCCTGCACGAGAGCAGCTACCTCTACAAAACTCCCGACGGAGAGCGGATGAACCCCTCGGACGTGCGGTTCGAGGTCGTGGTGCCAAAGGACCGAGTGTTCGTCATGGGCGATCATCGCTCCGTGAGCGCGGATTCTCGATGCCATCTGTCCGACCTGTCGACCAGCGAACCCCAGGGTGAGGTGGCCTTCATTCCGGTATCGATGGTCGTCGGTCCGGCAGTCGCTGTCGCGGCACCGTTCAACCGCGCGACGCTCCTGCATCGGCCAGAGACCTTCGACGACATACCGGCGGCCAAGAAAGCGGCGCCCAGCGAAGCGGTGATCAAGCCCGAAGGGGTGAGCTGCTAGTGACGGCTCTGAGCGAGCTTGCGCCGGCGGGGCCCGGGCAGATCCAGGTCCGGCGCAACAGCGGTTTGTACGGCTACGAGCGAGCACTCAAACGGGTCGGCTTCGATCCCGTCGCCGGAGCGGACGAGGCGGGACGTGGAGCTTGCGCCGGCCCGCTCGTCGCGGCTGCCGCGATCCTGTCGGACGCCAAGTCCCGACACATCTCTGGACTGAACGATTCCAAGCTGCTGACTGCTCTGCAACGAGAGCGGCTGTATGTGCAGATCACGCGAAAGGCGGTCGCCTGGGCGGTGGTCTGCATTGAGCCGGGGGAGTGCGACCGGCTCGGCATGCACGTGGCCAACGTCATGGCGCTGCGTCGGGCGCTGTGGCGACTCGACGTCTCGCCATCGTATGTGCTGACCGACGGCTTCTGCGTGGACGGCCTCGGGGTTCCTGGTCTTGCCATCTGGAAGGGCGATCGGGTCGCGGCATGCGTGGCTGCCGCATCAATCCTGGCCAAGGTGACGCGTGACCGGATCATGTGCGAGCTCGACAAGCGATATCCGGAGTATGCGTTCGCCGAGCACAAGGGCTATTGCACGCCGTTGCACCAGGAGCGTCTCGACCTGTACGGTCCGTCTGCCACTCATCGGATGCGCTTCGTCAACGTATCTCGAACGACTAGAGTCGTGACGCCATGAGTGAGGTTACGAGCAGGGCCGGCGAATGAGTGCCGAAGACCTCGAACAGTACGAGAGCGAGCTCGAGCTCCAGCTCTACCGCGAGTACAAGGACGTGGTGGGCATCTTCACCTATGCGGTGGAGACCGAGCGTCGGTTCTATCTGTGCAACGCAGTGGACCTCAAGGTGCGCACCGAGGGTGGCGACGTTTACTACGAAGTTTCGATGGCTGACGCCTGGGTCTGGGACATGTATCGGCCCGCCCGCTTCGTCAAGAGCGCCAAGGTGCTGACGTTCCGCGACGTCTCAATCGAAGAGATCACTCATAGCGACCTCCAGGTTCCCAAGAGCGTCACTGGCTCCGGCTAGCCCCAGCACTTCACACCGAGGGACGTTGTCCACACGGCACACGTTCCGAAATCCACTGTCCACAGATTTCGTCTGGCCAGCACCTTTTCCCGCGCGATCCGCATAGTTCCTCGGCGGAGGTGCGGAATGGCGAAGGCATCACAACAGACGATCGGTGCCCGAGGTGAAGACCTCGCCGCAGCGGAACTCGAACGGCAGGGCATGGTGATTCTCGATCGCAATTGGCGCTGTCGTCTGGGGGAAATCGACATTGTCGCCATGGAAGTCGAGGACGCCGATCGATCGCTGGTCTTCTGCGAAGTGAAGTGCCGCACCGGGCTTGGCTTCGGTCCCCCGCTCGAGGCGATCACGTACGCGAAAGTCCGCAAGCTCCGCCAGCTGGCTGGTGAGTGGCTGGCCACCAGCAACATCACCGCACGAAGGATACGGATCGACGCGGTTGGGGTGGTGCTGTTGCCCGAGAAGGAGCCGCAGCTCACTCATCTGCGAGGCATCGGCTGACATGAGCATGGCGTCTGCCTTCTCGGTGGCTCTTGTTGGCCTGGAAGGGCGAATCGTCGAGGTGGAGGCCGACATCAGTGCGGGTCTGCCACGCACCGTCCTGGTGGGTTTGGCCGATACGGCTCTCTACGAAGCGCGGGATCGATGTAAGGCGGCGGTCACCAACTCGGGTCACCAGTGGCCTTCGAGTCTGCTGACCATCAATTTGAGCCCGGCAACCTTGCCCAAGCGGGGCGGACACTACGACTTGGCGATCGTCGCAGCGGTGCTCGCGGGGGATGGTGTGTTCGGAGTCGGTGAGCTAGCGGGGACGGTGCTGCTCGGCGAGCTGGGGCTCGACGGGCGCGTCCGCCCGGTTCGCGGTGTGCTTCCCGCCACGCTCGCCGCAACGTCCGCCGGGTTTCGCCGGGTGATCGTGCCACGCACCCAGGCGTCCGAAGCCCGGTTGGTGGAGGGCATCGAGGTGTTCGGCCTTGCCTCCCTGAGCCAATTGGTGGCACTTTTCCGCGGCGATCCGTTGCCGGTCGCCGAATCCGTCGACCCCACCGACCAGTCGAGCGCCGCCTCCGGCCAGCCGGTCAATGGATCTGGCCGATGTGATCGGGTCAGCCAGAGGCGAAGTGGGCTGCGGAGGTAGCGACCGCCGGTCGCCACCACATGCTGTTCCACGGCCCGCCGGGGGTGGGTAAGACGATGATCGCGCAACGTGTGCCTGGGCTGTTGCCCGACCTCACCACCAGCGAAGCGCTTGAAGTGTCCGCGATCCACTCCCTCGCCGGCTTTGCACTCTCAGCCGGTCTGATCACCCGGCCTCCCTTCTCGGACCCACACCATTCGGCGTCCGCGCCGAGCATCATCGGCGGCGGCCAGCGGATGGCGAAGCCGGGAGCGATTTCTTGTGCTCATCGAGGCGTTCTTTTCCTGGACGAGGCGCCAGAATTCTCTGCTGTCGTGTTGGAGGCGTTACGTACGCCGCTGGAGTCAGGGCTGATCACCATCAGCCGCTCCGAGTTCGAGACGCGGTACCCGGCTCGCTTTCAGTTGATCATGGCCGCCAACCCCTGTCCCTGCGGCTTGGCGGCAACCCCAGGTGCACAGTGCCGGTGCGCGCCAGCCCAGATCCGCCGGTACGCCAGCAAGATCTCAATGCCCATTCGTGATCGAATCGACATCGTTCAGGCCTTTGTGCCGCTCAGCAAGGCATTCCTGAAGGTGGCGGCGAAGTGCCCGTCGGAACCATCGGCGGTGGTCGCCGGTCGTGTCGCGGAGGCACGCGCCAGACAAGCGCGCCGGCTGGCCGGTACTCCCTGGCTGACCAACGGCGAGGTGCCGGGACGCCATCTGACTAAGCAACTGCCGCTGCCTGACGGCCTGCATCTGCTCGACGAGGCGGTAAACCGCGGCCGGCTAAGCGCCCGAGGCGTCGACAAGGTGCTCAGAATCTGCTGGACGCTGGCCGATCTAAGGGGTCAGGATCGCCCGACGGACGGAGATCTGGCGATGGCGCTCGCCATGCGACGAGGGGAGTCGTCTGTGGTTGCTGACCGGGCGATCTTTTGATGGCGCTCTCGGATCGAGCGGCCCGGTTGGCTTTGAGCTGTGTGGTTGACGGCGGTGACCTGTCGGTCACCGCTGCAGTCGACCGACAGGGCGCTCCGGCCACCTGGGCGCAACTCGTCGAGGGCGGATTCGGCGCCCCACTGGCCCAGCGGGCCGCCGCCTTCGATGGCGAGCTGGCGGCGCGTCGAGCGGCGGCGGCGGCAACCCGGTTTGTGATGCCCGACGACGAGGAGTGGCCCGAGCCCCTTGATGACCTGCGGCATTGTGCCGCGGTGCAGCACCGAGGCGGCGTGCCATTCGGCCTGTGGCTTCGCGGACCGGGCCACCTGCCCGACCTGGTGGACCGATCGGTGGCCATCGTCGGATCGCGGGCTGCTACGAGCTATGGCGCGGGCGTTGCCACAGATCTGGCCGCCGAGCTGGCCGAGCGGGGGGTGACCGTGGTCTCGGGCGGCGCCTACGGAATAGATGCTGCCGCCCACCACGGCGCGCTCGCGGTGGGCGGTCCCGCGCTGTGCGTGGTGGCCAACGGGGTGGACATGAGCTACCCCACCGGCAACGCCAGGTTGTTCGACGCCTTGGCGAAGGATCATCTGCTGGTCTCCGAACTTCCGCCAGGTGCGCGTCCGACGCGGATGCGATTCCTCGCCCGAAACCGGTTGATCGCCGCGCTCTCGAGAGGAACGGTCGTGGTCGAGGCGGCGCTGCGCTCAGGGGCCCGCAACACTGCGAGCTGGGCGGTGGAATGCTCCAGACAGGTCATGGCGGTGCCCGGACCGGTGCATTCGGCTATGTCAGCAACTCCGCACCTGATGATCCGAGATGGGCAGGCAACACTTGTCACCGGTGCCGCCGACGTGCTCGAACTGATCTCGGAGCTGGGTCAGTGCACCGTCGCCGTCCCGCGCGGCGGCAGCCGCCCAACGGACCAACTTGATGGGATACGGCTGGCCGTCTTCGAGGCCGTTCCTGCACGCCGCCGGGCCACCGTAGCGGCGGTTGCCATGACCGCTGGCGTCAGCGTGCCCGAGTGCCTCGGCCATCTTGGTGCTCTGGAAGCGGCCGGTCTGGTGGACGGGACGGCCGTCGGTTGGCGTGCGCTGGTGCCGGCCGCGGCCCCGGCTCCGCCGTATTGATCATCTTTTGCGCGGCAATCAGGCCGTGTTGCTCCCCCAGCTGTGTAAAGACCTCCTGCGCTGCCGCCGCTGACCTTCTGGAGCTCTCAATCTCGCCGAGTTGTCGCAGCACGTGGGCTCGAAGGAGGTGCAGCCAACCAAGCGATCGATGGCCGCCGGGAACGGGATAGAGGGCAAATGCACGGTCGAGCCAACTCAGCGCTGCCGGAACGTCGGCCAAGAGCAGCCTCAGCATCAGCGAGGTTCACCTCAGTCGCGGCGATGCCAGGGATATCGCCAGATTCCTCCATCAAGGCCAATGCCTTGCGTCCCAAGCTTCGAGCTTGATCGGCCGCTCCGGCTGATGCCGCATTCAAAGCCCGGCCCGCGAGTGCCAAAGCCAACGCTCGCCGGTCGCGCAGCTCTCGGCGTAGTGACTCTGCCTGGCGCAGAAAACGGCCCGCCTCCTCGTACTGCCCCATCCACCGCAATGCGTGTCCCTTCTGCGACAAGGCGTACGCCTCGCCGTAGCGGTCATCCACGTCACGGAATCGGGCGTATGCATCGTCGATGAGCGCGAATGCCGCGCTAAGGTTCCCGGCCATGCGCTCGCCCAGCGCCATGGCGAGCCTCACGTGTCCAGCCGCCTGTTGCGCACCAACCCGGCGACCGAACAGCACAGTCTCTTCAAGAAAAGGTAAGGGCGGATCCCGACGCTCATCGACCGCCCACCCCAGCGACATGGCAATGAAGAACGGTGGCGCATTATTCGGCACGCGGGTCAGAGCTTGCAGTGCAGCATCGAACCTCGAACGGGCTGCCTCAATCTCGTCACGACCTAACGCGAGGACGCCGGCGAAATGCTGCGCTGAAGCAGTTACCGCCGGAAACTCAGCGGCAACGCGTAGCGCCTCGTCGCATTGAGTTTCCGCGAGTCCCCAATCTCCAGCCATGAAAGTCAGCAGCGCCCGTTGGTGGTAGCCATGCGCCCTCTCCCTCGGCTCGCCGTATTCGTTAAGCAGCGCGACGATCTCGTCACCGATTGCCGTCAACTCAGCTGACTTGCCGCGGCGAATGTCCATGACCGACTTCGCGCCGAGAGCGCGTGCTCGGAGTGCGGACCTGTCCGGGCACGCGTTCAGAGCAAGGGTGAGCCAGCGTGTTCCTTCGGCAATCAGGCCTCGATTGATCCAGAAGCGCCAGGTTGACGTCGTTAGCTGCAGGGCAAGCGTCGGATCTGTTTCCAGTGCTGTCCCCAAGGCAGCGCGCAGGTTGTCGTGCTCCGCGTCGAACCATTCGGAGGGTTCGCCTACCACGGCGTCACCACGGTCAGGGTCATGGGCCGATGCGGCCGAGGCGAACCACTCGAGGTGACGATTGCGGCCCGTTTCCAGCTCCCCGGCTCCGGAAAGCCGGGTCTCCGCGTACTGCCGTACGACCTCGAGCAATAGATATCGCGTCTTCGGGCCAGCGGTCTCCGCATGAACGAGTGACTTGTCCACCAGGCGAGAGATGAGGGAGATGATAATTCCGCCCGGCTGATCGCAAACCGCTGCGGCGGCGTCAAGATCAAATCCACCGGCAAATACGGCAAGCCGTCGGAAGGTCCTCTGCTCATCGACCTCAAGCAGCCCGTGACTCCAGTCAAGTGTCGCCGCGAGCGTTTGCTGGCGATCCATCCGTCCTGGTAGCCGCTGTCCGAGCAAGGTGAGCGCATCGCCAACCCGGTCGGCGAGATCATTCACGGCGAAATGGGCCAGCCGAGCGGCGGCGAGCTCGAGCGCGAGCGGTATGCCGTCGAGCCGACGACAGATCTCCGCCACGGGATCGGCTGTCTTGGTGTTGAGTTTGAACGACGGCACAGTCAGCCAGGCGCGTTCCATGAAGAGCTGGACGGCCTCCAGCTGGAACAGCTCGCGAAGATCAAGATCAGCTCCAAGGTGCGGCAGCTCCAGTGACGGCACCCGATACACCAGCTCGCCTGGGATTGCGAGCGGTTCCCTGCTCGTAGTGACGACATTGATCTCTGGGCAGCGGGTGAGCACCTCGCGGACGAGGTCGCAGCAGGCGTCGAGTAGGTGCTCGCAGTTGTCCATGATCAACAACAGCTTGCGGGAGGCGAGTTGTTGTGCGAGGGTCACCATTGGATTGGGCCCACCGGGCAGAGTGAGTCGCAGCGAGGATGCAACCGTGGACGCGACGATCTCGGGGTCTTGGATTCCAGCCAGCTCCACCGACCAGACTCCGTCGGTGAACTCCGTGCTCGCCCCCACTTGTCGGGCCAGCTCCAAAGCGAGACGGCTCTTTCCGACACCGCCAACCCCAGTGAGGGTGAGCAGCCGGGTACGCCCTAGGCCAGCCGATAGCTCTGTGAGCAAACGACGGCGGCCGATGAAGCTGGTTGTCGACTCGGGGAGATTGTGTGGAATGGTTGTCGGCATTGCCTGGCCGGCACTGAGTAGTCGACGATAGAGGGCCTTGGTTTCCGGTTCTGGCTCCACGGCATACGCCTCGTCCAGGCCGGTGCGTAATCGCTCGTACGCCTCGATAGCTTCCCAGCGTCGGCCGAGGCCGGTGAGCGTGTCGATCAACGAACGATGCAGGGGTTCGTCGAGGGAGCGAGTGGATGCGAGTGGTTCCAGAAGGGCAAGGGCGGCTTCCAGCTCGCCCTGCTCGGACAGCCTTACGCCCAGCAGAGTGGTCACGGCGTCGTGCGTTTCGGCCAGTCGGTCTCGATGGTCAAATGCCCAATCGGCGTACTGATCTTCCGGAAGAAGCGGGCCTGTCCAAAGTGTGAGTGCTTCACGCAATGCGGCGATGTCGTTGCTGCGACGTGCGGCGGCGGCTGCGCGCTCGAAGAGATCGACATCGACAGTGAGCCCACCGGCTGGGCGCAGCCGCACCACATCATCGTCAAGTGCGATCGATTCAGCGCCCATCATGCGTCGGATGCTGTGCAAAATCTGATGCAAATTGTTCGACGCCGCCTGCGGCTCGGCGCCTGCCCACAAGATTTCCATGACGGCATCGCGAGTCAGCCAGTGCCCGGGCGCCAGAGCGAGCAGCTTCACCAGCGTCTTTGCTTTGCGCAGTCGCCAGTGATCCTCGATGGGCTTTCCCGCAACCGCAACGGAGAAACCACCCAGCAGGGAGATCCGAATCTCCGCTCCGACCGCGCTTTCTCCCATCGCCACATTTTCGCGCGTCATCGAAACTGATAAGGGGACTTTTCGAGATGCCGGCGTCCCGGCTCGGCCCCGTTGATCGGAAGCGGTCCGGGACTTCCCGATCCTCACTGATTGTGGTCTAGCGGACTCCGGCAAGAAACTCCGCGAGCAACGGGCCCGCGGTCTGCGAACCTGACTTGCCATCATTCACGAAGACCGCGACAGCGAGGTCGCCCTGCGCAGCGATCATCCAGGCATGCGTCTTCAGCGGTTGGGAGCTGCCGTATTCGGCCGTCCCGGTCTTGGCGATGATCGGTGGCCCATCCTGGGGCAGCAGGACCCTGCCACTTCCGTCGGTGACGACACTGCGCATCATCGAGCGCAAGTGGTCGGCCTCTTCAGAGGCGAGCGGCTCGGCCTCGGACTTGGCCTCCTGACCGGAGACGAGATGGGGCAACACCGACTTGCCTGCCGCCACCGACGCGACAACCGACGCCATGGCCAGGGGCGACGCTTCGATCTTGCCCTGACCGATCATGGCCGCCGCACGGCCGGTCTCTGTCTCATCCGCCGGCACCGAGCCGAAGAAGGAGGCGAATCCCACGTCATAGTCGACGCCGACGCCAAGGGAGGCGGCGGCGGTTGCGAGATCGTTGTCGTTCAGCTTCGATCGCTGGCCGATGAAAGCGGTGTTGCAGGACTGGGCGAGCGCCGTACGCAAAGAGATCGAACCCTGATCGTTACTGGGATAATCGCTGTAGTTGCGGAACGTCCGGCCGTCAACCGTGACGGTTTCCGGGCAGCTCACCGCAGAGGTTGGCGTCAGCCCGGCTCGCAGCAGGGCGAGTGCGCTGACCACTTTGAAGGTCGACCCCGGAGCTAGCTGGCCAACCGTAGCTGCCGACTGCCCTTTGGTGCCGGTGCCATTGGCCGCGGCGAGTATCGCGCCGTCGGATGGGCGGATGGCGACCAGCGCACTCGCCGGCTTGGTATCGGCAAGTGTCTTCTCGGCAAGACCCTGCAGCGACGGCAACAGGGTGATATCGAGCGGCTCACCGGCGACCGGTTTGACCTCGAAGACGGTCTTCGAATCGCTCGTGGGCCCGTTCTGCGGCGATGCCGATGGTGACGGCGATGCCGACGCGGCCGCTTTCGCCGGCGCTAGTTGCACCTGCACGCCCGGCGTTCCGCGGAGTTGCGCATCGTAACGTCGCTGCAGGCCGGAAAGGCCGACCTGGTCGCCGCCAACGACGGTCCCGTTCGACGTATCCACGATCTCCTTCGTGGCCTCGCCTACCGCGCCGAGGATGGGTAGGGCGAAGTCACGGTTCGGCGCCAGCATCCGCTGGTCGTCGATGGCCAGCGCGCCAGGGATGGCGGCGACCTTCGCCTCGGAGGGCAAACCATTCCCCTCCCTCCGCAGCACAATGGCCTCCACAAATGCGTCAGAACCGGCCTTGCGGACCTTCGACGCGTACGCATCGGATTGGATTCGGAGGAGTCTGGCGAGGCGGGTGGCGGAGGTCGCGGCTTGCTCGTCACTCACCCGCGCCTTGTCGATGCCGAATCTGACCACGGCGCGCAAACTCACAATCGGTATCCCGCCATCGCCACGTACCTCTCCCCGTTCCGGGTACAGGCGGTGCTGACTCAACCGATTGGATCCGTCAAGGTCAGGCTGAACCAGGCTGGGTTGCCAGCTCGACTTCCACCGTCCGGCCTCATTGACCAGCCGCGCGGACGTCTCATATGTCCAGGGAGCTGGCACGCCCGGAAAGGTCCAGTCGACCGACAGTGCAGCCGTGGCCGTCTTGCCATCGACCGCCACCGGTCCCAGCCGGACGTTCGGAGCCAGCGGACCCATGCCGGCAAGCAGGGCCTTGAGTTCGTCATTGACCGCGGCGCTGTCCATGCCCGCGAACTCCACCGCCGAGACATTCTTCTTGGCCAGTCCGGTCGCGAGATCGGCAGCAGCTCGAGTGGCGGAATCCTCGGCGGGCGATGGCGTTGGCCCGGATCCACCGCGGGTACACCCGACCAGGAGAAGAACGCTAGTCAGGACGATCGTGACGACTCGAAAACGCACCGGGCTATCTTGCCTTCTTGCGAGCGCCGTCCGAACCGGCAGGGTAGCCACATCTTCCGGCGCCGTTGTCAGCCCTTCGCCACCAGGCCGCGTAGTGTCCGCTCATGGGCATCTACGCGCAGCGTCCTGGCAAGCTGATCGGTCAGCTGGTGACCGACGTGCTGGTCATTCTCTGGGGCGTCGTGTGGGCGCTGATCGGAAGCTTCATTCACGACATGATCTCCCTTGTGGCTGTACCCGCCCGGGAGACCGCACGCGCCGCCGGACGCTTGGCCGGGGACTTCCAAGAAGCGGCCGCCCAGGCCGCCAATGTGCCAGGCGTCGGTGACCAGCTGCGTCGGCCGTTCGACGCGGCGGCCAACACGATGGGCGGTGTCATCTCCTCGGCCAACCACCAAGTCACCAACATCGAACAGCTGGCTACGGTGATCGGCTGGTTGGTGTTCTTGATCCCGGTCAGCGTCGTGATCGCCTTCTGGCTGCCGCGTCGAGTCCGGTTCTGGCAGCAGTCGAGGGCTGCCCAGCAGTTCATCGATTCCGACGCCGATCTTGATCTTTTCGCGTTGCGTGCCATGGCGACCGAGCCCATGCACGTGCTGGCGGCGATCAGCGACGATCCGGTCGGGGCGTGGCGATCCGGTGATGCCAGGGTGATCACGAAGCTGGCGGAGATCGAACTTGGCCGAAGCGGGCTACATCTGCCAGCCCGGCTACGAGCCCGTGCCGGTTAGCTGGGCGACGACGAAGATCCGTCGGAAGGGCAGCACTGTCCCATACGACTCAGCCGGGTACGCCTCGCGGAGCCGCGCCTTGTACTCGCTGACGAACGCGGCCCGCTCATCGCCGACAAGGGCATCTAGGACGGGCCGTGCGCCGGTGCCGGAGATCCAGTCGAAGACGGGGTCCGATCCCGGAAGGATGTGCAGATAGGTCGTCTCCCACGCTTCCACCCGGCAGCCGAGAGCCGCGAGATCGGAGACGTAGTCGATCGGCTCGGCCACCGCCGGCCACTCGAGGTTTCGGGTGGCGGTGGCGAATCGAGGTTCGAGCGCCAGCTCGCGAAGTAGCCGATGACTTGGTTCGCCAAAGTTGCCTGGCACCTGGAACGCCAGCCAGCCATCCTCGCCGAGAAACTCCAGGAATCGCGGCAGCAGGCTTCGGTGGTCAGGCACCCATTGCAACGCTGCGTTGCTGAGGATCACGTCGACCGGCTCCGCCGGACGCCAGCTACGAAGATCAGCGAGCAGAAACTGGACGCGGCTGCTCGCGTGCTCGCGGGCCTTGGCGATCATCGTCGGTGACGAGTCGATGCCGACGATCCTCGCGCCCGGCCATCGATCCGCCAGCCGAGCCGTCAGGTGGCCGGGTCCGGAACCGACATCAACAACGATCCTTGGAGCACTCGCGCCAATCCGGGCTACCAGGTCGAAGAACGGCCGAGACCGTTCGTCGCTGAACCGCAGATACGTCACCGGGATCCCAGCTGCCCATCGTTCCTCTTCCTCGATCTTCCGGACGAAAAGTACCCGCTCGGCGTCAAAAACTGGTCGTCCTTTCGCGCGTGGGGAAGGTTTTTCACGAGTAGGCTCGGCAAGGTCTGAACGAACAACGGGGGTTCGGTGAGCGAAGACCGGTGGGCGGCTGACGGTGGTGCGCACAAGCCGGCCCTGTCCATTCTGATCCGAGTCCGCGGCGCGATGCCGAGCCTACGCCCGGCCGAGCAGCGCGTCGCTCAAGCCGTGCTGTCCAATCCCGCCGCCATCTCGGAAAGCTCGATCACAACGGTGGCCCGGCAGTGTCAAACCTCCGAGACAACCGTCCTCCGCTTCTGCCGTGCCATCGGCCTTGCCGGCTATCCGGAGCTGCGGATTGCCCTGGCCAGGGCCGCACAGTGGGAGGAGGCCGATCGGGGCGGCGGTCCGGCTCGAAACGGCACGATCAGCGCCGGCGATTCGTTGCCCGACCTGGTCGACAAGATCATTTACGCGGACGCGCGCGCGATCGAAGACACTGGCAGAGCGCTCGAATTGGAGACGTTGACCGAAGCGATCGACGCCGTCTGCGCGGCACGAAGGGTCGATCTCTATGGCGTCGGCGCCAGTGCATTGGTCGCTCACGACCTGCACTGGAAGCTGCACCGGATCGGCCTGACCTCCTTCAGCTGGGCAGACCCTCATCTGGCGCTGACGTCCGCCGCGATGCTGAGTGAAACGGATGTGGCGATCGGGATCTCTCATACGGGCACCACGATCGACGTCCTGGACGCCTTGCGGGTCGCGCGGGAGCATGGCGCGACCACCATCGGAGTGACCAATTTCGCGAAAGCCCCGATCGCGGCCCATGCCGATTTGCTGTTGACCACCGCAGCGCGGGAGACCACCTTCCGGTCCGGCGTTATGGCGAGTCGGATCGCGCAGCTGGTCCTGGTCGACTGCCTGTTCGCCGGCGTTGCCCAACGGTCCTACGATTCGGCCATCGGCTCGCTGGAGACCACCTTCGCGGCGGTCCAGGGCCGGCACGGGGCCCGCCGGCCGTAGTCTCTCGAATCGGGCACACATCGGCTGGAAGAGTGTGGCCGGTGAACGTCAGCACCGCGGCTCCGTCGCGGCTTCGAATGATCGTTGTGCTCGGAATGCTGTCGACGTTCGGGCCGCTTTCCCTCGACCTCTATCTGCCCGCACTGCCGCAATTGGCGCAGGAGCTGGGCACTTCTGCCTCAGGCGCCCAGTTGACGATCACGGCATGCCTGGTGGGTCTGGCGATCGGCCAATTGATCGCCGGGCCCCTCTCGGACCGCCTCGGCAGGCGTCGCCCGCTGATCGTCGGCCTGACGATCTACCTGTTGGCTTCGGCCGGCTGTGCGTTCGCGCCCTCCATCGAGGTGCTTGTTCCGGTACGGCTGGTGCAGGGGCTGGCCGGCGCCGCCGGTCTGGTGATCGCCCGGGCCGTGGTGCGTGATCTCTACGCCGGCCGTGATCTGGTCGTCTTCTTCTCCCGCTTGATCTTGATCTCCGGCCTGGCCCCGGTCATCGCTCCGGTGCTGGGAGGTCAGCTCAGCAAGATCATGACCTGGCGGGGGATGTTCTTGGTGCTCGCCGGCTTCGGTGCCGTCCTGCTGCTTGCCGGGTTGCTCGGCGTACCCGAGACACTGCCGCCGGACCGCCGAACAACCGGGGGGTTCTCAGTAACACTGCGCGGTTTCTGGGTGCTGATTCGGGACCGGATCTTCCTCGGAGCCGTGCTTGCCGCCGGCCTGAGCGGCGCCTCCATGTTCGCCTATATCGCAGGGGCGACATTCGTCCTGCAGCGCATCTATGGGCTCAGCGCCGTCATGTTTTCGCTGGTGTTCGCCACCAACTCTCTTGGCATCATCGCCTGCGGTCAGATTGGTGCTCGGTTGTCGCGAAGCTGGGCGCCGGTTCGCGTGCTGGCCCTGGCCCTGACGCTCAACCTGATCGGTGCCCTTGCCGTGGCGATCGCCGTCTTTTCCGATGCTGGGTTCTGGCTCCTGGTGGCGTCACTGTTCGTCATGGTGAGCTCGGTCGGGATGGTGTTTCCGGTGGCATCGGCCCTTGCCATGATGGACTACCCGCAGCAGGCCGGGGCTGCGTCCTCACTACTCGGGCTGGCCCAGTACATCGCAGGGGCTCTCGTTGCGCCGCTCGTCGGCGTGGCTGGGGAAAGGTCCGCTATCCCGCTCGGAATCGTGGTGCTGGCGGCCAGCGCTTCGGCATCCACGGTCTTCGTCACCTTGGTGGTGCCGGCGGTACGGGCCCGGGCCCGGACCCGCAGCGAGCATCGTGGTCCATCGGCCACCGAGTTCGGTGGTGGCTCGACCGACCTGAGGTCAGCTACCGCGGCTGCGGTGGTGAGCGGAGTCCCGCCAGTGCGGCGCAACAGGCTTCCAGGACAGCGTCATGCCTGCCTCCGCGGGTGTCCGGTCAGCCTTGAGATTGTTGCAGCGCAGGCAGGCCGCCACGGTGTTGTGCCAGGTGTTTCCACCGCCACGGGACTGCGGCACCAGATGATCAACAGTCTCGGCGGTGCCGCCGCAGTACGCGCAGTGATGATGATCACGGCGCAGGACGCCGCGCTTGGACCAGGTGGGTGACTTGGCGTAGAGGAAGGTCGTCTTCACGTAGCGGATCAGTCGTAGCACCAGCGGCCAGGGGTAGGGGCCGATCCGCCGACCCTCGTGCGCCTCTTCGACGATCGCCACCTCGCGGACCAGCATCTTGATCGCGTGCTTGATCGACACCGTGTGCAGGGCGGTGTTGTCGGTGTTGAGCACCACGACGCCTGACACCTGCCGTCCTCCTCTCGGCCCAGAACAGGGTGCACGGTCTGTGCATAGCTTGTCATTGGGATTATCCGTGGTGGCGCAAGCTCGGGTCCTCGGCGATCTGCGGTTGGCGGTGGGGTTGACAGAGCCGAACAAACGTTCGAATATATCCAGATGAGGGGTGCAGCTGCCGATCTTCAGGAGCTGCAGCGTCGCGTTCAGCGGATGCAGGGCACCGTCGTCTCGCGCACTCTGGAATCGCTGCCGGGGCTGTCGGATCTCATCCAGCTCCGCACGGGGGCAGCGTATGCGGTGGACAGCGCCAGCCTGGCTCTGGCCTTGCTGGCCGGGCCTTCGCAGGCAGGGGAATGGGTCGGGATTGTCGGGGCGACTGATCTCGGCTTCGAGGCCGCAGCAGGATTCGGAGTCGATCTCGGACGCACGATCGTCGTGCCGCATCCTGGCGAACACTGGCTGTCGGTCACCGCCGGACTGGTCGACGTCGCCACTCTCGTTCTGGTCAAGCCGCCGGTTCTGGTCACCGAGCATCAGGCAGAGAGACTCAGGTCCCGGCTGCGGCAAAAGGACGCCACTTTGATCTGCTGGGGCGAGTGGCCGCGTTGCGAAGCGCGGCTCGCGCTGCGTGATTCCTCCTGGATCGGCTTGGGACGTGGTCACGGCCACCTCATCGGCCAACGAGTGCGTGTCGACCTCTACCGGGCAAGCACGCCGCCGCAATCGATTGATCTGTGGCTGCCCGACACCGACATGGAA
Organism: uncultured Actinomycetota bacterium; assembly: GCA_963808495.1. Taxonomy (GTDB): domain Bacteria; phylum Actinomycetota; class Actinomycetes; order Propionibacteriales; family Propionibacteriaceae; genus Microlunatus. Next base: position 352,647 of record CAWEGC010000009.1, read on the forward strand.
GTCCGCGAAGCGGGGGCCAGGGTGATGGCCATCGACCAGGTCAAAGCAGGCTGATCATGACCGCCTTGCTCACTACCCCGACTCACGGTCGACCGGCCACCGGTCGACCGGCGGTGACGGCGAACGCCGATCGTCGCGTTCTGGTCGTCTGGTGCCCGGACTGGCCGGTGATCTCCGCCGTGGCCTCCCTCGGACTCGTCCCATCGTCGCCGATCGCGGTCATCGACCGCGGCGAGGTCTACGCCTGCTCTCAGGCAGCGCGACTGGATGGGGTACGCCGGGGAATGCGTCGCCGGGATGCCTCCGCGCGCTGTCCCGAACTGACGGTCGTCGACCACAGTCTCGAACGTGACGTCCGAGCCTTCGAGTCGATTCTGTCCACGATCGAGGACACCACATCTGCAGTGACGCCGATCCGTCCAGGTTTGTGTGCGCTGAGCGTGCCCAGTCGCTACTACGGAGGTGAGCGAGAGGCCGCGGCCGTGATCGCGGAGCATCTGGTTGCGGCGGGAGTCTGGGAGTGCCGAATCGGTATCGCGGACGGCATCTTCACCGCCGAGCAGGCTGCCCGCCAGGCCGCGCCCCAGGACTGCTGCGTGATTCCGGCAGGCGGCTCCGCGAGGTACCTGGCCGACCTGCCGATCGTTGTTCTGGAAGACCTCGAGTTGGTGAGCCTGCTGCGTCGCCTCGGAATCCGTACTCTGGGCGACTTCGCTGCTTTGCCAGCTCGAGATGTGCTCACTCGCTTCGGTTCGCAGGGCGCCTTGATTCACCGGCTGGCCAGCGGGAAGGATTCGCGAATCGCCGCCGCCCGCCGGCCACCTCTTGATCTTCGACAGTCGGTGTCGTTCGACCCGCCGTTGGAGACTGTTGAGCCCGTCGCCTTCAGCAGCCGGCAAACCGCCGAACTCTTGATCGCCGAACTCGCCCGGCACGGGCTGGTGTGCAGTGAGATTCGCATTGAGGTTGTCGGTGACCGAGGCTGGGTCGGCTCACGAGTTTGGGCTCATCCGCGCTGGTTCACTGCCGCCGACCTCGTCGACCGCCTTTACTGGCAGCTGCAGGGTGGTCCATCGCCTGAGCCGGTGCAGGGTATCCGGCTGATCCCCGAAGCCGTCGAGTCGCTGGCTGATCATGGTGAAGGGTTGTGGGGCAGCGCGCCTGACGAGCGGATCGAGCGCGGCGTCGCGCGGTTGCAGGGCATGCTCGGTCCCGAGCAGGTGCTGAGCCCCTCACTTCAGGGCGGTCGCAATCCCCGGCAACGTCAGGTGCTTACTCCGTGGGGCGAGCGCGGGACTCGGCACCGGGCAGCCGACCTGCCCTGGCCGGGCAGCATCCCCCCGCCGGCGCCGGCCCGAGTGTTTCCCGAGCCACGTCCGGCGGCGGTCTTCTCCGCCGACGGGTGCGCGGTCGCGATCACCGATCGAGGAGCCATCACCGGGGAGCCGGCTCGATTACGGACCGATGAATCGGCAGACCCTCTGGTGATCGAGGCCTGGGCCGGCCCCTGGCCGATCGATGAGTTGTGGTGGGAACCGACGGGCGCCCGCCGGGTGGCGAGGTTTCAGATGGTCGCTGATCGATGGATCTGCCTGGTTGTTGGTGGTCGAGGGCGACCAGTGGTGGACCGAGGCGCGCTATGAGTAGTTCTTCGGCGAGCGTCGCGAGCACCAGTCATCGCGTTGAGGTGTGTCGATGAACTGGCACAATCCGCGCGTCTCCTGGTCGGAGCTGGAACGCCAGATGTCGGGCCGGCCGGAGAATCGGCGCCCGCCCAGTCTCGAGCATGCCGAAGACGACAGTGCACCAGGCTTCTCCCGCAAGCGACCCGCGTACACGCCGGCGGCCGTGGACGATCGACCTGACGAGCCGTTCGTGCCGTACGCGGAGTTGCACTGCCACAGCGACTTCAGCTTCCTGGATGGGGCCAGTGACCCCGAGACCTTGATCGAGGAAGCGGTACGGCTGAATCTGACCGGGCTGGCCATCACTGACCACGACGGCTTCTACGCAGCCTCCCGGTTTGCGGAGGCGGCGCTGGCCTACGACCTGAAGACCATCTACGGCGCCGAGTTGTCGCTAGGCCTGACCACTCCCCAAAACGGCATCGCCGACCCCGAGGGGCAGCACTTGCTCGTCCTGGCTCGTGGTGTCGAGGGTTATCACCGGTTGGCCGCGGCGATCACCGAGGCGCAGTTGCGAGGTGATGAGAAGGGACGTCCGCTGTACGACCTCGAGGAGCTGGGCGAGCGCTGCGCAGGCCGGTGGATGATCTTGACCGGTTGCCGGAAGGGTCACGTCCGGTCGGCTCTGACCGCACACGGCATCTCAGCGGCGGCGGCCGAGCTGGATCGCCTGGTCTCCGTGTTCGGCCATGATCACGTCGCGGTCGAGATCACCGATGCTGGTCTGCCCACCGACTCGGTGACCAACGATGCTCTGGCGGCACTTGCTGCTGATCATGGTCTGCCTCTGGTGGCAACCAACAACGTGCATTACGCAACTCCAGACCAATACCGACTCGCCTCGGCCATGTCCGCGGTACGAGGCCGTAAAAGCCTGGCCGAGATGGACGGCTGGCTGCCGGTGCCGGGGGCACACCTGCGGTCGGGGCACGAAATGGCTTCGCGTTTCACTCGATTTCCTGGCGCGGTCGCGGAATCGGTACGGATCGCGGAGGAGTGCGCTTTTTCGCTACGGCTGGCCAAGCCTCGGCTGCCCAAACTGAGGGTTCCGTCTGACCACACTCCGATCAGCTGGTTGCGGGAGCTTGCCCGGAAAGGCGCCGACGAAAGGTATCCGCATTGTCGCGAGGTCGCCGAGGAGCGCCTGCAACGCGAGTTGGCGGTGATCGAGGAGAAGGACTTCCCGGGCTATTTCTTGATCGTGCATGACATGGTCGCCTTTGCTCGGGGGAAGGGGATTCTCTGCCAGGGCAGGGGATCGGCGGCCAATTCAGTGGTCTGCTACGTGCTCGGCATCACCGCGGTGGACCCGATCTTGTTCGAGTTGCCCTTCGAGCGGTTCCTGTCCGCGAGCCGCGAGGAGGAACCGGATATCGACGTCGACTTTGACTCTGACCGACGCGAGGAGGTCATCCAAGAGGTCTATCGCCGCTACGGTCGCCACAATGCTGCCCAGGTCGCCAACGTGATCAGCTACCGGCCGAAGTCGGCCGTCCGCGACATGGCCAAGGCGCTGGGCTACTCGACCGGCCAGCAGGATGCCTGGTCCACTCAGATCGACACCTACGGTGGCCTCCCGGCCGACGGCGATCACGATATTCCGCAGCCGGTGGTTGATCTTGCTGATCAGCTGCTCCGAGCTCCACGGCATCTGGGCATTCACTCCGGCGGCATGGTGCTCACCGAGCGGCCGGTCGGCGAGGTGTGCCCGATCGAGCGAGGCCGGATGGACCAACGCACGGTCCTGCAGTGGGACAAGGACAGCTGCGCCTGGATGGGCCTGGTCAAGTTCGACTTCCTCGGACTCGGCATTCTGGCCGCCATCCAGTACACCCTCGATCTCGCCGCGAACCGTCTCGGCGAGCGCTGGAGCCTGGACACCATTCCCAAAGAGGAGCAGGGCGTCTACGACATGCTGTGCCGGGCGGACTCGATTGGGGTGTTCCAGGTCGAGAGCCGAGCGCAGGTCGGCACGCTCCCGCGGCTGCTGCCGCGCCGGTTCTATGACCTGGTGGTGGAGATCGGCCTGATCCGCCCGGGACCGATCCAGGGCGGGGCGGTGCACCCGTACATCCGCCGGGCCACCGGCCGGGAGGAGATCACCTACCTGCACCCGGCGCTGGAACCGGTGCTGAGAAGAACGAAGGGGATCCCGCTGTTCCAGGAGCAGCTGATGCAGATCGCCATGGCGATCGGCGGCTGTACCGGGGACGACGCGGACCTGTTGCGGCGCGCGATGGGATCCAAGCGTGGAGTGGAGAAGATCGATCGGCTGCGCGCCACCTTGTACGAAGGGATGGCCGCGCACGGGATCGTCGGGGAGGAGGCCGACGACATCTACGCCCGTATCCAGGCCTTTGCCAACTTCGGCTTCGCCGAGAGCCACGCGATCAGCTTCGCCCTGCTCGTCTACGCCTCCTCCTGGCTGAAACTGCACTATCCGGGCGCCTTCCTGGCCGGGTTGCTGCGCGCGCAGCCGATGGGCTTCTACTCACCGCAGTCCCTGGTGGCCGACGCCCGCCGCCACGGTGTCAGGGTGCTGCGGCCCGATATCGCCAGGTCAGGGGTCGATGCCGATCTCGAATCACTGGCTGCAATCCATGAGCCTGCCGGAGGGCGGGCTTCGGCAGGCGCTGTCCTGAGTCCGTCAAAGGGCTCAGCACACATGCGCACAACCGGTATGGACTCCTGCCTGGAACGCATTCAGCCCGAGGTCGGCGCTTTTGACCGCAATGCGCCAGACCAGACATGGATCCATCGTCGGGATGGCAATGTCGCCGTCCGGCTCGGGCTGACCGAGGTCCAGGGAATCGGCCGTGAACTGGCCGCCATGATCGTCGCAGAACGTGAGCGCGCCACGTTCTGCGACCTGAATGACGTCGTCCGCCGAACCGGGCTCAACGTCAAGCAGACTGAAGCGCTGGCCACTGCCGGCGCCTTCGACTGCTTCGGGCTCAGCCGTCGCCAGGCACTGTGGAGTGCCGGCTACGGCGACTCACCCGAGACGTTGCCCGGTTCGGCGATCGACGCCGCGCCGCCCACGCTGCCGGGGATGAGCCCGGTTGAGCTCACCTTGGCCGACCTCTGGGCCACGCGGATCAGCCCCGATGATCATCCGATCGGCCATCTGCGCTCGATGCTCGAGCAGCACGAGATCGTCCGGATTGCCGATCTTGGTTCGTGGTACGCCGACCGCCGGATCAGGGTGGCGGGTTTGGTCACTCATCGTCAGCGCCCCTCGACCGCGGGCGGGGTGACCTTCCTCAACCTGGAGGACGAGACCGGCATGCTGAACGTGGTCTGTGCCCAGTCGATGTGGCATCGCTACCGTCGGGTCGGTCGCCGGTCCAATGCCATGGTCATTCGGGGCAAGATCGAGTACGGCGACGGGGTGACCAATCTGGTTGCTGACCGGCTGGAACCCCTGAGCAGCGTCCTACCCGACGCCGGCCGTGCTCTGCAGACCGCTCACCGTTCCCGTGACTTTCACTGAGCGCGCTGTCATTTACTCGTTGGGCTGGCCATTCACATCGCAGGGCAGCGGTTTTGTACTCGACCCGTACGCCTGTTCCATCGTCTGCACAGTGGCCGTCATCCGCGTCGGGGGTATGGCGGCGCCCCGATCGTTGAACGGCCGGTCCAAAATCCAGACCAAGGTCAGCCCCGCCACCAGAGAGGCGGCGACGCCGATGACGGTGGCTGCCTGCGGCAACAACGGCACGTCCGGATCGGCGAATAGGACCTGTACGGCCACGACCAGGACCAGCAGAGCGATGAGCACGCCCCACACGAATCCTGGCACGAACGGCGCTGCCTCGGCGATTCGTCCCCGTCGACCTTCTTGCCGAGACTCGCTCTGAGCGAACCAGCTATGGAACACGGCGACGGCCTTTTCATCCGCGGCAGGGATGGTTTGCAACGGTGCTGTCCAGCTGCTCCACCCAGTGCGTGACCGCAGTACTTTCCTCCGATTTGGCCATCTTCGGCCATTCGTCGTTGACGACCGCTCGCCCGTAACAGATCAGCTCCCCTTGCAGTGACTCCCGATCCGAAGACGGGAAGAACTGCGCGGTGCTGAATAGCTGTCGTACAGCCACCGATTCTGTTCCGGCGGCTTCACGCGCGGCGTGATAGCTCTCGAAGGTACCGAAGATCACAAAAGCGAGCAGTACCGCGAAACCGGTTCCGACGACCCCGAAGATCTCCGGTGCCCCCAGCAGGTTGCGATAGTGGCTGCCGGGTGGCGACCCGAACCGCCGCACCAAGATCAAAGCGGCCAGCGCTGCCGCGGTGCCAAGGATGATGAGCGTGAGGGAGATGAGCACGACTGGCCCCTTTCTGTGGCTGGGTCTGCCGTATTGGCTGCCGTAGCGTCCGGGCGCCCGACGGCGGATCCTGAACTCACCTCGAACGGCAACACTAGGGCGCAGCGGCAGGGCGGAACAAGCGCCACGGACCCGCGAAGAGGCATGGCCTTTCGACGCTTCCGGCTGAGAGACTCAAGCGTGAGCCAAGCTTCTCGAATCGATGCGCGTTGACGCCAACGCCTTCCGTGGCCAGGTCGTGCTCCCTGACGACCCCAGCTATGACGCCCAGCGGCGGATCTGGAACGGCTCCATTGACAGGCACCCGGCGCTCATCGTTCGCTGCGCGGGCGTCGCCGACGTCATTGCGGCCGTGAAGTTCGGGCAGGCCAGCGGCCTGCCGGTTGCGGTACGCAGCGGCGGGCACTCCTTTCCGGGCTTGTCTGTCGCCGACGACGCGCTCGTCATTGACCTTTCCTTGATGAAAGGGGTCCGTGTCGATCCCGAGAAGCGGACGGCGCGCGTACAAGCAGGGGTGCTGCTCGGTGAACTCGACCGCGAAACCCAGGCGTTCGGGCTCGCTGTGCCCACCGGGCTCGTGACGCACACCGGCGTGGGGGGTCTCACCCTGGGTGGCGGGATCGGCTGGATCATGCGAAAGCACGGACTCTCGATCGACAACCTTCTCTCCGTCGATCTGGTGACGGCCACTGGTGAATTCGTGCGCGCGAGTGCAGATGACAATGCTGACCTGTTCTGGGGAGTGCGCGGCGGCGGCGGAAATTTCGGGATCGTCACCGAGTTCGAGTTTCGCTGCGTGTCACTGGGCTCGCACGTGCTTGCCGGACCGGTGTTCTGGCCGATGGAGAAATCGGCAGAGGTTCTTCGCTTCTATCGCGACTGGGTCGCCGGCGCGCCGGACGAGCTCATGACCATCGTGGTCCACCGTAAGGCGCCACCGCTGCCTTTCGTTCCTGCGGAGCTGCACGGTGAGCGGGTCATCATGATCACCTGCTGCTGGGTGGGCGACCTGGAGCGGGGGGAGCAGGTCATCCGACCGCTCAAGGAGTTCGGCCCTCCCGTTGCCGACGTGTGTGTCCCGAAACCGTTTCTGCAGCATCAGGCGATGTTCGATCCCAGCTTCACACCCGGCCGGTGGTACTACTTCAAGAGTTGCGACGTCGCCGAGTTGAGCGATGAGATCATCGACGTCACCGCCGAACGTTCGCTGCGAATATCGTCGCCACTGACGTCATTTCCGATCTGGCAGATGGGCGGCGCGGTCGGTCGGGTGGGGACGGAAGATTCAGCGTTCAACAGCCGCACCGCCGGTTTCACCTACAACATCGGCGCTTGCACCCAGACGCGCACCGGCTTCGAGCAGGAGCGCGCGTGGGTGCGTGAATTCTGGTCAGCTCTCGAGCCCTGGCACCAGGGCGTGTACGTGAACTTCCTCGGCGACGAGGGAGCTGAGCGGGTACGAGAGGCCTATGGCTCTGAGAAGTACAACAGGCTGAAGGCGCTGAAACAGAAATACGACCCGGAGAACTTCTTCCGGCTGAACCAGAACATCGCGCCGGACTGATCTCGATCGAGCCCTAGATCACGCCTGCTCTGCGAAGCATTCCGCAAACCAGGTCAGCTGCCGGTCGACCTGATAATCGACCCCACCCTCGTGGCCGTTGTGAGAGTAGACCTCGATGTCCTTGGCAACCCCGGACCGGCCTCCGTAGGCATTGAAGGCAGCGAACACCGTGGACGGTGGGCACACCTCGTCCATCAAGGCGGCTGAGAACAGCGCCGGCGCCGTTGCCCGCCGTGCCAGATGGACGCCGTCGAAGTATCCGAGCGTGTGGTAGGCGGCCTCCTCGAGGTGCCGCCACCCTGCGAGGAACGCGGTGATCTCGGCGTACGGGAGTGCGTCGGTGATCTCGGTGGCCCGCCGGAAATGGCAGAGGAACGGTACGTCGGGGGCCGCCCCCCGAAGGGAGATCCCTGCCATGGGCGCCAGCCCGGCCGCAGCCAGGGTGATGCCGCCGCCCTGGCTGATCCCGGTGACGATCAGCCGGTCGGGGTCCACCAGTGGATGGCTGCCCGCGACCTCGAGCATCCGGAGCGCATCGACGTAAACCCTGCGGTAGTAGTAGCTGTCGCGATGTGTGATCCCAGCGGTGAGGAAGCCGGGCGCGTGAATCCCGCCCGCGTCGGCCGCTGCATCATCGGTGGCGGTCCCTCCGCCGGTGTGCCAGCCCTGGCCCCGGGTGTCCATGCTGAAATGAGCCCAGCCGGCCTGGGCCCAGATGGTGCTGGTGTGCGGGTACCCCCGGCCGCGAGAGTAGCCGTGGTATTGGACGACCGCCGGCAGTGGACCAGCAGCTCCGGCTGGTACGTGCAGCCACGCCCGTACGGGAGTCCCGCCGTACCCGGCGAATGTGATGTCGTACGAGTCGATCACTGCCAGCTTGTTGTCGATCTTGGTCGCCGTTGTGGCCAGGTCAAAGCCCCGCGCGGTGTCGATCGTGTCCCGCCAGAAAAGGTCGAAGTCGGGTGGCTCGTCAACCTCCGGCCGGTACTCCCGCAGCTCCTCTAGGCTGAGATCGAACATCGCCATGCTGGTGCACTCTAGTGGTGCCGCGCCTTCGCACAACTGGGGTGCCGTGGACGTAGCCAGCGCCGCCGACGGCCGTCGGCAGCACGGTCTGTCCGTGACGCACCATGATGAGCCGCCCAGTCGAAGGGAATGACTACCCATGACCAGCCAAGCCCAACGCCACGGCACAGTCCGATTCGCCGCTGTCGGCCTGGACCACTCGCACGCTTTCGATCAGATCGATGGGCTGCTGGGTCAAGGTTGCGAGCTGGTGGGCCTCAGCTCCGATGAACCAGACGCCGCCGTAGCCCAATCCAGTCGCCAGCGCTGGCCCGACGCGCCATGGGTTGACGACTCGACTCGCTTGCTGCATGACCCATCCATCGATCTGATCGTCACCGCGGCTGTACCGGACCGACGCGCAGATATTGCCATCGAGGCCCTCACCAACGGCAAGGACGTCGTCGCTGACAAGCCCGGGTGCATCAGCCTTTCGCAGCTTGATCAGATCAAGACGGCGGTGACCGAGTCCGGCCGCTTCTGGTCAGTCACCTTCTCGGAGCGGTTCAAGGTGCGCTGTGTGACCAGGGCCGGCCAACTCGTCCGCGAGGGCCGGATCGGTCAGGTCGTGCAAACTCTGGGACTCGGACCCCACCGTGAAGGTGACCGTGCCCACCTCGCTGGAGGTCAAGGGCGTCCCGGCTGGTTCTACGACCGGGAGCGCACGGGAGGAATCCTCACCGACATCGCCAGTCACCAGATCGACCAGTTCCTATGGTTCACAGGTGCTGACGCCGCCGAGGTCGTGTCCAGCACGGTGGCCAACTACACCCATCCTGAAGCTCCCCGGATGCAAGACTTCGGCGAAGCGGTATTGCGTACTGACAACGCACATGCGTACATCCGCGTTGACTGGTACACCCCGCAGGGCCTACCCACGTGGGGCGACGGGCGGCTCATCATCCTGGGCACCGAAGGCTACGTCGAACTCCGCAAGTATGTCGACATCGCCGGCCGTCCCGGTGGTGAGCACCTCATCGTGGTTGACTCGTCCGGAACCGATTACATCGACTGCTCAGATATGCCACTGACCTACTACCCGCAGCTCGTCTCCGACGTCATCAATCGCACCGAGACCGCCTGTCCCCAGCGCCACACGTTTGAGGTGATGCGTCTCGCCATCCTCGCCCAGCAGCGAGCCGCAATGAGAGGCTTCGCCCAATAGGCGGGTCGAGCGGAGGCTTCTTCGCGGAGACTTTCGTGTCCGAGGGGGGGGCTTTCGCGGAGACTTTCGGTCCGAGGAAACTTTGAACGCGCCTGTGACGTACGGGCCATCGCTGTAAGGCGAGCCGCAAACACATTGGCGGAGGTTCTCTCGGCAGCCATGGCCCTGTCACCAGAATTCACCGGTGACGCGTTGGTGTCCTGCTACCGGTTGTGGACCAGGCGGTGCACTTGTGTGATGCGTTCCATGTTGAAATCGGCGATCTGGGACCATCTGGTGAGGAGCACGTCCATCGGCCGCCCGAATATCTGTTCTGTCATCCCGCGTAGCGACTCATCGAGCAGCGCTGTCAGGATCGGGCCCACAACACCAACGGCGAACCTCAGCACGAGTGAACCCAGGTAGCCGAGCAGCACATCCGATCTGGTGCCCTTCCAGCCCGCGTCGATGATGCCATCCATGTAGCTGGCCAGGCACAGAGCCTCCACTCGATCGGCGGCATCCGGTTCAAACTCGAAGAAGCCGAGCGATGACCCAATGAGCGGAGCAAGCTCGGCTCCCACCGGCCCTATTCCACAGAATGCCCAATCAATGGCTAGAGTCTTGTTGGCCTGATCAGGCTGGCCCCAGTGGCGGACGAAGGCGTTACGGGGAAAGACATCCTGATGGCAGAACGTCTGTGGCAGGCCGTCTAGAACGGCATACCAGCTCTGTCGCTGTTCCCACGTCTCGAGCAGCGCCGCGATCAGCTGCTGAGAATAGATCTGACTGACCAGCGGATGATCGGCAACCTGTGGTAGCAGCGTGATCATGGGCTCCGCGCGCTCGGTGAATCCCCGAAGCCAATCCCGGCTCAGCCAGGAGGGCGAGGGCATGGTGTGATCGGCCAGGAAGCTGCCGTTGAACTCTCCCAAATGCCGCGCCACGATTCCGAACTGCGATTCCGGCCAGGGACGCTGGTCGATGCCACTCAGGTCCTCCAATGCAATCCATACGGCAGCGTCCCCAAGTTCACCCGCCCCTAGACAGCGCGGCGCTGTCAGGCTTCCTCGCATCTCGCGCAACAAAGGATCCTGATAGGCGAGCCATTCCCGCTTCCAGTAGTCCCACGCACGCGGATCGGTGCTGCTTTCCTGCCAGCCCTGGCCTTCGTGATTGAACACCTTCAGCATGAATCGCCAGGGAACACGGGTCGCACCAACCAGTGCGTCTCCACTGATTCGAAAAAGTTGAGAGCCGGAGGCCCCGCCTCCGGCATCATCGTCGCTCCAGGAGTTGATCTCCGCCGCGCCGTCCTGCAGCGCAGCGCGTACCAGATCGGTTCGAGTCGCCCAGTCAAGAGCGTCAATGTAGGGCTGCCGTTCCAGGACCCGCATCGCCTCAGTCTCGCCCACCCAGGAGTGTAAGGAAAGGGTTACACCATCCACCCAAGAGCGACTCCACCAGCGGTTTCACTCTAGAGAAGGCCTCATCGCCATGTCGCGGCCTGTCCGGTACCAACGGGTCCGTTTAGCAAAACGGTTAGCAGAACGAAGTCAGACCAAATCAAATCGGCACGACGTGTGGGCGGGAGGCCGGCCCTGCCGTTCATCTCGCACCGGCGCGTGAACAGGGTGGACACTTCGGCCAGTTCGAGTTAGCGAGGCACGCAGGTGACGACGGCGTCGACGTCACCGCCTCCGAGCATGGTGATGTAGTCCTCATAACGGGGCAGGCCTGGATCTGTGGACAGGACGATCTCGGCCTCAGCAGGGTCGACGTCGCAGATTGCCTCGATCCCATGCTCGGCTCCACGCCCTCGGCGACCAATGGGGTACATCGAGCCCTGAGCACCCAGACCGATTATTCCGACTCGCCCTTCATTTGCCATCGCTCAGCTCCTCTTACCTCGACGGTCGGGACGGTGACTAATCCCGGGAACCTGAATCGGCCTTCGGCGAGACGTCGCAGCGCCTGCGACATCCGCGGTCGTCATGCGACAAATTCGACCGTTCAGGCGTAGCGGGCTCTGGTGGCGCCGGCAAGTTGGTTGTTACCGTTGCTCAACAGCCCGCACGAAGACGTGTAGCCGCGAGGCGGCAGAAAGGGCTGGAGCCATGCCGGAGAAGAACGTCGAGAGAACGCGGCCGGACACCGGCGGGGTGATCCACCCGGAAGGTGACCGAAGCGCGGTGCGGGTGCCGGAAACCGACGACCTCGCCGGGGTCGGCCCACTCGGCGTCACGGTCGTGGTTCAACGAGGACGCACGACTTCAAGCCACCCAAGGGTCGAATGGGGGCAACCGTCTCGCTGGGCGTGTCGCAGTCCATCGACAACACCGAGGGCGGCGTCTCCCGGACGTTCTTCCCGCAGATCATGACGGCGTTCGGAGTCGGCGACGCCGCCCTCGGACTGCTGAACGCGATCGGGATGTTCGCCCGGATGCTGTTCGGTCCGATCTGGGCCATCGCGGCGGACCGGTTCGGCCGCAAGCTGATCTTGCTGATGGTCACCGGTGCGTGGGGTCTGTGGACGATCGCCACCGGTTTCGCCCAGACCTGGACGCAGCTGCTGATCCTCTACACGATTGCGCTGATCGGCACAGTGGCCGCGGAGCCGATCTTGAACGGGCTGCTCGGCTCGCTGTACCACAGCAGCGAGCGCGGCAAGGCGTTCGGCACGGTGCGCGGCGTCTCCTCCGCGCTCGGCATCGTGCTGACTCCGCTGCTGGGCCAGTTCGGCGGGAACCCGGACGGCTGGCGGTACGCCATGTTCGTGATGGGCGGCCTGTCGATCTTGTCGGGCCTGCTGATCTTGCTGTTCGTGCACGAGCCGAAGCAAGTGTCGCAGGTGACACGCGAGGAGCTGAAGGCCGAGGCCGGGATGTTCCGGCTCAGCGACGCGGCGAAACTGTTCAAGATCCCGACGCTGGCGTTGATGGCCCCGATGCTGCTCTTCGTCACCTCGCTGATCCTGTTCGGTTTCATCGGCACCTACTGGGCCCGCAACCTCGGCTACGGCGTGACCAACGCCTCCTACCTCTACACCGTCATGACGATCGGCATGACGATCTCGGCCTTCCTCGGCGGCTTCCTCGGCGACCTGTTCGCCCGTTGGTTCCACGACAAGGGCCGGATCATGCTCTTCCAGATCTATGCGCTGCTGTTCGCCGCGAGCACCTACGCCATGGTCGCCTGGGCTCGGTGTTCGACCCCGACGTCGCGCCCGGGACCGGCAACGCCGTCACCAACACCCCGAGCATCCGTACTACGTGATGGTGTTCATCACCGGGCTGATCTTCTCGTGGGGCTTCTCCGGGTGCGTGCTGCCCATGGTGTCACGCGTCTGCCCCAAGCAGCTGTCGGCCACGTCGTTCGCCGTGCTGTTCTCTCTCGTCCAGGGCCTGATCACCGCAATTTACAGCCTGACCGCCGGCGCGATCTCGCAGGCGATCGGCAACCTGCAGCTCACGTTCGTGCTTTTCGTGTCCGATCCCGTACGTGCTGAACGCGATCTACTGGACCGTGTTCTACAAGTTCTACCCGAAGGACGCGGCACTGCAGCACGAACGCTCCGAGCTCATCGAGCAGGGCAGGTTCTGAGCGTGGCGGAGGATCGGGTTCGGCTCGGGATCATCGGGCTCGGCGCCGAGGGGGGCCTGTACGCCACCCTGCTGGCCGAGGACAAGGTGCCCGGCATGCGCCTCGGAGCCATCTGCGACGTCCTCCCCGAGAAGAAGGAGGCTGCCGACGCCTACGGGGTCCCGTTCTACGCCGACTACACCGACATGGTGACCTCCGGTGACGTGGACGCCGTCGTGACCACCGTGCCCCACTACCTGCACCCGGAGATGGGCATCTACGCCCTCGACCACGGGGTGCACGCCCTCGTCGAGAAGCCGGTCGGGGTCTACACCAAGCAGGCCCGCGAGCTCATCGACGTCGCGGCCACCAAGCCGAAGCTCACGTTCGGCGTCTTCTTCAACCAGCGCACCAACCCGCTCTACCGGGACCTGAAGGCCCTGCTGGGGTCTGGCGAACTCGGCGCCCTGCGCCACACTTCCTGGATCATCACCACGTGGTGGCGGCCGCAGGGCTACTACGACCAGTCCGAGTGGCGGGCCACCTGGGGCGGCGAGGGCGGCGGTGTCCTGGTCAACCAGGCTCCCCACCAGCTCGACCTGTGGCAGTGGATCTGTGGCGTGCCGAAGAGCGTGGTCGCGAAGTGTGCGTACGGCTTCCGGCGCAGAATCGCCGTCGAGGACGAGGTGAACGCGATGGTCGACTTCGGCGACGGCGCCACCGGCACCCTCACGACCTGTACGCACGACTTCGTAGGGCACCGACCGACTGGAGATCCTCTGCGACGGCGGCAAGGTCGTCGTCGACGGGTCCCAGCAGGTGACCGTCAACCGGCTGACCAAGCCCGAGCAGGAGATCAGCGACTCCATGGACCCCGACGCTGTACGCCGGCTGTTCACCGGCCAGCTCGACACCGACGAGTACGTCAGCACCGAGACCAGGAATACGGCAGCGTCTGGGGTGCCCAGCACGCCGAGGTGCTTCGCAACTTCGCCGCCGCCGTGCGGGGCGAGGAAGAGCTGCTGGCCCCGGGCAGCGAGGGGATCCACGGCGTCCGGCTGGCCAACGCCATCCATCTGTCCAGCTGGCTGGGGCAGGAGGTCTCGATCGAGGACTTCGACGAGGACCGCTACCTCGCCGAGCTAAACCAGCGCATCGAGGCCGAAGGCAAGTTCCCCACCCGCGCCTGAGCGGTACGACCGACTACACGACCACGACAAGGGGGAGACCACCATGGCGGTTCTCGGCGTGCAGTTGATGATGCTGAGGGACCGGATCAAGCCGAGCAGGGCATGTTCGCCAGTCCTCGAGCAGGTCCGGGAGCTCGACCTGGACGCAGTCGAGGTGTCCCAGGTCGCCATGACCGACGAGTTGATCGCCGACCTCGAGCGCGGGACCAAGGAGCTGGGGACTCGAGGTGGGCGCCATGTCCGCGGCCCTGCAAGCCCCCGGCAACGGCTTCATCCTGGCCGACGAGTTCGACCGCGCCGTCGAGGCCTGCCGGCGCACCGGCTGCCGCTTCTTGCGCATCGGCATGATGCCGTTCGAGGCGATGGTCAGCCAGGAAGCCTGCGAGGCGTGGGCCGCCGAGGTGCGAGCCCTACGCCGCGCAGGCTGGCCGAGCAGGGCATCACGCTGTGCTACCACAACCACCACGTCGACCTCATCCGGTTCGGCGAGGAGCGCATCTTCGACATCGTTCGCCGGGTGGCCCCGTCGCTCTACTTCGAGGTGGACCTGCACTGGGTGCAGCGCGGCGGCATGGCCCCGCTCGACATGCTCAAGGCCTACACCGGGGTCTGCAAGCTGATCCACGTGAAGGACTTCCGGGTGATCCCCTTCCCGGCCGACGCCCTCGCCCGGCGCGACGAGATGACCCAGCAGGAGTTCTACGACGTCTTCACCAACCTGGTGCAGTTCGCCGAGGTCGGCCAGGGCAACATGAACTGGCCCGAACTGCTGCCGGCCGGCGAGGCGGCGGGTGCCGAGTACTTCTTCATCGAGCAGGACGACACCTACGGTCGCGACCCCGTCGCCTGCATCGCCGAGTCCCGCGCCTATCTGAAGTCCATCGGCTACTGAGCCCAGCCTCTGGGGTGGGCGGGTGCCGCCCGCCCCTCGGTGCGGGTCTCTAGCACGTGGCCGTGGGTCGACGGGTACTGATCGTGATTGCAAGTGTGGGCTCAGGATCAGTTCTGCCCGACGGCTATGTGTGCGGGTGATCGCCGGGTGATAGTTCGCCACTCGGCCAGCCGCGCGGCGTAGGGCTGCACCCCGTCGCTCTACGTCGAGGTGGGCCTGCACTGGGTGCAGCGCGGCATGCGCCAGCGCCACAACTGGTCCGACCCGAACCACGTCGTCCTCACAACCACCGACTCGAATGTTTGGGGCGGCAAGTCGGGGCACACGCGACCAACCCAGGACGGGAACGGTGGGGGAAGCGTCCGTGTCCGAGGGGGGACTTGAACCCCCATGCCCTATACGGGCACTAGCACCTCAAGCTAGCGCGTCTACCTATTCCGCCACCCGGACCATGGGCCCGTCCGGTCGCCCGAACGGCGGGGAAACTATAGCAAGCTGGCCAGCACAGCAGCCGTGACAAGATGAGTTGGTGACCACCACCCCGTACGCACCCGACGCCGAAGTGGTGGCGATTTGCCAGGACTTGATCCGGATCGACACCACGAACTTCGGGCAGCAGCCGGGGCCAGGAGAACGCCGGGCCGCCGAGCGGGTGGCTGAGCTGCTGGACGAGGTGGACATCTCGGTCGAACTCTTCGAGTCGGCGCCCAAGCGGACATCACTGATCGCGCACTGGGAGCCGGAGGGCGTAGACCAGAGCGCCCCGCCGCTGCTCCTCCACGGCCACCTGGACGTAGTTCCCGCACATGCTGACGACTGGTCGGTGGACCCGTTCGGCGGTGAGATCGTCGACGACTGCGTCTGGGGACGTGGCGCGGTGGACATGAAGGACTTCGACGCGATGATCTTGAGCGTGGTACGCGCCCGAGCGCGGGCGGGTGTGGCGCCGCGCCGGCCGATCCGCCTCGTGTTCACCGCCGACGAGGAGGCCGGCAGCGGGCTTGGCGCACAATGGTTGGTCGATCATCATCCTGAGGTTCTCGAAGGATGCACGGAGGCCATTGGCGAAGTTGGCGGCTTCTCGCTGACTGTTCGAGACGATCTTCGGCTCTATCCCATCCAGACCGCGGAAAAGGGTTTGGTCTGGCTGGATTTGATCGCCGATGGTCGCGCCGGCCACGGTTCGTTCCGTAATGATGAGAACGCGATCACCGATCTAGCCGCCGCCGTCGCGCGGATCGGCACCTACGAGTGGCCGCACAAGATCACCGATGCCCAGCGGGCGTTCCTCGACGCCGTTTCCGAGGCGTTCGAGATTGATGTCGACCCGGATCGCGCCCGAGGAAACGTTGGCCAAGCTGGGTAGCATCGCACGGATGGTGGGGGCGACCATGTCCAACACGGTCAATCCGACCATGCTGAGGGCTGGTTACAAGCACAACGTCATCCCCAGCCGGGCCTTCGCAGGGATCGACGGCCGCTTCGTCCCCGGTGGACGGGACGAATTCATGGCCACGATCGCCGATCTGGTCGGCGATCGGGTCCGCTATGAAGTGAGCGTCGAACAGCCGGCTGTCGAAACGGAGTTCTCCGGTGCGCTGGTCGAGGCGATGCAGACCAGCCTTGTCGCCGAAGACCCGGGCGCGCGAGCGGTTCCGTATCTGATGAGTGGTGGTACCGATGGCAAGGCGTGGGACCGGCTCGGCATCCGGTGTTTCGGGTTCTCGCCGCTGCGGTTGCCGCCCGACCTTGATTTCGTCAGCATGTTTCACGGTGTCGACGAGCGGGTGCCGATCTCCTCGCTGGAGTTCGGCGCCCGGGTGCTCGACCGGTTCCTGGCCATCGCATGAGGCGCAGCTACGCTGGTCGCCCATGAGCAGCGTGCGAGGCGTTGAGTACGAGATCGAACGGGTTCGCTTGGGTCGGCACCTGTCAGGCCGGGCGGTACGGCAGCTACTCACCGACCACGCCGAGTACGGCGGCTGGGAGCTCACCCGAATACGCCGCTATCGCGACGGCACTCGCGACGTCTGGATCCGGCGCAAGATCATTCGGGTGCCGGCTTCAGTCTGAGGCTGCCTCAGTTGCCGGGCGCGCTGTCAGGCGGCAAGGCGGCCCGTGTGCGGACCGCCGGACACGTCGTCCAGGGCCGCGGCGATCTCTTCCGGCAGAGCCTGATCTTCGACGGCCAGGGCCGGCGCCAGCTGCCCGGCGGTTCGGGCTCCCAGTAAGGGTGCGGTGACTCCGGGCGCATCTCGAACCCAGAGCAGGGCGACCTGCAAGGGGGTCAATTCGAGGCCGTCGGCAGCCCGGACGACCGCCTCGACAACCCCGCGGGACCGCTGCTCGAGGTAGGGCTCGACGAACCATGCGAAGTGATCGGTCGCCGCCCGCGACCCGCGCGGTGTGCCGGTCCGGTACTGCCCGCTCAACACGCCGCGCCCGAGCGGTGACCACGGGAAGAAGCCCATGCCGAACGCCTGGACTGCGGGGAGCACTTCCACCTCGGCTCGTCTGGCCAGCAAGGAGTACTCGACTTGGGCGCTGATGATCGGGGTCCGCCCTGGGTACGCACGCTGCCATGTCGCTGCTTGGGCGGTTTGCCAGCCGACGAAGTTGGACACGCCGGCATAACGTGCCATGCCGGATGACACCGCATGATCAACAGCACTGAGGGACTCTTCCAGCGGCGCGGTTCCCCAGGCGTGAATCTGCCAGATGTCGACGTAATCGGTCGTCAGCCGTCGCAGCGATCCAGTGAGATCGCGCAACAATGCTCGACGTGACGTGTCCACGATCCGCTTGCCGTTGCGAATGACAAAGCCTGCCTTCGTCGCGATCACCACGTCCTCGCGCCGCCCCAGCCGGCCGACGAGCTCGCCGACCAGCCGCTCGGAATCACCCGCGCCATACGCGGCGGCAGTGTCGATCAAGGTGCCGCCGGCATCGCAGAAGGTCTCCAACAAGCCCGCGGGCTTGCTCAGCGCTCGTGTCCCGTCCCCACGTCATAGTGCCGAGCCCCAGCCGCGAGACCTGCAGCCCGCTGACCCCGACGGGACGAGTTTCCATGGAGGAGACCTTAACGGCCACGCCCGCTCGCCCGGGCGACACTACGGTGGCTGGTATGCGCCTCGGGCTGAACCTCGGCTATCTGGTCGCTTCGGAGGACGGAGCTGGGCAGCTGAGGCTCGCGCGGCAGGCTGAGGTTCTCGGCTTCTCGGTGGTCTGGGCTTCGGAAGCGTACGGATCGGATAGCCCGACGGTGCTGGCCTGGTTGGCCGCCCAGACATCGAGGATCGACGTCGGCTCGGCGGTGATGCAGATTCCCGCGCGCACGCCCGCACTCACCGCAATGACGGCGGCGAGCCTTGACCTGCTCAGCGGCGGTCGATTCCGGTTAGGGCTCGGCGTGTCCGGGCCGCAGGTTTCGGAGGGCTGGCACGGCGTGCGGTTCTCCTCGCCGTTGGGCCGCACCCGGGAGTACATCACGGTGGTACGCACCGCCTTGGCCCGCCAGACGGTGGCGTTCCAGGGTGATCATTACCAGCTTCCGTTACCCGACGGTCCAGGCAAGCCGCTGAAGCTGACCATCACTCCGGTCACCGATCGCATTCCGATCTATCTGGCGGCCGTCGGACCGAAGAACCTGGAGCTGGCTGGCGAGCTGGCAGACGGCTGGCTTGCCGTCTTCTACGCGCCGGACTACGCGGCCGAGCAGCATGAACAGCTTCGGATCGGGCGAGCGCGGGTGGGGAAGTCCTTGGACGGGTTCGACGTGGTCCCGAGCGTGCCGGTTGTGGTCGGTGGCGATCCTCGACTGTGCGCTGACGCAGTGCGCCCGTACGCCGCGCTATACCTCGGTGGGATGGGCAGCCGCGAGAAGAACTTCTACAACGCACTTGCGGTACGGATGGGGTTTGCGGAAGCGGCCGCCACGGTGCAGGATCTCTACCTCGACCGGCGCCACCGGGAGGCCATGGCCGCCGTCCCCTTCGACTTCCTCGATCAGACCTCACTGCTGGGCGATCGAGATCGGATCGCCGAGCTGCTGCAGAATCTCGCCGCGTCCGGAGTCACCACCTGTTCGGTCGTTCCCTACGGCGCGTCGATCGAGGAGAAGCTGAGTACGCTGACGGTCGTCGCCGAGGCGCTCGACCAGGCCGGTGTGGGCTAGCGCCTTTGCGTATGCGCCCTCCGGAACACCTTGCCTATGGACAGCACGATGCACGTGACGATCAGGCGTTGTGCCGGGCGACTGCGGCGAGAACCGAGGATGAGACGTCAGGGGTAGCTCTGGGCGTACCCCGGAGGCAGGGGTTCCAGTACGCCGGTCAGCAGGAGCACCGCGACGAGCACGCCGAGCGCGATCCGATAGATCACAAACGGGAGGAAGTTGTGAGTCGACACATACCGCAGTAGCCAGGCGATCACGGCGTAACCGATCACGAACGAGACGATCGTGGCCAGGGCGATGGCGCCCCAGGCCGGCTCCACGTCGGTCGTCGGCGATGTCGGCCAGCTTGAAGAATCCCGATCCGACCACGGCGGGGATCGCCAGCAGGAAGGCATACTTCGCGGCCGCCACCCGTTGGTAGCCCATGGCCAGGCCCGCCGCAATCGTCGCGCCCGACCGTGACACGCCCGGGATCAGGGCAAGCGATTGCGCGAGGCCGAAAAGGATGCCGTGCTTCCAGGTCAACGACTCCAGCGGCCTGGTGTTTCGCGCCAGCCAGTCCGCAATTCCGATCAGGACGCCGAAACCGATGAGCATGGCCACGGTGATCCACAGATTCCGCAGCACTGTGTCGATCGCGTCTTGGAAGAGCACGCCCAGCACCACGATCGGAATGGAGCCGAGAATGACGAGCCAACCCATCCGCGCTTCGGGGTCGTCGCGCGGAAGCCGCCCGACCAAGGCAAGCGTCCAATGCTTGATGATCAACCAGATCTCCCGACGGAAGTACAGGATGACGGCGGCTTCTGTGCCCAACTGGGTGATCGCCGTGAAGGCCGCACCGACATCCTCGCCACCGAAGAACTGTCCGATGATCGATTGGTGGGCGCTGGAGGAGATCGGCAAGAACTCGGTTAGTCCCTGCACGATGCCCAGTACGAGCGCCTCCAGCCACCCCATCCGCTCTCCTTGATCTCACCGCTGCCCGCCTGCGGGCACCCGGAGAACGCTAGACCGTTCGCTGGATCCGGAGCGCCGCGTCCATGGTGCTCCTGGGACGCTTCGCCTCGGTGGTCTCATCCGACCGGTACAACTTGGGGATGACCATCCATAGCGAGCATCCCTTCACCGGTGGCCCGCGAGATCCGATCCGGCAGTTCCGGGGCCGGATGCCCGCGCCCGTCAGTATTTGGGCCGCAACGGCGGGGCAGCGTTGGGCCGGCTGGACCGTGTCCTCGTTCTTGGTCGCCGACGGCGTGCCGCCAATTGTCGTCGGACTCGTCGACGAGGACAGTGATCTGGCCACCGCCATCTCGACCGGGTCGACGTTCACCGTCAGTCTGCTGGGCTGGCAGCACCGCGGTCTGGCGGACGCCTTCGCCGGCCTCGCGCCAGCGCCGGGCGGGCTGTTCCGCCTCGGCATCTGGGTCGAGACTGCCTGGGGGCCCGTACTGACCGACAGCCCAGGCTGGCTCGGCGCTCGCCTGCTCACCACGGTTGGCGAGCATGCGGGCTGGCCACTCCTGATCCGAGCTGAGATCGAGCATGCCGAGCTGGGTGGCGAAGCGGAGGAGCGGCTGATGGCCCATGTCCGCGGTCGCTACGTTTCGCTGAGCGCTCCGTGAAGCGGATCAACTAGCCTCGGCAGATGTGACAACGGTCCTGCTGATCCGCCATGGACGCACCGCGGCCAATACCTCGGGCATCCTGGCCGGACGCACCTCAGGTGTCGAGCTCGACGACCTCGGGCTCAAGCAGGCGGCCGACGCAGGCACCCGGATCGGCTCCCTGCCGCTGCGCGCCATCGTCACGTCGCCGCTGCGCCGCTGCCGGCAGACAGCCCAAGCCCTGCAGGCCGCTCGCGCGGACAGCTGCCCAATTCTGGTTGACCAGGCGCTCGTGGAGTGCGGCTACGGTGACTGGACGGGCCGCTCGCTCCGCGAGCTCAGCAAGGAGAAGCTGTGGCACAGTGTCCAGCACCAGCCATCGGCTGTCCGGTTTCCCGGCGGCGAATCGATGACGGAGATGTCCAGCCGCGCGGTGGGTGCCATCCGGGGTTGGGATCGCCGGCTGGCGACTGAACATGGGGAGGACGCCATCTGGGCGGCCGTTTCGCATGGTGATGTGATCAAAGCGATTCTGGCCGACGCGCTCGGCATGCACCTCGACAGCTTTCAGCGATTGCTGGTCGATCCGGGCTCCGTCTCGGTGGTGCGGTACACCTCGGTCCGGCCGTACGTGGTCACCGTGAATTCGACGAACGGTGACCTGTCGGACCTGTACCGCGCGCGTCCGCCCAAGACGCGGGGACGCCGGACCAAGAACCAAAATGATGCCCCGGTCGGGGGTGGCCTGGGTGCCCAGGATGCGGTCGACTGAGCTGGCGGACGTGAGTTTCACCGGCGTTACGCTGGGGCCCATGGCGATTCTCGTGCACCGCTATGACTCTCCTGACCGCTTCGTCGCCGGTACCGTCGGTCAGCCTGGTGAGCGCGCGTTCTTCCTCCAGGCGCGTGAGGGTAACCGGATCACCAGCGTGGCGTGTGAGAAGCAGCAGGTCTCCGTGCTGGCCGAGCACCTGGACAGGGTTTTGAACGAGGTACACAAGCGCAGCGTGGGTGAGGTGGAGGTTCCGCCGGCGTCCAGCACGGCTCGGGACACCGAGCCGCTGGACGCGCCGATCACCGAGGAATTCCGGGTGGGCACCATGACCATCGCCTGGGATCCCACCATCCGCCGGATCGTGATCGAGCTGTTCTCGAACGTCGACGTTGACGCCGAGGAACCGGAGGAGGCACAACCCGAGCCAGGCGCCCGAGGGCGAGGACGAGATCGATGCCGACGAGGTCTTCGTCGTCAAGATCACCGCGTCGTACGCCCGGGATTTCGTCGCCCGAGCCCAAGCCCTGGTCGCCGCGGGCCGCCCGTCCTGTCCGTTCTGCCTGCAGCCGATGGATGCCTCGGGCCATATCTGCCCGCGCGCCAACGGCTATCGGCGCCCGCTGATGTGAGCATGTTCGGACGCATGTGACCCATCCAGCACTCACGCCGTTGATGGGCGGAGATCTGGAGATCACCGGCCGACTGATGCAGGCGTCAAACGCCACGTTTCTCGCCGAGCTTCGGTGTGGTGACGACATGACCAACTGCGTCTACAAGCCCACACGGGGAGAGCGCCCGCTGTGGGATTTCCCGCACGGCACATTGGGCATGCGGGAGGTGGCCGCGTACGAGGTGTCGCGGATCGGAGGTTTTGATCTTGTTCCGGTCACCGTCCTGGTCGACGGCCCGCTCGGCCCGGGCTCGCTGCAGAAATGGGTGGACGAAGATCAGGGCGAGAGCTCCCAGCTGGTGGACTTGGTGGCGACGACCAGCTTGCCGCGGGAGGGATGGTTCACCTGTGTGGAGGGCGTTGGCGCCGATGATCGGCCGGTGTCGGTGATCCACGCCGATCGGCCCGATCTTCGGATGCTCGCCGTGTTCGATGTCTTGATCAACAACGCCGACCGCAAAGGCGGGCACATTCTGGGCAGCTCGGGGCGGGTCTTCGGAGTTGATCATGGAGTCAGCTTTCACACCGACTCCAAGCTTCGGACCTTGCTGTGGGGGTGGGCGGGGGCCGGGATCACCGACAAGGAACTGGCCGCCGTGGAACGGGCGCGGGACTTGGCACCGGAGGAGCTGCACAGCCTGCTCAGCGATGCCGAAGTCGAAGCCTTCATTCGTCGGGCCAACCAGCTGTTACAGCGACGTCGGTTGCCTCGACCGCGCGGAGCCTGGCCGTCGATACCCTGGCCCCCGTTCTGACCCGCCATTCGTGAAGTCTGGCCAAACCGACTCTGGGTAGGGTGACGCCATGCAGGCCTGGACCGTGCCACCGGTGCCCCGCATTCGCCGGGCCGAAATGCGCCCGCGGCTGCAGCTGTTCGACACCGCGTCGCAGCAGCTGGTTGACGTGGGACCGCGCGAGGGAACCGCCCGGATGTACGTCTGCGGAATCACGCCGTACGACGCCACGCACGTCGGGCATGCCTACACCTACGTCGTTTTCGATCTGTTGCATCGGCTGTGGCTGGACCGCGGCTTGGACGTCAGCTACGTGCAGAACGTCACCGACGTCGATGATCCACTTCTGGAGCGAGCGGCCGAGATCGGCGTGGCTTGGCATGCGCTGGCGGAGGAGGAGACAGAGCTCTTCCGGAACGACATGACGGCGCTCAACGTATTGCCCCCGCAGCACTACGTGGGGGCGGTCGAGTCCATGCCGCTGATCACAGCAATGATCGAGCAGCTTCAGGAGCGGGGATGGGTCTATCCGGTCGACGATCCCGAGTTCCCCGATTTGTACTTCGCCCAGGCAGGTGACCCCCGGTTCGGCTCCCTGTCGCACCTCGATGAGGCTGCGGCCATCCCGCTCTTCGCCGAGCGGGGCGGCGACCCTGGTCGGGCTGGCAAGAAAGCGCCGCTGGACTGTCTGGTCTGGCGCATGGCGCGTCCAGGCGAGCCGTCCTGGGAGTCGCCCTTCGGCCCGGGGAGGCCGGGCTGGCATGTGGAGTGCACCGCAATCGCGCTCGACCTGTTGGGCACGGATTTCGACGTGCAAGCCGGTGGCACCGATCTGATCTTCCCCCATCACGAGATGTCAGCCGCCGAGGGGCGGGTCGCCACCGATCAGCCGTTCGCCAAGGCCTACGTTCATAGCGGCATGGTGGGCCTGCACGGAGAGAAGATGTCCAAGTCCAAGGGCAATCTGATCCTGGTGTCCGAACTGCGAGAGTCCGGCGTTGATCCCATGGCGATCCGGCTCGCTCTGCTGGACCACCACTACCGCGAAGAGTGGGACTGGTCCGATGAGCTGCTGGCTTCAGCGACCGAACGGCTCGACCGGTGGCGGGAAGCCGCACGGCTCGATGCCGGCATCAACGCGAGCGAGACAATCGCCTCGATGCGCAACGCGCTGGACCAGAATCTGAACACTCCGGCAGCCCTGGCGGCAGTCGATGCCTGGGCGGGGGCGTCCACCGCGGTCGACACGGACGATGTGGAAGCCCCGGCCCTCATGGTCCAGGCCTGTGACGCCCTGCTGGGCGTGCGTCTGTGAAGGAACGACTCGGCGGCGGTCACCACTGAGACCAATCCCCGCAGATTCTGCGCCAATGGCAGAATGAGGCTGACGAGTACAACAACTCGCGCGTGTACCGGGGTCGGTGCAATTCCGAACCGGCGGTGACAGTCCGCGAACCGACCGCATCCAGCGGCCGGCCGATGTGGTGAAACTCCACGACCGACGGTGAAAGTCCGGATGGGAGGTTCACGCGAGTACGTCGCGTCGCGTTTTCGATGAACGCGCGTCGGCGTCTCTCCACCCCGGCATTCGTGCGACCGGACGAGTGGAGGATCGATGGATCTGCAAGAACTACTCCTGCGGTTGCTGAGCGCCCAACTAGTCATCGGTTCGAGCGCCATCCTGTGGCGGGAGATCATCGGGAACGGGTTCGGGCTGGCAAGCGCAATTCTCGGCATGCGGCGCAGGGTTGCCGCATGGCCCATCGGCATCGTGGGCAACGTGTTGCTGTTCACGGTCTTCGTGGGCAGCGCCATAGGCGGCCCCTTCGATACACCGCAGCAGCTTGACCTGTGGGGTCAGGCGGGGCGCCAGGTGTTCTTCATCGCGGTCAGCGTCTACGGCTGGGTCCGCTGGCACCAATACCGGAAGTCGCACGCAGCCGAGGGCGTCGGGGTGCGGCCGAAGTGGGCCGGAGCTCGCGGGCGGATCGAGCTGCTGGTCGGCGCGGTGGTGTTGACCACACTGTTCTACTTCGTCCTGAGGGCACTGGGCTCCTGGGGGCCGTTGGCCGACGCCTGGATTCTCACCGGATCCATCCTGGCCACATACGGCATGGCGCGGGGCTGGGTCGAGTTCTGGCTGGTCTGGATCGCAGTCGATGCGGTCGGCGTGCCCCTGCTACTGAGGGCCCACTATTATCCGTCGGCGATCATGTACATCGTCTACGGCGGGTTCTGTGTTGTCGGTTTCCTGTCCTGGCTGAGGATCGAGCGCCGCGAGCGGGACGGGGTACGTCCGGCTGGCGTAGCCGACCCAGTGATCGAAACCGTCGGTTGATCGAGGGTCGCCAGTAGGGTGGTCAGCCATGACCGACTCTCCGGCGGGGAAGAGCTTCGACTCCCTGTACGCCGAGCTGCGCAGCAAGGTCGGCGCGCACACCAAGGGCTCAGCCACTGTGGCCTGGGTTGAGGCGGGAGTGCACGAGATCGGCAAGAAGATCGTGGAGGAGGCCGCCGAAGTGTGGATGGCGGCTGAATATCAATCGAAGAACGACGCCGCCCTCGAGATCAGCCAACTGCTCTATCACCTGCAGGTGATGATGATTGCCCTTGATCTTGACCTCGAAGATATCTACGCCCGTCTCTGAGGTCCCAACCTAGGATGAGGCCCGTGACGTCGACGCTGCCCGCGGCCAAGGCGGTGATCAGGGTCGCCGTCCCCAACAAGGGATCGTTGTCGGAGCCATCGGCGGAGATGCTCCGCGAGGCGGGCTATCTGCAGCGGTCCGACGCGAAGGAGCTGGCACTCTTCGACGAGTCCAACGGGGTCGAGTTCTTCTACCTTCGCCCGCGCGACATCGCGGTCTATGTCGGGGAGGGCACGCTCGACGTCGGCATCACCGGCCGGGACATGATGCTGGATTCGCACGCCCACGCCGTCGAGGTCATGGCCCTCGGATTCGGCCGCAGTCGCTTTCGGTTCGCCGCACCAGTCGGCAGCGACATGGCGGTGGAGAAACTCCACGACCTTCGACTGGCCACGTCCTATCCGGGGCTCGTGGATTCGTATCTGGAGGAGCAAGGCGTCAGCACCCGGCTCATCGCGCTGGATGGGGCCGTCGAAACGGCGATCCGCTTGGGGGTGGCCGATGTGATCGCCGATGTCGTCGAGACGGGAAGTACGTTGCGCCAGGCCGGGTTGGAGCTCTTCGGCGACCCGATCCTGGAGTCGGAGGCAGTTCTGATCCGCCGGAAGGACACGTCAGCCCCGCTCGGGCTGGATCAGCTGCAGCGCAGGCTGAACGGTGTACTGGTCGCGCGGAACTACGTGATGATGGACTACGACGTCAGCGATTCCGTCGTCGAGCGGGCCTGTGCCATCACACCCGGCCTGGAGTCGCCGACCGTGTCACCGTTGGCCCGCGAGGGTTGGCATGCCGTCCGGGCCATGGTGCGGCGCAGCGACGCTCAGCAGCTCATGGACGATCTGTGGTCCTTAGGGGCCCGCGCCATTCTGGTCACCGACATCGCCGCCTGCCGGATCTAGACCGGTGCAGTCCCAGCCTGCCAATGAGGTGTACACAGCCCGCCCGCGCCGGCTGCAGTTGATCACCGGGGTGTTCGGCATGGCGCTTCTGGTACTTGCCGCTGTCGGTTGGTACGCGCTGCCGTCGACCATTCGAGCCCTGTTCACGTTCTCCCAGCTGCTGACGCTGCTCGTCATCTTGGCATCGATCCTTTTTGTGATCGGTGTCATCGCCTCGAGCTACGTCCGAGCCGACCGCAGCGGCCTGCTGCTGCGCAATGGCTTGCGCAGCCACGTCATCCCATGGTCGCGGATCCACAAGATCCTGCTGCGTCGAGGCGATCCGTGGGCGTTCGTGCTGCTCCGGCCGACCGACGGGCGTCCGTTCGAGGTGGACCTTGACGCCGACAAGCTGATGCTGATGGGGATCATCGCCACCGAGGGCGCGGCGGCGCAGCGGGCAGTGGAGGAATTGCGGCAGCGCCATCGGCGCTACCGCGTCGAGGGCTAGACCCTATTGGATGCCGCGCGACTTGAGCAGTGCCTCGATCTCGGCCATCTCCTCATCGATCGGAGGCGCTGGCTGCTTGCCACCACCCTTACGGCTGGTAGTCGTGGTGGCGGGCAGCGATCCTGCGGAGGTGGATGAGGGCGCTGATCTTGACTTCTTGGCAGCTACCCGGCGAGCGAGGACTCCGCCGACAACCCACAGCACCAGGCAGAGACCGAGCAGCGCCAGACCGAACCAGACTGCCGGTGAGAAGATGATCTCCGATGCCCAGCTGCCGACCGCCACGATGCCGCTCCAGAGCAGACGGAGCAGACCGCTGAAGTAGAGCGCGATGGGGACCAGGGCGAGCGCAATTCCTTGGATGACCCGGCCCTTGTTGCCGCGACGCCACGCGAATCCGGTGGCGATGATGCCAAGCAAGGTCAGGCCAACACAAAGGGGCAACAGCACGGTGTCCAGAGCTGGCATCTCTTCACTGTGCCACAACCCACCAACCCTGCCGATCCGGGAGAGCACGGGCTGCACCCCGATCTCCGGCGTCCGTACTGTGGAGTGGTGAACCACGAGCGGCGCCTGACCACCTCAGCCTTCCCCGGCGATGGCGGCCAGGCCAGCCGGCAGACCCGGGAGCTGTTGGCGGCGGTCGGCGGTGAGGGCAATCCCTACCCCTACCTCCGAGCAGTGGCGTCTCTGTGCGGGGATCGACTTCTGGTTCCCGTCGTCGCCACCGCCACGAGGATCGGCCGGACGGCAGGCCCGCTTGCCTCCGACAAGGAGGCGGAGATGGCGGTCGTTCTGTTGCAAGGTCGAGACGGTCGACGAGCCATGCTGGCCTTCACAGGTCTCGATTCGCTGCAGATCTGGCAGGAAGGGGCTCGCCCCGTTCCGGTGACACTGGACGTCGCCGCCAAGACAGCGTTGGCCGAGGGTGCCGCGGCTCTGGTGATCGACCCCGCGGGACCTCACACGCTGGCCATCGAGGGCGTCTGTGCTGCACGAGCTGGCCGCGGGTCACCGGCTGGTCGAGACGGAGCCGAACGCGTTCGGCTGGGCAGTTCCGGCAGCGTACGGGCAGCGGAAGGCCGTGGAATAGGACGCGCGGGTGGTAACGTTCTGGTTGACCGATCCGGTGTCGCACTGGATCTGCAAGTGGAGACCCGATCTCCCACCCGAGCGATACGACAGCACTGATTGCCGGGTCAGTCTGCGGGGGCGGCCTGCCTGTGTGTCGTCGCTCCGTGGTCTTGACGGGTCTTCGCAACGAGCGTTGGCCCGTTCTGCTTTTCGGGCTCGTTCGCAGATCCATCGTCGGCGCAGGCACCGGGTTTCCGTTTGACAACATATGGAGGGCATATCAGCACCGAACCGCGAATCAACGATCGCATTCGCGTCCCCGAGGTACGGCTCGTCGGACCGGCTGGGGAGCAGGTAGGGATCGTGAAGATCGAGATGGCCTTGCAGCTCGCCCGCGAGTCCGAGCTGGATCTGGTGGAAGTCGCTCCGATGGCGCGTCCGCCGGTCGCCAAGCTCATGGACTACGGCAAGTTCAAGTACGAGAACGCGCAGAAGGCTCGAGAGAGCCGGCGCCACCAGACCAACACGGTGATCAAGGAAATGAAGCTCCGACCAAAGATCGACAGCCACGACTACGAGACCAAGAAGGGTCACGTGGTGCGGTTCCTCAAGGCCGGCGACAAAGTCAAGATCACCATCATGTTCCGCGGCCGGGAGCAGTCCCGGCCAGAGCTCGGCTACAACCTGCTGAAGAAGTTGGCGGCGGACGTGGACGAGTTCGGATTCGTCGAATCTTCGCCGAAGCAAGACGGTCGCAACATGTTGATGGTGCTCGGACCGCACAAGAAGAAGGTGGAAGCTCGCGCTGATGTCCGCGCGGAGCGTGATCGCCGAGCGGCCGAGCGGCAGGCTGACGCGGCGGCCGAGCGTACCGAGGCGGCCGCCAGCCGGGCGAAGGCGGCGGCCCAGCCGGCGTTGAAGAAGCGCCGTGGTCCAGCCGACAATCTCGATTCAGATCTCGATCTGAACTAGAAGAACCCGACGCGAGCCGGTCCCGCCGAAGGCCGGCGTGCGTCGTGGCGAGCCCGACGAGACGAAATGGAGTGGCACAGATGCCAAAGATGAAGACGCACTCCGGTGCCAAGAAACGGTTCCGATTCACCGGGACGGGCAAGATCATGCACCGCAAGGCGGGCAAGATGCACCTTAACGAGCACAAGCCCAGCACGCGAACCCGCCGCCTCGACGGCGACGCCGTGCTGGCGCCTGGCGATGCCAACAAAGCCCGTCGGCTGCTCGGCAAGCGCGCCTGACCACAATCCGCCTCAGATACAAGGAGTAAGACATGGCACGCGTCAAGCGCGCGGTCAACGCACACAAGAAGCGCCGGGATGTCCTCGAGCAGGCCGCCGGCTATCGGGGCCAGCGCTCGCGGCTCTACCGCAAGGCCAAGGAGCAGGTCGCGCACTCGCTCGTCTACGCCTACCGTGACCGTCGGGCACGGAAAGGCGAATTCCGTAAGCTCTGGATCCAGCGGATCAACGCCGCGGCTCGAGCTGAGGGAATGACCTACAACCGTTTCATCGCCGGCCTGAAGACCGCCGGTGTCGATGTCGATCGCAAGATCTTGGCTGACCTTGCGGTCACGGATCCGGCTGCCTTCGGTGCGCTGGTCGAGGTGGCGCGCAACAACGCGGCGGCGACCGATAGCAGCGCCGCCTAGAGATCCGAATCGCTGACCTTGGACGAGTCGGTCGGACGTGCCGCTGCTTCGCAGAGCGAGCTTCGTTCGGCTCGACGGCTCACCCGGCGCAAGGACAGGACGGCAGCTGGGCGTTTTCTCGCCGAAGGTCCTCAGGCGGTCCGTGAGGCGCTGCGTGACTGTCGGCTGCGTTCAGTACCTGCTGGTGAGCAGGTCGAGCCTGGAGAAACACCGAGAGCTGACCATGGCGGCCGCAGCAGTGGGCGTGCCGGTCCGTATCACCGCTGACGACGCTCTGGCCTCGCTGACCGATACCTCGACTCCGCAGGGTGTGGTGGCGGTCTGCCGGATGGTCGATCGACCGCTGGCGGACGCTCTCGGCTCCCGTCCGGCGCTCGTCGTCTGTTGCGCTCGAGTACGCGACCCGGGCAACGCCGGCACGGTGATTCGTTGCGCGGATGCCTTCGGCGCGGACGCGGTGATCTTGAGCGAAGGCTCGGTCGACGCCTACAACTCCAAGGTGGTCCGATCCAGCGCCGGCAGCCTGTTTCATGTACCGCTTGTTCTGGGCCGGCGCTGCCAGAGGTCGTCGCGGCGGCGAGGGTCAAGGGACTTCAGATTTTGGCCGCCGACGGCAGTGGCCGGCTCGATCTGGACCAGTTGAGTACCAGCGGTGATCTCGCGAAGCCGTGCCTGTGGCTCTTCGGCAACGAAGCGTGGGGTTTGCCGGTCGATGACGCAGCCCTGTCGGACCAGAAGGTGCGGGTGCCGATCTACGGCGCGGCCGAGAGCCTCAACCTCGCCGCTGCGGCGGCCGTCTGCCTCTACGCCACGTCGACCGCCCAGCGAAGGGCGGCGTCTGGCTTCAGGTCCCAAACTGACTCGCCTGCAGAGCCGGTGCGTTTCTAGACTGTCCCGGGCGCGTCGCGTCCAGCACACTCATGAGGGGAGCCCATGTCCGGGCCGAACACCAGCTACGATCCCGTTCAGGTCACACCGCTGAGTGCCGACAGCGTCGAGGAGATGGTGACCGCGGCGCTGGCTGCGTTCGCATCTGCTGCCACGGTGGCCGACCTCAAGCAGGCTCGGCTACGCCATGCCGGCGACCGGTCGCCGATTGCGTTGGCCAACCGGGAGATCGGGGCGCTGCCACCGGAGGCTCGCAAAGTCGTGGGAGCGAGGGTCGGGCAGGCGCGTGCACGGATCAACGAAGCGTTCCAGGTCCGCGAGTCCGAGATCTCGGCGGCCGAGCTAGCACGCACTCTGGTAGCGGAGCGGGTCGACGTCACCCTTCCGGTGCCGCTACAGCCAGAGGGCGCGGTGCACCCGGTGACGGCGCTGATGCACCTGATGGAGGACGTGTTCGTCGCCATGGGCTGGGAGGTCGCCGAAGGGCCCGAGTTGGAAGCCGAATGGATGAACTTCGACGCGCTCAACTTCATCCCCGACCATCCGGCCCGGACGATGCAGGACACTCTGTTCGTCGCCCCGGAGGACGGTGGTGTCGTGCTGCGAACCCATACCTCGCCGGCGCAGATCCGTTCGATGCTGACCCGCGAGCTTCCCATCTACGTCGTGTGCCCCGGAAAAGTGTTCCGCGCCGACGAGTACGACGCCACCCATCTGCCGGTCTTCCACCAGATCGAAGGGCTTGTCGTCGACAAGGGCATCACGCTCGGCCATCTCCGCGGCACCCTTGATCATTTCGCGCAGACGATGTTCGGCGACACGCGGACTCGGATGCGGCCGAACTACTTCCCCTTCACCGAGCCATCTGCGGAGCTCGATCTGGAGTGCTTCGTCTGCCACGGCGCCTCGGTCGGCAACCCCGACCGACCGTGCCGCACCTGCAAGAGCGAAGGCTGGATCGAATGGGGCGGGTGCGGGGTGGTCAACCCGCGGGTGCTCCAGGCGTGCGGTGTCGACGCCGACGTCTACACCGGGTTCGCTTTCGGGATGGGGGTGGACAGGACCTTGATGTTCCGCAACAACGCCGAGGACATGCGCGACATGATCGAGGGCGACGTGCGGTTCAGCCGATCGCTGACCGGAATCGCGCGATGAGGGCGACAGCAGCAGAAACGCGCCGGACAAACCGGGCAAGCCTTGGGCGCGCGCGATGAGGGCGCCGCTGAGCTGGCTGCGTGACTTCGCGGCCCTACCTGATGATCTTGACGCCCGCGGCCTTGGCGAAGCCTTGATTCGAGCGGGTCTGGAGGTGGAGACGATCGTTCATGCGGGCGCCGATGTCATCGGCCCGCTCGTGGTCGGGCGAGTCGTGTCCTACGAGGTCGAGGAGCACCGCAACGGGAAGTCGATCCGCTATTGCCGGGTCGACGTCGCTGATCACAACGATGAGACCGGCTCCCGGGGAATCGTCTGCGGCGCCCACAACTTCGAGATCGGTGACTTGGTGGTGGTCGCCCTTCCGGGCGCGGTCCTACCCGGCGGTTTCCAGATCGCTGCCCGAAAGACCTACGGTCACGTCTCTGACGGGATGATCTGTTCAGCCCGGGAGCTCGGCCTGGGGGACGATCACTCGGGCATCCTGGTGCTACCGAATGATGATCTTCAGCCGGGCGCTGATGCGGTGCCGGTGCTCCGGTTGCGCGACGACGTGCTGGACATCGCCGTCACCCCTGACCGCGGCTACTGCCTCTCCATTCGGGGGCTGGCGCGCGAGTCGGCGCAGGCGACCGGGGTGTCCTTCAGCGATCCGGTGGACCGGCCGGTGCCAGCGGCCAAGGATGAGGGCTACCCGGTGCGACTGGAGTCGGATGCCTGCCCGCTTTTCGTGGCGGTCAGTGTGACCGGCATCGATCCGACGCGGCCGAGCCCGCTGTGGTTGTCCAGGCGCGTTCAGTTGGCAGGCATGCGGTCGATCTCGCTGGCGGTGGACATCACCAACTACGTGATGTTGGAAACTGGACAGCCGATCCACGCCTACGACGCCGATCTGCTCGATGGACCCATCGTGGTGCGCAACGCCGCTGAAGGGGAGAAGCTGACGACGCTTGATGATGTCGTCCGACCGCTGCATCCCGGCGACCTGCTCATTACTGACGGCAGTGGCCCGATCGGCCTGGCGGGCGTCATGGGCGGTGCCTCCAGCGAGCTTTCAGCCTCGACCACGAGCGTGCTGATCGAGGCTGCACACTTCGACGCGATGACCATCGCTCGCACCTCCCGCCGGCACAAGCTCTCGTCCGAAGCCTCCCGCCGTTTCGAGCGCGGCGTCGACCCGGGCGCAACGTACGCTGCCGCACATCGGGTCGCCCAGTTACTGGTGGAGCTGGCCGGTGGAAGGCTGATCGGCGAACGAAACCGTGGCGGGGGCAGTGCCACCCTCACCGAGCACGACGATCGCCGATACCCTCCCGGGCGCCATTCTCGGCACGGATATCGAGCATCGCAGCGCCGTCGAACTGCTCCGGGCCATCGGTGCGGCCGTCGTAGAACACGAGGATGGTCAGCTGACGATCACGCCACCGAGTTGGCGGCCCGATCTCACTGATCCCTACGACTATGTCGAGGAGGTCGGCCGACAGATCGGTTTTGACACCATCGAACCGGTCGTGCCCCGGGCACCGGTCGGCCGTGGCCTGACGCGCAACCAGCGTGCTCGCCGTGACATCGCGGCGGCATTGGCCACGTCGGGTTTCGTCGAGGTGCTGAGCTCGCCCTTCCTGTCGATCGACGAGCTCGACCGGCTCGGCATTCCGGCCGACGACGAACGACGCCGCCTCAACAGGATCATCAATCCGCTGTCGGAGACGAGTCCGTATCTGCGCACGACGATCCTGCCCGGACTGCTCGCAACGGCGGCCCGCAACCGCAGCCGGGGCAATGACGATCTTGCTCTGTTCGAGTCCGGCTCGGTGTTCTACGCGAATGACCCGCTGGTTGCCGCTCCGCAGGTGCCGGTCAGTCAACGCCCTTCCGACGACCAGCTGGCGCGCATTGGATCGGGCGCTCGGTCGGCAGCCACGTCACCTCGGCGCCCTCCTTGCGGGGCAGTGGCGTCCAGATAGCTGGGCCGGTTCCGGTGAGCCCGCCGGCTGGCAGCACGCCATTGCGTTCGTCGAGATCGCGGCGCGGGTTGTCGGGCTGCGGCTCTCCCGCCGAGCCACCGAACGGGAGCCGTGGCACCCCGGCCGCTGTGCCGAATTCCTGCTCCCTGATGGCGCAGTACTGGGCCAAGCCGGGGAACTGCACCCAGCCGTCTGTGACGCTTTCGGGCTGCCGCCGCGGATGGCGGCTGCCGAAATCGACCTGGACGCGCTGATTGCGGCCGCTCCCGAGCGTGGCGAGGTCGCGGCGATCTCCAGTTTCCCGGTCGCCAAGGAAGACGTGGCGTTGATCGTCGACACCGATGTGCCGGCCGGAATCGTTGAACGGGCACTGCGCTCCGGCGCGGGCCCACTGCTGGAGTCGCTCACACTGTTCGACGTCTATACCGGTCCGCAGGTCGGCGAGGGCAAGAAATCCCTGGCTTTCGCGCTGCGCTTCCGCGCTCCGGACCGTACGTTGACCGACGCGGAGGCAGCGTCCGCCCGAGATGCGGCTGTGGCTGCCGCGGCCGAGCAGACCGGCGCCATTCAGCGCACGCTCTGACCCCGCCCGCCCCGGTGCAGGAACGAACGTTCACGTTCGTTTCCCGCGCTCTACGCCGGTTGCAACCGGCGCAGGGCGCCAGCTTCTGGCGTACACGTTCGTTCCTGACCGGAGAAGATGCAGGCAGCGACGGAGAAGCCAACCTCATTCAGGTCAACCGGAGTCCCACGGCTTCGAAACATTTAGCATGATTCTGCTGCTCGTGGCATAGTCATGCATATGGCAGTACGTGTTGCGGTCGCCGGTGCCACCGGTTATGCCGGCGGTGAGCTGCTGCGTCTCCTCCTCAATCATCCAGAGGTCGAGATCGGTGCCGTCACCGCGGGAGCCAACGCCGGCTCGCTGCTTGGGTATGCACCAGCCGCATCTGGTGCCACTGAGCGACCGGGTCGTGGGGGACACGAATCCCGACACACTCGCCGGGCATGATGTCGTCTTCCTTGCGCTGCCGCATGGTGCCTCCGCCGAGGTGGCGGCCTTCCTTGATCCGCATACGGTGATCATCGACTGCGGGGCCGACCATCGCCTGGAATCTGCGGCGGCCTGGCAGGACTTCTACGGTTCCGATTACGCCGGAACCTGGCCGTACGGCCTACCTGAACTTCCCGGTCAGCGGGACAAGCTTGCCGGTGCCCGGCGCATCGCGGTGCCCGGCTGCTACCCGACCGCCGGGACGCTGGCTCTGCTGCCCGCGATCACTTCGGGGCTGACCGCCGCGGAGGACGTGGTCATCGTGGCGGCCAGCGGGCCGTCCGGAGCCGGCCGGTCGTTGAAACCCCACCTGCTGGGCTCCGAACTCATGGGGTCCGCCAGCGCGTACGGCGTGGGAGGCGTCCACCGTCACACACCTGAACTGCTGCAAACCTTCGCTGCCTGCGGGGCGGAGAACCCATCGGTCTCCTTCACCCCCGTCCTCGTCCCCATGTCGCGCGGCATCCTGGCGACCTGTACCAGCCCGCTGGCCGACCTCTCAATCACCTCCGCGCAGGTTTCGGCCGCTTACGAGGCGGCCTACGCCGACGAGCCATTCATCCACCTTCTGCCTTCCGGTCAGTGGCCGCAGACCCAGTCCGTCCTCGGCTCCAACGCGGTCCACGTGCAGGTAGCGGTCGACACGCACGCCGGCAGGCTGGTCGCTGTCGCCGCCCTGGACAACCTGACCAAGGGGACGGCTGGCGGCGCCGTCCAGTGCATGAACTTGGCGCTCGGACTGCCGGAAACCTTGGGCCTCAGCACTGTCGGGGTGGCACCATGAGCGTCACGACGGCCGCCGGATTCCTGGCCGGCGCTGTGGTCGCCGGCCTGAAGCCCAGCGGCAAGGCGGACCTGGCCCTGGTCGCCAAACCGGACCCCGCTTCGACGCCGCGGCCGTGTTCACCACCAACCGGGTGAAGGCCGCCCCGGTGCTGTGGTCGCAGGAAGTGATCAAGGACGGCCGGCTGAGAGCTGTGATCTTGAACTCCGGTGGGGCAAACGCTTGCACAGGTCCGGCTGGCTTTGCCGACGCCCACCGGACGGCGGAACTGGCAGCCGATGCCCTTCGACAGGCAGGGCACACGTTCCTGTCCAGGCTGGCACGTCTGCTGCTCAGGACCTGTGGGCCGATGTCGGGGCGATCGATGTCGCGGTGTGCTCCACCGGACTCATCGGGATCCGGCTGCCGATGGACAAGATCACCTCCGCTATCGGTGATCTGGTGCCCGGGCTCAGTGCCGAGGGTGGAGAAGCGGCAGCGCAAGCGATCATGACCACCGACACGGTGCCCAAGCAGGCGAGCTACGCCGACGAGGGCTGGTCTGTCGGGGGCATGGCCAAGGGCGCCGGCATGCTCGCTCCCGGTTTGGCCACCATGCTGGTGATGATCACCACGGACGCCGTCGTGGACCCTGAACGACTTCCCGGTCAGCTGGCCGAGGCATGCCGCAAGAGTTTCGAGCGGATCGACAGCGACGGCTGCATGTCAACCAACGATTCCGTGATCCTGATGAGCAGCGGCGCTTCCGGCGTGCGCCCCAGGGCGTGGGACTTCCAAGCCGCACTCGACGAGACGTGCGCCGATCTGGCCGCGCAGCTGATCGCCGATGCTGAGGGTGCCTCGCACGACATCGTGATCGCGGTCGAGCACGCGGCGAGCGAGGACGACGCTGTCGAGGTCGGCCGGGCCATCGCCCGCAGCAACCTGCTCAAGTGCGCGATCTTCGGCCAGGATCCCAACTGGGGAAGAGTCTTGGCTGCCATCGGCACGACGGCCGCCGACTTCGAACCCGACCGGATCGACGTCTCCTTCAACGGCGTGCAGGTGTGTCGCGACGGGGGCATCGGCGAGTCACGGGAGCTGGTCGATCTCAGTGGCCGCAAGGTCGACATCGTCGTGAACCTCCACAACGGCCGCCATGGCGCGAGCCATCTGGACCAACGATTTGACCTACGACTACGTCAAGGAGAACGCGGAGTACTCGACATGATCGCGCATGCCATCCGACTCGGGATCACCCTGCTCCGCAAGCCCGCACGACCCCCTGGACGCCTCCGCCAATCGCGGGTTGACCCTGGTCGAGAAGGCCTCCATCCTCACCGAGGCGCTGCCCTGGCTGGAGACCTACGCGGGCAAAACCGTGGTGATCAAGTATGGCGGCAACGCCATGATCGACGACGAACTCAAGCGCGCATTCGCCTCCGACATCGTGTTCATGAAGCGCTGCGGCGTCCATCCTGTGATCGTGCACGGCGGCGGGCCACAGATCACGAGCATGCTGACGCGGCTCGGCATCCCGTCGGAGTTTCGCGGCGGCTTCCGGGTCACCACGCCGGAGGCCATGGACGTCGTTCGGATGGTGCTGGTCGGCCAGGTCGGCCGCGATCTCGTCGGGTTGATCAACGCACGCAGCAGCCTGGCGATCGGCATGTCCGGCGAGGACGGGGGGCTGTTCACCGCCCAGCGGCGAGGGGTGGTCGTGGAAGGCCAGGAGGTCGACCTCGGCTTGGTTGGCGATGTGGTCGAAGTACGCACCGAGGCGATCGCCGGCTTGATCGCAGCCGGACAGGTGCCCGTGGTGGCGAGCATCGCCCCTGATCGCGACGGCGTC
This sequence comes from uncultured Actinomycetota bacterium, assembly GCA_963808495.1. Lineage (GTDB taxonomy): Bacteria > Actinomycetota > Actinomycetes > Propionibacteriales > Propionibacteriaceae > Microlunatus. Next base: position 390,507 of record CAWEGC010000009.1, read on the forward strand.
GTGCACAACGTGAACGCCGATACCGCGGCAGCCGCGCTGGCGGTTGCCCTGTCGGCCGAACGCCTGGTCGTCCTGACCGATGTCGAAGGCCTGTACCGCGACTGGCCGAACAGCACCGACGTCATCACCGAGCTGTCGGCATCTGAGCTGCGCGAGCTGATGCCCACACTTGAGTCCGGCATGCTGCCGAAAATGGAGGCCTGCCTCCGCGCCGTTGAAGGCGGGCTGACCCGCGCGACCATCACCGACGGCCGGATCCCACACGCACTGCTACTGGAAATCTTCACCAATGCCGGCATTGGCACCATGGTGACCCAGGACGGTCTGATCCGGCTGGGCAGCCGAGTCTTTCCACGCGAGGAGGGCATCCCGCCGCACGAGCTCGCCAACGGGGAGTTCGGGCCCGCTCCGCTCGGCGAACCGATCGTCGAGGCGAGATCGTGACCGCGATTCCTCCGGACCAGTTGGACACTGCGCCCGATCCGATCATCACGAGTCGAGACCTGTCGGGCCCGCCCGACGCTAACTCCTCGAGCGCGGTGCTCGAGGGGTACGCGCACTCGGTGATGAACACGTTCGGCCCACCCAAGCGTGTCTTCGTCCGGGGTGAAGGCTGTTACGTCTGGGACGCGAACGGCCGTCGCTACCTCGACCTGCTGGCGGGCATTGCGGTCAACGCCCTTGGCCACGCCCACCCGACCGTGCTCTCCGCGATCACCGGGCAGATCGCCACCCTGGGCCACGTCTCCAACTTCTTCGCCACGCCGGCTCAGGTCGCTCTGGCCTCACGCCTGACCGCCATGACCGGCGCCGATGACGCTCGAGTGTTCTTCACCAACTCGGGTACGGAGGCGAACGAGGCGGGCTTCAAGATCACCAGGATGACCGGGCGTACCAAGATCATCTCGACCGAAGGCGCGTTCCACGGGCGTTCCATGGGCTCGTTGGCGTTGACCCACAACCCCAAGTACCGAGAGCCTTTCGTGCCGTTGCCCGGGGACGTGATCTTCGTCCCGTACGGGGATGCGGAGGCACTGGCTGCGGCGACCAGTGATGAGGTGGCGGCGGTCGTACTGGAGCCGATCCAGGGCGAAAACGGCATTGTCGTGCCTCCGCCGGGATACCTCCGCAGGGCTCGGCAGATCTGTGATCGGCATGGTGCTCTGCTCTGGATGGACGAGGTCCAGACGGGGATGGGCCGAACGGGCAGCTGGCTCGTGCACGTCGAGGAGGGCATTCGCGCCGACATCGTCACGCTGGCGAAGGGGCTTGGCAATGGATTCCCGATCGGCGCTTGCCTGGCCACGGGCCCGGCCGCTCGCCTGCTCGGTCCCGGTAGCCACGGCAGCACCTTCGGCGGTAACCCCGTCGCGGCCATCGCCGGCCTCGCGGTGATCGCGGTCATCGAGCGCGACGGCTTGCTGGACCACGTCACTGCGATGGGAGAGCACCTGGCAAGCGCCATCGATCAGCTCGCGCATCCGCTGATTCTCGGTGTCCGTGGCCGCGGGCTGCTTCGCGGAATCGTCTTCTCCGAGCCGGTGGCAGCTGCCGTTTCGGACGCCGCGCTCGATGCGGGCTTCATCGTCAACGCTCCCAGTCCGCAGGTGCTGAGGCTGGCGCCACCGCTGGTGGTCACCTCAGGCCAGCTGGACACCTTCGTCGCCGCCCTGCCCGGCTTGCTGGACCGAGCACGGAAGGCGGCTTAGCCATGCGTCACTTCCTCGCCGACGATGACCTCTCATCGGACGAGCAGATCCAGATCCTCGACCTCGCCGACGAATTCAAGGACGATCCGTTCAGACGCGCGGTCTTTGCCGGACCGCGAAGCGTGGCCGTGTTGTTCGACAAGCCGACCCTGCGCACCCAGGCCTCCTTCGCGGCTGGCATCGCCGAACTCGGTGGCTACCCGATGATCGTCGACGGACGGCTGGCCGGCATCGGTGTCCGGGAATCCATCGCAGACACCGCCAGGGTCCTGAGCCGGCAGTGCGCGGCCATCGTCTGGCGCACGTTCGGCCAAGATCGACTCGAAGAGATGGCGGCCAACGCCGGGGTTCCGGTCATCAACGCGCTGACCGACAGCTATCACCCCTGCCAACTTCTGGCCGACCTGCAGACGATCAGGCAGCACAAGGCCGCACTGGCTGGACTGACCCTCGGCTACGTCGGCGACGGTGCCAACAACATGGCGCACTCGTACGTGCTGGGCGGTGCCAGGGCCGGACTGCACGTGCGGATCGGCGCTCCGGCGGGGTTCCATCCGGATCCAGCCGTGTTGGCGCGGGCCGAGAAAGCAGCGGCCGCCTCAGGCGGCAGCGTCAGCGTGACCAACTCGGCAGTCGAAGCCGTCTCCGGCTCCGATGTCGTCGCAACCGACACCTGGGTATCGATGGGACGGGAGAGTGACGGCCACGACCGGCAGGCGATCTTCGCGCCGTACGCGTTGACCGCAGAGCTGCTGAGCCATGCGGCGCCGGACGCCATCGTGCTGCATTGCCTGCCCGCGTATCGCGGCAAGGAGATCGCCGCTGAGGTGATCGACGGCACCCAGTCGGTCGTCTGGGATGAGGCCGAGAACCGTCGCCATGTGCAAAAAGCCGTCCTGGCCTTCCTCGACGAGAAAGCCAGAACTGCATCCGAGCCTGTCCCACGCCGCTCGTCGACGGGCTCCGGACGCGGCTCTTCCACGGACTCCGGACACCCGTCATGACCACGTTCGCGCACAAACTCAGCAAAAGCGACCGAGCCCGCTTGCGCCCCCCGAACAGAACAGCCACGAAAGCCGCGCGCCAGGCCAAGATCATCTCCTTGCTGTCGACACAGCAGGTACGGTCCCAAACCGAACTGGCCGACCTGCTCGCGGCCGACGGCATCCAGGTCAACCAGGGCACGCTTTCCCGTGATCTGGTCGAGGTCGGAGCGGTCCGCGTGCGGGGCCGCGATGGCCACTTGATCTACGCGGTTCCCGGCGAAGGTGGCGACCGCACGCCGCAGGTGGGGGAGTTCGCAACCTTCGAGAGTCGGTTGGCCAGGCTCTGCAGCGAGGTGCTGGTCAGCGCCGAAGCGTCGGCCAACCTGGTCGTGCTGCGTACCCCGCCAGGTGCTGCGCAGTACTTCGCCTCCGCTATCGACCGGGTGGGCTGGGATGCCGTTCTCGGCACCATTGCCGGGGACGACACCATCGTCCTCGTCAGCCGAGACGCGCAGGGCGGCACGGACGTCGCCGAGCGGTTCTTGATCATGAGTCGCACTGGCAAGCCGGCGTTGGACACCTCAGACACCACAATCAAGGAGTGAGACGTGAGTGATCGGATTGTCTTGGCCTACTCGGGCGGCCTGGACACCAGCGTGTGCATCGGCTGGCTGACCGAGCAGACCGGCCAGGAGGTCGTCGCCGTCGCCCTTGACGTGGGTCAGGGCGGGGAAGACATGGAGGTCATCCGTTCGCGCGCCCTCGACTGCGGTGCCGTCGAGGCGGTCGTGGTGGACGCCAAGGATGAGTTCGCCGAAGACTTCTGCCTGCCGGCCATGCGGGCCAACGCGCTTTACATGGACCGCTATCCCCTCGTCAGCGCCCTTTCCCGGCCGCTCATCGTGCGGCACCTGGCGGCGGTCGCCCGGTCACACAAAGCCAGTACCGTCTCGCACGGCTGCACCGGCAAGGGCAACGATCAGGTGCGGTTCGAGGTCGGAATTGCCAACCTTGCCCCGGAGCTGAACGTGATAGCGCCGGTCCGCGACTATGCCTGGACCCGAGAAAAGGCGATCGCCTACGCGGAGGGGAAAGGCCTGCCGATCGCAACGAGCAAGTCCTCGCCTTATTCGATAGACCAGAATGTCTGGGGTCGTGCGGTCGAGACCGGGTTTCTGGAAGACATCTGGACCGGACCAATCGAGGACGTCTACGCCTATACCGCTGATCCAGCAGTCCCTCGCGACCCGGACGAGGTAGTCATCACCTTCGAAGCCGGCGTGCCGATCGCCATCGACGGCGAGAAGGTCTCCATGCTGCAAGCGATCCAGGTGCTCAACGAGCGCGCGGGCGCCCAAGGCGTCGGACGCCTCGATCTGGTCGAGGACCGGCTGGTCGGCATCAAGAGCCGGGAAGTGTACGAAGCGCCCGGTGCGATCGCCTTGATTGCCGCTCACATGGAACTCGAGAACGTCACGATTGAGCGTGAGCTCGCACGCTTCAAGCGGGGAGTCGATCAGCGCTGGGGGGAGCTGGTCTACGACGGCCAGTGGTTCTCCCCACTCAAGCGTGGACTCGACGCCTTCATCGACGAAGCACAGTCGGCGGTGTCGGGTGAGATCCGGATGATCTTGCATGCGGGACGGGCGACCGTGACCGGTCGGCGCAGCGAGCTCAGCCTCTACGACTTCAATCTCGCCACGTACGACGAGGGCGACATCTTCGACCAGTCCCAGGCGCGCGGCTTCATCGAGATCTACGGGTTGTCGAGCAAGATCGCGGCCCGCCGAGACGCCGGCCTGTCTTGACCGGTGTTGAGCCGGGGGGGACGCCCGAGCCCCCCGACCAAGAGCAAGTTGCCGCGCCCCCGAGCCCCCCGACCAAGAGCAAGTTGCTGAGCCGGGGGGGACGACCCCCCCGAGCCCCCCCGACCAAGAGCAAGTTGCTGAGCCGGGGGGACGACCCCCCCGAGCCCCCCCGACCAAGAGCAAGGTGCTGAGCCGGGGGGGACCCAAGCGCAAGGTCCTGAGCCGGGGAGACATTCGGGCCGGCTGTGGGGCGGCCGGTTCGCCAGCAGTCCGGCCGAGGCCATGTCAGCGCTCAGCAGATCGACGCAGTTCGACTGGCGGCTGGCCCCGTACGACATCGCCGGTTCCAAGGCCCACGCCCGGGCGCTGCACCGCTCAGATCTGCTGACCGAGAGCGAGCTAACGGAAATCAGCGCGGGCTTGGACCAGCTCGCATCCGAAGTGGCGTCCGGAGCGTTTGGCCCAGCCGAGACCGACGAGGATGTGCATGGCGCTCTCGAGCGCAGGCTGATCGAGCTTCTTGGCTCCGATCTCGGTGGCCGGCTCCGCGCCGGCCGATCCCGCAATGATCAGATTGCGACGCTGATCCGCCTGTACCTGCGCGAGGCCATGCACCAGCTCACCGACGGGGTGCACGAGGCTGATTCGCGCACTTTCCGACCAGGCGCGCTCACATCTCGGTGTACCGATGCCCGGTCGAACTCATCTGCAGCACGCCCAGCCGGTCCTGCTCTCGCACCATCTGCTGGCACATGCCTGGCCCCTGGTGCGCGACTGCGATCGCATTCGTGATCTCGATCGGCGGCTCGACGTCAGCCCTTACGGCTCAGCCGCGCTGGCCGGTACCTCGCTGGGGCTGGACCCCGAGGCGGTCGCTGCTGATCTTGGATTCTCCTCCAGCGCCGCCAATTCGATCGACGCCACCGCGGCTCGTGATCTTGTCGCTGAAGCGGCTTACGTCTGCGCTCAAATCGCGGTGGATCTGTCCCGGTTGGCTGAGGACGTGATCCTGTGGGTGACTCACGAGTTCGGGTTTGCCACCTTGGCCGACGAGTGGTCGACCGGGTCGAGCATCATGCCGCAGAAGAAGAACCCCGACGTCGCCGAGCTGACTCGGGGAAAAGCGGGCAGGTTGATCGGGAACCTGGCGGGGCTGATGGCGACACTGAAGGGGTTGCCACTGGCGTACAACCGTGACTTGCAGGAGGACAAGGAACCGATCTTCGACTCCGTTGATCAGCTCCTGATTCTGCTGCCCGCGGTTACGGGGATGGTTGCGACGCTCAGCTTTCATCGCGACCGGCTGCGAACACTGGCTCCGATGGGCTTCGCGCTCGCAACCGATCTGGCGGATTGGCTGGTCCGCCAACGCGTCCCGTTCGCCGAAGCCCACGACATCGCCGGGAGATGCGTCCGGTACTGCGAGCAGCGAGGGCTAGACCTTGCCGACCTCACCCCGCAGCAGCTGGCTGGCATCTCGCCACGGCTGCAGCCGGCGGTTCTGGAGGTCTTGACCGTCTCCGGGTCGATCAGCAGCCGCGACGGCCGCGGTGGCACCGCCGAGGCACGCGTCCGAGACCAGCTCGCCGAGCTTGACGCGGTATTGCAGTGACCGCGATGAGCCGCTGACAAATGGGTCACTACGTGGCAGTGTGAGCTGAGGACCCTAGTCGCAAAGGAACAACGAATGTTCACACGCTCTCGATGGGGAATTGCGGCTGTCGCCGCAGTGGTAATGGCCTTCTCGGGTTGTGGTGCAACCGCCGACCGGGCCGAGCCGGGCGCCGAAGGTGGAGAGGCCACTTCGCAGCAGGCGATCACTGGGCTGCGGTTCATGGTCCCTAACACTCCGGGTAGTGGCTACGACACGACTGCCCGTGAAGCGGCGAAGGTGATGGAGCAGATCGGGGTCACCAAGGGCATCGAGGTGTTCAACCTCGCTGGTGCCGGCGGCACGACCGGGTTGTCCCGCACCGTGCAGGAGAAGGGCAACGGCAAACTGATCATGATGATGGGCCTCGGCGTCGTGGGTGCCCAGTACACCAACAAGTCCACCGCCACGCTCGACCAGACCACGCCGATCGCGAAGCTGATCGAGGAGGCAGGGGCCATCGTGGTGGCCAAGAACTCCAAGTACACCAACATCACCGACCTGGTGAATGACTGGAAGGCGAACCCTAAAGGCATGGCGGTTGGCGGGGGCTCCTCCCCGGGTGGGCCTGACCATCTGCTGCCGATGCAGCTGGCCCAGGAGGTTGGCATCGAGCCCAAGCAGGTGAACTACATCGCCTACGACGGTGGCGGTGAGCTGCTGCCGGCCGTGCTCGGCGGCAAGGTCGCGTTCGGCGCGTCCGGTTTCGGCGAGTTCCTGGATCAGATAGAAGCGGGCGAAATCCGAGTGCTGGCGATCAGCGGGGCCGATCGGGTCGAGGCGGTCGACGCTCCCACGTTGAAGGAGTCCGGCATCGATCTGGTGTTCACCAACTGGCGCGGTGTCGTTGCGCCGCCGGAGCTCTCCGATGCCGACAATCAGGCGCTGGTCGGGGCGTTCACGACAATGCACGACAGCCAGGAGTGGAAGGACGTGCTCAAGGAGAAGGGCTGGACCGACGCCTTCGTCACCGGCGATGAGTTCGGCACGTACATGAAGGATCAGACGACCCGCGTGGAGGATGTGCTTGGGGATTTAGGGCTGGCGTGACCGAGGCCGCGGAGGCCTCCGCCCCGGCCCGGGACCGGGACTACGCGGAGTACGGACTTTGCGGTTTCCTAGCCCTGACGGGACTCGTCGTCCTCCTCGACGCAGCTCGGCTGTCGAACAACACCACCGGAGTGGATCCGCTCGGGCCGAAACCAGTACCGCTGCTGGTCGGCGGTGCCCTCATCGTCCTGGCGGTCGCGCTTGCGGTCGCGGTGACGCGCGGCAGCCGCGGTGAGGCCGAGGCCGGTGAGGATATCGACCTGCACAGCCGAGCCGACTACAAGACGGTGCTGCTGCTGATCGGTGTCTTCATAGCCAACATCCTGCTGATCGACCTCCTCGGCTGGGTGATCAGTGGTGGGCTGCTGTTCTACGGCTCGGCGATAGTGCTGGGCAGCCGGCACTTCGTCCGGGATCTGGTGATTGCGGCGGCGCTGGGCCTGGGCACTTTCTACGGCTTCGCGATCGGCCTGGGTGTCGCGCTGCCGGCCGGCATCCTGCAGGGGATCTTGTAAATGGACAACCTGGAGCTGCTGCTGCAGGGATTCGCCACGGCTGCCACCCCTGTCAACCTGCTGCTGGCCCTCATCGGCGTGATCGTGGGCACCGCGGTAGGTGTGCTGCCCGGGATCGGCCCGGCGATGACGGTTGCACTGCTACTGCCCATTCTGGGTGGGCTGGAGCCGACCAGTGCGCTGATCATGCTTGCCGGCATCTTCTACGGCGGCATGTACGGCGGGTCGACGACCTCTATTCTGCTCAACACGCCGGGGGAGTCCTCTTCGGTGGTCACGGCCATCGAAGGTAACCAGATGGCACGGGCTGGAAGGGCCGCACAGGCGTTGGCCACAGCGGCGCTCGGCTCGTTCCTCGCCGGCACCATCGGCACGATGCTGCTGGTCCTTTTCGCTCCGCTCGTGACTCAGTTCGCCATCTCGTTGGGTGCACCGGAGTACTTCGCCATCATGTTGCTGGCCTTCATCGCTGTCACTGCCGTGCTGGGTGCGTCGCGGTTGCGCGGGTTCATCTCGCTGATGCTGGGGCTGACCATCGGGCTGGTCGGCTTGGACTCGGTCAGCGGTCAGGCACGACTGACTTTCGGCATCCCACAGCTGAGCGACGGCATCGACGTCGTCGTGGTGGCGGTCGGCATCTTCGCCCTCGGCGAGGCGCTATGGGTGGCTGCCCATCTGCGGCGTCGGGCGGTGGAGGTGATCCCCGTCGGGCGGCCGTGGCTGGGCCGGGAGGACTTCAAACGGTCATGGAAACCGTGGCTGCGCGGTACTGCGTACGGTTTTCCCTTCGGCGCTGTGCCCGCCGGTGGTGCGGAGATCCCGACCTTTCTCTCCTACATCACCGAGAAGCGCCTGACCAAGCATCCGGAGGAGTTCGGCAAAGGCGCCATCGAAGGGGTTGCCGGCCCTGAGGCCGCCAACAACGCCAGCGCGGCCGGAACCATGGTGCCGATGCTGTCGCTGGGTCTGCCAACCAACGCCACGGCAGCGGTGATGCTCGCCGCCTTGGTCTCGTACGGCATTCAGCCGGGCCCGCTACTGCTACAGCGTGAGGGGGAGCTGGTGTGGGCGCTCATCGCCAGCCTGTTCATCGGCAACACGCTGTTGCTGATCTTGAATTTGCCGCTGGCTCCGGTCTGGGCGAAACTGCTGCGCATCCCCCGGCCGTATCTGTACGCGGGCATCTTGTTCTTTGCCTCGATGGGAGCCTACGCGGTCAACGGATCCTCCTTCGATCTGATCTTGCTGCTCGTCATGGGAGTGCTGGGCTTCGTCATGCGCCGGTTCGGTTTGCCGGTGTTGCCGTTGATCATCGCGGTGATCCTCGGTCCGCGGATCGAGCTGCAGGGGCGGCGGGCATTGCAGCTCTCCTCCGGTGAACTGAAAGGCCTGTTCGGCAGCGTCAACGTCAGCACCGGCGAGTTCCAGGTGTCGCCGATCGCCGTCACGGTGTACCTGATCATCCTGATAGTGCTGGTTGTGGCCGTTGTTGTTCGCTCTTATCCGCAAAGCGCTGCCGGCGAAGGCACAGGAGGCCCTTGAGCTGGTGCACGAGGAACGGGTCCATCCACCGCATGCTGCCGACGCGTCGGTCGAGCCGCCGGCGGACCCGGAAGCTCGTGAGAAGTTACGACAATGACCGTTGTTGTGGGCTTCACACCGACCGCCGCTGGCCGCGCTGCCTTGCTGGCAGCCGCCGAGGAGGCTACGCATCGCCAGATGCCGGTAGTGGTGGTGAACTCCTCGCGGGGTGATGCGCTGAGCGATCCGGGCTTCGCTCAACCTGCAGACCTCGACTGGGTGAGGTCGACGCTGACCGACGCAGGCGTGTCCTTCACCGTCCGGCAAGAGGTGCGGGGGCGGGAGGCCTCCGAGGAGGTCCTCGATGTCCTGAATGAGCTGAACGCACGGCTCTGCGTGATCGGCATCCGGCGGCGTTCGGCAGTGGGCAAGATGCTGCTGGGCAGCAATGCCTTCCGCATTTTGATGCACGCGCCGTGTCCAGTGCTCGCCATCAAAGCGCATGCGGATGGCTGAGCCTGCCGGGATGAGCCAGGAGAATCTGCCCGCCACCGCTGACCTGGTCGACTCCTACGGGGAGGGTCTCGACTCCATTCCTGTCCAGTTCCGGTCCTTCGGCTTGAGGCGTCGGTTCGGCGGACCCGTGGTCACGCTGAAGTGCTTCGAAGACAACGCGCTGCTCAAAGCCACTTTGGGCGACCCGGCTCAGCCGCCCGGATGCGTCCTGGTGGTTGATGGAGGTGGCTCGCTGCGTACGGCGCTGGTCGGTGATCTCATCGCGGGTCTGGCCGTGGAGCGAGGCTGGGCGGGCTTGGTCATCTACGGCGCGGTGCGGGACAGCGTGACTTTGGACCGGCTCCCGCTCGGCATCAAGGCCCTCGGTACCAACCCGCGGAAGAGCACCAAGACCGGCGCCGGCTCGGTCGGCGAGGTCATCGATATCACCGGCATCCGGATCGTCCCAGGCCAGACGTTGTACTCCGACGAGGACGGCATCGTCATCCTGCGGGATCAGGGGATGCGCTGACTCCAGCCCAACCTTCGCCGCCAAGGCCTGGTGTGGACCAATGGATCTATCTCTCGCCTTCGGCGACCGTTTCCGGACTCGGTCGACGGGCGTTGCATGCCGCGGTGGAAGACTGCAACCCGTGATCGACGTGCTCAGTGAACTCAAGTGGCGCGGCCTCGTGGCCCATTCCACCGACGAGGCCGCGCTCGCCGAGCATTTGACTGCGGGTCCGGTCACTTTCTACGTGGGCTTCGACCCCACGGCTCCCAGTCTTCATTTCGGAAACCTCGTCCAGCTCATGGTGGCGCGTGCATTGCAGCGCGCTGGCCACCATCCGTTGTTGCTGGTGGGCGGCTCCACCGGGCTGATCGGTGATCCCAAGGATTCTGGCGAGCGCGTGCTCAATACGAAGGAGACAGTTGCCGGCTGGGTGGAAAGCATCCGGCGGCAGGTCGAAAGGTTCGTGGATTTCGCGGGCACCAATCCCGCTCGGCTGGTCAACAACCTGGACTGGACTGGTCCGATGTCGGTGCTGGACTTCCTGCGCGACATCGGCAAGCACTTCCCCGTGAATCGGATGCTGGCTCGCGACGTGGTTCGCAACCGGCTGGAGGAAGGCATCTCCTACACCGAGTTCTCCTACGTCTTGCTGCAAGCCATGGACTACCTCCAGCTACACCGGACACGCGGGTGCACCCTCCAGTTCGGCGGGAGCGACCAGTGGGGCAATATCACGGCGGGCGTCGAACTGATCCGTCGGGCTGACGGCGCCAGGGTGCATGCCATGGCCACTCCGCTGCTCACCAAGGCTGATGGCACGAAGTTCGGGAAGACCGAGACCGGCACGATCTGGCTCGATCCCGCCATGACCTCGCCGTACGCCTTCCATCAGTACTTCCTCAACACCGAGGACGAGAAGGTGATCGAGTACCTCAAGGTGTTCAGTGAGCGCAGCCCCGCCGAAATCGCCGAGCTGGAACAGCAGACCCGGGAGCAACCCCACCTGCGAGCGGCACAGCGCGCCCTTGCCGATGACGTGACGGCACTGGTCCACTCGCCGACCGAGCGGGACGCCGCGGTCGCCGCTGCCGCGGCGCTCTTCGGCAGATCGGAATTGGCGGATCTCAGCGAGTCCGTACTGGCTGGTGTCGTCGCTGAAGTCGGCGGTGTCCCGATCCGTGCTGGCGCCGGTCTGCCGACCGTGGCGGAGGCCCTGACCAGCACCGGCGTGGTGTCCAGCAAGGCGGCGGGGCGCCGAGCGATCGCCGAAGGGGGTGCCTATGTCAACAACCGCAAGGTGACCGATCCGGACGCCACGTTGGCGGAACAAGACCTCCTGCATGGGCGTTACATCATCCTGAGGCGTGGCAAGAAGACCGTCGGAGCACTGGCGGTCGGAAGCAGCTGATGGGCCATCCTCGGCGTCCAGCTGCCGGCTTGACCATCACGCCAGTGAGGCGTAAAGTAGACACGCCTCATCGGGGTGCGGGACGCAGCGGATCGATGATCTGAAGCGGCCGACCCGGAGGAATCCCAACGGCTACCGAGATCACCGGGCGGGTTGCACTTCTAAAGTGCGGATCTGGTCCGGATGCTTGGGACGTCTTTGGGAAGAGGACGCGGGACCGGGTTTGACTCGGTCTTGTGTACCTCATAAAGTTGGTCAGGTTGCCCCGAGCCGGAGCGGAAGGTCCGGTGCGGTGCGCACCCGAAATTTGAGAACTCAACAGCGTGCTAAAAGTCAATGCCAAATATGCACAAAATACCCCGTGCTCGGGACCTGGTTCGCCAGCGCTCGAGTTCGGTTCCTTTGATTGATTGACAGCAAGATCCAGCAATGGATCTGACGTCAGCGATCGAACTAGTTGAGACGGAGACCGGTCCTTCTGGGCCGCAACCGATAGATTTCAACGGAGAGTTTGATCCTGGCTCAGGACGAACGCTGGCGGCGTGCTTAACACATGCAAGTCGAACGGTAAGGCCCCTTCGGGGGTACACGAGTGGCGAACGGGTGAGTAACACGTGAGCAACCTGCCCTTGACTCCGGAATAACAGCTGGAAACAGCTGCTAATACCGGATACGACCTCTTGCGACATCGCAGGAGGTGGAAAGCTCCGACGGTCAAGGATGGGCTCGCGGCCTATCAGCTAGTTGGTGAGGTAACGGCTCACCAAGGCTTCGACGGGTAGCCGGCCTGAGAGGGCGACCGGCCACACTGGGACTGAGATACGGCCCAGACTCCTACGGGAGGCAGCAGTGGGGAATATTGCACAATGGGCGAAAGCCTGATGCAGCAACGCCGCGTGCGGGATGACGGCCTTCGGGTTGTAAACCGCTTTCAGTTCCGACGAAGCGCAAGTGACGGTAGGAACAGAAGAAGGACCGGCCAACTACGTGCCAGCAGCCGCGGTGATACGTAGGGTCCGAGCGTTGTCCGGAATTATTGGGCGTAAAGGGCTTGTAGGCGGTTCGTCACGTCGGAAGTGAAAACTCAGGGCTTAACCCTGAGCCTGCTTCCGATACGGGCAAACTAGAGGGATGCAGGGGAGAACGGAATTCCTGGTGGAGCGGTGGAATGCGCAGATATCAGGAGGAACACCGGTGGCGAAGGCGGTTCTCTGGGCATTTCCTGACGCTGAGAAGCGAAAGCGTGGGGAGCAAACAGGCTTAGATACCCTGGTAGTCCACGCCGTAAACGGTGGGCACTAGGTGTGGGGGACATTCCACGTTCTCCGTGCCGAAGCTAACGCATTAAGTGCCCCGCCTGGGGAGTACGGCCGCAAGGCTAAAACTCAAAGGAATTGACGGGGGCCCGCACAAGCGGCGGAGCATGCGGATTAATTCGATGCAACGCGAAGAACCTTACCTGGGTTTGACATATACCGGAAAGCTGCAGAGATGTAGCCCCCGCAAGGTCGGTATACAGGTGGTGCATGGCTGTCGTCAGCTCGTGTCGTGAGATGTTGGGTTAAGTCCCGCAACGAGCGCAACCCTCGTCCTATGTTGCCAGCGGATAATGCCGGGGACTCATAGGAGACTGCCGGGGTCAACTCGGAGGAAGGTGGGGATGACGTCAAGTCATCATGCCCCTTAAGTCCAGGGCTTCACGCATGCTACAATGGCTGGTACAAAGGGCTGCGATACCGCAAGGTTGAGCGAATCCCAAAAAGCCAGTCTCAGTTCGGATTGGGGTCTGCAACTCGACCCCATGAAGTCGGAGTCGCTAGTAATCGCAGATCAGCAACGCTGCGGTGAATACGTTCCCGGGCCTTGTACACACCGCCCGTCAAGTCATGAAAGTCGGTAACACCCGAAGCCGGTGGCCCAACCCTTTTGGGAGGGAGCCGTCGAAGGTGGGACTGGCGATTAGGACTAAGTCGTAACAAGGTAGCCGTACCGGAAGGTGCGGCTGGATCACCTCCTTTCTAAGGAGCATGGCGGCGAGCTTTGCTCGTCCAATGCCCGGACCCGAGACGAATGTTCTCGGCCGGACAGCTCTGGAATGTGGAACATTGACCAGTAGGCCGCGTTGTCGGTCTCGTCGTCAGTACAACCTGCGCAGCAGGAGTGGAACCTCGAGGAGATACGAGACAAGGCCCAAGCACGCTGTTGGGTCCTGAAGTTTCGGTTGCGTTGGCAATCGATCTTCTGCGGACCGGAGCTCGTCGCCTTCTGGCGCCGGGTCCGAGTTACCGCCCGTATGTTGAGAACTTCACAGTGGACGCGAGCATCTTTGTAGTAACAACAAGCTACTAAGGGCAATCGGTGGATGCCTAGGCACCAAGAGCCGATGAAGGACGTTGTAACCTGCGATAAGCCCCGGGGAGCTGGTAAACAAGCTTCGATCCGGGGATCTCCGAATAGGGAAACCTCGAAAGAAACCGGAGTAATGTCCGGCGACCTCTGCCTGAACACATAGGGCAGTAGGAGGGAACGTGGGGAAGTGAAACATCTCAGTACCCACAGGAAAAGAAAACAACCGTGATTCCGTAAGTAGTGGCGAGCGAACGCGGAAGAGGCCAAACCTTACATGTGTGATAGCTGACAGGCGTTGCATGTGAGGTGTTGTGGGGCCGCTTCGACCAAGCTGTCAATTGGTCACACTAGATGATCACTGAAGTCGAAGGATCCTGGAAAGATCCGGCACAGAAGGTAACACCCCTGTAGACGTAAGGTGATCACTGTGAAGCGTCACCCCAAGTAACACGGAACCCCTGAAATTCCGTGTGAATCTGGCGGGACCACCCGTTAAGCCTAAATACTCCTTGGTGACCGATAGCGGACAAGTACCGTGAGGGAAAGGTGAAAAGTACCCCGGGAGGGGAGTGAAATAGTACCTGAAACCGATTGCCTACAATCCGTCGGAGCTCCACTTCGGTGGGGTGACGGCGTGCCTTTTGAAGAATGAGCCTGCGAGTTAGTGGTACGTGGCGAGGTTAACCCGTGTGGGGAAGCCGTAGCGAAAGCAAGTCCGAATAGGGCGACTTAGTCGCGTGCTCTAGACCCGAAGCGGAGTGATCTATCCATGGCCAGGGTGAAGCGACGGTAAGACGTCGTGGAGGCCCGAACCCACCAGGGTTGAAAACCTGGGGGATGAGCTGTGGATAGGGGTGAAAGGCCAATCAAACTCCGTGATAGCTGGTTCTCCCCGAAATGCATATAGGTGCAGCGTCGCGCGTTTCTTGCCGGAGGTAGAGCACTGGATAGTCTAGGGGGCCCACAAGCTTACCGAAATTAGCCAAACTCCGAATGCCGGTAAGTATGAGCGCGGCAGTGAGACTGCGGGCGATAAGGTTCGTAGTCGAGAGGGAAACAGCCCAGAACACCAGCTAAGGCCCCCAAGAGATTGCTAAGTGGAAAAGGATGTGGAGTTGCGGAGACAACCAGGAGGTTGGCTTGGAAGCAGCCACCCTTGAAAGAGTGCGTAATAGCTCACTGGTCAAGTGATTCTGCGCCGACAATTTAGCGGGGCTCAAGCAATCCGCCGAAGCTGTGTCATTCACACATGTACTTGGTTTCGATCCAGGTGTGTGGATGGGTAGGGGAGCGTCGTGTGCGCGGTGAAGCGGCAGGGTGACCTAGCCGTGGAGAGCACACGAGTGAGAATGCAGGCATGAGTAGCGAATGAGGAGTGAGAAACTCCTCCACCGAAAGACCAAGGGTTCCAGGGTCAAGCTAATCTGCCCTGGGTAAGTCGGGACCTAAGGCGAGGCCGACAGGCGTAGTCGATGGACAACGGGTTGATATTCCCGTACCGGCGCTAACACGTCCCTGCCGAGGCGAGTGATGCTAAGCACGCGAGTTCGCGTGACGTCTTCGGACTGATCGCGGGCGAGTCTGCGACCCGAACTCGTATTAGGCAAGCTGCGGAGTGACGCAGGAAGGTAGCCCATCCCGGGCGATGGTAGTCCCGGGCCAAGTGCGTAGGGCGAGGTGTAGGCAAATCCGCACCTCACATGCCTGAGACACGATAGCTGGTACGCCTACGGGCGTACGAGTGGGTGATCCTATGCTGCCTAGAAAACCTTCGTGAGCGAGTGTTAGAGCCGCCCGTACCCTAAACCGACTCAGGTGGTCAGGTAGAGAATACCAAGGTGATCGAGATAACCATGGTTAAGGAACTCGGCAAAATGCCCCCGTAACTTCGGGATAAGGGGGGCCTGATGCGTGTAGCGCTATACGCGCGAAGCGCAGAGGGCCGCAGAGACCAGGCCCAAGCGACTGTTTACTAAAAACACAGGTCCGTGCCAAGTCGTAAGACGATGTATACGGACTGACGCCTGCCCGGTGCTGGAACGTTAAGGGGAAGTGTTAGGGGCAACTCGAAGCACTGAACTTAAGCGCCAGTAAACGGCGGTGGTAACTATAACCATCCTAAGGTAGCGAAATTCCTTGTCGGGTAAGTTCCGACCTGCACGAATGGCGTAACGACTTGGGCGCTGTCTCGACCATGGACTCGGCGAAATTGCACTACGAGTAAAGATGCTCGTTACGCGCAGCAGGACGGAAAGACCCCGGGACCTTCACTATAGTTTGGTATTGGTGATCGGTACAGCTTGTGTAGGATAGGTGGGAGACTTTGAAGCAGCCACGCCAGTGGCTGTGGAGTCAACGTTGAAATACCACTCTGGTTGTTCTGGTTATCTAACCTAGATCCGTTATCCGGATCAGGGACAGTGCCTGATGGGTAGTTTGACTGGGGCGGTCGCCTCCTAAAAGGTAACGGAGGCGCCCAAAGGTTCCCTCAGCCTGGTTGGCAATCAGGTTTCGAGTGTAAGTGCACAAGGGAGCTTGACTGTGAGAGAGACATCTCAAGCAGGGACGAAAGTCGGGACTAGTGATCTGACGGTGGCACGTGGAAGCGCCGTCACTCAACGGATAAAAGGTACCCCGGGGATAACAGGCTGATCTTGCCCGAGCGTCCATAGCGACGGCATGGTTTGGCACCTCGATGTCGGCTCGTCGCATCCTGGGGCTGGAGTCGGTCCCAAGGGTTGGGCTGTTCGCCCATTAAAGCGGCACGCGAGCTGGGTTTAGAACGTCGTGAGACAGTTCGGTCCCTATCCGCTGCGCGCGTAGGAGTCTTGAGGAGAGCTGTCCTTAGTACGAGAGGACCGGGACGGACGAACCTCTGGTGTGCCAGTTGTTCTGCCAAGAGCACGGCTGGTTGGCTACGTTCGGAAGTGATAACCGCTGAAAGCATCTAAGCGGGAAGCACGCTCCAAGATGATGGCTCCCACAGGTTAACCTGGTAAGGCCCCCAGCAGAACACTGGGTGATAGGTCGGATGTGGAAGTGCAGCAATGCATGGAGCTGACCGATACTAATAGGCCGAGGGCTTGTTCCTACAAAGATGCTACGCGTCCACTGTGTAGTTCCCGAGATACGGTCGGGAACTGGTCCTGAGCCCATCGAAGGACCGCGATCCGCCACATCTCCATAGAGTTTCGGTGATCACAGCGAAAGGGAAACACCCGGCTCCATTCCGAACCCGGAAGTTAAGCCTTTCAGCGCCGATGGTACTGCACGGGGGACCGTGTGGGAGACTAGGACGTTGCCGGACAACACACCTCAGGGGTGGTCATTCGTGACCACCCCTGAGGTGTCTTATTCGACGTGTCGTGCGGGCCTGATCAGGGCTTCGGCTTCGTCTGCGGCACTGGGCGCGTTCTGGGCCTCCCGCCGGAGAACGCCGGCGAATCGTCGTGCAGCCGAAGCGTATTGAGGGTTTCTCAGGACTTCGGACACAGCAGCCGCGATGTGATCGGGCGCCGATCTTTCGCTCAGTCGCACGCCCGCCCCCAGACGAAGCACCCGCACCGTGTTGTCTTTCTGATCTCGACCCATCGGTATGCAGACCAGTGGCACCCCAGCCGACAAGGCCTTGAGGACTGTGCCGTGGCCGGCATGGGTCACGACCACTGATGCGTCGGCCAGGATCTGTTGATGCGGTGCTACTTGCAAGACTTCGACATTTGGCGGTGCAGGAACGTCCTTCGGTTCCACCGCGCGACCAGTGGTAAGAACGGCGCGGACCGGGATCTGTCCCAGGGCCTCCGCAATCCGCCCCAGCACGGCGGTCTGGTCCTGGTAGACCGAGCTGGTGGCGACCAGGACAAGCGGTTCGTCACCCCTACGCTGCCACGGCCGCTGGGTCGCCCAGTCTGGATCGTCGAGTTGCGGCCCGACGTAACGCACATTGTCCGGCAGCCGGGGTGCTGGGAAGTCGAACGATGGACTCGTCATCACGAGCACCCGAGTGCACCTGTCCAGATAGTCGAACAAGTCGTGGAGCGGTGGATGCCCGAAGCTGGTAACCACAGCGTTGACGCGGGGCAGGGTCCGCGCCAGCAGCCACTGCGCGGCGGTGGGCGCCAGTCGGTCCCTCGCCTTGCCCACAACGTGGCGTGCTGGCGACCATCCCGTGCCGAGAAGAGGAAGTCCAATCGTCGGGCGCAGGTAGGCGTTTGCCATCAAGGCGGCCGTGGGAAGCCCGGTCGCCAGGGCGCCGATCACGATCCCCGGCACGACGCCGTCGGCAAGGACGGCGTCGACAGGAAAAGACTGCGTGGTCGTGATGACCTCGTCTGCGAATCGTCGCGTCATTCCCCGCCCCGCGAAATGTTTGAGGGCCCGCAGGGCGCGATATGGATTGCGACCCTCGAACGCGGCGATCAAAGCGGTCTGTTCCGCGAGCGACTCGATGTGTGGCGCTTCCCGCCAAGGCGTGAAAGCACACCCTGCCGCGCTCGCAGCCGCTGCCACGGTGGGGTCGGCCAGGATACGGACCTGGTGTCCACGGCGAACGAGTTCGGCCGCGACACTCACATCCGGCGGCACCGTACCTCCGGCGTCTATCAGGGCCAGCAAGAAGCGGCCGTGGTTCCCGGTGTCGATCATGACCAGTTACGGCTGTAAGGCTGGTCGAACGTGCCACGATGCGCCCGGGAATTGCCCCACATGTGCCCGTCCTATCGCAGATCTCTCAGAAAAACGAGATTCTGCCGGGGCGAAGAATTACCCATGGCGTTGGGCATCTGGTGGCCGCCCTACTTGTGATCGTGCGGAGCCGTCTTTTGCGTCCAGCCCGGTGGGACGCAAGGATGATGCAGTGGCGGACAAGGAGCGAATGGATCGGCGTCCTTCGCAGACTGGAAAGAGGCCACAACGCCAGCCGCGGCCCGATCTTCCTCGCAAACCCCAGGAGCCACGCGCACCGGAGGGCAGGAAGAGTCCAGAACGCCAGCCGCATCCGGGTCTGGTTCGCAAGCCCAACGAGCCACCGGTGCCCGAGGGTCTCGATCTGCGGGTGTTGCATCGGAGCGTACGGGCAGAACTGCGTGGATTGCCCAAAGAACTCGCCGAGATCGTGGCCGCCCACCTGGTCGCTGCCGGGCAACTCATCGACGAGGACCCGGAGCTTGCCTATGCCCACGCTGAAGCGGCACGGCGGCGGGCAGCCAGGCTGCCGATCGTCCGCGAGGCAGCGGCCGAAACGGCCTACGCCGCCGGTCACTACGACGCAGCCCTGAGTGAGTTGCGTGCGATCCGGCGGATGACGGGTGCTGACGACTTTCTGCCCATGATGGCCGACTGTGAGCGGGCTCTCGGCCGCCCCGAGGCGGCGCTCAAGCTGGCGAAGGAGGCGAGACGGCTTCGGCTTGATCCAGCACAGCGAGTGGAAATGATCTTGGTCGAGGCGGGCGCTCGCGACGACCTTGGTCAGTCCGCGGAGTCGTTGCGCATCCTCGCGGAGGCGGCCAGCCAGATCAATCCGCCCACTGCGCCGCCGACTGCTGTCGCGCGGTTGCGGTACGCGTACGCCGATGCCCTTCTTCAACGCGGCACCTCGGCGGATGCGCGCATCTGGTTCCAGGCTGCCTCGAAACTGGATCCGCACGGGGAAACGGACGCTCAGGCGCGACTTGACGAGCTGGACGGCCTGGTGCTCAACGTCGACGAGGCGGATCTGGAAACGCCGTCGGCGGTGCAGGAGTGAGTGCGGCCGCCGCCCCGCAACCGGCCGAGGTCGTTGCGGTGGTCGATGGCTATGACGCCGTGCTGCTCGACCTGGACGGGGTTGTCTATCTCGGCCCGATGGCCGTCCCTGGTGCAGCTGAGGCAGTAGGACGGCTTCATCAGAGGGGTGTCAAGACGGGCTTTGTGACCAACAACGCCGCACGGCCACCGGCGGCTGTGGCCGCACATCTCCGCGAGCTCGGCATCCAGGCCGACAACGCCGATGTCGTCACCTCAGCTCAGGCCGCGGCACACCTGCTGGTCGACCGATTCGGCGAGGGCTCCAGGGTCCTGGTGGTCGGCGGCGCTGGCATTCTGGCGGCGCTCGAGGAACGAAGGCTCATCCCGGTCCATTCGGCCGATGAAGACCCGGTGGCGGTCATCCAAGGGTGGGCTGTCGACCTGACCTGGGAACAACTCAACGAAGCGGCGATCGCGATCCATCGCGGTGCGCATTGGGTCGCGACCAACGTCGACCCGACGCGGCCGACCGATCGCGGCCTGGTACCGGGAAACGGCGCCGCGGTCGCGGCAGTGCGGATGGCGGTGCTCAGCCAGCCCGAAGTCGCAGGTAAGCCCTTCCGTCCGTTGCTCGACGAGACAACGACTCGGCTCGGCGCAACCATGCCGGTGTTCGTCGGTGACCGGCTGGACACCGATATCGCAGGCGCCCAGCTCGCCGGCATGGACAGCATGCTGGTGCTCACCGGCTCGCATCGCGGCCGAGATCTCCTGGCTGCGGAACCCGCAGAACGTCCGACGCATCTGGGCCGAGACCTCGCCGCTCTGTTCCAGCCGCCTTTGCGTGCGGTAGAAGAGGCAGGCGGTGTCCGGTGCGGCGCGGTTCGCGCGCTGGAGGAGGACGGCGAGATCATCCTCGATGGCGCACCGGCGGCAGGAGCCCAGCTCCATGCCCTGTGGGCCGCAGCGCAGCTCCGCTGGCGGGCGCTCGACGCGGGCCGGACTCCGAGTGTTGATCGTGTTCTGGCGGTGATCGGAGATTTGGCCTGAGTTGTGGGCGCAGGAAGCCGGCCTTGGCACCACCCTGACGGTAGCTTGCCGCGTAGTCTGTCCCACATGGCGGTCGATGCGATGCAGAACTATGCTCACCAGGTTTTCGGGTTGACCAAGCTAACTCGGACCAAGGCCACGGAGGCGGCGAAGTCGCTGCTGGGCCAGGCGGGCTTGAACGATATGGCAACCCATACCAGCGAGCGTGTGACCAAACTGGCCGAGGAATTGCTCACTGCGAGCCGGGCCAACCGCAACGTGCTCGAGAAGCTGGTCCGGGCCGAGGTCGACAAGGCGGCCACCAGACTGGGGTTTGTCCGGATGCATGACTTGGAGGAGCTCAGAGCAGAGGTCGCCGACCTGAGCAGCAGGCTCAGCGCCAGCGCGGATCACGGCGGGCCGCGGGTGCGCGTGTCTCCGGCCAGTGACCCGCCACGCACTACCGCCCCAGGGAGAAAGTCGGCGGCTAAGAAATCGGCTGCGAAGAAGGCCGCGGCCAAGAAGGCGGTACTGGAGGAGACCGCAAGCAGCGAGAGCAGTCAGGATGGCGCCGAGTGAGTGAACCGCCGGTACATCAGGTCGATTCCGGTGAGAGGACGGACCCTCCTGTCACGGGTGACACAGCTGTCGATGAAGCAGTGAGACGTTTGGCAGATCTCGACTCCACACCGCTCCATGCCCATCATGACCGGCTCGCTCGGACGCACGAAGCTCTGCAGGCTGCCCTCGAGGACGGTTCCGGTCGCCAGGACGCAACGAACCCAGCTTGAGAATGGTCAGCGGTGACGGTTCCCGCCGTTGCGCGGCTGGACGTTGACCTTGTCAATCGCGGGCTGGCTCGCTCGCGCAGCCACGCCCGGTCGATGATCGGCTCGGGCCTGGTCAAGGTCAACCAGCACGTGGCGACCCGAGCGGCCGAACGCGTGAGCTCGAATGATCGGTTGTCGGTGACCGGCGACCACTACGTCTCTCGAGCAGCGCACAAGTTACTGGGAGCACTTGACGATCTCGACTTGCGCGTGGTCGGCCGGGCAGTCGACGCCGGCGCCTCAACTGGAGGCTTCACGCAGGTGCTGCTGGAGCGGGGCTGCACCGAGGTGATCGCAATTGACGTCGGATCGGATCAACTGGCCGCCTCACTTCGTCACGACAAGCGAGTACGGGTCTGGGAGCGGACGAATCTGCGCGACCTCGACCTCCGTCATGTCGACGGTGAGCCAGTCGATCTCATCGTCGCCGACGTCTCGTTCATCTCGCTGTTGATGATCTTGGACCCGCTGATCTCCGTGCTCCGTCCGGACGGACGCATGCTCTTGATGATCAAGCCGCAATTCGAGGTAGGCCGGGCTGCGCTCGGAAGAACTGGTGTCGTTCAGTCGGAGAGTCTCCGCCTGGAGGCGGTGCACAACGTCAGCTCGGCGGCTGCCGAGCGGGGTTGGCCGCTCCAAGCGGTCACACCGAGCCGGCTGCCCGGGCCAGCGGGCAACGTCGAATTCTTCGCCCTATTCGCCCGAACGCCACTTGTGACGCCGATCGGAACCCGCCGAACCTGACGCTGTCGTTCCCGGGGCGACGGCGATGGCCGCTCTATGCTGTGGCAGGTGAGCGCGCCGAACGGTCATCCTCTTCCGGTTCGCCGCGTCGCCGTACTCACCCATCCGCGTAGACCGGCGGCGATCGCCAGCGCCGTACGACTGGTCGAGGGCCTGAGCGCTGCTGGCATCGAGATTGCTATGCCGGCCGAAGATCTGACCAGCTTGAGCCCTCACCTGGCCGCGAGCGTCACTGAACTCACCCGGCGAAGCGACGAGGGAGCCCCGGTCGCCGAATTGATGATCGTCCTGGGCGGTGACGGAACAATCCTGCGCGGAGCCGAGTGGGTGATGGCCTCGGACACGCCGCTGCTAGGGGTCAACCTCGGCCACGTCGGGTTCCTCGCCGAAGCGGAGTCATCAGAGATCGACAGCATCGTTGAGCGAGTCGTGGAGCGGTCCTATCGGGTGGAGGAACGATTCACCATCGACCTTCAGGTCCGAAACGGCGACGAGGTGATCTGGTCATCATTCGCCATCAACGAGGTCTCGATCGAGAAGTCCTCTCGGGAACGGATGCTCGAGGTCCTGATCGAAATCGACGGACGGCCGCTGTCGCGCTGGGCCTGCGACGGGGTCCTCGTGTCAACTCCGACCGGATCGACTGCGTACGCGTTCTCGGCCGGCGGCCCGGTGATCTGGCCCGGTGTCGATGCCTTCTTGGTCGTCCCGCTCAGCGCTCACGCCCTGTTCGCGCGGCCGTTGGTGCTCGGGCCGTCCTCTCGGGTGGTCGTCGAACTGCTCGCCGCCGCCCAGACCACGGGCGTACTGTCCTGTGACGGTCGTCGTTCGGTGGAACTGAGCAGCGGGATGGAGGTCGAGGTCGTTCGCGGCCGTCACCGACTGCGGCTGGCAAGGCTTTCCGAAGCGCCCTTCACGGACCGCCTGGTCGGTAAGTTCGGCTTGCGAGTCGAGGGCTGGCGGGGTCTCGCGCGACCCAGATGAGATATCCGATCGTCAGCAGGCGCCCGCATGATCGCCGAACTCAGGATCACCGACCTCGGGGTCATTTCCGATGCCACGATGTCTTTCCATCCGGGACTGACCGTGGTGACCGGCGAGACCGGTGCCGGCAAGACCATGATCATTACCGGGCTCGGGCTGCTGCTCGGCGGGCGTGCCGACCCTAAGCTGGTGCGCAGCGGAACCGATCGAGCGCGGATCGAAGGCAGATTTGTCGGCTCGCCCTCGGAGGTGGTCGACCGGATGCTGGCGGCGGGCGGGGAGCTGGACGCGGATGGCGAGCTCCTGGTCGCCCGGCATCTCACCGCCAGCGGGAGATCTCGCGCCTTTCTGGGTGGCGCGTCGGTGCCGGCGGGACTCTGCACCGACGTGACGGCCGACCTCGTCACCATCCACGGCCAGTCGGAGCAGCTGCGGTTGGCTGAGCCGGACCGCCAGCGCCGAGTCCTCGACAGGTTCGCCGGACGGGCGGTGACGGACTTGCTGGACGCCTACAGCGGGCTGTGGGCGGAGCTCCAAGCTGAACGGTCGGAGTTGGCCCAACTGAGAGGAGGAGGCCCAGTCCCGAGCGAGGGAGATCGACCTCTTGCGCTTCGGCCTCGACGAAATCGACAAGATCGCTCCGGGCCCGGGCGAGGATCAGGCGCTGGCCGCGGAGGCCAACCGGTTACAGAGCGCGGATGACTTGCGCGCTGCCGCGCAGTCGGCGGTGCTGGCACTCGCCGGCTCAGACGACGAGGCGGGCGGCGCGCTCGCCTGGTTGTCCGCGGCGCGGAAAGCGTTGGAACAGACACGAGCTGACGATGTCGAGCTGGCGACGCTCGCGAGCCGGCTGGCAGAGACCGGCTATGCGCTCACCGATATCACCGCAGACCTGGCCCGATATCTGGACGCGCTGGACGTCGAGCCCGCACGCCTCGAACAGATCGCCGAGCGCCGGGCCCGGTTGAGCATCCTGACGCGGAAATACGGGACGACCTGCGACGAGGTGTTGGCTTGGGCAGCGGAGGCCGCCGAGAGACTGCGGACACTCGAGGACAGTGACGACCGGATCCTGGTCCTGACGTCCAGGATCGAGCAGCTCGGCGCCGAGCTCGGCGCGCTGGCTGAACGCATCAGTGCCGGTCGCCGAGAGGCTGCCGACCGGTTCAGCGCCCAGGTTCCCGAGGAGCTGGCGGCGCTCGCCATGCCGCACGCAACACTGCGATTCCAGGTGACCCGCACCGAACTGGGTCCGCACGGGGCCGACGCCGTAGACCTTCTGTTCAGTGCCAATCGGGATATGCAAGCCCAGGAGCCTCGGCAAGGTGGCGTCCGGCGGCGAGCTGTCAAGGGTGCGATTGGCCCTGGAAGTGGTCCTTGCCGCCGGCCGGGAAGCCGGAACGCTGGTCTTCGACGAGATTGACGCCGGTGTCGGCGGCCGGGTGGCGGTGGAGATCGGTCGGCGCTTGGCGCGCTTGGCCCACGACACTCAGGTCATCGTGGTCACCCACCTGGCCCAGGTCGCCGCCTTTGCGGACCAGCACTACCTCGTGGCCAAGTCGGGCGACGGACAGGTCACAACCAGTGGCGTTGTCCCTGTCGGGGAGGCAGATCGAGCAGCCGAACTGGCACGAATGATGGCGGGTCTGGACACGACCGACTCCGCGCTCGCGCACGCCGGCGAGCTGGTGGAGTTGGCCATAGCGGATCGTGCTGGCGCTGGGGCGACTGGTTAGGCACTGACAAGGCGCCGACATCTCGGCCGGGCAACGCTGGGGAATCGTATGGCCGAGCGTCATCCACAATGGTGGTCCCCGCAGGCTCGGGCGGCCAACCGGCATCGCGAGAAGTGCCAGTATGGGACCCGACATGCGACTCCCGACTCTCATCCGCAGACGCGGTGCACCCGCCGAGATCAGCGGTCCCGTTCGGCTGGACCGCCGTACCAAGAACCTGACCAAGCGGCTACAGCCCGGCGAGATCGCCATCATCCACCACACCGATCTCGACCGAGTGAGTGCCGAAGCGCTGGTGGAGGCGGGTGCCAGCGCCGTCGTCAACGCCGTACCGTCGGTCTCCGGCCGCTATCCCAATCTGGGGCCTGGCATCTTGTTGGCGGCAGGCATCCCGCTGATCGATGATGCCGGCGAAAGCATCTTCAGCCAGCTGCACGAGGGTGACCCGATCACTGTGGACGGTGACCGGCTTCTCGACGCTGACGGACACGTCATTGCTGCCGGCATGCTGGTCACCACGGAGGTTCTGGAGAATCAACTGAACTTCGCCCGCGAGGGGCTGGCGGACCAGATCGAGGCTTTTGCCGCCAACACCATGGAATACCTGCGGGTCGAGAAAGAGCTGCTTCTCGAGGGCGTCGGAGTGCCAGACGTGGCGACTGCCATCGATGGCCGCCACGTGCTGATCGTCGTCCGCGGCTACGATTACCGCTCCGATCTTGGGGCGTTGCGTCCGTACATCTCTGAGTACAAGCCACTGCTCATGGGTGTCGACGGCGGAGCCGACGCCCTGATCGAGGCCGGCTACCGGCCCGACATGATCATCGGCGACATGGACTCGTGCTCCGACGCCGCGCTGCAGAGCGGCGCCGAACTGGTCGTCCACGCCTACCGGGACGGCCGGGCGCCAGGCATCGAGCGCATCGAGAACCTCGGGCTGGAAGCCGTCACCTTCCCCGCCCTCGGGACCAGCGAGGACGCGGCCATGCTGCTGGCCGACTCCAAAGGCGCACGCCTGATCGTGGCGGTCGGCACGCACGCGTCGCTGGTGGAATTCCTCGACAAGGGTCGGGCGGGCATGGCCTCGACGTTTCTGACCCGGCTACGGGTCGGGCCCAAGCTGGTTGACGCCAAAGGCGTCTCCCGCATCTACCGCAGCCAGGTCAAGGGCTGGCATCTGGTGCTGCTGGTGTTGTCCGCGCTGATCGCCCTCACCACAGCGCTGTTGCTGACCGACCTGGGCAGCCAAGTGGGCAGCCTCTTGCTGGCCCGGATCCGCGACGCGCTCTACTGGGTGAAGGAATTCTTCACTTGATCAATTTCCGCTACCACATCGTGTCGCTGATGGCGGTGTTTCTGGCGCTCGCGGTGGGGATCGTCCTCGGTGTCACCCTGCGGCCATCGGTGGACACCGGCCTGGCCCAGCAGGCGGCTCAGGACCGCAAGCAGGTCCAGGACCTGCGCGAGGAGCTGGATCGGCGAAACGCGCTGGACGAGTACCGGGAGGCCTACGCTGCCCGGGCGGGTCAGGAGCTGACCGCCGGCGCGCTCAACGAGACCAAGGTGGCTGTTGTCGCCATGCCCGAAGCTCCGTCAGCCGTGATATCGGCGATCAGTGCGGCGGTGACCGCGGCTGGTGGAACCGTAACCGGGACAGTCAAGGTGAACGCGAAGGCCTTCGATGAGGAAAAAGGCGCCGAACTCGTGGCGGCGCTCAGCACCCATGCGGCCACCTTGGGGCTGACCGACTCGATGTCGGATGGCACGAAGTTCGGGCTGGCTCTGGGCCGGGCGGTGGCCAGCAAGCAGGCGGGACGCCGTGATGACACCGCTCTGGACATCGCCGACTCGCTGACCTCGGCCGGGTTGATCACCATTGACGAGGATGGAGGCGACAGCGCCCAGCTGGTCATCGTGGTCAGCGCCGAGGCGACGGACCCGCGCCCTCCGCCCGAGCAGCTGACCGCTCATGTCGACATGGCGGTCGCGCTGCACGTCTCCGCTGCCGGTGTCGTGCTGGCGGGCCCGAACAGTGCCGAGATCGAGGGCACCGATGTGCTGGCCGCGCGCAACGACGATGCTGCGGTCGACGTGCTGAGCACGGTGGACGTCGCCGACCTGACCAGCGGGGTGACCACTACCGTGCTCGCCGGCAGGGAACAATTGCTGGGACGACAGGGCCACTACGGCGCTTTTTCCAAGGCCGATGCGCCGCTGCCAAATCTGCCGGTCCGGTGATGGGCCGCGTCGGCTCCGCAGCCGCTTCTGCAGTGATCGCGGCCTCGGCGGCGCTCCTGGGCAACCAACTGGCGGTCGAGAAGATGCTGTCTTCTTCGGCATGGACCCGGCGCAACCATGCCGGAGTCACGGTGACGCTGGCGGAAGGCCCGGTCGCGCTGCTGGCGATGCTCGCCGGCCTGCTGGTCCCGGGCCCCGCGCCGGGCGGTTCGGCCGCGTTACGCGGAGCCGTCGCCCTCGCGGCTACCGGATCGGGAGCGGTCGGGGCGTACGACGATCTTCGCGGGTCAGGCCAGGCAAAGGGATTGCGCGGTCACCTTGCCGCGCTCCGCTCGGGCACGGTCACGAGCGGGACGGTGAAGATCGCCGGAGTTGGACTCAGTGCAGCAGCCGCAAGCATGGTCCTGGGCCGCCCAGTCCCGCGCAAGAGGTGTCATCCGTCTTGCCGACCGGTTGATGGACACCGCGCTGATTGCCGGCACCGCCAACTTCCTCAATCTCTGCGACCTGAGGCCAGGACGCGCCGCCAAGGTCACGCTCGTGCTTGCTGCTGGACTCGTGGGTGTCGGAGCTGCGCCCGTGCTGGGAGCCGCCGCAGGATGCCTACCCAGCGATCTGCGGGAGAAGTCCATGCTGGGCGATTGCGGAGCCAACGCGCTCGGCGCTGCCGTCGGCACCGTCGCCGCGGCCTGGCTACCTCGACCGGCCAAGCTCGCGGCTCTGCTCGCCGTGGTCGGGCTGAATCTTGCCAGTGAGCGAGTCAGTTTCACAGCGGTCATCGACCGGACCCCGACGCTGCGCTGGCTCGACCACCTGGGCCGCGGGTGAGTTCACGCTTCGGCACGGTCGCCTTGGGCGTGGCCGGAATCACCCTGGTTGCCCGGGCCTTCGGGTTCGGACGCTGGCTGGTGTTCTCCAAGACCGTGGGCGACACCTGCCTGGGCGACGTCTACAACGCGGCGAACACGCTCCCGAACGTACTGTTCGAGATCGTCGCGGGCGGAGTGCTGGCTGGGGTCGTCATTCCTGTCGTGGCGCGGCACGTGGGAGCTCAGCGTCGCGCCGAGGCGGTGCAGACCACGTCCGCGCTGTTGACCTGGACGGTGATCATCTTGACTCCGGCCGCGGTGGCTGCGCTGCTTGGTGCTCCCCTCTACGGGACCGCGTTCGCCAAGCCGACATGCGAGGGCAGCGCAGTGACCGTGGCCGCACTGCTGATCATGTTCGTGCCACAGATCTGGCTGTACGGGCTCGCCGTGGTGAGTGCCGGGGTACTGCAAGCCCATTCACGCTTCCTGGCCGCCGCCTTGGCGCCCCTGGTCTCCAGCGCTGTCGTGATCACCAGCTATTTCCTCTTCTTACGCGCTGCTGCTCCCAATGCCCAGGACGACTTGGCACAGCTCAACCGGTCGGCGCTCGCGATCTTGGGCTGGGGAACCACGCTCGGCGTTTTGGCGCTCGCCGCTGACCACGGTCATCCCAATGGCTCGGCTCGGCCATCGGCTGCGACCTCGGCTTGGGTTCGCCGCCGGCGACCGGGCGGTGATCGGTCGGATTGCGGTAGCCGGGATCGCGGGCCTGGTGCTGCAGCAGCTCAGCTTGCTGGTGATCAACTGGTCGGCGCAGCAGACGGGCGATCAGGGGGCACTGACCCGCTTCACGTGGGCGAACGCGATCTATCTCCTGCCGTACGCGGTCCTGGTTGCTCCGCTGCTCCAAGTCGCCTTTCCCCGGCTCGCTACTGCGGCCGAGGAGGGAGCCTCCTCGGTAGCGGAGGTGCTGGATGAGGTCGGCCCTCAGGTGATCATGCTTGCCAGCCTCGGCGCGGCCTTGCTCGTCGCGACGGCTGTTCCTGTGGCCAGGGTATTCGTCCTGGGACCCGGATCCGGTGACACTGCGGCACTGGCCTGGCTGATTGTGATGCTCGCTCCGGCCGTGGTCGGGTTCGGCGTCCTCGGGCTGTGTTCCCGTACCCTGCTGGCCCAACATCGAGCCCGAGCGGCGGGCGGGGTGACCATGACGGCCTGGGCGGTGGTCATACTCGCCGCACTGGGCTCGCGCGTCGTGATACCGGTGAGCTGGCAGGTGGTGGCGCTCGCCGCTTCGGTGTCGCTCGGACTGTGTGTCGGCGGTGTCGTCGGTGCTGTTCTCGCCCGCAGCGCTGCGGAGCCGGCGAACGTGCGGTCCTGGTGGGGTCGCTCGACGCTGATCTGCCTGCCTGCGGCCGGCGTGGCTGGTGGCCTGGTTGCCTGGCCAGCGATGCAGCTGCGCGATGCCGGTCTGCTAGCGGCGACAGCTGGGTGCGATCGGCGCCGCCGTCCTGTGCATGATGATCTTCGTTGGTCTCGTCTTCCTCGTCGACCGAAGCCTGGGCGCTGCGCTGTGGAATCTTGTCCGCCGTCGCAACGTGGCGGCGGATCGATCATGAAGATCGCTCAGGTACTGACGGCCAGCACAGGTGGCATCGGCCGTCACGTCGCGAGTGTGGTCGTCCGTCTGGTCCAGCGGGGCCATGCAGTACGGATCTATGCACCCGCTGAGACTTCGCGGACTCAGCGCCTTGATGATCTTGGTGCGGATGTGCTGCCGTTGTCTCGCCTCGGGCGGCTGGCCGGTGCTGACGTCGTGCACGCCCACGGTTACAAGGCCGGGGCGATTGCTCTGGGCGCCAGCAGCTTCCGGCGAGTGCCGCTGGTGGTGACCTGGCACAACGCGGTTCTCGGTCAGGGCTGGTCGGCCGTCGGCTGGCCGGCTGTTGCAAAGGCTCCTGGCCCGAGGCGCAGATCTGACGCTGGGTGCCAGCACCGACCTGGTGGTCGAGGCGCGTCGGCTGGGTGCCCGTAATGCCCGGCTGGCTCCGGTGGCGGCGCCGGTGCTCGGTAAGGCAACGGTTCCGCGGGAGGTGCTGCGCCGCGATCTGGGGCTGACCGAGCGGGACGTGATGATCGTGACGATCGGTCGCCTGGCGCCCCAGAAGAATCTCGGTCTCGGTGCTGGAGATCGCGCGCTCCGTTCGGGATCATCGCGAGCTGCGGTTCCTGATTGCCGGTGAAGGCCCCCTGCGTGACGAGCTGGCGGATCGAGTAGAGGCCGATGGCTCGAACGTGGTCTCTGCTGGGTCACTACGACGACATCGCCTCGCTGCTCGGGGCGGCGGATCTGGCCTTGCTCACCTCGGCGTGGGAAGCCCGGGCCCTCGCCGCCCAGGAGGCCCTGCTGTCCGGCGTGCCGTTGATCAGCACCCGAGTCGGTGGCATCGAAGAGCTGGTGGATGGCGCGGCGGTGCTGTTCGACCCGCACGATGTCGGGCAGGCCGTCGTGCAGCTGTTGGACCTTGCGCACGACGCCGATCGCCGAGCGTCGCTGCGTGCCGCCGGACTGGCCCACGCCGCTGCCTGGCCGGATGAGGAGCAGGTGGTCGACGAGCTGCTGACGTGCTACCGCGAGCTGATCGCTTGACGGCCGCTCCAGCGGGCATGCGACGGCGGGTCATTCGTCGTTGAAGCCGGTCGGGCGATAGGCTGGAGGCCCGTGGGACCCCGCGTCAAACTGACCAAGCATCTCTTCGTCACCGGCGGCGTCGCCTCCTCACTCGGCAAGGGTCTTACCGCATCCAGTCTCGGCAACCTGCTTGTCGCCAGGGGACTGCGGGTCTCGATGCAGAAGCTGGACCCGTACCTCAACGTCGATCCGGGCACGATGAACCCGTTTCAGCACGGCGAGGTCTTCGTCACCGAGGATGGTGCCGAGACCGATCTTGACGTCGGTCACTACGAGCGCTTTCTCAACGTGGACCTCTCCGGGGACGCGAACGTGACGACCGGCAAGGTCTACTCGTCGGTGATCGCCAAGGAACGTCGTGGCGACTATCTGGGCGACACGGTGCAGGTCATCCCGCACATCACCAATGAGATCAAAGACTCCATGCTGGCGATGGGCGGCTCTGACATCGACGTCGTGATCCACGAAATCGGCGGCACGGTCGGAGACATCGAGTCGCTGCCGTTCCTGGAGGCGGCACGGCAGGTGCGACACGACGTCGGCCGGGAGAACGTCTTCTTCCTGCATGTCTCCCTCGTGCCCTACATCGGGCCCAGCGGCGAGCTGAAGACCAAGCCCACCCAGCACTCGGTGGCGGCGCTGCGTCAGGTCGGCATCCAGCCCGATGCCGTGGTGTGCCGTTCCGACCGCGAGATTCCCGAGTCGGTGAAGCGCAAGATCTCGCTGATGTGCGACGTAGACGAGTCAGCGGTGGTTGCCGCGATTGACGCTCCCAGCATCTATGACATTCCCAAGGTCCTGCACTCCGAAGGCCTGGACGCCTACGTGGTCCGGCGGCTGGACTTGCGCTTCCGTGACGTGGACTGGACGCAGTGGAATGACCTGTTGACCCGAGTGCACCATCCGAAGGAAGAGGTGGTCATCGCTCTGGTCGGTAAGTACATCGACCTTCCGGACGCCTACCTCTCGGTCTGCGAGGCGTTGCGGGCGGGCGGCTTTGCCAACTACGCGAAGGCCGTCGTCCGCTGGGTGCCGTCGGACGGATGTGCGACCGAAGAGGGCGCGACTCGAGCGTTACACGACGTGGACGGCGTCGTGATCCCGGCGGCTTCGGGATTCGTGGTGTGGAAGGAAAAGTCGGGGCGGTCCGCTACGCCCGGGAGAACCAGATCCCGATCTTGGGCCTGTGCCTTGGCCTGCAATGCATGGTGATCGAGGTTGCTCGCCACATGGGCGGTCTCGACGGTGCTGACAGCAGCGAATTCTCACCGGATGCGCCGCACAAGGTGATCGCGACCATGGCAGAGCAGGTCGCCATCGTCGAGGGCAACGGCGATCTTGGCGGGTCAATGCGGCTGGGCTCATACCCGGCCGAGCTGATGCCGGGATCGGTGGTGGCCAAGCAGTACGGGCAGACGGAGGTGGCCGAACGCCACCGGCATCGTTACGAGGTCAACAACGCCTATCGCGACCGGCTGGAGGAGGCCGGGCTGGTGATCAGCGGCACGTCACCGGATTCGCGACTGGTGGAGTTCATCGAGCTGCCGAACGACGTCCACCCCTACTTCGTCGCGACTCAGGCCCACCCCGAACTGAAGTCCAGGCCGACCCGACCGCACCCGCTGTTCGTGGGCTTGATCGAGGCTGCGCTGGATCGCAAGCTCGCCACCCGACTGCCTGTCGACCAGGGACGCTGAGGGTGATCATCCTCTCCCGCGCGGAGCTCATCGACGTGCCGCTGAGCTGGCCCGTTGCTTCGTCCCGCGTGCTGGCCGACGGCCGCATCGCGTCCTTTGTGCAGGATCAGGTGCACGCCCCGGACGGGGAGGAGATGACCCGGGAATATCTTCGCCACCCGGGTGCCGTGGGCATCATCGCGCTTGATGATCAGTCTCGGGTCGCGTTCGTTCGGCAGTATCGCCATGCCGTCCGGCACCGACTGATCGAGCCGCCGGCCGGGCTGCTCGACGTCGACGGTGAAGGATATCTGCTGGCCGCGCAGCGGGAGCTGGTCGAGGAGGCGGGACTGGCGGCCGCGTCCTGGCATGTCCTGGTCGACCTGTTCACCACTCCGGGCATCCTGGCGGAGTCACTGCGCATCTATCTGGCTCGAGACTTGGTCGCGGCCGATGCGCCCGAGGACTTCGCCAGAAGTGGCGAGGAAGCGCACATGGACACCGTCTGGGCACCGCTTGACGATGTGGTTGACGCCGTGCTGGCCGGTGATCTGCACAGCCCGTCGCTCGTGGCCGGCGTGCTGGCCGCCTGGACGGCCCGGCAGCGCGACGACTTCGCCAGCCTCCGTCCAGCGAGCGCCGGTTGGGCAGCTCGGGACGCGGCTCGCGGTGGTCGTGGGTAATGATCAGCGCTGCGGGTAATGATCAGCGCTGCCGGCTAATGATCAGCCCTGCCCGGTGCCGCTGACCGCCAGGTCCGCGTCTGTGTGGAGATCGGCTGGTCTTGATCAAGGGGCCAACCGCTGCATTAGATAACGGACGTCCTGTGTCCAGTCCTGGAATCGTTGTCGAGTTGGAGACCGCCAGCCCGCATCTAGGGCGGTTGGGGTGCGCTGCTGGTGTAGCTGTGGCCGGTGGGGGTGGTGATCAGGACGGTGTGGGGGTGGTGGTGTCGGCCGTCTTCGGTGACGGTGGCGGTCCAGCCGGGCATTTCGCGGACGTAGTTGCCGCGGGCGCACAGCCCGCGGCCGTTGGTCAGGGTGGTCGCTCCGCCGTCGACGTGGCGGTGGACATGGTCGAGGTGGCGGATGGGTGCGTCGCAGTAGGGGTCGCGGCAGGTCCGGTCGCGTAGCCGGATCAGGGTGGCCAGGGGGCCGTCGAAGCGGCGGCGGAACCGATCGGCAGCCACGATCGGCCCGCCGGCGGGGGCGGTGAACAGCCGCCGCCACCACCGCCGGCCGCGGCTGGTGCGGAGAAGGTCGCGGGCGGTGCCGGCGGGGATCGGGCCGTGCCCGACAATCTCGGCTGGGGTGGCGTCGTGGGGGTCGAGCAGGCTGCTCAGTGGCATGAGTAGGTGGACTTCGATGGTGACGTCGGCGGCGGCGGCCTGGCCGGTGAGCCGTTCCACCAGCGTGTCGGCCATGATCTGGTCCCGGCTGCGCCGGTCACCGTCGGCTTTGACGGTGTCGGTGTGCCGGCGCAGCGCGGCCAGACAGGCCACCCCCTGTTCGACCGGCAGATAGCCGGTGAGTACGGCCATGGTGTCCGGCGCCGGCCGCAGCCCGACCCGGCGATGCCGGCGTTCGGTGCGGCCCCGCTGAAGGTAGCCGTGCGGGTCGGCTGAGTAGGCAGACGTGCGGGCGCAGGCCGCCGCCCGCCGCGGACCCATCCCGCCGATCCCGGCGGCGACGATCGTGTGGTCGACCGCACGTCGGGTGTTCGCGTCCAGGTGCCGGGTTTCCGACACCACCAGTGAGGCGACATACTCGCTGATCCGGCCGTGGTGAGCAGCTGGAAGGTTTCCGGCAGGTCGAACCACAACGCCCGGGCGATTCCCAGCCGACGGGAGCCTTCGTATGGTGAGACTTTGCACGCCAGTCCGAGCTGGTCGCCGATCCCGCGGCCGATCGCTGTCGGATGCACGTCGGCGGCGATCTGCTGCTCCACCTGCGATTGGGCGAACCGCACCGACTCGGCTGCCTGCAAGGCGGCCGCGGCCGCCTTCAGCTGCTCCAGCCGGGCAATCCGATCAATCCGTGCCGCGTCGCTCACCTCGCCGACATCCCGCAGCTCCGCGCAGCGTGCGACAGCCTCCGCCAACTCCGCCAGCATCCCGTCCAGCCGAACACACAGCCGATCCGCCGATGAAGCAATCTCCGGCGCCGATGCCACCCCGACTGACATACCTGACACGCTACCGACCACCACTGACAGTATTCGCGCACATGTTCGATATAGTTAAGGCACTCCGGAGATCAGTTGAACGCGATGAGTGCCACGACCCTGCTGCACCACGTCAGCCGTTGGTCGCCACGGTGTTGAGCCGCACACGGGGGAGCATCCGCACACCTTGTGGTCCTTGCGAACAGGACTTACGCCTGCTCGTTATCAGCAGCGTGGGTCCCGCCCGGGTTTGTGCTGGCCGTCAGCCCGGCTCCACTGTCGAGGTGCCCCACCATCGTCAGGCGAGTTCCCCGAAGCGCCGTCCACGAGATCGCTGACAAGAGAAGCTACTTCTTCTTTTTCTTCTTTTTCTCTTTCTCTATGACTCGGTCAGCTTTCCGCTCCACGCGCTCAGCCTCGGACTTGCTGAGGTTGCCGGCCTTCCGCTGTTGCGCGGCGCGGGCCTTGGCGTTCTTCGCGTGCTTCGCATCGGGCATCGGGTAGTTCCCGGACTCCTTCTTGGCCTTCGGCGTTTTGGCGCGCTCCGGCAAGCCGAAGTCCTTGGCTGGCAGCTTCTCGCGCTTCTTCGCGCTCAGGTCCGCCACTTCAATAACCCCCTCGCGTTGTCACATCTCCCTTTGTCCTCAGGGCTTCAGTCCAGGCCTGCCTTGTCGACGCGTCGATGGAAGCGCATTCCGGCCATGCCGCCGAGCATGGCACCGCCCAAGCTCGCTGCCGCAATCCCGACGGCGGTCAGCAGACCGGCCGTGGTCAGTGTCCCCTCATTGACGGGTATCCGGGGGAGGTTCAGGCTGGCCAGAATGTCGTACCGGGCCCCAGCGGCAGTCGCGAAAACTGCCACCACGATGGCGGCGATCACTGCCCATAGCCAAACCGCGACCCCTTGGCGGAGTCCGTTGAACCGAGCCA
The DNA here is from genome assembly GCA_963808495.1 of uncultured Actinomycetota bacterium. Lineage (GTDB taxonomy): Bacteria > Actinomycetota > Actinomycetes > Propionibacteriales > Propionibacteriaceae > Microlunatus. The sequence continues at coordinate 426,068 of CAWEGC010000009.1, forward strand.
TCCGGCCGGCAACGTAGCCGCCGCAGAAGTAGGCGAGAAAAATGATGGCGAGCAGGGCGATTCCACCGGCGATACCCACACTTTGCACTTCTCCCGCGGTCGGGTTCGTCGTGTTGACGTCATTGGTGTAGCCGAGTGCCGTGCCGGCGCCAGCCACCAGCGCAGTCAACAGCACTGCCATGCCCGTAGCAGCCAGCCAGCCGAAGAAGGCGGCGCCGAACTTCATGCCGCCGAACTCCTCCTTCTGGCGGGCAACCACCTCTCGTCGGTCCGGAACGACCGGGACGACTTGGGTTGACTGGAAGTCTCGATCTTGGCTGGTCGGGCCAATGTCGCTTTCGGGCGGCGGGACGGCGGTAGACATAGCGGCTCCTATGGGTTCGGAAGATCAGAACTACCCACGGACTCTACGATCTCAGGCTGCTCCACATGGCAGAAACACCCATGCTCATCACAGATTCCGCGGACGTGCGGGGTCCGGGGTCATATGCTCGCGATAGGCCACACGAAGGAGTCGACCCGGCATGTTGGTTGGAGTTCCGACCGAGGTCAAGAACCACGAATACCGGGTCGCCATCACTCCCGCGGGTGTGCACGAGTTCACCCGCCACGGGCATTCGGTCCTCGTCGAATCCGGCGCGGGTCTGGGTTCGTCGATCACCGATGGCGAGTTCTCCGCTGCCGGGGCGACGATTGTCCCGGACCCGGAAGACGTATGGGGCAAGGCCGAGCTGGTCTTGAAGGTCAAGGAGCCGATCGCCGTCGAATACGACCGGATGCGCGAAGGCCAGACACTGTTCACCTACCTGCATCTGGCCGCGAACAAGGATTGCACCCGCGCGTTGCTGAACGCCCACGTGACCGGTATCGCGTACGAGACTGTCCAGCTGCCTAACGGCTCCCTCCCCTTGCTGGCACCGATGAGCGAAGTAGCCGGCCGCCTTGCGCCGCAGGTCGGCGCCTATCACCTGATGCGCCAGGGCGGTGGTCGCGGAACGTTGATGGGCGGCGTCTCCGGTGTTTATGCGGCCAAGGTCGTGGTCATCGGGGCAGGCGTGTCCGGTATGAACGCTGCCGCCATCGCACTCGGCATGCAGGCAGAAGTGTTGCTGCTAGACAACAACATCGACAAGCTGCGCGAGGCCGACCGGATCTATCAAGGTCATCTGCAGACCGTGGCCTCCAGCGCGTACGAGATCGAACGGGCGGTGCTCGACGCCGACCTGGTCATCGGTGCGGTGCTGGTGCCGGGAGCCAAGGCCCCCATGCTGATCAGCAACGACCTCGTCGTCGCGGATGCGGCCCGGGAGTGTGCTGGTCGACATCGCGATCGATCAAGGCGGCTGTTTCGAGGACAGCCGGCCCACCACCCACGCGGAGCCGACGTTTCGCGTACACGACTCGGTCTTCTACTGCGTTGCGAACATGCCGGGTGCGGTACCCAACACGTCGACCTACGCGCTCACCAACGTCACGCTCCCGTACGCGCTGAGCCTCGCCGATCGGGGCTGGCATGACGCGCTGAAGGCCGACCCAGCACTCGCTCTGGGCCTGAACACCTACGACGGGTCAGTGACCAACGCCCCCGTCGCTGGAGCCCATGGCCTATCCGCCCGCGACCTGGCCGACGTACTGGGCTGACCGCCGTGCCGACGCCGGAGGCCGCCATCCGCGCGTTCCTGGATCACCTCGCGGTCGAACGAGGTGTCTCCAAGCACACCGCCAGTGCGTATCGGCGTGACCTCGCGCGCTACGCGGACTATCTAGCCGAGCACGGTCTGGCCGACCTGAATGCCGTCGCGTCGGGCACGATCTCTGATTACGCGGCGAGCTTGCGGGAAGGCGTCCCAGACGGTGACGGCTGGCGACAGCCGCCGCTGGCCGCGGCCAGCGTGGCCCGAGCCGTGGTGTCGGTGCGGAGCCTGCATCGCTTCATCCACAGCGAAGGGATGACCGAAGGGGATCCCGCCCGAGCCGTAACGCCGCCCAGGCCGCCCCGCAGGCTGCCCAAGGCGCTCAGTGTCGCTCAGGTTCAAACCTTGCTGGCTGCTCCCGGGGAGGACACCGAGCTCGCCTTGCGTGACACCGCCTTGCTGGAACTGCTCTATTCCACCGGAGTCCGGATTTCTGAGGCGGTCCAGCTCGACGTGGACGATGTCTGGCACGCGCTGCGCTCACCCGATGATCAGATCCCGACTCTTCGCGTCCTCGGCAAGGGCAACAAGGAGCGCATCGTGCCGATCGGTTCCTACGCTCGCGCAGCGCTCGACCGTTATCTGGTGCGGGCCCGTCCGGTACTGGTCGCGCGGGGCTCGGGCTCCCCGGCCCTGCTCCTCAATGCGCGCGGCGGCCGATTGAGCCGGCAGAGCGCATGGACGGTGCTCGCCACGACTGCCGAGAAGGCGGGCATCAAGGTGGACGTGTCACCGCACACGATGCGACATTCCTTTGCCACCCATCTGCTGGACGGGGGCGCGGACATCCGGGTCGTCCAGGAGTTGCTGGGCCATGCGTCGGTGGCCACCACTCAGATCTACACCCTGGTCACCGTCGACCATCTCCGGCAGGTCTACCTCACATCGCACCCTCGCGCGTACTAGGCTTCGGCGGGATGGAAGGGGAGCGAGCAGCCACGACCGACGCCTCGGAAGCGGCCCTGGCCGCCGAGGAGCTCGAGGCGCTGCTCGAGACCGACGACGCACCCGCTGAATACGTGTTGCGCGAACCGGTTGCGGATGAGGAGACCTCGACCAAGGGGCCGAAGCTCGGTCTCACCGGGCGGCCGTGGCCTGACTTGCCCGAACCGCCGCCCCTGCTCTCCCACGGTCCGGCGATGATCATCGCCTTGTGCAATCAGAAGGGCGGGGTCGGCAAGACCACGACAGCGATCAATCTCGGGGCTGCCCTGGCTGAGCTGGGCCGGAAGGTCCTGCTGGTCGACTTCGATCCGCAGGGCTCGCTCTCCGTCGGTCTCGGAGTCAACCCGCACACCCTCGGGCACAGCATCTACGACCTCCTGCTCAGTCGCGACGTAGGGGTCGACGAGGTGATCAACTCGACCAACGTCGAGAACCTCGACATCCTGCCCAGCAACATCGACCTCTCTGCGGCTGAAGTGCAGCTCGTCTCCGAAGTGGCCCGCGAACAGACGTTGTTGCGGGTGCTGGAGAAGATTCGCGACCGTTACGACGTGATCTTGATCGACTGCGCGCCGTCGCTCGGCCTGCTCACGATCAACGCGTTGACCGCCGCCGACAAGGTGATCATGCCGCTGGAGTGTGAGTTCTTCGCTCTGCGGGGAATCGCTCTGCTGACCGACACCATCGCCAAGGTTCAAGATCGCCTCAATGCGAAGCTCGAGATTCTCGGCATCCTGGGCACCATGTACGACCCGCGGACTCTTCATTGCCGTGAGGTACTGGAACGAGTGGTCCAGGCGTTCGGCGACACGGTCTTCCACTCAGTAATCCGTCGTACGGTCAAGTTCCCGGAGACGAATGTTGCCGGTGAACCCATCACCACGTACGCCTCCACATCACCCGGGGCGGCGGCCTATCGGAGCCTGTCTCGTGAGGTGCTGGCCCGGTGCCGCGTCGAGTAAGTCTGCCTGGGGCCTCGGAGCTCTTCCGCTCGACCGATCGAAGCGGCGACGAGGAGTCCACCGATGCGCGACCGCGGGGCAGCGGACGCGTTCGGCACGACGAGAAGATCACGGTCTACGTGAGCAGCGATGAGCTGCTCGCGCTCGAGCAGGCTCGGCTCACGCTGCGCGCGCGACACGGGATGGCGGTGGATCGCGGTCGGATCGTCCGGGAAGCGATGTCCGCGATCCTGGCTGATTTCTCCGAGCACGGCAGCGATTCGGAGCTGGTCCAACGCCTGTCGGCCGGCGAGAATCACCCGCAGCCGTGAGCGCACCCGACCTTCAGGCGGAGGTGCGGCCCACCAGGGACGGCTCCCAGGACGAGTTGGATGAGTCGCGCTCATCGCACCGGGGCTTTCGGGTCCGCCTGGAAAACTTCGAGGGCCCGTTCGACCTCCTGCTCCAACTCATCTCCAGGCACAAGATGGATGTCACCGAGGTGGCACTGTCCCGGGTCACCGATGAGTTTCTGGACCATCTCAAGGCTCACGGCAAGGATTGGGACCTGGACCAGACCAGCCAGTTCATCGTGGTGGCGGCGACGCTGCTCGACCTCAAGGCGGCCCGGTTGATCCCCTCCGGTGAGGTGGATGATCCAGAGGATCTCGCGCTTCTGGAGGCCCGTGATCTGCTGTTCGCCAGGCTGCTGCAATATCGCGCGTTCAAGCAGGTGGCCGCCTATCTCGCCACGACACTCGACGGCCAAGGCCGTCGGTATCCCCGCCAGGTCGGACTGGAGCCGCGGTTCGCCCGTCTGCTGCCCGAGGTGACGCTTTCCATCTCCCCGGATGAGTTCGCAGCGCTCGCGGCGAAGGTCCTCGCCCCGAAACAGGCCGACGTCATCTCGCTCGCGCACCTGCATGCGCCGGCGGTCAGTGTCCGCGAGCAGGCCGGCTTGCTCATCGCTCGGCTGCGCCGGGCACACACCTCGACATTTCGAGCGCTCACCGCCGACTCCCCGAACCTGCACACGACCGTCGCCCGCTTTCTGGCCCTGCTCGAGCTGTTCCGCGAAGGGGCGGTCGGATTCGAGCAGCTGACTCCCCTCGGCGAACTCACCGTGCGGTGGATCGGCACCGATGATGGGGAGCTGGCCATCTCCGACGAGTTCGACGACCTGGCCCCCAGCGGTCCAGGAGCCCGAGATGATTGATCCCGGCCACTCGATCGACGATGCGGAAGCCGAGGTTCCGGCCGTACGTTCGGCACAGGACGTGTCGGGCGAAGTCGAGGCCTTGTTGCTCGTGGCCGAAGAACCGATCAGCGAAGACGCCCTCGCCGAGGCGATCGACGTGCCTCGGTCGGTGGTCGAGGAGTGCCTGGCCGAGCTGGTGGCTTTCTACGATGAAACCGGCCGCGGCTTCGAATTACGCGAGCTCGGTGGCGGCTGGCGCTACTACACCCGTGACGAGCACGCCGACCTCGTCGCTCGTTACGTGTTGGCACCTCAGCAGTCGAAGCTCTCTCAGGCCGCGCTGGAGACGCTGGCCGTCGTCGCCTACTCCCAGCCGATCTCCCGGGGTCGGATATCGGCCATTCGGGGCGTCAACGTCGACGGGGTGATCCGCACCTTGGCGGCTCGCGGCCTGATCACCGAGGCAGGGCACGACGCCGAGTCCGGCGCGGTTGTCTTCGCGACCACCCCATATTTTCTGGAACGGATGGGACTGCGCTCGCTCGACGAGCTGCCCGAGCTGGCCCCCCATCTGCCCGAGGTGAGTGAGCTGGAGGATGAACTTCGGCAGTTTGCGACTGCCGGGCCTGAGCTGGTGGACAGGGGCCCTGAGCCAGTCGGACGGCACGCGCGAGCCGGCTTCGACAAGCTCTACCGGTGAGTCCGGCGATGACTGAGGGCGTGCGGCTGCAGAAGGTGCTGGCTGCGGCTGGCGTGGCTTCCCGGCGGGCGTGCGAGGTGATGATCAGCGAGGGTCGGGTAGAGGTCAACGGCACCGTGGTCATTGAGCAGGGTGTGCGAGTCGATCCGGACCGGGACGTGGTCCGGGTCGACGGATCCAGGATCCCGCCGCCGCGCCGGCATTCGTACCTCGTGCTGAACAAGCCGCGCGGGGTCGTTTCGACGCTGTCCGACCCGGAGGGTCGGCGGACTCTGGCGGACTTCGTCGGCGATCGCCGGGAGCGGCTCTTCCACGTCGGTCGGCTCGACACCGACACCGAAGGCCTGCTGATCCTGACCAACGACGGAGATTTCGCGCACCGTTTGGCACACCCGTCGTACGAGGTCCCGAAAACGTACCTGGCCGAAGTGGCGGGTGTGGTAAACCCCGCGACGATCAAGCAACTCCGCGCTGGTCTCGTCCTCGACGATGGGCCGGTGAAGCCGACTTCCGTCAAGGTGGTGTCCAGCGGCGCCGACCGAACTCTGATCAAGATCACATTGCACGAGGGTCGGCAACACATCGTCCGCCGTACGATGGAGGCGGTCGGCCACCCGGTGCGGCGCCTGTCGCGCATCGGCATCGGGCCAGTTCGGCTCGGACGCCTGAAGGTGGGCGAGATGCGGGATCTCACTCGGGAGGAGTTGGGAGGGCTACTAGACCTGACCAGTGAACCGACCTGACGGGCAGCTCGGGGAAGTAAGGAGAGTGGTGGACCGCCGGATCTACGGGCTGGAGACCGAGTACGGCGTTGCCTGCACCTCGGGCGGCACGCGCCGACTTACTCCCGACGAGGTTGCCCGCTACCTGTTCCGGAGGGTCGTCACCTGGGGGCGAAGCAGCAACGTCTTCCTGCGCAACGGCTCACGCATCTACCTGGACGTTGGATCGCACCCCGAATACGCGACGGCCGAGTGCGACAGCCTGGTCCAGCTGATCAACCACGATCGGGCAGGTGAGCGGATCCTCGAAGACCTGATCGTCGACGCTGAGCAGCGGCTGCTCAGCGAGGGGATCAGCGGTGACATCTACCTGTTCAAGAACAACACCGACAGCCACGGCAACTCCTACGGCTGCCACGAGAACTACCTGATCTCCCGAGTCGGGGACTTCTCCAAGATCACTGACGTCCTGGTGCCGTTCCTGGTGTCGCGGCAGCTGATCTGTGGCGCCGGCAAGGTGCTGCATACCGCGCGGGGTGCGGAGTTCAGCGTCAGCCAGCGGGCCGAGCACATCTGGGAATCCGTCTCCTCGGCAACGACCCGCAGCCGACCCATCATCAATACCCGCGACGAGCCACACGCCGATCCGGAGCGTTACCGGCGTCTGCACGTCATCGTTGGCGACTCCAACATGAGCGAGACGACAACGCTGCTCAAGGTCGGAACTGCTGAGCTGGTGCTGCGGTTGATCGAAGCCGGTGTCCCGATGCGGGACTTCACGCTGGAGAACCCGATCCGAGCCATCCGTGACATGAGCCGGGATCGAACCGGCCAAACGAGGGTCGCCCTCTCCAACGGTCGCCGGATATCCGCGTTGGAGCTGCAGACGGAGTACTACGAGAAGGTGTCGGAATTCGTCCGGCGCGACGGCTCGGCCAACATCATGACCGAGCGGGTGCTGGACCTCTGGGAGCGGACCCTGCGAGCCGTCGCCGAAGACAAGCTCGCACTGATCGAGAGCGAGATCGACTGGGCGATCAAGCTCCGCCTGCTGGACCGCTACGCCACCAAGCATCGGCTCAGTTTCGCCGACCCACGGGTCGCGCAGCTTGACCTGGCCTACCACGACATTCGCCGGTCGCGCGGGCTCTTCTCTCTGCTGGAGTCCCGTGGACTGGCCAGCCGGGTGACCAGCGACCCGGCGATCTTCCGGGCGAAATCGGTGCCACCGCAGACGACACGCGCCAAGCTACGCGGCGACTTCATCCGCTCCGCTCAAGAGGGCCGCCACGATTACACGGTCGACTGGGTGCATCTCAAACTGAACGATCAGGCGCAGCGTACGGTCTTGTGCAAGGACCCCTTCCTGGCCGTCGACGAGCGGGTCGACCGGCTGATCGCCTCGATGAGGAGGGTCTGAGCGCGTTCGCTTACGCTCTCAGCGGCTGCGGGTAAGGTTCTCCGGTGCATCCTTCTCCGGCCCGTGCGTTGATCGGCTCTGGACTTGGCCTGTCATTGCTGTTTGTCGTGGGCTGTGGAACCGACGATCCAGCTCCCGCCGCGTCTACCAGCGCGACCCCGTCGGCCAGCGCGTCGGCGACGCCAAGCCCGAGCGCATCCGCCGCCAAGGTCAAGGCGTCGACCAGCTTGAACGGGGTTACCGCGACAGGGGACTACGGCAAGGAGCCGAAGCTCAAGCTCGACGCACCCTGGGCGATTGACAAGACTCGGACCAAGGTTCTGAAGCCGAACACCAGCGGACCAGTCATCACCGAAGGCACCACGGTCGAGATGAACTACGCCGGCTTCAACGCCCGGACGGGCAAAAAGTTCGACGACTCGTTCAGCCGGGGCTCCTCCATCGCGTTCAACCTGGGCCAGGTGGTGCCTGGCTTCCAGAAGGGCCTGGTGGGGCAGCATCAGGGCAGTCGGGTGCTCGTCGCCATGCCTGGATCCGACGGCTACGACGCCTCGGGCGGAAACCCACAGATCGACGTGAAGATCGGCGACACGCTGATCTTCGTGGTTGATGTCGTCGCGGTACCGCTGAGCGGGCCCGAAGGTAGCAAGGTTGCCGCCAAGGCCGGCCTGCCCGCCGTCGCGGACAAGAACGGCACCCCTGTGGTGAGCATTCCGACGTCTGATCCTGGCGATGCGTTGCAGGTGCAGCCCCTGATCAAGGGGAAGGGCAAGAAGGTGGGCGCCGGGGACACCATCACCTTCGACTACGTCTGGCAGCGGTGGAGCGACGGGAAGGTTCTCGAGGAGACCTACAAGTCGAAACCGGCTGAGGCCCCGCTGTCCAGTTGTTGCCGGGCATGGTGAAGGGGCTGACCAACCAGACCGTCGGCAGCCGCGTCCTGCTGGTCATCCCGCCGTCGGAGGGCTACCCCGAGGGCAACGAGACGCCCAAGATCGACAAGGGCGAGACCCTGGTGATGGTGGTCGACCTGTTGTTCACCCAGCCCGGTTGACGCCTGCTATTCCGTCTCCGGTCCACGCCCGAGAAGTGATGCCGCATGGCGGCCGGCGGCCGCGGAAGCGAGAAAGTAGGCGGGGTCGCCGTCGAAGTCCCGGCCCATGGTGGACAGCCGTACCGGTGACCGCCGCAGGGCCCGGTCGAGTCCGCTGAGTCGGACCAGGATCTGTCGGTGCAGGGTGAGGGACGCAGCGCCGCGCACCACCGACTCCGCGAGGTCGGCGACTGCGGCAGGTTGAGAAATGTCGAGCCGAGCCGCGTCAGCGAGATCGGGCACGGCGAGATCTGCCGGCAGCAGCGCGACACGTCCGTACGCGGTCAGGCTGTGATGGGAAAGCCCCCGGTGGCGGGGGCGCTCGTCCGCCCCGGAGATGCGCAGCGCACCTACCGGCCGTCCGCCAAGCGTGCCAGCGGCGTTCACCACCTCGCCGGCCTCGACCCCGGAAAACCCCCACCGAGTTCCGGTGCCGAGATTTCCCGGCCCTTGGCTGACGACGGCGATGTCAGCCCCGAGCGCCAACCGCGCCGCCAACAGTCCCGAATGCACGCTCACCGCCTCGAGGTCGCCACCGAAGGCTTGGCCGACCGTGACGGTTCCCGCCAACAGGCCGGCAGACCGCAGTTCGGCGACCGAACGGGAGAACGCCAGCGGCAAGGCCCCCTGGTCGGTCATGACGTAGATGACTCGGGTCTCCGGCCGGTCGTGGTGGATCGCGAGCAGGATCGGGGCAAGCGCCGAGTGCAGGTCGGCAACAACGACGGGCATCCCGTCGATCGAGTCGGCTTCGCGCAGCAGGTCGTGGTGCTCGGAGCCCTGCTCGTCGGCACCGGCGACCATGGCTTGTAGCGGCAGATATCGGGCCTTGACCAGGTGCCCCGCCGGCTGCGGCGGCTGGGCCGTGACCCGTCCATTCCGGTCCAGGACTGCGATCACCAGTGCGTAACCTCCGGTCCCCAGACCGCGATCGAGCGCCGCGACATTCAGCAACACCCGGTCGCCGACCTTCGGCGTGGCCATGAGGGCGGTGTACGCGAGTGCTCGGGTCACGGCTGCAGTGTCGGCGGCTTGATCGTCCCGCCGGACCAACAACTCGACTGCCCCGGGCCACGAGGCCCGCAGGGCGGTCACTTCGCCGTCGGCCCAGATGATCACGCGTGCGACCTTAGCGGGGCGTTGACAGCTCGGCGACCGACCACCCAGGGCCGCCGGGGCAGTCGCGCCGGATGGAAGCGTTCCAGCAGCTGCCAGAGGTCAGCCGACTCGTCCGGCCCGATCAAGTCCAGCGATCTCGCCATCATGTTGAGCACGTCGGCCGCCTCCCATCCGAGTCGGCCAAGGTCGGACAGCGTCACCGGGCCGTCCCGCTTGGCGAGCCGGCGCCCTGCCACATTCACCGCAAGCGGCACGTGGGCGTAGGTAGGTGGATCGTGCCCCAGCAGCGACGCCAGGAACGCCTGGTTGACCGCCGACGGCAGCAGGTCCTCGCCGCGGACGACCTGGTCGATCTCCGCTTCGGCGTCATCGACGACAACGGCGAGGTTGTACGCCGGCACACCATCGTTGCGCCGAATCACGAAGTCGTCGACCGTCCCGGTTACCTCACCATGGAGTAGGTCGTGCACGGTCATCGAGGCACGATCGGCTCGCAGTCGCCAGGCTGGGGTGTGCCTCGCCCTCCGAGCTGCCCGTTCAGTCGGGTTCAGGTCCCGGCATGTTCCCGGGTAAGGACCGATCGCACCATGCGGCGCCGAAGCGGCCTCGGCGATTTCGCGGCGGCTGCAGAAGCATTCGTACGATCGGTCCGCCAGGTCCTGGAGCGCCTGCTCGTACGCCGGCAATCGGGCCGACTGGACGACGGGTTGCTCATCGAAGGTCAGCCCGAGAGCCGCCAGGGTCGGCACACTGCTGCTCCGCGAGTCCCGGACGCACTCGGGAGCTATCGAGATCCTCGATCCGCAGCAGGAACCGGCGCCCCGTCGACCGGGCGAACAGCCAGGCCAGGACTGCGGTGCGGAGATTGCCAACATGGAGCTCGCCCGTCGGGCTCGGTGCGTACCGCCCGGCACCGTGCATGAGAACTACCTTCCCATTGCGGGGAACCGCCGAGCTGGGCTGGTAGCGTTCCTGAGGCAGGTCAGAAGGACGACGAAGGCAGCGGAGCGCATGACAACCCGCAAGACCGAGCGAATTCTCAACCTCACCATCTGTTTGCTGGTGTCCGGGCGCTATTTGCCCAAGAGCCGGATCCGTGAAGCGGTCGAGGGGTATCACGACCTGAGCGACGCGGCCTTCGAGCGCACCTTCGAGCGAGACAAGGACGAGCTGCGATCGCTGGGTGTGCCCATCGAAGTCGGCAGCTTCGATCCGCTCTTCGACGATGAGCCGGGTTACCGGATCCTGCCGAGCGAGTTCGAGCTGCCGTCGATCGATCTGGACGCCGAGGAGGCGGCCGTGGTCGGCGTCGCGGCCCGGGTCTGGCAGCACGCCAGCATGGCCGAGTCGACGACGAGCGCGATCGCGAAGCTGCGGGCCGGGGGCGTCGAGCCGGACGCGTCTCAGCTCGGGGCCCTGGAGCCGTCGGTACAAGCCACCGAACCGGCCTTCGAACCGCTGTGGCACGCGGTTCTGCACCGGATTCGAGTGTCGTTCACCTACCGCGACGGTGCCCGCCGCACGCTGGAGCCATGGGGGATGACTTCCGCGCGCGGCCGCTGGTACGTCATCGGTCGCGATATCGGACGGGACGCCCCGCGGATGTTCAAGCTCTCGCGCATCCAGGACCGGCCCAAGAATGCTTCCCGCCCCGGCGCCTATACCGTGCCCGAAAACCTGGACCTGCGCTCCCTGGCCCGGTCGCTCACGCCGCGAGAGCCGACCGCGTCCGCGCTGCTCGCCATCCGCGCAGGCAAGGCGCCGGCGCTGCGGCGGCGAGGAACGCCCAGCGCTGCCACGGCGGCGGTGCCCGGTGGCTTCGAGGTCTACTCGGTCGGATACAGCGAGCTGCCGATTCCTCGCTGAGCGAGGTCGTCCGCTACGCGGCCGACGTCATCGTCGCTGGAGCCGGCGGAATTGCGGAACGAGGTTCGCCGGGGCCTGGAACGCGTGGCCGCGACACGATCGGACCAGGCAGGCGCGGCATGACATCGCAGGCGCAGGTTCGCCGGCTGCTCAGCCTGGTGCCCTACCTTCGCGATCACGACGGAGCCCGGATGGCCGACGTGGCGCAAGCGTTTGGCATCTCGGAAGCTACCCTGCGGGACGACCTCAACGTCTTGTGGATGTGTGGCATGCCCGGACTGACCCCAGGTGATCTGATCGACATCGACATGGACGCGGTCGACGGTGAAGGCGTGATCCACCTCAGCAACGCGGACTACTTGACCCGGCCGTTGCGGCTGTCCGCCGAAGAGGCCATGGCGCTTGTGCTCGGCCTGCAGACTCTGCACGAGATCGCCGGACCGGGCGAGCAGGACGCGGTCGAACGGGCTCTGAAGAAACTGGAGGAAGCGGCCGGTGGCGTGGTCGTGCCTGACCAAGCGTCGGTCAGCGTGACCGCTGCTCGCGGAGAGATCCAGGCCCGTGTCAGCGACGGCCTGGCGCGCGGTAAGCGGCTCGACCTCACCTACGACGTCGCTTCCCGGGCCGAAACCACTCGGCGCGATGGTCGATCCGCTTCGGCTCTTCGTCTTGGAGGGCTACGGGTATCTCGAGGCATGGTGCTACTCCGCCTCCGCGTTGCGGACGTTTCGATTGGACCGGATCGCCGCGGTCGAGGTCACCGATATCGACGTTGCTCCGCACGACGTGGTGCTCAAGGACTTGTCGGCAGGCTGGTTCGAGACGCTGAAGGATGCGCCACTGGTCGGTTCTGGATCTCGCTCCGGAGGCGGCATGGGTGGCTGAGTACTACCCGACGGAAACTGTGAACCGCGATGATCTCGGGCACCTCACCGTTGGGCTTCGGGTCACCGATCCCGCGTGGTTGCGGGGGTTGCTGCTGCGGCTGGCGGGCGGCGCCCGCGTGGTCTCACCCGCGGGCGCCGGTGATTCGGCGGCTGAAGCGGCCCGGGAAGCCCTCGATCAGTACGACGCGGTCTTCGGCGGCTGACGAGCGCTCGGCTGCATCGGTAAGGTAACAGGCGTGATCTGGGTCTTGGTCTTCGGCGGTATCGCGGTCGCCGGTCTGGCCATGGTTGTCAGCTATGCGGTGTGGCTGATCCACAAGGCCTCGGACGTGATGAGTGAAGTGCGCGTGCTGTTCGACCATGGTGATCAGCTGGTCACGCTTGTCGGCCAGATCCAGGTTCCGCAGCTCGCCGGGTTCGGAGATGGCGTTGACAGCGAACGCATGGTTCGCGGCGACTACGTCGCAGGCGTTGGCAAGTAGGATATCGAGGAGCTGACGATCGTCGGCGGAAAACGAGGACGATATGACGCCGCTGGTTTTCGGGCTCGGCGTGTGGGAGCTGTTGATCATCCTGGCGGTGATCCTGCTGATTTTCGGCGGCACCCGGCTGGCCGGTCTGGGCAAGAGCACTGGACGCGCGCTGCGAGAGTTCAAGGAGGAGACGAGGGGTCTGAGCGACTCGAAGGAGGCCCAGGCCTCCGATCCGGCGTCGGCCCCAGTCATCGGACCCGAGTCGGGAGCGCCGAGGGCCGGGAACGCCTACTCTCCGCCGCCTCCCGCCAACCTGCCGAAGTCGGGTCCGCAGGACCCTCCCGCGGGCGAGCCGCGGGCAGACGCCTGATCCGTCTCGACCCCTGAACGTGGCTGTCTCTTTTTCGATCAAGGGCCGGCCGATCCGCCTCAGCCTGAAGTGGCTCAAGCCGCCGCCTTCGCCGCCGGACGGCTCGATGACGCTCTTCGAGCATCTGCGGGAGCTGCGTTACCGACTGGTCATCGCGTCGCTGGCGATCATCGTTGGCATGATCATCAGCGGCTTCTTCTATCCGGCTCTGTTCGATCTCCTGACCCGTCCCGTACTACGCCGGCATCGCTGATCTCAAGGCGAACAAGCCTGGGGCCGTCACGGCGTTGGTCAGCAACAACCTCGCCTCGCCCTTCACTTTGGCCCTCCAGGTCTGCATGGTGGCCGGCCTGGTGCTGACCTGCGCCGATCTGGCTGTACCAGCTCTGGGCGTTCGTGGTGCCGGGACTGCTGGCCAAGGAGAAGAAGTGGGCGCTGATCTTCATCGGTCTCGCCGCTCCCTTGTTCGCCGGTGGAGTGCTGGTGGCCTACGTCGTTCTGCCCAAGGCCATTTCGGTCCTGTTGAACTTCACGCAGAGCGGCGTGACCAACCTGCAGGACATCAATCTCTACCTCTCGTTTCTGCTTCGGTTGATGGTCGTGTTCGGCATCGCCTTCCTGCTGCCTCTTCTCGTCGTGATGTTGAACTTCCTCGGCGTCGTCAAGGCCGCCCAGCTGCGCAGGTACCGGACCTACGTGATCTTCGGCACGTTCGTCTTCGGTGCCGTGGCGACGCCGTCGACCGACCCGTTCTCGATGCTCGCTCTGGCGCTGCCGATGACCGCTCCTCTTCTTGGCCGCCGAAGTCGTCAGTCATATCCATGACCGCCGGGCGGCTCGCCGGCTGGCCTTGGCCGGTCCGGATTCGGTGAACCACAGCATCGAGGGCGACCTTGCCCTGCGCGAGCTGTCCGAGCGTGACGAGCCGGACGCTCGTACGTGACCCGCAGAGTCACCCTCGTCGTCAATCCATCGTCGGGCAAGGGCCGGGCGCAGGAGATGCTGCCCGCATGTCGCCGGACGCTTCCGGGACGCCGGACTGGACGTGGAGATCCTGCTCAGCCGGGACTTCGCCGAAGCGCGGCAGATGACACATGACGCGGTCGCGGACGGCGTGGACGTGCTGGCGATGATGGGCGGTGACGGCATGATGCACCTCGGGCTGAACACCTGTGCGTCCGAGCACCTTCTCGGCGGCCATCCGACCGCTCTCGGGCTGATTCCGGCGGGTACCGGAAACGACCTGTGCCGGGGGGTGGGCCTGGATCCGGCTGATCCTGTGGCCGCCGCGGGAGTGATCGCGGCCGGCCGGACCGAACCCATAGACGTGATGCGGGTCAATGCTCACTTCGTCGGTACCGTCTTGGCGACCGGCTTCGATGCTCTGGTCAACGGCCGGGCCAACGCGCTGCCCTGGCCGAAGGGCTCGATGCGCTATCCGCTGGCTACCTTGGCCGAGCTTCGGGTGTTCTCGCCGTTGAACTACCGGCTGACCATAGACGGCCAGACGAGGGAACTGGAAGCGATGGTCGTCGCGATTGGCAACACGTGTTCCTACGGCGGAGGAATGCGGGTCTGCCCGCAAGCCGATCCCATCGATGGGCTGCTGGACGTCACGATCATTCATCCAATCAGTCGGCTCAAGTTGCTCCGGCTCCTGCCACTCATGTACTCGGGGAGGTTCGCCAAAGACCGTTGTGTCGAGCAGCTGCGGGCCCGTGAGATCAGCGTCGAGGGCCCCGGTCTGGTCGGCTACGGCGACGGGGAGCTGATCAGCGCAGCTCCGCTGCGGGTGAACGCGGTGGTTCGCGCCGTGCCGCTCTGTGTGCCCTGATGTCCGGACAGCGCTCGGGTCGACCGTGACAGCGGCGCAGTAGCTTAGGGCTGCCATGACTGCCTCCGACTCGCCAGCCGAGGCGTACGCACGGTTCCGGAGTGGCCAGTTGAGCCCGCACGTTCGGACCTTCGCGGACGGCTACGGGTTCACCTTCGACGATTACCAGATTGAGGCCTGCCGACAGGTGGAAGCCGGCTCGGGCGTCTTGGTGGCTGCGCCGACCGGAGCGGGCAAGACGATCGTGGGAGAGTTCGCGGTCTTCCTGGCGCTGGCGCAGGGCCGCAAGTGCTTCTATACGACGCCCATCAAGGCGCTCTCGAACCAGAAGTACGCCGATCTGGTGCGCCGGCACGGCGCGGTTCAGGTCGGTCTGCTGACCGGCGACACATCGATCAATTCCGAGGCGCCGGTGGTCGTCATGACCACCGAGGTGCTGCGCAACATGATCTACGCCGGGTCCAGCACGCTCGGCAACCTTGGGTTCGTCGTGATGGATGAGGTGCACTACCTGGCCGATCGGTTCCGCGGCGCGGTGTGGGAGGAAGTGATCATCGGCCTGGCCGATTCGATCCAAGTTGTCGCGCTGTCGGCCACGGTGAGCAACGCCGAGGAGTTCGGAGACTGGCTGTCCCAGGTGCGCGGCGAGATGGCCGTGGTCGTGTCGGAACGCCGACCGGTGCCGCTGTTCCAGCACGTGCTGGTCGGCCACCGGCTGTACGACCTGTTCGCGGACGTGGCGCCGACGGCGCGACAAGACCCGGGTGGACGTAGCGACGTCAACGCCGCGCTGATCAAGATCGCCCGGGAGGAGTCGCGATTCGTCCGCGACGACTCCCGCCGCCCGCGGGGGCGAGGGGGCCGAGGGCGACGGACGGTGAGCTACGGCAGCGGCGCCTACGGCGGAGCTGCGCACCGATCACGCGACGAAGGCTCGCGGAGACCGAGGTCGCTGTCCACCCCAAGTCGAGCGGAGATCGTCGAACTCCTCGATTCCGAGGCGCTGCTGCCGGCAATCGTCTTCATCTTCTCCCGGATCGGTTGCGACGCCGCCGTACGCCAGCTTCTCGCCTCTGGAATCGAGCTCACCGACATCGATGAGCAACGCGAGATCTCCTCGATATTGGTGCGCCACGTCGGCGGGCTCAGCGATACGGACCTTCGGGCGCTGGATTACGACCGCTTCAGCGAGGCGCTGAGCCGCGGGATCTCGGCCCACCACGCCGGCATGCTGCCGGCTTTCAAAGAGTGCGTCGAGGAGGCGTTCGTCCGGGGACTGGTCAAGGTCGTCTTCGCCACTGAGACTCTTGCCCTGGGGATCAACATGCCGGCCAGGAGTGTCGTGCTGGAGAAGCTGGTCAAGTACAACGGCGAGACGCACGCCGACATCACGCCGGGGGAGTACACCCAGCTGACCGGCCGGGCCGGGCGCCGAGGCATCGACGTGGAAGGCCACGCTGTGGTGCTCTGGCAACCTGGGCTGGACCCCCGGGCGGTGGCGGGGCTTGCCTCGCGCCGTACGTATCCGCTGACGTCCTCCTTCGCGCCGACCTACAACATGGCGGTCAACCTCGTCGCCAGTGTCGGCCGGGAACGGGCCCGCGCGCTGTTGGAGCAGTCATTCGCCCAGTTCCAGTCGGACCGTTCGATCGTGGGCATCGCCCGCGCGGCGGCCAAGAACGCCAAGGCGATCGAGGACGCGTGGCACGAGGCGGCCTGTGACCGTGGTGATTTCGAGGCGTACGCGCGGTTGCGCGGCCGCATCGCCGAGTTGGAGGCAACGGCGGCTCGGGAACGGCGCGCGGATCGGCGGGCCGAGTCGCTGCAGACACTGCTGCATTTGAAGCCCGGTGACATCGTGCGCGTGCCGAGCGGTCGGCGATCCGGATGGGCGGTTGTCATCGATCCAGGCACCCGGACCGAAACCGAGACACCGCGGCCTCTGGTCATGACTGAGGACCGCCATGTGCGCCGGCTGTCGATCGCGGACTTCCCGACACCGCCCGCGGTTGCCGGGCGGATGAAGATCGGCAAGCACTTCAATCCGAAAGAAGCGGCGTCCCGGCGCAATCTCGGTGCAGCCTTCCGCTCGAAGCTGGCGGAGATCGATCAAGATGCCGGTGGCGCCCGAAGCCATGGTCTCGACTCTTCGACGACGACACAGATTGAAGCGCTCCGCACGGAGCTGCGCCACCATCCCTGCCATCGATGCCCGGATCGCGAAAACCACGCGCGGTCGGCGGAACGAGCGCTTCGGCTGGAGCGGGAGACTGAGCGGTTGCAGGCCAGAATGGCGACTCGTACCAATACGATCGCCAACCACTTCGACAAGATTTGTCTGGTACTGGAGTCACTGGGCTATCTGACTGGCGACGGTGGCAGTCAGGTGAGTGATTCCGGGCGCATGCTGGCGCGGATCTACGCCGAGCTGGACCTCGTGGCCGCCGAATGCATCCGTGCTGGCGTGCTCGACGATTTGACCCCGCCCCAGCTGGCCGCCGTACTGGCAGCCTTGGTGTTCGAGGGCCGGCGAGGCGATGAGGGTCCACGTAAACCGCGGCTTCCGGATGCACCGACGAACGAGGCGATGAGTGAGGTGCGGCGGATCTGGCGTGAGGTGTCGCTGGTGGAGCGCGACGCCCGGCTGGACCGCGGACCTGAGCCCGACATCGGTTTCAGTGAGGTCGCCTACGGCTGGGCGTCGGGACGATCACTGGCCACTGTGCTGCAAGGAAGCGACCTGACGGCCGGCGACTTTGTGCGTTGGGTGCGCCAGGTCACCGACTTCGCGGGCCAGATTGCCGACGCTGCCGGTCGGACGACCGCTACGCGACACGGCGCGCGCGGTAGTGACCTCGATGCGACGCGGGGTGGTGACCTACGCACCCGAGATCGACGCCGACGAAGGCGACGACATCGACGGCTCCGATTACGCCTGATCCGCGATAACGCCGTTCCTGAGCGATCGGGCGCGAAGGAACACAATTAGCTTGCCTGGCTCACTGTCGACATGTTGAAGTCGGGGACCCGCACGGGCGGCATGACCGTGCGATTGACGAAGTCGCTCCATTCCCGGCACTGGGTTTGCTCTCCGGCCCCGACCTCGCTGAGCCGGCCCAGCAGCTCGATCGGCGACTCGTTGAACCGGAAGTTGTTCACAGCGCCGACGATCTCGCCTTGTTCGATCAAGTAAACGCCGTCCCGGGTGAGGCCGGTGAGCAGCAGCCGTTCTGGATCCACCTCGCGGATGTACCACAGGCAGGTCAGCAGCAAACCACGTTCGGTCCGGGCGATCATGTCATCCAGTGACGCCGTCCCGCCGCCCTCCATGATCAGATTATCCGCCGGCGGGGTGGGCTCCAGGCCCGTCCGGGCCGCCTGGCCCCGATTGCGTACCAGCTCGTTCAGCACCCCGTTCGAGATCCAGTCCACGCCGGTGACGTCCAGTCCTCCGTCAAAGGCAAGCGACACGTTTTGGCCGGTCGACAGTGACTCGACGAAGGGCAGGCATTCCAGCCGAGGGAAGTACGGGTCCGACCGCAGAGTGATCGGCAGCTCGCTGAACCGCTGGCCGATCTTGGTCTTGCCGTCGCCGGCCGAAAAGGCGTTCTGGCCTTCCTCGGCGTCTCGCGCGCCCGCCGTCCAGTGCAAGTAGATCATCAGATCCGCAACAGCTCCTGGCGGCAGCAACGTCTCATAGCGGCCGGGAGCCAGGCTGATCTTGTTCCGGGCCCAGCCCAGCCGCGTGCTGAGCTCGGCGTGCAGGGTCGAGACATCCACGTCGGTGAAGTCGCGGGTCGCGGCGCCCACCCAGGCTGAGGAGGACAGGTCAGCGGATTTGGCGTTGAACTCCAGACGCCCATTGGGTTGGACGCCTCGCCGCCGCAGGCCTGTTGAGACACCGAGATATGTCGTGGTCAGGCTGTGCTCGGCGTAGCCGAAGAGCCGTTCCTGCTGGCTGCGCGCCCGGCTGAAGGCATCGCCGAGTTGGTTGGCCAGGCCGGCCAGAACGTCGATGGATGTTGTCTGTGGCGCGTCTTGCCAGCCGGTCGCGGCGTCACCGCTGACCAACGGCATGGCGTCCTCGGCCGCCGGACCGGTCCTGGCGATCTGCTCAGCGGCGGCCACGATCGAGGGCACCACGTCGGGGCCGGCCACCTGCCGGGTGACGGATCCGGAGGAGGTGCCACCGTCGACACCCGCTGTCGCGGTCACCGTCATGGTCCGGCGGCGCACTTCGCCGTTGGTCGTCAGCGCATTGTTCGCCCAGCGCAGGTTGGCCTCCGTGCGGTCCTGGACGATCACCACACACGGCAGCGTGGCGATCGACAGCGCCTGCTCCACCAGGCGTGCGGCTGTCACGATGGGCTCCCCTCAGCTTGGGTGTTCAACACATTGACCCCGCGGAACAGGGCGGCCGGACACCCATGTGACACCGGAGCCACCTGGCCCGGCTGGCCCTTTCCGCAGTTGAAGGCGCCGCCGAGTACGTAAGTCGTTGGATTGCCCACGGCCTCCAGCGATCGCCAGAAATCAGTCGTGGTCGCTTGGTAGGCGACGTCTTTGACCTGGCCGGCCAGCTTGCCGTTTTCGATCCGGAAGAACCGCTGTCCGGTGAACTGAAAGTTGTAGCGCTGCATGTCGATCGACCACGACTTGTCGCCGACGATATAGATGCCTCGATCAACTGCCGAGATCAATTCCTCGGTCGACGCGCCGGCGGGATCAGGCTGAAGAGACACGTTCGGCATCCGCTGCATCGGGATGCTGCCCGGCGAGTCGGCGAAGGCACAGCCGTTCGAGCGGCCAAGGCCTTTGGCTGCGGCCATCTCTCGGTTGAGCTGGTAGCCGACCAGCGTGCCGTTTCGTATGATGTCGAATTGCTGAGCAGCCACACCCTCGTCGTCGTAGCCGATCGTGGACAGGCCATGGTCGACGACCCGATCACCGGTGACGTTCATCACGGGGCTGCCGTAATGCAGGCTGCCGAGCTGGTCGAAGGTGGCGAAAGACGTTCCTGCGTAGGCCGACTCGTAACCGAGGGCCCGGTCCAGCTCGGTCGCATGACCGATCGATTCATGGATCGTGAGGAAGAGGTTGCTCGGGTCGATGACCAGGTCGTATGCGCCTGGCTCGATCGATGGCGCGGCGACATGCTCGGTGAGATGCTCCGGCAGTTGGGCGATCTCGGCGTCGAAATCGTGGCCAGTGCCGGTGAGGTATTCCCAGCCGCGCCCCACCGGAGGAGCGATCGTCCGCATGGTCGCGAAGCCGAAGTCGCCGACGCTCACCGCCGTGATCTGGGGCTGCAGCCGGACCCTCTGCTGAGTGGTGCGGGTGCCGGCCAGGTTCGCGAAGTACTTGTTCTCCTGCACGCTCCATAGCACCGCCGAGGTGTGGCTCACGCCGCGAGCTGACAGCAGGCGGTCACACAAGTCGAGGATCCGTCCCTGTTTCTCGGAGTCGTCCACGTCGAACGGATTGATCTCGTACGACGACACCCAGCTCGCATCCGGGTAGGTCGGCTCCCCGGAGAACACAACAGTGTCCGGCGTCAGCGGCCGGGAGACCTTGGCCGTGGCCACTGCGCGGTCAACCAGGTCAGCGGCAGCTTCCGGCGTCAACTCGATACCAGCCGCGAAGCCCCAGACGCCGGCATGCACCACCCGTACGCAGATCCCGAGAGTTTCGTAGTCCGTGCTCGACTCGAGATGGAGGTCGTGGAACGTCCGGTAGGAGTTGAGCAATCGCTCGACCCGTACGTCGGCATGGTCGCAGCCGAGCTCGGTTGCCCGAGTGAGCGCCGCGTCGGCGAGAACTCGCAGTGGCAGGTTCAGAAAGACAGGGTCGAGCTCAGGCACAGGGAGCAGCCTAGCCATGAGCTGGTCGGCGAATGCCCGGCTGACTCGCTCTAGGCTTTGCTCATGCCAGTTGCCGTCCGGGTCATCCCCTGCCTGGATGTTCACGACGGACGAGTTGTCAAGGGAGTCAATTTCGTCGGCCTGCGCGACGCTGGTGACCCGGTCGAGCTTGGAGCTCGATACGACGTCGAGGGCGCCGACGAGCTGACCTTCCTGGACATCTCCGCCTCGACGGAGGGCCGCGAGACGACACTCGATGTCGTCAGACGAACGGCCGAGACGGTCTTCATTCCGCTCACCGTCGGTGGCGGCGTGGCCACGGTCACCGACGTCGACACGCTGCTCCGGGCGGGAGCCGACAAGGTAGCCATCAACACCGGAGCGATCCGCCGACCGCAGGTGATCGCTGAGATAACCCGGCACTTCGGCAACCAGGTTCTGGTCCTCTCCGTCGATGCCCGGCGCGCCGGGGGGATGCCGTCGGGCTACGAGGTGACGACCCATGGCGGCCGGACAGCCGCGGGCCTCGACGCAGTGGATTGGGCGCGACGCGGTGTCGATCTCGGCGTGGGGGAGATCCTGCTCAACTCGATGGACGCGGACGGGACCACCACGGGCTTCGATCTGGCGATGATCGCGGCCGTACGAGCCGCGGTTGATGTCCCGCTGATCGCCTCGGGAGGAGCCGGACGGGCGGCAGACTTTCCCCCGGCGGTCGCCGCCGGTGCCGACGCTGTCCTCGCGGCCAGCGTTTTTCACTTCGGCACGGTGACGGTCGCCGACGTGAAGGCCGCCATCGGTGCGGCCGGTTACCCGGTTCGCCGCCCGGTGGGCGCCGGAATTCCTGTCCTGCAGGGGGGGCCCGACCGATGACCTCGGCGAGCAACGGTGCCGAGACGGCTGCCGATTGTCTGTTCTGCAAGATCGTCTCCGGCGCGATACCGTCCCGCCGGATCTACGAAGACGATCATGCCGTGGCGTTCCTCGACATCGGCGCCTGGCATCGCGGGCACTCGCTGGTGGTGCCCCGCCGGCACGTTCCCGACCTGATCACCGGTGAACCATCGTTGTCCGACATCAGCCCCGCCATCGACGCCGTCGCGCGGATGTTGATCGACAAGCTAGCCGCCGACGGCATCAATCTGCTTTCGTCGACGGGCTCGGTCGCCGGTCAGGAGGTGTTCCATCTGCATGTCCACCTGGTGCCTCGGTACGCCGCCGAGCCTGGTCTGGACAAGATGATCACGCGGGCACCGGTCTCCGCCGAGGAGCTGGATGCGGTATACCGGCTGATCTCGCGGCCGCAGTGATGTCGGCGCCCGCCTGGCAGTCGCAGGCGCGGCGGCTGATCCTGGAGCTGCTGCCGCCCTTCGCCGTCGCCTGCGCCATCCTGCCGTTCGTCATCGCTTACGGGAAACCGTGGCCGTGGCAGCCGTCGACGATCGACCTCCAGGTCTACGTCTATGGGATCAAGGACCTGCTGGCCGGCAAGGACATCTTCGCCACCACGACGCCGTTCTGGCAGCTGTACTTCATCTACCCGCCGATTGCCGCGGTGCTGATGGCTCCGTTGGCCATCGGTCCGTACCTGATGTGGCAGCTGGCGTGGACGGCTGCCCTGGTGTGGGCACAGCAGTCGGTGCTCCGGCGCTGCGGCGTGCCGCGCGGCTGGAAACTCGGCCTTGTCGGCGTCGCGGTGGTGCTGGCCGTCGAGCCGATCCGTACGACCCTCGGCTACGGCCAGGTCAACACGTTGCTGATGGCATTCGTGGTGGCTGATCTGCTGCCGGATATCGAAGGCCAGCGACGGCGTCTGCCACAAGGACTGCTGACGGGTCTGGCGACGGTGATCAAGCTCACCCCGGGCCTGTTCATCGTCTTCTTCTACTTGATCGGCAGAAAGCGGGCGGCTCTCACTGCTGTGATCAGCTTTGCTGCGTTCACCGCGGTCGGGGCCGTCTTCTTGTTCTCCGAAACACTGCGGTTCTGGGCCGGGTTGTCCGGAGGCGAGACGCGGACCGCGTCACCGCTGTACGCCGGCAACCAGTCGTTGCTGGGGGTCTTATACCGGCTGGGCGACTCGTCGCGAACCACCACGGTCCTCGGACTGGCCATCGGTGGGATCGTCGCCCTGCTGGGTTCGCTGGTGGCCGCCCAGTGGTGGCGCGAAGGTGAGAAGGTCTTCGCGGTCGCACTGGTCGGGCTCTGCACCAACCTCGCCTCACCGCTGTCGTGGACCCACCACTACGTCTGGATCCTGCCGATGGCGGTTGCGGTCTTGAGCGCAGGCGTACCCAAATGGGCGCGATGGCTCGGCGGGTTCTGGGTTCTCTGGGTCTGTGCCTGCCTGCCGTTGTCCGTGCTGCCGTACGCCGGCGCCCGGGAGCGTTCCTTCACGTTTCTGCAGCAGGTGGTGGCCAACCTCGGGCCGGTGGTCGGCTTCGTGCTTGTCGTCGGCCTGGCCTGGCAGCTGGTGCTCGAGACTCGCCGTAGTGGGGTGTCGCTGAGGACCGCTCCGGTCTGAACAGCCCAGCCCGGTCAACCGAGCACCCACTAGATTGAACGGACATGACGGCACATCCGGAGACTTTGGGACCGCAGTCGGACGAAGCCGGCCGAAACGGCCAACCCGACATCAAGCCGCGGTCGCGGGTGGTCACCGACGGCCTGGAGGCTACTGCTTCGCGCGGGATGCTGCGTGCCGTCGGGATGGGGGATGAGGATTTCGCCAAGCCACAGATCGGGGTGGCTTCCAGCTGGAACGAGATAACTCCCTGCAACCTCTCCCTCGACCGGCTCGCGAAAGCCGTCAAGGACGGGGTCCACGCTGCCGGCGGCTATCCCCTGGAGTTCGGCACCATTTCGGTGTCCGACGGGATCTCCATGGGCCACGAAGGCATGCACTATTCGCTCGTCAGCCGGGAGATCATCGCCGATTCGGTGGAGACCGTCATGCTGGCCGAACGGATGGACGGCTCGGTGCTGCTCGCCGGATGCGACAAGTCCCTGCCGGGCATGCTGATGGCGGCCGCACGGCTCGATCTTGCCGCGGTCTTCCTTTACGCCGGCTCGATCATGCCTGGCCACGTGGGGGATCGCGACGTGACGATCATCGACGCCTTCGAGGCGGTGGGTGCCTGCGTCCGGGGCCTGATCAGCCGCGAGCAGGTGACCGAGATCGAAAAGGCCATCTGCCCCGGCGAAGGTGCCTGCGGCGGCATGTACACGGCCAACACCATGGCGAGTGCGGCTGAAGCCCTCGGCATGTCGCTGCCCGGTTCGGCGGCGCCTCCGGCTGTAGATCGACGGCGGGACGGGTTCGCCCGGCGCAGCGGCATGGCGGCGGTCGATTTGCTGAGGAGGGGGATCACCGCCCGCCAGATCCTCACCAAGCAGGCGTTCGAGAACGCCATCGCCGTGACGATGGCGTTCGGCGGCTCAACCAACGCGGTCCTCCACCTGCTGGCCATCGCCAACGAGGCCGACGTCGACCTGACCCTGGACGACTTCGTGCGGGTGGGGCGGAGGGTGCCGCATCTGGGCGACCTGAAGCCGTTCGGCCGGTACGTCATGAACGATGTGGATCGGGTCGGCGGGGTGCCGGTCGTGATGAAGGCCCTGCTGGACGCCGGATTGCTGAACGGCGACTGCCTCACCGTCACGGGCCGCACCATGGCCGAGAATCTGGCGGATCTGGCGCCCCCGGACATCGACGGCACCATCGTTCGCGCGCTGGACAATCCGATCCATCCGACCGGTGGCATCACCATCCTGCACGGCTCGCTGGCCCCTGAGGGAGCGGTGGTCAAGAGCGCGGGCTTTGACACGTCGGTGTGGCAGGGAACCGCTCGGGTCTTCGACGGGGAACGGGCTGCGATGGACGCGCTGGAGGACGGCACGATTCAGAAGGGCGACGTGGTGGTCATCCGCTATGAAGGGCCCAAGGGTGGGCCCGGCATGCGCGAGATGCTCGCGATCACGGCGGCGATCAAGGGCGCCGGCCTCGGGAAGGACGTCATGTTGATCACCGATGGCCGGTTCTCAGGCGGTACGACCGGCCTGTGCGTCGGCCACATCGCTCCGGAGGCCACCGAAGGCGGCCCGATTGCGCTTGTCGAGGACGGCGACCAGATCGTGCTCGATGTGGCCGGCGGCCGACTTGACCTGCAGGTCGACGAATCCGTCCTTCAGGTCCGCCGCGCCTCCTGGATCCCGGACAGCCGGCCCGCCCCCCGCGGGGTCTTGGCCAAGTACGTCAAGCTCGTCCAGTCTGCCAACGTCGGCGCGGTCTGCAGCTGAGCGGTTGGTGGAGGTGATCGACGCCGACGAGCGTCGAAGTCGACTGGCGCTGCGTCACCGTCTGTTGCCGAGCAGTCGGATCGACGACCTACCGCAGATCGCCGACGACCTGGTCGCGTTGCACTCCTCCGATCCAGTGACGGTCTACCTCTCGGCCACGGCCAGGAT
Organism: uncultured Actinomycetota bacterium; assembly: GCA_963808495.1. GTDB lineage: Bacteria > Actinomycetota > Actinomycetes > Propionibacteriales > Propionibacteriaceae > Microlunatus. The sequence goes on from CAWEGC010000009.1 coordinate 451,658, forward strand.
GAGGTCGCCGTCCCTGGCCGCCGTCGACAAGGCGCTCTACGAGGACCGGAGCGTGATCCGCCATCACGGAATGCGACGCACGCTCTGGGTGAGCACCCCGGAAGTCGTTCGGCTCATCCACGCAGCGGCGACGCGTGACCTGATTCCGGGCGAGCGTCGCCGAACCGCAGCGTTGCTCGCCGCGAGCGGCATCGACGATCCCGAGCGCTGGCTCGACGACGCTGCCGAGCAGGTGCTGACCGACCTCCATGAGCATGGACCGAGCACAGCGCGGGAGCTGGGACAGCGGGTCGAGGCGCTGCGCCACCCGCTCCAGCTGTCACCGGGGAAGAAATGGGCGGCGACACAATCTGCCCACGTCCGCGTGCTGCTCGCGCTCTGCCTGCAGGGAGAGTTGGTGCGCGGCAAGCCGGTGGGCAGCTGGATCAATGGCGCCTATCGCTACGCCGCGGCCGATTTCTGGCTGCCGGGTGGCCTCGGTGACCACGCAACCGCGCCAAGCAGCAGCTGAGCTGGCCGGTCGGTGGTTGCAGCGTTTCGGTCCGGCAACCACGTCCGATCTGCAGTGGTGGATGGGTTGGACGGTCGCCCGGACCAAGCAGGCTCTGGCGGACTGCGGAGCGGTCGAGACAGGCGTGGACGGCGGGGTCGGTTGGTTGGCCCAGGATGATCTCGGCCCGGCCGTCTCAGAACCGTGGGTGGCGGTGCTGCCCAGCTTGGATCCGACCACCATGGGCTGGAAGTCCCGGGGCTGGTACTTGCCGGCAGCCGCGGCTGAGGCGTTCGACCGCAACGGCAACGCAGGCCCGACCATCTGGGTCGATGGCAGGGTCGTTGGTGCGTGGGCCCAAGACCGCCAAGGGGAGATTCGCACGCACTACTTCGAGCGGGTGGCCGCGACTCGTCGACGAGAGGTGCGGGCGCGGGTTGCCGAGCTCAAAGCGTTGGTGGGCGAGACTCGTTTCACCGTGCGGTTCCCAGGAGCCATTCAGGCCAGGCTGCTCGGCTGAGCAGTCCTCGGGCTGGGGTCGGCTCCTACGCTGGGCGCCATGGCGCGGTTCTGGCCGGTCGGATTGGCCGTGGTGATGCTTGCCGGCTGTTCGGCCGAGCAGCCTGCCCCGATCCCGACGCCTGTGCCAGCTACCAGTTCGGTTGCCCGGGACCTCACCGACGCCGCCGGGGCCCAGCAGTGCGAGCCAAAGGCCTCGATTCCGGACGCCGCTGGCCCTGATCGTGCAGGCCACTCGCCCTGTCGCTGATGTGCCGGTAGCCGGCGCCCGCGGAGTGGTGACCGATGGTGGGACACGCTGGGCCGAGATCGGGCAACCAGGCGGTCGGATGCGCGTGCAGACGGTCGAGACCGGTGGTGCTGGACCCGTCCTCCGCGCTGTCCGGGCGAGTCGGGACGTCCTCGGGATCATTCCGGCAGAAGCGGTGGACCCAACCGTCCGCGTGCTCACCGTTGGCGGACGCCATCCGCTCCGCGACCCACAGAGCTATCCGCTCCAGGTCGCCTCCTCCCATCGCGTTCCGGAAGTCACCACGCTCGCCGCGGTCGGCGATGTCATGTTGGGGCGCCGGGTGGGACGTCGCCACGCCGACAATCCAAGCGCTCCGCTTCGCCCGCTGTCCCACAGGCTTGCGGCGGCGGACGTCACGGTGGGCAATTTCGAGGCGACGTTGTCCACCGACGGTTCACCGACCCAGGGCGGCGACTCCTTTGCGGCGAGCCAGCGGGTGCTGCCAGGTCTGCGAGCCGCCGGATTCGACGTCCTGTCGCTGGCCAACAATCACGTCGGCGACTATGGCGAGCGTGCGCTGCGGCAGACACTCGACCGGTTCGCCGACAGCAAGATCGCGACGGTCGGCGCCGGCCCCAATGCCGGGCAGGCTCGCCGACCCGTCATCCTGGAACGTGGCGGCGTGCGGATCGGCTTCCTCGCCACCGACTCCATCGGCGAGTCGCCGGCGGCCACGTCGTCGAGGCCGGGCACCAACCGGCTGGACATGCCACCCAGAACCGGACCGCTGGACCGCGGTGATCTCCGCCGGATCACCTCCGATATCGCCGCGCTTGCTCGACGGGTGGACACCGTCGTCGTGTTGACGCACTGGGGAACGCAGTACACGCATCGGCCTGAGCCGAGCCAGCGCACAGTCGCCCGAGCGTTCGCCAGGGCTGGGGCAGATCTGGTCATCGGCGGCCATCCTCACTGGGTGCAGGGCTGGGAGATGGCAGAGAGAGCGGTCGTGGTGCACTCCCTTGGCAATTTCGTCTTCGACATGGACTTCCAGACCAAGACCCGGGAGGGGGTTGTGCTCGAGGTCGTCCTCTGGGGTGGGCAGGTGAAGGCCGTGGAAGCCGTCCCCTATGTCATCGACGACGAGTTCACGCCTCGGCTCGCGACGGGCGGGAGGGCTAGCCGGATCGTGGCCGACGTGTGGAGCACCAGCCGTGGTCCGTTCGCCGTCCCCTGATCACTCGACGCCGCTGCGCAACCAGGCCCACATCACCCGTCCAACCCGGTCGAGTTGTCGGCGGTCGACCACTGACGGCACGTCACCCGGCGAGTGGTAGCCGGCATAGGGAACACTGCCCAATCGCACGGCAGGAATGCCGTTCTTGGCGTACGACCAGTGGTCGCTGGCGCGGTTGAGACATGACCGAGTGGTGATCTCGGCGCGGCGGGCTGCTGCGCGGATGGCGGCGCGGAGTTGATTTCCGGAGTCATTGGCCGAGCAGACAGGCACATACGAGGCCCGCACGCCGACCCGGTCCAGCGAGACCATCGCTCGTATCGCCCGGCGTTCGGCGGGGGCCATGCCGGCCAGAAGCTGTCGGGAGCCGAAATGGTGCAGGGCGTCGCCAGATCCGCGCGGCTCTTCGGCGCCGAACGCGATGAATTGGACCGGCAGATCTGCTGGCTGCCGGGCCGCCATCCGGGCTAGCTGCAGCAGGACCGCGACGCCGGACGCGTTGTCCTCTGCGCCCGGCGCCCGAGGCACGGTGTCGAGGTGAGCGCCCACGACGACATGAGGCTTGCGGGGATCGAAACCGGCCGGCTCCGCGATGACGTTCGCTGACCTTCCACTCGGGACCGGCGTCCCCCAGGAGTTCCCGGCAGGAACCCGGACGGTCGTGCGCCGTACTTGGTAGCCCAGTCGGTCGAACCTGAGATGCACCAGGTCCGCGGCTTCGGCGAAGTTGTCCGACGTTGCCTCTCGGGGGCCGATCTCGCCGGCCAGCCTGCGTACGTCACGGAGTGCTGCGTCGGCGTCCATCGTGGGTTCGCGCGGTTCGGGCGGTGTCGACGTCGCCGACGGTCGCGGCTGAGGGCTGGCAGAGCTGAGCGTCGGCGTGGCCGCAGTGGCAGCTGGCGAGCTCGAGGCTATGGAGGAGTTCTCCGGCAGAACCGGCGGCGAGGCGACGCTGCACCCGGCAGCCAGGGCTAACAAGGCAAGTCCTACGGCGGAACGAAGCATCAGCTCGACGATACGTCCGCTTGGCCAGTCCCACTCGCCCGCTTGTTAGGGCTGCCTAATGTCCATCCGGATACCAAGATGAAATTGACGGGACTCCGAACCTGCGGGATGGTTGGCGGGTGCGTTCGGTGCTCATTCTCGTCGTAAGACAGCGTGTCGGCTGAGTTTCAGCTCATTCCCGACACGCTCCCTCGTCTGCCTCCCGGCGGCGGGGGTTTTTTCTTGGTACGAGTGCGGTGACCGCGGACGTGCGATCCGCAGGCATGATCCAAGATCGGCAAGGAGAACACGATGGCGAAGACTCCGGCGGCTTCCGTCCCTGAGCAGGACGCCGAACCGGCCGACGAGCTTACCGGCGCCCAATCGCTGGTGAGATCTCTGGAGAACGTCGGCGCCGACACCGTCTTCGGCATCCCTGGTGGAGCGATCCTGCCCGCATACGACCCGCTCTACGACTCGCCGAAGGTCCGCCACATCCTCGTCCGCCACGAGCAGGGCGCTGGACACGCGGCCGAGGGGTACGCAATGGTGACCGGCAAGGTCGGGGTCTGCATGGCGACCTCCGGTCCCGGCGCCACCAACCTCGTCACGCCGATCGCGGACGCCCACATGGACTCCGTCCCGATCGTCGCCATCACCGGGCAGGTGCCCAGCGCAGCCATCGGCACCGACGCGTTCCAGGAAGCCGATATCCGCGGCATCACGATGCCGATCACCAAGCACAGCTTCCTGGTGACCAAGGCCCACGACATCGCGCCCGCCATGGCAGCCGCGTTCCACATCGCCGGCACGGGGCGGCCAGGTCCAGTGCTGGTCGACATCACCAAGGATGCGCTGCAGGCCCGCACTCGCTTCGAGTGGCCGCGGCAGCTCGACCTGCCCGGCTATCGCCCGGTCATCAAGCCGCACGCCAAGCAGGTCCGCGAAGCGGCCAAGCTCATCGCCGCGTCCCGCCGGCCGGTGCTCTACGTCGGTGGCGGGGTGGTGAAGGCGACCGCGTGGAAGGAGCTGGCCCAGCTCGCCGAGCTGACCGGGATTCCGGTGGTCACCACCTTGATGGCACGCGGGGTCTTCCCTGACAGCCATCCGCAGAACATGGGCATGCCGGGGATGCACGGCACGGTAGCCGCCGTCGGCGCGCTCCAGCGCAGCGATTTGCTGATCTCCCTCGGCGCCCGATTCGACGACCGGGTCACTGGACAGCTGTCCAGTTTCGCGCCCCTGGCCAAGGTGATTCACGCCGACATCGATCCCGCCGAGATCTCCAAGAACCGGCTGGCGGACGTCCCGATCGTCGGTGACTGCAAGGAAGTGATCACGGAGTTGACCTCACTGCTCAGGGCCGGCGGCGGTTTGGCCGATATCAGTGATTGGGTCCGCTATCTCAAGGATCTGAAGCTCCGCTATCCGACTGGCTACGACCTGCCGTCCGGCGGCGAGCTGTCGCCGCAGCACGTGATCAAGCGGATCGGCGACCTGACCGGGCCCGATGCCTACTATGCGGCCGGGGTGGGCCAGCATCAGATGTGGGCGGCGCATTTCCTGCCGTGGGAGCTGCCCGGTCGCTGGCTCAACTCCGGCGGGCTCGGCACCATGGGCTACTGCGTGCCTGCCGCGATGGGGGCCAAGGTCGGCCGGCCGGACTCGATCGTCTGGGGTATCGACGGCGACGGCTGCTTCCAGATGACCAACCAAGAGCTGGTGACCTGCGCGCTGGAGGGCATCCCGATCAAGATCGCGGTGATCAACAACCAGAGCCTGGGCATGGTCCGGCAGTGGCAGACCCTGTTCTACAACAGCCGCTACTCCAACACCGACTTGAAGACCAACCGCATTCCGGACTTCGGAAAGCTCGCCGAGGCCATGGGGTGTGTGGGGCTGCGAGCGGAGCAACCGGAGGATGTCGATCCGGTGATCGAAAAGGCGTTGTCGATCAATGACGCGCCGGTCGTCGTCGAGTTCGTGGTGCACAAGGACGCCATGGTCTGGCCGATGGTTGCGGCGGGTACCAGCAACGACGAGATCAAGGTTGCCCGTGACATGGCACCGAAGTGGGACGGAGAGACGCTGTGAACGCAGCCGTTGCGGACCGGCTTGACCGATGGCCGGGCCGCGAGACGATCGCAGGAGAGGAGCAGGCGAAATGGCTGAGGTGAACACCCACACGCTCAGCGTCCTGGTGGAGAACAAGCCCGGCGTACTGGCCCGGGTGTCCAGCCTGATCTTCCGGCGGGGCTACAACATCGAGTCGCTGGCGGTCGGACCCACCGAGTACCCCCACATGTCCAGGATCACCCTGGCCATGGCCGTCGAGGACGTTGTGCTGGAACAGATCACCAAGCAACTCAACAAGCTGGTTGAGGTACTCAAGATCGTCGAGTTGGAGCAGAGTGCGGTCCGCCGCGAGCTGGTCTTGGTCAAGGTGCGGGCCACGCCGGAGACCCGGGGTCAGCTGATCGAAATCATCGGGCTGTTCGGAGCCAAGGCGGTCGACCTGACGGCCGAGGTGATCACGGTCGAAGCGACCGGCAGTCCGGCCAAACTGGCCGCGCTGCTCGAGCTCTTCGCGCCGTACGGCATCCGCGAGCTGGTGCAATCCGGCGTGGTCGCCCTCGGCCGCGGCAACCGGTCGATGACTGATCGCAACTCCCGGCCAGAACGGCCCAAGGCCGTTCGGGTCGCATGACTATCCGATACCTTGACTCTCGCCCGACCTTCGTGAGGAGACGACACACGTGCCAGCACAAATGTTCTACGACAAGGACGCCGACCTTTCCCTGATCCAGGGGCGCAATGTCGCCGTGCTCGGGTTCGGCAGCCAAGGACACGCGCACGCGTTGTCGCTGCGGGATTCTGGCGTCGACGTTCGAGTGGGCCTGCCGGAAGGCAGCAAGAGCCGGCCAAAGGCCGAGGCGCAAGGTCTGCGGGTGCTGACGCCGTACGAGGCCTGCGAGGAAGCGGACCTGATCATGGTGCTGACCCCTGACCCGGCACAGCGCAAGGTCTATGCCGAGGCCATCGAGCCAAATCTGGTGACCGGTGACGCCCTGTTCTTCAGTCACGGCTTCAACATCCGCTTCGACTACATCCAGCCGCCGGACGGCGTCGATGTGGCACTTGTCGCGCCCAAGGGCCCAGGACACCTGGTCCGTCGTGAGTACGCCGAGGGTCGGGGCGTACCGGTGCTGGTAGCGGTCGAGCAGGATGCCAGCGGAAAGGCGTGGGACCTTGCCCTGTCCTACGCCAAGGGCATCGGTGGGTTGCGAGCCGGGTGGCATCAAGACCACCTTCACCGAGGAGACCGAGACCGACCTCTTCGGCGAGCAGGCGGTGCTTTGCGGTGGGGTGAGCGCCTTGATCCAGACCGGCTTCGAGACCCTCACCGAGGCTGGCTACCAGCCGGAGATCGCATACTTCGAGTGCCTGCACGAGCTCAAACTGATCGTCGATCTGATCTATGAAGGCGGCATCGCCAAGCAGCGCTGGAGCGTTTCCGACACGGCCGAGTACGGCGACTACGTCTCCGGTCCGCGGATCATCGATGACCATGTCAGGCAGAACATGAAGGCCGTGCTCGCGGAGGTACAAGACGGCTCTTTCGCCAAGCGTTTCATCGACGACCAGGACGCCGGGGCACCGGAGTTCAAGGCGTTCCGGGAGGCGGCTGAGAAGCACCCGATCGAAGCTGTGGGGCACGAGCTGCGCGGGCTCATGTCGTGGGTCAAGAGCCACGACGACGATTACGTCGAGGGCACCGCGGCCCGGTAGCCAAGGACCCGGCGTCAGTACCAGAAAATCCGCGGAATCCAGCCGGGGTTATGGGCGTAGACCAGGATCAGCCACAGCACGCAGTCGAAGATCAAGTGAGTGCACAAGATGTACGGCAGTGACCGGGTCCGGGCGAACAAGTAACCCTGCACCAGGGCGAAGGGATAGGTGAGGAACGGTCCCCAGCTCTGGTAGCCGATCTCCCAGAGGAATGACACGAAGATCACCGCCTGCAGCAGGTTCGCCTGCCAGGTCGGAAAGTGCCGCCGCAGCAGGGTGAAGACGGTGCAGATGAAGAACAGCTCGTCCCACAGCCCGACGGCATTGACGCCGACGAACAGCCGGGCCAGCTCGCTCGGCTCATGTGGAGCGGGCCAATTGAGGTAGGTGCCCGAGTTGATGAAGTAGTAGGGCATGATCAGCCAGGCCAGGCCCACCACACTGAACATGTAGGCCTTCTCGGCGCGCGTCCAGTGGCGCCCGCTTCGAAGCGGAAACCGGATGACGTGCCGATCGAAGACGTATCTATCGATCAGGTAGGGCGCCAGGACCGCAATCGTGAGCACCGCCGCCACCAGGAAATAGTGGCCCCAGCTGATGTCCGCGGCTACGGAGATGAGTCCGATGGGGGTCAGCCCGAGGCCGATCAGGAAAAGGCTACGGCCGAGATCGCGGTCGATCAGGAAGCCCAGGGCGACCGCGGCCACGAGGACGGGATAGGCGGCGGCCTCCAGCCCCAGTCCGAACATCAAGAACGCCGATGCTGCTACGCCCGCCGTGGGAACCAGCCCCCACGAGAAGCGGGGCCGCGCCTCGACGGCCGGCGCGATTGCGGTGGTCGTCACGGGATCAGCATGACATCGAGGCCGAAAGCACCTACCGGGACCTCATGGTCAGGACGATGGGCCTGCTGCCGTCTTTGCGGAGGCCGGTGCCGACCAGGTACAGCCGGCTGCTGGGCTCCGCGGCTGTCCCGTGGGTGTCGTCGTTGGCCAGCACGCAGACGCTGCGAAGACCCTTGGTGTCCAACGGAGTCCGATGATTCTTCTGACATTCGCCGTAGGCCTCCTTCAACCCGTCGAGCGCAGACTTCGCCGAGGCCGGCGGAACATCGAGCGTCGCATCGAGCCGGTAGTCATGAGTGGCTGTGTAGGTGCCGCTGATCATCCGAGAGTCGTCGGGAAGGTCGACATCTCCGTAGAACTCGAGATCAGCAAGCGTCAGGGGCGTGCAGGTGTAGCCGGAGAGATTGTTGCGGCACGGCGACCCGCGTTCTGAGGTGAAGGAGAAATACGGCACCCCCCAGCCGCCCGCGTACTGAGTGACGATCGCCATGGCGATGAGCACGAAAGCGGCCATCAGCAGGGTGCCCTCGATCACCCGGACTGCCTTCGGCTGTCGCTCCGCCACTCAGCCAGGATGCCTGAGCGACACGCGGAACTCCATGGACGCGTTCGCCGGACAATCACGGCGGCGGGCTGTTTTCAGCGCTTGACGGCAATGATGACCGACGTGTCCTCGGCGACCATGACGTCGACACTGGTGAAGCGTTCGTCGGCAAGCCAGTCCTGTCGCAACGTGTCGACTCGGCCCCGGTCGAGCGGCGGCCACGTCTGGCTGGGCGTGAAGTCGTCGAGCACGATCATGCCGCCCTCCTCGACGAGGTCGACGATCTCCTCGCGCGGCCAACCTCTTGCGCTTCCGGCGTCCAGAAAGATCAATGAGAATGGAGCATGCTCGGCCAGGCTGCTCCAGTCGGCGTGCATCACGTCGATGTCGTCCTCGGCGAACATGGTCATCACACCGTGCGCCAACTCGGGATCGAGTTCGGCAGTGATCACCCGTGTCGTCTTGGGCGCCCCGGTGCGGAGCCAGGCCGCGCCAACGCCACATCCCGTGCCGCACTCGGCGATGGTGCCGGCGCGCGTCGCCGCCAGAGTGGCGAGCAAGCGACCGGTCTCGGTTCGCGAGGCCTGGACATAGCCGCGCTCCAATGACATCCGGAGGGCCCGCATCACCAGCTCGGGAAGTTGCGGTGGAGCGCTCACCTTGACGAGTTTTGCAGGAATGGCGTGCTACCCGATCCCGTCCACGATCTGGAACATGGCCGAAATCGGTTAGGCCGAATTACTCGTGCGTCCTACTATTTCGGTGTCAGGCACACGGAGGTAGTGAGCGAGCATGTACGAGATGTATCCCGACGCGTGGCCGGTCTCGCCGGACCGGTCGTCGACCAGTCGACCGCGCCGCCGTGCACGCAAGGAACATTCCGTCGTACCGGCCATCCTCACCGCCCAGACGCCGAGGATGGCAAACCGCCGGCACTGAATCGCGACCGCGCATCAGCGCCCAACCCGAATCACTACACCTCAGCTGCGATCGCGTCACCGATCTGACTGGTCGTACGAGTCCCGCGTCGTGCCCTACTGGCGATGTCGGCGATCACCGCCTTCTCCACCCGCGCCGCTTCATCGACGAGACCGAGATGATCAAGCAACATACTGACCGACAGGATGGTGGCAGTCGGGTCGGCGATCCCCCGACCCGCGATGTCCGGCGCCGAGCCATGCACGGGTTCGAACATCGAGGGAAACAACATCTCCGGATTGATGTTTCCGCTCGCCGCGAGCCCGATGCCACCCGTGACGGCAGCGGCAAGATCGGTGAGGATGTCGCCGAACAGATTGTCGGTGACGATCACGTCGAATCGGGCAGGATCCGTGGCCAGGAAGATCGTCGCGGCGTCGACGTGCAGATAGTCGGTGGCGACACTCGGATACTCCAGGGCCACCGACTCGAACAACCGCCGCCACAGGCCGCCGGCATGGACCAGGACGTTGTGCTTGTGCACCAGCGTGACCTTGTTCCGTCGCCGAGTCGCGCGGTCGAAGGCGTCGCGGATCACTCGCTCCACTCCGTACGCGGTGTTCACGCTGACTTCGGTGGCGATCTCGGCCGGCGTGCCGCTGCGGACCACACCACCATTCCCGACATAAAGGCCTTCGGTTCCCTCACGGACGACCACAAAGTCGATTTGCTTTCCGGCGACGACATCGTCGGCCAGAGGAGTGGGGATGCCCGGGAAACAGCCGGCTTGGCCGGAGGTTGACGTAATGGTCGAAGGCGAAGCGCAATTTCAGCAGCAGTCCTCGCTCCAACAACCCGCTGGGCACATCCCGAGCACCGGGAGCCGCACCAACCGCACCCAGCAGGATGGCGTCCGCCTCGGCGAGCTCAGCCATGACCGATTCGGGAAGGACCTCGCCCGTGCGTTGCCAGCGAGCCGCACCCAGGTCGTAGTCGGTGGTCGCAAGTGCGCTCGGCCCGGTCACCGCCGCCAGGACCTTGAGGCCTTCTGCGACAACCTCGGGGCCGATGCCGTCACCGCGGATCACGGCGAGTTTGATCGGCGCAGAACCTGCATCCGAACCAGGAATAGTTGTGGGCTGGGCGGTGTCCGTCACCGGCGCATCGTAGCCAGCGGCCCTCGTGGCCTCGTCGGATATCTCATTGATAGCGCTGCTAGCGTGGCGACATCGTGAGCCTTTCGTTCGAGTTGCGCCCAAATCCCCACCCGCGCGCCGACGCGGAACGCGAAGCGATCCTGTCCGACCCTGGATTCGGCTTGCACTTCACCGATCACATGGCTGTCGCGATCTGGACCGCGGCTGACGGCTGGCACGACTCGGCCATCGTCCCGTATGGTCCCTTCACCCTGGATCCGGCGACCGCGGTCCTGCATTATGCGCAGGAAGTGTTCGAGGGACTGAAGGCGTATGGACACGCCGACGGCACCGTCTGGTCATTCCGAGCGGATCAGAACGCGGCTCGCATGGCGCGCTCCGCCCAACGCCTGGCGTTGCCGGTGCTGAAGCCGGAGGACTTCCTGGCCAGCATCGACGCACTCGTCGCTGCCGATAGCGCCTGGGTGCCGTCAGCGAGCCACGGCGCCGACCGTGAGCAGAGCCTGTACCTGCGGCCCTTCATGTTCGCGTCGGAGGCGTTCCTTGGCGTTCGCCCGGCGAAGCGGGTCACCTATTGCTGCATCGCGAGTCCGGCCGGGCCCTATTTCGCCTCCGGTGTGCGGCCGGTGAAGATTTGGATCTCGACGACCTATGCGCGGGCAGCCCCCGGTGGCACGGGGGCCGCGAAATGTGGCGGAAACTACGCCGCCAGTCTGATCGCCCAGCAGGAGGCTGCGGATCACGAGTGCGATCAGGTGATGTTCGCCGATGCCGCCGAGCACCGCTGGATCGAGGAATTGGGCGGCATGAACCTCTATGCCGTGACCACGGAGCTGGAGCTGATCACTCCCGAGCTGACGGGCTCCATCCTGGAAGGCGTCACCCGCGACTCGATCTTGACGCTGGCCAAGGAGTTCGGCTTGACGCCGGTGGAACGCCGGATCGGAGTCGACGAGCTCCTCGACGGTATCGATTCGGGCCTGGTCAGCGAGGTCTTTGCCTGTGGCACCGCGGCGGTGATCACACCGATCGGCGAACTGCGAAATGACAAGGGCTCGTACGTCATCGCTGGCGGCGAGACCGGGGAGACCACTGCCGCGCTGCGAAAGAATCTGCTCGACATTCAGTATGGTCGCGCGGCAGACACCCACGGCTGGCTTCGTCGCATCCTCTAGCTTCCCTGAGGTCATCGATCGCGGCGTCGGCTGGCAATTCTGCGCGATCTGGGTAACACTGTCGTCATGCATTTCCTTGCGGTGATTATCTGTTAGCGCGCTGACGATCGACTCAGCGCGCGAAACCTCCTGTTCGAAACGGGAGGTTTTTTCATTGCTAGGACACCAAACCGACACACTCGAGGGACCAGAATGCCCGTCCAGCCAAGGCCGAAGCCGGCCGAATTCCATGTCTTCGACACCACCCTGCGCGACGGCTCGCAGCAGGAGGGACTGAGCCTGTCGGTCAGCGACAAGCTGGCCATTGCGGCGCTGCTGGACGAGCTGGGGGTCGGATTCATCGAAGGTGGCTGGCCGGGTGCGAACCCTGGTGACACCGCCTTTTTCTCCGCGATGGCAGAGGGCCAACTTCGGTTCACCAACGCCAAACTGGTGGCCTTCGGCTTCACCCGGCGGGTCGGTACCACGGCGGCCGATGATCCGCTCACCGCCGCCCTCCGCGATTCGCGGGCGCCGGTGGCCTGCATCGTCGCCAAAAGCCATGATCGACACGTCGAGCAAGCCCTGCGGACAACGCTGCGCGAGAACCTCGACATGATCACCGATACGGTCACCCACCTGCGTGCCGAAGGGCAGCGCGTGTTTGTCGACTGCGAGCACTTCTTCGACGGTTTCCGGCGAAACCGGGGCTATGCCCTCGAAGCCGTCAGGACGGCCGCCGAAGCGGGCGCCGAGGTCGTGGTGCTCTGTGACACCAACGGCGGCATGCTGCCGACCTGGGTGGGTGACATCGTGAGCGAGGCGGCGGAGGTCGGCGTCCCGCTCGGCATCCACTGCCACAACGACACCGGTTGCGCCGTCGCCAACACGTTGGCGGCCGTCGACGCCGGTGCCATGCATGTCCAAGGAACCATCAACGGCTACGGAGAGCGGACCGGAAATGCCGATCTCGTGTCAGTGATCGCGAACCTGGAACTGAAGTACGGCTGGCCCTTGTTGCCGGCCGGTGCGTTGCGAGAGGCCACCCGACTTTCGCACGCGATCGCCGAGGTGACGAATGTTCCACCGAGCGCTCGTCAGCCTTATGTCGGACTGTCGTCCTTCGCTCACAAGGCGGGACTGCATGCCTCGGCGATCAAGGTCGATCCGAACCTCTACCAGCACATCGATCCCACCTATGTCGGCAACGACATGCGGATGCTCGTCTCCGACATGGCCGGACGGGCGAACATCCAGATCAAAGGGGAGGAGCTGGGGTTCGACCTGTCCGATCGCGACCTGGCCGCCAGGATCACCGACCGGGTCAAGGACGGCGAGGCTGCCGGCTACACCTACGAGGCGGCCGACGCGAGCTTCGAGCTGCTGCTCCGCCGAGAGCTCGGGCAGCTGCCGGAGTTCTTCTCGGTGCATTCCTGGCGATTGTTCACCCAAGGCCATCCGGCGCCTTTCCCATCTCCCGGCGGTCAAGCGACCGACACGGAGTGCACCGTTCGACTGACGGCCAAGGGAGAGAGTCAGCGGGTCGTGGGGGAGGGCAACGGTCCGGTGAACGCCCTGGACCACGCGGTCCGCAACGCGCTCACGCCGGCGTACCCGGTGGTCGAGAAGTTCGAACTGATCGATTACCGGGTGAGAATTCTGGATCAGGGTCACGGCACAGATGCCACCGTTCGGGTGCTGATTCAGACCACCGACGGCTTGCGGGCGTGGACCACGGTCGGCGTCGGTCAGAACATCGTGGAGGCCTCGTGGGAAGCGCTGTCCGACGCCTATCTGTACGGGCTGATTCACGCGGACGACCCGGTCGTACCCAAGCAGAGCGACCTGCCGCCGCTCACCCTGCCGGTCTGACCTAGCCGACTCGGTCAAGAATCAGAGGCGGCCGTTCGGCTGCGTCTTGGCCGATCCGGTATCCACCGGCGAGGGCATCCCGCGCTCGGGGAAAGCGTTCCGGCGTGTCGGTGTGCATGGTCAGGATCGGCTGGCCGGCCCGTACCACCTCGCCGAGCCTGGCATGCAGCTCGACACCTGCGGCGGCCTGAACCTCGTGGTGTCGCTGAGCCCGGCCGGCGCCGAGCCGCCACGCGGCTTCGCCCACGGCTCGAGCGTCCAGCGCGGTCAACACCCCATCTGTCTCGGCGCTGATGACCTCGGTCTCGCGCGCCGAAGGCAATGAGGCGTCGGGATCGCCGCCCTGGGCGCGAATCATGGCCCGCCAAACGTCCATGGCTCGCCCAGACGCGAGCATCTCGGCCGGATCATGATCGTCCATGCCGGCGGCGGCCAGCATCTCCCGGGCCAGGACCAAGGTCAGTTCCACGACATCCGGCGGCCCGCCGCCGGCCAGCACCTCAACCGCTTCTCGTACCTCCAAGGCGTTGCCCACGGTGAGGCCGAGAGGAGTGGACATGTCGGTCAGCAGTGCCACCGTACGCACACCCTCAGCGGTGCCAAGTTCGACCATGGCCTGCGCAAGCTCTGCGGCGGGTTGCCGAGCCTGCATGAATGCGCCGGAGCCCACTTTCACATCCAGCACCAGTGCACCGGTACCCTCCGCGATCTTCTTGCTCATGATCGAGGAGGCGATCAGCGGGATGGATTCCACGGTCCCTGTCACGTCGCGCAGCGCGTAGAGCTTTCGATCGGCGGGTGCCAACCCCAATCCCGCAGCGCAGATGACGGCGCCCACCGCCTCCAGCTGACGCGTCATCTGCCCCTGGCTGACCGACGCCCGCCAGCCCGGAATGGACTCCAGCTTGTCCAACGTGCCGCCGGTGTGACCCAATCCACGACCGGCCAGCTGGGGTACCGCGGCGCCGCATGCGGCGACCAACGGAGTCAACGGCAGAGTGATCTTGTCACCAACGCCACCCGTGGAGTGCTTGTCGACGGTCGGCCGCGACAGATGGCTACAGTTCAGCCGCTCGCCGGAGGCGATCATGGCGTGGGTCCATCGGGACAGCTCCTCCCGCGCCAGACCGCGGAAGAAGATGGCCATCGCCAGCGCCGACATCTGCTCGTCGGCGATCACGTCACGGGTGTAGGCGTCGATGAGCCAGTCGATCTGGCCGCGCTCCAGCGTGCCACCGTCCCGCTTGAGCCGGATCAGTTCCACGATCTCGTACGGCTCCGGACTCACCGGTCCACTATTGCGCGTCGCTAGGCTGGCGCGCATGCGTATCGCACGGTTCGCGGCCGGCGGAGACCCTCAGTACGGCATCGTGGAACTGGCTGAGGACAACGGCAAGCACCCGGCGACCGTTTCGGTGCTCACCGGCGACCCCATTGCCATGCCGGTTCAGCTCACCGGTGAGCGCTTCGAGCTCGATGCCGTGCGGCTCCTGGCCCCCGTCATTCCGCGGAGCAAGATCGTTGCGGTCGGTCGGAACTACGCGGCGCACGCTGCCGAACTCGGCAACGACGTGCCCCAGACCCCGCTGACTTTCTTCAAGCCCAATACATCTGTCATCGGTCCTGACGAGTCCATCGTCTATCCGTCCGCGAGCCGTGAGCTGAGTTTCGAAGGTGAGCTGGCGATCGTCATCGGACGGATTTGCCGGGACGTGCCGCCCAGCCGGGTCCCAGACGTGATCTTCGGCTACACCGTCGCCAACGACGTCACCGCGCGGGATTTGCAGCGGACCGACGGTCAGTGGTCACGTGCCAAGGGCTACGACACATTCTGTCCGCTGGGTCCGTGGATCACGACCCACCAGAGCGTGGAGGAGGTCTCCGACCTACGGATCCGGACGACACTCGACGGTGAGCTGAAGCAGGACGGGCGTACCCGCGACATGGTGTTCGGCATTCCGGAGGTGGTCGCCTACATCAGCTCGTTCACCACCCTGCTGCCCGGAGATGTGATCTTGACCGGTACGCCGGACGGAGTCAGCGAGATGGTTCCCGGTCAGGAAGTTCGGGTGGAGATCGACGGTATCGGCATTCTCCGCAACTCCGTCGCCAGCAGTGCGCCGGTGACCGAGGAGTCAGATGCCTGACGTCGAGCGATCGGCGAACGACGCGATGGTTCTCGGCGACCTGCCCCCCGAGCAGGTGCGAGTCCGGTTTCCGCCGTCCCCGACCGGCAATCTGCACGTGGGCAACGTTCGCAGCGCCTTGTTCAACTGGGCATTCGCCCGCCACTACGGCGGCACATTCATCCTGCGCATCGAGGACACCGATGTCGGGCGCAACCTTCCGGAGTCCTACGCCGGGCTGCTCGACGCACTCACCTGGCTCGGGCTCGACTGGGACGAGGGTCCAATCAAGGGGGGGCCATACCGTCCGTACATCCAGTCTGAGCGGACGGCACTCTACCGTGACGTCGTGGCCCAGTTGCTGGCCGCAGGATTGGCCTATCGCTGTTACTGCACGAGGGAAGAGATCGAAGCTCGGGAGGCCACTCGCCCCGCCGGTAGCCCGTCAGGCTACGACGGGCATTGCCGTTACCTTGACCCGGAACGGGTCCGGCAGCTGGAGGCGATGTCCGCGCCGTCGGTCATCCGGATGCTGGTGCCCGACGCACCGATCGACTTCGACGACCTGGTTCGGGGACCAGTCAGCTTCGCTGCCGCTCACGTGCCTGATTACGTCCTGGTACGGGCCAATGGCGAGCCGCTGTACACACTGGTCAATCCGGTGGACGACGCGCTGATGGAGGTCACCCACGTTCTGCGCGGAGAAGATCTGCTGCCCTCGACGCCTCGTCAGATCGTGCTCTATGCCGCACTGAAGCAGCTTGGCATCGGCGGGGGACGCACGCCCATCTTCGGCCACCTGCCCACCGTGCTGGGGGAGGGCAACCGGCGACTTTCCAAGCGCGACAAGGGATCTGGGCTTGCCGAGTACCGCGAGCAGGGGTACCTGCCCGAGGCTCTGCTCAACTACCTGGCGTTACTTGGCTGGGCGATCGCAGAGGATCGGGACATCTTCACGATGGAGGAGATGGTCCCGGCCTTCGACATCACGCGGGTCAACGCCAGCCCGGCTCGGTTCGATCCGAAGAAGTGTGAGGCGATAAACGCCGCGCATATCCGGCGCCTACCTGTCGACGAGCTCACTGAGCGACTCATTCCGTTCCTGGCGGGCGCAGGCCTGATCAGCGACCCACCGCTGCCCCAGGAACGTTCGCGACTGGTCACCGCCACGCCGCTGATCCAGGAGCGGATCACGACATTGTCCGAGGCGGTCGAGCTGCTGCGATTCCTGTTCACCGACGATGACGCCATCACGATCGAGCCGGATGCCGGTCTGTCGACGGACTCTGCGCCGGTGATCGCCGCGACCGTCCGAACCCTGGCCGAGCTCGAGCCCTACGACGCCACCACCATCGAGGCCTCGCTGCGCAGTGTGCTGGTCTCCGACCTAGGACTGAAACCCAAGCTGGCATTCGGACCGGTACGAGCGGCCATCACGGGCCGGCGCATCTCGCCGCCGCTGTTCGAGTCGTTGGAACTGCTCGGCCGAGACTCGGCGCTGGCGCGGCTGAGCGCTGCGCAGGCGACCCTGGCCAACGAAGGCGCTCATGCCTAACCCGGCGAAGAAGCCGGGCCAGCGGACAGGAACCAGAGCGTCGGCAGCTCAGCGGTCGGGCAATCCTGCCGTTCGTGCCGGCTCGGTCGGGCAGCCGGTGCCTTCCTCGCCGCCAGTGGCCGAGTCACCCGCACCTGGCCGGCGCCAGCAGCTCGCCCGGTTTTTCGCGCCTCGTACGGAGAACGTCCCGGGCCTGTTGCCGCCCGATGGAGCGGTGTATCCGCAACTACTGCGAACGTCAGAATTCGTGTGGTGGCGATCGGCGCTCGGCGTCGTTTTCGGCCTCTCGATGTTCTTGCTGATCACCAGCCTGCTCAGCCGGGTCGTGACACTGTTCGCCTGGACCATCACCACACCAGGAGTGCCGTACGGGCAGTACTACACCCAGGCCTACGCCTTCGAGCGGCCCAGCGGAATGCTGGCCGCCAACCTCGGAATCGCCATGTTGATCCCGATCTGCTGGTTGTTGATGACCATGGTGCATTCGGTCGCGCCACGCTGGTTGTCCTCGGTACAACCCGGCCTGCGGTGGCGTTATCTGCTGATCTGCCTGGGTATCGCTGTGGTCGCGCTGAACGGCGTTCTGCTGATCTCCTCAGCGGTCACCGAGCCACTCAACCTGAGTGTCCAGAACGGTTTCTGGGGCTTTCTCATCGTCATCGTTCTGACCTCGCCACTGCAAGCCGCAGCGGAGGAGGTGTTCTTCCGCGGCTATCTGATGCAGGCGTTGGGTAGCCTCGTCCGCCAGCCGTGGTTCGGAGTGGTCGTCTCCTCAGTGGTCTTCGCTTTTCTCCACGGAACTCAGAACCTTGCCCTGTTCGCCGACCGGCTCGCGTTCGGACTGCTTGCCGCCGTTCTGGTGTGGCGCACCGGTGGGCTGGAAGCGGGCATCGCGGCTCACGTGGTCAACAACGTGTTCGCTTACCTGGTCGCGGGGCTCACGACATCGATCGCCGCCCTCCGCGCCATCCGGGGAATTGACTGGGTCGACGCTGCGTTCGACGTGGGTGGTTTTGCTGTGTTTGCGGTGCTCGCCTACCTGGTGGCCCGTCGGATGAGGCTGCGGACGACCGTCGATCTGTCTCTCGTTCGGCCCGTGCCGGCGCCCTGAGGTGGTTTGGGCGCCGAGTCGCTCTACAGTAAAGTCATTCCCCGTGCCCCGGCGCGGGCACGCGTCGTCTGCGGCAGCACGAACGATGGGGTATGGGGTAATTGGCAGCCCGACTGATTCTGGTTCAGTTAGTCTAGGTTCGAGTCCTAGTACCCCAGCGACGGAGCTTCCGATTCGCTGGAAGGATCGACCCATTGGTAGGCTTCCGTGGCCCGGTCGGTGCACGCATCTCGGTTGGGCAGCTAGGGCCCCGTTGTGTAGCGGCCTAGCACGCCGCCCTCTCAAGGCGGTAGCGCGGGTTCGAATCCCGTCGGGGCTACCAGACAACATAGGTTGCATGCGCGCTGTCGTCGATCCGCCGAGGAAGTGCCGATGAGGAGCGGGCTGTTCTGCTCAACCGGCAGGAACCGAGGGCTTCGAGTCACTCGCCTGCATACTGGGTAGTAGCCAGACACCATTCTCGACTGAACCTTTGAGGCCATGGTGTCGCCAGGCATGACGCTGAACCCAGAATTGCTTCAGCTGGCGCTTGGTTTGAACCGGATCCTTACTTACACCGGATATGTCCTGCTGGCTGGCACCTTCGCATTCTGGTGCTCTGGTCTGGCCCGAGGGCAGGACAGACCGTCGGCTGGTGAGTCTGGCAGCAATCGGCGCAGGCCTCATGGTTGTCGGCACCATCGGTGCCCCGCTGATCTGGGTGTCGTCCGGCCACCCTCTGGTGGGCGACGCTCTGTCCCCGGTCGGCGGAACCGGCGCGATCATCCGGCTGGCCATCCTGGTCGGCATCGCGTTCTTCTTTGTGGATCTGATCCGCTCGCCGATCACCGGTCGGCGCCGATCGGCCGCGCTTGGCATCGTCGCTTTGCTGGCCGCGACTCTGGTTGTCCAATCCAACGCGGTTGTCGGGCCATGGCAGATTGCCAAGATTGTTGCCACGGCCGGACACCTGCTCGCCGTGGCGGCCTGGCTGGGCGGCCTCGTTGCGCTGACAGCGGTGTTGTTACCGCGGAAGAACCTGCAGGAACTCGATCTCTTGATTCCTCGGTTCTCGATTGTTGCGATATTCAGCGTCGTCACCCTCGTGATCACCGGAGCGATTCATGCGCTCGCCGTCGCCGGCGGTGTCACCGCTTTGGTGGAATCTCGCTATGGGCACGTGCTGCTCTTCAAACTCGGCTTCTTCGGCCTGATGCTGCTGCTGGGCAACGAAGGACGGAAGTACGCCTCTCGAGCGACCTTCGCACGAAAGCATCTGCCTGAGTCGGAACGCGGGCAGGGCACCCGAGCGGACAAACTTGCCCTGGTGGTCGGCACCGAGCTGACGCTCGCATTCGTGATCTTGTCCACCACGTCGATTCTTGTGATGGTGGCCCCGCAGCCGTAGTGCGAAACCGCGAGGGCACGCCTCGCTGCCAGCAGCCTGAGGTGGCCGAAGTCACTGAGGCCAGCGTGGTCAGCTCGGATCGTGTCAGTCTAGGCACTCAGCGCCATACGCTGCAGATCTGCCCTCGCATCGAGCTCGCTGAACGTCTGGCGGGCATCGGCGAGCAGACGTGCCGCTTCCTCGCGGCGGTTCTGTGTGCCGAGCCAGCGGGCGAGGTCCGCTTGTGTCCGGGCCAGCCAGTATCGGTAGCCAAGGTCACGAAGAGTTTCCATCGCTGAACGCAGTTCTGCCTCGACCTCAGTGGCCGGCTGCCCGCTCTCGATGGTCAGCAACGCGGCATACCGTGACGTCTGTGCGGCAAGGTAAGGAGGAAGGTGGCCCGCCGGAGCTTCGGCGACCATCGCGAGCAGCATCTTGGCCTCGTCCAGATCTCCGCAGCGCATCGCAGCCTCGAGCGCGAGTGGCCAGGCGAGCCGAAAGCTTTCCGAAATCAAGCCGTTGGACTCGTACGCACTTCTGGCCGCCTTGACCGCTGGGGCCAGTGACTCAGCCGGTGGTCCTGCCGCCAGAGCGACCGCAGCCTCGGCGATCAGATATGAATCCCGGCTCTGGGCGTCGTCGTCATCCACCCAGCTCTTCAGCTCACGCAGATGCGTTCGTGCGGCGTCGATGTCGCCACGGGTGACGGCCAGCATGAGCAACGGAAAGTGTCCGAAGTTCTGCAACTGCGAGACCGTGAGGGACTCCACCGCGCGTCGCGCATAGCTCTCTGTCAGGTCCCACTGCCCGGCATAGAAGTAGTGGAGAGCGATGTTGCTCAGAGCAACCGCTCGGTTCCCCACGTCGCCAAGTCGTTCGGTGAGTTCGAGTGCGGCGAGGTGTTCGGACTCAGCTCGTGGCAGGTCTGACTGCGATCGGACATCGGCAAGGTTTCCTCGTCCCATCAGCTCCGCTTGGGGCAGGTCGTTGGACTGTGCGACTTCGACGAGTGCTGCGAACATGGCAGCGGCCTCGGGGGCATGGTGCTGCCGTTGCAGGAGCCAACCCTTGGCATTGAGGGCTCTGCAGAGGACCTTCGGAGAGTTGGCTGCGGTAGCGAGCTCGTATGCCCTATTCGCGTGCTCGGCGACTTCGTCGTCAGTCATCGCAAAGGCGAACCATTCCGCCATAATGGCGTGCGCCTCAGCCTCGGCCGCCACCTCCTCGTTGGCAGCCAGCACCTCGACGGCCGGCCGCAACAGAGACATCCCGTCCGCTGTCCGCCCTAGAACGCTCAGGCAGCGCGCAAGGAATGTCGCCGACTTGGCGGCGGCTACCTCGCTTCCGGCCGCTCGGTGTCCCGCGACCGCCTGTTCGTATTGCCGGGCTGACTTCTCGTACTGGCCACTCAGGTAGCTCATCTGGGCGGCCGATTCGGTGAGCCGCAGACCCTCCGACTGGTCCGTGGTGAGGCTCGCCGCCATCTCGTAGTAGCCCACGGCGCGCTCAGGTGAGCCCAGTGAGGCAACTCGTGCAGCGGCGCGCCCGTACGCGGCAGCCGCGCGCGCCCGGATGTCGTCCTTGTCGGGATCATTCCGTGCCGCTTGATAGGCGTCGTTGTAATGAGCTGCCACCAACTCGACGACGTCTACCGCGGACGCCTCCTCAAGGCGGCTTGCGACCGCAAAGTGGTAGTCCTTTCGTTGCCGGCGACTGAGTAGATCACTGGCAACCGT
Organism: uncultured Actinomycetota bacterium; assembly: GCA_963808495.1. GTDB lineage: Bacteria > Actinomycetota > Actinomycetes > Propionibacteriales > Propionibacteriaceae > Microlunatus. Next base: position 473,293 of record CAWEGC010000009.1, read on the forward strand.
CCGCAGAATCGATTGGACGAATTGGTACTCCTCACCGCCTGGAGACGTCGAGTCGGCCACCACCCGGAGAACGCCCTTCCGAACCAACGCCCGAAGGGTGTCGTCAACCTCTCGTTCAGCGGCAGTGGTGACGGCACTGACCGCGTCGCGACGGAACGAGGTTCCCAGTATGGCCAGGCCTTTGACAAGGTCTCGCTCCGCCGGGGGCAATCGGTCCAGCCGGGCGGCTATCAGCGCGATAAGTGAGGCAGGAACTTCAAGGTCAGCGTCCGGACTGCAGCAGAGCATGCCGGCCGCCTCGGGCGATCACATGGCCGCGATCGACCAACGCCCGCACTGTCTCGACCGCATAGAGCGGCACACCGGTTGAATGGGCGGCTATCTTGGCCCGCTGCGCAGCTGGCATGTCCGGTACGAGGCCGTCCAGGATCTGTTCGATCAGATCGGTGGAGAGCGGCTCCAGATGGAGAGAGCTTCCGTTGTCGTGGTCACCGATCAGGGTCCCGCTTTCCGACTCATCCTGCGCCCGGACGAGGGTGATGAAGAACAGCGGCCGCTCCGCTGACCAATCCAGCAGGTAGCCGAGGAAGTCAAGCAGGCCGGCGTCCGCCCACTGCAAGTCTTCGATGAGCAGGACAACTGGTTGGGCGGTACTCACCCGCTCGAGGAACAGCCGCCACGCGGCAAAAAGCTCCTGTCGAGTGAAGTCTCGATCCGAGACGTCGATCAGGACACACAGCCGGGGCTCGACGAACCCGCGCTCCTTCTCGTCCGGAACCCATTGCTTCAGGCGCTCGGCCAGTTTGGCGCGCACGGCTTGTCCTGTGTCGTCCGTCCGCAGTCCCAGCCGCTGTCGAAGCATCTCCCTCAAGGCCCAGAAGGCAACGCCATCCCCGTACGAGATGCACCGGCCGCGATGCCACGCCACGTCGGGAAAAGCATCGGCCACATGAGCTTCGAACTCCGACGCGAGCCGACTCTTTCCGACGCCCGCCTGCCCGCTGACCGCGACCAGTCTCGCCCGTCGATTGGTCAAAGCCGACTCGAACAGGCTTTGGAGCCCGGTCAGCTCACGATCACGGCCGAGGAATGGTGTCTCCAATTCCCCCTGCCGTTGGGGATCCTGATCCGGCTCGACAACACGGAGCGCCGTCCACAGTCCGCATCGGCCGGGGCATGCCTTTGAGCTGGTGCTCACCGGCCGATGAGTAGGCGATCGTTGCGCGCGTTACCCGCATCGTCGCGTCGTCCACGAGCACGCTGCCGGGCGGCGCCGCGGACTGAATCCGCGAGGCCAGGTTCACGCTGTCGCCGGCCACCAGACCTTCGTCCGCGCGGTTCAGCAGAGCAACCCGGCCGGTCACCACTCCGCCCCGAGCCATCAGATCGGACAGTCCGTGTTGCTCCCCGAATCGGGCAACCGACGCCAGCACCTCCAGGCCCGCGATGACACAACGCTCGGCGTCGTCCTCACGCGTCGCGTTAGCGCCCCAGACGGCAACGATCGCATCGCCGATGAACTTCTCGACCTCGCCGCCGTACCGACCGACGATGCTCCGAGCCAGCTCGAAGTATCCGGACAGCATGTCGCGGAGATCAAGGGCATCCCAGGAGTAGGTCAGCGCTGTGTAATCCGCGAGGTCCACGAACAGCACCGACGCCCAGCGCAACTCGCCGGCGGCTTGCCGAGAGGGGACCCCGTCATGGGTTCGATGTCTCAGGGTATCTGGCGGCTGCGATAGCGTCAGAGTACTTCGCCGCTCATCGGTCTGCCGTTATTCGACGGTGGGCTGCTTCTCGTCGTCCACCAGCAGACCGAGTTCCTTCAGCTTGTCGACGAAGGTCGAGCCATCCGGGCCGTACAGCCAGGGGACCGTGGAATTGATGGGCGCGGCGTGAGTCTTGCCGGCACTTCCGGCCAGCACGGCCTGTCCCGGACTGAGTTGGCGGATGCAGACCGCGGCCACGCGGTCGGGATGGCTGCTGACGAAGTTTCCGTAGATCTCCTCGTCGTGCTGCCCGTCGTCGCCGATCAGCAACCACTTCATGTTCGGAAACTCTTCGGCCAATCGTTCCAGGCTCTTGTGTTTGTGGTCGGTTCCGCTACGGAACCAGCTGGTCTCGGTCGGACCCCAATCGGTGAGCAGCAAAGGACCGGCCGGATACAGATTCCGCGCCAGGAAACGGGTCAGGCTGGGCGCCACGTTCCACGCGCCGGTGGACAGATAAATCACCGGCGCGTCCTGATAGGTGCGAGTCAACCGCTCGTAGAAGACTGGCATTCCAGGCGTTGGCCGGCGAGAGTGCTCATTCAGGACGAAGGCGTGCCAGGCGGCCAGCATCGGACGAGGCAACGCGGTGACCATCACCGTGTCGTCGACGTCGGAGACGACACCGAGCCGGGCCTCAGGGTCGACGACGTAGATCTGGGCCTCGTTCGGCGGCCGGTCGATCGTGGGCTCGGGACCCGGATTCTCCGCCTGCAGACCGATGGTGTGCCAGCCCGGCGGCAGTGAGATCGGTACCACCGCATCGATGATTCCGCTGCGATCGGCGGTGACCACCTGGCGCTGCTCGCCGATGGTCACGTTGACCTTGGCGCCGTCGACCGGCACGCTGATGAAGCTGCGCCAGCCGCGAATTCCTTCCGGGTTGGGTGTCGACGCACGTTCAGTGATGTCCGGGGTCAGCAAGACCCGCCCCAGCACTCGGATCCAGCTGGTCGAGCCGTAGCCGGTGTACGGCACCACGGTTGCCAGTTGCCCGTCCTTGCGGGCACGCTCTTCGCGCCACTCCCGCAGGGTGTCGCTGACCCGCGCGGCTCGATGCCGGACAGCCGGTGAAGGTTCTGGGAGAGGTTCGAAGCTCACAGTTGGTGCTCCTGCCCGGGTTGCTAGCACGAGACCTAGTTCAACCCTTGTGATCTTGATTCTAAGCGTGTCTTGTCATAGGACGTGCAACACGGTCGTCTCGCGACGAACCTTGCTCGATGTGAGCATCGTAGGGCCTCGAGTGAGGCCGCCCTACGCCGTCATTGCCCTTGGCTGCGCACTTCACCCGCCGACAGGGCGCTTCTACCGCCAAGAACCACCTAGCGGGGCTGCATCACTCTCCGCCGCTTCGTCGCAGGACCTCACTCAGCCGCTCGGCGGCCGCGATCACGGCCGGTGCGTGCAGCCGGCCGGGTTGCCGAGAGAGCCGCTCAATTGGGCCGGAGACGCTGACGGCGGCGATCACCTTTCCCGAGGGTGAACGCACCGGCGCCGAAACGGAGGCCACTCCGGGCTCGCGCTCACCGACGGAATGCGCCCAGCCACGACGTCGTACGGCCGCCAGGGCCACCGCCGAATAACGGCTGCCTCGCAGTCCGCGCTGCATCCGGTCGGGCTCCTCCCAAGCGAGGAGCACCTGTGCAGCCGAGCCGGCGTTCATGGTCAACTGGGTGCCCACCGGCACGCTGTCGCGGAGTCCGGACGCCCGCTCGGCGGCGGCCACGCAGACCCGGTAGTCACCCTGGCGGCGGAACATCTGGGCCGACTCGCCGGTGATATCGCGCAGTCGGGCGAGCACGGGTCCGGCCGTGGCCAACAACCGGTCTTCACCAGCGGCGGAGGCCAGCTCGCCGAGCCGTGGACCAAGGATGAACCGGCCTTGCAGATCACGAGAGACCAGACGATGATGCTCGAGGGCCACCGCCAAACGGTGGGCCGTTGGCCGGGCCAGCCCGGTAGCCGATACCAGCCCCGCAAGCGTGGTCGGCCCGGTCTCCAAGGCGCTCAACACGAGGGCGGCTTTGTCCAGGACGCCGACACCGCTAGAGTTGTCCATGTCTTGATACTGCCGTCTCGAATGCTGGAATGCAAGTCCGGGGCGTGCCACTAGGGCTGTCGAAGGGAGCTGCTCACCGCAATGGGCAAGACACTGAGTGAAAAGGTCTGGGATGCGCACGTCGTGCGCTCGGCGGAGGGGGAACCGGACCTGCTCTACATCGATCTGCACCTGGTTCACGAGGTGACCAGTCCGCAGGCGTTCGACGGGTTGCGTCAGGCCGGCCGGCCCGTCCGGAGACCGGACCTCACCCTGGCCACCGAAGATCACAACACGCCGACGCTCAACATCGACCGGCCCATCGCCGATCCGGTCTCCCGTACGCAGGTCGAGACCCTTCGCCGCAACGCCCAGGAATTCGGCATTCGGATCCACAGTCTCGGGGATCTCGATCAAGGGATCGTGCACATCATCGGACCGCAGCTCGGTCTGACCCAGCCGGGCATGACCATCGTCTGCGGTGACTCGCATACCTCGACTCACGGAGCGTTCGGAGCGCTGGCCTTCGGGATCGGCACTTCAGAGGTGGAGCACGTGCTGGCCACCCAGACGCTTCCCCAGGCAAAACCGAAGACCATGGCGGTCAATGTCGACGGCCGGCTGCCCGTAGGCGTCACCGCGAAGGACATCGTGCTGGCGCTGATTGCCAAGGTGGGCACCGGCGGGGGACAGGGCTACATCGTCGAGTACCGCGGGTCGGCCATCGAAGCGCTCTCCATGGAGGGCCGGATGACGATCTGCAACATGAGCATCGAATGGGGTGCCAAGGCCGGCATGATCGCGCCGGACGAGACCACCTTCGCGTACCTCAAGGGCCGACCTCATGCCCCATCGGGGGAGGATTGGGACGCTGCCGTCGCCTACTGGCGCGGCCTCAACACCGATCCTGATGCGCAATTCGACGCTGAGGTCGATCTGGATGCCAGCGCCCTGACGCCGTTCGTCACCTGGGGCACCAATCCGGGTCAGGGTGTCCCGCTGGGCGCCGCCGTGCCGGATCCCGAGACGTTCGGCGAGGAGGCCGACCGGACTGCCGCCACCAAGGCGCTGGAGTACATGGCGCTGCAGCCGGGCCAACGCATGCGTGACATCGCGGTGGACACGGTCTTCCTCGGTTCGTGTACGAACGGGCGGATCGAGGACCTGCGTGCGGCCGCCGGCGTGATCAAGGGACACCATGTCGCAGAGTCGGTACGGATGCTCGTGGTGCCAGGCTCGGCGCGGGTCCGTCTTCAGGCCGAGCAGGAAGGGCTCGACGCGATCTTCACTTCCGCCGGCGCCGAGTGGCGGGCCGCGGGTTGCTCCATGTGTCTTGGCATGAATCCTGATCAGTTGAAACCCGGAGAGCGAGCGGCTTCCACCTCGAACCGCAATTTCGAAGGACGCCAAGGCAAAGGCGGCCGAACCCATCTGGTGTCGCCGTTGGTGGCCGCCGCTACGGCCGTCACCGGCAAGCTCAGTTCACCGGCGGACCTGTAGGGAGGACGGGCAGTGGAGAAGTTCACAAGCCATACCGGGACCGCTGTCCCGCTCCGGCGGAGCAATGTCGATACCGACCAGATCATTCCGGCTGTCTACCTCAAGCGCGTGACCAAGACGGGATTCGAGGACGGCCTGTTCGCTGCGTGGCGGTCCGATCCCAACTTCGTGCTCAATCAACCGCAATACGCCGGAGCCACGATCTTGATCCCGGGTCCTGACTTCGGCACCGGATCGTCGCGGGAGCACGCCGTTTGGGCTCTTCAGAATTACGGATTCCGGGTGGTCATCGGGTCCCGCTTCGGTGACATCTTCCGGAGCAATTCCGGCAAGGCGGGCTTGTTGATCGCCGTCGTCGATCAGAAGATCATCGAGGAACTCTGGGATCTCGTCGAGGCCGATCCAGCTGCCCCGTTGACGGTTGACCTGATGCAGCGGGTGATCACCGCGCCGGGCTTCAGCTGTGACTTCGAGATCGACGACTACACCCGGTGGCGGCTGTTGGAGGGGCTGGACGACATCGGGTTGACGCTTCGCCAGGTCGAGCACATCGATGCGTACGAGATCCAACGACCGGCATTCAAGCCGAGAACGCTACCCGCAAAGGTGGACACGGTCCCCTGACCCTGTCACCCCGCTTTCTCAACGACACAACGCACATGTGGCGCGGAGATGATTGTCTGACTGCCGCAGTTTCCCTAGCGTAGGTCCCGCAGGCGTAGCCGACGGCTGCCCAAGACGTGGGCCCTCAGCGGCCGGAAGGGAAGCCATGAACAAGGCCCAGTTGATCGAGGCCCTTGCCGATCATTACGACGGCAGCAAGGCCGAGGCAGGCAAGGCGTTGAACGCCGTCGTGGAAACGATCACTCGGCAAACGGCAGCGGGTGAGAAGGTTTCCATCACCGGTTTCGGTGTCTTCGAGAAGGTTCCTCGAGCCGCCCGCATGGTGCGCAATCCTCGGACCGGAGAACGTAAGCGAGCGAAGGCGACCGCGGTCCCGCGGTTTCGTGCCGGTTCAGATCTGAAGGCGTATGTTTCGGGCGCCAAGAAGCTGCCGAAGTCGGGAGCGAAGAAGGCTTCTGCAGCGGCGAAGACGGCACCGGCCACCGCGACACCGGCCAAGAGCGCTGCGAAAAAGAGCAGTGCGACGAAGGCGGCTGCCAACAAGGCGACCGCGACGAAGGCGGCCGCCAAGGCTTCGGCCAAGTCCACCGCCGCCACCAAGAAGTCGTCAACCAGGAAGTCCTCAACCAAGAAATCCGCCGCGAGGCGCTGAACTGATCATTCCAGCCAGGCAGCGAGAACCTGGCTGTCGTTGACGACCGCATGCAGCCGTTGGCCGGCCGAGGTGGACCGTTCCCTCAGCGCCCCGGCTGGCATGGAGAGCCGATCGCCATCCGCCGTCACCGCGTACTGCACGTCGCCCGGCTGGTCCGCCACCATGATCAGCTCATATCGGCCCAGACGTCCGCGCGGGTCGAACAGCTGCGCCGTGGCTGGTCCCAGTCCGAGGAAGTAGGCGTCGTACAGGTCCACCTCGCTGTCCACATCGCGGCGTGCGTCCGCTAGCGCTCCGCCCAGCTCAGCCGCGCTCAGTGCGACGGCTCCAGACTCCCGGTGGCCGGCGGCTGAGCGGCCTTGAAAGCGCGGCTCCAGCTCGGTGCCCGAGGCGATGAGCATCGTGGTCCCCGTACCGGCGGCATCTGCGACGAATACCCGTCCTGGATTGATGGCGGCGGCGAGCACCGCTCGGACCGAGGCCGGCCGCAGGGCCGGCAGATCACCGACACAGGCCAGGATGGAAGAAAAGCCCGCCGCCGCCGCAGCCTTCTCGCCGTGCCGCAACGCGGCGTTCATGCCGGCTACCACGGGTTCGGCCAGGACTTGCGCTGAGATGTGTTCGTGGCTCAGGCGGGTGGCCAACGCGGGCTGATTGCTGATCACGATCACCGGAAGCACTGCAGTGAGTGCTCGCAGCGTGTCCACGGCCATGGTCCAGGCCAGTCGCCGGCGGAGCGGTGCCGGCACAGAGGCGAGCCGAGATTTCGCCACGTCTGAACGCTTCAGAGCCACGAGCCCGATGCATCCCTCTGTGGCCGGATTCTCGGTGTCCCGCAGCCCAGCTCGCTGCTCCTGGCTTGCCATGATCTTGCGATGCTGCCACGAAGTTCCCGTAGGGTGAAGCCGGCTCATCGAGCTCAGCGTGGCGAGTGGTGAGGACATCACCAGCGAGAGAAGGTGATCATGAAGCGTCGCGACGCTCGTGACGCGTTGGTGCCCCTCTCGGAGGTCAACACCGAACCGGCAGAGCCGGCGCTGGTGCTCACGGTCAGGTTGTTGGACGCGATCATGCGGCCGCTGACCCGGCGAGATTGGCAAGATCAGCACAAGATTCCGCAGCGCGGCGGCGTGATCTTCGTGGTCAATCACATCTCCAACGCCGATCCGCTGGCGGTCGGCCAGTTCCTGGCCTTTTCTGGTCGCTGGCCGCGGTTCCTCGCCAAGTCATCGCTCTTCGACGTACCGATTGTCGGTCGAGTGCTGCGGGCGTGCGGACAGATCCCGGTGCAGCGCCAGTCTCCAGCCGCCGCCGACGCCCTGGCTGCAGCGGTCCGCGCAGTCGAGGTGGGCAAGGCCGTCACCGTCTATCCGGAGGGCACGATCACCCGCGACCCTGACCTGTGGCCGATGGCAGGCAGGACCGGTGCCGCTCGCATCTGGGTGCAGACCGGCTGTCCGGTGATTCCGATCGGTCAGTGGGGTGCCCAAGAGATCATGCCCGGCACGCGGATCGGTCTGCCGAGGCTGCTGCCACGCAAGACCCTCCGGCTCAAGGCCGGCGACCCGGTAGAGCTCGACGATCTGCGGTCACACGAGCTGAGCTCCTCGATCCTGATCGAAGCAACCGACCGGATCATGGACGCGATCACCTCCCTGGTTGCCGATCTCCGTGGCGGTGTTCCACCGTCGCAGCGCTTCGACCCGCGTGCCGGGCACGACAAACCACCGGACGGGACGAACCTGTGACCGGCGCCCGAATAGCGGTCATGGGTTCTGGTTCCTGGGGCACCGCGTTCGCGATGGTGTTGTGCGACGCCGGTAATGAGGTCCGGCTCTGGGCCCGTCGGCCAGAGCTTGCCGCGGCCATCAACCAGCAGCACCGCAACGTCGATTACTTCCCGACCATCGCACTTCCCGAAGGGCTGCGAGCGGTCAGTGATGCCAACGAGGCGATGGACGGCGCTGACTTCGTCGTGTTGGCGGTGCCCTCACAATCGCTGCGCGAGAACTTGAGCTCTTGGGAGCTGCCCTTGGGTGCGATCCTGGTGAGCCTGGCCAAGGGCATCGAGGTCGGGACGGGGCTGCGGATGAGTGAGGTGATCAGCGAGGTCGCTGCGGTGCCGGCCGAACGGATCGCGGTCGTGACCGGTCCGAACCTCGCCCGGGAGATCGCCGAACGGCAACCGTCGGCCAGCGTGGTGGCGAGCAGCTTTCTGCCGACCGCCGAGGCGCTGCAGCGTGTTTGCCACACCGCCCGCTTCCGGGCATATACGAACACAGACGTTGTCGGTTGCGAGCTGGGTGGCGCAGCCAAGAACGTCATCGCCCTGGCCGTTGGCATGGCGACCGGACTGGGTCTCGGGGCGAACGCGACCGCATCGGTGATCACCCGCGGGTTGGCCGAGACCGCACGGCTCGGTGCGGCGCTGGGAGCGGACCTGCACACGTTCTCCGGCCTCGCCGGCCTTGGTGATCTGGTTGCCACCTGTTCCTCACCGTTGTCACGCAATCGGACATTCGGCGAGGAACTGGGCCGAGGACGCAGCGTCGGCGATATCGCAGCGGCCACCCGCCAGGTCGCCGAGGGTGTCAAGTCGTGTGCGTCGATCGAACTGTTGGCCGCCCGGCACAAGGTGGAGATGCCCATCGCGGCTGCGGTGGCAGAGGTGATTGGGGGCCGGCTGACCCCCTCAGAGATGATCGACTCGCTGATGTCCCGGTCCGCCAAGCCCGAGAGGTACTGACTAGCCGCCCGGCAAAGCCTGTTCGAGGTCGGCCCAGAGATCCTCGACATGCTCGATTCCGACCGACATCCGGACCAAGCCTTCCGGCACGGTGAGCAGCTCACCCCGCCAGCGGCGACGGCGCTCCAGAGTCGATTCGACTCCCCCCAGACTGGTGGCGTGGACCCACAAGTGGAGCTGGTCGATGAAGGCATTGGCAGCGGCCCCGTCCGCTAGTTCGATGGCCAGCAGTGAGCCGTAGCCGGCCATGGTGCGGCTGGCCACCTCGTGGCCGGGATCAGTCGGTAGGCCGGGGAAGCGAATGCGGCATACCGCCGGATGTCGACCCAGGCGCTCGGCCAGAACCGCGGCATTCCGCTGCGCTCGGTCCAGGCGCACGCCCAGGGTGCGCAGGCCGCGTAGCACCAGGTAGGACTCCATCACGCCCGGAACGGCACCATGGACTCTGCGAGTGACCTCCAGCCGGTCGTACAGGTCATCCCGGTCGGACCGCACGACCACAGCGCCGAGCAGCGCATCGGAGTGACCAGAGATGAGCTTGGTCGCGGAGTGCAGCACCAGATGGGCCTTCTGGCTGAGCGGCTGCTGGAGCAGGGGCGTCGCGAAGGTGTTGTCGACCACGACGATCGCCGTATCGGCAGCAGCGGCAGCAACAGCTGGCAGATCGGCGACCTCGATCATCGGATTGGTGGGGGACTCGATCCACAACAGGTCGGCGCCTTCGGCGGCCTCGAGCACGGCGGCGGTGTCTGAGACTGCCACCCTGCGCACGGTCCAGTCGAGGAGCCCGGCGCGCTGGTCGACCAGGGCGGAAACTCCGAGATAACAGCTCGTCGGCAAGACGACCGTCGCACCAGCCGGCAGCAACTCGACGATCGCGTGCGCGGCGGCCATCCCGGAGCTGAACGTCAGCGCCCGGCCCCCCTCCAGCTCGCCGATCGCGCGCTCCAGCGCAAGCCAGGTGGGGTTGGCATAGCGACCGTAACCGAGGTCCCCGGCGTCAGGATGATGTGATCCGACGTAGGTCGAGGCGAACACGGCCGGTTGGTTGAAGGGGGCATCGACCTGGCGCTTCGGGCGGCCGGAGGTGACAGCCACGGTGTCCGGTCGAAGGTCATCCGGCGTGGTTCCGCTCATGTGCTCAGTCTCGCGCGCCTTCATCGCTTGGTCACTGACTCCCTGTAGGGTGTCGGATCGGTATCGTCGGGGAGAGGACGTCATGAGCGACGATCGGCCGATTGCCGGAACTACCACCGCCACCCGTACGCGGGTCGCCGTGATCTTCGGCGGCACCAGCGGTGAACATGGGGTGTCCTGCCTGACGGCGGCGGCCGTGTTGGCCGCCATGAACCGGGACCGATATGACGTCGTCGGGGTCGGCATCACTCCGTCCGGCCGGTGGGTTCGCGTGAGCGAAGCGGGGATTGCCAGCCTGCATCAAACGAACGGTCACCTGCCCGTCCTGAGTGAGGACGCTCACGACGCCATGCTGGTGCGGGGTGTGGCCGGTAGCGAGCTGGCTGTGCGTGACAAGTCGGAACTGGAGCAGCTCGGTCCGATCGACGTCGCCCTGTCGCTGCTGCACGGCCCGTTCGGCGAGGACGGCACCATCCAGGGTCTGTTCGAGATGATGGGGACCCGTTACGTCGGCGCCGGTGTACTGGCCAGTGCGGTAGGTATGGACAAGCACTACATGAAACTGGTGCTCGCCGCATCTGGGCTGCCAATCGGTCCGTTCGTGGCCATCACCCCAGGCGAATGGGTTCGCGACAAGGTGGCGTGCCTGGATGCGTGCTCTGCGCTGCATTTTCCGGTATTCGTCAAGCCGGCCCGCGGCGGCTCCAGTCTGGGGATCACCAAGGTCGAGCGGCCCGACCAGTTACAAGCGGCCATCGAAGAGGCCCGTCGATTCGATCCCAAGGTTGTCGTCGAGCAGGGCTTCGTTGGCGCTCGTGAGCTGGAGTGCGGGGTCTTGGAGTCGCTCAACGGTGGCCGTCCAATAGCCAGCGAGGTCGCCGAGATTCGGGTGCGAAACGAGTCCGGATTCTACGACTATCGGACGAAGTATCTTGCTGCCGAGCAGGTGGAGCTCAACGTACCGGCTGAGGTCGAGACGGCCGTTGCCGAAGAAGTGCGGTCGCTGGCCGTGCGAACGTTCGAAGCCATCGGCTGTGAGGGCCTGGCCAGGGTGGACGTCTTCGTCACTCACGAGGGCCGCATCATGATCAACGAGATCAATACCATGCCGGGCTTCACCGTCCACTCGATGTTTCCACGGGTGTGGGCGGCCAGCGGCCTGGAATACCCGGCCCTGATCGACAGGTTGATCACTCTCGCGCTGCGCCGCCCGATCGGCTTGCGCTAGATTCCGTTACCCGGCTAAAGGCAGGGCTTGACCAAAGGGTCGTGGCTGCTGACGGTAGCCGCCAGATCGATCAGGGCGTTCGCTTCGGGCGCGTACTCCGAGGGGACACCGACCTCGACGTAGGCGGTTCGTCCGATGGTGGTGAACAGGTAACCACCGGATGCCTCCTCGGCAAACCAGCCGACTCCGTTGACTTCATAGCAGGGGCTGGCGGCGGTGAGCTTCGGTGGCTTCTCCACTCCGCAGCGCAGCGTGATCGCCGGATCGCCCCATGCCGCGGAGCGACGCCCCGGCTCGACTGTGCGTCGCTGCCCATCAAGAACTGTCACCGGCAGGTCGGCCATCAGGGCGGTGCACACCCGCTCCGATTGACCCGTGGGCGCCGGATCCGGCAGCGTCACCGCACCTGAACAGGCCGTGACGCTGATCGCCGTGGCCAGCACGGCCGCGCCACAAGCGCGCAGCTTCAGATGTGGACGACTGGACAGGTGACCGTCCGGGTGATGCCGGGCACACCCTGGACCTGGGCCACCACCAGCTTGCCAAGTTCGTCCACACTGGCGGCTTCAGCCCGAACGATGACGTCGTACGGTCCCGTGACATCCTCAGCCAGCGTGACGCCCTGAATGGCGCCGATGGCACGTGCGACCTCGGCCGCCTTGCCGACATTGGTCTGGACCAAGATGTACGCCTGTACGACCATCCGGACTCCTTCGTTGCCGTCAACGAGGCGATCTGCTCCGCCAGCCGATAGCCGCGTACGCTCGCCGATGTGCGTCACGCTACATCGTTCGCTTCGGTAAGGAACCCCCTGGAGCCCGCGAGATGCCGGTAGCTCCGCCTACGTCGACGCAGACTGTGAGCGAGCTTGGTGAGTTCGCGCTCATCGAGGCCCTGATCGGCGGGCTCACACCGATTCCCGGAGTGTTGATCGGGCCCGGAGATGACGCCGCGGCGATCGCGACCACGGGCACACTCTTGAGCTCGGTGGACGTGCTCGTCGAGGGCGTGCACTTCCGGCGCGACTGGGCCGAGGCGCGCGACGTGGGGCGCAAGTCAGTGGCGGTCAACGTCGCCGACATCGAAGCCATGGGTGGACGCGCGGTCGGCATGCTTGTCGGGTTCTCCAGTCCGGGCGACCTGCCGGTGACGTGGGCACGGGAATTCGCCGCCGGCTTGCAGACCGAGTGCGCATCGGCGGGAGTGGCGCTGCTCGGTGGAGACGTGACTCGAGCTCGGGATGTGACCGTCGCCGTGACGGTGCTGGGCGTCACAGACGGCGTCGAGCCGGTGCGCCGGGGCGGTGCGCAGCCGGGTGATGTCGTTGCCTTGACCGGCCGCGTGGGGTGGGCCGGAGCCGGCCTGCTCGTGCTCGGTCGTGGCTTTCGATCCCCTCGAGTCGTGGTGGACGCCTACCGGGTACCGCAGGTGCGCTACGGCGCGGGTGGCGTGGCCGCCCGGGCGGGGGCCCACGCCATGATCGACGTCTCCGACGGCCTGCTGGCTGATCTTGGTCACGTGGCGGTCGCCTCCGGCGTCGAGATCGATCTCCACCGGGATGCCTTCGACGTGCCGGAAGCGCTGCAGGCCGTCGCCGCCGCGACCAACACCGATCCGTACTCGTTGATCTTGACCGGTGGTGAGGATCATGCGCTGGCCGCCACCTTCGCCGCGTCCAACCCACTTCCCGAGGGATGGTTCCCGATCGGCTCGGTGCGAGCGCCCGGCGCCGAGGGCCCCCGCGTCCTGGTCGATGGGGCTACCTGGGAGTCGGCCACGGGTTTCGATCACTTCCGGTCCGGACGGAGCTGAGCCGACGCCAAGACTCCTGGACGCGGGTATTCACACTGGACACGGAGCCGCAGGCTGATTGCGGCGGCTGCCGATCGGCAGAATGCCCGCTCTGTCGACGGCGTGTGACCCGCGGCTGGTTCTCGGTGATCGCGTAGCCTCCCATCATGGCGACCCGCGCGTCTTCCCCACCGCGGTCTCGTGGCAGTTCTGGCGCTCAATCCAGAACGGCACCTCCGCGGTCAGCCGGAAGCTCGAAGAGACGTTCCCGTCGGCGTGCCTTGCCGGCGCCCAGCGGCCCGCACGCCCGATCGACATCTCGGTCCAGGAAGTCGAGCACAGCGAACCGGCCCTCCGCATTGCGTGCGCTGGGCAAGGGGGCGGCCCGAGTGTGGATGGCCTTGGCCGGCGCCTTGGGCGGCGCCACGCGCCGGGTGCACAATGAGTCACTGGACATCGATCCGGCCCTGCGCCGAGACGGCGTGGGATTGTTCCTCCTGGCATGCGCTCTGGTCGTCGCCGCGGCGTTCTGGTGGGGTCTTCCCGGCGCGATGGGTCAGATGATCAACCTCGTCGTCTCCAGCGTGATCGGCACCCTGAGTTACGCAGCGCCCATCCTGCTGGCGCTGATGTCCTGGCGCACATTGAGGCATCCGAGTCGCAACGGTCCTTTGGGGCGTCAGGTCATCGGCTGGTCAGCCCTCCTGCTCGGGCTCCTTGGCTTGATCAACATCGCGCGTGGCTTGCCTCGGACGAACCACCCGGAGCGTCTCCGCGATGCGGGCGGGATCATCGGGTACATCTCCTCCAGTCTGCTGACCGACCTGCTCTCGGTGTACCTCGCGGTTCCTTTGTTGATCATGCTGCTGCTCTTCGGGGTGCTCGTCGTGGTCGGCATTCCGATGCATCAGATGGTCGAACGCATCCGAGTGGCTCGTGATCGGGTCCGCAAGCCCGTGGTGATCGAAGGCGAGGTCATCGGTGATCGAACCCAGCTCGGTGCGGGCCAGCCGTACGAGACGCCGCTGGTCCGCAGCCCCGGAGACCCGGACCGGTCGGCCGGCGAGGCGGACGGCGATGCGGACGACTCCGAGTTCGGGGCCCGTCGGGTGACAGCCGGCTTGCCCCCTGATGTCACTGTCCATGGGACCGGAGCGAACGGCGAAGAGCTCGAGGCACCTCCGCACACGCCTCTCCCACAGCGGGTCGAGCAGCTCGAGCTCTCCGGCGACGTGCAGTATCTGCTCCCTGACTCCGAAACCCTCAAGAAGGGGAGCGTCCACAAGGCACGAACGGATGTCAGCGACCGCGTGGTGCACCGGCTCACTGAAGTGCTGCGCCAGTTCGAAATCGACGCGACGGTCACGGGTTACAGCCGAGGACCGACCGTCACCCGGTACGAGGTCGAATTGGGCCAGGCGGTGAAGGTGGAGAAAGTCACGGCATTGAGCCGGAACATCGCCTACGCGGTGGCCAGCGCGGATGTGCGGATCCTGTCGCCCATCCCCGGAAAGTCGGCCATCGGGATCGAGATACCGAACCTGGACAAGGAAGTGGTGTCCCTCGGTGACGTCCTCCGCTCCGCTCGGGCCCGCAATGATCATCACCCGATGACCGTTGGTCTGGGCAAGGATGTCGAGGGCGGTTTCGTGATCGCCAACTTGGCGAAGATGCCGCACCTGCTGGTGGCGGGGGCAACCGGTTCCGGGAAATCCAGCTTCGTCAACTCGATGATCACGTCGATCTTGATGCGATCCACTCCGGACGAGGTTCGGTTGATGCTGGTAGATCCCAAGCGAGTGGAGCTGACCGCATATGAAGGCATCCCGCATCTGGTGACGCCGATCATCACCGTGCCCAAGAGAGCCGCCGAGGCGCTGCAGTGGGTGGTCCGGGAGATGGACATGCGCTACGACGACCTGGCCGCCTTCGGCTTCCGGCACGTCGACGACTTCAACAAGGCCATCCGGACAGGGACCGTGAAGCCGTTACCGGGATCTGAGCGGACGCTGGCTCCGTACCCGTACCTGCTGGTCATCGTCGACGAACTGTCGGACCTGATGATGGTGGCACCTCGGGACGTGGAGGATTCCATCGTCCGGATCACCCAGCTCGCTCGTGCGGCAGGTATCCACCTGGTGCTGGCGACGCAGCGACCGAGCACGGACGTGGTCACTGGCCTGATCAAGGCCAACGTGCCCAGCCGGCTGGCGTTTGCCACCTCATCGATGACTGACTCCCGGGTGATCTTGGATCAGCCGGGAGCGGAGAAACTCGTCGGACAGGGTGATGGCCTCTTCCTTCCCATGGGATTGAGCAAGCCGATCCGCATTCAGGGGGCCTGGGTGACCGAGACCGAGATCCACAAGGTCGTTGCCCACGTCTCTGGCCAGTTGAAGCCGACCTACCGGGATGACGTCACCGCGACGCCAGAGTCTGCCACCAAGGTCGCCGAGGACATTGGTGATGATCTTCAGCTGGTGCTGCAGGCGGTCGAGCTGGTGGTCACTTTGCAGCTCGGCTCGACATCGATGCTGCAGCGAAAGCTTCGAGTCGGATTCGCCAAGGCTGGCCGGCTGATGGACATTCTCGAGACCCGCGGAGTCGTCGGCCCATCCGAGGGGTCGAAGCCGCGGGAGGTACTCGTCAAGCCCGACGAGCTCGAAGCGGTGCTGGAGAACCTCCGGACGGGCTGATCGGTCATACTGGGCGCCTCATGCCTTTCGTGCCAACCGCCGACCCGCCGTCCGTCCACGTGATCACCCTGGGATGTGCACGCAACGAGGTGGACTCCGAGGAATTGGCTGCCCGTCTGGTGGCTGGTGGGTATCGGCTGGCGCCCGAGCCAGCCGAGGCAGACGCGATCCTGGTCAACACCTGCGGCTTCGTCGACGCGGCAAAGAAGGACTCGATCGACACAGTGCTGTCTGCCTCCGACCTCAAGGGCCCTGAGGGCGCTCGGGCGGTGGTGGCGGTCGGTTGCCTGGCCGAACGCTACGGTTCGGAATTGGCGGAGGCGTTGCCCGAAGCCGACGCTGTTCTGGGATTCGACGCGTATGCCGACATTGCGAGCCGAGTGCGGCGCGTCCTCGGCGGTGAGCGACCGGAGGCCCACGTGCCACGGGACCGTCGGACGCTGCTGCCTCTCGCGCCGGTCGAGCGTCGGGGCAGGATGACGACGCTCGCCATTCCGGGTCACTCGTCGGCATCGGAGCCGCCGTCTCACCCAGCGGCGGCCCATGCACAGATCATTCCCGCAGCTCCGAGTACTGCGCCCTGGCGGAGCCACCGCCGGCGACTGACCAAGGGCCCCTCGGCGCCGCTGAAGATCGCATCGGGCTGTGACCGCCGCTGCAGCTTCTGCGCGATTCCGCGCTTCCGCGGATCGTACGTGTCCCGCGCGCCGGACGACATCATCACCGAGGCGCGGTGGCTCGCCGATTCCGGCGCCCGGGAGCTGTTCCTGGTCAGTGAGAACTCCTCGTCGTACGGCAAAGATCTCGGGAACGTCAGGCTGCTCGAATCACTGCTCGCGGACCTGACGACGGTCGACGTAAACTGGATTCGGGTCTCATACCTGCAGCCTGCCGAGATGCGCCCCAGCTTGATCGACGTCATGACCGGAACATCCGGGGTCGTGCCCTACTTCGACCTGTCGTTTCAACACGCGTCGGAACCGGTTCTCCGTCGAATGCGCCGCTTCGGTAATGCCGACCGGTTCCTCGAATCTGCTCGACTCCATCCGTCAGCGGGTACCCGGTGCGGGCATCCGAAGCAACGTCATTTGCGGCTTCCCCGGCGAGACCGAGGCCGACATCGAGGTCCTCGAGCAATTTCTCGCTGCGGCGCGCCTGGACGCCATCGGTGTTTTCGGCTACTCCGACGAGGACGGGACGGAGGCTGCCGGCCTCGACGGCCAGTTGCCGGCGCGGGAGATAGCGGAGCGCCGGAACCATCTCAGCGACGTCGTGGATTCGCTTGTCGAGGAGCGCGCGGAGTCCAGGATCGGCGAGCGGATCGAGGTGCTCGTCGAGGAAGCCGATGGCGAGTTGATCGGGCGGGCTCAGCATCAGGGACCGGATTCCGACGGGAGCGTCCGACTGATCAACTAGGACACGGTGGATCCAGAAGGCTTGAGAGCGTCAGCCTTTGGGGTCGGTGACCTGGTGGCTGCGCGTGTAGTCGCCACCGAAGGTGCCGACCTGGTCGCTCGACTTCTGGCCGAGACCTGACACCGAAGGCAGTATGTTCGGAGCATGCCTGAGGACATCGGACACCGAGGGCAGCGCACGGACGGCGAGAAGATGACGCCACGCGACCACGGAGCCGAGCCAGCGCGCGAGCGTGCGGTCAGCTCGTGGAACGTGCCGAACGCGTTGACGGCGGTGCGCATCTTGTTGGTTCCGCTCTTTGGTTGGATGTTGCTCGCCCATCCGGATGAGCGCCGACTGGCGGTTGGCCACGACCGGCGTCTTTATTGCGGCCATCCTGACCGACACGCTGGACGGTTACCTGGCTCGCAAGCACAACCTCGTCACTCCCTTCGGCAAACTGGCCGACCCGATCGCGGACAAAGCACTCACCGGCATGGCCTTTGTCGGTCTGTCGATCATCGGTGAACTGCCCTGGTGGGTGACGATCACGATCTTGGTCCGAGAATGGGGGATCACGGTCATGCGCTTCTTCGTGTTGCGGTACGGAGTGATGGCCGCGGGTCGTGGCGGCAAGATCAAGACCGTATTGCAGTCGGCGGCCCTGAGCTTGTACCTGCTGCCGCTGCCGCCGTGGGCGCACGTCATTGCGGTTGTCGTCATGATGGCCGCATTGGTGGTGACCGTGCTCAGCGGCCTGGACTACGTGCGGGATGCGGTGAGAATGCGGCGGGCGGCGTTGGCCGGTCAACGTTGACCTCGGCAATCGCGCGCGAGGTGGTCTCCCGTCTGGCGGACCGCGGCGAAACGCTGGCGACCGCTGAATCTTTGACCGGCGGTCTGATCGGCTCGTTGATCACCGAAGTTCCTGGTGCCTCGGCGAATTACGTTGGCGGTGCGATCGCCTACGCCACCGGTCTGAAGGCCACGCTGGCAGGAGTCCCTCGTGCCGTGCTCGACGCGAATGGACCCGTTGCTGAGAGCACTGCCCGAGCCATGGCCGTCGGGGTAGCGGCACGCTGCGACGCCGACTGGGGTCTCGCAGTCACTGGAGTGGCCGGCCCTGAACCGCAGGATGGCCACCCTGTCGGGGAGGTGTACGTGGCCGTCGCTTACCGGCCGGCCGGTGTGGTTCGCTCTCGGAGACTCGCGTTGACCGGAGACCGTGCCACCATTCGGGCACACACTGCCCACCAAGGGCTGCGACTTCTTGCCGATGCGTTGGGTGCAGAGGCGGTCCCGCCGGTCTCGGCATCGACAGCCATGAGCGTGGTCGACTGAGTTTCACCCGAGGTGGGTACAGTTTGCGTATGCGCCCCGAGAGTCCAGTGAAGCCCGTGCTGGTCCGTCAGTTGATCGGCGAGTCGCTGCGCGAGGAGCGTGTCGCCCAGGCCCGCACATTGCGAGAGGTCTCGAGGGCCGCGCAGGTCAGCCTCGGCTACCTCTCCGAGGTGGAGCGGGGCCAGAAGGAGGCCTCGAGCGAACTGCTGGCCGCTATCTGCGCCGCGCTGGATCTGCCGCTTTCGACTGTGCTCAACGTGGTGAGCGAGAAGATGGCGATGCACGAGCAGATCAGCACCGGCGAGCGCGTGCGGTCGCTGCCGACGGTTCGGGCCATGGCGCAGGCCGCCGCCTAGCGACGTACGCCGCACCCAGCGACGTCCAGCGGCGCGGAGCCGGTCACGGCGTTGAGGCCGTCGGCACACGTCGGGCTTCACAGCGGCACGCTCAGACGCTCGGCCGAAGCCGAAGCCCCTGAGGGGTCATCCTGAAGCCGGCCGTCTGCAGCGCCTCGCTGAGGACTCGTGACGAGAAGACGTGGGCGCCGTCGGCGCGCTCGACGGTCAACTTGCCCAAGAGGCCATCCTGGACGGCATTGGGCCAACGCGGCTGCGGCAGGGTTCAGTTTCGAGGGATCTTCGGTGAACGAGAGCAGTGTCTTGCCGCCGCGTTCGACGTAGAAGATCAGCGCCCCGCCGACCAGGACCACCAGGGCGCCCGGTTTCCGGCCCGGTCGGTGCCCTTCTCGCTCAGGCCAGGGCAGCGCGGCACCGTACGGATTCGCCGGATCGCAGGCGGCCAGGACGAGTGCCACGGGATCATCCGGTTCCCGAGAGTAGGAGCGCAACCGGTCGACCGCACCGGTGAGCGCGAACTGGGCGGCGCCGAGCCCTTCGACGAAGTAGCCACGACGGCATTGGCCTGACTCCTCGAGCGCACTCAGCGCCCGATAGGCGGCACCGAAGCCACCTTCCGAATTCTCGGTCAACACACTGCCCCGAGTGGCTACCCCGTAACGGTCAAGCTGGGCGAAGATGCTTGCGGCGAGCCGGTCCGCAGCGGAGGGCTGCCCTCGGGTCACCAGCGCCCAACGGCCGGCGGTCGTCGGCGAAGCCATCCGCGGCAGCCTGCTGGGCCGATTCACACCGCGGCCGCCGAGGCCCTGGCGAGCTGCTCTACCGGCGGGCAGGTTCGGCCTGCGATGGGTGCCTCGTCGAGCCAGGGCGCGCACCGGAGCGAACGTGTCCCCCGTCACCAGTCCCGCCCACACCAGATCCCAGAGCGCGGCCACGTATTCAGATCGACCGGCTGTGGCCAGCCCCGGCGGGAAGCAGCGAATCGAAGAAGTACGCGCCACCGCCGGCAAGCGCAGCAAGCAGCTCTTGACTGCGGTAGTGCGCTGGCTCGATCTGGGGCGGATGTGGTTCCTGATCGGCGAGGTACCAGCGAACCCAGCCGTCGGCATCACCGATCGCACCGTCGCCGACCCAGTACACCTCGCCAGTGGAGGTGAGCTCGTCCAGCATGGCAGGGGAGTAGTTCGCCACTCGAGGATGGCAGGACGACCGCTTCCACGGCGCTCGCCGGCAAGGCGTAGCCGGACATCTGCTCCAGCGCACCGAGTACCGCATCGGTGCTCCGCTGCCCCGATCCGACGCCCTGCCACTCCGGAAGGAAGCGGGCGTACGCGACCTGCTCAACCGGCTCGACGCTCTTGCGCAAGCCGGCGAGCGTACGGCGCTTGATCAGCGACAGGACCTTCGCGTGACAGTACTGACGGACGCTGGATGAGGTTGCACGCACGTCGCCGGATTGGGGACCTCGGGACTCCGCGGGCCGTTCACCCGGTCCTGACGCTCCAGCTGGCAGATCCACGAAGGTGCCACGGACCAGGGTGCCCGGGCCCACCAGAGTCTCGCAGGCCGCCTCGACGACAGCCCGACCGAGCCCGTAGCGCTCCGCAACGGTCGAGGCGAGGAAGGGACCATGGGTCCGTGCCCAGCGCAGCACAAGGTCGTCGATCGGATGTGTCGCGGGCTCGTTGAAGCTGGCCGCGATGCCTGGTGGAACGGGGATACCGAGGCCGTCCCGGAGTCGGGGGATGTCTTCGGTGACGGCCAACATCTCCTGACCGGCGATGCGCACACCGACTACCCGGCGATCGGCGATCAGCTGGGCCAGCACCGCACTCGAGGTCGAGCTCGGGGCTACTGCGTGCAGCCAGCTCAGACACCGCGAAGGGTCCCGCCGTCCGTAGCAGGTCGAAGAGCTGCTCGGCTCCGGATGCGCGCCGCTCGGCGGTGAGGCTCTGCAGGTCTCGCTCGATGCTGGCGATCACGTCGGCATCGAGCAGTTCGGCGAGGCCGTCCTTGCCGAGCAGTTCGGCCAGCAGCGAGGCGTCCAGCGCCAGAGCCGCTGCTTTCTTCTCGGCCAGCGGCACGTCACCCTCGTAGACGAAGGCACCGACGTAGCCGAAGAGCAACGACTTGGCGAACGGTGATGGCTCCGAGGTCTCCACGTCGACCACCCGGATGGAACGCGCCGCGATCTGCGAAAGGGTGTCGTGCAGCCCTGCCAGATCGAAGACGTCGGTGAGACACTCACGCATCGTCTCGAGCACGATGGGAAACTCCGGATACTGCGCCGCCACCGTCAGCAGCTGTGCCGATCGCATGCGCTGCTGCCACAGGGGCGATCGCGACTTCGGATCTCGCCGAGGAAGCAGCAGGGCCCGGGCGGCGCTCTCCCGGAAGCGAGCAGCGAACAGCGCGGATCCACCGACTTCATCGGTGACGACGTCGTCCAGAAGGTCGGGGTCACACATGATCAGTTCGGCGGTCGGTGGTTCGGATTCCGTGTCGGGTATCCGGAGCACGATGCCGTCATTGGTGGCCGTGGCCTGGACCTCCATGCCGTAGCGTTCCCGCGCCGCATGCTCGATGGCCAGTGCCCAGGGAGTCAAGACCCCGGACCCGAGGGCAGAGTGAACGCAGACGCGCCAGTCGCCCAGCTCGTCGCGGAACCGCTCGAAGACGATCGTCTGGTCTGTGGGCAGCACGCCTGTCGCTGCCGCTTGTTCTTTGAGGTAGTTGAGCAAGTTTCGCGCGGCGAAGTCGTCGAGCCCCGATTCGCGGAGCCGATGTGCGGCAGGTTCCGCCGCTGAGCTGCCCAGCTCACGAACGAATTGGCCGAAGGCGCGGCCGAGTTCGCGCGGGCGGCCCGGCGAGTCACCCTTCCAGAACGGCAGCCGTCCCGGGGTGCCCGGAGCAGGGGAGACCAGGACCTGATCGTGGGTGATCTGCTCGACGCGCCAGCTGGTCGTACCGAGCGTGAACACATCACCCACCCTCGTTTCGTAGACCATCTCCTCGTCGAGTTCGCCTACCCGCCGGCCGGCAGCATGGCGCCCAGAGGCATTGCCTTCGCCGACCAGGAAGACGCCGAACAAGCCTCGATCTGGAATCGTTCCGCCGGACGTCGCGGCCAATCGCAGGGCACCGGGCCGGGCAGTCAGCAAGCCGGTGTCGCGGTGCCAGATCAGGCGAGGACGGAGCTCGGCGAAGTCCTCGGACGGATACCGGCCTGACAGCATGTCCAACACTGCCTCGAAGCCGCTGTGCGGAAGCTCTTGGAAGCTGTCGGCCCGGCGCACAAGGGCGATAGACGTCGTCGGCTTTCAGCTCCTCGGCGGCCACCATGGCCACGATCTGCTGTGCCAGCACATCGAGTGGATTACGAAGCTCGGCGACTTCCTCGATCGCCCCTCGACGCATGCGCTCCACCACGACGGCCGACTCGATCAGATCGCCTCGATGGTTGGGAAAGAACACTCCGCGGGAGGTGGCGCCGACGTGGTGCCCCGCCCGCCCGACACGCTGGAGTCCGCTCGCCACTGATGGCGGTGCCTCGACCTGAACGACAACATCGACTGTTCCCATGTCGATGCCGAGCTCGAGCGACGACGTGGCTACGACGCACGGCAGCAGCCCCGATTTCAGATCGGACTCAATCAGGGCCCGCTGCTCCTTGCTGACAGAGCCGTGGTGCGCTCGAGCGATGGCCGGCACCACGGAGCCGTCCCGGCCCGCCGAAGCACCCGACTGAGCCATGACCTCGGCGGGTGGCGGAAACTGTCCCGCGGGTTGGCCGAGCTTCTCGGCGTGCAGCTCGTTGAGATGAGCGGTGAGCCGCTCGGCCAGCCGGCGGGAGTTGGCGAAGACGATGGTCGAGCGGTGCTGTCCGATGAGGTCCAGGATCTGGTTCTCGACGTGCGGCCAGATCGACGGAGGCCGACGAGGTGGCATCTCGTCATCAATCGCGGGCGGAGACTCGATGGAAGCCGGAGCCGCGGATGCGCCCAGATCGCTCATGTCCTCGACCGGGACCACGATCGAGAGGTCCCAGGATTTGACCGCCGGTGGGGCAACGACCTGAACCGGGTGGGGTCCGCCCAGGAATCGAGCGACCCTCTCCGGCGGCCGGACAGTTGCCGACAACCCGATCCGTTGAACGGGCCGCGCCCCGCCGGAGTCGACGACCAGCTGGTCCAGCCGTTCCAGGGACAGTGCCAGGTGAGCGCCCCGCTTGGTCCCGGCCAACGCGTGCACCTCATCGACGATGACGGTCTCCACGTGTCGGAGCACATCGCGAGCTGACGAGGTCAGCATCAAGAAGAGAGACTCGGGCGTGGTGATCAGGATGTCCGGCGGCCGAGTGGCGATGGCCCGGCGCTCGGATGCCGCGGTATCTCCTGAGCGGACGGCCACGGTCACGCTGGGCGGCGGCTGACCACTTCTGAGCGCGACTTGGGTGATGCCGGTCAGTGGCGCCCGGAGGTTGCGCTCGACGTCGACCGCCAGCGCTTTGAGTGGCGAGACGTACAGCACCCGGCAGCGCTGCTTGGCCGGTGGAATGGCGTCCCGCGTCAGTCTGTCCAATGCCCACAGAAAGGCCGCGAGTGTCTTGCCGGATCCCGTCGGAGCAATGACCAACGCGTTGTCGCCGGCGGAAATCGCCTGCCAGGCGCCCTGCTGCGCCTGCGTCGGGGCTGCGAAGACTTCCTCGAACCACGTTCGGGTGGCGCGCGTGAAGTTGTCGAGCGGATCTAGCGGCACAGAACTATCTTGCCCGGCCGCACCGACAGAGGATGGCGGAGGAACTCCCAGCCAGAGTTCAGCGAGACCGCTGCCCTGGGCCGAAAAGCACTCCTGGAATCCGGGCGACCCCAGGTACGGTGTCCCCCGTGACTGCGACGCCAACCGCGCCCACCGGAGCGTCGCCCACGAGCCAGGTCTCGAACCACGCACTGACCAGATGGCTGCCAGGCATGCTGGCGCTCGGTGCGATCTGGGGCTCGAGCTTCTTGTTCATCAAGGTCGGTGTATCGGAGCTGCATCCGCTCTACGTCGCCCTGGGACGCGTGGCCAGCGGTGCGCTGGTGCTGTTGTTGATCTTGCTTGCTTACGGGCGGACGGCTGCCGCGGGAAGCCGGCACCTGGGGGCACAATGCGGTGATCGCGGTCATCGGAGTCGCCATCCCCTTCACGCTCTTCGGCTACGGCGAGCAGCGCATTTCCTCCATCCTTGCCGGCATCTGGAACTCCGTCACCCCACTCGTCGTCCTGCCACTCGCCGTGATGGCCTTTCGGACCGAGAAGATGTCCGCCCGGCGGCTGATCGGTCTGCTACTGGGACTGATCGGCGCGCTGATCATCCTGGGGTTCTGGCAAGGCGTCGGAGGCGCCTCGCTGAGCGGCCAGCTGTTGTGCCTGGCGGCTGCCTCCTGTTATGGCGTGGCGATTCCGTACACCCGGAAGTTCGTCTCTCCCCGGCCCGAATCGGGGATCGCGATGTCAGCGGTCCAACTGATCGTCGCCACCGTGGTCCTGGGCCTCCTTGCGCCGCTGGTGAGCGGAACCGTGCCCGACGTGCGTGGCCTGTCGTGGCCCGTGATCGGTTCGGTCCTGGCGCTGGGTGCGGTCGGCACCGGAATCGCTTTCGTGATCCATCTGCGCAACATTCGTCTCGTCGGTGCGAGTACGGCGTCGATGGTGACCTACATCATCCCGGTGTTCGCGACGGTGGTCGGAGTTGTCGTTCTCGGCGAAGGGATCACCTGGTATCAACCGGTGGGTGCGGCGCTGGTCCTGCTCGGCGTTGCCGTTGCCGAGGGGATGCTGTTCAGGCGAGCCCCCACGCTGGGTCGGGAGCCGGTGCGGTGAAGGAAACCGAGCTCTGGCAACGGCTCCAGCACCACCTGGGCGCCGGTTACTACCGGGTCTGGGCAGCCGAATTCAGCCTGGCGGGTCTGCAGCATCGGACGGTGATGCAGGCGCTGCGTGAGGGCGAGTCGTCCAAAATCATCTGGCGGGCGGTCTGGGAAGCGCTCGAGCTGCCGGATCGCGACCGGTAGTACACCCCGCCACCCCTTCCAGAACTGTCGGCGTGTCGGTGGTGGCTCGAACACTCGTTCGGTAAATTGTCCACTGAGCCGGATCACGCGCGAGTCGGCTGTCCACAGATACGTGAACGACTGAACGATTGTCAGTGCACGTCCTTACAGTCTTCGGCGCAAGCTCACCCGAGACGCAGGAACGGCGCCCGGACCGATGATGAGGAAGGACCACGATGGCCACAGAGGACCGCGAGAAGGCGCTCGAAACCGCGCTGGCTCAGATAGACAAGCAGTACGGCAAGGGCTCAGTCATGCGCCTCGGTGATGAAGTCCGGGCGCCGATCGAGGTCATCCCCACCGGGTCCATCGCCTTGGATCTGGCGTTGGGCATCGGCGGGCTGCCGCGGGGTCGAGTCGTCGAGATCTACGGCCCGGAGTCGAGCGGCAAGACGACGGTGGCCCTGCACGCCATCGCCAACGCCCAGACCGCCGGTGGGATCTGCGCGTTCATCGACGCCGAGCATGCGCTGGATCCTGACTACGCGGCGAAGCTGGGTGTGGATACAGATTCCCTGCTGGTCAGCCAGCCGGACAACGGGGAACAGGCCCTGGAGATCGCGGACATGTTGGTTCGCTCAGGTGCTCTGTCGTTGATCGTGATCGACTCTGTGGCCGCCTTGACTCCGCGGGCCGAGATCGAGGGGGAGATGGGTGACAGTCATGTCGGTCTACAGGCTCGGCTGATGAGCCAGGCCCTGCGCAAGATGACCGGTGCCTTGAGCGGGGCCAATACGACGGCGATCTTCATCAACCAGTTGCGGGAGAAGATCGGTGTCATGTTCGGTTCACCGGAGACGACGACCGGCGGGCGTGCGCTGAAGTTCTACGCGTCGGTGCGGCTCGACGTGCGTCGGATCGAGACGTTGAAGGACGGTCAGGAAATGGTTGGCAACCGGACTCGCGTCAAAGTAGTGAAGAACAAAGTGGCACCGCCCTTCAAGCAGGCGGAGTTCGACATCCTTTACGGGCACGGGATCAGCCGCGAGGGCAGCCTGATCGACCTCGGCGTTGACACTGGGATCATTCGCAAGGCTGGTGCCTGGTTTACCTACGACGCCGATCAGTTGGGCCAAGGGCGGGAGAATGCCCGTGCCTATCTCCGGAACAATCCTGATTTGGCTAATGAGCTCGAGAAGCGGATCAAGGAACGGATGGGTATCGGTCCTCGACTCGATGCGCCAGCTGGGATCGATCCGGTGACTGGCGAGGTGGAGTTCTGAGCTCGCCACCGGAAGAGCCGGACGCTGATCCGGAGGCAATCGCCCACAGCATCGCGCTGCGCAACCTGTCGGTGTCTGCTCGGTCAAGGAGCGAGCTGGAGTCCGCACTGGCGCGCAGGCGGGTGCCGGTCGACGCCGCAAGCCGCGTTCTCGACCGGCTACAGCAGGCAGGGCTGATCGACGACCAGCGATTCGCGCGGGATTGGGTGGAGTCTCGGCAGTCTCGACGCCAGCTGTCCCGATCAGCGCTGCAGCATGAGCTTCAGGCGAAAGGGGTGGCTCGCGAGTTCATCGATCTCGCGCTCGAGGGGGTCGATCGCGAAGACGAGTTGCGAGCCGCACGCACTTTTGCCGGCAAGAAGTTGCGCGGCCTGGCGGATCTGCCACGCGAGGTTCAACGGCGGCGGGTGGCCGCAGCGCTGGCTCGGCGCGGCTTCAGCTCCGACATTGTCAGTCGGGTCTTGGCCGATCTCATCGGCGGGTGAGGGTGCCGCCGGATTATGGTTCACAAGCCGGCGGCCGGGCTGGTGAGTCCTTGACCAGCGGCTTTGGGCGGACATACCCTTCAGGCAGAGGAGCCCAGCAACGCCCGTTTTGATATGAAATCTTTCCCGGCCGCCCCTCTGGTCAGGAAAATTGCTCGAAGCCATGCCTGATAGTCGCCTTGGAAGAGGCTTATTCGATCCTATTCGTCGTTCGATCGGACGCCGCCCTTTCCGGTACGTGCGCTGCTGCACCCTCTGACGTCCACGCGTGAGCGTGTAGAGAGAAGTGGGTGATTGATGTGAGCGTATTTGAAGTGCTGGTGCTGATCGGTCTTGTTCTGCTTGTTCTCGCCTTGGGCATCACAGCATTTGTCGTTGTCCGTCGTCCTCGAAAGTCGTCGCCAGGAATCCGGCTACTACGTCCCGAACCAACTCCCCTCCAGGTCGGCGAGGGCCAAGCTCAAACAGTCGGTTCGGGTCAACAAACGGGTGGGGTATGACGACGACCGGCTCGTCCGATGACCTCAACGCTCGAGCGACGGCCCTGATGGCATCGGCAGAGCACACTCGAGCGGAGGCTGAGGAGGAGGCACGAGCTCGACGCGCCGAGATGCGGGAACAGCGGACGGATCTGGAGCGCCGCGAGCAGCGCCTGAGCGACCGCGAGGAGCGGCTCGACTCCGATGTTCGGGCGCTCGAGGAGCGCACCAGGCAGCTCGATGAGCTGAAGGGAGATCTCAAAGCTCAACGCAAGAAGCTGGCCGATGCCGCCAGCCAGCATCAGGCGGCACTTGAGCGGGTGGCGGGCTTGACGGCGGAGCAGGCCAAAGCCGAACTCGTCGCGGCCGTCGAGCACGACGCGAAGCGACAGGCGGTGCTGGTGGCCCGCGACATCGAGCGTCAGGCGGTCCGCGATGCCGAGGGCCGTGCGCAGATGATCGTGGTCGGCGCGATTCAGCGGATCGCCTCCGAGCAGACCTCTGAGTCAGTCGTTTCCGCGGTACATCTGCCGGGTGATGACATGAAGGGCAGGATCATCGGTCGGGAAGGCCGCAACATCCGAGCCTTCGAGCAGGTTACCGGCGTCAACGTGATGATCGACGACACACCGGAGTCGGTATTGCTCTCCTGCTTCGATCCCGTTCGTCGCGAAACCGCCCGAATGACCTTGATGGAGCTTGTCAAAGACGGGCGCATCCACCCGGCGCGGATCGAAGAGGTGCATGAGCGCAGCAAGAACTCGATCTCCGAACAATGCCTCCGAGCTGCCGAGGACGCCCTGGCCGAAGTCGGCATCTCGGATCTGCATCCCGCCCTGGTGCCGATTGTCGGCACGCTGAGGTATCGGACCTCGTACGGCCAGAATGTCCTCAAGCACCTCATCGAAAGCGCCCACCTCGCCGGCCTGATGGCCGCTGAACTGGGCCTCAACATCGCGCATTGCAAGCGGTCAGCCTTCCTCCACGACATCGGCAAGGCGTTGACCCACGAGGTGGAAGGCTCACACGCGCTCATCGGAGCGGATCTGGCGCGTAGGTACGGCGAGCACCCTGATGTCGTCCATGCGATCGAGGCTCACCACAATGAGGTCGAAGTCCGCACCGTTGAGGCGGTACTCACCCAAGCCGCCGATGCGATCAGCGGCGGCCGGCCGGGAGCCCGGCGGGAAAGCATCGAGGCCTACGTGCAACGGCTGGAGCGCCTGGAGGAGATCGCAGGTGCCCGGGAGGGCGTCGAGAAAGTGTTCGCGATGCAGGCCGGTCGGGAGGTTCGAGTCATGGTGGCGCCCGACGTGGTGGACGACATCTGCTGCTCAGGTCCTGGCGCGCGACATCGTCAAGCAGATCGAAGAGGAACTGACATATCCGGGACAGATCAAAGTGACGGTGGTCCGCGAGTCCAGGGCTACCGAGACGGCGCGGTAGCTTCTGCGGCGGCTGGCATCATGGCCGGGTTCAGCATGGGATCCTCCGGCGGCGGCTTGATACCGCGCTTGCTGGTCTGCAGACGACGTTCCAGCCGCCGAGCCACCAACGTCAGCGTGTAGTTCACGACGATGAAGATCACCGCGATGACGAAGAACGTCGGGATCAGATTTCCTTTCGAGGAGGCCAGCGTCTGCCCACTCCGGATCAGTTCCTCGTAGAGGATGAGGAAGCCAAGGGCCGAATCCTTCAGGATCACCACGAGCTGGCTGATGATCGACGGCAGCATCAAGGTGATGGCCTGGGGTAGCAGGATGTGCCACAGCGTGCTGAACGGTGTCAGGCCGATGGCCAGCCCGGCTTCGCGTTGACCTTGGGCAGCGAGCCGACGCCCGAACGGATCAATTCGGCGATGACGCTGGCGTTGTAGAACGTGAGCCCCGCCACCACACCGTAGAGCGAGAGGTTGTCACCGCTGATCTGAAAGCCGAAGAGGAATACGTAGTAGGCGAACAGCATCATCATCAGCACGGGGACTGCGCGGAAGAATTCGACGAATACTCCGCACGCCCAACGGATCGGCCGCAGGTTGGACAGTCGTCCCATGCCGAGGGCGATACCGAACACGAGGCCGAGGATGACGGCGTAGAAGGCGGCGACCAACGTCCCTTTCAGCCCCGGTAGTAGGTACGAGGTCCAGGTGACGGGGTCGAGAAATGGCTCCCACTTCTGCGGCGGTGAGCTGGTCCTTCGCCGCGAGCTCACGAATCAACACCAGCAGCAAGGCGGCGATGGCCAGGGCACCGACGACCGTCATGACCCAATGTCGCAGCCGAGCCTTGGGACCCGGCGCGTCGAACAGGACGCTCGTCACAGCGCTCATCGCCGCACCGCTAGCCGCCGGGACAGATTGGTGAACAGAACGCCGACGGGCAAGGTCAGGACCACGAAGCCGGTGGCCATGATCGCGAAGATGACATAGATCAGGTCGGCCCGGAACTCGATCATGCCCTTCATCAGGTACGAGGCCTCGGCCACACCGATGGTGGCCACCACCGTCGTGTTCTTGATCAACGCGATGAGCACATTGCCCAGTGGGGCGATAGCGCCGCGAAATGCCTGCGGCAGGACGACGCTGGTCAGGCTCGCACCGAAGCCAAGACCGATGGCGCGGGCTGCCTCCGCCTGGCCTTGGGGCACCGTGTTGACGCCGCTGCGCAGGGCCTCAGCGACGAACGCGGCGTGATAGATCGCCAGCCCTAAGACTCCCCAACGGAAGTTCTGCACATCGATCGGGGAATCCTCCGGGCCCAGCCTGTACCCCAGCGTGATGTAGAGACCGAAGGCGCAGAAGAAGACGATCAAGGTGAGCGGAGTGTTGCGGACCAGCGTGACGTAGGCGGTGCCCGCCGCCCGCAACACCTTGATCGGTGACACCCGCATGATCGCGACCACCGTGCCGATCAACAGCGCGCCGATGGCCGCGGTGACCGTGAGCTTGATGGTCATCCAGAACGCGCCAAGGATGTCGTACTCCGCCAGCAGCTCACGGAGACCGTCGATCACAACCACTCACCTCCCAACCGGAAGAAAGGGACGCGTTGGCCGCTATGAGCAGGGCTCAGGCTTCGGCGGGTTGGTCTTGGTGTCCACTTTGAAGCCGGACGGACCGACGTTGTCGTCAATGGCCTTCTGCCAGGATCCGTCGGAGACCATTTTCTGGAGGGCTGCGTTCACTTTCTCGCACATCGCGGTGTCGCCCTTCTTCAATCCGACGCCGTACTTCTCGGTCGAGAACGGCTTGCCGACAACCTTGAGCTTGCCCTGCGTACTGCGGCTGGGCGGCAAAGCCCGCCAGGATGACGTTGTCTGTCGTGACTGCGTCGACGCTGCCGCCGACGAGCGCCTCCACGCACTTGCTGTAGGTGTCCTGCTCGAACAGCTTCACTGTAGGCTGCGTAGTTCTTCTTGATGTTCTCCGCCGGGGTAGAGCCGGTCACCGAACACAGGGTCTTGCCGTTCATGGCGTCCGGACCAGTGATGTCGGCGTTGTCCGCGCGGACCAGTAGGTCCTGTCCCGCGACGAAGTAAGGCCCGGCAAAGGAGACCTTCTCCTTTCGTGCGTCGGTGATCGAGTAGGTAGCGAAGATCAGCGACACCTGGCCGCCCTGGATCGCTGTTTCCCGTTGTGCGGAGGGGGTCTCCTTGAAGACCACCTTGTCGCCTTCGTATCCCAGCTCTTTGGCCACGTACTTGGCGACGTCCACGTCAAGGCCTTTGAAGGTATCTCCCTCCTTCTGGCCCAGACCCGGCTGGTCGTACTTGATGCCGATGGTGATGCTCTGGTCTCTCGGCCGAGCCGCCGGCGCCTCCGCCGGAGTCACCCCCGCATCCTGCCGGTGACAAGCGCCAGGGCCGCACCGACGACCACGGCGAGAGATCGAGTACCGATGTTCACTGCTACCTCCGATAGATTCCGGCCGTGCGGCCGATGGACCAGTGTCCTGGTGAGCGCTAGTGCGGCAAGATCTTGCTCAGGAAGTCCTTCGCGCGCGAGGTCTGCGCGTTCGTGAAGAAGGCGTTCGGATCGGCCTCCTCGACGATCTGCCCCTCGTCCATGAAGACGACCCGGTTGGCCGCCTTGCGAGCGAATCCCATCTCGTGGGTCACGACGATCATGGTCATTCCCTGACGAGCCAGCGTGATCATGACGTCCAGCACCTCGTTGACCATCTCCGGGTCCAACGCCGACGTCGGCTCGTCGAACAAGATCACTTTCGGTTCCATCGCCAGCGCTCGAGCGATGGCCACCCGTTGCTGTTGCCCGCCGGAGAGCTGAGCGGGGTATTTGTCGGCCTGAGACTCCACGCCGACCCGAGTCAATAGTTCCAGTCCCTCGCTTCCGGGCCTCGGCGGACGACAGTTTGCGCACCTTGATCGGGCCCGAGGGTCACGTTCTGCAGGACGGTCTTGTGAGAGAAAAGATTGAACGATTGGAAAACCATTCCGACGTCCGCGCGAAGGCTGGCGAGTGCCTTCCCTTCCTCGGGCAACGCCTTGCCGTCCACAGTGATCGTTCCGGATTGGATGGTCTCGAGCCGGTTGATGGCCCGGCACAGCGTGGATTTGCCGGAGCCCGAGGGTCCGAGCACAACGACGACTTCGCCCGAGTGCACGGTCAGGTTGATCTTCTGCAAGGCGTGATGATCACCGAAGTATTTCTCGACGTCGGTCAACACCACCAGCGGTCCACCGATGTGAGTGGCGACTGGCGAAGGCGCGGCGGTCGCCGAATCGTCCATGGGCCGAGGCTAGACGACCACGCGGGAGAATGTCGGGACTTCGTGTTGAGATTCGGTTACGTGTTGAACTGTGGCAGCGCCTCGCTCTGACCGACTATCTGCTCCCGATACCCCACGTCAGGCCGAAGGTTTCGTTGGGTTGCAGCACCAGCAGGTCGTCGTGCGTGGGGCCCGGGTTGAACGCATCGGGTCCACAGGTCATCGGCTCGACCGCGACTGAGATGTTGCGATGAGGGCCACCGGTGAAGATCTGGGTCCAGCGCATGTGCTCATCACCCCACACGTAGGTGCAGCGGTCCGCCAGCCGGACGCTCACCTCCCACCGACCGTCTGCTCCCCGGTTCAAATCGGTGAACGCGGTGTCGAGGACCGCATCGTCAATGCGGCGCGCCGTGCGCCAGTCAAGCTCGGTTCCGTTCACCGATTGCAGCTCAGCCGGAAGCAGCCGGTCGTCGACGAACAGATAGCGGTTCGCCGGTACTTCGAGCAGGACCTCATCCACCACTCGTTTCGCCGACCGTCAGGTACGGGTGGGCGCCGTAACCGAACGGAATGGAGTTGTCGCCGAGATTGACTGCTTCCACGTCGACGGTCAGACCCGCGGCATCGACGCGATAAGTGACCTGAGCCTGCAGTGTTCCCGGCCAGCCGGGTTGGGGATAGATCACCAGCTGCAAGGTCACGGCGTCGTCCTGGTGGTCCAGCAGGCGCCAGGGCACGTAACGAGCGAGGCCGTGGCTGGCGTTGAGGCGCGCGGGCTCGGTCAGCGCCAGCTGCTGCGGCTTTCCCTCGAATTCATAGCGACCATCCCGGATCCGGTTCGGCCACGGCAGAAGCTGCTGTCCGCGGCCGGCGCTGGGGGACTTGTCAGCCGGAAAGCCGTGGACGATGTCGCGGCCGCCGATCTGCATGCTTCGCAGGGTGGCACCCAACTCCGTGATCACGGCTGCACAGTCCTCGGAGCGGATCTCGTATTGGGCGCCGGTGGGGAGGACCACGACATCGCACTCTAGCGGGGATGCGGTCGGGCCCGGAACGACACCGCCTCCAGCCGCCGACCGGATTAGGCTGGGTCCGCCATGACTAGCCGCTGCATCCGTGATGGTCCCGCCGGTTACCACCCTCGGTCGGACGTACCAAATCCGTACCCACGGGTGCCAGATGAACGTGCATGATTCCGAGCGGCTCGCCGGGCTCCTCGAAGGCGCAGGATACGTGCGGTCGACCGACGACATGACAGCCGATGTCGTCGTCTTCAACACCTGCGCGGTGCGGGAGAACGCCGATAACCGCCTCTACGGCAGTCTCGGGAACCTGCTGCCGGCCAAGAAGGCCAGGCCTGGCATGCAGATCGCGGTCGGCGGCTGCCTGGCGCAGAAGGATCGCAGCGAGATCGTCCGCCGCGCACCCTGGGTCGATGTGGTTTTCGGCACCCACAATCTCGGCTCGCTTCCCGTCCTGCTGGAGCGCGCGAGGGTCGAGCGTGAGGCACAGGTCGAGATCGTGGAGGCGCTGGAGACCTTCCCTTCCAACCTGCCGACCCGGCGGGAATCTCCGTACGCCGCCTGGGTGTCGATCAGCGTCGGCTGCAGTAACACCTGCACCTTCTGTATCGTGCCGGCGTTGCGTGGCAGGCAGACGGATCGGCGCCCCGGAGAGATCTTGGCGGAGATCGAGGCGCTGGTCGCCAGTGGCGTCCAGGAGGTAACCCTGCTGGGCCAGAACGTCAACGCCTACGGCCTGGAGTTTCGTGACCGCGGCGCCTTCGCCAAGCTGCTTCGGGCGTGCGGAACGATCGAGGGCTTGCAACGGGTGCGATTCACCTCGCCGCATCCCAAGGACTTCACCGACGATGTGATCACCGCGATGGCGGAGACCCCGAACGTCATGCCCTCCTTGCACATGCCGCTGCAGTCCGGCTCGGATGCGATCTTGAAGGCCATGAGGCGCTCCTATCGCAGCGAGCGCTATCTCGCCATCCTGGACCGGGTGCGAACGGCGATGCCGGAGGCGGCGATCACCACCGACATCATCGTCGGGTTCCCCGGCGAGACGGAGCAGGACTTTCAGGCGACGCTGGACGTCGTCCGGACGGCGCGCTTTTCCGCGGCGTTCACGTTTCAGTACTCGATCCGGCCCGGCACGCCGGCGGCCACGATGGCGGGGCAGGTGCCAAAGCCAGTGGTCCAGGAGCGGTACGAGCGGCTGGTGGACCTGGTGAACGAAACGGCCTGGCGGGAGAACCTGAGCCAGGTCGGGCGGCGTGTCGAAGTGATGTTCGCCGACGGGGAGGGTCGCAAGGACAATGCGACATCGCGGATGTCGGGCCGTGCCCGGGACAACCGGCTGGTGCACGTGACCGTGCCTCAGGAGGACAGCGCGCGACCGCGTCCCGGGGACATCGCCGACGTCGTCCTCACCTACGCGGCGCCGCACCACCTCACGGCCGATGGCGGACTACTCAACCTACGGCGGACGCCTGGCGGAAATGCGTGGGAGGAGCGCCTCAGGGCGGTTGATGCATCTCGACGCCCCGTTTCGCTCGGTCTGCCCACTCTCGGAGCGCGCCCACGTGGAGTCCTCCGGCACAGGTCTGCGGCTAGACATGCCGCTGCTGAGCGATTGTTCCTGCCTTGGAGTGACGAAGAAGCGCTAAAGTCCGATCAGCCTGGGTGTCGCGGATTGCGGCACCCAGGCGGTAGCTCTGGACCACATCGGCGTCACCGTAGAGTCGAGGCCCCTCGATGTCACGCTCTCCCAGTCTGGGATCCCAGTCCCGAAGCAGTCAGTCGGGCGGCTCCGGTGAGCCGCGCTGGCGGAGCGCTGGGGGTCGGATTCGCGGTTGGCTCCGCCTCGTCAGGTGAGCCGAGGTAGTCGGCCACCCTGTCCTTGGCCAGGTCGGCGCCCGAGCTGATCTGGTCGGTGTGGGCGCCGCGAGTGCGGTCGTCCACGAAGTCAGCGACCTTGTCGATGCCACCGTCGACCTGGTCCGGGTTGTCGCCGAGCGCGTCTTTGGCCTTGTCGAAGATTCCCATGTGTCCACTCTCATCCTCGGCCGAGGCCGCGTTGCTGGCCGTCGTCGCGATCGTCGCGGCCGACAAGGCACATTACTCCGGGCTGGTCGAACGGCGCCCTGACGGGCTCAGGGCCGAGAATTCCTGCGGATGCGGGAGACTCGCTGCTGTGACGGTGGTGCTGGTGGGAGCGACCGCGGTGGGCAAATCGTCGCTCGCGGTCGAGCTGGCGCTGCGGTTTGCCGCAGCCGGTCGGCGCGCCGAAGTGATCAATGCCGACTCGATGTTGCTCTATCGGGGAATGGACATCGGTACGGCCAAGCCGTCCATCGTGGAGCGCCGCGGGGTGCGACACCACCTGATCGATGTTCTCGACGTGACCGAGACATCAACGGTGGCCGATTTTCAGCGGCTCGCTCGGGACGCGATCATCGAGTGCCGCGCTCGCAACGTGGTGCCCATCGTCGTCGGCGGCTCGGCGCTGTACGTCCGAGCCATCGTGGACGACTTCCAGTTCCCGGGTACGGACCCGGCTCTTCGGGCGGGGTTGGACGCCGAGCTGGAACGGCTCGGTTCCGAGTCGCTGCACCGCAGGCTGGCGTCGCTCGACCCTGCCGCCGCCGCCACGATCGAGCCCGGCAATGGCCGCCGGATCGTCCGGGCACTGGAGGTCGGCATGCTG
Organism: uncultured Actinomycetota bacterium; assembly: GCA_963808495.1. Taxonomy (GTDB): domain Bacteria; phylum Actinomycetota; class Actinomycetes; order Propionibacteriales; family Propionibacteriaceae; genus Microlunatus. The sequence continues at coordinate 509,295 of CAWEGC010000009.1, forward strand.
ACCGGTCGCCCGTACCCAGCTAGGCTTCCGGCTTACGCGTATCTGTTGCCTGCTGTCGTTCAGATCGGCTTAGCCATCGACCGCGCGGAATTGGATCGCCGAGTGGCTGCCCGAGTCGATCGAATGTGGCAGGCGGGCTTGGTTGACGAGGTGCGACAGCTCGAGCAAGCCGGGCTACGCCGAGGTCGGACGGCTTCCCGGGCCCTCGGATACCGGCAGGTGCTCGATTTCTTGGCGAATTGCATCAGCGAGGCTGAGGCGGAGCAGCAGACGGTCCTCGCCACTCGGCGGTTCGCCCGCCGACAGGACGCATGGTTCCGGAAGGATCCGCGAATTCACTGGCTGCGCTGGGACGACCCACAGCTCGTCGATTCGGCCTACGCCCTCGCCGGAGCTGATGGAAATCGAGGCCTCGGAGCCGGCTGAGCCGACGCGACTGGGGAACACGCACGCCATGGAAGACTGAGCGGATGCGGCACTGGTCGTTCGCCAAGGGGCATGGCACGGGCAACGACTTCGTCGTGCTGCTGGATCGCGAAGCCATGCTGGCTGTCGGTGAGCCCGAAGTGCGATTCCTGTGCGACCGGCATGTCGGAATCGGTGGCGATGGTCTGCTCCGGGCCATGTTGGCCAGACACGTCGAGGACTGGGACGGCGACCCCCAGCTGTGGTTCATGGACTACCGGAATGCGGACGGCTCAGTGGCGGAGATGTGCGGCAACGGGCTCCGCGTCTTCGTTCGGTTCCTGCTGCAGCAGGACTTGGCCACCGGACCTGTCGTCCAGGTGGCCACCCGAGCCGGTCTGAAGGAGGCGACGGTGCTTGCTGACGGCCAGATTCGGGTGGCGATGGGACCGGTTTCGGTGACGGATCGAGGGGTCCGGATTCGCACCGTGGACGGTGCGGAATTCGCCGCACTGACTGCCGACATCGGCAACCCGCATGCAGTGAGCTTCGCCGATGATCTGACCGGACTTCCGTTGCATACGACACCGAGCTGGTCGCCGTCCGAGGTGTTTCCGGCCGGGGTGAACATGGAGTTCGCGGCCGTCCGCGGCGAGCGTACGGTCGCGATGAGGGTCTTCGAGCGTGGGGTGGGGGAGACCCTGTCCTGCGGGACCGGCACGGTGGCCGTTGCGGCCGCCGCTCGACTTCACACCGGAGATTCCGCGGATCTTCCCGTGACCTACCGGATTGAGACGCCGGGCGGCCCGGTGCACGTTGAATTGGCGGCGGACCAGTCTTTCCTGACCGGCCCGGCGGTGATTGTCGCGCACGGCGATGTCGTGCTGCCCGAGGAGGGGTGAATGTCGGTTCTTGATGCGTTCTCGCTGGCCGGCCGGGTGTCGGTGGTGACCGGCGCGGCGCGAGGAATCGGCCGCGCTTTGGCCAAGGCCCTGGCAGAGGCCGGCAGCGATGTCGTCCTCCTGGTCCGCGATCCTGCCGGAGCGGCACACGGTGCTCGAGGAGCTGCAGGCGCTCGGCGTCACCGCGACTGCGGTGACGGCCGACGTCACCGAACCCGAGCACGTCCGGCGGGCAGTGCAGGAGGTGGTTGACCGGCTGGGCCGGGTCGACGTGTTGATCAACAACGCGGGCACGTGCATCCATCGTGCGGCCCTCGAGATCACCACGCAGGAGTGGCGCCATGTCATGGACACCAATGTCGACGGTGTCTGGAACTGTGCCCAGGCGTTCGGTCGGGTGATGGTGGCACAGCAGAGCGGGGTGATCGTGAACATCGGATCGATATCCGGTCTCATCGTGAACCGGCCGCAGTGGCAGCCCAGCTACAACGCATCGAAGGCGGCCGTGCACCAGCTGACTCGTTCGCTGGCCGCCGAATGGGCGCCGTACGGTGTGCGCGTCAACGCCCTGGCCCCCGGGTACATCAAGACCGAGATGGCTCCGGTAGATGAGCCGCAATTTCGCCGGTACTGGATCGAGGACGCTCCGATGCGTCGCTATGCCACGCCGGCCGAACTTGGCCCGAGCGTGGTGTACCTGGCCTCGGACGCCTCGAGCTTCATGACGGGTGAGGTTGTCGTGGTCGACGGCGGGTATTCGATCTTTTGATCGCCAGGCCGTGGCAGGAGAAATGGAGCGGACAGTTTTGGCCGAACGTGAGACTCTGGTCGGGATATGACAGTGCATCCGGAGCGGTCCGGTGGCCGACAGCAACCAACACGATGAATTGCGGGTAGAGCGGCTAGATCCCCAGGAGATTTCCGATCGGGAATACCACGGCGCTCAGCAGGATCTCGCCGATCGGCAGTCGCTGCGCCGCGTCGCCGGGATGTCCACCGAACTTCAAGACGTCACCGAGGTCGAGTACCGCCGGCTGCAGCTGGAACGCGTGGTGCTGGTGGGGGTGTGGACGACTGGCAGCCAAGCCGACGCGGAGCGCTCGCTGGCCGAGCTGAAGTTGCTGGCAGAGACGGCTGGTTCGCAGGTACTTGACGGACTGATTCAGCGGCGTACCCGCCCGGACCCTGCTACCTACATCGGGCGCGGCAAAGTGGACGAGCTGCGGGAGGTGGTCATCGCCACCGGCGCGGACACGGTGATCTGTGACGGAGAGCTCGCTGCCGCCCAGTTGCGTAACCTCGAGGATCGGATCCAGATCAAGGTCATCGACCGCACGGCGCTGATCCTCGACATCTTCGCTGCTCATGCCAAGAGTGCGGAAGGAAAGGCCCAGGTCGAGCTGGCGCAGCTGCAGTACCTCCGTCAGCGGCTGCGGGGCTGGGGTGGCAACCTCTCCCGGCAGGCAGGCGGTCGCGCAGGCGGCGGCGTTGGCATCGGCGGCCGCGGTCCAGGTGAGACCAAGCTGGAGACTGACCGGCGCCGGATCTCCAGTCGGATCGCCAAACTGCGCGCTGAGCTGCGGAACCTGGACGCCACGCGTGAGGTGAAACGCTCTGAGCGGCGGCGCAATGAGGTGCCGTCGGTGGCGATAGTCGGCTATACAAACGCCGGCAAGTCGAGCTTGCTCAATCGGATGACCGGGGCTGGCGTGCTGGTGGAGGACGCGCTCTTCGCGACCCTGGATCCAACGACTCGCCGAGCGACTACCGCAGATGGCCGCACCTACACGCTGACCGACACGGTGGGTTTCGTCCGTCATCTTCCGCACGATCTGATCGAGGCTTTTGCTTCCACCCTGGAGGAGTCGGCGGATTCTGACCTCCTGCTGCACGTCGTGGACGCCTCGGATCCTGACCCCGCGGGCCAAATTCAGGCAGTTCGTACGGTGCTGGCGGAAATCGGCGCGGGTCAGGTTCCCGAGCTGCTCGTCCTGAACAAGATGGACGCAGCGTCTGATGAACAGCTGACAGCCCTGAGAAGCTCATATCGGGATGCGGCGGTGATCTCGGCGCGGACCGGTTGGGGAATCGACCAGCTGCGTGCGATGACCGAGGTGCAGGCTGCCCCGGCCAGCTGTCGAGATCCGAGTTCTGGTTCCCTACGCGCGTGGTGACCTGCTCGATCGGATTCACCGAACGGGAGAGCTTCTCGTCAATGAGCACACATCCGAGGGCACTCTGGTGCTGGCACGTGTCAATGCGGCGCTGGCGGCGGAACTTGCTCCGTATGAGGTGATCGCTGTCGAATCCACCAGCTCGTAGCCCACAACGAGCCGTCGGCGGACGGCATGGTCTGCACGCCCGGCGAATTAGGCTGAGCCGGTGACCGCAGACCTCAAGCCGGATTCTGCGGATGTCAGTTCGGCCGACATCGGGGGACGTGGCTCATCGTGCGGCGCTGGCGGTCGCCGTGCGGGCGATCGGCGGCACGGAACGGTCGGGTCAGGCGGAGATGGCCGACGCGGTCGCCGACGCTTTCGACACGGGCACGCATCTGCTCGTCCAGGCGGGAACGGGCACCGGGAAGTCACTCGGCTATCTCGTACCGGCGCTGAGCTGGCTCACTCAGCACCCCGGGGAGCGGATCGTGGTAGCCACGGCCACCCTTGCGCTGCAAAGCCAGCTGGCCGACAAGGACATCCCCGTGGCGCTGGACGCTGTCGAGCAGGTCACCGGTCACCGGCCAGTCCACGCGATCCTCAAGGGCCGGACGAACTACGCATGCCTGTTGCGGGTACGCGACGCGACAGGTCATCAGGGCACCTTGCTGTCGGCCGCTGATCTGGCGGGCACCATGCCATCGTCGACACCCAGCGCGCCCGAATCCGCGCTCGGCGCCGAGGTCCTCGGGCTGCGGGAATGGGCAGAAGAGCAGGCAACCGTCGACGGGCTTGCGGATCGCGATTCCGCTCCGCCGCATACCGAACGAGGCTGGCAGCAGGTTTCCATCCCTGTTCGGGAGTGTCTTGGGGCTCAGCGCTGCCCGTACGGGGACGCATGCTTCGTCGAGAAATCGCGGGATGCCGCTCGCGCCGCGGATTTGATCGTGACCAACCACGCCTTGCTGGCGATCAACGCGATGCACGGGGGCACCGCGCTGCCGTCGCATCGTGCGCTGATCATCGACGAGGCCCATGAGCTGGTGGCTCGGGTGACCGGCGCGGCGTCCGCCGAGCTGAGTCCGCCGCTCGTCGAGCGGATCGGTCGTCGGATGTTGCCCTATGTCGACGATGAGGTGGCGCTGGAGCTGCTGGAGTCCGCAGACGGACTACGCCAAGCCCTTGATCGATCTTCACTGGAACGGGTGGAAGACACCGAGTCTGGTGTCGTCGTCGCGTGTGAGACAGTGCGAAACGCCGCGAGGGCCGGTATCAGTGCCCTGACGTCCACCGATGACAAAGACTTCGAGAAGCGACAGGTGGCAGCGGCCGTGAAGGAGGTCTTCGATCTCGCCGAGCGCATGGCTCAGATGCGGGACCACGACGTCATCTGGGTGGCTGACCGGGAACGGTCGGGACGGGAGCTCCGTGTCGCGCCGCTGTCCGTCTCGGTCCTGATGCGCGATCACATCTTCGCCGACCGTACGGCCGTCCTCACCTCGGCCACCCTGCGGCTGGGCGGCGAGTTCACCGCGATCGCCACGTCCGTCGGTCTGCGAACCGACGAGCGGGCGGAAGCCCTGCAGGTCGACATCGCCGAGGACACCGCGTCCGACCAGCGCCAGCCGTGGCGGGCGATCGATGTGGGTTCGCCCTTCGATTACCAACGGCAGGGGATCCTGTATCTCGCTCGGTCGCTGCCGCCGCCAGGCCGGGACGGCTTGTCGAGTGCCTACCTCGAGGAAATCGCTGAACTCGTGTGGGCCGCCGGCGGGCGTACCCTCGGCCTGTTTTCCTCTCGGCGGGCCGCCGAAGCCGCCGCCGTGCATGTCCGCAAACAGTTGCCGAAGCTGACGATTCTCTGCCAGGGCGACGCGCAGCTATCCGAACTCACCCGGCGGTTCGTCGAGGACGAGACGGTCAGCTTGTTCGGGACTCTGTCCCTCTGGCAGGGCGTCGACGTGCCGGGTGCCACCTGTTCGCTTGGTGATCATCGATCGGATTCCGTTTCCGCGACCCGACGAGCCACTGACTCTGGCGCGCCAGCGCGCAGTGGCCGAGGCGGGCGGCAACGGCTTTCTCGCCGTGGCGGCCACCCACGCTGCGTTGCTACTCGCCCAAGGCTCCGGGCGGTTGATCCGGCGCCTCAGCGATCGCGGCGTCGTGGCAGTCCTCGACCCCCGCCTGATCACCGCTCGCTACGGCAGCTATCTGCGCGCTTCGATGCCCGAGATGTGGCAGACCAGCGACCGCGAGATCGTGATCGGGGCGTTGCGCCGCCTCTCTGGTCAAGCCTGAGGAACCGCCGAGTACGAGGCATAGCGCCGCTCACGATCGTCTGGCACGCTACGAAGATGGAGCACACGTACGATTTCGACCTTGCGGTCATCGGCTCGGGGCCCGGCGGTCAGAAGGCCGCAATCATGGCGGCGAAGCTCGGTCACCGGGTTTGCGTCATCGATAGCAAGTCCATGGTGGGTGGGGTTTGCGTCAACACCGGAACGATCCCGTCCAAGACCTTGCGCGAGGCGGTGCTCTACCTCACCGGCATGCAGTTGCGGGATCTTTACGGGGCCAGCTATCGGGTCAAGGAGGAGATCACGATCTCGGACCTGCTGGCCCGATAGCAACATGTCGTCGGTCGAGAGACGGAGGTGATCCGAGCCCAGTTGATGCGAAACCATATCGAGTTGATCGCCGGCTCCGCTGGATTCCTCGACCCCCACACGCTGTCGGTCGACATGGAAGGATCAGACTCACATCGGACGCTGACTGCGGACAAGATCGTGATCGGCACCGGCACGGTTCCCGCTCGGCCCCCGAACGTGGATTTCGATGGCGTCCGGGTGCTGGACTCGGATCAGATCCTGACCTTGGAGAAGGTTCCGGATTCCCTGGTTGTCGTGGGCGCCGGCGTCATCGGAGTGGAGTACGCGTCGATGTTCGCCGCGCTCGGCACCCGGGTAACGCTGGTGGAGAAGCGTCCGCAGATGCTGGAGTTCTGTGATCCCGGAGATCGTCGAATCGCTGAAGTTTCATCTTCGCGATCACGCCATGTCGTTCCGCTTCGGTGAGGAGGTTGATTCGGTCGAGAGCGCGGGACGGGGAACGATCACCACACTGGCTTCGGGCAAGAAGATTGCCGCAGAGGTCGTCATGCACTCCGCCGGCCGCCAGGGGAATACCACGGCCCTCAACCTCGACCTCGCCGGGTTGCATGCCGACAAACGCGGCCGACTGGTGGTGAACGGGCAGTACCAGACCGAGATGCCCCACATCTATGCCGTCGGCGACGTCATCGGATTTCCAGCGTTGGCCGCCACGTCGATGGACCAGGGCAGACTTGCCGCCGCAAACGCGTTCGGGGAGCCGGCGAACGAAATCCAGGCCCTCCAGCCGATAGGCATCTACACCATTCCGGAGATCTCGTTCTGCGGAAAGACCGAGGAAGAGCTCACCCGTGAGGCGATTCCTTTCGAGGTCGGCATTTCGCGATACCGCGAGCTGGCACGCGGCCAGATCATCGGCGATTCATACGGGATGCTGAAGCTGGCCGTCCATGCCGACACTCGCGAAATCCTGGGGGTCCATGTCTTCGGCACCAACGCGACCGAGTTGGTCCACATTGGCCAGGCGATCATGGGCTGCGGAGGCACGGTGGACTACCTGGTCGACACGGTTTTGAACTACCCGACGCTCTCCGAGGCCTACAAGGTTGCCGCACTCGATGTGTCCAACAAGCTGCGCGCTGTGGCGCGGCTGAGCACGCAGATCCTGGCAGCTGAGCCCAGCACGCTGTGAGCTGGCACCGACGCGCCACCGACGTTCCGGTCACCCGTGGAGTTCCGGAACCTCACACGCGGCGAAGGACCGCCACCACCTTGCCCAGGATGGATGCGTGGTCCCCGTCGATCGGGTCGTAGGCCGGGTTGTGCGGCATCAACCAGACGTGCCCTGCGCGACGCTTGAGGGTCTTGACGGTCGCCTCGTCGTCGAGCAGTGCAGCCACGATGTCACCGTTTTCGGCGGTCGGCTGCTGGCGCACCACCACCCAGTCACCGTCACAGATGGCGGCGTCGATCATCGAATCGCCACGGACTTCCAACAAGAACATGGTGCCCTCACCGACCAGCTGTCGGGGAAGGGCGAAGACGTCTTCGATTCGTTCCTCGGCCAGGATCGGACCACCGGCGGCAATCCGACCGACGACGGGCACGTGCACTGGCTCCGGGAAGGCGTCGCCGATGCCGGTCTCATCCCCTCGGCTCGCCGGGGCGACGGATTGGACAGCTGGCCGCGTCGCCGGCGCACCCTGGGCAGGCAGTAGAACCTCCAGCGCTCGAGGACGGTTCGGGTCCCGTCTCAGGAAGCCCTTCTGCTCCAGGGCCCGAAGTTGGTGGGCGACGCTGGACGAACTCGCCAGGCCCACGGCCTCGCCCATCTCACGGATACTCGGCGGATAACCGCGCAACTCCACGGCGGCTTTGATGACCTCCAGGATCCGGCGCTGGCGCGGAGTCAAGCCGTGTTCGTCGGCCGGTCCGTCAGGTAGGGAGCTCACCGACGCCGTCTCGCCCAATTGGGCGGCGACATCAGCCGCGCTAGGCCGACCTCGCTTCCGCTTGGGCGCGGCGGAGTGGCGGGTCAATTCGTCGTGATCGCTCATGAATCACACGCTAGAGAATGGCGACGAACGAATCAAACATCTGTTCGAGGTGTGTCGCGCCGGGCATAACTGTCGGTGCGGCGTGATGAAGTCTCCTCATGAGCACAAACTATCGAACTTTTGCTCGAATGCCCTTGGCGCATGACGAATTCTGCGATACAAATCCAACAGACGTTCTATCGAACGCCCGTTCGATGAGGAGGAGCACACCCATGAGCACGAGGCTGGAGACCGGAGCGGCAGGACGGCTTGACACCCAGATGCAGGCTGCCTGGATCGCCACTCCACGACGGGCCCGAGCCGGCTCGTCCTCGCGGCCCGGCCGTGGTGTTCGGCCTCAGAGCCGGCCGATCCGCGGCCTTGAGTTCCCAGCCGCATCGGTTTCGCGGCCAGCGTCAGCGCGCTCGTGTGTGGCTGAGCCGACCGCGGCGGCACCAGTCCGGTTGACAGAGCGCGGCTTGGCCGTCATTCTGCTGACCGGCTTGCTGCTTTTGGTGACCGCGGCCACGGTGATCGGGCTTACCGCGTTTCGTGTTACCAGCCCTGATTACCGGCCCTATGGGCACAGTCAGGTAGCTCAGGGATGAGCCGCTCGGCGCAGTGTGCTGACGCGGGCCACGAAGGAGCACAATAGGCGAGTGGCAAGCACGGTGTCCGCGGAATCGGGCTTCCGGCCGCAGACTGGACTGAAGTGGATTGCCGGCTTTTCTGCCTACGGCCTCGGACTGAGCGCGTTGTATGCGACAACCGGATTTGGACTGCCGTGCCCTTTCCGTGCCATCACAGGTTGGGACTGTCCACTGTGCGGCGGAACCCGGATGGGTAGCGCGTTGCTTCATTTCGAGATTGCTGCCGCTTTCGCATTCAACCCGCTGGCCATGATCGCACTCATCATCGTCGGGTCGCTGGGCGTGGCCTGGACTATTCAGTTGGCCGGTGGCCCAGCGCTTCGACTGCCAGCCAGGATGCGCGAATGGTCGGCGTCGGTGCGCCCTACGTCCTGGCTTCTGGCCGCAGCGGCGGGGCTCGTCGTCTACACGGTGCTCCGAAACCTTCTCTGAGATCTTGCGGCCTGGTGAGCCGCGGACGGGTTGCACATTCCAACGCCGTGCCGACTCCGCCGCCGAAAAAGGAACACGACTCGTGTTTCGCGTCCCGGCCCTTGCGGAGCCAACGTGCCGGACGTAGGCTACATCTAGTAGTCACAAGCGTGTGATTCATCCACAAGTTGTGGTTGGTCACACACAGCAGTTCACAGCTTCATCCACACGCTCTCCCCATGATTCGCCGGGGTTGTCCCCAGCAGACCGTGGATATCGGGCCTGGACCGAGCATGAACCGTCCTATGAGAGGAGCCGACCGTGCATTGTCCGTACTGCCGGCACACCGACTCGAAGGTGCTCGATTCCCGAGTCGCCGAGGACGGCACGAGCATCCGCCGGCGCCGGCAGTGCCCATCGTGCGAGCGTCGGTTCACAACTGTCGAACAGATGCAACTGGTCGTCGTCAAGCGCAGTGGAGTCATCGAGCCGTTCCAGCGTGAGAAGGTGATCAGCGGCGTGCGCAAGGCATGCAAGGGACGGCCGGTGACTGAGGATCAACTGGCTCGGCTCGGTCAGCTCGTCGAGGACTCACTGCGCGCGTCCGGCCAGCCGGAGATTCCAGCAGACGAGGTTGGGGTGGCCATCCTGGGTCCCCTCCGTGAGCTCGACGAAGTGGCGTATCTCCGCTTCGCCAGCGTTTACCGCCAATTTCGATCGGCGGACGACTTCGAGGCCGAGATTGCCTTGCTCCGCGTCGAGCAGGAGCCCACTGGCATCGAACCACTCATTCCGGACCGGCAAGCCGACACGAAGATCAGCAATTTCACCCCGCACCGGCTCACACCGACGCGGCGGGCAGTCACCGAAGACAACCCGCCCTAATCGGGGCATCACCAGGCCCCTGGACTCCGGGGCAGGGTCCGCGCGGCAGGGGAAGGCTGCACGGACTCCGCCCCGGCCCAACAGCTTCCTACCAATCCACGATCAGCTCATGAAAGGCAAGAGAGGCAGACATGACCGAAACCCGTTCGGCGAATGGGCGACCAGACGCTCGGCGACCCCGGGGCGCCAAGACCGACGGGCTGACCGTCGAGCGCGTGTTCACCACCGACGGCGTCCATCCGTATGACGAGGTGAGCTGGGAACGCCGTGACGTGGTCCAGACGAACTGGAAGTCGGGGGAAGTCGTCTTCGAGCAGAAAGGGGTCGAGTTTCCCGACTTCTGGAGCGTGAATGCCTCGACCATCGTCACGACGAAGTACTTCCGTGGCGCACTCGGGACACCGGCCCGAGAGCACAGCCTGCGGCAGCTGCTGGATCGAGTGGTCCGGACCTACCGCAAGGCGGGGGAGGACTTCGGATACTTCGCCGATCCGGTCAGCGCCGAAATCTTCGAACGGGAGCTGACCTGGATGCTGCTGCACCAGTACTTCTCCTTCAACTCGCCGGTGTGGTTCAACGTCGGGACACCGTCCCCGCAGCAGGTGAGCGCCTGCCAACCGTACGAGTCGTTGGTCAGCACCCCTGGCGGGCTGGTGCCGATCGGCAAGCTTGTCGAGGACAACGCGGTCGGAACAAAGGTGTACGACGCCCACGGACTCACCACGGTCGTCGCCACCAAGGCCAACGGGGTCAAGGACGTGCTGCGACTGCACACCAAGGCGGGCTATGCGCTCGACGTAACGGCCGACCATCTGGTGTGGCGGAGCAGCAGCGAGACCACCGGCCGATTCGTTCCCGCAGGCACTCTGCTGCCGGGCGACAAGGTGGAGTGGCACCGTCGCGACTCCCACGGAGAGGAGCAGATCTCCTCATCCGACATCGCCGAGGCGGCGCTGGCGGGTTGGCTTGTGGCCGACGGGTTCGTCGGCCAGGACACGAGCCTCAATCGGTCGTTGACCATCGAGGCGAGGACGGTATCGGCGGCCGAGCTGGCGTGGGTCACCAAGGCGCTGGACCTGGTGTTCCCGCACGTTGATCGAGACGAGCGCGGAGTTCGAACCCATGACGGGGACGGCGACGCCCGCCGCATCCGCCTCTACGGCTGGCAGTTGTCGGAATACATCGACAAGTGGAACCTGCTCGATGCCGAGTCGATGCGTCCCGGCGCAACTCAACACCGCACCCCTTCCCGTGGTCGCGGCGTACTTGCGAAGCATCTTCCAGGCCGAAGGTTTCGTCGCCGCCTGGGATGGCTCGTTGGCGGTCGAGGTCGATCTGATGTCGGAGGAGCTGATCCGTGGACTGCAGTCACTTCTGCTGCGTTTCGGCATCTTTGCGCGCGTCGGCTTCCAGGAAGCGTCTCGAGGCAGCCGGCACGGCACCTGGACGCTGCGGATCCGCACTGCCGGAGACCGGAGAATCTTCGCCGATGAGGTCGGATTTCTCGACCCGGCGAAGCAGGAGAAGCTGGAACGCAGTTTCGACAAGCCGGGTCACGCGGCAAAGGCGACGAAGCGACTGCAGATCGAGCGCATCGAGCAACGCGGCGCCATGCAGGTCTACGACATCCAGACCGAGTCAGGCGAGTACCTGTCCGGCAACCTTCGGGTGCACAACTGCTTCATTCTGTCGGTCGACGACTCGATGGACTCGATCCTCAACTGGTACCGCGAGGAAGGATTCATCTTCAAAGGTGGATCGGGAGCGGGCATCAATCTGTCGCGCATCCGCTCCTCGAAAGAGCTGTTGAGCTCCGGTGGAACCGCCTCCGGACCGGTGTCGTTCATGCGCGGTGCGGATGCGAGCGCCGGCACCATCAAGTCGGGTGGCGCTACGCGGCGGGCGGCGAAGATGGTCGTGCTGGACGTCGATCATCCCGACATCGTCGAGTTCATCGAGACGAAGGCTCGGGAGGAGAACAAGATCCGCGCCCTACGGGATGCCGGCTTTGACATGGACCTTGGCGGCCGAGACATCACATCGGTGCAGTACCAGAACGCCAACAACTCCGTCCGGGTGACCGATGAGTTCATGCGTGCCGTCGAGGAGGGCTCCCAGTTCGGCTTGCGAGCTCGTAGTGATGGCCGGGTGACGGAGACCGTCGACGCCCGGGAGCTCTTCGGGAAGATGGCTCAGGCGGCATGGGAGTGCGCTGACCCCGGCGTTCAGTACGACGACACGATCAACGACTGGCACACCAACCCCGAGACCGGCCGGATCACCGCGTCCAATCCCTGCTCGGAGTACATGAGCCTGGACAACAGCTCCTGCAATCTGGCGAGCCTCAACCTGCTCAAGTTCCTGCGCGACGACGACACCTTCGATGCGGAGAAGTTCGAGCAGGCTGTTGAGTTGATCATCACTGCGATGGACATCTCCATCTGCTTCGCCGACTTCCCGACCGAAGCGATCGGGGCGACGACTCGCGCTTACCGACAGCTCGGCATCGGCTACGCCAACCTGGGCGCTCTGCTGATGGCCACCGGGCACGGCTACGACTCCGACGGCGGCCGGGCATTCGCGGCAGCGATCACCTCACTGATGACCGGTGTCTCCTACCGCCGCTCGGCTGAGCTCGCGGGCATCGTCGGTCCTTATGAGGGCTTCGCCCGTAACGCCGACGCCCACAAGCGCGTGATGCGCAAGCACCAGGCCGCCAACGACGCTCTCCGGACGACCGACAGCCTGGGCGCGGACGTCCGCCGCCGGGCCACCGCCGCCTGGGATGGCGTGATCAAGGTCGGCGAGGCCAATGGCTACCGCAATGCTCAAGCCAGTGTTTGTGCACCCACCGGGACCATCGGCTTCATGATGGATTGCGACACGACCGGTATCGAGCCGGACTTCTCACTGGTCAAGTTCAAGAAGCTGGTGGGCGGTGGGTCGCTGCAGATCGTCAACCAGACGGTTCCACGGGCACTCAAGAAGCTGGGCTATGCGAATGAGACCGCGGAAGCGATCATCGAATTCATCGCCGAGAACGGTCACGTGATCGATGCTCCCGGCCTGAGGCCGGAGCACTACGAGGTCTTCGATACCGCGATGGGGCAGCGCGCGATCAAGCCGATGGGCCACGTACGGATGATGGCGGCGGCGCAGCCGTTCCTGTCCGGGGCGATCTCCAAGACCGTCAATCTGCCGGAGACCGCGACGGTCGAGGACATCGCCGATGTCTACCTGCAGGGCTGGAAGCTCGGTTTGAAGGCCCTGGCGGTCTACCGCGATAACTGCAAGGTTGGCCAACCGCTCAGCGATGCGAAGTCCTCTAGTGCCGATGACAAGGCGGCGGTTCCAGCCGAGACTGAGATCGTGGAGAAGGTGGTCTACCGGCCGACTCGCAAACGGCTCCCCAAGTCCCGGCCCAGCCGCACTACGTCTTTTGCGGTAGGAGGTGCCGAGGGTTACATGACCTCGGGCTCGTACCCTGACGACGGACTCGGCGAGGTGTTCCTCAAGCTCGGCAAGCAGGGATCGACGCTGGCCGGGGTGATGGATGCGTTCTCGATTGCGGTCTCGATCGGACTTCAGTACGGCGTGCCGTTGGAGACGTTCGTCCAGAAATTCACCAACCTCAAGTTCGAGCCGGCCGGTCTGACCGACGACCCGGACATCCGGATGGCGCAGTCGATCATGGACTACATCTTCCGGCGGCTGGCGCTGGACTACCTCTCCTTCGACGAGCGCTCGGAGCTGGGGATCTATACCGCAGCCGAGCGCGCACGGCACGTCGAGACAGGCTCATATCTGGAGCCGGAGCCGGAGGAGATCAGCGAGGCGCAATCGTTGAAGAACGATGCGGGAGATCTTGTCGCCACCGACCAGATGGGTGCCGAGGACCTCGACACCGATCGGCTGGACGAGCCGGTCGCTAGTGCCAAGCCCGCACCGGCCGGTGCTAGGACCAGTTCGGAGTTGTTCGAGGAGATCACCGGCACCAGCGTCGACGCGCCCCTCTGCCTCACCTGCGGCACCAAGATGCGTCCAAGCGGCAGCTGCTACGTCTGCGAAGGCTGCGGTTCCACCAGCGGTTGCAGCTGACCGGGAGGGCCAGGGAACAGATCAGATTCCTTGGCGTTAGACCAACATGATCGATGATCGCGATCGTGAGTTGCTGGACGCCTACTCGGCTGCAGTCACCGCCGTGGTCCAGCGGGTGGTGCCGAGCGTGGCTAGCTTGAAGGTCGCGTCCCGTCGCGGGGAGGGGGCCGGCAGTGCGAGCGTGCTCACCGCAGATGGCTTTCTGCTGACCAGCGCACACGTGGTCGAGGGGGCGAGCACAGCGGTCGCCACCTTCGCCAGCGGGACCGAGTCGATGGCCGACGTCGTGGGCCGAGACCCCTTCTCCGACCTGGCCGTGCTTCGGGCTCGCGGCGAGGTGCCAACGCCGGTGACCCTGGGTGATGCCGGCCAGCTCCAGGTCGGCCAGCTGGTCGTCGCGGTCGGAAACCCCCTCGGGCTGGCGGGAAGCGTGACGGCCGGAATCGTTTCTGCTCTGGGCCGATCGCTGCCAACCCGGCAAGGCCGGGTGGTGGACGAGGTGATCCAGACCGACGCCGCCCTCAACCCGGGCAACAGCGGCGGTGTCTTGGCCGACAGCCGTGGTCAGATGGTCGGGGTCAACACGGCGGTCGCGGGAATCGGCGTGGGTTTAGCCGTGCCGATCAACGACACCACGCAGCGAATCATCAGCGCGCTGATGACCGTCGGCCGGGTTCGGCGGGCGTGGCTCGGTATAGCCGGAGGCCAGACGCCGCTCCCGCCACCGCTCGCCAAGAAGCTTGGTCGACGTGAAGGGCTGCGCGTCGCACAGGTGATCACCGGAAGTCCGGCCGAGGCGGCCGGCCTCCGGGTTGGCGACATCCTGGTCGCGGTCGCCGGTGAACCACTCGGCTCGAGCACCGAGCTGCAACGGCGGATGGTGGAGGACGCCATCGGTCGACGCGTCGAGATCACGGTGTGGCGCAACGGGGCCCTGGTCGATGTGATCGCCGTACCGCGCGAACTCACCGGATCCGCGAGCTGATCGGGCGCTCGTTCGGCCACTCGGGCTCCCTGCAGGCGGCTGACGCAGACTTCACTGCAGCGGGAAGGGTGATTGCGCGAACGCCGGCTGCTCGCTCAGCTCCACCGATGCCACCCACTTGACCCACCAGAACCCCCGACGATGTGGTGCTACCAGCCGTACGGGCCCTCCGCCCGCCGAAGTCAGCGGCTGTCCTTCACAGGAGGTGGCCAACCACAGTGAAGCGCCCTCGTCGGCCGGGAACCGCCGTGAATAGCCGGTCACACTGGTCACGACCAGGCTGGCTGCCGTTGCGAGGCGCTCGGGTGCGATCAATTCGTTGAGCGGCACCGCGGTCCACTGAGCATCCGCGAACCAGCCGCCGGTGCAGTCGAGTCGAGCCGGAACGGCCCGGGATCTCGCAGACAACTCCTCGGGCGGGAAGCGCACTCCGGCGACCTGCACTGCACGGTCAGCGTCGAACGCCGGCACCCGGTCGAAGAGCCAGATGGTGGCCGGCCGAGTCAGTGGGTCGACCTCGTGTGATCCGGTGAATCCACGGCGCGATGACGGTAGCTTCGCGACCAATCCGATGCCTTCAAGTGCCGCATACGCCGCGCCGATGGCGATCGTGAAAGCTCCTGTGCGGAGCAGATTGCGCCGTGACAAGTCCGCCCGACCAGGAAGCGGGTGGCGAGGGTGGTGACGCAGCACATGCCACGCTAGAAGCGGCACGGCGATCACCGCGGCACCCACGTGAGCCTGCAGGGGACTGATCCGCACGGACGGTTCCGTGACCTGCGAACACCTGGACGAAGCCCGTCACCAGACAAACGACGATCAACGCCACCAACAGCAGGCTGGCGAGCCAGATCGGCGCCGCCCGTCGAATGACCACCGTCTTCCAGGGCACTAACGCCACTACTCCAAGACCCAGCAGTCCATGGCTCACGGTGGTGAGTGTCGACGGCACCGCAGTCCCGAAGGCAAAGGCGAGCCATCCACTGACGAAGGCGCCAACCAGCAGCAGGAGGAGCGCGACGTTGGTGCGGCGTCCGGCTCGGCGAAATCGGCCTCCTCGCATCGGCGTCGACCCGCAACTACCAGGGCCGGGGCTGACCAGGGTGCTGCACCGGCGGTCGAGGAGCGGGCTGCTGCCATCCCGAGATCGACGGGCCCGGACCGCGGAGAACAGGCTGGGGGAGTATCACGTACGGTCGCAACTGGGCCGCTCGCCGCAGCAGGATGTCCATCCGCTGGTTGATGTTCTTCGGTGGGGTGCCGTGTACCGCCCGGGAGTGCAGGAAGGCGATCTCGATCAGCGTCTGTTGGTAGGCACCCAACGCGCGGGCCGCTTGCCTACCACCGACCCGTTTCGCGTACGACCGCGCCGCGACCCGATCCGACAGGCGGGCCACCCACCGGATCTCGTCCGGACGGATCCAGCCGAATTGCGCGACCTGGGTCAATGCTGTGGATAGCAGCCTGCCCTCGCGGTATCGCGCCCAGATCGCCAGACCCAACACGATTCCCAGAAGCGGCAACATGACGACGCCGTATGCGATCAAGAAGCCGCGGCCGCCCCACAGCGCACTGCCATTCCACACGGCGTGGGTCAGTACGGCGACCAGGTAGCCCAGAATCGGTGCGGTCAGCCGCAGGCCCCGCCTCCGGGTGGTCACCGCGATGCCGATGCCCACCCCGGTTGCGGCGGTGAACAACGGGTGGGCGAACGGGCCCATCACGCCACGCAGGATGAACGTGGCCGGCAGCTCACCGGCGTCCAACGCGCTGAGGTAGTAGACGATGTCCTCGACGAAGGCGAAGCCGACGCCGACCAACGCCGCGTAGACGATCCCGTCGAGCACACCGTGCACCTGAGACCGGCGCAAGATCACGATCACGACCAGGAACAGCCCTTTGCCGAACTCCTCGACGAGAGGTGCCGTCACCGTCGCGTCGAAGACGGTGCTGGTGCCCGGCAATGCGAACAGCACCTGCTCAGCCACCAGACTCAGCGAAACCGCCACGATGCCGCCCCAACCGAGAGCGGCAAGTCGGTACCGTGTCGGCTCGGGTTCGTACCGGTCCAACCAGAAACAGATCAAGATCAGCACGGGGAAGGACAGGGCGGCCAGAATCGTCGTGAGTAGCAGGTCGGCCGGGCCACCGTTCAGGATCAGCAGCAGTCCGATCACCAGGGCGCCGGCACCGAGTACGACCATCGAGACCCAGCTCAGTGGGGAACGAGCCTGGCGAAGCAGGGCGCGCGGCACGTCGACGCGGCCGGGTGAGCTCACCGGCACGACGCCGGATGGAAACCCTTGGGGCCCGGTCACAGTCATCCTTCCGCTCCACGACGGCCGAGGCGGTCCGTGGATCTCGGTGAACAATTCGAGAGTAGCTTTCGGCGTAGGGTCGGAGCCGTGGTCGCCCGCGCCTGGAACTACCGCCGCCAACATGCCAGCGGTGCATCCACGGGTCGATCTTCCTCGTCGAGTCCAGATCTATGAGGTCGGGCCGCGCGACGGCCTCCAGGCGGAGCAGACGATCATTCCTCTCGAGGTCAAGCTCGCCCTCATTGATCGCCTGGGGGACGCCGGCCTGCAAGCGATCGAGGCGACAAGCTTCACGTCGCCGAGGCGGATACCGCAGCTGGCCGATGCCGATCAGCTGCTCGCTGCGCTCAAGCGGCGACCTGGAGTGCGCTACCCGGTGTTGGTGCCAAACCTGCGGGGCCTGGACCGAGCGCAGGCAGCCGGTGCCGATGAGATCGCGGTCTTCGTGTCAGCCACTGAGCGGTTCGCTCAAGAGAACCTGGGAACGACCCTGAACGGCGCCCTCGAGATGGCCGCCCCGGTGATTTCGCGAGCCAGCAGCCGATGGGCTCCGCGTCCGCGGCTATGTCTCGATGTGCTTCGGCGATCCGTGGGAGGGGCAGGTCGATCCTCAACAGCCTGCACAGGTGGCGGCTCGGCTCAATGAGTTCGGCTGCGCGCACGATCAGCCTCGGCGACACCATCGGTGTTGCCACCGCCGGCCAGGTCGCTGCAGTCATTGACGCTGTGGAGACCGCTGGCGTGGCTCGCAGCCGGGTCGCGCTGCATCTTCACGACACCTACGGGCAGGCGCTGGCAAATGTCCTCGCCGGCCTGGAAGCCGGCATCAGCGAATTCGATTCCTCCGCCGGCGGTGTGGGCGGTTGCCCGTACGCGCGATCAGCGACAGGCAACCTCGCCACCGAGGACTTGGTCTGGATGCTGGAAGGGCTCGGCATCTCCACCGGCGTAGATCTGGCCCAACTCGTTGGAACCAGCCGTTGGTTAGCCGAAGAGCTGGGCCGGCCCGCGCCCTCGCGGGTCGTCGCCGCCCTGACCGGCTGAGAGGTCTGCGGTAGCTTGCCGGAGGGGAGGGGGACGGATTGGCCGAGATCGACGACTTCGACATCGACCGCAGTATCGCCCAGGCATGGACGGAGTTCTCCGAGCGGCTGAGTGAGGTCATCTCGATTATGGACGACTCCGGCGATCTGACCATCGGCACGGAGTCGGCCAGTAGCGATCCTGCCCCATTTGTCCGGTTCAGCTGTCGAACGCGCGACCAGGTGCGTTGTGAGGCTGCCAGCAATGCCGTGCTCGGCCAGGACTTTCAGCTGGCAGCGGACCAGCTCGCGGCGATGGAGCGGCTGGGCTGGCTGCCGCCCACCAGCGATCCGCCGCACCCGACGAGCAATTTCTGGGTGGAGGCGCCGCAGGCCGAATCCGACCGGATCGCCGCCCTTGCCGTCGGCGCCTTGCGCGACGTATACGGCGTTCAGCATCCGATCTTTCTGGCCCCCGATCAGCTTGCCGAAGTGCTCCGCCCGGTCAGCGGGCCAGTTGAAGGGGCGGCTCGCGAGCCGGTGGCCATGCCTCATGATGATCTTGAGTTTCATCTTCCACGTGATCAGTCGGATCTCGAAAGGCTGGTCGAGGCCGAGCTGACCGACATGTTCGGTCACCCACCGCTTCGCGACGCCGAAGGGGATGTGGCGATCCGAGTGGGATCCACCATGCTGTTCCTGCGGACTGCCGCGGACGGTCAAGAGGTGATCATCTTCGCTGCCGTGGTCCATGACGTGGCGGGCCGGTCGCGGGCTACCGAGGTGCTGAATGATTTGAACGTCGAAGCACGCTGGGTGAAGTTCCAGCTCATTCGTGACCGGGTGTTCGTTACCCTGTCGGTTCCTGCCAAGCCGTTCGTGCCAGCTCACCTTCGTCAGGCTGTGCGGATTATCAGCGATGTCGCGGACGGGATCGACGACGAACTGGCCATCAAGCTGAACGGCCGGACAACGTTCAGCGACCACGACTGACCGGCTGACTTGGCGCTGTGGTCTTCTGCCCCAAGGGAGGCGGATGCCAGACATCGATTGGCTGCCCGGACCGCAACATGTTGACAGAGCAGTGGGACATGCAGTATTTCCATGGATTGTATGTGGAATGTGATGGGTATCACGATTCCGAGAAAGGTGCCGCAAAGACGTAGACAACGCGTCCGACCCTCGAGGAAGCCCGCTCCGAACGCAGGCTTGAGTCCTGCGCTCCATTGATCTTGAAGGAGTGATCTGGATGGCAACAGGCGCCGCGGTGGCGGACGTCACCGAAGTCAGCGAGGAGGAGGACCTCCGCCGTCCCCTCATGACGTTCGGCAACATCGCCTGGATGAACCTCGGGTTCTTCGGCGTTCAGTACAGCTTCGCTATGACTCAGACGGCGGTGAACCCGCTGTTCCTGCTGCTGGGTGCTGACGCGCACAACCTCCCGATCCTCAACATCGCTGGCCCGATCACCGGCTTGTTGATTCAGCCGTTCATCGGGGCCATGAGCGACAAGACGTGGAGTGACCGGTGGGGAAAGCGGAAGCCTTACGTGCTCGGCGGCGGCATAGTGTGCGTGATCATCTTGTTCCTCTTCCCGCTGGTGTCGGCTCTCTGGATGGCGGTGATCTGCCTCTGGCTGGTGGACGCCGGGAACAACACCGCCATGGAGCCCTATCGAGCCTTGATCTCTGACCGCCTTCGTCGAAGCCAGATCGCGCGAGGCTTCCTGATCCAGAGCATGTTCACCGGCGCCGGGGCCGTGCTGGCCAACGTGTCGCTGTTTGTGATGCAGAAGCTCGTCACTGGCGCTTCTGAGGCCGGCGTGCCCTACTGGGTCTTCGTCTGCTTCTGGCTGGGATCGGCCTGCTGCCTGGTCACCATCGGAATCGCCATGGTGAGGACCAAGGAGATCGTACCGAACGATCGGGAACTGGCGGAGATCCGGGCGTCGTCGAAGAGCATCGGCGCCACGATTTCCGAGATCGCCAGCGCAGTAAAGGTGATGCCGATCGGTATGCACAAGATCGGTCTGGCCTTTTTGTTCCAGTGGTACGCCATGTTCATCTACTGGCAGTTCGTATCCGTCAGCGTCGCCGAGACAGTCTGGAACACGACCCCGGACACACCCGAGTACGAAGAGGCGGCGGCCTGGAGCGGGCTGATGAACGGCACCTACAACTTTTTCACCATGGTCTCCGCCTTGTTCTTGTTGCCGTTGTGCGTCCGTTTCGGCGGCAAGGCAGTACATGCTGGTTGCCTGGCCTTGGTCGCGGTGTCGTTGGCCTGGCTGTCGCAGATCACCAGCCAGTACCTGACACTCGTCCCCATGATCGGCATGGGCATTGCCTGGGCCAGCATGGTTGGCGTGCCCTATCTGATGGTCGCGAGCATGGTCCCCCGGGAACGTACCGGCGTGTACATGGGGATCTTGAACATGATGATCGTGGTCCCGATGCTGATCCAGACGGTCACGTTCGGCTGGATCTACGAGAACTTGCTGGGTAGCTCGGGCAGCAACGCGATGTTGGTCGCTGGAGCGTTGCTCGGCTGCGCGGCCATTGCCATGCTGTGGGTCAACCCGCCGCACTCGGATGAGGATTCTTCGGTTATGCCGCTCGGCGCGCACCGCCACATCACAGCCTATGACCGAGTGATCGTTGGCTCGGACGGGTCGCCCTCCGCCATGCAAGCCGTCCACCATGCGCACGAGATCGCGGCTGCCGCCGAGGCCAGTTTGGTGGTGGTCACGGCCTACGAGCCAGGAGACCCGGCTGAGCAGGGGGACCTGATGGGTGGTCGCCAGATGCTGTACGGCAAGGAGGCGGCAAGAGAGGCGATGCACAGGACGGTGGCGGAGCTGAACTCGGACCGGATTCGCTCGGTCGAGCAGGACATCGTCGCCGCTCATCCCGTGGAGGCGCTCCTAGAAGTTGCACATAGGAGCCCCGCCAGCCTGATCGTCGTGGGTAACCGCGGTCTCGGCGCGCACGAAGGCGAGGTGTTGGGATCGGTGCCCCGGGAGATTGTGAGGAATGCCTATAGCGATGTGGTCATTGTTCAGACCTCGGCTGTCGACGAGAAGGTGTGAGGAGCATGACCGAGATCAAGCAGATTGTCGTCGGGGTGGACGGATCCGACAGCCAGTCGAGCGGCTCTGCAGTGGGCCTACGAGGAGGCTGCGCACCATGACGCCTCCCTGGTCGCCGTCTCGACGTGGCACCCGCCGGCTCTGCCATTGGGCCCGGGGTACGGCGGGTCGGTGCCTCCGGAGGGTTATGAGACTCAGCCGGAGCGGGACGCCCGAGACGTGCTCGAGAAGCTCGTCGATGACCTGGAGCCCCGGGAGCCAGCCGTGGATGTGCGGATCTCGATCTCAAAGGGAAGCCCAGCCAAGGTGCTGATCGATATGTCCCAGGGGGCCGACCTGATGGTGGTCGGGTCCCGCGGACACGGGGGCTTCGCGGGCATGCTCCTGGGCTCGGTGAGCCAGCACGTGGTGGCGCACGCGGCGTGCCCGGTGGTCGTCCTGCGCTGACTGCAGATCGAGGCTACTGACGGTAGACCGCCCTCTTAGCTGGGGAACGGCTCAGGAGGCGGTTGTGGTACCGCCTCATTAGCATGGGCCGGTGTCCGACGAGATGGTGATCGCGTACGACGAGGCGCTGCCGATCACCGCCTGGCGTGACGAGATCGAGCAGGCCATGGCTGATCACCAGGTCGTGGTCGTGGCCGGGGAGACCGGATCCGGCAAAACGACCCAGCTCCCGAAGATTTGCCTCGAGATCGGCCGGGGCTCGATCGGCCATACCCAGCCCCGGCGGATCGCTGCGCGGACCGTGGCGGAGCGGATTGCGGAGGAGCTGCACACCACGCGTCGGTGATCTTGTGGGTTACCAGGTGCGCTTCACCCGGAAGGCGTCGCGGACCACCCGGCTGAAGGTGATGACCGATGGCGTGCTGCTGGCCGAGATCCGCCACGACCGTGATCTTCGGCGGTACGACACGATCATCCTTGACGAGGCTCACGAGCGCAGCCTCAACATCGACTTCCTGCTGGGGTATCTGAAGTCGCTGCTGCCGCGGCGGCCCGATCTGAAGATCGTGATCACCTCGGCCACCATCGACACGGAGCGCTTCGCCGCTCACTTCTCTCCGTCGGACGGAACCGGGGCGCCGATCATCGAAGTCTCGGGACGGACCTTCCCGGTCGAGGTCCGCTATCGGCCGCTGCTGGCCGACGGCGAAGCGGATCAGGTCGGCGGAATCATCGATGCCGTTCACGAGCTGAGCGCACTTGGTGTACCGGCGACATCCTCGTGTTCTTGTCCGGCGAGCGGGAGATCCGTGATGCCGCCGACGCCATCGCGGCGCTCAATCTGTCCTCCACCGAGGTACTGCCGTTGTACGCCAGGCTGTCGGCCGCGGAGCAACACAAAGTGTTCGCCTCTCACGTCGGGCGCCGGATCGTCCTGGCCACGAATGTGGCCGAGACGTCATTGACAGTGCCAGGGATCCGTTACGTCATCGACACTGGCCTGGCGCGGATCTCTCGCTACTCCGCGCGAACCAAGGTGCAGCGGCTGCCCATCGAACCGATCTCCAAAGCATCGGCGAACCAGCGTGCTGGACGCTGCGGCCGCGTCGCGCCAGGCATCTGCATCCGCCTCTACAGCGAGGAGGACTTCGCGGGCCGGCCGGAGTTCACCGAGCCGGAGATCATGCGGACGAACCTGGCGTCGGTGATCTTGCAGATGACGGCCGCCGAGCTTGGTGAGATCGCCACCTTCCCGTTTCTCGATGCGCCCGACAACTCCCAGATCAACGACGGCCTGCGGCTTCTGACCGAGCTCGGCGCAATCTCGGAGAGCGGCCAGCCGCACCCGGCCGCGGCTCACGATGATCGGTCGGCGGTTGGCGGCGGTTCCCATCGATCCGAGGATGGGACGAATGTTGCTCGCAGCGGAGCGGCTCGGCTGTCTTCGGGAAATGTTGATCATCGTTTCGGGACTTTCGATCCAGGATCCGCGGGAGCGGCCCGCCGAACAGCGGGACAAGGCGGACGCCCTCCACCGGCGGTTTTGGGGCCAGCGGTCGGAACCCGTCGAGACCGCCCTCGACCGGTGCAGAACGTCGCCGGGGTCTGGGGGCCTGTCGGAGAGCCCAGTGACTTCCTTGCGCTGTTGCGCCTGTGGGAGTACCTGCGGGAGTCACAAAAGACGTTGTCAGGGAACGGATTTCGGCGGCTGTGCCGCGACGAGTTTCTGCACTTCCTGCGAATCCGGGAATGGCAGGATCTGCATACCCAGCTCAATGGGATCACCCGCGAAATCGGCCTTCCGCGCAACGGCAGTGCTGCATCGCCGGACCGCATTCACACGGCCGTGCTCACCGGGCTGCTATCGCACGTTGGACTGGCCGATGTCCGCGAAGAGCGCAAGCAGACGGATGGTCGTAGGCGGCCGGCGTGCGTGAGTATCTCGGCGCACGGGGCACGCGGTTCGCGATCAACCCGGGATCCAGCGCGGCGAAGCTCCAGCCGCCGCTCGTCATGGCTGCCGAGATCGTGGAGACCACCCGGCTATGGGCTCGGACGGTCGGCCGGCATCGACGCCGCGCAGATCGAGGAGGTCGGCCAGCATCTGCTGCGGCGGCAATACTCCGAGCCACACTGGTCGGCCAGCAGCGGTTCAGTGTTCGCGTACGAGACGGTGACCTTGTACGGCGTGCCGATCGTCTCCGGCCGCCGGGTCGGATACGGCAAGATCAATCCCGCCGAGGCGAGGGAGATCTTTCTCAGATCGGCTCTCGTGGAAGGCCAATGGCGTACCCGCCACCCCTTCTTCGCGCACAACGCGCAGATTCGGGCCGAGGCCGAATCGCTGGAAGAGCGGACCCGCCGCCGCGACTTGGTCGCGGATGACCATGCGATCTATTCCTTCTACGACGCCAGGGTGCCGGGCGACGTGGTGTCGGCCGCGCACTTCGATTCCTGGTGGAACCGGGCGCCGCAGGCTCAGCGCGACCGGCTCACCATGACGCTGGACGACCTGCTGATCGCAGCCGGGGAGGTAGACGACCGATCCTTCCCCGGGACGTGGGAGGTCGGCGGTCAGTCGCTCACGATCAGCTACGCATTCGAGCCGGGAACCGCTCGCGACGGTGTAAGCGTGATCATTCCGGTCGAGGTGCTCAACCAGGTTGCCGACGCGCCGTTCAGCTGGCAGGTGCCCGGGCTGCGCGCGGAGCTCGCCACGGAGCTCATCCGCTCGCTGCCCAAGGACAAACGGAAGCAGTTTGCTCCCGTCCCAGACACCGCGCGCCGGGCGCTCGATTGGCTCGACGACCATCACGGCGGCCCGTCGGAGTCCCTGCCGGAGGCGTTGGCCCGGGCGCTGCAGATGCTCACCGGTGAGGTGATCACGACGGCTGATTGGGGCCCGGACAGGGTGCCGGGCCACCTGCGCGTGACGTTTGTCGTTCACGACGGTTCGGGGCAGGAGCTCGCGGCCGGCAAGGACTTGGCCTCGCTTCGCGCGGAGCTCGGCGGGCGTATGCACCGGTTACTGAACGACGCAGCGACAGAGTTGACTCGCTCCGGCGCGGTGGCGTGGGAGTTCGGTGAGATTGCCGAGCGCGTCGCGCTTCAACAGGACGGTTACCAGGTGGTCGGCTATCCGGCGTTGGTCGACGAGGGCTCGAGTGTCGGCTTGATCATCTGCGAGACGGCCGAGCGTCAGCTGGCGAACTTCCCGCTCGGCCTCCGCAGGCTCGTCATGCTGAATACGCCGGATCCCACCAAATGGGTCGTCGCACATCTCCCCAACGCCGACAAGCTCGGCGCTGGGGACAAGTCCGTACGACTCCGTTCCGGCCTTGCTTGCCGACGCAAGGCTTGCGTCGGTCGGCGAGTTGATCCGCCGGCTCCAGGTGTCGCCGGTCCGGGATGCCTCCGCGTTTTCGGCGCTGTGTGATCGGGTACGGGTCGAGAACGCCGACCTGATGCGTCACATCACGACTCTGGCCGCGGAGGTCAGCCGTTTGACCGGCGCAGTGCAGGCAGCGCTGCCGAAGGCCCGGCAGGTGAGTGAAGCCGCCACCGCAGACATCGCCGAGCAGATCCGCAACCTTGTCTTTCCGGGATTCCTCGGCGCCACGCCGTATCCGCAGCTGACCGAACTCCCCCGGTATCTCCAGGCGGCCGAGACGAGACTGGAAACCTTGCGGAGCTCGGCTGCTCGTGACGCGCCCGGTCTCGACGTCATCAGCAGGGTTGAGGAGGCCTATGCCGAGCTGTGCGAGTTAGTGCCCGCGGGTCGGTTGCCGGGATTTGTCGAGGACATTGGCTGGTTGATCGAAGAACTGCGAGTGGGTCTGTTCGCACAGTCCTTGCGGACCCGCGTGCCGGTCTCGGAGAAGCGCGTTCTCGCTGCCATCGATGCCGCACGGTCGCGCGTCAGCAATGAGTCCGCCGTCAGCCGTGGAAGGTCGGAGAATCGGTAGGAACCAGCGGCGACGGTAGATTGGACGTCATGTTGGACCCCCGGCTGCTCTACACCCTCGACGAGGATGTAGCGGCGAAGCTCAAAGAGCACCGTCCGGTGCTGATCCACCAGATGGACGGCTTCGTCGACGCGGGGCAGGCGGGCAGGCTGTTCTCCGCGCATCTGTTGGAGCAGCTGGATCACGAGGTGCTTGCCGAGTTCGATCACGATCAACTTCATGACTACCGCAGTCGACGACCCGCGATGGTCTTCGACACGAACCGGTGGAAGTCCTACGCCGACTTGCATCTGCGGCTTTACCGGGTGGTGGACGAACACGGCGAGGTGTTCCTGCTGTTCAGCGGACCGGAGCCTGACGTGCAGTGGGAACGGTTGGCTACGGCGCTCATCGGCCTGATCGAGCAGTTCGGTGTTCGGCTCACGGTGAGCGTGCACGGCATACCGATGGCCGTGCCGCACACCCGTCCAGTGACCTTGACCGCCCACGCCACCGACACCACATTGGTTCGGGGCTATCGCAGCTGGATCGATCGGGTGGAAGTGCCCGCCAGCTTCGCCGGATCTGCTGGAATTCCGGCTCGGCCAGCTGGAACGCAAGGCGATGGGCTTCGCCGCGCACGTCCCGCACTATTTGGCCCAGGCCGCGTTCCCCGAGGCCACACTCACCTTGACCCGGTCGCTGAACCAGGCCACTGGGCTCGCGGTACCGCTGGAACCGCTGGAGAAGGCGTCGGCCAGCAATCTGGCCGACATCGCTGAGGAGATGGCGGGCTCCTCGGAGGTGCAGGAATTGGTGGGCACCCTCGAGCAGCAGTACGACAGCCTTCAGCTCAATGAGTCCGAGCGGGTACCCAGCGCCGATGAGATTGCCGCTGAATTCGAGCGGTTCCTGGCCGAGCGCGACAAGAACGACGAGACCTGACCCAATCCTTGACGCTGCCGGGTGCGGCCGGTCTCCTCGGCCTTCCGGACATCGTGACTTTGAGCCCGTTGCGTACACCTTGAGCCCGTAGCAAGGGGCTCGACGCGCGCCGTGAGGGCTCGACGTTGGTAGGGCGCCGGCGAGTCTTGCTTGTCCCAGGCCGGGTTGCAGAGCAATGGGGGCTGCGTCGATAGGCTCGCGGGCGTGCCTCAGTCCGTCGGTGAGCTGATCGATCTGCTGGAACTAGAGGAGATCGAGATCGGGTTGTTCCGGGCCCGACAGCCGGACACCCAGCTGCAGCGAGTCTTCGGAGGCCAGGTGCTGGCCCAGGCCGTGATGGCCGCGTCCCGGACCGTGGTCGTCACCCGCGTCCTGCACTCCCTGCACGGTTACTTCCTGATCCCCGGACGCACCGACACGCCGATCGTCTATGACGTGGAGTCGGTGCGCGATGGTGGCTCCTTTTCATCCCGCCGGGTCGTGGCGCGGCAGGGCGGACGGGTGATCTTCTACCTCTCCAGCTCGTTTCACCACACCGAGGCTGGATACGAACACGCCGATCCAGCGCCTGATGATGTGCCGAACCCGGACAGCTGCCCTCGGCTCAGCGAAGTTCTGGCCAAGGTGGCAGGGCGCGAACCCTCCTTCTGGGAGCGTGAGTGGGGTGCCCTCGATGTCCGCTATGTCGGTGACTCGCGACCTGGTGGTGCGCTGGCCGATGCATCTTTACCCGGCAAGAGCGCGGGTGTGGATCAAGGCCAACGGCTCTCTTCCGGACGAGCGGCGGATGCACCAAGCGGCGCTGGCCTACGCGAGCGATCTGACCTTGTTAGCGGTCACCACCGTGCCGCACGGCGTCTTCGTCGGATTGAACGTGCAGGCGGCCTCCATCGACCATGCACTGTGGTTTCACCGCCCATTTCGTGCCGACGATTGGCTGCTGTTCGATCAGGCTTCACCGTCGGCATCCGGCGGCCTCGGCCTTTCCACCGCACGGCTCTTTCAGCAAGAAGCGCTGGTGGCCGATGTCGCACAAGAGGGACTGATCCGGCCGCTCCGCTGATCAGCAGGGTCACGATCGCCGCCGAGACGGTCGCGGAGACATGAAAAGGGCGATCCGGAGGGGGAATCCCGGATCGCCCTTGCGATGTGTGCTGGCCCGAAGGCAGCACAATGGATCAGGCGGCGAGGACCGACTTGCCGCGTAGCTTCGCGATCGCGTGCCGCTCGATCTGCCGCACCCGCTCAGCGGTGATGCCCCACAGTTCGCCGATATCGGAAAGCTTGGCCTGCCGACCGTCGATGAGGCCGTAGCGCCGACGTACCACGTCGGCGGACCGCTCGTCCAATTGGTCGAGCAGCGCTTCGAGCCGGGCGTGCTCCTCGGCATCGAGGAACACCTCGTCGGGTCCGGGCATCGGCTCACGGGCAATCAGGTCACCGAGGGCGGTGTCGCCACCTTCCTCGACCGGCGCGTCCAGGCTGACATGGTCGCGACCGTACCGGATCAGATCCAGCACGCGCTCCGCCTCCAGATCCATCTCCTCGGCGATCTCTTCGATCTCGGGGTCGCGGCCGAGGCGACGTTCCAGAGTCCGGCGGACAGCACCGACCTGGTTGACCTGCTCGGCGACATGAACCGGCAGCCGGACGATCCGACCCTGCTGCGCAATACCGCGGCTGATGGACTGGCGGACCCACCAGGTGCCGTAGGTGGAGAACTTGAAGCCCTTGGTGTAGTCGAACTTCTCGACCGCACGGATGAGCCCGGTGTTGCCTTCCTGCACCAGGTCCAGCAACGGCATCTGCGAACGCCCGTACTTGCGGGCCACGGAGACGACGAGCCGCAGGTTTGCCGTGACGAAGCGCTGCATGGCGCGTTGACCGTCTTCGATGAGGAACTGCAGCTCAGCCTGGCTCGGCCGCTTGGCGCGCTTGCCACGCTCGGCCGCCGGAATCTCGCCGGCCAGCAAATGCTCCGCGTACAGGCCGACCTCTATCGTCTTCGCGAGCTCCACCTCTTCTTCCGCGGTGAGCAGCGGGGTCTTGGCGATCCCTTCCAGGTATAAGCCGACGGCATCCTTCCCATCGATGCCCTCGGAAACTCGCGTACGAGCTGTGGTCACATTGGCCCCTTTCGTTGCCTCCGCTAAGCAGAACGCATCGGGGTCGGTAAAGGATTCCTCGACAGCCCTGAAGAATCCCTGAAACCTACCCAGGAGTAACCCCGGTACGATGAGAATTCGTCGCCGACAGGTGCCGCGGATGCAGCGGGAAAGCTCTACCGGGTGATTTGGGCGAGAATCCAAGCGTACTCGAAGGCAATCTCGTGCCAGCTCTTGTAGCGGCCGCTGACGCCGCCGTGACCGGCGGACATCTCGGTTTTCAGCAAGATCTGCCGTTCGTCGTCGTTGGTGGCGACGCGGCGGAGACCGGCTACCCACTTGGCGGGCTCCACGTAGAAGACGCGGGTGTCGTGCAAGCTGGTGGTCGCCAGGATCGCGGGATAGCGCATGGCCGAGAGGTTCTCGTACGGGGCGTAGGACTTGATGTAGCCGTAAACCTCCGGATCGTGCAGTGGATCGCCCCACTCCTCCCACTCGGTCACCGTGAGTGGCAGCGTGGGATCGAGGATCGTGGTCAACGGGTCGACGAAGGGCACCGCCGCATGAACGGCCCGGAAACGGTCTGGAGCGAGATTGGCGACCGCACCAATGAGCAGGCCACCAGCGCTGCCGCCGCGCGCGGCAAGGCGCTGGGGCGAGGTGTAGCGGTGGTCGATCAGGTAGTCGGCACAGGCCACGAAGTCAGTGAACGAGTTCTGCTTTGCCAGCAGCTTTCCCTGGTCGTACCAGCTGCGCCCCAACTCGCCGCCGCCGCGGATATGGGCAATGGCAAAGATCACGCCCCGATCCAACAGGGACAGCCGTGACGTCGAGAACACAGGATCCATCGAGATCTCATACGAGCCATAGCCGTACAGCATGGCGGCTGCCTGACCGTCCAGGGCGACGTCGGAACGGCGAACGATGGAGAGCGGCACTCGGACGCCGTCAGCGGCAGTGGCCCAGGCCCGTTCCTGGACGTAACGGGCCGGGTTGTACGGCCCGAATGTGGGTTCGTCCAGGACCGGAGTGGTCTTGAGCAGGATCAGTTTCCCGGTGGTCAGTTCATAGTCGTAGACCGAGTCAGGGGTGACGAATGAGCCGTAATTGATCCGGATGGTCGGGGTCACGTACTCAGTTCCGCCTGGGGAATCCACCGTGTAGAGAGGTTCGTCGAACTGCACGTCGGCCCCCGGCAAGAAATTGCCGTGATCGTCCCGGGGCATGACGTGCAACACGGTCGACCCATTGCGGCGCAATGACAGCACGCCGTGACTGGCGTAGGCGCTTACCGAGAGAACGCGAACACCGGGCTGGTGGGGCAGGATCGTGCTCCACTGCTCCGGTCCGGTGGCGTCCAGGGGCGCTTCAGCCAGTTCGAAGTCCTTCACACCGTCGTTGTGCACGATCAGCAGCCGGTCACCGGCTGGTTCGACGTCATACTCGACCCCTTGGCGGCGCGGTGCCACGATCCGTGGCTCGCCCTCCGGCTCATCGGTGCTGAGCAGCCGATACTCCGAGGTGAGCTTGCTGGCGGCACCCACAATGATCCAGCGATCGTCTCGGCTCGCGTCGACTCCCACCCAGAACCTCTCGTCGGCCTCGACGAGCACTTCGGTGTCATCTGCGGGGTCGGTGCCGAGTCGGTGCCGCAGGACCGCGTACGGCCGCCAAGCCTCGTCCACCCGGGTATAGAACAGGTGACTGTTCTGCGCCCAGGTGGCCCCGTAGCCGATGTCGTGGATTTCATCGGCCAGCAACTCCCCGGTCTGAAGATCTTTGATCTGCAACACGAAGCGCTCGTCACCGGTGCGGTCAGTGGAGTAGGCCAGCAGCCTGCCGTCGAGGGAGACGCTCAACGCGCCGATCGAGAAGTATGCGGACGTGCCGGCCTCGAGGTTGCCGTCCAACAGCACTTCTTCACCCGGGATGTCGCCCTCGGTGTCGGGCGGAGCGCTCGGGTCCGTGGCGACGACCCGGCAATAGATCGGGTACTCCGATCCCTCGACGGTCCGGTCGTAATACCAGTAGGCGGCTCCACCCGGATGCGAGGTGTAGGTCGGTACGCCCAGATCGGTTTCTTTGGTCCGGTTCTTGATCTCCGTGAAAATCGCCTCGGACAGCTCATTCAGATCCGCCGTCTGAGCCTGCGTGTAGGCATTCTCCGCCTCGAGGTAGCTGACGACATCCGGATCCTGTTTGTTCCGCAGCCACTCATACGGGTCGTCGAACACATCCCCGTGATGAACCCGACGGTGGATTCGGCGGTCGGCTACGGGCGGTTCGAGTCTGGTGGACGTATCGGCGGACACGGCCGTCAGCGTAGTCCCCATCCTCCGGGGCGTCGCTGGATCGAGGTGGCCGGCCGGAAGGGATGTGCGAGGAGACACGTTCAGGCACCTCCTATCGGTGCGGCTCGTCCCTCGTCTGCACGGGTGTTGAGCGCTGTGGGGACTAGAAAGCGTGATCGGGCGAGCGAGACAATGTCGTTCATGGGAGCCGAGGTCGACCAGATGACTTTCACCCCGAAGGCAAGGAAGTTGCACCGGGAGAAGATTCGACGCTGCCTTGACGCCTTCGCGCGAATGCTGAGCGAGTCTCGATTCGACTTCGAACACCCGATGGCCGGACTGGAGATCGAGCTCAACCTGATTGACGACGACTTCCAGCCCGCGATGCGCAACGCTGAGGTACTGGTGGCGATCGCCGATCCGTCGTTCCAGACCGAGCTGGGCCGGTTCAACATCGAGATCAACGTGGCGCCCCGGCGGCTGTCGGGGGGCGGCTTCACCTCGTTCGAGGAGTCGGTCCGCAAGTCGTTGAACGATGCCGATGCACGGGCCGAGGAAGCCGGCAGCAAGCTCGTCATGATCGGCATCCTGCCGACGCTGCGTGCCGACCACGTGACGCTGGACAGCGTCAGTCAGAACCCGCGCTACTCGCTGCTGGACCAACAGATCGTGGGGGCCCGCGGCGAGGACCTGGAGATCGTGATCGACGGAGTCGAACGGTTGCAGATGTACTCCGACACGATCATGCCTGAGGCTGCCTGCACGTCGACCCAGGTGCACCTCCAGGTCAGCCCCGACGATTTTGCGGGGTACTGGAACGCTGCCCAGGCGATCGCCGGCGTACAGGTCGCCGTTGGCGCGAACTCACCGTTCCTGTTCGGTAAGGCGCTCCTTGCCGAGTCCCGCATCCCCTTGTTCGAGCAGAGCGCCGACACCCGTCCTGAGGAGCTGAAGGCTCAGGGTGTGCGGCCAAGGGTCTGGTTCGGTGAGCGCTGGATCACCTCGATCTTCGATCTGTTCGAGGAGAACTCCCGGTACTTCCCGGCGCTGCTTCCGATCAGCAGCGACGAAGATGCGCTGGCGGTCCTCGATGCGGGCGGAGTGCCGAGCCTGGACGAGTTGAGGTTGCACAACGGCACCGTCTACCGCTGGAATCGGCCGGTTTATGACATTCAGGCGGGGGTGCCCCACCTTCGGGTGGAGAACAGGGTTCTCCCGGCCGGCCCGACCGTTGTCGACACCATGGCCAATGCTGCCTTCTTCGCCGGTCTCGTCCGAGCTCTGGCGGATCAGGAGCGACCGCTGTGGACCCAGATGTCGTTTTCGGCGGCGAGTGAGAACTTCGCCGCCGGGGTACGGCACGGAATTGCCGCCGACGTCTACTGGCCGCAGATAGGTCAGGTCAGCGTCGTCGAGCTTGTCGTCCGCAAGCTGCTGCCGCTGGCCGCCGACGGCCTCCGGCTGTGGGAGGTGGACGAAGCAGAGATCGGCCGCTTGCTCGATATCATCGAGGGCCGCTGCCTGCGTGCGGCCAACGGCGCCACGTGGCAAACTGCCGCAGTAGTCAAGTCCGAACGTGACGGTTCCTCGCGAGCCGAGGCCCTGCGCAGCATGTTGGCGTCGTACGTGGATGAGATGCACAGCAACGAACCAGTCCACACCTGGGAGGTGCGGTGATGTCGCAGGCGCCGGCAGCGGCCGGAGTATCGGATGACGACGGTGCTCCGCAGGTGACGTCGGTCATCGTGGTCGGCTATTCGTCGGCGCCGGAAGGACGCGCCGCACTGTCCCGAGCCCTTGACGAGGCCCGCATCCGTCACTCGAAGCTGATCGTGGTGCACGCCTCTCCGGATGAGGAGATTGCCGATCTCCGCGCGGAGCTCGCCGCCGCTGGGGTTCCGCACAAGATCCGGGAGCCAGACGGGGCAATGGAACCGGCCGAGGAACTCATCAATGCCGCCGAGACGGAAGGGGCAGACTTCATCATCATCGGCCTGCGACGCCGATCGCCCGTGGGGAAGCTGCTCCTGGGAAGCAATGCGCAGCGGGTTCTTCTTGACGCGTCGTGTCCGGTGCTTGCCGTCAAGGCCGATCCGAACGCCTGATCAGTCGGCAGCCTTCTCGATCTTCTGCTGTGGTTCGCCCGCATGTCGGTGATCGCTGCACGACATGCCGGGCGCTTGTCTGAACAGATCACGGGAAATTTGGAGGTTCGTGTCAGAATACCGGTCGGAGCGCCTATTGACTTCCGATGGGCGTTGCTTGCCCTAGTTTCATTTGGTCAGCCGGCACTCGCTAGTTCGAGAGGTTCTTTGTGACGCCCCCCTCCAGAGCACAATCATCCGTCCCTGCCGTCGGAGCGGCTCCCGTCCGGACACGTGAGACCACAGCCACCGTCACCAAATCCCAAGCCCGTAAGGCGTCTGCCGAGAAGTCGTCAGGCAGTAAGGCGGCCGTCACGAAGGCCGACGAATCGCCGTCGCCTGCGAAAAAGTCGCCAGTCAAGAAAGCAAAGAAGGCGGCGGTCCGACCTGTCGAGGAGCCGGTGGCGAAGCCCGGAAGCAAACCTGCCGAGAAGAATGCGGCGCCGGAGCCGGCCGTCAACGACCTCACTATCGTTACCGACAAAGGTGAACCGGAGGTCGTCGCCGAAGATCCTGAGGATGTGGAGATCTCGGTCGAGGAACTCGTCAGCGATATCGAGCTGACGGCTGACGTGCTCGTCGATCTCGAAAGCGACGAGGTCGTGGTCACGGTCGGCAAGAAGCGCTCACTGGACGATGTCGATGAATCGACTTTTGAACCGGCCGAGGCAGCCAAGCTCGAGGGCGAACTCGTCGAAGACGAGGGCTTCACGCTGTCCGAGGCCGACGATGCCGACGAGCCCGAACAGCAGGTGATGGCGGCCGGCGCGACCGCAGATCCGGTCAAGGACTACCTCAAGCAGATCGGCAAGGTTGCGCTGCTGAACGCCGAGCAGGAGGTGGAGCTGGCCAAGCGGATCGAGGCCGGGCTGTTCGCGGACGAGAAGCTGAACGAGGACCACGCCAAGATCAAGCCTGTTCAGCTCGACGACTTCGACTGGATCGCCGAGGACGGGCGAAGGGCGAAGAACCATTTGCTCGAGGCCAACCTGCGGTTGGTGGTCTCGCTGGCCAAGCGGTACACGGGCCGGGGCATGCTCTTCCTGGACCTGATCCAGGAGGGCAACCTCGGGCTGATCCGGGCGGTGGAGAAGTTCGACTACACCAAGGGCTACAAGTTCTCGACATATGCCACCTGGTGGATCAGGCAGGCGATCACCCGGGCCATGGCAGACCAGGCCCGAACTATCCGCATCCCGGTGCACATGGTCGAGGTCATCAACAAGCTCGCTCGCGTACAACGGCAGATGCTGCAGGATCTGGGCCGGGAACCGACGCCGGAAGAGCTGGCTCGCGAGCTGGACATGACCCCCGAGAAGGTCGTCGAGGTGCAGAAGTACGGCCGCGAGCCGATCTCGTTGCACACCCCGCTGGGCGAGGACGGCGATTCTGAGTTCGGTGATCTGATCGAGGACTCCGAGGCGGTCGTTCCGGCAGATGCCGTGAGCTTCACCCTGCTACAGGAGCAGCTGCACGATGTCCTTGACACCCTGAGCGAGCGCGAGGCCGGTGTCGTGTCGATGCGCTTCGGGCTGACTGACGGGCAGCCGAAGACCCTTGACGAGATCGGCAAGGTCTACGGGGTCACCCGGGAGCGGATTCGCCAGATCGAGTCGAAGACCATGAGCAAGTTGCGTCACCCGTCGCGATCCCAGGTCCTCCGCGACTACCTGGACTAACCGGTAGCTCGGGGCTCAATTGCCTGAAGACCCGTCAGATGCGCCGCGCTTCGGACAGCCCTCGACGTCAGGAAATGTGCCAGAGTCTCGGCACGCCGCAGAGCTTGCAGACGTTAGCCGTCAGAACCGTAGGTGGCGGTGGGCATTACATTGCGCACCGGCTCTGCCACCGCTCGTCACATCTCCACCAGCATTGCCGCTGGAATAGACCGGTGCAGGAGTGCAATCCAAGGGTGTGACGGGGGAAGCATGGGCGGAAGCAGCGCCGGTGGGGATAAGTACGAGCGCCGATGCAGCAAGTCCGGTGGCAAGAACCACCCGAAGCTGTGACAACAGTCCTCCTAAAGCAACCTGACTTGCTGTTGAGAGGGCCCGGCGTCGCAAGCGAATCCACCTGACCCTGGCACCGACTATACGGATCAAACGTCGCGATTGTTGAAATTTCGAAGACCTGATCCCCGGCATCGCATCGGCCCCGCACCCAGCAGCCGGATACTCAGCGGCGGACGTCGGCCGCGAGACAACTCGGCCCCTCACATCGTGATGACGGAGGGGCCGATTCTTTCTCTAGCTATCGAAGCGCTACGCGATGCGTTCGGACTCGTCGTGAATCTTGAGCGCGACCTGCTTCAACTTGTCGGCGTGCTCGCGGCTGTGGTGGGCGCAGAACAGCAGCTCGAAGCCGTTGGCCATGGTGACGCGGACGTAGGCCTGTGCCCCGCACCGATCGCACCGATCAGCGGCGTTCAATGCGGCGCCTTCGATGACTGATGTACTCAAGGTAGGCCTCGCTTCCGGATCGTCTACTTACAAAGAGAGCCGTGGCAAGCACGTACCCTCGCGTCCTAGTCAACATCCAGCTTGCTTCGAATTGTTCCCCCTGCCTGTCTCGTCCTCATGTCTCTTGTGTAACGAATCGCTGCCCTCTTCGTGGCTGCACCTATACGACCTTGCTTACTCTTCCAAGCGCGACACCGGATGGATGCGGTCTCCACGGTCCCGAATGCGCATGCACACCGGAGGTACTCTCAGCCCGTGCCCACTGCCAACCCAGCAACGGAAACACGCGATTACGAGGCACACCACCTGCTGGTTCTGGAAGGGTTGGAGGCGGTCCGCAAGCGGCCGGCGATGTACATCGGCTCCACCGATACCCGCGGCCTGATGCACTGCTTGTGGGAGATCATCGACAACGCCGTGGACGAAGCCCTTGGCGGTTTCGGCAAAGAGATTTCCGTCACACTGCGCGCCGATGGGGGTATTTCGGTCACTGACCGGGGCCGAGGGATCCCTGTCGACATCGAACCGCGGACCGGCCTTTCGGGGGTCGAGGTCGTGTTCACCAAGCTCCACGCGGGCGGGAAGTTCGGCAACGGCAGCTACAACGCCACCGGCGGCCTGCACGGCGTCGGCTCGTCCGTGGTCAACGCGCTGGCGAGCCGGCTTGACGTCGAAGTGGATCGCAACGGCGCCACGTGGGCGATGTCGTTCCGGCGTGGTACGCCTGGAACTTTCGACGCCGTCGGCCCGAATGCCAGATTCACCGCCGGCGGCGGGATCCGGAAGGTTGGGCGGACAGCGAAGGGAGTGACCGGTACTCGGGTCACGTTCTGGCCGGACAGACAGATCTTCCTCAAGGACGCAGCGATCTCCCGGTCGGATCTGGATGAACGAGCCCGGCAGACGAGCTTCCTGGTGCCCGGGCTCGCCCTGCAGATCACCGATGCGCGCACCGCGGACGTGAGCGAGCACCGGTTCCAGCACAACGGCGGCATCTCGGAGTTCTGCGAGTTCCTTGCGGCAGACGAAGCGGTCACCGATGTCATCCGGCTGCGCGGACAGGACCGGTTCACCGAGACGGTTCCGATGCTCGACGCCGAGGGCCATATGGAGCCCCGGGACGTGGAGCGCGACCTCGACATGGACATCGCCGTGCGGTGGGGCACCGGCTACGAGTCCACCATCCGCTCCTACGTCAACATCATCGCCACGCCAAAAGGCGGCACGCACGTGGCAGGTTTCGAGCGGGCCCTGACCCGGACGTTCACCGACGTCCTGCAGCGAACCCGGCTGCTGAAGGCGGGGGAGGAGATCGCCAAGGACGATGTCCTCGAGGGGATGACCGCGATCATCACCGTCCGGCTGGCCGAGCCGCAGTTCGAGGGCCAGACCAAGGAGGTACTCGGTACTCCGGCGGTGACCGGGCTGGTGACCAAGGCCGTACGCCGTGAGTTGACCGCATTTCTGACCTCCACGAAGGGCACGACCCGTGGCCAGGCCCGGCAGGTGCTGGAGAAGGTAGTCGGGGCGTCTCGAGCGCGCCTCGCGGCGCGGCAGCATCGGGACGCCCAGCGCCGCAAGAACGCCTTGGAGTCCTCCTCGCTGCCGGCCAAGCTGGTGGACTGCCGCAGCACCGACGTCGACCGCTCTGAGCTGTTCATCGTCGAAGGCGACTCGGCGTTGGGCACCGCCAAGTTGGCGCGAAATTCGGAGTTCCAAGCTCTGCTGCCGATCCGGGGCAAGATCCTCAACGTTCAGAAGGCGTCCATCGGCGACATGCTGCGTAACGCCGAGTGCGCCTCGATCATCCAAGTGGTGGGCGCCGGATCTGGCCGCAGCTTCGATATCGAGGCGGCCAGATACGGCAAAGTCATCTTCATGGCGGACGCAGATTCCGATGGCGCCCACATCCGCTGCCTACTCGCCACCCTGTTCTTCCGCTACATGCGGGCGCTGGTTGACGCCGGCCGAGTGTTCACCGCCGTACCGCCGTTGCATCGATTCGAGCTGACCAATGCGCGCAAGGGGCAGGAGAAGTTCATCTACACCTACTCCGACACCGAGTACCAGCGGAAGGCCGCGGAGTTGACCAAGCGGGGGCTGACATTCAAGGAGCCGCAGCGCTACAAGGGGCTTGGTGAGATGGATGCCGATCAGCTGGCAGAAACGACCATGAGCCCCCGGCACCGAACGCTCCGCCGGATGACCGTCGATGACGGGCTGATCGCCGAGACCACGTTTGAAATGCTGATGGGCAACGATGTCGGCCCTCGCAAGGACTTCATCATCGACGGTGCGTACCAGCTGGACGCCGCGGCCATCGACGCCTGACCTTACGCCGCGTCCGCCCAGTTGCGGCCGATCATGGTGATCAGATCCACCGCTCCAGCAGTCCCGTGTCGACGTCGTAGTAGAAGCCGCCCACCACGGCCCGATCGGCGATCAGGGGGTGGTTCCTCAGCTTCTCGACGTCTCGATGCAGGGTACGGCGCTGATCGGCTGAGGCGCCGAATCGGATCCAGGAAGCGTCGGCCCCGCTCGACTGGCGGATCCGTTCGATCAGCACCTCGTCATCGGCGGCGGCCATGGCGCAGCGGCTGTGCGGGATCACCATGATGCGGTCGACCTGGAGCAAATGGACACCGGCGATGCATCCGGCCATGGCGGACGTGGTCACCCGGCCGCCCGGGGTCCGGATGATCTTGGCGTCACCGAAGGTGAGGCCCACCATCTCGAGTGGCACGATCCGCGAATCCATGCAGGTCACCATCAGCACGCCCGCGTGGGCCACACCGTCGAACCCTTGCTGATTGAAATGTCGTGCGAATTCGCGGTTGTTGGCCAGCAGGTCATCGAAGGCCGCGGCGGAGGGTTGGATTGCGTCTTGAGCAGTCATGATCGGTCCTCCAGGTCGGCCTAGCCGCCGGCCGCGGAACCGACGGCGGCGATCGGCTGACTCGCCGGAGTGCCCGAGCCATCGCGGCGCCCGTCAGCGTCCGGCAGCGGTGTCGGGCTGCCACTCGCCGCGGCGGCTACCGCGGGTGCTGGTCCCACCCAGGCGAGCAGCAGCACATCCTCGCCCTTGAGGAAGCGATGGCAGCGTACGCCGCCGGTCGCTCGACCTTTGGCCGGGTACTCCTCGATGGGCGTGACCTTGACTGAACCGGCATCGGTGCCTGGCAGCGCCCGGGACGTGCCAGACACCGTCACGACGACGGACTCGGTCGCCGGAGCGGCTCCGAAGAACACCACCCGGCCGCCGATACCCAGCTTGATGCCAGCCATGCCGCCCCCGGAGCGGCCCTGGGGACGTACCGAGCCCGCCGGAAAGCGCAGCAGTTGCGCATCATTGGTCACGAAGACCAGCTCGGTGTCCAGCGAGCGAAGCTCCACGGCGCCGACCACCTTGTCGCCGGGCTCGAGCCTGATCACCTCCCACGAGTCGCGAGCGAGGACCTCGGGATTCACCCGCTTGACGACGCCGCCAGCAGTACCCAACGCCAGCCCGAGCGAGTCGGGAGACAAGCTGGTGAGGCACACCACGCGCTCGTCCGGACCCAAGGTGACGAGCTCGCTGACGTGCGTGCCGCCCTGGAGGTTCGGCGCGGAGGCGGTGGCCGGAACAGTCGGCAGATCGAGGACACTGATCTTGAGCAGCCGTCCAGCGCTGGTCACGAGGCCGCACTCGCCACGAGCCGTGGTGGTGACCTTGGACCTCAGGACGTCGTGGTTGGCCCGCGGTCCACCGGCCGGCAGCGGATCGGCATGGTCGGTTCGCGCGAGCAGCCCCGCGGATGAGAGCAGGGCCCAGCAGGGGTCGTCGGTGACCTCCAACGGCGCGGCGGTGGCCGTTGTCGCGACGCCGCTGGCCGCGAGCAGAATCGTCCGCCGCGGGGTCCCGTGCTGCTGCGCGATCTCGGCCAGCTCGTTGCCGACGAGTGCTCGGAGCTGGTCGGGGTTGTTCAAGATCTCGGTCAGCTCGGCGATCGTGGCCTGCAGCTTGTCTCGTTCGGACTCCAGCTCGAGCCTGC
Source organism: uncultured Actinomycetota bacterium (assembly GCA_963808495.1). Classification (GTDB taxonomy): domain Bacteria; phylum Actinomycetota; class Actinomycetes; order Propionibacteriales; family Propionibacteriaceae; genus Microlunatus. Next base: position 549,229 of record CAWEGC010000009.1, read on the forward strand.
TGAACTTCGTCAGTCGACGCAGCGGCATGTCCAGGATGTAATTGGACTGAGTCTCGGAGAGCTCGAAGGCAGCAATCAGCCGCTCCCGTGCCTGTGCCACGTCGTCGGACGAGCGAATGATCGCTATGACATCGTCGATGTCCAGGATCGCCACCAGTAGGCCCTCCACCAGGTGGAGCCGGTCGGCGGCGCGACTGCGAGCGAAGGCTGTCCGTCGCCGGGTCACGTCGTAGCGGTGCTCGAGATAGACGGTCAGCAGATCTCGCAGGTTCAACGTTCTCGGCTGTCCATCGACCAGCGCCACGGCGTTGATCCCGAAGGTGTCCTCCATCTTGGTCACTTTGTAGAGCTGTTCCAGCAACGCCTCGGGATTGATGCCGTTCTTCACTTCGATCACCAGGCGAGTGCCATTGGTACGGTCGGACAGGTCCTTGACGTCTGCGATGCCTTGCAGTCGGCGAGCGTTGACGCCGGCCTTGATCTGTTCGATCACCCGCTCCGGTCCCACCAGATACGGCAACTCCGTGATCACGATCCCTTTGCGCCGCGGGTGGACCTGCTCGATTCGCGCGGTGGCGCGGATCCGGAACGAGCCCCGACCGCTGGCGTAAGCGTCGCGGATGCCGTCCAGTCCGATGATCTTGCCACCGGTGGGCAGATCCGGACCCGGAATGAAGCGCATCAGCTCTTCCACTCCGGCGTCGGGGTGACTGATCAGGTGTCGCAGCGCCTGAACCACCTCGACGAGGTTGTGCGGCGGACAGTTGGTGGCCATGCCCACCGCGATGCCGCTGGCTCCGTTGACCAGCAGGTTGGGAAAGGCCGCGGGCAGGACGACCGGCTCGACATCCTTGCCGTCGTAGTTCGGTTTGAAGTCGACCGTGTCCTGGTCCAGGCCGGCCGTCATGGCGAACGCCGCGGCCGCCATCCGGCATTCCGTGTAGCGCATGGCTGCGGGGCCGTCATCGGGCGAACCGAAGTTGCCGTGACCGTCGATCAGCGCCAGCCGCATGGTCCAGGGCTGCGCGGTCCGGACCAACGCGTCGTAGATCGCTCCGTCGCCGTGCGGGTGGTACTTGCCCATGACTTCACCCACGACGCGGGCACATTTCACGTGAGCCCGGTCCGGCCGGATGCCCATCTCGTCCATGGAGTAGAGGATCCGGCGTTGGACGGGCTTCAGGCCGTCACGGGCATCGGGCAGAGCCCGTGAATAGATGACTGAGTACGCGTACTCCAGGAAGCTCGTCTGCATCTCCGAGGAGACATCGATGTCGAGGATGCGTTCGGTGAAGTCGTCGTCGGGCGGTGCCGTAGGCGTGCGGGCCATGCGGGTGGAACTCCTCGATCGGTGGGCAATGTCGATTCTGCCCGTTGTCCCGACCGAACACGTGACCGGCGCGCCCGGCCAGCACGACAGCGCTGAGCCGGCGCGTCAGTACGAGGACTTCGCCAGCGCGAGCAACGATGCCTCCGCCTTGCCCGGCTTGGAACTGGCGAGGACATCGTGCAGCTGCTGCAGCCTCTGCCGTTCGGTGCCGAGTACCACACCGTAGGTGAAGCCGTTCTGGCCTTTGTGGGTACCGACTCTGGCGCCCAACTCGCGGATGAACGCAGCCGCGACGTGGCTGTCTTGAAAGTCGCCGAGCACGTCCTGCAGTTTCTTCCGGCGCGCGACGATCTGCTCTGCCTTCGCCCCCAGGGCCGGCTGCGCCAGCTCGACGACATACCGGTGTCGCTTGCTGGTCTTGCGAGCCCGGTGCAGGAGCTCATCGGCATGTTCGTCGTTGGTCCGGCAGGCCTCAGCGGCCTCCTCGATTCGCTTGTCAAGCTTCTTGTCGGCCCGCGCCACATACTGTCCGATCTCCGTCGCCGCGACGTCGGCCGCATCGGTGAACGGCGGCGCGCTCTGCCAGCGATGGAGTTCGATGACCAACGCCCGGTACCGCGGTGAGTCCATGGCGTCGGTCACCTCGTCGAACTGGACCTTCCGCTGGGCGGCGATTTCGGTGGCGATCGTGTTGGCCACCGGCCCCAGCACCAGCTCGACCGGCAGGTTGCTGAGGTGGGCCGACATCCGCTCGGCCAGAATGTCAAGATCCCGCACGGCACCAAGCAGGCCGGCCCACCAGACGAGCTCGCGTTCCAGCGGTTCCGCGCGACCATGGTCGAACAGCTCGGCACAGGTGCGCAGCGTGCTGCGGAGCCGTCGAACTGCGACACGGGTGGTGTGGACGACGGGCTCACCGGCACGTAACTGCGGCTCCGCGTCGATCAGTACCCGGCACTGTTCGGCCAGGTAAGTCGCGACCAGGTCGCGGAGAGTTTCCGGCTTCTCGTTCATGATCACCTTCACAGGACGTGGCGTCGCAGATTTGTCAGCGGTTCGGCCCCCGCCCTGGTGTTGGTGCGGCGGCACGCCAGAGGCTATCGCGTCTAAGCCCCGTGCTTGCCGCCCATCCGGACGTCAGGTGCTCCGAGCCGGGCGGAGTCGGCGGACAGATCATCCGGCTGGTCCTGGGATTCCCGTTCGGCGGCGACGCGGAGGCGATAGTGCTCTATCTCACGCGAGATGTCAGCCGGACCCCAGCCCAACACGGGAGCGACCAAGTCGGCGACATGGGCTGCGGCCTGCACGCCACGATCCCAGGTCTCGATGGAAATCCGCGTGCGCCGCGCCAAGATGTCGTCCAGGTGCAGGGCGCCTTCGTGGGACGCCGCGTATACGGCTTCGACCGCGAGGTAGCCGTCAGCACCTTCGATCGGCGAGGCGAGCGGCGGACGGTCCTTGAGCAACTCCAGCAGCTCGAGCAGCAGCGAGCCGTACCGGTTGAGCATGCGCTCCACCTGCTGCACCGGCAAACCGGAGTCTGAGGCCAGGACGTCACGGGCGTTCCACAGCGCCTGGTAGCCCTCGGCTCCAAGCAGTGGCACGTCTTCCGTGCAGCAGGCTGGCACGTGCCCACCGAGGCCTCGAGCGGCGGCATCCACGGCATCGCGCGCCATGACCCGGTAGGTGGTGTACTTTCCGCCGGCCACCGTGATGATGCCAGGCATCGGGGAAGCGACTGCATGTTCGCGGGACAGCTTGGAGGTCGGGTCGGATTCACCCGATAACAGCGGGCGCAAGCCGGCGTAGACCCCGACCACGTCGTCGCGGGTGAGGGGATCGGCGAGCAGAGCGTTGATCTGCCCCAGCAGATAGTCGATGTCCGCCGCGCTGGCTGCGGGATGCGCCAGATCGAGCTGCCAGTCGGTGTCGGTCGTCCCGATGATCCAGTGCTGGCTGCCCCAGGGAATGAGAAACAGCAGACTCTTCTCGGTTCGAGTGATCACACCGGCGGCGGAGTTGATCCGGCTCCGGGGCACGACAAGATGGATGCCCTTGGATGCACGAATGCGGAACTGGCTGCGCCCGCCGAGCCTCTCCTGCAGCTCGTCGATCCAGACGCCGGTGGCATTGATCGTCTGCCGGGCCCGGACGTCGAACTCCTCGCCGGACTCGAGATCACGGACTCGCACACCGGTCACACGTTCACCATCGTTGAGAAAGCCGAGTGCCCTGGTGCTGCTCGCACACAGGGCGCCATAGCGCGTGGCCGTACGAGACAGCAGCAAGGTATGCCGCGCATCGTCGACCTGACCCTCGTAAAAGCTGATCGAACCTCGGACCGCGTCTCGGCGGGCGGAGGGAAAGACTTCAAGGGTCTTGCGACGGCTGAGGTGACGCAGGTGATGTGGCACTCCTCGTCCCGCGCCCATCACGTCGTAGACGCCGATGCCGAGACCGGCGTAACCGCGGTCAACCGCCGTACGGCGAAGTGGATACAGAAATCGCACCGGCTTGGCCAGATGGGGCGCAAGTTTGTCCAGGGCTAGAGCCCTTTCCTTGAGGGCCTCGAACACCAGCGCGAAGTCGAACTGTTCGAGATACCGCAGACCGCCGTGAAACAGCTTGGTCGACCTGCTCGACGTGCCGGCAGCGAAGTCACGCGCCTCGACCAGGCCCACCCGCAGCCCGCGGGTCACCGCATCCAGTGCGCAGCCCGCACCGGTGACACCAGCCCCGAGGACGAGAACGTCCAGCTCCTCATTCCGAAGTCCGTCCAGCGCCTCAGCGCGTGTCTGCGGGCTCAGCGGGGCAGTCACCGAGCGCATCGTCGACTCCCGCTCAGCCCGGAGAGCACCCTCATGTGGCGGGCACCCAATCCAACGTGCGCTGAACGGCTCGTTGCCATCCGGCGTACCCGGCGTCTCGATCCGCCGCCGTCCACTGCGGGGTCCATCGCTGATCCTCCTGCCAGTTCTGCCGCAACTCGTCGACGTCAGTCCAGAAGCCGAGCGCCAGGCCGGCGGCGTAGGCGGCACCGAGCGCGGTGGTCTCGGCAACGACCGGCTTGCTGACGTCGACGCCCAGGATGTCGGCCTGCAGCTGCATGCACAACGAGTTCGCGGTGACTCCGCCGTCAACCTTCAACACCGACAGGTGGACCTGGGAGTCCTTTTTCATGGCGTCGACGACATCACGGGTCTGATAGCAGATCGCCTCCAGCGTGGCACGTGCCAGGTGTGCTCCGGTGTGGTAACGAGATAACCCGACGATGGCTCCGCGGGCGTCGGCCCGCCAATAGGGCGCGAAGAGTCCGGAGAACGCGGGCACGAAGTAGGCGCCGCCGGTGTCGTCGACCTGGCCGGCCAAGGCCTCGATCTCCTCGGCGCCGCGAATGATCTTCAGCTGGTCTCGCAGCCATTGCACCGCCGACCCGGTGACAGCGATCGAGCCCTCCAGTGCATACACCGGGGCCGATCCGGCGAACTGGTAGCACACCGTGGTGAGCAGGCCGTTCGCCGATCGCACCAACGTCTCGCCGGTGTTCAGGAGCAGGAAGTTCCCGGTCCCGTAGGTGTTCTTGGCCTCCCCCTGAGTGAGGCAGACTTGGCCGACCATCGCAGCCTGCTGGTCACCCAGCACGCCCGTGATCGGGAGCTCCGCGCCCAGTGGGCTCTCGGACCTGGTCTCTCCGAAGCCATCCCTGGTCACCGACGGCACGATCGCCGGAAGCATCTGCCGAGGAATGCCGAAGAACGACAGCAACTCGTCGTCCCAATCGAGGGTCTCCAAGTCCATCAGCATCGTGCGGCTGGCGTTGGTCACGTCGGTGACGTGCTTCCCACCATCCACGCCGCCCGTGAGGTTCCACAGCAGCCAGCTGTCGGTCGTGCCGACGATCGCGCTGCCCACTTCCGCATCTGCCCGCAGGCCATCGACGTTCTCCAGCAGCCACTGGACCTTCCCGGCGGTGAAGTAGGTGGCTGGCGGCAGCCCTGCGCGCTCGCGGATCACGTCGCCGCGCCCGTCCCGGTCGAGTGCCGCCACAATGGGGGCGGTCCGCGTGTCCTGCCAGACGATGGCATTGGCGTACGGACGACCCGTCCGACGATTCCAGACCACCGCGGTCTCACGCTGGTTGGTGATGCCCAGCCCGGCGAGGTCGCTGACCTGCAAAGATCCCGACCCGAGTACGGCCGAGATCACGTCCTGGGTGCGCTCCCAGATCTCGACCGGATCATGCTCCACCCAGCCGGCACGCGGCATGATCTGCCGGTGCTCCAGCTGGTGTCGGGCGACCTCGCTGCCCGAATGATCGAAGACCATGCACCGACTGCTGGTCGTACCTTGATCGACTGCGGCAACGAAGTCAGGCACCGGCCCAGCCAATCACATCGTCTGCGTAACGCACTTGACGGTTGTCGTGTGTCCGTAACTCGCGCTGCGTAGTCTGAGTCAAATGCGAGCCCAGACGGTCGTTCATCCTCCCGGCTATCCGATCGAATGGGAGGCCGACGTCGTCCTGACCGATGGCGGCGTTGCGCACTTGCGGCCGATCCAGCCCTCTGACGCCGACATGCTTGTCCAGTTCTACGACCGCGTGTCGCCAGAGTCGAAATACCTGCGCTTCTTCGCGCCGTACCCGAAGTTGACCGATCGCGACGTCGCCCGTTTCACCCAGGTCGACTATGTCGATCGGGTCGCACTGATCGTTACCGTCGCTGATCAGATGATCGCCGTCGGCCGGTACGACCGGCTCGACGGCAACGAGGCGGAAGTGGCATTCCTGGTTGAAGACGCGCATCAGGGGCGGGGGATCGCACAGCTGCTGCTCGAGCATCTCGCCGAGGCTGCCCGCGAGCGGGGGATCAGCCGCTTCGTGGCCGAGGTCCTTCCACAGAACCGTCGGATGGCGCAGATCTTCGCCGACGCCGGGTACCGGATCTCGAAAGGGATCCAGGACGGCGTCCTCGAAGTGGAATTTCCCATCCTGCCGACGAACACCTCGGTCGGGGTCATGGAGCGCCGGGAGCATCGGGCGGAGAGCGCGTCGGTGCACCGACTGCTGACCCCTGATCGGGTCGTTGTCTACGGCCCGCAGGCCATCGTCCAGCGCATCGTCGATTCGGTGTTGGGCGGCGGCTTCCGCGGGCAACTGATCGGCATCAGCTCCGACGACTCACAGATCCGCGGGGTCCAGACGGCCGCATCCATAGCAACGGTGAACGGACAGATCGATCTCGCGCTCGCCTTCGTGCGAAGCGACCAGCTCGGCGACGTTGTGATCGAGGCAGCGCACAAGGGGGCCCACGGCATCGTTCTGCTGACCGGCAGTCAAGTCAAGCCTGAGGACAGCCTGACACTGATCAACCTCGCTCGCGCGTACGGTATCCGAGCACTCGGACCGGACGCGTTGGGGCTGATCAACACTCATGTCGAGACCAGCTTGAACGCGACTCCCGGTCCGATGCCACGCACCGGTGGCGTCGGCCTGTTCTGCCAGTCGGCCGCGGTCGGCATCGCGCAGCTGAACCATGCGGTGGAGCATCAGATCGGCTTGTCCTCGTTCGTCACCACCGGCGGTTACGCCGATGTGACGGCCAACGACGTGATCCAGTACTGGGAGGACGACGAGGACACCCGTGTCTGCCTGCTGTCGTTGGACTCCATCGGCAACCCGCGCAAGTTCTCGCGGCTCGCGCGCCGGCTGGCCAGACGCAAACCCGTGATCGTCTTCGCCCCAGGCCAGATCAGCTGGGGTTCCCACGCCGGCGATCGAGGAGGCTTGGGACATTCACCCGATGTCGCCGTCGACGCGCTGTTCAGGCAGGCGGGCGTGATGGTGGTCCACCAAAGGTCCGCCATGTACGACATCGCCAAGATCGCCGCCAGGCAGCCGCTGCCGAATGGCCCTCGGGTGGGTCTGGTGACGAACTCCAGCGGGCTCGCGCAGCAGATGCTGGCTACCGTCCGGGGTGTCGGTCTCGTCTGCGACATGGACCCGATCCTGCTGGCGGATGACGTCAACGCGCCGGCTGTCGCCGAAGCCGTGCGTCAGGCGATGGCGGGAGACTGTGACGCGGTTGTTTGTGCGATCGTCCGGGTCTTCGACGGTGGCACCGATGCGGTCCACGACGCCCTCACCGAGGTTGCCGCGTCCGCCACCAAACCCGTGATCGGGGCCCTTCTGGGATTTCGTGCGGCACCCGAAGTCGAGTGGGAGCCGGATGTGTGGGGAGGGCTTCCGAGCTTCGACGGGCCGACCAGCGCCATCCATGCGTTATCCGCGGTCAGCGCCTACGCCCATTGGCGGCAACGCGATCCAGGTGCCGTACCGATGCTCGACAATGACACAGATCGGGCGAAGAGGCTGGTGAACGGCATCCTGACCCGGCAGCCGGAGGGGCGCGAACTCAGCGATGCCGAGACCAGCGAACTGCTGCGCGCCTATGGGGTGGAGGTGGTACCGCGGTATCGGGTGGACAATCTCGAGCAGGCCATCGAGGTGGCTGAGCGGCTGGGCTGGAACGTCGTGCTCAAGGCGACCGCTGAGGCTGTACGTGGGCGTCCCGATCTGGCCGGCGTGCGTCGCAACATCGACCGCCCGGAAGAGATGGCTGAGGCGTGGCACGACCTGACCCTGTTGGTTCGAGGACTTGGCTTGGACGACGAGAACTGGCCCTCAGTTGCCGAACCGGCGGTGCAGGTGATGGCACCGCCGGGTGTCGCACTGGTGATCACGAGCCGGGAAGACGCTGCCTTCGGGCCGATCATCTCGTTGGGCTTGGACGGCATTCCCAGCGAGCTGCTTGGCGACACGGTCTACCGCGTGCCCCCACTCACCACCGTCGACGCGGCAGCCATGGTGCGCGATCTTCGCGCCGCCCCGACGCTCTTCGGCCACAACGGCCGCATGGGGGTTGATGTCGAGGCGATCGAGAATCTGCTCCACCGAACTGCCCAGCTGGCCGACGACCTGCCTCAGCTGGCGTCCCTCACCTTGAAGCCGTGCGTCGCGGCGCGTCAGGGAGTGGCGGTACTCGGCGCCCGTGCATTCATCGCCCCCACCGCCGACCGCCGCGACCCGTTGGCAAGAACGCTCTAGCCAAGCCAGCCCCGGCTTCCGAGAAAGGAGGACGGCACGAGCTCGGGGCGGCAATCACCGCGACCAGCGCCATAAGATGCGTTCATGAGGCTGGGATCGACGAGACGCGAGTTGCGGGCGGAGATCGACGCCTGCGGGTACTTCCCGGAGCTGGTCGAGGACACGATCATGGAGGCCGTTGGTGACGAGGACCTTGTCGACTTCGTGGTCCACCACGAGCCGACCTTCGACCGGGACGAGATCCACCGGCACGTCACCATCCTGGCGCTCACTCCGAGCCGGCTGATCGTGGGCCACACCGACGACCACCCGGCCGAACCTCCGATGGAGGGCACCTCCGCCGCAGCCTCGACGGAGTCAGTCCTGCTCCCGAGGCTCAACTCGGTCGTGCTGACCCGGGTCGTCGCCCGGCCCACGGAATACCGCACCGGCTCGGCCGACGTCACCGAGACCTGGCTGTCTGTCGGCTGGGGTGCAGTCCGCCGGGTTGATCTGGAACTGGCGAGCTGCAGTGATCCCCAATGCGAGGCCGATCATGGCTACACCGGCACGTTGGTCGGTGATGACCTCACGGTCCGGATGAGTGCCGCGGCGGACGGCCGTGATCGGGTGGCCCGGTTGGTCTCGTTCGCCACTGCTTTGCAGCGAGCGGCTGCGGTATGACACAGCCAGCGGTGTCGGAGCCGGCGTCGGCCCTGACACCGATGGTCCTCCCGTCCTACGGGTCCTCAACGCTGGCAGATCTGATGCCGGCCATCGGCGCACATCTGGGATTGCCGGGCTGCGCAGATCGGCTCGGCTTGCCTGCCAGCGATCGGTATGTGGTCGCCATGGTCGACGGCCTGGGTTGGCATCTGGTGCGCGGCGCCATTCGACATGTTCCTTATCTCGGGTCGCTGCTCGGGGACGCGCGCCCACTCACGGCCTGTGTGCCCAGCACCACGGCAACCAGCCTGGGGAGCCTGGGCACCGGCTTGCCGCCCGGCCGGCACGGATTGGTCGGCTACACCTCCCGGGTGCCCGAGACCGGCGAAATCTTGAACGCGCTCACCTGGGAGTCGACTGTCCCACCGCGGGTCTACCAGTCCAAGCCAACGATCTTCGAACGCGCCGCGGCCGCCGGCGTGGTCGTCAGTTCTGTCGCTTTGCAACGCTTCTCCGGCACCGGTCTCACCGAAGCAGCGCTGCGAGGTGCGACCTTCGTCGGATTCCGGGACGAAGCCGACGAAGATCAACGCATTGCCCTCGTGACCGCGGCCGCCGCGCGTAGCAGCCGCAGCCTGGTCTATGCCTACGAGCGCGAACTTGATCACTGTGGCCATGTCGATGGCTGCCGATCGCCGGCCTGGCGTGATCACCTGATGCGCATCGATCGGATGTGTGAGCGGTTACGTGCCGCCCTGCCCGATGACGTGCGGCTGATCATCACCGGGGACCACGGCATGGTGGATGTGCCACACCAACACCAGGTCATCGCCGAAGATCACCCCGCCCTTATGGCGGGGGTTTCCGCGCTCGCGGGAGAGAGCCGCTTCCGTCAGGTCTACGTCGACGCTGACGATCCGCGGCGGGTGGCGGCTCGGTGGCACGACGAGCTCGGCGATCGCGCCTGGGTGCGGACCAGGGACGAGGCGATCGACGAGGGCTGGTTCGGGCCGGTCGACGACGCACTGAAGGAGCGCTACGGCCACGTCTTGGTCGCCCTGCGCGACAACCACGCCGTGATGACCCAGCAGTTCCCGCGGGAACTGACCCTCATCGGGATGCATGGCTCATTGACTCCGGCCGAGATGACCGTGCCGCTTTTCTGCGACTGACGCTCCAGGGCTCCGGCCTGTTCTTCCTGCTGTTCTTCGCCTCGATCGCCGCGCATGCCGCAAGCGGCGCCAAGGCGTACAGCGAGGAGCAGCTGCAACATGGGGGAGAGGCGGTGAACATCTGGCAATACGTCGGAACCTCGCAGTTCTGGTTCGAATCGTTCCAGAACTGGCAGAGTGAGTTCCTCGCCGTTGCCGTGATCGTCGGTGCCTCGGTCTACCTGCGCGAGCGAGGCTCCGCTGAATCGAAGCCAGTCGCTGAGCCGCACCGAGCAACGGGTGCTTGAGAGCGGACGCTGAGCTGACGACTGGTCCGGCCGGTCAGCCGCGGCGAGGACCGCCGAACATGATCTCATCCCAGCTCGGGACGGAGGCGCGCTTCTTCTTGGCGGGCTTGTCCACCAACTCTTCGGTGTGGGACTCCTTCGCCAGCGTCTCCTCGACGAACTCCTTCGCCTCGTCGGTCCGGTCCTCGATGCCCGTCGGCGGATCCGGTCTGCCCGGTTCATCGGTTCCCCGAAGGTGATGACGGTGGACCACAGGTGGGCGAAGCGGATCGGCAGCTCCGACGGCGCCAGTGACCGGATGTTGATCCGCACGCTCGGGGACCGCGGCGCCGAACTCGTCGGTCCGCAGATCCGGCTCGGGCGGTCCAGGCTCGCCGGTTCGGACCGCGGCCACGTGCTCGACGTCGTCGCCGTCATCGGTCTCGTCGAGCAGACTCGGTTCTACCGGATAATTCACAACGATCGCCGGCTCCCAGCCCACATTGGACGTGTCCGGAACCGCAATTGCATCGGTATGGCCGGTCGTCTGGGTGGAGGGCGCCGACTCGGTGACGGCGTGATCCGACCGCTCGTCAGACGCGTCGTCCACCAGGTCATCCTCGTCCGGCGCAGCAGTCGGGACGTAGGTCATGGACCGCCGCAAGATGCGGCTCGATCGGCACCCGCGGTGGCTCGCGAATGGCACGGACCAGCGCTAGATCATCGCTCATGTCCAGAGTTGGCTCGGTGTCGTCTGCCTCGTCTGACGATTCACCCGTCACCGGACGCCGCAGACCCGATGGCGTCCCGGTGTGGGCCGAGTGCTCACCGAGCAACCAGCGTGCTTCGTCGTCCTCGGCCACCGAGAATCGACCCGTGGCGTCGAAGGTGAAGGTGGCGTGCCGGCGGGCATCGCCGGAGCGATAGTCGGCCGTGACCGTCCAGCGCCCGTCCGACAGCCGGTACGAATCCCAGGCGACGGTCTCGAGGTCGATACCACGAGTGCCGAGTCGCTCGGTCACAGCCAGCCGCAGGCTGCGATGAGCGGACGTCTCGCCGCGCCGTCGTACCGAGGAGGACATCGCCAGCCGCGCCATGTGCTCCCGTTCGGCCAGCACCGGTGCCGCGAAGCGCTCAACCCGATCCAACGGCAGACCCGCGACCTTGGCGACGTCTTCGAGCGTGCTGCCGGCCCGGATCCGCGCTTGGATGTCTCGAGGACTGAGTGAGGTTTCCATCTCGATCTCCAGTTGTCCGAGTCGCGGCCGGTCACCTCGCAATGCTGCGCGCAACCTCTCGTCCACCGCCACTGCCAGCTCGTCACCGTTCTCGGTGGCCACGATCAGGGACTTGCCGTCCTGGCTCAGTCCCACCAGTCGCGCGATGCGCATCGGTCCGGGCGGCTCCTCGTGTGGTGATCCTTTTTCCCAACCTACCCGCCAGGATGGCGCGGCAGCGGTAGGCGCACAGGGCGACGCCGACCTCTGGTCGGACGAGGGTCGCGGCGCCGACCTCTGGTCGGACGAGCGTCGCGGCGTAATGTCGGTGCATGACACAGGCAGGACACCCTGGCCCGGCCACCCTCGGCCAGCTTCGGGCCTCCGGATACGCCCCGCGGAGCGTCAAAACTGAACTGCGGTCGAACGTTCTGGCTCGGCTGCGTGCGGGCCGGACAGCCTTCCCAGGCATCGTCGGGTTCGACGACACCGTCCTGCCGGAACTGGAAGCGGCGTTGCTGGCCGGACACGACCTGGTGTTGCTCGGCGAGCGCGGCCAAGGCAAAACGCGGGTCATGCGCACGGTCGCCGGCCTGTTGGACGAGTGGACGCCAGAGGTTGCCGGCTGCGAGATCCACGACGAGCCGACGGCACCGGTCTGCGCGCGTTGTCGAGCACTTGCCGTGGAGGCCGGAGATGATCTGCCGATCAGTTGGCGGCACCGTGACGACCGCTACACCGAAAAGCTGGCGACACCCGACACCTCGGTCGGTGACCTGATCGGAGATGTGGATCCGGTCAAAGTGGCCCAGGGCCGCACACTCGGCGACCCTGAGACAGTGCACTACGGGCTCGTGCCGCGGTCCAATCGGGGCGTCTTCGGGTTGAACGAGCTACCCGACCTGGCCGAGCGGATCCAGGTGGCGCTGTTCAACGTGCTGGAGGAACGTGACATCCAGGTGCGGGGGTACTCGATTCGGCTACCGCTCGACGTGTTCTTGCTCGCGACCGCGAATCCCGAGGACTACACCAACCGCGGCCGCATCATCACCCCGCTGAAGGATCGATTCGGGGCGGAGATCCGGACCCATTACCTCACCGAGCTGGCTGACGAACTGGCGCTGCTCCGCCAGGAAGCCAGGCTGACTGCCGAGGTCGGTGACCACCTGCTGGAGGTTCTGGCGCGATTCACCCGCAACCTGCGCGACTCCACGTCGGTCGACCAACGCTCGGGCGTGTCCGCCCGGTTCACCATCGCCGCAGCAGAGGCGGTCGCCGCATCGGCGTTGCGCCGATCCGCCCGCACGGCTGACCCCGAGCCGGTTGCCCGGATCTGCGATGTCGCGCCGGTCCTGCCCACCCTGCTCGGGAAGGTGGAGTTCGAGATGGGCGAGGAGGGCCGCGAGCGGGCGGTTCTTGATCATCTGCTTCGCCTCGCCACCGCTGCCACCTACAAAGAGCGGCTCGCGGGTCTTGATCTTTCCGGCTTCACGGCAGTGTTCTCCGAAGGAGCTGTGGTGGAAACCGGCGAGCTGGTGGCGGCCTCAGATGTCCTGGGCCAGCTCGGCAGTGTGCCCGGCTTGTTCAAGGTCCTGAGCCGGCTCGGCTACGACGACGGGGCAAGTCGCGGTCAAGTGGCGGCGGCCGCCGAGTTCACGCTGGAGGGCTTGCATCTGACCCGGCGGCTCGACAAACAGACCGTCGGAGGACGGACTGTCTACGGGGCATCCTGATCATGACTCGAGTTGATCATGGCCGCTGACAGCGCGCGAGACGATCAGGAACGGCGCGACCCGCACGGCCGATTCCGGTACGGGCCGTGGGCCGGGGGTCCTGACCCCCTGGCCCCACCGTACGACGTCCGGGCGGCGATCGACCGGATCGGCGAGGATGTGCTGTCGGCCGGTTCGGTCCGCGACGCGCTGCGCGACCTACTGCGGACTGGTGTGGACGACCGAGGCGGGATGGACCGGCTTCTGGAGCGGATCCGGCGGATGCGGGCACAGGCGCGGCGACGAGGTGATCTGGGCGGCACTCTCGATCAGGTACGGGCCGCGCTGGATCAGGCACTGTCCGCCGAGCGGGAGGCGCTGGCAGCGGCCGCCGACGATGAGGCCCGATTGGCCGAGATGGAACTCGCCACCCTTCCCGACGACGTCGCCGGTGCCGTTCGAGCGCTGGCGGACTACGAGTGGCGATCCGACGAAGCTCGGGCCACGTATCAAGCAATCCAGGAAATGCTTCGCCGAGAGGTACTCGACGCCCAGTTCGCGGGCATGAAGGCTGCGTTGGAATCACCCGACGGGGAGGCGATGCAGCGAGTCAAGGACATGCTCGCTGACCTCAACTCTCTCCTTGCCGCCCATGCACGCCAGGAAGACACGACCGATCAGTTTGCCGACTTCATGGCCAAGCACGGCGAGTTCTTTCCCGAACAACCCCAGAACGTCGACGAGTTGATCGACGCACTGGCTCGCCGGCAGGCGGCCGCCCAACGGATGCTGTCCTCGCTCACTCCCGAGCAGCGCCAGCAGCTGGGCCAGCTGATGAGCCAGGCGATGGCCGACGCGGACCTGGCGTCGGAAATGGCGCAGCTGGCCGACAACCTCCGGGCCTTGCGACCGGGGCTGGATCGTTCCACGCCCGCAAGGATGCGACCTGATGGTGAGCCGCTCGGCTACAGCGACGCCGTCGAGGCGGTGGCGGAGATCGCCGATCTGGAGGCTCTGGAGGCGCAGCTGTCGCAGACCGACGCCGGCGGCAGCCTGGACGATGTCGACGTCGACATGCTGGAACGACGGCTCGGGTCGGAAGCGGCCCGCGACCTGCGAGCCTTGCGCGATCTCGAACGGGAGCTGGCACGGCAGGGCTACCTGACAAGGGGTGACGACGGCCTGCGCCTGACTCCCCGGGCGGTCCGCCGGTTGGGTCAAACGGCGCTTGCGGCGGGTGTTCGCCCAGCTGGCCGCCAACGGGCATGGTGACCACGATGACCACCGCACGGGTGCCGCGGACGAGCCCACGGGACTGAGCCGGGCCTGGGTCTTCGGTGACGAGCTGCCGATCGATGCGCCTCGCACCGTTGGCAACGCACTGCGTCGCAGCGGGCTTGGGACACACCATGAGCCTGTTGAAGGGCTGACCTCGACGGGCTCAGCGCACGTGCTGGGTTCGGCGCCAGGAGGTCTTCGTGGGAGCCCGACGACAGCCGCCGTCCAGCTCCAGGTCGAGGATTTCGAGGTCACCGAGACGGAGCGGCGGACCAGCGCCGCCGTTGCGCTCTGCGTCGATCTGTCGTTCTCGATGGTGCAGGACGGTCGCTGGGGTCCCATGAAACAGACCGCACTGGCACTTCACCACCTCATCGAGACGCGCTTCCGACACGATGCCCTGGAGGTGATCGGCTTTGACCGCACCGCCCGCCAGCTCTCCGCCGTGCAGCTCGCCGAGGCCGAGCCGGAATGGATCCAGGGCACGAATCTGCAGCATGCGCCTGCTGCTTGCCGGCCGGCATCTGCGTCGTCATCCGGAGGCAGAACCGGTGGTGCTGATCGTCACCGACGGCGAGCCGACCGCCCATCTGATCGGCGGACATCAGCCTTTCTTCCGTTGGCCGACCGTTCCGGAGACGGTCCGGGCGACCATTGCGCAGGTGGACGAGCTGGTTCGCTATGGCGCCACCATCAACACCTTCATCCTCGGCGATGATCCTGGCTTGGCTCGCTTTGTCGACGCCTTGGCTCGGCGGGCCGGTGGCCGAGTCTTCACCCCCGACATCGGGCGGCTGGGGGAGTATGTCGTGGCGGACTACCTGAAGGCCCGGCGTGGCCGGCGAGCTTAGAAGCGGGAGCGGCGGCTACCTGGGCAGATGCCTGGCGGCCCTGCTCGCTCCGCACGCTCCTCCCTACTGACTGGCGCTCAGCAGCGTCAGCAGGTATTTGCCGTAGCCGGACTTCGCCAGGGCTGTGGCACGGTATCGAAACTCCTCGTCGCTGAGAAGGCCTGAGCGCCAGGCGGCTTCTTCCGGCGCGCCGACCTTCAGGCCTTGGCGCGCTTCCAAGGTGCGGACAAAGTTGCTGGCGTCGTTCAGCGAGTCGAATGTGCCCGTGTCGAGCCAGGCGGTGCCTCGGGGCAGGACGCCGACGTACAGCTTTCCTCGTTCGAGGTAGTGCCGATTCACGTCAGTGATCTCGTATTCACCGCGGGCCGACGGCTGGAGGCTTCGTGCGATGTCGATCACCTCGTTGTCGTAGAAGTACAGGCCCGGAACGGCGTAGCTCGACTTGGGTTGTGCAGGCTTCTCCTCGAGGGAAATCGCGTGTCCGGCGGAATCGAACTCGACAACCCCGTACGCGCTGGGTTCAGCGACCCAGTAGGCGAAGACTGCGCCACCGTCGACGTCGGCGAAGTCGCGCAGCTGACTTCCGAGCCCCTGGCCGTAGAAGATGTTGTCGCCAAGGACAAGTGCGACCTTGTCCGCACCGATGAAGTCGGCACCGATCACGAACGCCTGTGCCAGCCCACGGGGTTCGGGCTGCTCCGCGTAGCGGATCGAGATGCCGAACTGCGAGCCGTCGCCCAGCAACCGCTGGAAGGCCGGCGCGTCGTGTGGCGTCGTGATCACCAGCACGTCATTGATGCCGGCGAAGATCAACGTGGACAACGGGTAATAGATCATCGGCTTGTCATAGACCGGTACCAGCTGCTTGCTGATGCCGAGCGTGACCGGATGCAGCCGCGTGCCTGAACCGCCGGCCAGGATGATGCCTCGCACGAGGCCTTAGTATGGCGGATCGTGGCCTCTTACCTGGTGACCGGCGGTGCCGGCTTCATCGGCTCCAACTTCGTGCACTACGTCCTTCGCAACACCGACGCCACGGTCACCGTGCTGGACAAGCTCACCTACGCCGGCAACCGCGCGTCGCTGAGCGGCTTGCCCGTCGATCGGTTCACCTTCGTGCAGGGGGACATCTGCGACTCGCGCCTCATTGATCAGCTGGTCGCCGATCATGACGCCGTCATCCACTTTGCGGCCGAGTCGCACAACGACAACTCGCTGCGCGACCCGTCACCCTTTGTCGCGACCAATCTGGTCGGCACGTACACGCTTCTGGAGGCGGTACGCAAGCACAACACTCGCTACCACCACATCTCGACCGACGAGGTATACGGCGATCTGGAGCTCGACGATCAGCGGCGCTTCACCGAACTCACCCCCTACAACCCCTCGAGCCCGTACTCCTCGACGAAGGCCGGTTCCGACCTACTGGTCCGGGCTTGGGTGCGATCGTTCGGTGTGCGGGCCACGATCAGTAACTGTTCGAACAACTACGGCCCCTATCAGCACGTCGAGAAGTTCATTCCTCGCCAGATCACCAACATTCTCGACGGCGGTCGCCCCAAGCTCTACGGGGCCGGACTCAACGTTCGGGACTGGATCCACACCGATGATCACAGCTCCGCAGTGCTGTTGATCTTGAATCGGGGACGGATCGGTGAAACGTACTTGATCGGCGCTGACGGCGAGCGGAACAACCGC
Source organism: uncultured Actinomycetota bacterium (assembly GCA_963808495.1). Classification (GTDB taxonomy): domain Bacteria; phylum Actinomycetota; class Actinomycetes; order Propionibacteriales; family Propionibacteriaceae; genus Microlunatus. Next base: position 566,503 of record CAWEGC010000009.1, read on the forward strand.
CAAGTGGTCGAAACGATCTTGGAACTGCTCGGCCGGCCACGCGACGCATACGATCTGGTGACTGATCGAGTGGGCCATGATCTTCGTTACGCGATCGATTCAACCAAGCTTCGCAACGAACTGGGCTGGCAGCCGACCTACCCCCACTTCGAGGACGGGCTGGCGCAGACCATCGACTGGTACCGCAGCAATGTGGATTGGTGGCGGCCGCAGAAGGCAGCGACTGAAGCGGCCTACGCTCGCCAAGGCCAGTAGTGACGATGAGTGAACTGTCCATCGCCACGACGCCGATTCCCGGCCTGTTGGTCATCTCGCTCGATGTCCGTGGAGACAACCGCGGCTGGTTCAAGGAGAACTGGCAGCGCCGCAAGATGGTCGACCTGGGACTGCCGGACTTCCGACCGGTGCAGAACAACATGTCGTTCAACACGTCCGCTGGTGCTACTCGAGGGATTCACGCCGAGCCGTGGGACAAGCTGGTCTCGCTGGCGGCGGGCCGGATCTTCGGCGCATGGGTCGATCTGCGGCCCGGCGACGGGTTCGGCCGAAGCTTCACCCTGGAGATGGGTCCGGAGACCGCGGTCTTCGTCCCGCGCGGAGTCGGGAACGCCTTCCAGACCTTGGTCGACGGCACCGCTTACTCGTATCTGGTCAACGATCATTGGAGCGCGGCGGCCCGGGAGTCGTACACCTTCGTCAACCTGGCCGATGACGACCTGGCGATCAGCTGGCCCATTCCGCTCGCGCAGGCCGAGTTGTCGCCGGCAGACCGGGGCCATCCACGGTTGTCAGCCGTCGCGCCGATGTCACCGCGGAAGCAACTCATCCTGGGCGCCAACGGACAGCTGGGCCGGGCTCTGGTTGCGGCCTTCCCGGAGGCGGACGCCGCTACCCGAGAGCAGCTCGATTTGAGTGATCGCGACGCTGTGACGGCATTCGATTTCAGCCCCTACGGAACCGTCATCAACGCCGCCGCCTATACCAAGGTCGACGCGGCGGAAACCGAGTCCGGCAGGCGCTCGGCATGGGCGGTGAACGTGCACGCCGCGGCCGCCCTGTCGAGCGCAGCACGTGAGCATCGCTGCACGCTGGTGCATATTTCGTCCGATTACGTCTTCGACGGCTCGATTGAGATTCATGACGAAACCGAACCGTTCTCGCCACTCGGCGTCTATGGCCAGACCAAGGCCGCCGGTGATGCCTTGGTCGGCTCGGTGCCTGCGCACTATGTCCTCCGCAGCAGCTGGGTGATCGGCGATGGCGCGAACTTCGTCCGGACCATGGCGTCGCTCGCGGACCGAGGCGCGACTCCCAGCGTCGTCCATGATCAACACGGCAGACTGACGTTCACCAACGAGATCACGCGAGCGATCAGCCATCTGCTGCAGACCGGCGCACCGTACGGCACCTATAACCTGACCAACGCCGGCCCGTCGATGACCTGGGCCGACATCGCGCGCCGCGTGTTCGTCGCTCGTGGCCGGCCTCCGGCTGCGATCACGAACGTGACAACCGAGGAGTACGGATCGGGCAAGAACCTCGCGCCGCGGCCCCGTCACAGCCTGCTGAACCTGGACAAGCTCGTTGCCACCGGCTTCCGGCCCACCGACGCAGGCGCCGAGCTCGACCGCTACCTCGCCCAGCTCTGAGATCGGAGGGCGTCTCGCGTCTACGACGCAACCAATCGATTCCATGGGTCGCGCATCCGGCGCTCCCACGACCGGAGAATGTGCAGCGTGCCCGATCCCTCATCGTCCAACGCCGAGCCACTCGACCCGTACGACGCCGTCCTGCTCGTCTCGTTCGGCGGCCCCGAGGCTCCCGAGGACGTCCTGCCGTTTCTCGAGAACGTCACCCGGGGCCGTGGGATCCCCCGGGAACGGCTGACCGAGGTCGGCGAGCACTACTACCTCTTCGGGGGCAGGAGCCCGATCAACGATCAGTGCCGCCAGCTCCTCGCCGCGCTGCGTGCCGAACTGGACGCTCGTGGGATCGAGTCTACCGCTCTACTGGGGCAATCGCAACTGGAACCCGTACCTGAGCGACGCCTTCACCGAGCTCGTCTCAGCCGGCCATCGGCGCGTGCTGGCGGTGGTGACCAGCGCCTATCCCTCGTACTCTTCATGCCGCCAATACCGGGAGAACCTGTACGACGCGGCTCGCGGGCTACCGGTGGAAGTCGACCGCATCCGGCACTACGCGACCCATCCGGGATTCGTCACCGCGTCCATCGACGCCACGGTCAACGCGCTCAAAGAGCTGGGCGAGGAGGCGGACGACGCTCGCTTGCTCTTCGTCACGCACTCGATCCCAGTCGCTATGGCCTCGACCGCCGGGCCCGAGCCGCGCGGCGCTCACGGCGCGTACGTGGACTGGCATCTGGCCGTCGCCGCCGAGGTGACTCGGCAGGTGGCGGAGCGCCGCGGAAGGCCGTACGAGCACGAGCTGGTCTATTGCTCGAGGTCGGGTCCACCGCAGCAGCCGTGGCTGGAGCCGGACGTCAACGATCGGCTCCGAGAGCTGGCCAGCACCGGAACGTCCAGCGTGGTGCTGGTGCCGATCGGCTTCATCTCCGACCACATGGAGGTGATCTTCGACCTGGACACCGAGGCGGCTCGCACCGCTGCGGACTGTGGGGTGCGGCTGGTCCGAGCAGCGACGGCCGGCACTCATCCCGCCTTCGTCTCCGCCTTGGCCGATCTATTGATGGAACGAGCCGCGGCGACAAGGGACGAGGCGACCGTCGGCCCAGTGATCACCGGTGGTGAACGTGGCTGGTTCGCCTGCCAGCCCGACTGCTGCCCGAATCCCTCAGATCCCGACCGGCCTGCCTTGTGTTCAGCGCGCCGGCAGAGGTCTGCCACCGGCCGAGGTCACACTCAGATACCTCGCCGTTTCCGTGCCGATGTGACCCTGCTGACGACGTGCAGCAAACCTCGGTGATGTCGAACAGTCGGACAGGGAATTTCGAGCGCCGGCCGGCGTTATAGCGGGCGCAGCGGACCATAACTGGCGATCCACGCCAGTTGTGATATGCATGCGCTCGGGTTCGACAGAACACCATGGGCCCAGACCCGGGAAGGGAAAGATGGCGACCGATTACGACGCCCCTCGCAAGACCGACGAAGAACTTCACGAAGACAGCATCGAAGAGCTCAAGACCCGACGTAACGATAAGAACTCCGGAAAGGTTGACGAAGACGAAGCAGAGGCTGCCGAGGCCTTCGAGCTACCAGGAGCGGACCTCAGCCACGAAGAGTTGACGGTACGGGTACTGCCCCGACAATCGGACGAATTCACCTGCGCTGGCTGTTTCCTGGTACGGCACCGCAGCCAGATCGCTGAAGAACGCCCGAATGGGGATGCTTACTGCTACGACTGCGCAGGATGACCGCTAGCCGAAGCTGAAACAATCCACAGAAGCAATCGACAGATCGGCGGATTGCCACCAGTCGCTGACGGATCCGCAGGGATCGGCTAGATGGTGAGCTTGAGCTTGCCCGGCTCGCCCGGCGCTTCAGTGCCCATCTCGTCGGACCAGCGCCGTGCGGCGAATCGCTGGGTCACGATCTGCGTGACGCCAACACCGATCGCGCTGGCCAGCGCCCAGCTCAATGCTTGCCGCAGCGGGGTCCGTGGATCGGTCGGGGACGGTGGTTCATCGCCGGTCACGGTCTTCCACGCCAGTGTGACCAGCTTCTGGGCAGCGAAGGTTGTGATTGCGCCGAGCACGCCGGCGTAGAGCTTCCAAATGAGCTTCTGCGAGGGTCCCATGGCGGTGATCTCTCCTGTATTTCCGGCGCGCGTCCCAGGTGTGCTGGACATCCTAGTGGTCACCGTCGTGCCGCTAGGTTGGCGTGGTGATCTACCGCGAGCGGTTGACGGTGCCGGTGGCGTGGTGGTTGCTCGGCGGGCTCTTCGCGTTATCGGCGCTTGTCGCTGTCGGCTGGTACCGAGGAGTGTTCTGGGGTGTAGCCACCGGCTTGGCAGCGGCGGCCATTGCTGGCGCCATCTTCGCCGCAGCGTCGGTCACGATAACGGTGAATGCCGACGAACTTGCCGTCGGCCGGGCGCGGATCGAGCTGTCCTATCTGAGCGGCGCGATCCCGCTGGACAAACAGGCTGTCAGCCATCGGGCCGGGCCAGGCGCCGATGCGCGCGCCTTCCTGGTCATCAGGCCCTATATCGCGGGTGCAGTGGAGATCACCCTGGACGATCCGGACGACCCGGTGCCGTACTGGCTGATCTCCACTCGACATCCTCGGCAGCTGGCGTCGGCGCTGTCCGCGGCGATCTCAGCCAGGGGCGGTCTCCACTAGGCTGTTCGGGTGGACGAGGTGGAGGTGCTGTTGCAGCGACTCGACCCGGATCTTGAGCCACCCAGCTATGCGCAGCCTGGTGACGCAGGCGCCGATCTTCGATCGACCGAGGACTTCGTGCTGGGGCCGGGCGAGCGCCGAGTCGTGCGTACGGGGCTGGCCATCGCCCTGCCGGAGGGCTACGCAGCATTTGTGCATCCGCGGTCCGGCCTGGCCGCGCAATTCGGGATCGGCATCGTGAACGCACCCGGCACCGTTGATGCGGGCTACCGAGGCGAGGTGAAGGTTTGCCTGATCAACCACGACCTCGCCCGGCCGGTGAGGTTCTCACGAGGTGACCGCATTGCGCAGTTGGTCATCCAGCCGGTGACCCGGGCAGCGTTCGCCGTCGTCGAGCAACTGCCGGAATCGGTTCGTGGCACGGGAGGTTACGGTTCCACCGGTGGCATGTTGGTCAGGCCCATCACGCACAGGAGCAGCAAAAAGCATGAGTCCGGCGGCAATGATCACGTTGGGGTGGTCGTGATCTTTCGACGAGCCAAGAAGCGCGACGACGACCGAGAGACGCAAGCCGAGATCACGGAGGACGAGGTCAGCTCGGCCGCGGACGAAGGCAGCGCCTCGACGGCCGAAGCCCCGGCAGCGTCAGAGGCGACTTCGAGCGAGGAGACCGCTGAACAGCCAACATCGTCAGCCGCCACCGGGGCCTCCTCCGCGGCCGCCGTCGATCTTGATCTGGCGGCTCTCGACAGTCGGGACTGGCGCACCGACGGTCCGTTCGATATCGACGAGGTCGACCTGGACGCCGACACGGAGGACGATCCGCCGCGGATTGACCTGGGCAGCATGGTGCTCACCGGCTTTCCCGGGGCTGAGCTGCGTCTTCAGGTAGCCGAGGAGACCCAACAGATCGTGTCGGCCATGCTCGTCACCGGCGACTCTGCGCTGGAACTGGGCACCTATGCGGCACCGCGTAGCGGCGGTCTGTGGGCGGAGCTCCGTGACGAAATGATCGAGTCAGCCACCGAGGCCGGCGGGTCCGCCGCGTTGGTCGAAGGCCCGTTCGGAGTTGAGCTGCGCCGCCTGTTGCCCGTGTCGACTCCCGACGGCGAGCAGGGATACCAGCCATCGCGGATGTGGGTGGTCGAGGGTCCTCGGTGGCTGTTACGCGGCATTGTCTACGGCCAGGCGGCTTTGGAGGACGGAGTCGAGTCCCCGGTCGCGGAACTGCTCACGGCGTTTCGGCACGTGGTGGTCCGCCGCGGTGACGAGCCGATGGCGCCTGGCGAGCTATTGCCGCTGCACCTGCCGACGGGCCTCACGGTCTCGGACGCTGGATCTTGATCCCTGGCGGTGGAATGCTTGTAGTCGGAGTGAGGGAGTCAGATGCCTAAAGAGAACATGCTTCAGCGGGCACTGCGCCGCTTGGCCTCGTCGAACGCCGAACTGGAGTCCGAAGAGCTCCAGCAAAACGTGCGCGAGACGGGCGCAGTGCCGATTCGCAGCTGTGAGGATCGGCAGCAGGTTGAGCTGACCGGGGAGGTGTGCACGGTGACGATCAGTCCACGGGGCGGCCATCCTGCGCTCGAGGTCGAACTCCGAGACGGATCGGGTGCGGTCACGCTGGTATGGCTGGGCCGGCGCCAGATCCCGGGCATCGATCCAGGTCGCTCGCTGAAGGTCTCCGGGCGGATCAGTTGCCACGACGGTCGACGGTTGATCTACAACCCTCGCTACGAGCTGCTGGCCACGCCGGCACATCCGTGAGCGAGGACGCTCCGTCAACAGCGGATTCTTCGACCCGTGACGGCACGACCAGAGCGGATCCCGGTTCGTTCGAATACGTCGAAGACTTCGTTCGCTACCAGCTGTCGGCCTCCCTCGGTGGCGCTCGAGGCATGGTCGAGTCGGCACTGCCGTTCGTTGCGTTCACGATCGCGTGGCTGATCGGTCACGAGCTCTATCCCGCCCTGATTGCCGCGGTCGGTACGGCGCTGATTGCGGCAGCTCGTCCGGCTGATGCAGCGCCAGTCGCTGCGATTCGTGGCAACTGCGATCATCCCGACGGCGATCGCCGCGTTCGTCGCCGTTCGCACGGGGCGGGCGGAGGATGTGTTCCTGCCGGGCATTCTCTACAACGGCGCGCTCGCCCTGTTGTCGTTGTTCACCATCGCCATTCGTTGGCCGTTGGTGGGATTCCTCCTCGGTGCGGCAATCGGCGACCCGACTGGATGGGCCAAGGACCGCGGACTCGTCCGGCTGACCACCAAGCTCACCGCCGTGCTGGCCGTCCCGTACGTCACCAGATTCGTCATCCAGATGCCGCTCTTCCTCACTGGGCAGGTGGTGCTGCTCGGGATATCCAAGGTGATCCTGGGTTGGCCCCTCCTGATCGCGGCGTTGTTCGTGATCGGCCTGTTGCTGTCCAAGGGCCGGACGCCGATGGAGGACTCGGGGCTCGCACACCAAGCCGAGGACCCTGCTCCCGCCTGAAGCGGGCAGTGTTCCTGCTCCCGCTTGAGGCGGGCAGCGTTATCGAGCGGGTACCCGGGGCGCGGCCACCTTTGCCACCGCGAGCGATGGGTCGTGCCGAGGGGCAAGCATCTGTGCCAGGTCCCTCTCGGTGTCCTGAGCCGACACGAACAGCAACTCGTCGGCGGCTTCCAGAGAGCCGTCGTTGTCCGGTGGACGGGCGTGGCCGTCGCGGATGACGGCGACCAGAACCACGTCACCCGGCCAGTCGAGGTCGCCGATCCGGGCACCCACGCAGGGGCTGTCCGCTGGCAGGGTCATCTCGACGAGGCTGGTTTCGCCCTCATGGAAGGTCATGAGCCGGACCAGGTCGCCGACGGTGACGGCTTCCTCGACCAGGGCGCACATCAGCCGTGGCGTTGACACGGCGACGTCGACTCCCCACACCTCGTTGAACATCCACTCGTTCTTGGGATGGTTGACCCGCGCGACGGTGCGCGGTACGCCGAACTCGGTCTTGCAGAGCAGCGAAACGACGAGGTTCACCTTGTCGTCGCCGGTGGCAGCGATGGCCACATCGCAGGTGTCGATGCCGGCTTCCTCGAGCGACGCGAGCTCGCAGGCGTCCGCCAGCAACCACTCGACCGTCGGCAGCGACTCGGCCTTGATCGCGTGCGGATCCCGATCGATGAGCAGGATGTCGTGCTCGTTCTCCACCAGCTCCGCAGGCAATCGAGCGGCCTACATTGCCCGCCCCCGCGATGGCGACCCGCATCGCTCAGTCTCCCTTCGGAGGTTGCGCCGAGCGTGACTTCGACCTCCGCGAGCTGCGCGTCGGCAACGGCCGCATAGACGAGGTCGCCGTCCTGGAAGATCGTGCTGGATTTCGGGACCATACCCGCGCCAAGGCGGAAGAGGAAGGGAACCCGTGCACCGGTTGCGGCTTCGATCTGCTCGATGGTGCGCCCTACCCAGGAGCGGTCGACGTGAACCTCCATCAGCCTGACCGATCCGGACGGATCACGCCAGTGCGGCTCTGAACCGGCGGGTAGCAACCGACGCAGCATCTGGTCCGCCGTCCAGCGAACAGTCGCCACCGTGGGGATGCCCAACCGTTCGTACACCTCTGCCCGGCCGGGGTCGTAGATCCGGGCGACCACGTTGTCGACTGCGAAGGTTTCCCGTACCACGCGTGCGGACAAGATGTTGGAGTTGTCTCCGCTGGAGACGGCGGCGAACCCGTCGGCGTCGTTGATCCCGGCCTCCAACAGCACTTCGCGATCGAAGCCGACGCCCTTGACGGTCTTGCCGGAGAAGTCCGGGCCCAAGCGGCGAAAGGAATCCGGCTCCAGGTCGATGACAGCGACCGTGTGTCCTCGTTTCTCAAGGCTCCGGGCCAGGCTGGACCCAACCCGACCGCAGCCCATGATCACGATGTGCACACTTCGAGTCTAATGTCGCGGCCGACTGGGAGCGGCTCTAGCGCCGTAATAGCATGCGCCACTCGTGGTGAATCTCTCCGATGTGGGCAAGCGGTTGCTGCTGGGCCGCAAGCTCCGGAGCACCCAACTCGGCGAGACGCTGCTGCCAAAACGGATTGCGCTGCCGGTCTTCGCGTCGGACGCGTTGTCCTCGGTCGCTTACGCACCGGACGAGATCCTGCTCACCTTGTCGCTGGCTGGCCTGACGCGTATGCCTACTCGTGGAAGATCGCCCTGCTGGTTGCCGTGGTCATGCTGGTGGTCGTCGCGTCGTACCGCCAGAACGTGCACGCCTATCCGTCCGGGGGTGGCGACTACGAGGTGGCGACGGTCAACCTCGGTCCCAACGCCGGACTCACCGTTGGGGCAGCCTTGCTGGTGGACTACGTCCTGACCGTCGCCGTGTCCATCTCCTCCGGAGTCCAGAACGCGAAGTCGGTGCCGCTCCTGCACTTCCTGGACGGGCACGAGGCCACCGCTGCGTCGATTGCCGTGATCATCTTGATGGCGCTCAACTTGCGGGGAGTGCGGGAGTCCGGTGCCGTTTTCGCGGTGCCGACGTATTGCTTCATGTTCGGCGTCTTGATCATGATTGGCTACGGGCTGTTCCGGATTCTGGTGCTGGGTGAGCCGCTCATGGCAGAGTCCGCACAGTACGGCATCGAGCCGGACCCGCAAGTACGCCGATTTCACCGGCTTCGCGATGGTGGCGCTGCTGGCTCGCACCTTTTCGTCGGGTTGTGCGGCGCTGACCGGCGTCGAGGCCATCTCCAACGGTGTGCCGGCATTTCGCAAGCCGAAGAGCAAGAACGCGGCGACCACCCTGCTGCTGCTCGGCACTGTGGCCGTCACCATGGTGATCGGTGTCGTGGTGCTGGCCAACCTGACTCACGTCAGACTGATCGACGAGGGCCGTTCCTTCTACACGCTCAACGGCGAGCGGGTCGACGTCATCGAGCAGACGGGGATCGCCCAGCTGGCCGCGGTGGTCTTCGACAACTTCCGGCCCGGTTTCTACTTCGTCATCGCGGTGACCTTCATGATCTTGTTCCTGGCCGCCAACACCGCGTTCAACGGCTTTCCCGTGCTGGGTTCGATCCTGGCGCGGGACGGATTCCTGCCCCGCCAGTTGCACACTCGGGGGGACCGGCTGGCATACAGCAACGGCATCGTGGTGTTGGCCGCGTTCGCCATCGTGCTGATCGTGGCCTTCAGAGCGGACGTGACCTCGCTGATCCAGCTGTATGTGGTGGGGGTCTTCGTGTCCTTCACGGTCAGCCAGACCGGGATGCTGAGGCACTGGACTCGTCACCTGCGGACCGAGACCAAACCGGCCGTGCGGGCCAGGATGAAGCGCTCCCGGGTGATCAACGCAATCGGTCTCACCATGACTGGCACCGTCTTGATCATCGTGTTGCTGTCGAAGTTCCTCCAGGGCGCGTACATCGCGATCATCGCCATGGCCGTGCTGTTCGTGATGATGAAAGCCATCCGGCGGCACTACCGACCGGGTGGCCGAGGAAACCGCTCTGGTGGAGGGTGAGGACCGGACGCTGCCGAGTCGGGTCCGGGCAATCGTTCTGGTCAGCAAGGTGCATAAGCCGACCCTGCGAGCACTGGCGTTCGCGAAGGCGGCTCGACCGAGCACGCTGGAGGCGCTGACCGTCGACGTCGACCCCGCCGAGACCGAACGGCTGGTCGCAGGCTTGGGAGGACGCCGACATCGACATACCGCTCAAGGTGGTGGCGTCGCCGTACCGGGAGGTGACCAACCCGATCATCGACTACGTGAGAAACGTGCGCACCGAGAGTCCGCGCGACGTGGTGACGGTCTACATCCCCGAGTACGTGGTCGGTCGTTGGTGGGAGCAGATCCTGCACAACCAGAGTGCGCTGCGGTTGAAGGGCCGTTTGCTTTTCACTCCTGGTGTCATGGTGACCTCGGTGCCGTACCTCCTCAAGTCCTCCAGCAAGGCTGAGCAGCGGCTCCGCGGGAGACCGCGAGTGAGAACGCGGCCCGTCGGTATCTGCGGGGCTAGCCGTGTCGCGACTGCCGCGGACTGCGATCCGCCGACTCGTCGAGCCGGTCGAGTGGCACTCGGGTCAGTCCGTCGAAGGGCTCGGGGCAGGGGACTCTGCTGGGCCCGGTCGAGGTGGGCGCGATCGCCCACGGCGGACACTGCGTCGCTCGGTACGAGGGCCGGGTGATATTCGTCCGGCACGCCCTGCCGGGTGAGCAGGTGCTGGTCCGGATCACCGACGACAGCCATGATCGTTTCTGGCGGGCAGATGCGGTGCAGGTTCTGCGGCCCAGTGCGGATCGGGTCGCTCCGCCGTGCCAGATCGCCGGTCCGGGCATGTGCGGAGGCTGCGACTTCCAGCACGTCGATCTCGCTGCGCAGCGCCGGTTGAAGGCCGAGGTCGTCGCTGAGCAACTGCGCCGACTGGCGGGAATCGACTGGACTGGCGTGGTTGAGCCGGCCGACACTCCCCACACCGCCGAGGGCCTCGGCTGGCGCACGAGGATGCGCTACCACGTCGATGATCGTGGTCGCGCCGGTCTTCGGGCACATCGTTCGCACACGATCGTGCCGCTGCCATCGACGGGCTGCCTGATCGCGGACCGACGGACGCCACCCGTCATCCAGCGCCAGCTGGAACCCAGGCAGCGAGCTGACTGCGGTCGCCGGCGCGACACAGACCGCCCTCACGGTAAATGGCGAGCTCATCGACGGTGATCACCAACTCGTCGAGGTGGCCGCACACCGCACCTGGACCGTGCATCCCGACAGCTTCTGGCAGGCGCATCCGCTGGCGGCCGACACACTTGTGGCCGCGGTGCTCGACGGTGTTGTCCCGCGGCCAGGTGAAGACGCCTTCGACCTCTACTGCGGAGTCGGTCTGTTCGCCGGGGCGCTACTGGACGCGGGTTGCCAGGTCTGGGGTGTCGACGCCCATGCATCGGTCGATCAAGCTCGCCGAGCGCAACCTGAGCGACGCCGGTGATCGGGTGACGCTGAGAGCTGATCGCGTCGAGCGCGCTCTACGGCGACTGCCCAGGCGAACGGATCTGATCGTGCTGGATCCCCCGCGGACGGGCGCGGGCGGCGCTGTGATGGAAGCCATTGCCTCCCGGGCACCTCGGGCAATCGCGTACGTGGCGTGTGATCCGGCGGCATTGGCCAGGGACCTGGGAACCGTCGCGCACTCGGGCTACTCGGTCACGAATATCCGTGCTTTCGACCTGTTTCCGATGACCGCGCACGTGGAGTGCGTAGCGGTCATCGAACCGGACCCGGGCGCCGAAAGGGCTGCCTGGCCGCGGGCGCTAGGGTGCGAGAGAAGAGACCACGAGTGCGGCTCGCGCCGTGATATCTTGACGTCAAGATACATGCTGACATCGACGGAGTGCTCATGAGCGTAAACAGTTTCGATGCCAAACAAACCCTGCAGGTTGGCTCGGAGAGCTATCAAATCTTCCGGCTGGACGCTGTCGAAGGGTCCGACCAGCTGCCGTACAGCCTGAAGATCTTGCTGGAGAACCTGCTTGCGCACCGAGGACGGCGCGAACATCACCGCCGACCATATCCGGACGCTCGCATCCTGGGATCCGACCGCACGGCCGAGCGAGGAGATCCAGTTCACGCCGGCCAGGGTGATCATGCAGGACTTCACCGGCGTGCCATGCGTGGTGGACCTCGCCACCATGCGTGAGGCGATGGCCGACCTGGGTGGTGACGCGACGAAGATCAATCCGCTGGCGCCGGCGGAGTTGGTCATCGATCACTCGGTGATCGCGGACGTCTTCGGCACCGCCGACGCGTTCGAGCGCAACGTCGAGATCGAATACGGTCGCAACCGCGAGCGCTATCAGTTCCTCCGCTGGGGACAGACCGCCTTCGACGACTTCAAGGTCGTCCCGCCTGGCACCGGGATCGTCCACCAGGTCAACATCGAGCACTTGGCGCGAGTGATCTTCTCCCGCGAGATCGAGGACGCCTCGGCGGACGCCGGACGTGTCGTGCTGGCGTATCCCGACACATGCGTCGGAACCGACTCGCACACCACCATGGTCAACGGGCTGGGTGTCGTTGGGTGGGGCGTCGGCGGCATCGAGGCAGAGGCAGCGATGCTGGGCCAGCCAGTGTCCATGCTGATCCCACGCGTGGTCGGCTTCAAGCTGTCCGGCAGTCTGCCGGAGGGTGCCACTGCCACAGACCTCGTCCTGACGATCACCGAAATGCTGCGCAAGCACAAGGTCGTCGGCAAGTTCGTCGAGTTCTACGGCCCTGGCGTCTCCCATGTGCCGCTGGCCAACCGCGCCACCATCGGCAACATGAGCCCGGAGTACGGCTCGACCATCGCCGTCTTCCCGATCGACGCGAAGACCACCGACTACCTCAGATTGACCGGCCGTACCGAGGCCCAGATCGCACTGGTCGAGACCTACGCGCGTGAGCAGGGCCTATGGCACGAGGACGATCGCGAGCCCAAGTACTCGGAGTATCTCGAACTCGATCTCGGCTCGGTGGTGCCGAGCATCGCCGGCCCGAAGCGCCCGCAGGACCGGGTGATCTTGGCACACGCCAAGGGAGGTTTTCGCGAGGCGCTCGACGACTACGTGGAGGATTCCGAAGCGCCCGATCTGCCCGGATATGACGAGGCGGTGGTCGAGTCCTTCCCAGCCTCGGATGCACCGAGCCATGCCAGCGACGACTACGACACCGATCCCCATGCGTACGGCGAGCATGGCGGAGGGATCGGGCGGCCGAGCCACCGGACGCCGGTGACGTTGTCCGACGGCAGTTCGTTCGAGATCGATCATGGTGCCGTGGTGATCGCGGCGATCACCTCATGCACGAACACCTCGAATCCGAGCGTGATGATCGGCGCCGCGCTGGTAGCCAAGAAGGCGGTCGAGAGGGGCCTGAATCGCAAGCCCTGGGTGAAGACCACGCTGGCCCCGGGATCGAAGGTCGTGAGCGACTACTACGAGCGCTCGGGGCTGACGCCGTATCTGGACAAGCTCGGCTTCAATCTCGTCGGCTATGGCTGCACGACATGCATCGGCAACTCGGGCCCGCTGATTCCGGAAGTCAGTGCGGCGGTGCAAGAGAACGATCTCGCTGTGGTTTCGGTGCTGTCCGGCAACCGCAACTTCGAGGGCCGGATCAATCCCGACGTCAAGATGAACTATCTGGCGTCCCCGCCGCTGGTCGTCGCCTACGCGCTCGCCGGCAGCATGGACATCGACCTGACGAACGACGCGCTCGGCACCGACGAGCAGGGTAACGACGTCTACCTGAAGGACATCTGGCCGACCGAGGCGGAGACCGACGAGATCATCGCGTCCTGCATCGGCGCCGAGATGTTCGCCGAGTCATACGCCGACGTCTTCGCCGGCGACCAGCAGTGGCAGTCGTTACCCACCCCTGAGGGCCAGGTGTTCGAGTGGGACCCCGACTCGACCTACGTTCGCAAACCGCCATACTTCGAGGGAATGCCCGCCGAGCCTGAGCCGGTTCGTCGACATCACCGGCGCTCGGGTGCTGCTCAAGCTGGGTGACTCGATCACCACCGACCACATCTCACCAGCGGGTTCCATCAAGCCCGACTCACCGGCCGGCCAGTACCTCACCGAGCACGGCGTGGATCGCAAGGACTTCAACTCCTACGGATCGCGCCGCGGCAACCACGAGGTCATGATTCGGGGCACCTTCGCCAACATCCGGTTGCGCAACCAGCTGGCCCAGGGGACCGAAGGCGGTTTCACCCGGGACTTCACGGCTTCCGATGGGCCGGTCACCACGGTCTACGAGGCATCGCAGCACTACCTGGCCGCGGGAACTCCGTTGGTGATCTTGGCCGGCAAGGAATACGGGTCTGGGTCGTCGCGGGACTGGGCGGCCAAGGGTACTGCGCTACTCGGTGTCAAGGCGGTGATCGCGGAGTCGTATGAGCGGATTCACCGCTCGAACTTGATCGGCATGGGAGTGCTGCCGCTGCAGTTCCCGGAAGGGCAGAACGCCGAGTCCCTGGGCTTGACCGGCGAAGAGACGTTTTCGATCACCGGCGTTCAAGAGCTGAACTCGGGCAGCACACCGACGACGGTGACGGTGGCCGCGGCCGAGAAGTCATTTGAGGCTGTCGTCCGCATCGATACTCCAGGGGAGGCCGAGTACTACCGCAACGGCGGCATCATGCAGTACGTGCTGCGCTCACTGCTCAAGAAGTGAATAGTTCCGAAGGACGTTGCTGATCATGGACCTGCTCCCATCGCTGCTGTCCGGGCTGAGTTCCGGGTCGATCGAGGCGATTGATCTGACGGCACCGCTCTCGCCGGCGACTCCGGTGCTGCGGCTGCCGCCCCCGTTCGCCAACACCGTCCACCTGAGCCTGGAACCGGTCAGCGACTTCGACGACGCGGGCCCGATGTGGCGTTGGCACAACATCCATACCGGTGAGCACACGGGCACGCACCTGGACGCTCCTGCGCATTGGGCGACGGGCAGGAACGGATCGACAGTCGACCGGATCGGCCTGGATCGGCTGATCGGTCCGGCGGCGGTTGTCGACGTGACGGAGCAGGTGGCCGATGACAACGACTTCCTTCTCGAGCCGGACCATTTGCTGGCCTGGGAGGCTGATCACGGCAGGGTGCCGGAGGGTGCGTGGGTTCTGCTCCGCAGCGGCTGGAGTGCCCGGGCAACCGACGAGGCTGCTTTTCTCAACGCCGACGAGAACGGGCCGCACACCCCCGGCCCGTCGGCGGCGGCCGCTCGCTGGCTCGCGACAGAACGGGCGATCACCGGGTTCGGGGTGGAGACCGTGGGCATCGACGCGGGTAGCGCGGGCGGCATGGATCCCGCGTTCCCCGCCCACCACTTCCTGCTCGGGGCCGACCGCTACGGACTGACGCAGTTGCAGAACCTCGATCGGCTGCCGGTGACGGGTGCTGTTCTGATGGTCACTCCGCTGCCCATCGTTGGAGGTACCGGCAGTCCAGCCCGAGCGGTCGCCTTCGTCGAGCGCAGCTGATGCTGATCGCCGAGCTGGTCGGGCGCACCTTGGCCCAGCTTGGTGTCGGGCACGCGTTCGGCGTGGTCGGCAGCGGCAACTTCGCAGTGACGAACGCGCTGCGTGATCATGGTGTGCCGTTCGTGGCCACCCGGCACGAGGCCGGTGCCGCGACGGCCGCGGACGCCTACGCGCGGACCAGCGGTGAGGTCGCCGTGGTGACTGTTCACCAAGGTTGCGGCTTGACCAACGCGATCACCGGGATCACGGAAGCGGCGAAAAGCCGCACGCCCTTGGTGGTGCTGGCGGCCGACGTCGCCGCCTCCGCAGTCCGCTCGAACTTTCGCATCGAACAGGACGCGCTGGCCCGCAGCGTTGGTGCGATCCCCGAGCGGGTTCACTCAGCCGCCAGTGCACTGGCCGACGTCACGCGCGCCTGGCGCACGGCGTGCAACGGCCGGCGCACGGTCGTGCTCAATCTGCCCTTGGACGTCCAGGCCATGGGGGTACCGGGCGAGACGCCGGACTCCGTGAGTGATCCTGGCCGGCCAGCGGCCGTGCGGCCGGGGGACCGGGACGTCCGTCGGCTGGTCGAGTTCATGATGGCGGCCGATCGGCCAGTATTTCTCGGGGGGCGAGGCGCTCGTGCCTGCGGACCCGCCCTCCGGAAGCTGGCCGAGCAGACCGGAGCGCTGCTCGCCACGTCGGCGGTCGCCAAAGGCCTGTTCGCCGGCGATCCGTACGACCTCGGCATCTCCGGTGGCTTTGCCACCCCGCTCGCGGCTGAGCTCATCGGGCACGCCGACCTGCTCGTGGCCTGGGGGTGCAGCCTGACCATGTGGACCACCAGACACGGCCGGCTGATCGGCGCGGACACGACCGTGGTTCAGGTCGACGACGACGAGCCATCGCTGGGCGCCAACCGACCGATCACTCTCGGGGTGCACGGCGATGTCGAAGAGACCGTTCTTGCCGTCGCCCAGTTGCTCGAGTCCGAACCGCGGCGGCAGGGATATCGAACCGCTGAGGTGGCCGACCGGATCTCCCGGGAAGCCCGCTGGAACGATGTTTCGACGGAGGATCTTTCGACTGACTCGACGATCGATCCGAGGCTGTTGAGCCGACTCCTCGACGACCTGCTGCCGCACGAGCGGGTGATCGCCGTGGACTCGGGCAACTTCATGGGCTACCCGGCGGCCTACCTGTCCGTACCGGACCCCGCGGGCTTCTGCTTCACGCAGAGCTTTCAGTCGATCGGCCTCGGGTTGGCGACCGCGATCGGCGCGGCACTCGCCAGCCCTGGCCGGCTTCCCGTCCTTGCCACTGGCGACGGCGGTCTGCTGATGGCCGCAGCCGAGTTGGAAACCGCCGTTCGGCTCGGCCTCGGCCTGCTGATCATCGTCTACGACGATCATGCGTACGGAGCGGAGGTCCACCACTTCGGACCAGACGGCGCTGACCTGGAGACAGTCATCTTCCCCGACGCCGATCTGGCGGCGATCGCCCGCGGATACGGTGCCGACGGAGTCGTCGTCCGGCGGAGCGGCGACCTCACGGCGGTCGAGCGCTGGTTGTCCGGTGATCGCCAGCGGCCCTTGCTGGTCGACGCCAAGATCAGTAGCGACGGCGGGTCGTGGTGGCTTGCGGAGGCGTTCCGGGGCCACTGACCACGGTCTAGATCTGTTCCTGCGGGCACCACCAGGTGGTGCGCCCGCCAACCGTCGATCGCCGCATCTCGGCGCCGCAGCGCGGGCAGTGCTGGCCCTCCTTGCGGTGCTCCATGATCGTTCCGGTGTGCACGCCGCCCTTGCTGATCGCCGCCCTGGTCGCACGGCGAAGGGCGCGGTGAAGCACCTTCACATCGTCCGCCGTCAGCGCCTCACCAGGCCGAAGCGGCGAGATGCGCGCTTGCCACAGCGTCTCGTCAGCCAGCAGATTGCCGACTCCGGCGATGATGCTCTGGTCCAGCAGGCGTGCCTTCACTGGGGACGTGCCGCGACCAATCCGCTGGGCGAACTCCGCGGCAGTGATCAGCCCCGCGTCTGGCCCAAGATCGCTCAGGTCAGGATCGAGGCGGACGCGACCCAGTCGCCGCTTGTCGAACAGCCGCAGCTGTCCGCCGTCAGCGAAGGTGATGACGAAGCGATCCCAGATGGGCTTGCGGACAGCCACGTCGGCGTCTTTGTCGTAGCGGTCGCCCAGCCAGTCACCGCCCTCGGCGCTTCGGCCATCAGGACCGGAGATCAAGACCCGACCGCTCATGCCGAGATGGATGCCGAGCAGTGGTCCCGGCGTGCGAGATCGGCCGATGCCTGATGTCTCGCACCACATTGACTTGCCGCGCCGGAAGGCACCCACGAGCGTACGGCCAAGGAGGGCTGCCCGAATCTCTCCCGGTTGGTGTGGGCGGCACTCCCAGATGTCGGAGTCATCCACGTCGATGATCTTGCGGCCGAGTCCCGCCTTCTCGATCGCGGCGCGGGCGCTCTCGACCTCGGGTAACTCGGGCACGGGCATCAGTTTGGCGCAGCACTCAAGACATCTGATGCTGGGAACTGTGATCGACGATGTTGAGCTGAAAGTCCGGTTCCCGATTGATGATCAGGTGCTGTCCGATCTGCACGCTCGCGCCTTGGCAATCCGAACCGCGGACCACAACCATGGGCGCAGCGTCTCGAGCAACACAGCCTCACCTGGATCGGTGCTTTCGAACGCGACACCCTGATCGGGTTCGTGCACGCCTGTTGGGACGGCGGGTCGCACGCGTTCGTGCTCGACACCGTCGTCGACACCACTCACCGGCGGCGCGGCATCGGTCAGGCGCTGGTCCGGGCCCTGGTCGATCAGGCCGCGGCCGCAGGCTGCGAATGGCTGCACGTCGATTACGAGCCGCACCTGACAACCTTCTACCAACAGGCGTGCGGCTTCGAGCGTACGAACGCGGGTCTACGTCACCTCAATGCTGCATACGGGCGTGGAGAGCGGCTCTGATTCGATTGTTGAGCAGCGGGACTTGCTGTCTGTCCACCCAGAAGGGTGGAATCCATTCCGGCAATCGGTCGGAGTTCATTC
The DNA here is from genome assembly GCA_963808495.1 of uncultured Actinomycetota bacterium. Classification (GTDB taxonomy): domain Bacteria; phylum Actinomycetota; class Actinomycetes; order Propionibacteriales; family Propionibacteriaceae; genus Microlunatus. Next base: position 584,864 of record CAWEGC010000009.1, read on the forward strand.
GACAGGTCCAGCCGCGGCTAGCGAAGTTGTGGTGGTGATAACGACAGAGCAGGGTCAGGTTGTCCAGGTTCGTCTCGCCGCCATCTACCCACTCGACGATGTGGTGACGTTCGCACCACTCGGGCGGATGATCACAACCCGGAAATGAGCAGCCGCCGTCGCGGGCGATCAATGCGATCGTCTGCGTCCGGCTCGCGATCCGCCGACTGCGGCCCAGGTCCAATACGGCTCCCGACGTCGTCAGCACGGTGGGGACAATCTCCGCCTGGTTCGCAAGCCGCAGCACGTGCGCCGTCGAGATGAGGGTGCCATCGCTCGTGGCGCCGTAGCCCATCTTGGCCAGCAGATCGTCAAGAGCGATGGTCACGATCACGGTCGCCGGCGTGCCGCCCGAGTCCGGAACGCCAGCGGCTCGAAGCAGGCGGTCGCAGATGTCTTCCAGTGCGTCGTGGAACCGCTGACCGCGTGTCCTTTCGTCCCGGTCCTGCTCGACGGTAGTGCCGTCGGGCCGCGTGATGGTGCCGACTCTTGGTTTGGACAGCGGAGACAGCAGTGCATTCAGCTTCGCGCCCAATGAGCCCGTCAACCGGAATTCTCCGCTGAATCCGCCGTCTTTCGTCGGCCGCATCTCGAAGTGCCGCCGATCTTGCTGCAGTTGTTCATCGGGCAGCGTGCCGTCCGGGTCGATAGCAGCGACGGTGCGGGCTGCCAGGTGCGACAGTTCCTTCGGGCCGAAGCTCATAGCAAAGCCGGTCAACAACCGCTCACCCTCATTGACGTCTGCTGGATCGAAGCCGGGCCGATCTACCGCGGCCAACGCTTTGACGATGAGCTGCACTTGTTCTGGAGAGACGTCACCGGCCCGCTGTGCGGCGCCCAGCAGGGGCCGAATCGGATCCAAGGGCTGACCAAGCATCGAGACCCGTTCACCGACAGCTTCCGCAGCGTGCACGCGCCGCGACGCCTCACCTGGCGACAGGCGCAAACTTTGCACCAGCACTCGGTTGAGGCTGCGTTGAGTCAAGGCGTCGGCCAGGTTGCGGCGCTGAGCGTCGATGATCACCCGGTGATCGATCAGCGCCAGCCGATTCCGTAGCCGCTCAAACGACTGCATGAAACCGATCAGGCCGGAGTTGTCGTAGCCGTCAAGGCCGCCGTCCTCTACCAGCTTGATCAGATGGTCAAGATCGGTACTCAGGACGTCGAGGGCAAGATCAACGGCGGTCGGGTCAGCACCAACGCTTTCAACACCAACGAGTTCAACACCAATGTACTCAACACAACGTAAACGCTGCTCGACTCCCCCGAGTTCATAACAGAATTATACTCGAACGCATCGTACGAATACAATCTCCATTCCTATCAAGTCCTGGTGCGTCGCGAGTGAACTAGACGTCTCCGAGACTTCCCGGCTGAGAGTTCAGAGCGTCGGAGAGCTAAGCGGGCGTACGTCTCGATCTCCCCGGCACCGTACCGAGTGCGGGGCCAGAAGAACCCGCGCAGGCCATCCCCTTTGGTGCGCGGCACGACGTGCAGGTGGAGATGGGGGACCGACTGGCTCACCACATTGTTCATCGCGACAAAAGTGCCTTGAACCCCCAGGGCTTGCACAATGGCACCGGCGATCCGTTGGGCCAGAGTGAGCAGGGGAGTCATCAACTCCGAAGGCAGATCGAGCAGGGTATCGACGTGGCTGATCGGCGCGATCAGCACATGCCCCTTGAATACCGGTCGATGATCCAGGAACGCGATCAGCTCATCAGTTCGGGCCACCACGGCGGCAGTGATTTCGCCACGTGCGATCTGGCAGAAGACGTCATTCACTGAACCAATGCTAGGGCTGGTGTAATCGAACGTGATTTCGATAGGATGCGGTCGTGACCTCGCTGGTCTACGTGCCACCTGGTTGGCCGCCTCACGTCCGTCCGCCGGGTGCTTCCGACTGGGAGTCCACCGCGATCAGCTTTCCTGCTGGACTGCTGTCCGCCCGACTTCCGCGCATATCGCGTGCTGCGCAACCATCCCGTCGTGCTGGCGAGGTTTGCCGCGAGGTTTGTTGAAGGTCAACATCGATGCACACAGGAGGGCGTCGCGGAGATACGGACGAGCCTCAAAGACATCGTCGCCAGTGACGTCATCGAGGCGGCCGCTGCGGCTTGGCTGGCGGAGGATGCCCGACTGGCTCGCACGCGGCGGGCGGTGATGCTTGTCGAGCAGGCCCTGCGTGGGCAAGCCTTCGTCCGAAAGCTTTGACCTCAACTAAACTCAGCGCCATGCCCGGACTGTTGAGCACCATCCGGAGCCCACAAGATCTTCGGGCATTACCGGCGGACCAGCTGCCTGCACTGGCGGCGGAGATCCGGACGTTCTTGATCGAGCAGGTCAGCCAGACCGGCGGTCACCTCGGCCCCAATCTCGGGGTTGTGGAACTGACGATCGCGGTGCACCGGACCTTCGAGTCACCGCGCGATCCGATCTTGTTCGACACCGGACACCAGGCCTACGTGCACAAGATCCTGACCGGCCGCCAGGACCGATTCCCTACGCTCAGGCAGCGCGGCGGCCTGTCCGGCTATCCGAACCGGGCTGAGTCAGAGCACGACTGGATCGAGAACTCCCACGCTTCGACCGCCCTCTCCTACGCGGATGGCCTGGCTAAGGCGCTGCGACGGCAGGCCAAGCCTGGGAGAGTGCTGGCCTTCGTCGGGGATGGCTCGTTGACAGGCGGCATGGCCTGGGAAGCCCTGAACAACATCGCTGCCGACGACGACCTGCCCTTGGTGATCTTGGTCAACGACAACGGCAGGTCGTACACGCCCACCGTCGGAGGCCTCGCGCGGCAGTTGTCCGGCCTGCGGACCAACCCACACTACGAGCAGATACTCGACGTGGTGAAGCGCAACGTCAGCCGCGCACCGTTGGTCGGCAGCGCCGCGTACGACGTGTTGCACGGAATCAAGATCGGATTGAAGGATCTCCTCGCGCCGCAAGGCATGTTCTCCGACCTCGGGCTCAAATACGTCGGCCCGATCGACGGTCACGACGTCGCCGCAGTCGAGCGCGCGCTGCTCCAGGCCAAGCAGTTCGGCGGCCCGGTGCTCGTGCATTGTCTGACCCGTAAGGGCAACGGCTTCTCGGCGGCCGAAGCCCATGAGGAAGATCGCTTCCACGCGGTTGGGAAGATCAACTCCACGACGGGTGAGTCTCTCGCCGGACCCTCGGTGCTGAAGTGGACCGACGTCTTCTCCGAAGAGCTGCTACGACTGGGCAGTGTTGACGAGAGGGTGGTGGCGATCACCGCGGCGATGACCTACCCGACCGGCCTCAACCGATTCGCCCGGGCCTTTCCCGACCGCGTCTTCGATGTCGGCATCGCCGAGCAGCACGCGGTCACCTCTGCCGCAGGTTTGGCGATGGGTGGATTGCATCCGGTGGTCGCCGTGTACGCCACGTTCCTCAACCGCGGCTTCGATCAGCTGCTGATGGATGTCGCACTGCACCGATGTGGGGTCACGTTCGCGCTGGATCGAGCCGGCATCACCGGACCCGACGGGGCCAGTCATCACGGCATGTGGGATATGTCGATCCTTCAGCTTGTCCCGGGCCTGCACTTGACCGCACCGCGCGATGCCGCCCGCCTGCGGCAGGCGCTGGCCACCTCGCTCGCCATCGAGGACGCACCGAGCGTGATCCGTTACTCCAATCAGCAGGTACCGGACGAGATCCCGGCGAAGCTCTCGGTGGCCGGCATGGATGTCGTGCTGCAAACGGAGAGTCCCCAGGTCCTCGTCGTGGGCTTTGGAGAGATGGTGGCGACGGCGGTCAGTGTGGGGCAGCGTCTTGCCGATCAAGGAATCGGCGTGACCGTCCTGGATCCGGTCTGGGCTCTGCCGGTGAACCCCGAGCTGATCAGGATGGCCGCGGAGCATGACTTGGTCATCTCGATCGAGGACAACGGCATCGTTGGCGGCTGCGGTGCACGCCTGGCCCAGGAGATGCGGCTGGCCGAGGTGCCTACCCCCATTCGGGAGTTCGGCATCGAGCAGCGCTTCCTGGAACACGGCAGTCGCTCGGAGTTGCTGGAGGAGATTCGGCTCACGCCACAACACATCGCGCGCTACGCCGTCGAGGCTATGGTCCGCAACGATGTCGAACCGAGCCCCAGCTCGCCGACACACGCGCGCCGCGACGCCGTCTGAGCTCGGGAATTCCGTCCGACCGCCGCTTGAGCTTGCCCGCGACCGCCCTCCGACGAGCTCGGGAATTCCGTCCGACCGCCGCCTGACGTTGCCGACGACCGCCCTCCGGCAAGCCGGGAATGCCGTCTGCCAGCACCGGCTTTGAGCCTTGCGGCCGACTGCCAGCCTTGGGGCCGGCGCTCCGCGCGCCCGCTGTGTCCTGATCCCTCTCCACTTCGCACCCGGGCCCAACCTTTCGCAGCGTTCACGGCAGGCAAGATCGAGATTAGGGGTACGAAGTGCCCGAGGTTGTGGCTGGCTCCTTGGGAAGGCTGGCCACGCCCGGCGGCAGCAAGCGGCGGCCCAGCACCCGTTCGGAATATCCGTGACTGTCGAGGTAAGGCGTGATGCCACCGAGGTGGAGCGGCCAGCCGCCGCCCAGGATGAGGCAAAGATCGATATCCATCGGTGAGGCCACAACACCCTCGGCCAACATGAGGCCGATTTCCTCCGCCAACGCCGTCAGTGCGCGGTCACGTACCTGTTCGGGAGTACTTGCCCGGTCTCCGACGCGAAACATTGCCGCAGTCTCGTCGGAGACATAGGGCTGGCCCTCCGGCGTCCAGTCATACAGGCCTGGTCGTCCTGCCGCGACCAGCCGCACGAGGTTTTCGGAGACCCAGAACCGATCGCCGAAGGCGTCGTGCAGCGTGCGGGCGACGTGCAGGACGATTGGGGGGCCGACCAGTTGCAAGAGGGTGAAGGGTGACATCGGCAGGCCCAGTGGGCGGATCGCCGCGTCCGCGTGTTCGATCGGGGTGCCCTCGTCGACGGCTCGAGTGATCTCGCACATCAGTCGGAGCAGGAGCCGGTTGACCACGAATGCAGGAGCGTCCTTGACCAGGACCGCGTTCTTGCGGAGCTTCTTGGCGATGGCGAAGGCCGTCGCGAGTGTTTCGTCATCGGTCGCTTCCGCCCGTACGACCTCCAGCAGCGGCAGCACCGCCACCGGATTGAAGAAGTGGAAGCCGACGACCCGCTCGGGATGCTCGAGGTCGGCCGCCATGGCCGAGACGGACAGCGACGAGGTGTTGGTGGCCAGGACACAGGTGGGCGCGACGTGCTTCTCCAGATCGGCGAACACCGACTTCTTCACCGACAGCTCTTCGAACACCGCCTCGATCACGAAGTCGCAGTCACCGAAATCGGCCAACTCCGTGGTGCCGGAGGCGAGTGCGCGGAGCCGGTTGGCAGCGTCAGGGGAGAGGCGACCCTTGCCGAGCAGCCGGTCGATCTCGGTTCTTACCGACGCCAACCCTTTGTCGACCCGCTGCTGGTCGAGATCAGACATCACCACGGGCACCTGAAGCCGACGCAGGAACAGTAACGCCAGCTGGCTCGCCATGAGACCGGCGCCGACGACGCCCACTTTGGTCACGGGTCGGGCAAGCAGAGAGTTCGGGGCACCCGCCGGTTTGCGGCCACGCTTGCGCACCAGCTCGAAGGCATAAAGGCTGGCCCGAAGTTCCGAACCCATGATCAAGTCGGCAAGTTGCTCGTCCTCCGCGGCGTATGCCGACTGCCGGTCCGTCGTCTTGGCGGCGGCGATGAGCTCAAGTGCCTTGTAGGGTCCAGGTGACGCGCCAGCGACCTTCGAGTCGGCGAAACTCCGCCCGCGGGTGACCGCTTCGTCCCAGGAATCGCCGCGCTCGATCTCCGGGCGCGAGACCGTGACGGTGCCGGCCACCACGCGTCCGGCCCAGTCCAGGGAGCGGGCCAGGAAGTCAGCCCCGTCGAACATGGCGTCCGCGATACCAAGCCCGTGCACCTCGGCGCCCGTCATCATCTTGTTCTGGCTCAGCGCGTTCTCGATGATGACCTTGACCGCTCGGTCAGCTCCGACCAGGTTCGGCAACAGGTAGCACCCGCCCCAACCAGGCAACATGCCGAGGTAGCACTCAGGCAATGCCAAACCTGCGGCCGTCGCGGAAACCGTCCGGTAATGGCAGTGCAACGTGATCTCCAGCCCGCCACCGAGGGCGAGACCATTGATGAACGCAAATGTCGGCACCGGCGAGCTATGGAGCTTGTTGAAGACGGCGTGGCCGATTCGAGCGATCGCCAGGGCTTGGTCACGCTCGGTGATCTTGGCGAACGCGCTCAGGTCAGCGCCGGCGGCCAGCATGAACGGCTTGCCCGTGATCGCAATTGCGGCGATATCGGTCCGCGACGTCGCGGCGTCGAGGGCGTCGTTGAGCGAGGAAAGACCGCGCGGGCCCAGCGTCGTCGGCCGCGTGTGATCATGACGGTTGTCCAGCGTGATCAGCACCGCCGTCTGGTTGGCGTGTGGCAGCAGGATGTCTCGGCTGAGCGCGTGCGTGACGACCTCCTGATCGGCGGCCGCTGCCGTCACCTCGATCAGCTGCCGGAGCTCCTCGCTGTTCACGCCGCGGCCTTCGCGACGAAGTGCGGGTTCTCCCAGATCACCGAGCCGCCCATGCCGAGCCCGATGCACATCGTGGTGAGCCCGTAACGGACCTCGGGATGATCTCGGAAACTGCGCGCCAGCTGGATCATCAACCGAACGCCCGAGCTGGCGAGCGGATGTCCAAAGGCGATCGCGCCACCGTACGGATTCACTCGAGGATCGCTCGCGTCGATTCCGAAGTGGTCGAGGAAGGCAAGCACCTGTACCGCAAAGGCTTCGTTGATCTCGAATGCCCCGATGTCGCCGATGCTCAAGCTCGCCTTGTCCAACGCTTTCTCCGTGGCCGGTATCGGTCCCACGCCCATCACCTCGGGTTCCACACCGGCGAACGCGTAGGAGATCAGGCGCATCGCGACGGGCAAGCCCAGCTCCTCAGCTACCGACTCGGCGGCGACGAGGCACGCCGTTGCACCGTCGTTGAGACCGGCCGCGTTGCCAGCGGTCACCCGGCCGTGTGGCCGGAACGGGGTCCGCAGCCCCGCGAGGACATCGACTGTGGTCCCGGGCCGGGGCGGTTCGTCCGCTGTGGCGAGACCCCAGCCGAGTTCCGAGCTCCGGGTGGCCACCGGCACCAGCGACTCCTGGATGACCCCCACTTGATACGCCTGCTGCACGCGCTCCTGGCTTGCCGCCGCAAACGCGTCAGCCCGCTCCCGAGTCAACTCCGGAAATCGGTCATGGAGGTTCTCCGCCGTCGACCCCATGACCAGCGCCGACTCGTCGACCAACTTTTCGGCCACGATTCGCGGATTCGGATCGATTCCCTCGCCCATCGGGTGGTGGCTCATGTGCTCGACGCCCCCCGCGATGGCGACGTCGTAGGCGCCAAAGGCGATCCCGGAGGCCACCGTGGTGACCGCCGTCATCGCGCCCGCGCACATCCGGTCGATCGCAAATCCAGGCACACTGCGCGGCAGTCCCGCCAGCAACGCCGCGGAGCGGCCGATGGTCAGGCCCTGATCACCGATCTGGGTGGTGGCGGCGATGGCCACATCATCCACTCGCTCAGGCGGCAACTCAGGGTGGCGTCGCATCAACTCGCGGATGCACGAGATCACCAGATCGTCAGCCCTGGTCTCGGCGTACATGGATCCGGCCTTGCCGAAGGGGGTGCGGACGCCGTCGACGAAGACGACATCGCGGAGGTCACGTGGCACGAGCCTTACATTACTCGCGAGTAACTAGTGGCTGGAGCCGCCGGACGCGAATGCGCGGGCGATGACTTCGGCCGTCAACATCCGCTGCCATGGCCGAGCACCGAGAGCCGACAACGCTTCGTCGATAGCTCCGACGGTGGCCGGATTCGGCGGCTGCCAGGCGAGGCGGCGTACGTGTTCGGGCGTGAGCAGGTTCTCGGCCGGTAAGGCAAGCTCCGCGGCTTTGGCCGCTAGCGCTTCCCGGGCTCGAGTCAGCCGGCCGGCGGCCTCCGGGTTCTTGGTGACCCAGATCCGGGGGTGTGGTGGGCCTTCCCCTGGTATGTGCAGCGGCGGGAGGTCCGATTCCCGGAGCCGAGCGGCAAACGAGACGGCTCGCTGCCAGTCCGTCTCGAATCGCTTCGCCTGCCGCCGTCCGAACGCCGGAACGTGCCGGATAGCGCTCCTCGCCGACGTCGTGCCCAATGCGTCCGCGCTGGCCGCAAGCTCACTGATCGCGAGATCGGGCAGGATCCGGCCCGGGGCTCGATCGAGCCGCTGAGCGATCACATCCCGAGTCCGCCACAGTTCGGCGACATAAGCCAGGCCGCGTCGTGATCGCACTTTGTGGATGCCGGAGGTTCGCCGCCAGGGGTCTGGACGAGGAGTGGCAACCGTTCCCGCGCCAGCGACCAAGGTGTCGAACTCCTGTTGCGCCCACTCCCACTTGCCACTCACCACAAGATCGTCGGCAAGCCGGTCACGTAGCTCGATCAGCAGCTCCACGTCCAGCGCCGCGTAGGTCAGCCACTCAGCCGGAAGTGGCCGGACCGACCAATCCGAGGCCGAATGCTCCTTCCGTAGCCGTACGCCGAACAGTTCCTCGAGCATTGTGCCGAGAGCCACGCGTGGATGGCCAAGCAACCGGGCGGCCAGCTCGGTGTCGAACAGCTGCGTGGGCAGCAGCGAGAGCTCAGCGAGGCAGGGCAGATCCTGGCTTGCGGCGTGAATCACCCACTCCGCATCGGCAATCGCCTTCGCCAATACCGAGAAGTCGGCTGGCTGACCGAAGGCGATCGGGTCCACGAGATGTGTCCCGGCGCCTGCCCGGCGGAGCTGGATGAGGTAGGCGCGTTGGCTGTATCGGAACCCGTGCGCTCGCTCTGCATCAACGGCAACCGGGCCAGTGCCCGCCGTGAGCCGCCGAATGGTTTCTGCCAGCTGGTGAGGCGTCTGCACGACCGAGGGCAGTCCATCGGCGGGTTCGTTGAGGTACAGGACATCTGATTCCGCCGTCGCCGGTTGGGTGGAAGGGGATTCGATCAATGTCTCCGCGGGTTTCGGTTCGGCGGCTTACGGCGAGATGGCATGAGAACTACTCCGGCAGGCAGCGGCGGCAAACCCGCCGTGGTACAGAGTAGTTCAGCCCAAGCCGCGACATGGGTGGAGAGACCGGCGCCAGCAGACAACTGCGGCGTCCACGAGGCCCGCACCTCGATCTCAGCACGTGGCGACTCGTCCGACATCCCGCCGAAAGACTCACTCGACACCGACGTCACGGTGCCGCTGGGTGCCAGATAGTCGGCCGCGTGCGCAGCGAGTGCATCAATCAGCCAAGACCAGCCGACGCTCGCCAGCAATGGGTCGGTCACCATTTCGGGATCAACATCCGCCCGGGCGAAGCTCACACAGCGGAAGGTGCCTTGCCAAGCGGCGTTCCCTGCCGGGTCGTGCAGCAAGACCAGGCGCCCGCTTCCGATCTCCGCCTCGTTGACCACGACATCGGCCGCGATGGCGGCCGCAAAAGGGGCGATCCGCTGCGGTGCGGGAATCTCCTCCACGACCAGCTCCGGTCGCCAGCTGGCGGTCAGCAGCTCATGGGCGGCGCGCCGGAAGGCGTCAGGAGCCGGTGCCGCGTCTGAATTCGCTGCCACCAGACGAGCGTATGGCGGCGGCCCTAGCCGCTCCTCACGACGCGCCGATCTGGCTTCTTCAAGCCGCGTGACAGGATTTCCGGGTGACCGACTCGGGCTCGTCCTTCCTGGCTGCGTGCTGGCGGAACCAGCACGACGACCGGGTGCCGGTCTGGTTCATGCGTCAGGCCGGACGGTCGTTGCCGGAATATCGCCGCGCGCGTTCCGGATTGTCGATGCTGGAAAGCTGTAGCCGTCCGGACTTGGTGGCGGAGATCACGCTGCAACCCGTCCGTCGGTATGGAGTCGATGCGGCGATCCTGTACTCCGACATCATGCTCCCGCTCAAGGCCGCCGGCGTCGACCTCGACATCGTGCCCGGGACGGGACCCGTGATAGCCCAGCCAATCCGTACGGCCGGTGACGTGGCGACCTTGCCGGAGTTCATGCCGGTCGACCTCGACTATGTCGCCGAAGCGGTACGCCTGGTGGTCGCCGAGCTGGGGGATGTCCCGTTGATCGGCTTCGCCGGCGCACCATTCACTCTCGCCAGCTATCTGGTGGAGGGCGGACCCAGCCGGGATTACGCCAAGACGAAGACCCTGATGCTCGCCGACCCGGCGCTCTGGCATGAGCTGTGCACCCGGCTGGCCGATATCTCCGCCGCCTTCTTGGAGGTCCAGATCCGGGCAGGCGCCGTGGCGGTCCAGCTCTTCGACTCCTGGGCCGGCTCGCTGAGTGCGGCTGACTATGCCAGCTTCGCGCAGCCCTATTCGGGCCGGCTTCTCCAGCGACTGTCACCGGCCGGGGTGCCCCGCATCCACTTCGGGGTCGGCACGGGTGAACTGCTGGGTCTGATGGCTGACGCCGGTGCCGATGTGGTCGGAGTCGACTGGCGGCTACCCCTCGCGGAGGCAAGCCGTCGGACCGGTCCATCGCACGCGGTCCAGGGCAACCTCGATCCGGCACTGCTCGGAGTTCCCTGGCCGGTGCTCGCCGAGCGGGTGCGCGAGGTGATCCGATCCGGTGCGGCAGCTCCCGGCCACATCTTCAATCTCGGTCACGGCGTGCCACCCGACGCCGACCCGGGAGTCCTGGCCAGGATCGTGGATCTGGTGCACGCCGAAGGGCCAGGGCTCCGCGAAGAAGCGCGCGCGGAGGGTTTGGTGGCGTGATGGCCCGGGTCGTCGTGGTCGGTGGGGGAATCTCGGGGCTTGTCGCGGCCCGGAAGCTCGCCCATTCGGGCCTCGATGTGATCATCGCGGAGGCGGGACCTGCCTGGGGCGGCAAGATCGCCTCCACCTTGCTGGATGGCGTCCGGTTGGACACCGGTGCGGAAGCGCTGCTGGCTCGCCGTCCGGAAGCAGTCGCCCTGATCGACTCCCTCAGGTTGTCTGACCGCAGAGTCCACCCGAGCGACGCAAAACCCGACCTGCTGGTCGGCGGAAGACTGCATCCCATGCCGAGATCGGTCAGTGGAGTGCCCACCGATCTTGATCAATTGGGCGGCCTGGTGTCTCCGGAAGGCCTGAGCCGCGCGCGGGCGGAACCCCGGGACTCCGCCGGCCCGGCCGGCGACGTGGCGATCGGGACCCTGGTCGACACACGGCTGGGGCCCGAGATGACCGACAAGTTGGTAGAGCCGCTGCTCGGCGGGGTTTACGCGGGTCACGCACGGGACTTGTCGTTCGCGGCAGTGTCGTTGGCGCTCTATCTCAAGGCGCGCACCGGAGGGTCACTGGTCGAGCATGCTCGCGCCATAGCCGATGCCGCGCCCTCCGGGCCGGTCTTTGCGGGTCTGATCGGCGGTGTGAGCACCTTGGTGGACGGGCTGATCCATGATCTGACGGAGTCCGGCGCGATCCTCCGGCGAGAAACAACGGTACGAGAACTTGTGCCATCCAGTCATGGGTATGAGCTGACGTGTACGTCGGCCGGGGGAGAGCGCCGGCTGGCAGCCGACGCGGTGGTCATCGCTACCCCGTGGCCGGTGGCCGCTCGGCTACTGGCGACCGAACCCCAGCTCGGGCGCGAGCTGTCCGGCGTTCCGTACGCGTCCATGGCGATCATCACCATGGTCATCCGCGGGCTTCGGGCGAACGCCTCCGGACTGCTTGCCCCACCGGCAGAGCTGCCCACCATCAAGGCAATGACCTATTCGTCGACCAAGTGGCCGTGGTTGGCCGACCAGACAGCCGCCGCCTGGGGAGATGGGACCTTGGTCGTGCGTGCCAGCGTGGGACGGCTGGGTGAGGAACACCTCCTGCAAGTCGACGATCGGTCGCTGCTCGCGCGGACATTCGCCGAGGCGCTCACGACGCCAGGTTGGCAGCCGGCGGTGCTGGTGACGGGCCATGTGCAGCGCTGGGGCGGGGCCCTTCCGCAGTATCAGGTCGGCCATCGCGAGCTGGTCGCTCGGGTGAGGAAGCAGGTCGCCGCCATGCCTAGGCTCGCGCTCTGTGGCGCAGCGCTGGACGGTATCGGTGTCGCGGCGTGCATCGGCTCCGGCACCGAGGCAGCCACGAAAATCGTCGCCGACCTCGGCGGCTCGGAGCTGAAGCATTTGTCCCTGGAGGAGACTGCGTGACCAAGCCGCGTGAGATCAACGACACCATTCGCTACACCATGTGGTCGGTCTTCCGGCGAACCAACATGGACCCGCCGCCGCCCGGCGAGGCGGAGAAGCTCGTTGGTGCTATCGACCTGGCCACCAGCGGAAGCGATTTGATCATCCGAGGCTGGTACGACGTCGCAGGGCTGCGCGCCGACGCCGACCTGATGGTGTGGTGGCACGCGTCGTCCTCGGAGACGCTGCAAGCTGCCTACCAAGCGCTGCGGAGGTCAAGCTTGGGACGCTCGGGTCTGCAGCCGGTCTGGTCGGTCATGGCGTTGCACCGGCCCGCGGAGTTCAACAAGGGTCATGTGCCGGCGTTCATGTCGGACGAGGAGCCGAAGAACCACCTCTGCGTTTATCCGTTCGTCCGTTCGTACGAGTGGTACCTGCTTCCCGAGGAGGAGCGGCGGGCGATGCTCGTTGAACACGGGATGCTGGCCCGGCCCTATCCCGACGTTCGGGCCAACACCGTGTCGTCGTTCGCGTTGGGCGACTACGAATGGATCCTCGCCTTCGAAGCCGACGAGCTGCATCGCATCGTCGATCTGATGCGAGCTCTCCGCGCCGCGGCGGCCCGCCGCCACACGCGCGAGGAAGTCCCGTTCTACACCGGCCGTCGCCGCGGCCTGGCCGACATCCTCAGCTCCTGGTGAGGCTCGACTCGAGTCAGGAAGCTGCGGGCTCCAACGTCAGCGAGATGGAGTTGATGCAGTAGCGCTGATCGGTCGGAGTGCCGTAGCCCTCTCCCGAGAAGACATGGCCGAGGTGCGAGTCGCAGGTGGCACAGCGGACCTCGACCCGCTTCATGAACATCGAGCCGTCCTCGATGTAGCGGACGCGGTCCTCGGCAAGTGGGGCGTAGAACGACGGCCACCCGCAATGCGACTCGAACTTGGTGTCGCTACGGAACAGCTCCGCGCCGCAGGCGCGGCACCGGTAAACGCCCTTGGTCTTGGTGTCGGTGTACTCACCGGTGAACGCTCGTTCGGTACCGGCCTCACGCAACACGTGGTACTCCTTCGGCGTCAGCTGCGCCCGCCACTCGGCTTCGGACTTGATCACCTTGCCGACCTGAGCGGCCGGATTGCCCTGATCTGCAGCGCGAGTCGTATCGGTCATGAATTCAGGCTAACCGCCTAGGCTAACGCTCATGCCCGTCCCGGCGGTAGAGCTCAGCGTCGGTAACCGCACCGTAAGGGTGACCAGCCCAGACAAGATGTATTTCCCCGACGTTGGCTTGACCAAGATCAACATGGTGGAGTACGTGCTTGCGGTGGGCGACGGCATCCTCGCGGCCCTGCAGGACCGGCCGGTGACCATGGAGCGTTGGCCCGGTGGATACCGACCAGACGTCCAGCTGAGCACCCGTTCTGACTCCCATGGCGATGCCTTCTACCAGAAGCGCGCCCCAACCAAGGGAATGCCGGAGTGGGTGCAGACCGTGACCATCACCTTCCCGTCGGGCCGCACGGCAGACGAAGTTTGTCCGACGGAGTTGGCCGTGATCGCTTGGATGGCCAATCTGGGCACGCTTCGCTACCACCCGTGGCCAGTCAAGCGGCTCGATACCGAGCACGTGGACCAGCTTCGCATCGATCTTGACCCGCAGCCCGGGACGGACTTCGCGGACGCGGTACGGGCTGCGCAGGAGCTGCGGGGCGTCCTCAACGATGCCGGGCTGGTCGGTTACCCGAAGACCAGTGGCGGCCGCGGCGTCCACGTGTTCGTTCCCGTCGAGCCGACGTACGGCTTCGTCGAGGCTCGGCATGCGGTGATCGCCCTGGGTCGCGAGCTCGCTCGGCGGATGCCGGACCACGTCACCATCAGCTGGTGGAAGGAGGAGCGGGGAAGGAGGATCTTCGTCGATTTCAACCAGATGGCCCGCGACCGCACCATCGCGTCGGCCTACTCCATCCGGCCGACACCCAACGCCCAGGTCTCGGCGCCGCTGAGCTGGGAGGAGCTTGATGACGTGGCGCCGGAGGACTTCACGGTCATGACCATGCGCGACCGCTTTGCCGGTCGCGGCGATGTCTGGAGCGAGTTCTATGAACGTGCACCGGCCAAGCTTGACCTGGCGCTCGAGATGTTCGAACGCGACGTCCGTGACCTTGGCACTGGAAAGTACGGAGGGGCAGAGATGCCCTATCCACCTGACTACCCGAAGATGCCGGGCGAGCCCGCCAGGGTGCAAGTGAGCCGGATGACCCCTGAAACAAGGGAAAAAGAGGGCCTGGGCTGAGCCTCAGCGAGTGGCACAACGCATACTCGCCTGATAGCCGGGACATCGGTTGACCCGACGTCGCGCTGCATCCCCGCCCGTATCGGGCGTCAAACCCGGATGAGGCTGCTGTGCGGCTGCGACATCTCGGCTCCTGGGCTGGGTCCGGAAAGTTTCGCACGCATCAGTTCCCGACGTGGGCAGAACGGTTCTGCAGGTCCTCAGCTGACCGCCTTCTTCACCAGCGCGCCGATCCTTGCCTCGTCGGCGGCAGTCAACTCCGTCAGAGCGAAGGAGGTGGGCCACATGGTGCCTTCGTCCAGGTTCGCGTCGTCGTTGAAGCCGAACGTCGCATATCGCGACTTGAACTTCTGCGCGCTCTGGAAGAAGCAGACGACCTTGCCCTCCTTGGCATAAGCGGGCATCCCATACCAAAGCTTCGGCGAGAGGGCGGGCGCGCTGGCCTTGATGACGTCATGGAGCCGCTCAGCCATGACGCGATCCGGTTCCGGCAACTCGGCGATCTTCGCGAGTACGGCGCTTTCCTCGTCCGCCTTTTTCCCGCGCGGACCTCGGCGCCCGGCCGCCTTCAGCTCTTGGGACCGCTCCTTCATCGCGGCTCGTTCCTCATCCGTCCAGCCCTCAGCCGGCTCGTCGACCGCGGTGGAGCTTCTGGTGGACTTCTTCGTGTCCTTCATTGCGGGTCTCCTCGCCTGCGAGTCTGATGGGGACGACACTCAGTCTAGGGAGCCGCCGTGGCGGCGGCTTCTCTGAAACTGCTGGGTCCAGACCTGAGATCGAGCCGACCGAGCTCCTCGCGTGCGGAGCCTGACGAGCGCGACGCCGTGCACCTTGGCCGAGGCGGCGCTGGACGCTGGTGAGCCGGGAATCAGCTCCACGAGCGCCGATGCTGCTGCAGGGGGATCATGGGTGCATGGCTGAGCCACACCGCAGGTCCTCGTCGGCTCGCGGCGTGCCCGCCGCGGTAGACGCGGCAGTGGGGGCGGCGGCGCTGGCGACGACCGCCGCGGTATCGGTCACGCGTCTGTTCGCGCGGGCGGCCGCACCCGTCGGGCGGCTGGTGATGCACCCTCCCCTCCTAGACGAACGTTTGCATCCCGCTCGAGTGGTCGAAGCCATCGCCGACCGCGGCCTACGAGCGCGGATATTGGCCAGTGCCGACATCAACCGGATCGTCGCGGCCGTTGTCCCGCCGGTGGTCAACGAGGTGCTCGACAGCCTGGACCTCACCGAACTTGTGCGGCAGCGGGTCAACATCGACTCCCTTGTCTCGACCGTCGACGTCGTGACGGTCGTGGAGCGTATGGACCTCGACGCAATAGCTCGACAGGTGGATATCGAGGGAATGCTGCGTCAGATGGATCTCGACGCCATCGTGAGCAAGGTCGACATCGACGCGATCGTGCGACAGGTGGACATCGACGCGATCGCGCGCCAGGTTGACGTAGACGCCATCGTGTCCCAGGTCGACATCGACGCGGTGGCCAAGCGCATCGACGTGGACGCGATCGCGGAAAGGATCGACATCGATGCCGTCGTCAGCCGGGTGGATGTCGACGCAATCCTGCGGCGCCTCGACCTCGTGGCCATCGCCGAGGAGGTCGTGAACGGCATCGACCTGCCGGAGATCATCCGAGAGTCGACCGGCTCAATGGCGTCCGACGTGGTCCGTGACGCACGGATGCAGAGCATCGAGGCTGACGTGGCGATCGCCCGCATCGTCGATCGCGTGATCCGCAGACGTCGCGTGCGGCATACAGATGCCCCGGGCGAGCCGGAATCACTCAGTCGACCCCAGGCTTCAAAACCAGCCGACGTACCCCCGCAACCGCTGCCACTCCCACCGGCAGAGACGCCGAAGGAGCTGCCGCCGTGAGCGCCCACCACGTCGACCCGATACCCCGGGAGGCCAGACCCTTCCAGGGACATCGCGCGGGACTCGTCACGCGGACCGCCGCAGCAGCCATCGACTTCGGCATCGTTCTTGTCGCATTGGGTGTGTGCTACCTCGGTGTCAGCGCCTTCCTTTTTCTGCTGGAGCCCCGGAGCTTCACCGCTCCGGCACCGTCGCTTGCGTTGATGTGTGGGGCTGGCGGCCTGCTCTTCACCAGCTATCTCGCGGTGACTTGGGCGGGTAGCGGTCGCACGTACGGCAACCACGTCATGGGGTTGCGTGTCGTCAACCGCCAAGGCCAGCGGCTGCACGCGCTCGTCGCGTTCCTCCGTGCGGTCTGCTACATCATCTTTCCGCTGGGCCTGCTGTGGGTGCTGGTCAGTCGCTACAACCGGTCGCTGCAGGATCTTGTCGTGCGTACGTCGGTGATCTACGACTGGGACGTGCGCCCCCTGCAGGCCCCGCCTGCGCCAACCCGACCCTGACAGAGCAGGAACGCAGGTCAGTAGGGGTAAGAACGGGTGCCGACCCGAGTGCATGTGGCCCGTCCGCCGACCCGATTGTCAGCTGGGAACGGCTCCTACGCGGCCAGAACCTGCCCGATGATGGAGACTAGCCCGCCCTCCGCCGGCGATACCGCGTGAAGAGGGCGCCATCGTCGGCATACAAGCTGAGTACCAGTTCGAAGTCGGCAACCGGCTCTATGACCGGACCGCTGGTCGATCGAAGACCGCTCCCTCCCACCACGACGGGGGCGAGCGTCAGCAACAGCTCGTCGACCAAACCGCGGGCGTGCAGGTCCCGATGGAGCCTTGGACCGCCCTCGCACAGCACTCGCCGCAACTGGTGATCGGAGAGCCAGCCCAGTGCCTCCTCAAGATCAATGGAGTCATGATCTTGCTCGATCACCGAGATGCCCGCCGCACGAAAACGCTCAAGATCGCGATCTTTCTGGGCAACGGTGATGATCAGGACCGGACCGCCTGGTCCACTGCGAGGAGTCGCGATGCGTGGATCAAGATCAAGGGATTTGCTCACCACGGCGAGGGTTGGATACGGCGAAAGCCCTTCCGCGACACGGATATCCCGTTGCCAGCCTGCAAGGTCAACGGCGCGGTAACCCTCGTTCCGTACGGTGCCAGCACCGACCAAAACCACGTCTGTCAGGGCACGCTGGAGGGCGAACACGTGATGGTCGCTCGGGGTGCCGATCGACCCCGACCGCCCGTTGGGGCCCTGCACCGATCCGTCAAGGGAGGATATGAAGATTGTCCGAACCACAGGTGTGCCCGCCTGGGGCAGCCGGTGACGGTAGAGCTCCACCAGGCGATCATCCGAAATCTCGCCGGTCATCGTCGGATCAGATCTGTCGTACAGCACCCGCACAGCCCTACCCTGCCACGTGGCAGCGCCCCGCCATTGACCCGGATAGTGCAGAATCCTGCCCATGGCGCCCGGGAAAGCGGATCATCAAGACATTGAGCCGGCCGAACCCGTGGCCATGAGTCAGTCTTTGACCGAGCTGCTTCGTCTGCCTGTGGGTTCGGTGGACCTCGGCTCGCTCGACACCAGAGAGACCCCCGGCTTTCCCGGCACGAAGGCCGACGCACCGGCAATGACGCATGCGCTCGGACCAGAGCTGGGGGACCTGCAAGAGCGGCTCTTCGCCAGCGGCCGGGTGTCCGAGGCAGACGCAAAGAAGGTCCTGGTGATTCTGCAGGGAATGGACACCTCGGGCAAGGGTGGGGTGATCCGGCATGCGATCGGGATGGTCGACCCCCAGGGTGTGAAGATCAAGGCCTTCAAGGCACCGACCGAGGAGGAAAGGAAACATCCCTATCTCTGGCGGATCGAGCGGGAGCTGCCACCGCCCGGCGTCATCGGCATCTTCGATCGCTCGCACTACGAAGACGTCCTGGTCGTCCGGGTGCGCCAGTTGGTCAAGGAATCTGTCTGGAGCGCGCGATACGACGAGATCAACGCCTGGGAGAAGGGGCTCCTCGATTCGGGCACGGTCCTGATCAAGTGCTTCCTCCACATCTCGAGTGCGGAGCAGAAGGACCGCCTGCTGGCTCGCCTCGACGATCCGACGAAGCATTGGAAGTACAACCCGGGCGACATTGAGGAGCGCGCCAGATGGTTCGCCTATCTCGAGGCCTATCAGGCGGTCCTCGAGAGGTGCAGCACGCAGCTAGCTCCGTGGTTCGTCATTCCGGCGGACCGCAAGTGGTACCGCAACTGGGCTGTCGCCCAACTCCTGCTCGAGCACCTGCGGGCTCTCAACCTCGAGTGGCCTGTGGCCGACTTCGACGTGGAAACTGAGAGGAAGCGGCTCGCCGCCAGCTAACTCGCGAGCGTCGGGAAGGGAGCGCCCCGGTGCTGCTGGACGACGAGGGAGGGCAGACACGCTTTTTGTCTGTCCGACCGAAGAGGAAGGCAGCAGCTTCAGGGCGCGACCGGGCGCGAGCGAGAATTATCAGCCGACGCTAGAGAGATGCCGTACGGGTGCCAGCTCGATGTCGTCTGCGGCGACTGGAGTGTCGACATCGACCAAATCCATGGCGGCCCCGACGTAACGGTGCAGGGCCACCTCCGCGATCTCCGGCTCGGCTCCCATGGGAGCGGAAACCGCCACTGCGCCGTGATCGTCGGCCAGTTCGGCTTGCCGGGTGAACAGCAGGCCCGGGGCGAGGAACCAGCTCCCGACAGCAATGTGCCGGCGTCCCTGTGCCCGGAGGGTACGGATCGCCTCGGCGGTCGTCGGGCCGGAGCCGGTCGCAAACGCCGTCACGCACGGCAGCCGGTGATGAGTCGACCACTGGCGCGCACGGCGGGCCACGATCGCGTTGCTGCGCACATCGGGGCTACCGGCCGCGGCAAACACCAGAGCATCCAGCTCCGTGACGCGGCGGGCCCGCAGTGCATCGCGGAGCCGGCGATCGATCACGCCGAGCAACTGGGCTTCGGGTCCGATCGGCCGAGACGCCATCACCCGGAGGTCAGGGTGCGCAGCTTGGACCTGCGCCACGAGTGCCGGTACGTCGGCATGAGCCTGGAAGGCGTCGGAGAGCAGGAGCGGAACGAAGACAACCTCGCTGACGCCTCGCTTGGCGAGCTGGTTGACCACTTGCAGTCCGGTCGGCGGATAGTGGTCCAGGAAGGCGATGGAGATGTCCAGGTCTGAGCGGATCTCCAAGATTCCGGCGCGGATTTCGTGGCTGACCTGAGCGACCCGTGGGTCATTGCTGCCATGGCCGAGCAGGATGAGCGAGGGAGCAGTCATGATTTCCCGATTCCAGGTTGTGCAGATGTGGACTCGAAGCTGTCGGAGCGAGCTGGCGAGGGATTCACGGCAAACGGCGTAGCGCCTGCCATGCCGGCACCCAGCGTCCATCCATCCGCCTCGTCGACGAGGATGAAAGCCCCTGTGGTGCGGTGCTCGCGATAAGAATCGATAGGCAGCGGAGACGCCAACGCCAGCCGTACGCGACCGATGTCATTCAGTCGCAACGCATCGACAGGTGCCCACCCAGGCACCTCTCCAACCTCGAAATCAAGGTCAAGTGCGCCGTCGATCCCTTTCACGATCGCCTTGGTGAGCGAGGTTCCGTGCTGCACCAGGACGCGAGCGCCGACGTGAAGATCACGTTCAGCGAGCCAGCAGACGGTGGCCGTCAGGTCCCGTACCGGTGCGGGCGGCGCATCCGTCGCCGCCACGATGTCACCGCGCGAGACGTCGATGTCGCTGTCGAGCCGGAGCACGACCGACTGACCGGCAACCGCCAGGTCGAGCGGCCCGTCGGGAGTTTCGATGGCTTCAACGCGCGCGCGGGACAGCCGGGGCAGGACGACCACTTCCTCACCGACGCTGACTCGTCCCGATTCGATCTTGCCCGCGTATCCGCGGTAATCACCGTCAACAGCCGGTGCTGACGCCGCCCACGGCGGAAGCTGCGCATTCTGCGGCCGCAACACGTACTGGACGGGGAAACGCAGCTCCGACCCGACCGCCAGGGGCGTGTCGTCTACCTGCTCCAGATAACCGAGCACCGTCGGCCCGTCGTACCACGGCGTGCGGCCCGAGCGGACAACGACGTTGTCACCCTCGGTGGCCGACACGGGAATGCAGTGAGTATCTCGGACGCCCAAACTCCGGGAGAGCAACGCGAAGTCGGTGGCGATCCGGTTGAACACGTCCTCGGAGTAGTCCACCAGGTCGATCTTGTTGACCACCAAGATCACGTGCGGCACCCGGAGCAGGGAAGCGACTGCGAGGTGCCGACGGGTCTGTTCGACGACTCCGTTGCGGGCGTCGACGAGCAGCACGATCACGTCGGCGGTCGAGGACCCGGTCACCGTGTTGCGGGTGTATTGCACGTGGCCCGGGCAGTCGGCCAGGATGAACTTCCGCGCCGGCGTCGCGAAGTAGCGGTACGCGACGTCGATCGTGATGCCCTGTTCGCGTTCGGCGCGCAAACCGTCGGTCAGCAAGGCAAGATCTGTCCGATCCAGGCCCCTGCGCTTGCTCACCTGCTCGACGTGGTCGAGGGTGTCGGTCAGCACCGAGTTCGTGTCGAACAGCAGCCGCCCGACCAGCGTGGACTTGCCGTCGTCAACCGAGCCGGCCGTGGCGAGCCGCAGCAGGGTGCGTCCACTCTGAACGGTGTCACGGTGGGTGTAGGTGGCGGTGGCCATCAGAAGTAGCCTTCCCGCTTGCGATCTTCCATGGCTGCCTCGGTGAGCCGGTCGTCGGCCCGGGTGGCACCGCGCTCGGTAAGAGCACTGAGGGCAACCTCGGTGATCACGTCATGAACGGTGCTGGCGTTGGACAGCACAGCTGCAGTACAGGACATGTCGCCGACCGTGCGGTAACGGACGGACCGGAGCTCGATCTGTTCACCGTCGCGTGCGGGAGTCACATCGGTGATCGCAATCCACATCCCGTCGCGCTGCACGACGTGCCGCTCATGCGCGTAGTAGATCGACGGCAAGCTGATCTTCTCGGACTCGATGTAATCCCAGACGTCCAGTTCCGTCCAGTTGGAGAGCGGGAAGACCCGTACGTGTTCGCCGGGCAAATGGCGACCGTTGTAGAGCGACCACAGCTCCGGGCGCTGGTTACGTGGCTCCCACTGCCCGAACTCGTCGCGCATACTGAAGACTCGCTCTTTGGCCCGCGCCCGCTCCTCGTCGCGGCGGCCGCCGCCGAACACGGCGTCATGCTTGCCCTCGGAGATGGCATCCAACAACGGGACTGTCTGTAGTGGATTTCGGGTGCCGTCCGGTCGTTCCCGCAGTCGCCCGTCATCGAGGTACTCCTGGACGGACGCGATCTTGAGCTGCGCACCGTAGAACGCCACGGCCTCGTCGCGAAACTCCAGCACCTCGGCGAAGTTATGGCCCGTGTCGACGTGCAGGACACCGAACGGGATGCGTGCGGGCCAGAACGCCTTGGCAGCCAGGTGCAGCATGACCACGGAGTCCTTGCCGCCCGAGAACAGCATCACCGGTGAGGCGAACGTGGCCGCCACCTCGCGGATGATGTGAATCGATTCGGACTCCAGAGCCTGAAGCTCGCTCAGCGGCCGCAGCAGCGCGGAGGTGCTCATGGCAGCTCCTTATCGGCGATCGCGACCAGCAAGGCTTGCGACATCTCGACGGACATCTCCACATCGACCTGAGCGGTGTCGAGTACGAGCTCAGCCGTGCGGGGCACCTCGTAGGGATCGTCCACGCCGGTCATCGCCGTGATCTCGCCTCGCCGCGCCTTGGCGTACAGGCCCTTCACGTCCCGGGCCTCGGCGACCTCCAGCGCTGTCGACACGTAGATTTCGGCGAACGGAACACCGGCGGTGACATGATCACTTCGGACGGCCTGTCGGGAATCCGCGTACGGAGCGATCACCGGAACCAGGACGACGACACCGTGCGAGGCCAACAGTCGAGCCACCCAACCGATACGACGCACGTTGACATCGCGGTCTTCGCGACCGTAGCCGAGTCCAGCGGATAGGTATGGTCTGACCTCGTCGCCGTCGAGCACCTGCACGCGTCGTCCCTCACCGGCCAGCCGGCGTGCCAGTGCGTGGGCAATCGTGGACTTTCCCGCCGACGGGAGTCCTGTGAACCACAGGGTCGCCCCACTACCGAAGGTCTCCTGGGGTTCTCGAGACGCTCGGCCATCAGCTTGTCGAGTGGCGGCGGGCCGATCCTGCACGGTCGCCTCGGGCGCGTTCATAAGTGAATCCCACATTCCGTCTTGGCCAAGCCGGCCCACCGTCCGGACCTCGGGTCTCCCGGCAGCGGACGTGCCGTGCAGGGCGCGCAGCCGATCGAGAGGTATCCGTCATCGAGGAGCGGATTGACCATGAGTGAGTTCTGTTCGATGTAGTCGGCGACGTCGGCGTCGCTCCACTTCGCGATCGGTGAAACCTTGATCAACTCTCGACGTGAGTCCCAGGAGACGATCGGCGTCTTGGCCCGGGCGGGGGAGTCGGCGCGGCGGACCCCGCTGGCCCATGCTGAATAGTCTTTCAGGGCGCGGTCCAGGGGCTGGGTCTTGCGCATCGCACAGCACAGATCGGGGTTCGTGGCGAACAGGTCCTTGCCCCAAATGGCGTCCTGCTCGGCCGGAGTGTGCTCTGGGGTGAGGCTGATCAGGTTCACGTTGTGAACAGCCGCGACGGCGTCTCGGGTGCCCAGCGTCTCCACGAAGTGATAGCCGGTGTCAAGGAAGATCACGTCGATGCCAGGCGCCACCTGCTCGGCCAGGTGGATCATCACGGTGTCGTTCAGCGACGAGGTGACCACAAGGCGAGTGCCGAACTCGGTGTACGCCCACTGCAGGATCTCGGTGGCGGACGCGTTCTCCAGCTCATGGCTGGCCTTTAGAGCCAGTTGCCGTTGATCGGTTGCCGTCGTCATGGTCGCTCCTGTTGCGCGCCGCGGCCGGGCACGGCCAGGCCGAGAAACGTCACGGAGAACGCCCGGAGGCAGCTGCGGCATTCCCAGCCGCCACCCTCCAGCGGAAACAAGGTCTCCTCGGCGCAGTACGGGCAATACATGACCGCCTGCCGGTCAGCGTGCGACGGGCGGCCGGAGCCCGCTGACTCGACGGCCGGGCTTGTTGGCGCCCGCCCGGAGCTTGTCGAAGGGCTACTCACGCCAGCACTGCCTCATCGGCCCGGGCGACCCATTGGGCGAATCGCTCGTCCTCCGTGCGGCCAGCCAGAAACGCCCGGGCTACCCGCTCGACGTAGTCCGGCAGTTCGGCGGCGGTCACCTTGTGGCCCCGAAGCTTTCGGCCGAAGCCGGCATCGAGGCCGAGCCCTCCGCCGAGATGGACCTGGTAGCCCTCGACCTGAGTGCCGTCCGGCCCACTCACCAGCTGACCCTTGAGCCCGATGTCGGCCACCTGGATCCGGGCGCAGGAGTTGGGACAACCGTTGAGGTGGACCGTGATCGGCGAATCCAGCTCACCAAGCCGTTGCTCCAACTCGTCAACCACCCGAGCGGCCTGGCGCTTGGTCTCGACGATCGCAAGCTTGCAGAACTCGATGCCCGTGCAAGCCATCACCGAGCGGCGCCAGGCGGCTGGCTTGGCCGAGAGACCGATGTGCTCGGCCTCGGCAATCAGGGACTGAACGCGGTCCTCGGCGACATCCAGCACGAGCAACTTCTGCAGCGGCGTCGTACGCAACCGGTACGAGCCGTGTGCTTCGGCGATGTCGGCCAGCTGCAGGAGTGCCGCGCCACCGGTACGTCCGGCCACAGCGGACAGGCCAACGAAGAACTGCCCATCCTTCTGCCGGTTGACTCCGACGTGGTCGCCCGGCGTGGTCGGAGTTGCCGGGGCGGGTCCGTCGATCAGCTTTCGTTGCAGATACTCGGCTTCCATGACTTCGCGGAACTTCTCGATTCCCCAGTCAGCAACCAGGAACTTCAAGCGGGCGCGGGCCCGCAGCCGCCGGTAACCGTAGTCACGGAAAACCCCGACCACCGCGGCCCAGACCTCTGCTACCTCATCGCTCGGCACCCAGGCGCCCACCCGCTGGGCCAGCATCGGGTTCGTCGAGAGGCCACCGCCGACCCACAGGTCAAAACCCGGCCCGTACTCCGGGTGCACGACGCCGACGAAGGCGACGTCGTTCACTTCGGGGGCGACATCGTGATCCGGAACGCCGGTCAGTGCCGTCTTGAATTTGCGCGGCAGGTTGGCGAACTGCGGATCGCCGATGTAGCGGTCGGCGATATCCCGGATCGGCTGGCTGGGATCGATGATCTCGTCGGCCGCGATGCCGGCAACTGGCGAACCAAGGATGACTCGAGGGCAATCACCACAAGCTTCGGTGGTATGCAGGCCAACCGCCTCGAGCCGGCGCCAGATTTCGGGCACGTCCTCGATCCGGATCCAGTGCAGCTGGACGTTCTGCCGATCGGTGATGTCGGCGGTGTCGCGGCCGAAGTCGACGGCGATCTGGCCGATGACGCGGAGCTGCTCGGTTGTCAGCGCACCGCCATCGATCCGGATCCGGAGCATGAAGTACTCGTCGTCCAGCTCCGAGGGCTCCAGGGTCGCGGTCTTTCCGCCGTCGATTCCCGGGCGCCGTTGAGTGTAAAGCCCGTACCAGCGGAAGCGTCCCCTCAGGTCGGACGGATCGATCGATGCGAAGCCGCGCTTCGCGTAGATGTTCTCGATCCGCTCACGGACCAAGAGCGGATTGTTGTCCTTCTTGGACTGCTCGTTGGCGTTGAGCGGCTCGCGGTATCCCAGGGCCCACTGGCCCTCGCCCTTCTTGCGGCGCGCGGGCTGCGTCGCACGAGCCGGCCGGGGTGGACGGCTAGCCGCCTGCTCAGTGGCGCTGGAAGTGATCGTGGTCATGTGTCCTCAGTCGGGAGCGGCCGCCGCCCCATGATCAAACGGGCTCTTGCAGACGAGCGGAACGCCGGTGGCAGGTCAGCAGGGAGAGTGAGGACACATCATCGACTCGGTCCGACCAAGATCGACGAAGCGGCGCGCAGTCAGCCGCTCTTCCCGATGTCCGCTGCCGCGGAGTGGCCCACGGGCGGCCTGATCGAGATCAACGGCGATGCGCATAGGGACAACCCTCTGCCACACGGAGGGACCAATCAAATCTGTTTCTCACGTACTGAGAAGCATGACCGTATTTTGAGATATCTCGCTCACTGCTGATGCAGGCGACGATTGTCGATGCCGGACAGGCGCGGCCAGACATTGGCCACCGCGGCGTTGAAGGCGGCACCGATCAACGTGGCGATGGCGATCACATACAACCAGATGAGGACCGCGATCGGAGCGGCGAGCGGTCCGTAGATCGAACTGCCACCGGTGGACAAGCTCAGCACCTGCCGTAGCAGCGCGCTACCTCCGATCCACATCAACAAGGTCAGCGCGGCGCCCGGGAGCTCACCACGCCAGTGACTGCGCACCGGGACCGAAAGGTGGTACAGCGTCGCAAGGACGCAGATCGATCCGATCAACACCGCCGGCCAGTAAAGAGAGGCGACCAGCTCGAACCGGTTGGGCAAGACCTTGTCGACAAGGCTGGGACCGGCCAGGACGAGCGGCAGCAACACCACCCCGGCCAGCAGGAACACCACATAAAGCGAAAAAGAGAGGGCGCGAGTACGAACGATGCCGCGTCTACCAGCGAGCCCATACATGATCGTGATGGTGTCGACCAGGACATTGAGTGCTCGCGAGCCTGACCAGAGGGCCAGGACGAAGCCGATCGAGACCACTTCGAATCGGCCGCCCGACAACACGTCGTCCAGCGTCGGGGCGATCACATTGTCAACCGCGTCGGGGGTCAGGGCGCGGGCCGACAGCCGCAACACCTCCACCCGGAAGCTGGCTATCGTCTGGACATCGAAGCGGTCCGCTACGTAACCGATGGCCCCAGCGAGGCCGAAGATCAGCGGCGGCAGTGACAGGATGGCGAAAAATGCGGCCTCCGCCGCCAGTCCGGTCACGCGATGCCGGATGCAGGCACCCGTCGTCTGCGCCACCACCTGCCATCCGGGGCGACCGTAACGCCGAACACGGCCAAGCGCTGCGGCTCGTCGCGCTTTGGAGCCTTCGGCCTCACCGGACGCGCTCACCGATCCAGCCTAATTCCGCCTCTTGACAATGTGGCGCTGCGCGGGCCATAGTTTCCGTATTGGTTAATTAACTGATTGGTTAATAGTTGTGGACGATCCGCTCAGCACCACCTTCGCCGCACTGGCCGACCCCACCCGGCGTGCCATCTTGGAGCGCTTGGCGCAAGGGGATGCGACCGTGGGGGAGTTGGCGGAGCCGTTCCGGATGACCATGCCAGCCATCTCCAAGCACCTGTCTGTGCTGGAGCGGGCCGGCCTGATCACCAAGAGTCGTGATGGGCAGCGCCGGCACTGTCGCATCACGGCGACCCCGCTCAAGAACGCCACGTCCTGGCTCAACGAATATCGCCGCCATTGGGAAGCCAATTTGGAGAGCCTCGACGCCTACCTCACCCGTTTTCAAGAAAAGGAGAATCGATCATGAGCAGCACCGAGTCCCCGGCCCGCAAGGCCACCGTGACCTACCCGTCCGACACCGAGCTGGTGATCAGCCGCCACTTCGCGGCACCACCCAGCCTGGTGTTCGACGCCATCACCAAGCCAGAGCACGTCCGTGAGTGGTACGGCATGGAGCCCGGCGGCATGAAGGTCTGTGACATCGACCTCCGGGTCGGCGGAAAGTGGCACTACGTGCTTGCCGGCGAACCGGGAGGCGAGGATCACTCCTTTTCCGGTGAATATCTCGAAATCGACGCCCCGGCGCGGCTGGTGAGCACCGAGGGCTACGACAACATGCCTGGCGCGGTGTACCAGGTCACTGTCACCCTCGAGGAGGCAGACGGCGGGACGACGCTGCGCAGCCATCTGCAGTACCCGTCGAAGGAGTTCCGCGACGGACACGTCGATTCCGGCATGGAGTACGGCATGAACATCAGCTACAACCGGCTCGAGGAGTTGCTGGCCCGGCTCTCATGAGCCGGAGTCAAAGAGGTGATCAATCGGCCATCGTCGTCGGTGGCCGATTGATCACCTCTCTACCGCTCAGTTCCTCGATCTGTGTCTTGTCGCTCCAGGTTGCTGGTGGCGGGACCCTCCAGGACCGTACCGTCGGCGGCGAAGCGTGACCCGTGCAACGGGCAGTCCCAGGAATGCTCGAGATCGTTCCATCGCACGATTCCGCCAAGGTGGGTGCAGATAGCAGAGACCGCGCACGTGCTGCCGTTCACGGTCGAGGTGGCAATCGGTCGTCCGTCCTGGAGGCCGACTTTCCCGTCTCCCTCCCGAGGATCGGTCTCCGCCGTCGTCATTGGTCGCAGACCGGTCGCCAGCCACCCCTTGACGGCCCTGTATCCGACACCGGCATTGAAACGCAGCCCGGTCAACACACTGGCAGGCTTGCTGATCCTGGTACCGAGGGTCCGCGCCCATTCGGTCTTGGCACCGAGGGTGTTGTCAGCGATCATCAGAGCGGCCATGGCGGCGTTGGTCATGCCCCACTTGCCATAACCGGTGGCGAGTTGGACGTGTCCACCGCCACGCGGGAGCTTTCCTACGAATGGCACGTGATTGTGCGACTGATAGTCCTGCGCCGACCAGGTGTGAGTGACCTCCGCACCGGGGAAGTACTTCTTGGTCCAGTTGACAAGGTCGTCGACCAGATCGCTGGCTGGCTTGGGGAAGTGTCCGGCTTCGTGGCCGTTGCCGCCCACCAGCAGCAGTTCCTCATTGCGATGGATCGCCGTTCTGAGTGACCGAGTTGGTGTATCGGCCGAGAGATACATGCCGCGAGGTACTGTGCCCGGCACCCGGAATGCGACCACGTAGGAGCGCTGTGGCGTGACCTTGGCGAAGTACAAGCCGCGGTCTAGAAAGGGCACCCCGCTGGCCAGCACGACCTGATCGGCGGTCACGGTGCCACGGCCGGTTTCCACCGACGCGTCGCTGCCGACCTTCACGTTCTGCACCCGCAGACCCTCGACCAGCACGCCGCCCAAGCTGCGCAGCTCCGTCGCCAGCGTGATGAGCAGATCCAGCGGATAGAGCTGTGCCTGGTCCGGCAGCCGGATCGCGCCATAGCTGTTGTACGGGAGTTCAACGGCATCCTCGCGGGACAGATCCAGTCCGAGCCGGCGGCCTAGTTCGTACTCGCGTCGGACCGCCGTGCGACCGCTCCTCGATCCCGCATACGTCCAGGCGTCACGGCGCTCGAGGGGCACGCCGCGCTCGGCGCAGTACTGGAGCACCCATTCCTGGCCGGCCCGGTTTCCCTCCAGGTAGGCAGCCGCCACCTGTTCGCTGTGGGCCCGCACGATCCGGGATAGCTGGATGCCCTGCAGCAGGCTCAGCTTTCCTGTCGTGTTTCCCGTGGTGACGGCACCCAGGTGGCGGGCCTCCAGCACCGCCACGCGGCGGCCGGAACGTGCCAACAGCACCGCTGTGATCAAACCCGTCATTCCCGCGCCGACGATCAGGTCGTCGAACCTGGCACCCGGAACGAACTCATCGCTCGCGGACAAGTCATCGCGGTCAAGCCACACCGACGTCATAGCGCCTCCCAAGGTTGTCAGCCTTCAGGGGGACAGGCCGACATGTGATCGTGGTCAAGACGTACCCGCATGTTGTCGTACCAAAGCGGCAAACGCCCACCATCTCGTGCGACGGCCACCCGGGCGCATTAGGGTAGCGATCGACCTAGGGGAGTGTGCTATGGAAACGTGGATCGTCGTGATCATCATCATTGTCGTCGTGCTGGCGATCATCGCGGCACTGGTTCTGCCTCGTATGCGCCGGCAGGCAGAGGAACGTCGGCAGGTCCAGGCTCGAGATCATCGTCAGGAAGCCGCCCGGCTCACGGCCCAAGCCGAATCTGCTCAGGCAGCGGCCGATGAGCGAGCGGCCGCAGCCAGACGTGAGCGAGCGGAGGCCGAGTTGCGGGCAGCAGACAGTGAGCGCGACGCCGAGCAAAGCCTGGCCGAAGCCGAACGTCAGCGCGCCGAGGCCCAAAAGCTCGAGAACAAGGCGAACAGGCTCGAGTCCCGAGTGCGAGGCGGTACCGACGATGAGCCGGTCGCCAGGCGTGCGGACACCGGAGTCGGCGATGAGGAACGCTACGCAACCCGCCAAGACCAGCCCGGTCCCTACGACCGCGGCGCAGACACCCCCGTCGGCGACAACCAGCGCGACGCAACCCGCCAAGACCAACCCGGTCCCTATGACCGCGGCGCAGACACCGGGTCGGCGATGACGAACGCACGCAACCCGCCAAGACCAACCCGGTCCCTACGACCGCGGCGCAGACACCCCCGTCGGCGACGACCAACGCTACCCAACCCGCCAAGACCAGCCTGGTCCTGATGACAGCGGTGCGGACATCAGAGGTGACTCCCGGCCAGGCGCTCGCGCGAATGACGACCTGACTACTCGGGACGAATCGATTTCAGACGACCCCCGGCTGCGGGACCGTCGGGACGAGCCTGGCCCTGGCCGTTGACATCCTGAGTCGATCTCCGACTCTGGCAGATGTTTGGGCGCGTTGACTGAGCGCCGAAACATGAGGAGCTACTCAGCCGCTGTTTCGCGGGACGGCAGATGAGGCTGCTCGTCAGCGTGGTGAGCTGACCGACACTGCCGCCTAACATCGCCAGCATGACCGAACATCTGACACTGAACACTGTGATCCACGCCGCGGTCAGACGCGACGTTGCCCGTTTCCAGCAGGCGTTGGCGGCCTTTCCGATCGGCTCGCGAGAGCGGGCGGCGCAGCTGGAGATGGCCTGGCAGAACCTCGATCACCAGCTCTATCACCACCACCATGGAGAGGAAACGATCTTCTGGCCGGCGCTGCGGGAGCTCGGAGCGGATGAGTCCCTGGTCGGTGATCTCGGCGGCGAGCACGAACGGCTGGCTGAGGCAATGACACTCACCAGGAACGCGATGTCTGCCCTGGCTTCGGACCCAAGTGAGGCGAATGTCGACCGAGCCCGAGGCTGCGTTTCAGACGCTCGGTGAGGTGGTCGATACCCACTTCACTCATGAGGAACGCGATTTGGAGCCGATGATGGCGTGGGTCATCGCCTCGCCACAGTGGAAGGATGCCCAAGCTCAGATCCGCAAGACCCAGAGCCCGGCAGCCACTGGCGTGTACTTTGCGTGGCTGCTGGACGATGCTGATCCGGATGCCCGTACGTTCGTACGGCACGAGATTCCGCGACCGGCGCTGTTCGTGTTGTCCCGGGTGCTCGGTCGCTCCTACAAGAGAGTCGCCGCCGTGTGGGAATGAATGCATCAAGATCGACTATGGGTTCCAACATCGACGTTCCAGGCTCCGCGACATCATGGCGCGAGACGGAGCTCCGCATCCTGTTGCTGGCCACGGCGCCTGGCGATCAGCCGCTACGACGATGTCTCCGCGGTTGCGGCTCACCGGATCCACGATCAGTCCTGACTCACGGGAGCATCCACGTCCGGCCCTGCGGCATGTAGCACGACGACGGCACGGGCAGACACCCAAGGGTTGAAATGGCGGTGGCTGACACCACCCCAGTTCAGGAGCGAGCGCTGGGTCGGCACCATTGCGCGGGTGTGCCGGTAGTAGCGGTGCTCGGCAGGGAATCCCCCATCCGGCAGCCGCTTGCTCTCCAGCAGGTCGAGCGCCTCGCTGCATCGCTCGTCATGGATCTGCCCGACCTCGGAAAAGACCATCAGGGCGAACAGGATGTCGTAGTGCCAATAGCAGGGAAAATGCAGCTGGACAAACGCAGGGCTGATCACGCTGCCGTCTCGCAACCGTTGGTAGAGCCGGCGCCGCAGGAAGAATTCGTCGGCCTCGCCGCCGCGGCTGCTGAGCGGGTGTCGGGCCGCGTCCGAGCGTGCAGGTGCAATGCCCGTAGCGGAATCAGTGATTCGGTGAACGAGGAGCAACGACCGCTGGCCTTTCGGTCGCAGTTCCACCCGCCGTCGGGCCACTGCGCGTTGCGCAGCCGCTCAGCGAGTGCTTCAGCACGCTCGTCAGCAAGTCCCAGGCGCAGCATCGCCCACAGTGCGTTGCCTTCGATCGAGCCGTGCAAGCGGGGCTGGCCTCGGATGCTGCCGAGACTGCCGAGGTAGTCACGGGAGAACAGCCAGTCGAGCACCTGTTCGCGGAGCGGGATCAGTGCGTCGTCTTCGGCTGGGTATCCAAGCTCCGCCAGTGTCACCAGCACCCAATGCGCGCCATGCCACTTGGCGTACGGGTGAGTGCTGATCGTGCCGTCTGCATTGCGCTCCGATAGCAATGTGGCGACCCGTGACGACCTGCGAACCTGCTCTCGAAGCTTGGCAACTTCGGCGTCACTGACATCCTGCAAGGTGTGCCGAACCTGGAAGCGGATCGACGGTTCGTCGGATTCAAGCAAACGGTCAACAAAGCCCACTGTCTTACTTTCCTCGATGGCCGGCACGCCGGCCGCAGCGACTCACGCCGATCCTCTGAACAATCCGATTGCTGCCAGATTTTGGATCGGCGCCCGGGGTGCTCATCTGCTGGTGTCTTCCTCGGAGGCTGGTGGGGCCGAAAGCACGGCTTCCGGCCCCGGCCATTCCACTATGAGCCTGCCCGATGCAGCCTGGTTACCGTGCTGCCTGGTGTGCCGGTGAACTGCAGTCCTTTGGACGACAGCCGCCGCTGTAGTTCGTCGGCATCAGAGCCTGCCGAGTTGGGCAGGTCGTAGTATTCGTCGAGGATGGCCCGAGCGATGTCGTCGTCGATCGTGGTGATATCCCACAGCACCTGACCGTTCTCGACGGCGATCTGAGAGTCGAAGAACGCGCAGCAGGCCTTTTCACGAGCGGCCAAATCTCGAACCCGATATCTCGACGCCAGGGTCGGCCCGCAGATAGAAGCGGATACCTTCACCCCTGCGCTCCTGGCCGAGCAGATGCGTCAAGAACAGCCGGTCGTATTCGGTCAACCGCTGTGGGCCGGTATCAGGCGCGGTGCTCATGTCGCACACGATCGGCACCGGATTCACATCAAGGTCCATGAGAACTCCCTGGTAAGGACGGTTCGAACGCCCGTTGCGTCCGATCTACGTAGACCCTAGACTCTTGACCTAAGTCCAGAGTCAAGGAGGAGATCGGCATCAAGATCGGACAAGTCGCCGAACAGGCCGGGGTCAGCATCGACACCGTCCGCTTTTACGAACGCCGTGGCGTGTTGCCGGTGGCGGACCGCACGCCGTCGGGCTACCGCACTTACGAGGCGTCGACGGTCGAACGCATCCAGTTCGCCCGAGCACTGCAACATCTCGGGTTCACCCTCGACGAAGCCATCGATGCGCTGCGCAGCCACGACACCGGCGCGGCAACATGTGCATCAGAACTGTGGCGAATGCAGGCCGTCATCGACCGCATCGACACCAAGATCGCCGAACTCGAGCGGACCCGCCGCGATGTCAGCGAAGTCATGGATGCCTGCCAGCAAGGACATTGCCGGTTCGGCACCCCAGCACGGCCCACGCACAAAGCCGAGTGACAGTGACGATGCTCGCGGTGTGTGCTGTTTCCGAAGAGCCCGTCACAGCCGTCTGTGCAGGGCTTGCATCTGGTACCTAGGTACAGGCTTACCTTGGTTGGCATGACGAGAAATGATGAGGTGTGGGTCCCCGAGGCGTGCACCTTGCCCACGGTGGCGCAGCCGTTGCGGCTGGCGGAGTTTGACTCGTTGTTCGCGAGGGGCTTGCTGGGTCAGACACGGGTGGCGCCGCATGTGTTGCGCTGGTCGCTGGACCCGAAAGCTGAGGATGTGGCTCGAGACTTGACCGCACGTGAGACCGAATGTTGCTCGTTCTTCACCTTCAGCTTCAGGGCGGAGCCGGAAGCGGTGCTGATCGACGTCCAGGTTCCGCCGGCGCAGGTCAAGGTTTTGGATGCGTTGGCTGCCCGGGCTGCGGCCGAGATGACGACGGCATGACTGCAACCGGTTTGCGAAGTGGTGAGGTGGCGGCTGCGGCTGGGGTGAACCTGCAGACGCTGCGGTACTACGAGCGGCGTGGGCTGATCGAGAAGCCGGACCGCAGCCTGGGCGGGCATCGGCTGTATCGGTCGGAGGCCGTGACCATGTTGCGGGTCATCAAGGCGGCGCAGCGGCTCGGGTTCACATTGGAGGAGGTCGGCGATTTGCTCGATGCTGGGCGGCACCATCACCGGCGGGTGGATGCTGGGTTGACGGCGCGGGCGAAGCAGAAGCTGGCGGAGGTCGAGGCAAAGATTGCCGACCTGGAGGTTATCGCCGCCACGTTGGGGGCAGCTATAGCCGCCGGTTGCGAGGACCTCGTTGAATGTGCGGGCAACTCCGACTGTCCGATTCCCTTCGCCACGATGCTTGACGGAGCGCCTCAATGACAAGCCTTTCTGGTCACATCCGCCGGCGGCTGCCGACAATGCTGGCGGGGCTGGCCGCCGTCGCCTGCGTAGCCTGTTGCGCGTTGCCGCTGCTGCTCGTTGCCGGCGCCTTGTCTGGTGCTGGCTGGTTGATCACCGGTTGGTGGCTGCCAGCGGTCGCGGGCCTATTTGTCGCTTCAGCTGGGCTGTTGTGGTGGTCTTTCCGGCGGCCGCGCCACGTACAAAGTTGCTCCGGCGGGGCGGGCTGTTCCTGCGGTCAGGCGTGACCAATTAGGTCTCAGCATCTCCGCCCATAGGCTCCGGCCATGTTGATTCTGAGGTCGATTGCCCTCTTCATGCTGGCTGCCTTCGCCGAGATCGGGGGTGCCTGGTTGGTCTGGCAAGGGATCCGGGAGCACAAAGGTTGGGTCTGGATCGGCGCCGGTGTCATCGCGCTAGGCCTCTACGGCTTCGTCGCCACACTGCAGCCCGACCCGCACTTCGGCCGAATCCTCGCGGCCTATGGCGGAGTGTTTGTGGCCGGATCGCTGGCCTGGGGGATAATCGCTGATGGCTTCCGTCCCGACCGCTGGGATGTCACTGGCGCCCTCATCTGCCTCGCCGGAGTGGCAGTGATCATGTACGCGCCACGGGTGAGCAGCGCCTGAGCGCCGAAGATCACGAAGCTGTGGTCCGCCGCCTGGTGACCGAAGTGCTAAACGGGTGGACAGCTGGAACTATGAATCCAGGTCGTGCTCGTGGAGCCCGACGGCATTCCCGGCTCGGTCGTCATCCTCTGGCCGCGACAAAGATACGGTTGATCCTCGCGACTTCCCGCAAGTCGCAGCGATGCTGACGCCGGGTATTTGCCAGTGCGGCGACCAAGCTCGCGGCGATCAAATCCGGGATGTGATCACGAGGACGAATGGGAGTGCGCCTCGACTCGTCGCCAGTCACTCAGTGGCTCCCCTCGCCGGGCAAGATCATGGGCTTGAGCTGCTCGAATTACTCCGGATCTCGATACCGACGCCGCGAGGGCAAGAAGCGCAACTCGATCAAGTCGTCGAAACTCATCGGATTGCTCGCGAAGCTCGCATAGATTATGCCTCCCGCAAGGAGGAGGATGATCAAGATCAATTCAGCTCCTGTGTCTCGACGTACTTGGGCTTAAATCTGGTAGGTGACGCTGCAGCCGGCAGAGCCAAAGCACTTCTTCTCACGGATCTCTTGATGGGCCTGGCCGTATTGGGCGCCCAGGCGGCGTCGTCGGCTGGGTCATGAACGAGTCCTTCGGATGTGTGGAGCGCCGGCCACGATGGCGTAAAACAGCACTCCGCGTGCCAGCGCCCGTGCATCGTGGCCGGATCGTTACCTTCCGAGAGAGAAGGGCGAGATTATCCACAGATTTGTCCATCCGAGCCCCGTAACGCGAGCTGGCCCCGTCGCGCTACTGACTAAGTCGGCAAGTGGCGCAGATGGTTATCGGCAGCTGATCAGCGCACGATGCGGTCTGCCCAACCTCGCCTTGCAGCTCCGAGCGCAGCTACCCGGGTTCGCTTTGAATCGTCGGCCTATAGGGACCCCGAGACCGTGGTGGCAAATGGGGGGCTGATTCGCACGACTCGGACGTGACTTCGATCCTGCGTATCCGTGCGTTGTCCCAGCACCCTCTTTAGGGATTAGAACGTGCTTCGCGCTCCGCTACCCGAACGAAGGAGTTAAGTTCGCCCCGGAAGCTGCCCCTGTACGACCCGAACGCCCAGATCCTTCCCACGACCCCGGAGATGATCCCGTTAATCCAAAACTCCTGGGTCAAACGCGTACCGTCGCCCTGGTCCTCGAACGTGGCCTGCTCGACGCCGCGCAGAAGCCAACTAGCGAAGCGCGTCCTGAACAGCCTCGGCCGGTCGACCTGCAGGATCTCGGTCGGGCTGCGCAGCCGGCCGAACCACACGGTGTAGCGCGTCCCCGCCGTGGTGAGCGGTCCTGTCACGTCGGTGATCCGAGTCAGCCCTTCAATCCACTCATGCGCTCGCTCTAGGTCCGTCCACAGATCAAAGACTTGTTCCCGCGGCGCCCTCACCTGGACAACGAAGCGATGGTGACCCACGCCCGCAGTCTAGTGAAATCTGTTTCTCGAACGGGCCGGTGTAACAACCGCTCTGAACCCAGCCGAGACGAGGCGCGATGACACTCCGCTGCCGTCCCTGGGGCTTGAAATGCCTGGGCCTATGACGCTCCCCGCCTACGCGGTGCGGATCGAGAACCTCAATCACCGGGCGCTAGGAGTTCCCTGGCCAAAGCGACCCGTCATCCGTCCCCGGCCCCAGGGGTCCTTCGCGACAGCCTGCGGCTCTCAGATTCCATAGCGAGCGCTTCAACGTCCTCTAGGAGCAAGGACGCCTGCTGATCGCCCAGTCTGTGCAAGCAGATGGGCGTTCGCGCCGAGCATGTACTCCCACGCTCTTGTCGGTCAGGAAGGTCGGCAATGACTCGCCGGCATCGGGAACTGGGCCTTCGACGTGGTCGCGAACGCGACTGGTGCCATTGTCGCCACTGCCAGTGGTCAGGGCTTCGTAGCTCCACCGAGCCTTCCACCCCCGTCACGGACTTTCAGCCGCCGACTCTGCGCTGGGCTTGCGGTTGATCACTGGTGGTTCGGCGACTGAGCCCTCTCAGACTGGAATGATTTCGCATTGGGTAGTTGGAAGGTAGCGCTTACTTAATGATCTCGGAAATAGTGCCCGTACTAGTGCACTTGGTAGTGGGCGATACTGGATTTGAACCAGTGACCTCTTCCGTGTCAGGGAAGCGCGCTACCGCTGCGCCAATCGCCCGAGGTGGAGACGGGATTTGAACCCGCGTACACGGATTTGCAGTCCGTTGCCTCGCCTCTCGGCCACTCCACCAGGGGGCACTGCTCATCCAAGTGAAGGTGGGGAACACTGCTCCCCAACGGGCTTGGGCGAGACTCGCTCCGAGCGGACGACGGGATTCGAACCCGCGACCCTCACCTTGGCAAGGTGATGCTCTACCAGCTGAGCCACGTCCGCACTACGGCCTCCGACGATCGCTCGCCTTCGGTGCGATCTAGAACCATAGCCGAGCCCGAGGCCTGAGTCCAAACGTCTTGGCGTTGTGATCCGCCGTGGTCGCCGGTGCGTCAGCATGATCAACAAGCGCACGATTAGGGTAGCCCGATGCAGGTTCAGAACTCCGCCGCACCGACGTCAGCCCGTCACCTGACGGTGTGGGTCAACGGGGTGCGCTACGAAAGTCAGAGCGCCGCCACGGTACCCGCCACCGACCATGGTTTCGTGGTGGGTGATGGCGTTTTCGAGGCGCTCAAGGTCACCCACGCCGGTCCGTTCGCCGTTCAGCGCCATCTGAACCGGTTGAGTCGATCGGCGGCGGCAATGGGCCTCCCGGCGCCCGATCATGCTCGCATCCGCGCGGCGATCGAGGAGGTGCTGGACGGTCGAGAGTTCGATCACGGCAAGCTACGGATCACGTACACCGGTGGCCTCGGGCCGCTGAGCTCCTCGGCTCCCTATGGTCCGCCGACTCTCGTGGTAGCGGCCGGCCCGACGGAGCTGTCGGCGGTGTCCACGTCGATCGTCACGGCCCCTTGGACTCGCAACGAGCACGGCGCGCTCGCTGGGGTGAAGTCCACCTCTTACGCCGAAAACGTCCGAACTCTGGCGTATGCCACCAGGCGACGAGCCACCGAGGCGATCTTTCTCAATACCGAAGGCAATGTGTGCGAAGGAACGGGGACCAACATTTTCGTGGTGATCGGCGGCACGATCGTCACTCCGCCGCTCAGCTCAGGGCCGCTCGCCGGCATCACTCGCGAACTGATCCTGGAGTGGTGCGACGTGGAGGAGCGAGATTTCACCTTGGCAGAAGCCATGGCAGCCGAGGAAGTCTTCATCACGTCGTCGCTTCGGGACGTGCAGGCCGTCCACCGCTGGGACGAGACCGATCTTGGCACATCCCACCCAATGACCGATCGCATTGCCACCACGTTCGCCGAGCAGTCGTCCGCAGTTATCGATCCCTAGAGCGGCTGGACGTCGCCGAAGTGCGGGGGCCAACGCAGGCACCGACCGCCTGCTGCGGAATAAATCAATCCGTATTGCGCCGGTTGGCCTGAAGTGTTCGAGTGAAGCGACATCGTCGTCGCAGACTTTTGGGCACTCGACGCCATGATCTACGACGTGGTCGAAGAGTGTTCGTGGGGCCCGGCTGTGATTCGTACCTGTGGCACTAGTTCGATCTGGGTCGTCAGAGGCACGCGTCCCAGATTCTTGCGGGAGAGGGCGATCAGGTGAAGCGAGCTGCTGCGGCCGGCGAGCAAGCTCTTGAGCGGGTAATGAAAAACCGACTGGCCGAACTCAGCGGAATTACCCGGTGCTTCGGGTGGCCGGCACACATTGACCCGGTGCAGCGAGCGCCATTAGGCTGTTTAGCCGGAAGAAATAGCAAATAATTGCGCCTGATTTCTCTGTGCGAGGTGAACATGTCCAGTGCCGGTCGTTCCCTGAGTTGCATTACACCGCCCCATATTCTGGAAAAACTTCTCGATAGCGACGACAGCGACATCCGCCAAGCCGCGCTGAACACGCTGCTGACGACAGCGCGGCTCCGGGGGGAGAGGTCGGTACGTGCGTCGCTCGCGCCGCCCGCCGCTCCGGCTAACGGCCGGCGGACGATCTTCGACTGCCAGAACGGCACATTTCTCCCGCTTGCCGTGCTGGCCAGGTCGGAGGACGGTCCGGCATCGACCGACGACTCGGTCAACCGGGCGTTCGACGGGTTTGGGGCGACTCGTCAGTTCTACCAAGACGTCTATGAGCGCAACTCAATCGATGATCGCGGCATGCGGCTGCAGGGATACGTTCACCGTGGAGTGAAGTACAACAACGCCTTCTGGGACGGTCAGGAGATGGTGTTTGGTGACGGGGACGGGAGAATCTTCACCGATTTCACCATGTCGCTTGATGTAATCGCCCATGAGTTGGCGCATGGGGTCACCGAGCACACGTCCGGATTCGAGTACCACAACCAGTCCGGCGCTCTGAACGAATCGATGTCAGACGTCGTGGGTTCACTGGTGAAACAGTGGTCGCTGCAGCAAACCGCCGAGGACGCTGACTGGCTGATCGGGAGCGAGGTATTCACGCCCGGGATCGACGCGGACGCCCTGCGCTCGATGAAGGCGCCGGGTAAGGCGTACGACAGCGAACTGCTCGGTACGGATCCGCAGCCCGACCACATGAGCAAGTTCGTGCATCTTCCGGATACCGAGGAGGGGGATAACGGCGGCGTCCATATCAACTCGGGGATCCCGAACAAGGCGTTCTATCTGGTTGCCGTTGGCCTTGGCGGGTACGCGTGGGAGGCCGCTGGACTCATCTGGTATGAGTCCCTCAGGGCCTCGACGGTGACCACCCAGTTCCAGGAGTTCGCGGACACGACCTACCTCAAGGCTGAGGAGCTTTACGGAGCGGGCAGCACTGAGCAGGAAGCTGTGCTGGCTGGATGGCGCGAGGTCGGCATCCGGATCACTGGCATGCCCGGCCGGAGCACTGCTCGCAAACGGGCCGCGGCGTCCGGCGGAGGAGCCGACATGGCGGCACTCAGCAAGCAGATTGAGGCGCTCTCCACGCAGCTGAAGGAGCTGGCCAAGGAGGTCCGCGGCCTGAAGGCAGGGAAGTAGCTCCGCGTCACGATCAGGTACCGTCCTAGGAGTGCCCGCACGCTAACTGGGGAGGTGTGGGATGAAGGTGACGCTCGCCACGCACGGTGGACAGGCCGCGGCGATCAACATGCAGCTGCGGCCACGGGTGGTGGACACGGAAACGCTGCCGAGGCCGGCTGCGGCAGAGCTGTCCCGGTTGGTGACTGCGGCGAAGGCCGTCAACGCGTCCCCGTCAAGCGGTGGACACGCTAGGGACGCAATGAGTTACATGATCACTGTCGAGGAGCGTGGTCAGTCGACCACGCT
This sequence comes from uncultured Actinomycetota bacterium, assembly GCA_963808495.1. GTDB lineage: Bacteria > Actinomycetota > Actinomycetes > Propionibacteriales > Propionibacteriaceae > Microlunatus. Next base: position 624,757 of record CAWEGC010000009.1, read on the forward strand.
CGCCCAATCCGACGTGACGATGTCCGCTCAGTTCGCCGCGTTGCTCAACTGGCTGCAGCAGCATGCCGCGTGACGAAGATGCGGCTGTGCGTAGCGACGCCCTGACAGCGCGATGCAACGGATACTGAATCTGTTCAGATGACGCGTAACCGCGGCCCGAAAGCGCGAGAGGCGCCACAGCACGCGATTTGTAGCGTTGACCGTCGCCGTCGAGGGTCCTGCTCATCGTATTTTGGATGATCGTGGTCGCTCTCCCTGTGGAACGCCGTATCACCCTGCATCGGCGGGCTCTCTGGCTGGAGTACATCACCGTGGGCTGGAACGCTGTCGAGGCCGCGGTGGCGATTGGTGCGGGGATGATCGCGGGCAGCGTGGCTCTGATCGGGTTTGGTGCCGACTCGACGATCGAAGTGGTCAGCGCAGTTGGACTGTTGTGGCGGCTGCGGAGGGCTGGGCCTCACGCGACGGTGAGTGAGGAGGGGTCAGCGGAGAGACGTGCACTCTACGTGGTCGCTATCACATTCTTCCTGCTCGCTCTCTACATCACGTGGGAGGCCGTGACGTCACTCATCAGCCGGGCGGAGCCACTTACGTCCCCTGTTGGGATCATCCTGGCCGTGCTGTCGCTGGCGGTCATGCCGACTCTCGCCATCGTCAAGCAGCGGGTCGGCAAGGAGATGGGAAGCCGGGCCTTGGTCGCCGACTCCAAAGAGACATGGGTCTGCTCCTATCTGTCTCTGACCCTGTTGCTTGGTATTGGCGCGTACGCGGTCGTCGGCTGGTGGTGGGCTGACCCGGTGGGTGCGCTCGCGATGCTGCCGGTCATCATCTGGCAAGGTTGGGAGACGCTGGCTGAAGCGCGTGAGCGAGCAGGTTACGACGACTGACGCTCAACAGAATCGGGGTTTACACCGGCCACAGTCTGGTCGGGTTGAAGATCAGGGAGCGCACCAGATAGGACGCAGGCGCAACCAGGAGGAGTCCAATCGTTCGAGGTCCTGACGAACCGCAGGATGTGGCTTGCATCTCAGCTAACGCGCCGCGCTCAACGTACATCACCCTGGATGAAGTGGTGCCGCCATCCAGAACAAAAGCCCAGCCAGGGAAGAATGAATCCGGCGCCTGGCGATACGGTCGAGGAATGCTGATGGCGGAGGAGTTCCTGTTGCTCTGCTTCGATGATCAGACCGGCAAGAAGATCATTTCCAGTGACAAGATCGAGCCGGCGCTCGGCGGCGCGCTGCTGGTCGAGCTGGCCTTGAAAGAACGGATCGGCGTCACTGAATCTGCCGGCTGGCGGCAACGTGGCCGGTTGACGATCACCGATACCAGCCCCACCGATGATCTCGAGCTCGACTCAGCGCTGTCCAAACTCCAGGCGGCCGAGGGGAAGAAGATCAAGGATCTCATCAGCAAGATGTCGGGCAAGCGGATCACCAAGGGACTGGAACGCCGGCTGCTCGAGCGACTGGCGGCTACCGGTGTCCTTCGGCTGGAGCGCGGCAAGGTTCTGGGCATCTTTCCCCGAACGATGTGGCCGACCAGCGACACAGGCCCGGGGGAGGACGTACGTGAACGGCTGCACACGGCACTGATCGCCGGCGTGACGCCGACGGAACGGACGGTGGCGCTGATCGGTCTGCTTGAAGCGACCGGGCTGCTGACCAAGGTTGTGCCGAGCGAGGACAAGAAATCCTTACGCCGCAGAGCCAAGGTGCTGACCGAGGGGGACTGGACAGCACGGGCTGTCAAGCAAGCGATCGAGGAGGTGACGGCCGCAGCGGCCGCAGCTGCCTCCGGTGCCAGTGCAGATGGTGGGTGATCTGAGCGGCGCACACCAGATGAGCCCGCTGCGAGGCGTCACCACCAGCTCGGAGTACCGATGCGCAGCCGGTTGCCATCCGGATCGGCAATCTCGAAGTCCCGTCCCCACGGATTGTCCTCGGTAGTTACGCCGAGGCTGGCGGCGAGCTGCTCCGCGAACCACGATCACGCTGCAAGCCGGGCCGCCAACTCACCGCTCACCCCGGCAGTCTTGATCTTTGGAGGGAAGGCACCGGGGGGGTCGTCACTCCTCAGGCGCTCGGCAAAGGCCCGGTCGGCGAGCACCAGGTAGACCAGCTCGCCCTCGTGTTCGGTGATCGTACGGTTCAGCTCTGAAGGTGTTGAGACCTTGAGCAGCTCCGCCAGTCGGATCCTCACCCGCTCGCGATCCTCGCCGATCATGGCGGCGATCCGGCCCAGCGCATCATCGTCGCGCGTGCCGAAGGCGCCCGAGTCCTCAAGATCGCCAGGCGCAGGCAACGGGGCCCGCAACAGGGCGAGCAGGTCGACCCGGCCAAGTCCGTAGTCGCGATCCCAACCGGCTGGCACGACGGAGACCCCGGGCCAGCGGAGCACTGCCAGGAATGCGGCCTGGATCCGCCTGACCCCGTAACGCTGGATCAGCGAATCCCGGCCGTGGTGGGCCAGCCAAAGGGCGGCGGCCGCGGCCAGGTGCGCGACCGCGAACGATGTCCCGTGCCCGGTCCGCACGATCGGATTCCGGTCGGCATATGCCGCGACATGTACGCAGGAGCCTGGCATGCTGACGTCGACTGCGGGTCCCCGCGACGAATCGGCCCACAACGAGTCGCCGGGACCGGTGGCCGCTACCGCCAGGCAGTTGTCGTAGCTCGCCGGCGCGCTGACGATCCGAACGTAATTTCCTGCCGCTGCCATCACGATCATGCCGGCGTCCACCGCCCGCTGCAGCTCTCCCTTCAGCCCGAAGAATCCCTTACCACCAAGGCTCATCGACACGACGTGACAGCCGACCCGCCGGGCATGTCCGACCGCCTTAGCCACATCGGAGTCGAAAAGCTGCACAACACTCTCGGTGGCGCGGATCGGCACCAACCTCGCCTTGGGCGCGAGTCCAAGAACGGGGTCGTTTCCGGATCCTTGGCCGACGACGACACTCGCGGTCGAAGTGCCATGGCCGGGATTTGGCAGCGGCCAGTTCGGGTTAGGGATCAAGTCGTCCAGCGCGTCGTCGTCGCCGTCGATGACGTCGCGGTCGGTGGTGAGGTCCAGCCCGGCGGCGCCCAGATTCGGGTGAAGGGTGTAGCCGGAGTCAGGATGGCCGATCCGGATGCCGGCTCCGCCGCTGGCGGCCGCCGACATCTCTGCCATCGCCTCGGACCAGTGCAGCAGGTCTCGCACCCAGCTCACTGGCGGCGGGTTCTGAACACAGTCATCAAGGAAGGCGCCGGACGGGTCTGCCATCTCCGGGCCGACGTCGACCCTCACCGGCACGTCGGCCTCGGTGCGGCTGAACATCGCGCTACGTCGCAGCGCCAGGGCTGCCTCATGGGACTCGCGGGCGTGCTCGGGCGTGCCGACCGGGTGGGTGCTGTGACCAGTCAGGAGCACCAGCTGGCTGCCACGGGTCAGCCGCTGGACCTGCCAGCCACCGCCCAGCTGGCGTTCGACAACTCGAGCGATCTCGACGTTCTTCGTTCGCCCCTTCGGCAGGACAACAACGCGGAGTTGATGGGCTGTATCAACGGCCATCGCCACCTCTTCTTGGAAGCTGAGCCGGCCTCTGCCACCCCCCAGTAGGGTATCGATCAAGTCGTCGCTGAGTAAGGGGCGGAGAGTCGCCAGATGGGGTTCGCCGACGAGGGACCATCGGACTATCCGATCGTCCAGTGCGATCTCACCGACATTCTCGGTGCGCCCGGCATGCCGGCACCGGTCGAGCTGGCTCGAGCGCTGTCGACGCCTCGGCACAGGTGGAGTGCGGTGGCAGGCGGCGACGCCTTGTTTCTGACCACGAGCACGGCAGGTGCGGGCGCGTTTGCGCCGTTTGAAGAGCAGCTGGCCCAGCCACTCGGATCAGAGCGGGTGCAGCACACCTTCCGCTCCGGTGTCTGCTCTCAGCAGACCCACCAGCAGACACTCCGGGACAAGCCGGTAGTGGGAGCGCGATTTCGTACGGTGTCCTTCCCGCAGGGCAGCGTGGTGCTCGGCGGTCCCGTTGCCGACCTGTCGCGACGCGATCCGGGGGCGGCTCCCCGACATTCGGTTGCCGCGGTGACCCGCGCGGTTCGTGACCATCTGAAGGTGACAGACTCCGCCAAGATCAGTCTCGAGCGGGTGATCTTTCCGCACGACGGACGCGGTGTCTGGGCCTACCGGGCCAAGGTGACCGATCGCTCCGCGGCGCTCGACGTACGCGCGTACGTGCAAGGCGACAAGGAGTTGTCCCTGCTGTACGCCCAGGACGTGAGTTGCGCGGCGAGCTTCGGGGAAGGCCGGGTGTTCCGGGTGAATCCGGCACGGCATCCGGCTCCTGAAGTCGTACGGCTCGCCGGCCTTGAGGGGGCACGTGGCGTGTTGACCACGTCGAAGCTCAAGTTGGTGCCGGCTGTGGGCAAGGCATTCGCCAACGCCAAGCGGGACTTCCGCCTGGAACCAGACTCCGGGGGCTTTGAGGAAGTGTGCGCGTTCCACCACATGGCCACCGCGATGCAGTTCTTCTCAGATCTGCTGGGACCGGATGTGTTCGACGACGAGCCATTCGTGCCGCTGACGATTCGAGTGCAGGACCGTACGGTGAGCCGGCAGGTGGGGGTCTTCTTCCCTGGCCAGAACGCGATTGCGCTGGCCGATCAACCGGCTGCGGCTCGGTCAGGGGACATCTGTGTGCACGAGTTCACCCATGCGGTGGTGCGCCGGGTGGCCCGGCTTGACGATGAGTTTGCCTCCCCAGTCGCGCGCGGCCTCAACGAGGGCTTTGCCGACTACGCCCAAGCCACCTTGTACGACGACCCCCGGTTCGGAGACTGGGTACGCGACGAGCCCGAGGGTGCGCGCCGATGCGATGACCCCGATCTGCGGCTGATGGCCAGGCCGACGCATTCGTTGTCCGATCGGTACGCGGTCGGCGCGGCCTGGGCGGCCTTACTGTGGGACTTCCGTGGCAGGGTGGGCCCTGGGATCGCCGATGCAGTGGCGTTTCACTCGCTGCACTTCCTCGAGCCGCGGTGTACCTACGACCACGCCCGGCAGGCGCTGCACCATGCGGACCGTGCACTGTTCCCCGCTCTACGCGCCGGACGTCACAAGGCCGAGATCGACGGGGTCTTCGACGCTCGGCTCGCTCGCTAGCCTCGAACGGTGCGGGTGACAGTGAGCATCGTCGGGGGCATCTTCAACGACGACCGCGTTCTCGCCCTCGCCGATGATCAGCTGACCGTCACTGATCATGGGAAGACCCACTCTCATAGCGGACTGGCCCCGAGCGCTCTCCGCCGGGTATGGCAGCTTGCTGACGAAGTCGCCGGGCTTCCCGTACCACTGGGCAAGGCCTCCGATTCGGTCGACGGCGGAACCACGACCATCGAGATCTCTGCCAAGAAAGCCGCTCGCATCGTGCTGGCCGCCGGCGACGATGCACCCGAACCGATCTGGGCGCTGCTCGACTCGGTCGAAAGCCTGTGCCGCGACGAGAAAGGGTAGGGCGCCCACCACCAACGGAGGTCGAGAAGCGCAAACGCTGAAAGCGCGTAGCCATCACCTTTTGGCCAAGGTGATGTCGGCCATTTGTTCATCATGCGCCGACTGCGGCCTCCATGTTTCGATATGACCTGTACCCCCTTTTGCAGCTCGGTTTGGGCAGACCGCAAGTACGATCTGACCGGTTCGCAATCGATTCCAGGAAGTGGCGATGAGCAACCCGATGGAGACCGGCCCGGAGGAGTCCGGCGCGGCGGTGTCCACCCTCCGGCCTGTCGGCCAGTGGCAGGTCCCGGCCCTCGGTGCCGGCACGTGGGCGATGGGCGGCCCCTGGCAGTTCGCGGGCGCCCCTGCCGGTTGGGGTGAGGTCGACGACGAGGTGTCTATCGCCGCTGTTCGCGTCGCATACGAAGGTGGCGTGCGGCTGTTCGACACGGCCGACGCATACGGTTGCGGTCATGCCGAACGCGTTCTCGGGAAGGCGCTCGCACCGTTCCGCGACGACGTGGTCATTGCGACAAAGGTCGGCCTGGTCTTCAATGAGGACACGCGCACCGGCGACGGCATCGACATCAGCCGGGCCTACATTCACCATGCCTGCGACGCCAGTCTGCGCCGATTGGGGACCGACCACATCGACTTGTACCAGTTACATCCAGGCGAGGTAACCGCGGACCAAGCACCGGCCGTGGTCGAGGTTTTCGATCAACTCGCCGCCGAAGGGAAGATCCTCAGCTACGGGACGGCCAACGAGGCCGCGGATGTCATCGACGTCTTCGCTGCAGGCGCTGGATGCGTCGCGGTGCAGCAGCAGCTGAACGTCTTCGGCGCGAACGAAGCCGCGTTGGCTCGCTGTGAGGCTCATGATCTCGCTGTACTCGCTCGTAGCCCGCTTGCGATGGGGTTCCTGTCCGGCAAGTACCGTTCGCGCGACCAGCTACCACCCGGTGATGTCCGCAGGGAGACGCCACACTGGGACTACTTCACCGAGGCCGGCATGCCGCGGTGGCAGCAACGACTGACCGCGATTCGCGATGAACTTTGCAGCGGCGGGCGCACCCTCGTCCAGGGTGCGCTGGCATATGTCTGGGCCCGCTCGCACCGGGCGGTCGCGCTCGGCGGTATCAGGACACCCGAACAGGCTAGGGAACAGGCAGGCGCGCTCGCGCACGGACCGTTGACATCGGCGCAGGTCGCCCGCATTGACACGCTGACTGCCGCTGCCTGACTGTCGGTGTTCAGCTCCGCGAGCGTTGGTACTCGCCCTAGGGCGTCCACCATGGCCGCAGCGGAAGATCGCGGTCGCGTCCGTGCGAGTCGAGCTTGACCGCCAAGACTTGGTGAAGCTGAACGACGTTCGTCTCGAAGCCCAGCCGTGACCCAGCCATATAGAGCCCCCACACCTTGGCAGTCGGCTGCCCGACCTCTTCGACTGCTTCGTCCCAGTGGTCGACGAGGTTGCGGCACCAGTCACGCAGGGTCAGCGCGTAGTGGTGGCGCAAGTTCTCTTCGTTCACCACCTCTAAACCGACATCCTGAGCCTCGGTGATGATGCGGCCGGAGCCGGTCAGCTCGCTGTCCGGGAAGACGTAGCGGTCGATGAATCCACCCGCTGACGGCCGGGTCTGGTTGTTCGGACGGGTGATGCAGTGGTTGAGCAGTAGGGCGCCGGTGCGCAACTTGGACTGCAGGAACCGGAAGTAGGCGGGGTAGTTGGCGACGCCGATGTGCTCGGTCAGCCCGATCGAGGACACCGCGTCGAAGCCAGACTCAGCCACGTCGCGGTAGTCGCCGTAGCGGACCTCGGCCAGGTCGGCCAGGCCTTCGTCGGCGATCTTGTCCTGCCCCCATGCCGCCTGCTCCTTCGAGAGCGTGACACCGATGGCCTTCACTCCGTGCCGGGCGGCGTAGCGCACCATGCCGCCCCAGCCGCAACCGACGTCGAGCAACCGATCGCCCGGCTTCAGGCGGAGCTTCTCGAACACCAGCCGGTGCTTGTTCTCCTGCGCCTCCTCCAGCGTTGCTTCGGGGTGCGGGTAGCAGGCGCAGGTGTAGGTCATCGACGGGCCAAGGATCCACTCGTAGAACCTGTTGGACACGTCGTAGTGGTGGTGGATGGCCTGCGCGTCACGGGTTCGGCTGTGGCGCAGGCCTTCTGCGGTGCGGCGCCAGCGGGGCAGCGCCTCCTGCGGCGGCGGTGCGATGGGCTTGAGGTGCTCGAACCCGATTGACCGGACGATGTTGGCGAGCACGCGCGGCGGCGGCCGCCTGAAGTCCAGCCTCTCGGCCAGAGCCTTGAGCAACTCGTAGGGATCCCCCGGGTGCACACCGTGCAGTTCGAGGTCGCCGGAGACGTAGGCGCGGGCCAGCCCGAGATCTCCGGGTGCCGTGGTCAGATACGTGGTGCCGCGTGGGGTCAGCAGATCCAAGCCGAGCTCGGCATCGTCGGGTCCTGCCGTACTGCCGTCGTACGCCGAGAATTTGAGCGGCAGCTGGCCGGCGGTGAAGATCTCGAGGATCTCGGCCAGTGTGAGCTTCCTGGTCGGCGCCGCCTGTGCTGTGCTCTCCCTGAATGTGGTCATCGTCGTTGCACCGCCTTGGCATACATGTCCAGCAGACGTGAGTCGGGATCGTAAGTTTTCTTGACCGTCCTATATGTTTCACCGCCGTAGAGCTCATAAAACTCGTCGGGGGAGTAGAACGCATCGGAATACAGCGACTTGTGTCCGTCCAACTCGCTCACCACCCGCTCGATCAGTCTGTTGGTGTGACCTTCCTCAAGTGGCCAGTTGGGACCGACAGGCACCGACGACCAGAAGCCGACATTCACATAGCTGTGGCGCGGGCGGAGGGGATAGAGCGGCCACTCGCTGTCGTCGCGCAAACGCAAGGGGCACAGCCAGAGCGGCTCGATGGGCACGTTGCCCAAGAACCACTCCAGGAACTCGACTGTGCGTTCGATCGGCAGCTCGACGTCTTGGACGACGCGCTCGCGGGGCGGCCGGCCGTTGCGCCTTTCGATGCGGTCGGCGATGTTGAACCGCTGGTCGTAGCCGAGGAGCTTCCAGTAGAAGCTGCTGCGCCGGTAACGCCGCGGCCAGAGCCGGCGGATGCGCGGGTCCTGCGCTCCGAACGCCCGCGAACACCAGAACCAGTCGGTGTCCCACCGCCAGAGGTAGTCGTGGACTGTGAGCCGATCTTGCTTCTGTCCGTCATCGTGCTGGATAGAGCGGTAGTAGATCTGCCGGCCGGTGTAGTCGCTGACCGGCCCGGCGGTCGACGTCCGAACCCCGACGCACAGGTAGCTTTCGTCGGCGCTGAACACCACACCGTCGAGGTAGTCGATGGGCTCGCCGTCCAGGCCGCCGGTCTGGATGATGCGGTCCATCGTGGCGACCATGTCGTGCAGCGATCCGAAACGCAGATGCCTGAGCGCGACGAACGGTTTGACGGGTTCCAGCTCGATTTTGAGACGAACCGAATAGCCCAGCGTGCCATAGGAATTCGGGAACGCACGGAAGAGGTCGGAGTGTTGATCGGGCGACGCGGTGAGCACATCGCCGGTGCCGGTCAGGATGTCCATCTCCAGCACCGACTCGTGCGCGAGGCCGTTGCGAAACGATGTTGACTCAATGCCGAGCCCCGTGACGGCGCCGCCGAGCGTGATCGTCTTCAGTTGCGGCACCACTAGCGGCGCCAACTCGTAGGGGAGAGTGGCGGCGACGAGGTCCTCGTACGTGCACATCCCGCCGACGTCGGCGGTCCGGGCGTCGGGGTCGACCGCGATGACGGCCGTCAAACCCGATGTGTCCAGGCCCTTGACAGTGTTCTTGACCCGCGCCCGGAACAGGTTCGAGGTTGGTTTGTCCAGCCGAACCGTGGCGTTTTCAGGGACGGACCGATAGCTGGCGAGAAGCCGCGCAACGCCAGCGGCGTGAGCAGACCGTGCGTCAGTCGTGACAACAGACACAGACTTACGCTAGTCCGCGGCCGCAGCGCCCGCACCGACCTGGCGGCGCGCATCCTGGCTGGGCTGTGCGCCGTGCCGCCTCTTACCACGCTGAGTGGCCAGTGGACGACACCCTTGGCAGTGGACGACACCCTTGGCAGTGCGGATCATTGCGAGTGTGCCGACTGATCGACGCCACCTCACGGCACAAGTCTCAGTCCGGCTCGCATTAGCCACGGTTGCCACAGCTGTCCTTGGTGGCATGTGGGCGGGAAAGCGGCAACGCACAGCCGTCGGCGCCATCGAGCCCAACCCCGTCTCAGGCTTGGCGAGTACCGTCTCCAGCGGCCGCCGTGTGGAGATTGCAACCTGACCAGCCGCTTACAGTCTCCTCCACGGGTTTCACGGCGCTCGTGTCGCGGCTCGGTTGCAACAACGGTGTGACCGGGACAGTCCTAGCTCCAGACGTTCAGAGCAGGCCCGATGCCGTCATCGTGACGTTCCGGGTGGTCGTGGCCCCTAACCACTCAGGTATTGCGAATTGCCAGAGCAACAACTGGGTGCGCTATGACGTCAAACTGGGCGAACCCGTCGCAGCCAGGGTCATCCTCGACGGGCAGTGCCTGTTCGATGGAGAAGCCCAGCAGACGGGTTTCTGTGAACCCAACGCGCTGCGATGGAGCCCTTGAGAGTTACAGGCTGACGCGCTCGACGAACTGCTTACCGATCAGTTCGATCTACACCGATTAGGCAGGTCCGCTGCCGACGATCACCACCTGCGGGACGGACCGTGCGCTGCACCGTAGCCGGGTGCGGCGCCCAACCCCCATGCGAAGACACGTCGCCGGGCGCCCGGACCTGGAGTCGGCCGTACGCGATACTGAAGGCTCCGCTGCGACAGGACCGGAGGAGAGTTGGTTCGGCCATCACCGCTGTTCGAAGCCAAGCGGGCGTACGCGTTCTGCGCCCAGGCCGCCGGGCGAGGCCTGACCCGGGCCGGAGTGCTAGGAGCGGATCCGCCACCGGTCGAGCGACGGGTCCGGCATTGGGCGTACAGCCTGACCAGGGTGCACGACTCCCTCGCGATCGCCGCGCTCGACGTGCCGTGGTGGACCTACGGTGCCATCGCCGCGGTCACTGCCTGGTTTGAGGCGCATCCGGGTCCCGTCCGGGTCTTCGAGTACGGTTCCGGAGCCAGCACCTTGTGGCTGGCCCGTCGCGCGGACGAGGTACACAGCGTCGAGCATCATCGGGGGTTCGGTGACATGATGCTCGGCGAGCTGGCCGGGCTGGAGCACGTCAGCCTGCGGATCGTCGAGCCGGTCGAGTCGTTGCATCCGGTCGTGCCGTCGGCCAAGGAGGGACACCAGGGCTTGGATTTCGCGCGTTACGTCGCGGCCATCGATCACGTCGAGGGCGACTTCGATCTGGTCGTCGTCGACGGCAGGGCACGGGAGGCCTGCCTGGACCGGGCTCGCTCGCGACTCGCGGGCGACGGGATCATCGTGTTCGACAACAGCGGCCGACGGCGCTACCGCGAGGCGATTCGCGGATCAGGAATGGCGGAGCAGCGGTTCTTCGGGCTCACTCCGACACTGCCCTATCCCGAGTGCACATCGCTGCTGCGCCGACCGTAGCCCGCCCGCGGCTTCCGTTGGTGTGCGAAGGCGATGGCACCGGCGAGCGCCAGTAGCACGTCGGCCACGAGGAGCAAGAGGCGCGAGGCCAGGGCGACAGCGAAGGCCGACGTCGTACCGATCACCGGGGCGAAGGTCGCGACGAGGACGGCATCTCGGATCCCGGCACCCGCCGGGGCAGGGACGACGATCAGGCCCGCGGCCCAGGCCAGGCCCATGCCACCAATGGCGGCAGATGCCACGACGGGCCCCGAGGGCCCGAGGGCCGAGACGAGCGTCATCACGTGCAACCCCATGACCAACCAGACTGCGAAGCCCAGCGCCGTGGCGACCAGCATCGAGCCGGTGGAGACCCGAACGTTGAGCGGCTGGCGGCCGAACCGCTGGAACAGCCAGTCCAGGACCGCCGGGATCGTCCGAGGGTGGAGCAGGACCAGCAGCGCCGGCAGGAGGAGCAGCGTCCACCAGTACTGTCCGAGTCCGCCTTCGGCGGACCACGGCAACAACACCGCTCCGGTGACGAGGCCAGTTGCGGTCAGCAGCGCGATCATCAAGACGTTCGCGGTCAGCATGGTCCGACGAGGTGTGTGCCAGCGCTGGCCGAACTCCATCTGAGCCACTACGGGCCAGACCGAACCGGGCAGATACTTGCCGAGCTGACTGACGAAGAACACCGGAGCCGCCTCCGTCCGGGGTGCGGTGACACCCAGTCCCCGCAGCAGAACCAACCAGACGCCGCCGATCAACACGGTGCCGGCCGCCGCGAGGACACCGGCCACGACGACCGCTGTGATGCCGAGATCCGCCACCGTCGCGCGCAGATCGGCGGCGTTTGTCGCGACCAGCCAGGTGCAGAGTCCGAGCACGACGAGACCAACGACGATGGACAGGATCTGGGTGCGGCTCCTGCCTCGCCGGCTGCCCGGTTGATCCCCGGGCGGTTCGTCGTCGGACGGTACACTCAGTGCCGCTGCCCGACCTCGGCGAAGTCGCTGCGGGCCCCGTTCTCGGACCACGTACTGGTGGTGATCTGGGACTGACCTGCCGGCATCGAACCGCATCTTCTTCGTGTGTTCGAGGACGTCTTCGATGAGCACGCGATTGGTGCGAATGAGGTCGGAGATGATGCCCATGAGTCCGCTGAGGAAAGACAACACGAGCAGAACAGCGCCGAGCAGGAGCGACTGGAGATGGCCTCCCTCCGCGTCCTGGACCATGAGCACGGCGTAACGCACGAAGGGGATGACCCCCAGGATGCCGAAGAAGACCGCGACCCAGGTGAAGATGACGTATGGCTTGTACATGATGAAGGCTCGAATGATCGCGCCTGCCGACTTGACCACGTGCTCGGCAGTCGAGCCGAACAGCCGCGACTCTCGGGTCTTCGGATTGGTGGCGATCGGGATGCTTTCGATCTTCAGCTTCTTGTTGCCGGCCTGAATGATCGTCTCCATGCAGTAACTGAACCGGGTGATGGTGTTCAGCAGCATCAGGCTCTCCCGCGAATAGGCCCGGAAGCCGCTCGCCGCGTCGGGCAGATCCGTGCCTGCCGCCTTGTTGACCACACGGCTGCCGAACTTGTGCAAGGCCTTCTTCAACGATGAGAAGTGTGCGATCTGCTGCACCTGCCGGTCGGCGATCACCACCTCGGCGGTGCCCGCGACGATGGGCTGGACGAGATCGGCGATTCGCTCCTGGGGATACTGGTTGTCGCCGTCGGTATTCACCACGATGTCGGCGCCGAGCTCGAGGCTCGAGCGACCCCGTCGTGGAACGATCGGCCGAGACCCTGGTTCCGAGCGTGATGAACGAACTCATGGACGCCGTGTGCTCTGGCCACCTCGACGGTTCGGTCGGTGGATCCGTCGTCGACGACGAGGACGATGATCTCGTCGATTCCTGGGATTTCGCGCGGGATGGACGCGAGAACGAGCGGCAGGGTCTCTTCCTCGTTCAGGCAGGGAATCTGGACAACAAGTCTCGCGTCAGCCTCACAACGGGTCACAGCTTGGGCGAAGGTCCCGCCGAGCGGGAAGGCTTCAGATTAACGCGGATTCGTCGTCGTGCCGGTCATTCGACGAAGAGAGCCGCTCTGCGCGGCCGCGGCGGCACCGGAAGCAGGAGCAGGAGGCCGGCCACGACGATCGACAGGAGCGACACGACGACTCCGGTGCGGAGCCCCGGTGCGGTGTATGTGAGTTCGATCCTGTGCTCGCCAGCCGGGACCCAGACGGCGGCGAAGGCGTGGTTGCCGTGGACCAAACGGGCCTCACGACCATCGACCGTGCAGTCCATCCGTCGCGGACCAGAGCGTCGGCCACGACGAGGTACCCGCCCCGCTCGGCGTTGACCTGCACGGCGATCCGCTCGGGAGAGTCCTCGAGCACGCCCACCGCGGCTGCGCCGCCCTCCGCCACCGGTCCCTTGGGGTCCTCCAGAATCACCGTGTCGTCCGGCAGTCCCTCAGCCAGAGCCTTTTCCGAGCAGCGGGATTCGCGACCAGTTGGCTGCGCGACGCCCAGCGGATCCGGGCAGCGAGTGAAGCCGCTCGTACACCGCCGCCCCGGCCTCGGCGAAGACCAGCCGCAGGCCGACATCATGCGGGCGGACCGCCGCACAGGCTCCTTGCCGTCCCGTGCCCGGAGAACGGTGGTGCCGTCGAGACCCGTCAACCAGACCTCGACGCCGAAGCGGCCACCCCGCGGCAGGTCCTCACCCGTCACGGCCACCCGATGCCCACCCGTTCCGAGGCTGCTGAGCAGCCGCTCGCCGGTCAGCGTCCCGTCGGGAGTGTGCACAGCAACGTGCAGCAACGACCGGCCGTGGGGAGGCAGGCCTCGAGCCTTCGCGACCTCGACCTCGATCCCGCGAAGTTCGGTCCCGTCGACCTCGCACTGCATCCGCTCGTCAGGTCCGATCTCGATCGTCGACCCCTCGTCGGGAATCTCGTCTGCCCGGCCAGCGACGTCCCCGGAGGACGCCACCCAGTACCTCACAGCGAGCTGGTCCAAGGCTGCGGACTTCCCGGCGTCCGCCAGCGAGAAGTATTTGCTGAACCTACTGGCCGTCCTGGTGACAACCGAGCGGCGGCAGCGGCCCGCAGCACGTCCTTCCACCGATTCGTCGTGAACTCGTGGCCGACAGGTGTCCGGAGTTTGTAGAAGTCGGAGCTCGCCGGATACATGACGCCCAAAGCCGATCCATAACGGTTCTCGCCGATGTGTGCTTGCAGGAAGGAATGGGTGGGGGTCACCGGAAACACGTTCGATCGATCGCTCAACGGGAGCATCGTATGCGCGAACGCAGCGCTCTGCGCCACGGCCAGGAGTGCGACGAGGGCTGCGATCGCCGCGAGGGCCCGGCGCAAGAGTTCTGGCCCGATCCTGATGAGAACGACACCGGCGAGCGCCGCGATCAGGAGCAGTATCGGCAGGATCAGGGCACGCACCAGATGCGCTGTCTGACCGGCTGCTGCCGCGTAGTCTGAGGCGGCCTTCAGACCGCGATCCCGAGCAGTCCGACGCTGCACAGTAGGACGATCGGAAGCCATAGTTTCCCGATCAGAGCCGCAAGGCTCCGCGGCTCGCGCTCGCCATGTTCTTCCGGAGCGCGTCCTCGGCGGTCTCGACCCAACGCAGCACTCGCTCCAGGCCGATCCCGGCCAGGGCGGCGACGAGGAAGCCGAACACCGACGACGCTCGACCAATGAAGTTCGTCGAGTAGAACGGCAGGTACTGCAACGCCGCCAGCACCGGTCCGCCGATTAGATCGCCGTCGCGGCGGCCGCGGCGGCGGCGGCGAGGAACCAGCGTGGTGAACGTTCTGGAGCGGCTCCACGCGGTAGGCGCAGCACCAACGCGGCCACCGCCAGCACCACAGCGACCGCGCCGACGAAGTCGACGGCCTCGATCGCGTTGACGGGCCCGTACCAGAGCGGATTGCTCCCGTTGACGCTCAGACCGACGGCGTTCGGCGCGATCGTCGTCACGAGGAGCGCGAAAGGCAGGTGCCGCCCGTCGAAATTGCGATTCTCCAGGCCCAGCTGGTCGAGGTTCAGGATGAAGGGCACGATCTGAATGGCCGCCAGTCCGACACCCAGCAGCACGCCTGCCGCGCTGGCGCCGAGAACTTGAGCATCCCCATCATGTCGCTCCGGTACCGCCACCAGGCGCGTGCGAGCGCATACACCGACGCGACGGTCAAGGTGAAGATCGTCACCGCCGGGAACCCCCCGAGCAGCATGCAGGCCACGACGACCGCGACCGGGACGACATCTCGACCTCGTCGTTCCTGGTTGAGACGCTCGAGCGTCCAGAACAACAGCGGGATGAAGCAGGCGACCCGGGTGTGCGGCCAGTTCGTCCACATCATCATGAAACCGGACGAGACGAATACGATGCCGGCCACGACGCCTGCTCCGCGACTCACGCCGTGGCGCCCGAGGAAGGCGACCATGCCGACGATGGCCACCACGAATTCGCCAAGCTTGACGAATGCAGGTGCCAACCACAGCGGCAGCAGGAAGTACGGGAGCGAGAGCGGCTCAACGCCGCATGATTCGGCAGGGAGGCAAGGGGAGCGCCTCCGACCTCGTAGGGCGCCCAGGTGGGGAACTCTCCGGCGAGGAACGCCTCTTTGATGATAGCGATCGCCGGGAGGTAGTAGTCCGTGGTGTCCTGCCGAAGCGTGATGAAGTCCCCGTTCGATCGGCCGTAGATGGCCTTGAACGGCAGGAAGACGGTCAGGAAGTCGACATCGACCAGCGCTCCGAGCCCGACCAGGGCCCGCCCGAGCGTGACGATCACGAAGCCAGCCAGAAGCAGATAGCTGACCCGGTCGAGCGGACCGGATGGCCCGAGTCTGTTGCCGAAGGCGATCAGTGCCGACCTCAGGCGATGCATCGGATGCTCACCGCACCCCCGTGCCCGAGGAGCGGTGCAGCCGCCATGCCGCCTGGTTGTCCACCTGGGCGGAGCCGCCGGGTTTCATTGCGTCTCCTCGGGTCCGGGTACAGCCTTTTCGCTGAACCACGCGACGCATGCTAGCCCGCACCCCGAGGGGAAGGGGAGCGACACCACTCTCGGCTTCGTCAACGCGGCATGCGGTGCGTCGAAACGATCGGGTCGGCGACGAGCTGGCCGCTCGCCTGGATGGGTGCCTACCGCGGCTTTGATTCGTTGGCCGGGACCTGATCGGCGATGTGCCCGTCTGGCTCTTTGCGTACCGGGTACTCTAGGGAGCGCGTGGCCTATATCGACGCCTAAGACACGCTCAGCGGGCCGGGGGCTGCTTGCGATTGGTCGCCGGCCGCGCATCATCGAGAGCCCAGTCTCGTAGGCAAGCACGACCGCCTGAACGCGGTCGCGGAGATTGAGCTATTGCAGGATGTGGGTGATGTGGGTCTTGACGGTCGTCTCGCTGATGTAGAGCTCGCGGCCGATCTCGGGGTTGGAAAGACCCCGGGCGATCAGGCCGAACACGTCGAGCTCGCGGTCAGTCAGCTCATCCAATCCTCGTGGCGGCGGCGGAGCGCGGAATGTGCCTGAACTGTGCGATCACCCGTTTGGTGATGGCCGGCGACAGCAGCGCATCGCCGGCTGCGACGACCCGGATGGCCGCGAGGAGCTGTTCGGGAGGGTCGTCCTTGAGCACGAAGCCGCTGGCGCCGGCCCGGAGTGCCTCGTAGACGTATTCGTCCAGGTCGAAGGTCGTCAAGATCAAGATTTTGGCGGCTTGGGTCTGCGGCGAGGATCCGTCGCGTCGCCTCCAGCCCGTCAAGCTCCGGCATGCGGATGTCCATCAGGACGACGTTGGGTTGGAATCGGGCGGCGTGATGCGACCGCCTCGAGCCCATTGCTCGCCTCGGCGACCACCTCGATGTCGGGCTCGTTGGCGAGCAGCATGCGAAACCCGGCACGCACCATCGACTGGTCGTCGGCGACTAGGACGCGGATGCTCATGGGGTGACTGCCCGGATGGGCAGCCGGGCGCTGAGCAGATAGCCGCCTGACGGCGCCGGACCGGCGGTCATCTCGCCGCCGTAGATCTTGACCCGTTCGCGCATGCCGACGAGCCCATGGCCGAGCCCGTCGGTGCTCTCGGGGCCGACGCCGTCATCGCGTACCTGGATCTGGAGCTGGCCCGGCGCATAGTCCACCGTCACGTCCGCCTGGCTCGCGCGCGCATGTTTCAGCGCGTTGGTCAGGCCCTCCTGAGCGATTCGATAAGCAGAGAGGTCGATCGCCCGTGGAAGCGGTGATGGCTGGCCGTCGACATGCAGCCGTACGGGCAAGCCGGCTCGCCCGATCTCCTCGGCCAACGACTTCAGGCTCTCCAGACCGGGCTGGGGCATGAGCTCGGCTTCATCCCCGTCGGGGCGCATCGCCGCCAGGAGACGGCGCATCTCGGTCAGTGCTGTGCGGCCGACC
>CAWEGC010000010.1:0-480616 GCA_963808495.1 uncultured Actinomycetota bacterium
GCGGCCATGCGGAAGGTGACGGCTACCGCGTCGGCTTCGGCGTCTGCACCGGCGTTGTTCTGCCGGCAGACCCTTGCCCGACTGGGCGGAGGCAGATGAGGCTGTGGCTCATGACCCGCGGATACTGGAGGGCCGGGTGAAACTCCTCAAAGACGAGGTAGTCTGCCGCAGAGCCTCACCCGCTTTAGGCGGACCAAGAACTCGGGGTCGCGGGGCGCGCGGGGCCTCCCGTTGTGTCGACGAAGCCCGCGCGTTGGATCTCTGCCACCCGGTTGGGAGCAGCATCTGCGCGCCGGCTGCCACCCAACTCAGGAGATGCCCATGTGGCGCTGGAGCGCCTCCGTGAAATGCGCTCGGACGGCGGCCTCGGCGCGGTCGGCGTCGCGGGCGATGCAGGCGTCGATGATCTGCATGTGCTCGTGCAGGGAGCGCAGGGCAAGCGGGGCGGTCAGCCGGCGATCGAGCCGGACCAGACGCAGGTAGTTGTGCATCCTGCGATAGCTCGAACTCGATCAGCGGGTTCGACATGATCCCGACGATCGAATTGTGTAGCCGCCCTTCGAGACGTTCGAGCTCCAGCAAGGCGTCGTGGTCGATCTCGCCGGATACCAACGGCCGATGAGCGCCTCGTGTTCGGCGCGAAGCTCATTGAGCAGCTCGTCGGCGCCGTCTCGGCGAACATGCGCACCGCCGCGCGCTCGATGATGGTGCGGAACTGGTAGGTCGAGCGGGTCAGCTCCAGCCCGGGCTTGACGAACTCGATGCCCGATCGCGGGTGGATCTTGAGCACGCCCTCGGCCTCGAGCACCCGCAGCGCGTCCCGCAGCGGGCCGACCGGGATCCCCGAGAGCGCGCACGAGATCGTTCTGCGAGACGAACGCGCCGGCCGGCAGCTGGCGGTCGAACAGGTTCTCGAGGATCCTGGCGTAGGCGAGGTCGCTCAGCCGCCGGCGAGTTGCGTCCGCCGTCGTCGGCTCCTGCGCTCGGGTTTCCTTGCCATGGCTGCCTCGTTGATCTATTAGCTGACTCGATCTGATATATCAGATGCGAGGTCAGTCCAACGCCGCTCATGCAACTCGATGACTTTCGCATCCTCCGCTTCCAGTTCCGCCGCGACCGCGTCATCGGGGACAGCCAGGTGCGCGCGGACGAGGTGAACGTCGCCGCGCTGGAGCTGATCGACGATGAGCGGCGCAGGCGGACTGGGCTTCGCGCAGTCCCTGTTCGCGCCGCTGCCCGATCAGCCGAGATCGAGCGGGTGTTTCGCGAGGAGATCTGGCCCGGCCTCGCGGCGCAGGAGCCCGCTCGCTCTGGTGCACGGCGTCTCGCGGCCTCGCGGCGGCAACCAGCGCGCAGCCGACGCTGCCGTTTCGCGAGGCGGTCCAGGTCGCGCTCTGGGACCTCGCGGCAAAGCAGGTGGGGCTGCCGCTCTACGCCTGCTCGGCGCGCGGCGCGACCGGGTCCGCGCCTACGCCGTCGGGCCTCGACTTCCACCTCGACGACGACGAGTTCTGCGAGTTCTTCGGCCACGCCGATGCGATCGGCTACCGCGCCTTCAAGATCAAGGTCGGACACCCGGATTTCGAGCGGGACCTCCACCGGCTCGAGCTTCTGCGCAGGACCGTCCGCAAGGGCGCCGTGATCATGATCGACGCCAACGAGGCCTGGGGCGCCAAGGAAGCCGCGATGAAGATCGAGGCCATGCGTGCGGCCGGGCACATGCCGCTGTGGGTGGAGGATCCGATCCTGCGCCACGACTTCGACGGGCTTGCGCATGCTGCGCCGGTCGCTTCCCGTGGACGCAGATCAACTCCGGCGAATACCTCGATGCCGGCGGCAAGCTGGCGCTGATGCTCGCGGAGGCGACCGACATCCTGAACGTTCATGGCCAGGTCACCGACGTGATGCGGATCGGCTGGCTGGCGGCGGAGCTCGGGATCCCGGTGAGCCAGGGCAACACCTTCCTGGAGTTCGGCGTTCACACCGCCGGTCGCCCTCCCCGAGGTCGAGTGGATGGAATATTCGTTCCAGAACCTCGACCACATCGTGGAGGAGCCCGTCGAGATCCGGGATGGCGTCGCCGATTGCGCCCGACCGTCCTGGCCACGGCCTGACGCTGAGCGAGAGCGCCCGAAGTTCCGCAGAGCCGCGCGTCACGGTCGAGGGACCAGCTGCCGCCGGCACCGCACAACCCGCGCACGGCGCCGCGCACCATCGCTGGCGGAAGCGCAATGAGGAGGCCGGGGTCGGTGCGCAAGGTTCCGAGAGCCGCCGCGGGTCGACCCGACCGGAGCGCGCTGCCCGTTCGGCCGACGACAGACGCGGGATGGGTGGGAACGGTGGTAAGGGCGGTTCTTGTCGGTTGCGGCGCGATGAGCCAGGCTTGGCTCGCGGCCGCGCGCGAAACCGGCACGAAGATCGTCGGGCTCGTCGACATCGATCGCGCGCGGGCGCGGCAGCGCGCCGACGAGTTCGGGCTCGCCGATGCGGTGATCGGCAGCGACCTCGACGCGGTGCTTGCCGAGACGAGGCCGGACGTCGTCTTCGACGTCGCGGTGCCGGCGGCGCGCCGCGAGATCGTCGCTCACCGCGCTGCGCCACGGCTGCCATGTCCTGACCGAGAAGCCGCTCGCCGCGACCGCGGAGGATGCGCGCGCCATCGTCGCCGCCGCGCGCGATGCCGGCCGTGTCCACGCGGTGATCCAGAACCGCCGCTATCTGGCCGAGCCGCGGCGCATCCGGCGCTTCCTCGAATCCGGCGCGATCGGGGCGCCGACGAGCATCCACTGCGACTTCTTCCTCGCGCCGCACTTCGGCGGCTTCCGCGAGGAGATGCGCCACGTGCTGCTGCTCGACATGGCGATCCACACCTTCGACTCGGCGCGCTTCCTCGTCGGCGGAACGCCGAGCGGCGTCTACTGCCGCGAGTGGGATCCGGCGGGGTCCTGGTACCTGCAGGGGTCGTCGGCGGTCGCGGTCTTCGATATGCAGGACGGGGCCGGTCTTCACCTACCGCGGCAGCTGGTGCGCCGACGGGCTCGGCACCAGCTGGGAGAGCGCCTGGCGCATCGTCGGCGAGCGGGGCACGCCTGACCTGGGACGGCCACGCCGACATCCGCGCCGAGGTCCGCACCGGCGCGCCGCGAGGGGCTCTTCGACCGGACGGAGCCGGTCGACGTGCCGCCGCTCGATCCGCGCGACCGCGTCGGCGGGCATCTCGGGGTGATGCAGGACTTCCTCGACGCCGATCGCGACCGGGACGGCGCCCGAAACGCGCGGCGACGACAACATCCAGAGCCTGGCGATGGTCTTCGGCGCGATCGAGAGCGCCGAGACCGGCCGCCGCGTGCCGATCAGCCTCTAGGAGCCTCGCCGCTTGCCGAACCCGCTTCTCGACATCCGCATCGGCACCATGGTCCGCGGCAACCTCGCCGACCCGGCCGCCTACGTCCGCGCGATCCTGCCGCTCGGCTTCGAGAGCATCCAGCCGTTCTTCTGGCAGACGATCGGCGACAAGGACATCCCGCGGCTCGCCGGCGAGATCCGCGAGGCGATCGGCGACGCCGACGTCAAGGTCGGCGCGCTCGGCATGTTCGGCAACCCGCTCGAGGACCAGCCGCTCGACCGCGAGACCCTCGCCGGCTGGGAGACGCTGATCGACAACGCGCACCTCTTCGGCACCGACATCGTCGCGGGCTTCACCGGCCGCTGCGCGGCCGGCCGCTGCCCGAGAGCCTGCCGCGCTTCAGCGAGGTCTGGGGCCGGCTCGCGAGGCGGGCCGCCGACCGGGGCGTGCGGATCGCCTTCGAGAACTGCGCGATGGACGGCAACTGGGCGAGCGGCGACTGGAACATCGCGCACAATCCCGACGCCTGGGAGATGATGTTCGACGCGCTGCCGGACGAGAACGTCGGGCTCGAGTGGGAGCCCTGCCACCAGATGGTCTACCTGATCGATCCCGATCCCGCAGATCCGCGAGTGGGCGCCGCGGATCTTCCACGTGCACGGCAAGGACGCGACCGTGCGCTGGGACGTGATCCGCCGGCACGGGATCTTCGGCAAGCATCGGTTCGTGGAGATGCGGACCCCGGGCTTCGGCGACAGCGACTGGGCGCGAGTGATCGGCGACCTCCGCCTCGCCGGCTACAAGGGCTCGATCGACATCGAGGGCTGGCACGATCCGGTCTACCGGGACGAGCTGGAGCTGACCGGGCAGAAGCGGGCGCTCGACTACCTCAGGGAGTGCCGCGGCGGCGCCGACTTCGTCCCGGAACCGCAGGCGGAGCGAGCCGCGGGCAACAGCCTGAACCACAACCAAGGGAGGAATCGACATGCGGACCAAGATGCTCACGGCCGGAATTCTGGCCACCGCGGCGCTGCTCGCGCTGCGCGAGTGCCGCGGACGCGCAGGCGCTGCGCGAGGACTGGTGCAAGGACGTGAAGCTGCGCTTCTTCGTCGGCGGGGCCGAGGGCGACGCCTTCGGCACCATCGTCTACAACGGCGCGCGGCAGGCGGCCGCCGACACCGGCGCGGACGTCGACTACGTCTTCTCCGGCTGGTCGATGGAGAAGATGGTGCAGCAGCTCCGCGAGGCGGTCGCCGCCAAGCCCGCCGGCATCGCGATGATGGGCCATCCGGGCGATGCCCCGATCATGCCGCTGGCCGAGCAGGCGTCGAAGGACGGCATCAAGATGATGTACCAGAACGTGCCGGTCCCGGAGGTCGTGGCGGCCTTCGGCGGCGGCTACGTCGGCGCCCAGCTCGAGCCGCAGGGCGCCGCCCTCGGCGAGCGGGCGTTCAAGGACGCGGACCTGGCGCCGGGCGACACGGTGATCGTGCTCGGCCCCTTCAACCAGGGCAACCGCGCGATCCGCGAGATCGCGACCGTCGAGGCGCTCGAGGAGGCCGGCGCCAACGTCGTCCAGATCGACTCGCCGCCGGAATGGGCCGCCGATCCGAACCTCGCGATCCCGGTCATCACCGCGGCGATCCTGAACAACCCCGACGTGAAGGCCATCGGCTATCCGGGCGGGCAGACTGCTCGGCAACGTGCCGACCTACATGCAGGCGGCGGGCAAGCAGCCGGGCGAGATCTTCAACTTCGGCTTCGACACCAGCCCGCAGATCGTCGAGGCCTTCAAGGGCGGCTGGGTGCAGCTGACCTCGGACCAGCAGCCGTTCCTGCAGGGCTACCTGCCGATCCTCAGCCTGTGCCAGCAGGTCGTCTACGGGCTGTCGCCGATGGACGTCGATACCGGCGCCGGGCTTCGTCACGCCCGAGAACTACGAGATCGTCGCGAAGCTCGCGCAGGAAGCGCTCCGCTGATCGCAGATGCCGCCGGCCGGACGCGGCCGGCGGCACGTCCGAGGGAGGGCGGCCATGAGCCGAGACGCTGATCGAGCTCCGCGACGTCACGAAGACCTACGGCAGCGTCTACGCGCTCGGCGGCGTCAGCCTGTCGGTGCACGAGGGCGAGGTCGTCGGCCTGATCGGCGACAACGGCGCCGGCAAGTCGACGCTCATCAAGATCCTCTCCGGCGTCGTCCGGCCGACCAGCGGCGAGATCCTCGTCCGCGGCAAGCCGGTGCACGGCTGGAGCGCCGCCCGCTCGCGCGAGGCGGGCATCGAGACGGTGTTCCAGGACCGCGCGCTCTGCGTGCAGCAGTCGATCGTGCGCAACATCTTCATGGGCCGCGAGCTCGCCGGGCCGCTCGGCTTCCTCGACGTCGCGCGCGAGGTGAAGGAGGCCGGGCGGCTGATGCGCGAGATCGGCTTCACCTCCAAGGTCTTCACCCCGCATTCGATCGTCGGCCAGCTCTCGGGCGGCGAGCGGCAGGGCGTCGCCATCGCCCGGGCGATCTACAAGAAGGCCGACCTGATCGTGCTCGACGAGCCGACGACCGCGCTGTCGCTGACCGAGACCGCGAAGGTCTTCCACTTCGTCCGGCAGGTGCGGGCGAGCGGCCGGTCGATCCTCTTCATCGGCCACAACATCCACCACGTCTTCGACATCGCCGACCGCTTCGTCGTGCTCGATCGCGGCCGGGTCGCGCTCGAGGCGCCGCGCGCGCAGTTCGGCTCGGCCGAGGAGCTGATCGGCTTCATGGAGCACGTCGCGCATCCGGACGGGCTGCCCGGCCTGAAGGAGCCTGTGCAATGAGCGAAGCCGCCGACCCGCGCCCGGCCGAGGACTGGAGCCATCCGCACGACCGGCCGCTCCGGCGCTTCGTCGTCAGCAACCGGGCGCCGCTCGGCTCGTTCGCGGTCTTCGTCGTGATGATGGCGATCTTCCTGATCGCGAACCCGGCGGTCTTCACCTCATGGACGCTCTACAGCTCGGTCCTGACGACGCTGCCGGTGGCGATCTTCCTGACCGTGCCGCTGGTCTTCGTCGTCACCGCCGGCGAGATCGACCTCTCGTTCCCCTCGACCATGGGCTTCGCCGCCTGGGCCTTCGCCCTGGTGGTCCAGGCCGGCCACGATCCGTTTCTCGGGATCCTCGCGGCGATCGCGACGGGGCTCGTGCTCGGCCTCTTCGTCGGCGCGCTCGTCGTCTATGCCAACCTCTCGTCGCTGATCGCGACGCTGGGGATGAACTTCGTGCTGCGCGGGATCATCCTGATCGTCGACCGAGGGCAAGTCGATCGCGCTGGTGACCCTCGGGCAGACCTGGGCCTACAAGCTCTTCTCGAGCGTGGTCTGGGGGATCCCGGTGCAGATCCTCTGGGCGATCGCCTTCGTCGTCTTCTCGGTCTTCCTCTACCGCCGCCATCGCTTCGGGGTCCAGGTGCACGCCGTCGGCGACAATCCCGACAGCGCCCAGCAGATGGGGATCAACGTCAGGCGCGTCCGGGTGCTGACCTTCGTCTTCGTCGGCTTCGGCGCCGCCTGCGCCGGCGTCTTCTCGACGATGATCAACTACACTTGGTGGCCGACCTCGGGCGACGGCTACCTGCTGCCGGTGCTCGCCTCGGTCTTCGTCGGCGGCACCCCGACCTGGGGCGGCATCGGGACGGTCTCCGGCGGCGCGATCGGCGCGCTGACGGTGTCCTTCATCCAGACCGGGATCGTCGGGGCGGGGCTCAGCGGCTTCTACGTCCAGTTCTTCAACGGCCTGATCATCATCCTCTCGCTGCTCGGCCACCGCTGGAACCAGTCCGCTACAGGTGACGCGATCCTGTTCGAACCCGACATCGCGGGGACCATGCATGACAGTGGCAAGCATTGTTCGATCTCCTGTTCTGTGGTGTCAGGCGAGAAGGTCGATACGAAGGGGGAACTCCCCGCGTGTGAGCAGCGGCTCGACGCCATCGTCGAGACGGCCGAGACGGATCAGACCGCTCGAATAGCGGTATCTATCGATAGAAGAACGCCAGGTTCCCCAAGGAGCGTAGTAGCAGAGGTCGCCCGGACGCTCGTTGGAGAAGGGTCCGGCCCCTTCCTCGGTCAGTTTCCGCGGAAGGTAGGCGATCTTCTCGTTGTTCGCATAGTCGTCGATGGTGAGGTCGAGCGGCAGCATCGACGCGAAGTCGCGGGCCGACGGATTGTCGTAGAGCGTCGCCGTGAATCGTGGTCGGCGAACGCGATCCCTATCCGCATGATTTCTCGTCCTGGTTGCTATCCGTCGCAGTCTGACCGAATGCCAGGCGCGGCATGATGGCGCTCGCCAGAGCGGCCCCGAGCAGCGGCGCGGCGCGTGTACGTGGGATGTCTAGGCTTCATTGTGAGCGCTCCCAGTTGATCCAGGCGGCGAAGGCGGCCAGCGACGATCCGAGCAACAGGACGGCGGCGAGGGCGAAGGAGCTCCACCAGCCCGCCCAGTCGAACAGCAGGCCGCCGGCGGCGGCGCCGAGCGTGATCGCGAACTGGATGACGGCGACCTGCAGGCCGCCGCCGGCCTCGGCGTCGTCGCGCAGGACGCGGGCGAGCCAGGTGCCCCAGCCCACCGGCGCGGCGGTGCCGAAGAAGCCCCAGGCGACGAGCAGGACGGCAACGGGCAGCTGCATGGAGCCCATGGCGATCAAGAGGACGGCGATTGCGGCCATCACCAGCGGGATGGCGATGACGATCGAGTAGAGGCGCGAGCCGAGCAGGCGGCTGATGCACCAGGTTCCCGCGACGCCCGCAAGCCCCATCAGCAGGAGCGCCAGCGAGAGTGCCGAGACCGAATAGCCCGAGACGGATTCGAGGAACGGCCGCAAATAGGTGAAGAGCGCGAACTGTCCCATGAACAGCAGGAAGATCGACGTCATGCCCAGGGCGACCTGAGGGCGCCGCAGCAGCCGGAACACGTTCCCGCTGCCCTTGCGCCCGCGCGGCGGAAGCGACGGCATGCTGATCCACTGCCCGACCAGCGCCAGCACGGCGAGCGGCACCACGAAGAAGAACGCGCCGCGCCAGCCGATGATGTCGCCAAGAAAGCTCCCGAGCGGGGCCGAGATCGTCGCCGCGACGGCATTGCCGGCGTTGAGCATCGCGAGGCCTCTCGGCACCGCGTCCTCCGGCAGCAGCCGCATGACGATCGCGGTGGACATCGACCAGAAGCCGCCGATGGCGACACCCAGGAGGGCACGGCCGAGCATCAGCGCCGCATAGTTGGGGGCGAAGGTCACGATCGTCCCGGAGACGATCAGCAGCACCGAGAAGGATGCCAGGACGATCTTGCGGTCGATGGTCCGGGTGAGGCCGGCGATGAAAAGGCTGGTGATCACGGCGAAGAGGCCCGAGATCGAGATCGCCTGTCCGGCTTGTCCCTCGGTGATGCCGAGATCGCCCGCGAGCGGCGTCAGCAGGCTCACCGGCATGAACTCCGAGGCGATGAGAACCGCGACGCAGAGCGCCATGGACGAGACGGCGCCCCAGGCTGCGCTCGGTGTGACCAGCGTCTCGTCGTAGGTTGCTTGCATGCTCCACCTCTCACCGTGCCTGGCGTCGCGGCCAGAGGTAGCGGCAGACGATCGAAAGGATTAGCCGTCGTAATTCGCTTGCGTCTATCGACCGGGGGCA
This sequence comes from uncultured Actinomycetota bacterium, assembly GCA_963808495.1. Classification (GTDB taxonomy): domain Bacteria; phylum Actinomycetota; class Actinomycetes; order Propionibacteriales; family Propionibacteriaceae; genus Microlunatus. The sequence goes on from CAWEGC010000010.1 coordinate 9,009, forward strand.
TAAATCGCGGGTGTCCGACCGCGAGGAAGCCGATGGCGAGGGAAGACTTCAACGACCTGCTGTGGTTCCTGGCGGTTGCCGAAGAGCGCAGCTTCACCAGGGCGGCGGCGAAGATCGGGATCGCTCAGTCGACGCTCAGCCACACGATCAAGCGCCTGGAGGCGCGGATGGGCATCAGGCTCCTGACGCGGACGACGCGGAACGTGGCGCCTACCGAAGCGGGCGAGCGCCTGCGGCAGTCGCTGGCGCCGCGCATGGCCGAGATCGAGGCCGATATCGCGGCCCTGATGGCGTTCGCGACAAGCCCTCCGGAAACATCCGGATAACGCTGTCGGACCATGCGCTGGAGAGTGTCTCGCGAATTCGAGGCACGGGCCGGGTCTCGAGAAGTTCGGACCACGGCGAGGGCGGCATCGATGGTCGCGGAGGCGAGATCGGTGAGGGCGGCCCCGACTGTATGGATGTCGTTCAATCCGAAAATGTCGCCCGCCGCAACCCGGAACAGTTCCCTCCGCCGGATGGCACGAACCGCCTCGATCGCCGCAGCCGGGCTTTCCTGGCGGCGCGCTGCGGCATTATTCCGGTCTTCAAGTCGGCCAGCGACCGAGGCTCGTAGCTCTTCGTCCTGGGCGAGCATCTGGACCGTCTGTGGCGCTCGAGTAAGCAGCGAACCGCGCACCGCTGGATGCCAGAATGCGCGCGAATTGTTCTGCCATAGCACCCTCGTCACGCAGCGCTCGAAGGTACAGGGCGTGGCGCCGAGCGCTTCCGAGACCTGACGGAACGCCAGCAGCCCATGATCAGGGCTCGGTGCTCCGGCGAACCAGCCGAGCATCGCCGGCAGCAGCCGCCGCTGGATTTCGGCCGGCGGGTCACGCCCGGCCGAACGTGCGATGTGCCGCAGCGCCGCCGGACGGATCGGCGCAGCCCAGCGCCTTGAGACGATCGACTGCTGCATCGGCTGGGGAGCCGCAGCTCGGTCGAGGGAATCCGGGCAAGGTGTCGAGCAGGGGTGAGAGAACAGCCGCTCCGTGGAGCCGCTGCACGCGCTGCGCGCAATGGCTGCCAGGCCGTTGAGCAGTCCGCCATCGGACCGCAGTACCGAGTCAGCGCCCCAGCCGCCGAAAGATTGTTTTCGTCGTTCCGGCAGAATGTGGTCCGGCCAGGTTCAGCAGCTGGATGCGGTCTCTAGGGTGCGGAGGAACCTGTATGCCAAACGCGAAGCCTTTGCTGTCCTCTCGCCCCATGTAGCCGTTGTCGACCAGGGCCTTGAGCGCGGCTAGTGTGCCGGCGAGCGCAGGCGTTTGTTCATGGGGCCGTGGACCTACTGGAGAAGCGGACCGAGAACTTGACGTCCCGCAGGCCGCCCTGCCCGAGCTTGAGTTCCCGATCTTGAGTTACGGGGCGGGAATGTGGGCGATGACCCGCTTGCGCATGGCCTGGGTGTCGGCGACGAAGTTCTCCCTTTCCGCGGCCCGCCAGACCATCGGCGAGATCATCTCGACGAAGTCCTGTCCTAAGTCGAGGTCTCCGGCGCTGGGCCTTGCCTTGAGCATGGCCTGGAACTCCCAGGTCTTGGCCTACTTCTCGTAGTAGATGCGATGGCTGGACAAGGTCCGGACCAGCTGGCCTGCCTGCCTTCCGGCCGAAGCGCGGCGTCCACCTCCCAGATGGTCCCGGCCGCCGTGTGCGCCGAGCAGATCCTGGTGATTTCCGCCGCCATTCGCGTGGCTACGGTGATGGCGCTGATCGCTCGTGATCATCGGCTGGCCGTTCCTCGTCGATCTCGCGGTTCGGCGACGAAGAGGATGTCACATCGCTGACGTAGTTGAGCTCCGGGCACCGGACTTGCCAAGGCCGACCACCGCCAACCGGCAGTCGCGGGCATCCCCACCCAGCTTTGCTCTGCTATGGCCAGCGCCGCTTCAAGCGTGGCATCGGCGAGATCAGAAAGCTCGCCTGCGACGTCGTCAAAAATCTCGATGGGCTCGGGCGCAGTCAGGTCACGGGCCGCGATCCGGAGCAGGGCCCTGCGGTAAGCCAACCGCAGGCCGTCCCCACTAAGGTCGCTGGCCACCGGCATGCTGTCGCGCTCCGCACCCACCGCGGTCAGCAACTCGGCGCGGAGCTGCTCTACCGGCGTGCGGCTGAGTTCTGCATTGAGCACGTCCACCTGTTCGGGGTGAGCGATCAAGTGCTGTCCGAGGGAGGCGCTGGCACCAAGCACCACGATCAGCTGGCGCGCCCATCGTGGCGTGCCGGCGAGGTGGCCGAGGAGGTCGGGAGAGACCTCGCTGAGCCGGCTCAGCCCGGCCAGCGCCACGTCGGGATCAGCCGCCTGCCCGCCAGGTTGACCAGTACCTCCAGCTCAGCGTCCCAGTCGGCGATGATCCGCTCAGCGGCGGCCGCGTCGACGAAGCCACGCCGCACCAAGGTGCCTTGCGCGGTCGCGATCCGGATCACGGATTGATGCTACTGAGCAGATAGGCACCGCCAATCAGTGTGGCCGGTCAGTGTGGCCGGCGGTCGAAGATCCACATCCCGCTAGCCTCGATCCGTGGTTCGGACCGGCTCGGATCCATCGGCCGCGCTGCTCGAGCAGTCTCGTACGGTGTGCGAATGGCTCGCGGGGTCGGCCGCGGCCGACTTCACTCAGCAGACCCCGCTGCCCGGTTGGGACGTACGCACCCTTACCGGCCATTTGGTGCTGGTCCACCGCGGCCTCGCTCAGGTGCTCGCACGGCCGACGGGTGAACGGCCGCTACCCAATGATGAGTTCGTCAGGCGCTACCGCCGTGACGTCGAGATGATCAAGGAATCCACGCTGCTAGCGACGGCAGATCATTCAGGACCGGTGCTGGTCGAACAGCTTGCCGGGGCGATCCACGAATTGGCCGAGCTCCTACCTCTGCACGACCCGCGCTCGGTGGTTGGCGCAGCGCGAGGACCCGTCACCGCTGGGGACTTCTTGGCGACGCGGATCGTCGAGGTCGTGGTGCACGCCGACGATCTGTCCCGGTCACTTCCCGTGCGGGCGCCGATCGTGCTCCATCGGGCAGCTCTGTCGCGCTGCACCCGTACGCTCGCCGAAATCTTGGCCGGTCAGCAACCCGGGCGTTCGGTCGAAGTCCGGGTGCCCCCATACGCGGCAGTGCAGTGCTCGATCGCGTCTGCGGCCGGCGACGCGGGACCGTCGCACACTCGAGGCACACCACCGAACGTCGTCGAAACCGATCCGATCACCTTCTTTCGGCTGGCCACCGGGCGGATCAGCTGGGACGAGGCCATGGCCGACGGGACAATCAGGGCGTCCGGCCTCCGCGCCAACCTCGCTCCGCGCTCTGCCACTCTTTTCCTGACCGGCCGGATCACCCGCTTCGAGCGTCGGTCTCGCGCGCCGAGAAAGAGTGAGCGAAACACGCACGTCGTGTTCGCGATCGACGACGAAGTAGGGGTTGTCGAGCGGGATGCGAGCACCACTCTAATCGAGCGCGATGCGCGAGCAGCACTATAGAACCGGCAGCAGCCGATTGAGTTCCATGGGCGTGACCTGCCGCCGGTACTCATCGAACTCGGCACGCTTGTTGCGCAGGAAGAAATCGAAGACGTGCTCGCCGAGGGTTTCGGCGGCCAGATCTGAGCGTTCCATGGTGCGGATCGCCTCGTCGAGGTTGCGCGGCAGCGGGGAAATGCCCAAGGCCTGCCGCTCCCGTTCTGTCAGCGACCAGACATCGTCCTCCGCACCCTCGGGCAACTCGTATTCGCCCTCGATCCCCGCCAGGCCCGCCGCGAGCATCAAGGCAAAGGCGAGATAGGGGTTGCAGGCGGAATCGATCGAGCGCAGTTCGACTCGCGCCGACGATCCCTTGTTGGGCTTGTACATCGGCACCCGAACCAGAGCCGAACGGTTGTTCCGGCCCCAGCAGATGTAGCTCGGCGCCTCCCCGCCACCGGCCAGCCGCTTGTAGGAGTTGACCCATTGGTTGGTGACAGCAGTGATCTCGGCGGCGTGCCGCAACAGGCCCGCGATGAAGTAGCGCGCCACCTTCGAGAGGTGGTGCTCGGCGCTGGCGTCGTAGAACGCGTTGTTGTCACCCTCGAACAGCGAGACGTGGGTGTGCATGGCGGAGCCCGGCCACTCGGTGAACGGCTTCGGCATGAACGAGGCGTAGATGCCCTGGGACAGCGCCACCTCCTTGACCACGACCCGGAAGGTCATCAGGTTGTCGGCAGTCGACAGCGCGTCGGCATACCGAAGATCGATCTCCTGCTGACCGGGAGCACCTTCGTGGTGGGAGAACTCCACCGAGATCCCCATCTGTTCCAGCATGGTGATCGCTCGCCGGCGAAAGTCGCTACCCAGGCTCTGCGGGGTGTGGTCGAAGTAACCGGAATGATCGACCGGTGTCGGTGGCTCGCCGGGAACGATGGGGTCCTTGAACAGAAAGAACTCCACCTCGGGATGGGTGTAGAACGTGAAGCCGAGATCGGCGGCCTTCTTCAGCGCCCGCTTCAGCACGTAACGCGGATCAGCGTACGAAGGCGAGCCGTCCGGCATCGAAATGTCGCAGAACATCCGAGCCGTCGCCGGGCTGACGTCGCGCCAGGGCAGCACCTGGAAGGTAGCCGGGTCGGGGTGCGCCACCATGTCGGACTCGTAGACCCGGGCGAAACCTTCGATCGCCGAGCCGTCGAAGCCCATGCCCTCGGCGAAGGCTCCCTCCAACTCGGCAGGCGCGATCGCCACCGATTTCAAAAAGCCGAGAACGTCGGTGAACCACATTCGGACGAAGCGGACGTCTCGCTCCTCGATTGCCCGCAACACGAACTCGGTCTGCTTGTCCACGACGGCAAGTGTGCCCAGATGGTGTAACAGCGGCGTTACGTACCCGCAACAGCAAGATCGTCATCGAGCACACGGCTGCCACGATCCAGCCCGTGCAGATGTCGGGCGCTCCACGCTCGAATACGCTGAGGCGGTGCCGCAGCTTCGCATCGCCATGGCTCAGATCAACACCACGGTGGGCGATATCTCCGCCAACGCGGACCTGATCGTTGAGTGGGCCGAGCGGGCTTATGTCGCGGGAGCCGACCTGGTGCTCTTCCCGGAGATGGCGCTCACCGGCTATCCGATCGAGGACCTCGCGCTCCGGCAGTCGTTCGTCGAGGCGTCGCGAATCTCGGTCGCCCGGCTCGCCAGCCGACTCCATGGCGGCGGCTTCGGTGACCTGGTAGCGGTCGTCGGCTATCTCGACCGGACCGACGATCCAGATCATCCGAAGGGCGGCCAACCGCTGGACGCCGCCGCAGTGCTGCACCAGGGCCGGGTGATCACCAGCTACGCCAAGCACCACCTTCCGAACTACGGCGTATTCGACGAATACCGCTACTTCAAGCCGGGCAACGAATTGCATGTGTTGCGCATCCGCGGGATAGACGTCGCCGTCGCGATCTGTGAGGACCTGTGGCAGGACGGGGGTCCGGTCGCCGCCACCCGGGAGGCCGGGGCCGGTCTGCTCGCGGTGATCAACGCCAGCCCCTACGAGCGTGACAAGGATGATGTCCGTGGCGAACTGGTCGCGCGCCGCGCCCGTGAGGCCGGCTGCCCCCTGGCCTACGTCAACCTCGTTGGCGGGCAGGACGAACTGGTCTTCGACGGCGACACCATGATCAGCAACGCGGATGGGACGATCACCGTGCGCGCCCTGCAGTTCGTCGAGGAGCTCGTGGTTGCGGATCTCGAGCTAGCCGCTGCGAGCGCACCGGTGAAGAGCGAGATAGCCGAAGGAACAGTGCCCGCCGAGCCGGGGCAGAGTGGCATGGTCATCAGCAGGCACATCATCTCGGCCGAGGTCGGCGACCCGCGCACGGAACACATCATGGGCGAAGTGGCGACTCCGCTACCGGCCATGGCCGAGGTCTACCTGGCTCTGGAGATGGGCCTGCGGGACTACTGCCGCAAGAACGGCATCGAACGGGTTTATCTCGGACTGTCCGGCGGCATCGACTCCACGCTCGTGGCGACGCTCGCCTGCGACGCGATCGGCGCGGACAATGTCTACGGCATCTCCAATCCGAGCGCCTACTCCTCTGAGCACTCCATGACAGACGCTGCGGAACTCGCCCAGCGGACGGGTCTGAACTTCTGCACGGTACCGATCGCGCCCGCCGTGGATGCATTTGCTTCCATGCTCGACATCGACGGGATTGCCGCCGAGAACCTGCAGGCCCGGATTCGCGGCATGATCTGGATGGCCGAGTCGAATCAGCACGGCCCCTCGATCGTGCTGGCCTGCGGCAACAAGAGCGAGCTGGCCGTCGGCTACAGCACGATCTACGGTGACGCTGTCGGTGGCTTCGCGCCGATCAAGGACGTGCCGAAGACGTGGGTGTGGAGATTGGCCCGCTGGCGCAACGAGCAAGCTGAGGCCCGGGGGGAGACGCCACCCATCCCTGAGAACTCGATCAACAAGGAGCCGAGCGCTGAGCTGCGCCCGGGTCAGAAGGACACCGACTCGCTGCCACCGTACGAGCTGCTGGACGACATTCTCGACGACTATGTCGAAGGCGATCGTGGGCATGCCGAGATCGTGGCGATGGGCTTCGATGCCGCGCTCGTCGACCGGGTGACAAGGCTGGTCGATCGAGCGGAGTACAAGCGGCGCCAGTACCCGCCCGGAACCAAGATCAGCTTCAAGGCGTTCGGACGGGACCGGAGGCTGCCGATCACCAACGGCTGGCGCGAAGGTCGCTAGCCGCCGGTGTCCTTGGCAGGCGCCTTCGAGTCAGCAGTGCGCGTCGGAAGACGCCGTGGTTCCGTGTCGACAGGTCAGCGGGCGGAAGCCGTCAGGAGACGTTGGCGGCTTCCTCCGCGATCACCGTCATCGACTGGAGGTACGGGGCGCCGAAGGTGGTCAGCATGGCCACGTCGGCCGCGTCGCGTCCCCGGCCGATCAACACGCGGCCCTTGCGATGCTGATTGTTACGCGGGTCGAATGTGAACCACCTGTTGCCCAGCCAGACCTCCATCCACGCCGCGAAGTCCATCGGCACGCTGAGCTTCTCCACCTCGATCTCGGGAAGATAGCCGAAGACGTAACGGGCGGGGATGTTCAGCGCGCGACACAGCGACACGGCGAGGTGGGTGAAGTCCCGGCACACCCCGTAGCGCGATTCGTGAACATCCGCGGCCGTGGTCCGGGCGGTGCTGCTGCCGTAGGCGAACTGCAGGTGGTTGTGGACGTAGTCACAGATTGCCTGCACCCTGCCATAGCCGGGCGTCACGTCACCGAACCGGGTCCAGGCCTCCTGGCCGAGCACGTCGGGCAGGCAGTAACGGCTCGGCAGCGTGTAGAGCAGGACGTCGTCGGGCAATTCCGACGGCAGCATCTCGGGCGCGTCAAGGTCGACATCCTCCGTCGCGTCCGGGACCAGCGCGGTGGCGCGGTAGCTCATCACCGAACGCCCGACCGGGATCGTGAGGCGCCGGCACTGATTGCCGTAGAGATCGGAATAGAGGTGAGTCTCGATTGCCGGGTCGGACGCCCACTCGCTCGAGATGATCTCAGCCGGTTGCTCCTTCGCCGGTTCCACCTGGAACACCGCCGACACCGGCCACTGCGACGACTCCACGAAGTCACATCCGACGAGCACCGTCCGCTGTCCCATTGAGCCTCCGATCACGTCTCGTCCTGCACCGTCGCGACGGCTCTGGAATGTAGCGCACGCAGATGACGAGCCTTTTGCCGCGAACCTCATACCCCGGTGCGGGCCAGAGTCCCCGGAAGAGTGACTGCTGGTCTTGCTATGCGGATGGTAGGGCGCCAGCTGACGGAGGCTGCGGCCAGTGCCAGGTCACCGGTCAGTCGTCGTTCCAGCGAGGATCGTTGTCCCAGGCGTCATTGCGCTCCGCCACCTTCTCGAGCGCGTGCTCGGCTTCCTCACGCGTCCGGTACGGTCCCAGAAGATCCGTCACCTTGGTGACGTGGTCGTCAGGCACCACCGAATGGGTCTTGAGGTCATACCACCAGTCCCCGTCGGCCATCGTTCCTCCTCGAAGTCGCCACGAACGAAACTACTCCTCAGATTCCCGGGTGCGCCGGGCACGGCGCTCGCTGGAGTGCTGCTCATAGGATCACGGCGTGCCAATCCAGCCGGCCGCCGTTTCGCCGCTGCGCTCCGTCCCGCCGCACATCGCGCGGCCCCCATACGTGGGCGAGCCCACACCGGAGCCCTACGTGGGGCCGCACGTTCAGACCGCGGAAACGATCGAGAAGATGCGGGTCGCGGGGCGGATCGCTGCTGAAGCAATGCAGGCCGGTGCTGCGGCGATCGACCCGGGCGTGACCACCGACCAGCTCGATCGCGTGGTTCACGAGTTCCTTCTTGATCATCGGGCCTACCCGTCGACGCTGGGTTACCGGGGCTTCCCGAAGTCCTGTTGCACATCGGTCAACGAGGTGGTCTGCCACGGCATCCCTGACTCACGGCCGTTGGAGGACGGCGACCTGGTGAAGATGGACGTCACGGCCTACGTCGACGGGGTGCACGGAGACAATTGCGGCACGTTCTTCAGCGGTGAGGTCGACGAAGACTCTCGGCTCTTGACTGAGCGCACCCGGGAGGCGCTGAAGCGCGCGATCAACGCTGTCCGGCCTGGCCGCCAGGTCAACGTCATCGGCCGGGTGATCGAAAGCTACGCCAGGCGATTCGGCTACGGGGTGGTACGGGAGTACACGGGTCACGGTGTGCATTCCAGCTTCCATTCCGGCCTGGTCATCCCGCACTACGACGAGCCGACGTACAACACGACGATGGAAGTCGGCATGACCTTCACGATCGAGCCGATGATCACGATCGGCGGTGGCGCGTCGTACGTATGGGAGGACGACTGGACCGTCGTGACCACCGACGGCAGCCGCTGCGCTCAGTTCGAGCACACCCTCGTGGTCACCGAGACGGGTGCCGAGATCCTCACGCTCGCTCCTCCCAGTACGGGCTAGGCACTATCCTTGACCGAGGACGAGTCGGCCAGGCGATCGCGGTTTCCCCTGCAGAAGAGGAGAAGCCGAGGAAAGTCCGGACTCCGCAGAGCACGGTGGTGGGTAACGCCCACCCGGGGTGACCCGCGGGACAGTGCCACAGAAAACAAACCGCTCCGTCACAGGAGTAAGGGTGAAACGGTGGTGTAAGAGACCACCAGCACCTCAGGTGACTGGGGTGGCTCGGTAAACCCCACCGGGAGCAAGATCAAGAGGGCGTACGCGAGTACGCCTGCGGGAACGCTCGAGGGCTGCTCGCCCGAGTTCCCGGGTAGGTCGCATCAGGTCGCTGGCAACAGCGGTCGCAGATGGATGATCGCCGATCACCGATCGACGGTGAGCACAGAATCCGGCTTATCGGCCGGCTCGTCCCACAAAGTGACTTCGGGCTCGCTGGTGGGATCACCGAGCCGTACCCCATCGTGGGTCTGGACACTCCGGCCCATCATTGCGGCGGAGTTGCTGGCAGTGGCCATCCCATCTCCTTCTGGGAGTTCACGCGGTACGGCGCAGTCGTCGCCGGTGTCACGCTCGTCATCGCCACCCCGTATCTACTGCTGCGTTACTGATGGGCTTCGGCTGACCCTCCCCGGGCCAGACGGCAACCTTTCCGCCGACTGCGGCTAGCGATAGCGTTCAGTTGACGCAGCAGCCGGGCGGCGCAAACGAAGACGCGTATCGAGGAAGGTGGAGTCATGACCCAGACCGCCAGCACCGAATTTCCCGCGCTCGATCGCGATCCCATCGACAAGCTGGCCATCGACACCATCCGCACCTTGTGCATGGACGCTGTTCAGGCGGCCAACTCCGGGCACCCGGGCACGCCCATGGCGCTGGCCCCGGTGATGTACACGGTCTGGCAGAAGTTCCTGCGCTTCGATCCCGGTGCGCCGATCTGGAGCAACCGGGACCGGTTCATCTTGTCGGCCGGCCACGCGTCGACGCTGCTCTACTCCATGCTGCATCTCGCCGGGGTCAAGTCGGTCAACCCGCAGTACGAGACTCTTGGTGAGCTGGCGGTGCCCCTGGAGGACATCAAGAAGTTCCGGCAGTTGGACTCCAAGTGCCCCGGCCACCCGGAGTACCGGTGGACGGCCGGGGTGGAGTGCACCACCGGCCCGCTGGGGACCGGCATCGCCACGAGCGTCGGGATGGCCATGGCAGGCCTGTGGCAGGCGGCGACCTTCAACCGGCCGGGCTACGAGCTCTTCAACTACGACGTGTACGCGATTGCCGGCGACGGCTGTCTGATGGAGGGCATCGCCGCCGAGGCTGCGTCACTCGCCGGCCACCAGAAGCTGTCGAATCTGTGCTGGATCTATGACAGCAACAAGATCACCATCGAGGGCAGCACCGATCTGGCTTTCACCGAGGACGTCGGCAAGCGTTTCGAGGGTTACGGCTGGGCGATCCAACGGGTTGATGACGCCAATGATGTCGACGCCCTGGCGACAGCGCTGGAGGCCTTCAAGGCCGAGCAGGACCGGCCAACCATGATCATCGTCAAGAGTGTGATCGCGTACGGTGCGCCCACCAAGCAGGGCCACCATTCCGCTCACGGCGAGCCGCTGGGCGTCGAAGAGATCAAGGGCGCCAAGCGGTTCTACGGCTGGCCGGAGGATGAGAGTTTCGTCGTCCCGGACAAGGTCCGGGAGCATTTCGCGGCAGAATCCGGTCGGCGGGGCGCGGAGCTGCGGTCCAAGTGGGACGAGCTCTTCGCCGCCTATGGCAGGGAATATCCCGAGCTGGCCGATCACCTGGACAAGATGCAGCGCCGGCAGCTGCCGGAGGGGTGGGACGCTGACCTTCCGGAGTACCCGGCCGATCCCAAGGGGGCCGCCGGCCGCGACACCAACAACAAGGTGCTGAACATCGTCGCTCAGAAGGTCCCATGGCTCATCGGTGGTTCCTCCGACCTTGCTCCCTCGAACAAGTCGGCTCTGACCTTCGAGGGCGCCGGTCATTTCTCAGCGGAGAACCGGGCGGGCCGGAACCTCCACTTCGGGGTGCGTGAGCACGCCGCCGGTGCGATCACCAACGGCCTGGCGCTGAGCAAGATTCGGGCTTACCAGGCCGGATTCTTGATCTTCTCCGACTTCCAACGCGGCGCCCTTCGACTATCGGCCCTCATGGAACTGCCGGTCATCCACGTGTTCACCCACGATTCGATCGGTGTTGGCGAGGACGGGCCCACCCACCAGCCGGTCGAGCAGATCGCCTCTCTGCGAGCCATGCCCGGCATGATCGACATGCGCCCTGCTGACGCCAACGAGGTCGTGGAGGCGTGGAGGACTCTCATGCCAATGAGGCACGAGCCGGTGGCGCTGATCTTGTCCCGGCAGGCGCTACCCACGCTGGACCGCAGCGTCTACGGGTCGGCGAGCGGTGTGGCGAAGGGCGCGTACGTGCTGGCGGGGGATCCGGACGAGACCCCTGAGGTGATCTTGATGGCCAGTGGCAGCGAGGTCTCACTCGCGGTGTCCGCCTACGAGCAGCTGGTCGCCGACGGCATCAAGGCTCGGGTGGTCAGCATGCCGTCGTGGGAGCTGTTCGACCGCCAGAGCCAGGAGTACCGCGACAGCGTTCTGCCGCCGGACGTGACAGCCAGAGTCGTTATCGAGCAGGCGTCGTCGTTCGGCTGGCACCGGTGGGCCGGGTTCAAGGGCGAGGTCATTGCGATGAGCACGTTCGGCTCGTCGGCTCCGCTCAAGGACCTGCAGTCCAAGTTCGGCTTCACCCCGGAGGCGGTTGTGGCGGCGGCCAAGCGCCAGACCGGCCGCTGACTTCTAGACCAGCTCGAACGCCACGGCCCCTTTCGAATAGTCGGCGGAGATCAGCCGAACCGACACCTCTTGGCCGAGGGGCAGCCGATCCGCGGCGGTCAGCCGAGCCTCGACCGCCGGTTCGGAAATCATCACGGTGCCGTGGTGCTTGTCGCGGTTCACCTCGATGACCGTGCCGGGGAACGTCTGGCCGACCCTATCCGCGAGCAGGTAGACCTCGGTGAGATCGATGATCGCCCGTTCGTAGGACTTCGCTCGACGTTGCGCTGCCGCCATCTTCTCGGGAAGCCCGTCAAGCGCCCGCAGGACCCACTCCGGCACGGGTAGATCCGCACACAGAGCGACGCATATTTCACCGACATAGCGATCAACCAGACGCCGCAGCGGCGCTGTGGTGTGGGCGTAGTCGCTGGCCAGCGCAGCATGGTCGGCGTCGTCGGGGACACCGCCGCTGAAGCTGCGGTAACCAGCGCCACGAAACAGCATCGTGCTCGCATTGAGGATGGCTGCCTGATCAGGCCGGGTGGGGCTGAGACTCCGGACAAACTCCGCGTAGTCCATGTCGGACGGCCAGACGATGCGCAGCGCCTTGGCCACTTGGCGAAGGCGCCGCAGCGAGTGCGCATCGGCTGGTGGCATGGTCCGGAGAATTCCCGTCTGCCCATAAAGCATGATGTGGGCAGCCGCCATACCCGTCAGCAGCGAGATTTGTGCGTTCCAGCCCTCGACCGGTTCTGGGGCCCGAAACGCGAGCGTCCAGCTGTCGCCCTGCTTCTGAATCTCTTGCTGCGGAATCTGCAGGCTCACTCCGCCGCGATCACGCTCACGGATCTGGCGCCACTGGCCGACCAGCTTCAACAGCCCCAATGTCTGCCTTGGCAAGCTTCGGTCCATCTCGGCCTGGGCCTCGTCGTAGCTGAGCTGCGCCCGACTCCGCACGAGGGCCCGCGCCACATCCGCCGCCACGGTCTGGCCGCGGTGGTCGAGCGTGATCGTCCACAGCAGCGCCGGCCGTACCTGATTCGGTAACAGACTGGCGGCACCTTCGCTCAGTACGGGCGGGTGCAGCGGAGTTCGGCGGTCGGGCGCGTAGAGCGTCGTGCCTCGACGGTGTGCTTCCACGTCGATCGGATCGCCGGGCGCAACGAAGGCCGCCACGTCGGCGATCGCGTAGGACACCACGAAGCCGCCACTGGGTGACCGGGCGATATGCAGCGCCTGATCAAGATCACGCGAGCCGGCCGGATCGATCGTGATCAGCTCCAGATCGGTGCAATCAAGATCAGGTAGTCGGGGCTGGGCGGCGGCCCGTTCAGCGGCAGCTTCGACCTCGGCCGGAAAGCTGTCCGGCACATCGGCTGCGGCACGGATGCTGGCCAAGCCCCGAGCCAAGTCGTCCGGCACGACGACAGGCAGGCCGAGCTTGCGGGCGGGCATGGCCCGAAGCCTAGCGGGACGGTTCGGTTGATCCGGGGAATCGCTGAGGCCGGCTGACGATGTGTGAACGGGGCACGGGCTCGCCATCGAGCGCGCGGTTCACCAGGATGTCGGCTGCCTTGTTGAGCTCACGAGGGACCCAGGTCCAGACCACCTCCGGCGGCCGCAGCCGGGCTGCTTCAAGGGCTAGCGGCTTCATATCGGGGTGCTTCACCCGCCACCGACCAGCCATCTGTTCGATGACCAACTTGGAATCCATCCGCACCTCGACGGCGGCGGCTGCATCCAGCTCGCGGGCCATCTCCAAACCAGCGATCAAACCCCGATACTCCGCCACATTGTTTGTCGCCCGGCCGATGGGCAGCCCCTCACTGGCCAGCACTTCCATCGTGTCGGCTTCCCGCACGACCGCACCGTACGCTGCCGGGCCCGGGTTGCCGCGCGAGCCACCGTCGGCCTCGACGATCAAGCGGCGCATCACAGGCCCGACGCTGCGGTACGGACCAAGATCCGGGAACACTCCTCGCAACGCAGCACGTCGTCATCCGCCGCAGCCGCGAAAACGCCAAGATCCGCGGCATTCACCTCCAGCTGGCAGCCGGTGCATCGCCGCTGACGTAGCTCAGCCGCTCCAACACCGTTGTGGCTCTTTCCGATCTTGTCGTACAACGCCAATAGGTCTGCCGGCAGCAATGGAGACAGCTCTTCGCGTTCGGTGCGCTGTTCGTCGACTTGAGCAGCAATGGCCGCCACGGCTCGATCTCGGCGTGCCACCGCATCGGCCAGCTGCTGGTCGAGCTCGCCGGCTTTGATACGTAGCCGTTCGAGCGCGGTTGTTGCCGACTCCAGCTGCTCCATGATCTCCAGTTCGGCGTCTTCAAGATCGGAAATCCTACGCTGCAGGTGTGCCACCTCCTCGACCATCGACGACAGGGCCTTGGGGTCGGCAATGGTGCCATCAGCGATCCGAGTCTGGTTGCGATTCAGGCGCTCCCGGACGGGCTGGAGTTCGGCTTCGGCCCGGTTCTGCTCGGCCTCCAGGTCGCTGACTGCCGTCTCGGCGGCAACCAGATCGGCTGAGTTGGTCGCCACGGCGGCGGTGAGTGCGTTGATCTCGGCGTGCTCAGGAAGGGTCTTTCGGCGATGCTCGAGCTGGGCGAGCGCGGAGTCGATGGTCTGCACGTCGAGCAAGCGCAGCTGCGCTCCGCGGTCAGCTTTGATGAGGCTCTCCCTGGCTCGTGACGGATCGCGACAACCCTACTTTCTCCGATGGCCGGGGAATGAATGCGGCTGCAGGCCGGTTGCCACAAAAGAGCCCGCTGAGGCTCTTCTTCGTGGCCACATTGCGGTGACTGCGGTTGTCAGCTCATCCCGCCAAAGGACACGAGACCATGACGTCGGTGCTGGAGCGCCCCAGTGCGCGCAGCTTTAGTGATCAGTTCGTCGGCCGGAAATATGTCCAGCTTGTGCTGGTGCTCGGCGCGCTGAGCGCCATCGGCCCTCTGACGATCGATACGTACCTTCCGGCGCTGCCGGAGCTGACCACCGAACTGAGCGCGACGGACTCACAAGCTCAGCTCACCATCACCGGTCTGCTGGTCGGTCTGGGCATCGGCCAGTTGGTCATCGGTCCGTGGAGTGACGTCGTGGGACGCCGCAGGCCCCTGCTGCTCGCCTTGGTCGCGCATGGCCTCATGTCACTGCTTTGCGCCGTCGCACCCTCGATCGAGCTGCTGGTGGTGACCCGTACTCTGCAGGGACTGTGCGGAGCGGCTGTTGCCGTCGTCGCCATGGCGACAGTCCGCGATCTGTTCAGCGGCGTACGTGCGGCGCAGCTGTTGTCCCGGCTGATCCTGGTGCTCGGAATTGCACCGATCGTGGCGCCGTCAGTGGGTAGCGCATTGTTGCAGTGGACCACCTGGCGTGGCATCTTCGTGGTCCTCGCCCTGGCCGCGGTCGCACTGTTGGCAGTGGCCTGGTTCGGTCTGCCGGAAACCTTGCCGTACGAGCGCCGACGCCAGGGCAGCATCAGTGGATCGCTGCGCGCCTATGGTGCCTTGTTCTCCGACCGGCTCTTCCTGATCATGGTGGGCGTTTCCGGTTTGATGTTCGCCACCTTGTTCGCCTACATCGCCGGTGCACCGTTCCTGCTGCAAGAGATCTTCGGGCTTTCGCCTCAGCAATTCGGGTTGGCCTTCAGCTCCACAGCGGTCGGGCTGATCCTGATGACCCAGCTCAATCCGATCTTGCTCCGCCGATACAGTCCCGTGCGGGTGCTGACGGCGGGCGTCGTGGTCGCGTTCTTCAGCGGCCTGACCCTTCTCGCCACAGCCGTTACCGGATTCGGCGGCCTGCTTGGCATCATGATTCCCCTGTGGTTTGTGGTTTCCTGCGCGGGTCTGTCGTTCCCCAATGCACCAGCCATCGCTCTCAGTCGGCACGGTGAGCAGGCCGGCACCGCCGCAGCGCTGCTCGGCGCGACGCAGTTCGTGATCGGCGGCGCCGTCGCCCCCTTGGTGGGGGCGTTGGCCGACGGCACCGCGGTGCCGATGGCGGCAATCGTGGTCGGTACGACCGGCCTGGCTGCGACGTTGATCCTTTCGGGCAGGCGCCGGCTCGATGCCGGCTCACTGGCGACTGCCTGATCACGGCTCGGGTCCACCGTTCCGGCCCGTCGGCAGACGTGATCTCTGCATTGCGTCCCCGTGACGGTGGAAGAATGCACGTGTGAGTGATCAGCAGCCTCCGACACCGAACCGCCAGGTGCCGTTCTCCGATGCGTTCAAGGAGTTCATCAGGACGGGCTGGGCTGCCGATCCGACTGAGGTTCCCGACCAGCTACCCTCGGCCCGGTACGCAGCTCGACGCCGGCAGGCCATCAGCACTCAGTTCCCCGGCGATCGGCTCGTCATTTCCGCTGGTGGGCTGAAGGTGCGGTCCAACGACACCGATTACCGCTTCCGGCCGCATTCGTCGTTCGCCCATCTGACCGGCCTGGGCACCGACCAGGAGCCCGACGCCGTGTTGGTGCTCGATCCGACCGACGACGGCCACGACGCCACCGTCTACTTCAAACCGCGGCCACCGCGAGATTCCGCGGAGTTCTACTCCGACACCCGATACGGCGAGATGTGGGTTGGCCGTCGACTCTCGGTCGAGGAGTTGAGCAGCCGGTGCGGCATCCGTTGCGCTCCGATTGATCAACTTGCCGATGACCTGGGCAAGAACGCCGACTCGACGCCGCTGCGGGCGGTCCGGACGCCAACTGACACGTCCTTCGAGCGGTTGCTGAAGGCTGCCAGGGGACTCGTCAGCGTCGAGGATGCTGCCGAGCAGGATCCAGCCGATGCGACCTCACAGCTCGACCACGAGCTGGCCGTTGCGCTCAGCGAGCTGCGATTGATCAAGGACGAGTTCGAGATCTCGCAGCTGCGCCAGGCTTGCGAGCAGACCGCGCATGCTTTCCGTGCGGTAGTCGCTGCCTTGCCAGACGCAATGCGCCGGGGGCGGGGCGAACGGTGGGTGGAAGGCGTGTTCGGGCTCCACGCCAGGCATGTGGGTAACGCCGTAGGGTACGACACGATCGCTGCCGCAGGTGATCACGCATGCACGCTCCACTGGATCCGCAACGACGGCGACCTGCGCGACGGCGAATTGCTGCTGATGGATGCGGGCGTGGAACTGGACACGCTTTACACCGCTGACGTCACCCGGACACTGCCGATCGGCGGCCGGTTCACCGACGATCAACGCATGGTCTACGAGGCCGTGCTGGAGGCGCAGGAGGCCGGCATGGCGGCTGCCCGGCCGGGAGCCAAATTCTCCGACGTACACAAGGCGGCTGTCGCGGTGATTGCTCGTCACCTGCACGACTGGGGGCTGCTACCAATAAGCGTCGAGGAATCGCTGTCCACCGAAGGTGGGCTGCATCGCCGCTGGATGGTGCACGGCACGTCACACCATCTGGGCCTCGATGTGCATGACTGTGCACAGGCTCGAGTCGAGAACTATCGCGAGGGCACCTTGCGTCCGGGAATGGTGTTCACGGTCGAGCCTGGCCTGTACTTCAAGCCCGACGACGAACTCGTGCCGGATCAGCTGCGCGGTATCGGCGTACGCATCGAGGACGACATCCTGATCACCGAGACGGGCTGCGAGAACCTCTCGGCCGCACTGCCTCGGTCCAGCGCCGACGTGGAAGCGTGGATGGCCTCGATCTGGACCGGTTGAGGGTCGCGACGAGGCCCGTGTCTCCTTCACAGGCATGATCATTCAAAGGCGCTGGCGCGGGCCCCTGGCATGTTCTGCAGCATCTCGCGCGCCTGGGCGGCGACTTTGTGCTCGCACAGCACTTCGTACTTGGTCGCCACAGTCTGGCTGACCGACGTGAAATCGCGACGGCCGCGCGTCATGGCGTACGCGGCGGCGCTGAAGGCGATACCCAAGCTGATACCGATGCCGAGGGCCACGGTCAGCAACGCCAGGATGCTTGTCGGCTTGGTGAAGATCAACATCACCAGACCGACGAGCAGACCGGTCGACACCCCTGACTGAACGCCCTGACCGATCACCGTGCCCCAGGTGCGGCGGCCCAGGACGCGCTCGACCGATTTGAGGTCGGTGCCCACGATGGCGAGGTTCTGCACGTCGAAGCGCTCATCGGCCAAGTAGTCGACCGCCTTTTGCGCGTCAGGGTACGTCTGGTAGATCCCGACCGATTGAGGGAATCTGAGCTCGAAGATCGAGCTGGTTTGCTGCGGCATCGACATCGTCTTCCTCCGTATAACTCCAGCCCAATCTACCGCCTCACCACCTCTGGCCACGGCCATCGTGGTGCGTCCCGCCGCCCGCGGTAGCCGTCAGCCGCGAGCAGGACATCCGGGTTGTGCTTGCCCATCAACCAATTGCGTAGAGGCTGGGATACTCAGCTCGTGGCATCTCCCGCTGCGACGTCGGTCTTCATCTCCCGGATCCGGGGTCTGCCGGTGCTCGACAGCGGCGGTGACCAGGTTGGAAAGGTGCGCGACGTTGTCGTCCAACGAAGGGCGGGCGGACACGCGCCCCGGGTAAAAGGGCTCGTCGTCGAGCTGTTCGCCAGACACCGCATCTTCATCTCGATGGCCCGAGTCCACAGCATCGACGCCGTCCAGGTCATGATCAGCGGTGTCGTCAACACCCGGCGATTCCAGCGCCGTGAATCAGAGACGCTGGTCGTCGGGGACCTGTTCGATCTGGCGGTGGAGCGAGCCGACCATCCTGGTCGGGGGGTGATCTTCGACGTCGCCATGAGGCCAGTCCGGTCCCACGACTGGGAGCTGTCAGAGGTCGCCCTCCGGGAAGGGCCACGGAAACGACTGGGGCGTCCGGGGCACACGACGATTGTCGACTGGTCGGCGATCAAAATCCTTGGCCTTGATCATGGCCAAGGTACGGATCGACTGCTCGCCGAGATGGAGGACATGCTGCCGGCGGACATCGCCAGGGAGCTGCACGAAATGTCACCAGAGCGGCGCGCCGAGGTGGCGTCCGCGCTCGATGATCAGAAGTTGGCCGACGCGCTGGAGGAATTGCCGGAGGATGAGCAGGTGCAGCTCATCTCCCGGCTGGACACGGATCGGGCGGCCGATGTCCTCGAGGAAATGGATCCCGACGACGCGGCAGATCTGATCGCGGACCTGGCACCGGACATGGCCGAGGTCTTGTTGGGGCGGATGGAACCTGAGGAAGCCAAGGACGTACGGCGGCTGCTCAATTACGCCGAATTCACAGCCGGCGGGATGATGACGCCCGAGCCCGTCATCCTGCCTCCCGATGCCACCGTCGCGGACGCGCTCGCCCTGGTCCGCGATGCCGAACTGACGCCGGCCCTGGCGTGCACGGTCTACGTCTGCCGGACGCCGTTGGAGACGCCAACCGGCCGGTTCGTCGGGGCCGTGCACTTCCAGCGGCTGCTTCGTGAACCGCCGTCGGTGCTGGTATCCGGCCTGGTGGACACGGAGCTGGAACCGCTGTTGGCCGGTGCCAACCTGAATGCGGTGAGCCGATACTTCGCCACGTACAACCTCGTCAATGCACCGGTGGTCGACGGCGATCATCGATTGATCGGCGCGGTGACCGTCGACGACGTTCTTGATCATGTGCTGCCTCGAGACTGGCGAGGCACCCAACTCGATTCGTTGCTGACCACGATTCCGCCGGCTCTCCGCGCCCGGGTGGTGCCCCGTGGCTAGGGCAGAACGCGAGCTCGACCGGTTGAACACCCCCGGGCGGCGAAAGCGGTCTGCGCTGCCCCGGGTGCGAGTGGATCGCGATGCCTTCGGCAAGTTCGCCGAGGGATTCGCCCGCTTCATGGGGACGGCGCGATTCCTCGCCTGGATGACCGTGATCATCGTGATCTGGGTGATCTGGAACGCTCCGATCGGTCCCCCGCGACCCCGATTCGACGAGTACCCCTTCATCTTCCTCACGCTGATTCTGTCCATGCAGGCCAGCTACGCTGCGCCCTTGATCCTGCTCGCCCAGAACCGGACGGAAGCCCGCGACCGGGTCGCCCTGGATCGCGATCGTGCGCAGGCGGCGCAGAGCCGCGCCGACATGGACTTCCTGGCCCGGGAGATCGCCAGCCTGAGGATGTCGGTTGGCGAACTTGCCACTCGGGACTACCTGCGATCGGAGCTCAAGTCCGAGCTTCGGGCCATCTTGGCCGATATTGAGGCAAGCGAGGAACGCGTCCGCGACAGCACCTAATCTTGAACGGTGCAAGACAGGCAGGTCTCCCCACTGGTCGGCGCCATCTACTCAGCGCTGGACCGGGTGAACGATCCCGAAATTCGCCGGCCGATCACCGAGCTGAAGATGGTCTCGGCCGTCGATGTCGATCCCACGGGCCTGGTCCGCGTCGAGGTACTGCTGACGGTCGCGGGCTGTCCGATGCGTGACACCCTGCACCGTGAGGTGAGCGCTGCTGTCGCCGCGGTGCCTGGGGTGACCGGGGTCCAGGTAGAGCTCGGCGTGATGTCGGACGAGCAGCGAGCGGCGCTCCGCGATCAGCTCAAGGGCGGCCAGGCCGAGCGGGAGATCCCGTTCGCCCGTCCGGACTCCTTGACCTCGGTGATCGCCGTCGCCTCCGGCAAGGGCGGAGTCGGCAAGTCGTCGGTGACGGTGAACCTTGCCGCTGCCCTGACCCGGCTCGGCCGCACCGTCGGCGTGCTTGACGCCGACATCTACGGTCACTCGATTCCCGCCATGCTCGGGGTCGCTGACGCTCGACCAACGTCGGTCGAGGACATGATCATGCCGGTGCCGACCAATGGCCTCAAGGTGATCTCCATCGGGATGTTGAAACCGCGGCGCGACCAGGTCGTGGCGTGGCGGGGGCCGATCTGGATCGGGCCCTGACCCAGCTCCTCGCCGACGTCTACTGGGGCGACCTCGACTATTTGATCCTGGACCTGCCTCCCGGGACGGGCGACGTGGCAATCTCGCTTGGCCAGAAGCTGCCGAACGCCGAAGTCCTGGTGGTCACGACTCCGCAGTCAGCGGCGGCCGAAGTCGCCGAGCGCGCCGGAACTATGGCGTCCATGCTCAACCAACGAGTGATCGGCGTCGTAGAGAACATGAGCTTTCTCGCTGCGCTCTGCCCGCACTGCGGGCGCGAGCATCGCTACGACGTCTTCGGCCGCGGCGGTGGCGAGGATGTCGCCGCAACGTTGAGCACCCGTCTTGGATATCGGGTACCACTGCTCGCTCAGATCCCCCTCGACCCCATCGTTCGGGAGGGCGGCGATGCCGGCACCCCGATCGTCGACGCCGCGCCCGATCAGCCCGCTGCCCAGGCGCTCAGTTCGCTGGCGGAGACCGTCGCCAGGCGAGGTCGCGGCCTCCTTGGGCGGCAACTAGGGCTCGCTCCGGTCGCAGGCTAGTTCAGGGGCAGTTCTGCACGTCCAACCACCACGGGGAAACCGCGGTGTCCTGCGCCGGGGGTTCCTTGCCACTGAGGTCGGGCAGTTCGGCAATGGGCACTCTCCATCGCCCATGGACATCCAAGAAATTGACGGCGATGGGGCGGAAGCCGACCGGTAAGGCGTACATGGTGCAGCCTTGAACGTTTTCGAT
Organism: uncultured Actinomycetota bacterium; assembly: GCA_963808495.1. Classification (GTDB taxonomy): domain Bacteria; phylum Actinomycetota; class Actinomycetes; order Propionibacteriales; family Propionibacteriaceae; genus Microlunatus. The sequence continues at coordinate 30,385 of CAWEGC010000010.1, forward strand.
CGTCAATGACGTGAAGTCTGCTCCCTCAACCCACAGGTCCGCGACTCGCGATGTGCCGAAATTCGTCACCACCCACTGCGCCCGATTTCCGGACTCGGGATGTTTTGCGTACGCGTATCGAGGGGCCTCGGCCAAATACACTTTGGCTGCTGTGTCTCGCGTCTCTTCCAGGTCGAGTCGCTGATCGGCCCGGTACGACATCCACAAGGCGGCGGCAGCAACCAGCAGAGCGAGTACCGCCACCAATGCGGACACCACTTGAGCTCGCGAAGCGCTGGTCATGCGCACCTCCTTCGTCAGGCAGCGTAGTTGGGCGCAGCGTCCGCTGTAACTTCGCTAAGGGGCCCAGTTCGGGTCACGTCCGAAGGCGATCAGCAGGTCGGATTGCGGATCTCCGCCCTCCGCCGATCCCGGTCGGTCGGCCACCGAGCCTCCCGAGCGGTAAACCGCCTCACGGTCGCGATACCAGGCAGCCACCTCGGTGACCAGCTCTGGGTCGAGGCTGCGCTGTTGACCGGTCCCTGCGGCCAGGTCCCACCCGTGGATGAGGTGGTCGGCGGTCAGCTGACGGATGTATTCACCGATGTCCTCATCACCGTACGACAGGTTCACCTTCCCGCCCCGTGGTAGCTGAGCAGCCACCGCCGTCAGCGCCTCGTCGGCTGCCGCCTGGGCAACCGCGTGTGGATCCGCACCCAGCAAATCCCCATCGAGCGAGTTGCCGACGTCGGCTATGGTCTTGCGGTCGACCAAGGGTTTGGTCCACCGATCCTCGCCAACGACGTGGTTCACCAGTTGTCGGACGTTCCAGTCGCTGCAGGGCGTCGGTGCCGACCAGTCACCAGTCGCCCGCGACACCGTTGACACCCAGAACTCAACGCTGTGCCGGTATGCGGTACCGAGATCCATGGCTCTCCTTCGTTGCGGTCCTGCTGACAGGTTCCTCCCCGATGAACGAGGCGTCCAGCGCGGATACGAGCGCATGCCGAACTGTTCGCCGCGCGCGACAGCGATCGCCGTACCGGGTTTCGGCCAGGTGTTTGGGGTCCGCCGCAGCGGCGCCGGCAGGTCTATGTGGCGTCTGAATCGAAGGGCGCGGCCGCTCCGGCCGAGGACTCTTCGGCGGGCCGGACGTCGTGCGGTCCGCCGGGTGAGAGCGCCTTCTGCGGTCCCGCGGATGAAGTGGCGGTGGCACCGTTGACGGCGGATGCCTCCATCAGGTCCTTCTGCACGTCGGCGACGATCGGTTCGACCTCGTCCAGCAGATGCTTGCGGACAAACGTCTTGGGGTTCAGGTCTCGTACATCGAGGTCGGAGAAGTCAGGTCCCAGTTCGTCCTTGAGCTGCCGTTGCGCGTTGTCGGCCATCGTGCGGATGTAACGGATCGTTCGGGCCGCCTTGCGGGCCAGCTCGGGCAGCCGCTCCGGGCCGAACAAGATCACCGCAATCACGAGGAGCACCAGGAACTCGCCGGGACCTATGTCGAACACGGCGTCACGCTAGCCTTCCTTGCTGCCCAGCACGACTCGTGCTTGGCCGCGGACCTCGCCGCGCGCGTAGTCGAGGACGACGGTCTCACGCGGCCGGTGGGTGCGGATGGTGACGATCAGCTCCTCCACCGTGTTCACCCGTTTCCCGTCGATCCCGGTGATCACGTCATCCTTGCGTAGGCCGGCGTTGGCGGCAGGCCCTCCGCTGTCGACGGCGGTCAGTATGACGCCGTCGTCGCCACCGGCTTGCTCAACGTTCGCCCCAAGTATGGGATAAGTCGCCTTGCCGTTCTTGATCAACAACTGGCCGATCTCAGCGGCCTGGTTGATCGGGATGGCGAAGCCGAGCCCGATGCTGCCGGATTCGGTTCGGCTGGTGCCCAGCGTCAGGATCGCCGAGTTGACTCCGATCACCCGCGCGCTGGAGTCGACCAGTGGACCGCCCGAATTACCCGGATTGATCGGAGCATCTGTCTGAATCGCGTTGATATAGGCCACCGGCGCGTCAGCATTCTCCGTCTCCCGGACCACGACCGGTCGGTCCCGAGCGCTGACGATGCCGGAGGTCACGGTGCCCGCGAGCCCGAGGGGTGAGCCGACCGCAATGACCGGCTCGCCTACGCGACTGGCGCGCGAGTCGCCCACGACCAGCGGTTTCAAGCCTGACGTCTTCACCTGGATGACCGCCAGGTCGTACGACGGGCTGCGGCCAACGATGGTTGCGTTCACCCGCCGGCCGTTGGCAAGGACCACCCGCAGTCGCCCGCCTTCAGCGGCCGCGACCACGTGATTGTTGGTCATGATCCGGCCGGAGCCGTCGAAAACGAAGCCGGACCCCGTGCCGTCTCCCGCCTCGATCATGACGGTGCCGGCCAGGACCGCGTTCGCGACCTCCACCGTGCCCTGTCCGGGCTTGGCTGCTGGTGGCACCGACGGGCCAGGGTCTGGACTAGGGGTACTGGTCGTCGGTAACGGTGCGCTTGACTGGCCACTGGCCGCCGGCGCCGCCTGGTCACGGTCGGTACCTCGTCCAGCCAGAAGGGCGCCACCGTAGCCGGCGCCACCTCCGACAAGCAGTGCGGTCGCCGCAGCGGCAATGATCAAAAATGCCGCTGACCGCGGCTTGCGCGTGGGGGCCCCCGGCGTGCCGGTCTGTGGACTGTCGGGCGGCAGGGCTACAGACTCCGAGGGCTCAAAGGTCAACGGTTGCTGCGGAGGAAGCGGCGGATGCCAGACGGCTGGCTCCGCCTCGAACGAGAGTCCTTGCTGCGGCCCGAAGGGACCGTAGTAGTGGCCACCGTACGGAGAATCCCCCGTGGGCTCGGGCGGTAGGCGGTCACCGTCGGTCATCCACTCAGCCCCTCGTTGCCGGCCCGATCACCCTCAGCGCCTCAGACGGCTCAGGATGTCGGCCCAGCCCGCCTGGACGCGGTCCATGCGTAGTTGGCGATGACAGCGGCTCATGGGGCAAGCCGCTGACCGCCTCCGCGAGAAGCTTCCCCGGTCCATCGGTCGTCACCGTGTACACCGTGCCGCCCGACTGCCATGTCGCAAGGCGGAGCGTGCCTGTGCGCAGGTACGCGCCAAGATCGGTATTCCAGGGCGCACCCGGCGGTGGCCCGCCGAGCAGACCGCGTTGCTGGAAGACACTTACGGTGTTCAGGCCGTCGCTGTAGACCAGATGGAGCACGTTCGGGCTGTCGGCCCGGTCAGTCCGAACGCGGACCAGAGTCAACCCAGCCAGAGAGTGGGAGCAGGACCAACCCCGCGCTGTGAGCTGGGGCGAACTCGAGAGCGTCAGGGCACTCGTCGTGGTCGACACACTAAGTCGAGGCGGCAGATGGTCCAAGATCGATGAGTCGTTGCCGATCCGAAGCGACGTAAAGCGGGAGCTCAAGGTCACCTGGCCCTGTGGGTCGTACCTCTCCTGACCCAGCAGGAGACCGGTGGCGTCATCGATCCACCAGCGCGCCGCCGCTGCGCCGCCGGTGGATACTTCCACCACCGTCGCCGGTCGACCGGCGATCGTGGTGCCGGACCAACCCGACATGCGATAGTTGTGCTCCAGCAGGTCCAGCAGCTGGTTGTCGACCATCCGGGATTGCACCGCTGGCCGGGCATACCCCGCAAGGATCTTGTCGCCTCGCTCATTCAGAACAGTCAGCTGGCTGCCCTGCTCCTTGCGCGAATCGATCTGGATGACGGCGCTGACCGTCATCCCGTTCAGAAGCGCGGTGAAGGCCTGAGTTCCCGAGTAGCTGAACGTGCTGGCCACCGCTGACGCCCTGACCAGTGCACCGCGAGCTTCAGCGCTCGTCAAGGACGGTTCCCGCTTGGGGTCGCGAACAGCCGAAGCGGGCGGCACACCACTCGCGGACGTCAACCGCTCGACGCCAACCAGCATGACGGCCCCGATGGAGTCGGTGACCAGCGGCGACTGGGCCAACATGGAGGTGTATTCGGCCTGTGCGTCGGCGCTTGGATCGTTGATCAGAGCCAGCGCAGGTATGGGGGCGGCCGCATACCCCACTCCGACCGCCGTGCTCACGACGGCACCCACGGTGAAGCCGGCGGCACCCAGCCGAAGGCGTCGCCTGCGTCGCTCGCTCGGCAGCATGCCCGGCGAGGTTCGCCGGAAAGGCCGGGTCCACAGCGGGTCTGAGGCCCGTGACCCTGCGATCGAGGTCAAGCGCTGTGAAAGATCAACCGAAGCCGTTGCCTGTGTGCCGCTTCCGCTCAGCAACCGACGGATCGTCCGAAGCTCATCGACGTCCGAGCGGCAGGCGGCACAGCCGACCAGGTGGGCCAGCAGCCGTTCGCGATCGTCGGGGCCAAGGGCATTGTCGACGTAAGCGGACCTCGACTCGGCTAGGTCGGCGCAGGGCCGCCTGCTCACCGTGGCCCCGCCGGCTCCAGACTCCGACGGGTTTCATCCGCCACGCCGAGGTACCGTTCTCGTTCTCCGCTCGGTTGGCGGTGAGCCAGGGCAGCCCGCAGTTGGGCACGGCCGCGGTGAATGCGACTGCGTACGGTGCCGATCTTGACATCCAGCACCGAAGCGATCTCCTCGTAGCTGAGGCCCTCGATGTCGCACAACACCACGGCCGCTCGAAATTCCGGCGGCAGGGCTGCCAGTGCCGCGGCAACGTCATGGTCCAGGTCGGCATCGGCGAGCTGTTCTGATGGTGTGGGCCAGGCGCTGGCCAACCGGTCGGCTGCTCCGTCGGCCAGCCCGTCGAAGCGGATCTTCTGCCTGCGGCGGGCGCCGTCGAGGAACAGGTTCGTGGTGATCCGATGCAGCCAGCCTTCGAGGGTTCCAGGCTGGAATCGGTGCAGTGAGCGGAAAACCCGGACGAAGACGTCCTGGGTCAAGTCTTCGGCGTCGTGCCGATTGCCTGTGAGCCGGTACGCAAGCCGGTATACCCGGGAGCTGTGGTCACGGACGATCTCTTCCCATGTGGGCGGCACCCAGTCCGGCGCCGGATCCTGCTCCGGCAACGACATGGGGGTCACCTCCCTCGTGGCCAGCCGTGACCGCCCATTGTCGCGAGCAAACCTGGCAATGCCCTGAGCGAACGCTGGCAAACGGCTGTGCACGCGATGTGTCCTCCCTCACTCGGAGAACGCCGAGCGGTGCCGAGGTGTTCCCGCCGGACTAGAGACCGGCGGCCGCCATGGATTCCGCGAGCGCACGACGTTCCTCCTCGGTCGCGGCGACCAGCGGCGGGCGCAGACCACCGACCTTCCACCCCCGAAGATCCAGACCGGCCTTGACCAGGATGCAGCCCTGGGTGGCAAAGATGCCGGTGTAAATCGGGAGCAACCGGTGGTGCAGCGCCCGGGCCGTGGCCACGTCACCGGAGAGGTAAGCCTCGATCATCCTCTTCGTCTCCGGCCCGCAGAAGTGGGTCGAGGTGCCAACCACGCCGACGGCGCCAATCGACAGCAAGGGCAGCGTCAGGGCGTCGTCTCCGGAGTAGTAGGCCAGCTCCGTCTCGGCCATGACACGACCCGAAGCCGTGAGATCGCCCTTCGCGTCTTTGACAGCCACGATGCGGGGATGCTCAGCCAGCCGAATCATGGTCTCCGTGGCGATCGCGGTGCCCGCCCGACCCGGGATGTCGTAGAGCATGATCGGCACATCGGCCGAGTCGGCCACGGTGAAGAAGTGAGTCAGCAACCCCGCTTGGGGCGGTTTTGAGTAGTAGGGGGTCACCACCAGCAGTCCGTCGGCGCCAGCTTTGGCCGCCTCAGCGGCCAGCTGGAGAGTGTGCTCGGTGCTGAACGTGCCCACACCCGCCAGCACCGCCGCACGCGCACCCACGGCGTCGACGACAACCCGCAGCAGGTCCGCCTTCTCCGCGTCGCTCAGCGTCGGCGCTTCGCCAGTCGTTCCGCTGATCACCAGGCCGTCATGACCACCGTCGTCGACCAGGTGCGTGGCCAAGGCGCCGGCGGCATCAAGATCCAGAGCTCCGTCCGACGTGAACGGGGTCACCATGGCCGTCAGGAGGCGGCCGAAGGGCGGCGTGGCTGGGGCGGGCACGGAGTTCATCCTAAGCCGGGCGCTCAGGTACGGATCACGACCAGCGGGTCACCGTCGGTGACCACATCCCCTGAGGCCACCACCACCTCGGTCACCGTGCCAGGCACCTCCGCGAGTACCGGAATCTCCATCTTCATCGATTCCAAGATCACTACCGGATCGTCCGCCGTGACTCGGTCGCCGACTTCCACTTCGACCTTCATGACCGCAGCGACGAGCTCGGCGACCACAGTGTGGCTCATATCGTCATCGTATGGGTCACAGCTCTCGATAGGCTGACGTCCGTGACGGCCTCAGCTCCGAAGACCTCGCCCAAGTCAGCACCCAAGCCGGCGAGTTGGGCCTACGCCGAGGATCATGTCGAGGAGTCCGAGGCTGCGGCTGCCGCTCGGCTGGAGGCGGTGGAGCTGGGGGTGTCGCCGTTGGGTCGCGGATGTGCCAGCGCCCTGACCCTGCTGGCGCGAGCCATCTCTGCCAAGGCAGTGGTCGAAATCGGCACGGGTTCCGGTGTCTCGGGACTCGCGCTGTTCGCGGGGATGCAGCCCGACGGCGTGTTGACCAGTGTCGACATCGAGCCAGAGCACCAGCATGCGGCCCGAAAGGCGTTCGGTTCAGTCGGCATTCCCAATCAGCGATTCCGCCTGATCAGCGGTGCGGCGCTGAGTGTGCTGCCCCGGTTGAGCGACGGCGTGTACGACATGGTGTTCATCGACGCCGACAAGTCAGAGTATCCGGACTACGTCGAGCAGGGCTTGCGGTTGCTCCGGCACGGCGGGCTGCTTGCCATGGACAATGCCCTGTGGCACGACCGTACGGCGGATCCCGCACAGACCGATGAACAGAGCGAGGCAATCCGCAGTGCCGTGAACGCCGTCAGGGAGGACGACGATCTCGTGTCAGCGCTGCTGCCGGTGGGCGACGGATTGCTGGTGGCCCTCAAGCGCTGAGCATCCGGTCACGGTTCATCGCTCGCGCGTACGCTCGCTGGGCCAACCGTGACCCCCTTTCCGACCACGGTGATGCCGGAGTCGGAGACGGTGAAGCCGCGCGCACGGTCTTCCTCCTCGTTCACCCCGACCCGCGCGTTCTCCGGAACCACGACGTTCTTGTCCAGGATCGCTCGCCGGACGATGGCCCGGCGCCCGATCGTCACATTGGACAAGATCACCGAATCGCTGACCTTGGCGTTTTCCTGCACCCGGACGTTGGGTGACAGCACGGAGTCTTCGATCGACCCACCGGACACAATGCAGCCGGGGCTCACGATCGAGTCCAACGCCAGCCCGCGAAGGGTGAACTTCGCGCCCGGCATCTGCACCGGATAAGTCCAGATCGGCCATTCATGGTTGTAGAGGTTGAAGACCGGGTCGACCGACACCAGGTCGAGGTGCGCCTCGTGATAGGCGTCGATGGTGCCCACATCTCGCCAGTACGCCTTCTCGCGTCCGGTCGAGCCCGGCACCTGGTTCTGGGTGAAGTCGTAGACCTGGGCCTCACCTCGGCTGACGAAGCCGGGAATGATGTCGCCGCCCATGTCGTGTCGAGAGTTCTCGGCCTCCGCATCCGCTGTCAGTGCCTCGATGAGTGCGTCGCTGCTGAAGATGTAGTTGCCCATGGAAGCGAAGGACACTTCTGGGTCGTCGGGCAGCCCGGGAGGTTCGGCCGGCTTCTCCAAGAAGTCTTTGATCTTGTTGTCCTGTCCGGCATCGATCACGCCGAAGGCCGTCGCCTGACTCCGGGGTACCCGGATACCCGCCACGGTGGCGCCGAGGCCGCCGTCGATGTGCGCCTGGAGCATCTGCTCGACGTCCATCCGGTAGATGTTGTCGGCGCCGAAGACCACGACATAGTCAGGGTCCTCGTCGACCAAGAGATTCAACGACTGGTAGATGGCATCAGCGCTGCCTTGATACCAACGCGGGCCAAGTCGCTGCTGTGCGGGCACCGGTGTCACATAGTTGCCCAGCATCGTCGACATCCGCCAGGTCAGTGAGATGTGCCGGTCGAGGGAGTGCGACTTGTACTGGGTGAGCACGGCTATCTGGCGCATGCCGGCATTGGCGAGGTTGGACAGGACGAAGTCGATCAGGCGATAGGTGCCTCCGAACGGTACGGCCGGCTTGGCTCGGTCTGCTGTCAACGGCATCAGTCGTTTTCCTTCGCCGCCAGCCAGGACGATCGCCAGAACCTTGGGACGAGCTGCCATGGTCTGAACCTAGGGTCTGCGGACGCTTGGCGACAAGAGGCGCGCACGAAGCGCAGGTGGGCTTCGGAGCCGAGGACCTTTCCAGCCGTGGAACGGCTGTGACACGATTCCGACTATGGCTGCCGACTCCGCCGACCAACTTCGAATCTCCTTGCTGACCAGGGAGTATCCGCCCTCGATCTATGGCGGAGCCGGCGTGCACGTGGCCCAGCTGGTTCCTCAGCTGGCCAAGTTGATCGATGTCGACGTGCAGTGCATGGGAGAGCCGCGGGAGGGTGCCACAGCCCATCCGGAGAACTTCCCGGCCGGTGCCAATGCGGCCCTTCGGGTTTTCGGCGCTGATCTGTCGATGGTCGCGGCCATACCGGAAGTCGATCTTGTGCACTCGCATACCTGGTATGCCAATCTGGCCGGCCACCTCGCCGGCCTGCTGCACGACGTCCCGCATGTGCTCACCGCGCACTCGCTGGAGCCACACCGGCCCTGGAAAGCCGAGCAACTGGGTGGCGGTTACCGCTTGTCTTCCTGGACCGAGCAGACCGCGTTCGAAGCTGCCGACGCGGTGATCGCGGTCAGCGAGGGGATGCGCCGGGACACGCTTGATTCGTACAGCAACCTCGATCCGGACAAGGTCCATGTGGTCAAGAACGGCATCGACACGGCGGAGTTCGCGCCCGACAGCGACACCGACATCGTGACGCAACTGGGGATGGATCCGGACCAGCCGTCGGTGGTCTTCGTCGGGCGGATTACCCGGCAGAAGGGATTGATCCACCTGGTTCGCGCTGCCGAGCAGCTCGATCGCGCTACCCAGGTGATCTTGTTGGCCGGAGCCCCGGACACCCCAGAAATCGCGAGGGAGTTCAACGATGCGTTCGCCCATCTGAAGGGCACGCGCGGCAATGTGGTGTGGATCGAGGAAATGGTTCCCCGAGGTCACGTCCGACAGGTGCTGTCCCATGCCACCGTCTTCGCGTGCCCGTCGGTGTACGAGCCGCTCGGCATCGTGAATCTGGAGGCCATGGCCTGTGAGACCGCCGTTGTCGCGTCTGCGGTCGGAGGCATTCCGGAGGTCGTCGTCGACGGTGAAACCGGCTACCTGGTTCCGTACGATCCAGCTCGAGCCGACGACCCTGCGGCGGTCGCCGCCTTCGAGGAGGGACTGGCCACCAAGATCAACTCCCTGACCTCCGATCCGCAGAAGGCTGAGGAGTTCGGGCGCGCCGGGCGACAGCGCTGCATTTCCGAATTCGACTGGGGCAAGATCGCCGCTGAGACGGTCGATGTCTATCGAAGAGCAATCGAGGTGCACGGCAGCTGAGACGCTACGCGGATCGCACCGATGCGGGCCGCGTGCTGGCGGCCGAGCTCGCTGCGCGTCTGCGACCGACGTCACCGGTCGTCCTTGCCCTGCCGCGCGGTGGCGTTCCGGTCGCAGCCGAGGTGGCTGCCGGGCTCTCTGCGCCCCTCGGCGTCATCTTGGTCCGCAAGCTCGGAGTACCGGGACATCGCGAGCTCGCGATGGGAGCGCTGGCGATGATCGGCGACGAGGTCTCCTTGGTCCGCAACGCTGACGTGATCCGCGATCTGGGCATCTCGGACTCCGCGTTCGAAGCCGTCCGGGCCGGGGAGATGGCCGAACTCGAGCGCCGACGGGCAGCCCTCGGCGGAACTGCGCCGGCGGTGGCCAATGCCGAGGTGATCGTGGTCGACGACGGCCTTGCCACCGGCTCCACCATGCTGGCCGCCGTGTCCGCCCTTCGACCCAAGGCCCCGGCCAAGATCATCGCGGCGGTCCCGGTCGCATCTCGGTCGGCGGTCCGTTCGGTCGGCGCGGCGGCCGATCTGGTCGTCTGCCCGGCGATGCCCGTACCCTTCTTCGCCGTCGGTGCGGCGTACAAAGACTTCAGCCAGCTGAGCGACGACCAGGTTCAGGCCATCTTGGAGAGGTATCGCTAGCACACGTCGCCAGCGGGTCAGCAACCGCCGGCCCCGCCGAAGCGTCGTACGAGCGGACTAGTTCCAGGAGTGGGCCACGTCGATCACCACGCGTTGACCCAGCTCGGGGCCCTCGAGCCGGAAAACCCGGATCGGAAGCCGGGCGCGGACGCCAAGCCCAATCGTGGTCTGCCCCTCGAAGCTGCCCGCGAAGGCGACCTGGCGGAACGTCGAAAAGCCCGTCACATCGGCCATCTCACTGAGACCACCGGTTTGCATGGTCAATTCGCCGCTGGTGTCGTAGGCGGGCGCTTTGATCACGATCTGCAGCTTGGCAGCGCCACGCAGGGGCACCCTGAGACCCGAGCCATCCTGGTACACATTCTCGACGTAGCGCACGTCGTAACCAGTCACTCCGGCGCTCCATCCGTTCAGGTCGATCACGAGCCGGTCATAGCACGCATGCTGGCCTGCCCGGACTCCCCGTATCTGGCGCGCCGTCATCGGCGGGGAGGTCTTGGCCAGCGATCCCCAGGTGACGGCACACGAGGCGGCCGTTGCGGCGGGCGCCGTGACGACGGCCCCAGTCGCGGCGGCGGCAGCCACTGCCATCGTGGCGATCGCGGCACGCAAGGTGCGGGAAACAGACATCTCAGCTTCCTCTCGGGCTGGACAGCTCGGGGGTTTCCCGAGCCCTTTGCCTGAATGAGTGCGGCCGGACGCAGCGGATACGGGCTCGAAAGTACGGTTCGGTTGCGTTTACCAGCGAGACCAGCGCTAGGGCTGCGCGATCGAGTGTGACCGTGATCACACCGCAACGTTCCGAGGAGGATGGCCGCGGAGCCGGGAAGGTTTCGATAACGAAGCGCCCGCAAATCGGATTACTGTTCGATTTGCGGGCGCTGCTCGAAAAGCGATCGCGGGGGATTTAGCCGACCACACCCTTCAGCGCGCCGGCGAGCTCGGCCGCTTCCACGGCGTTCAGTTCGACGACAAGCCGGCCACCACCCTCGAGCGGAACGCGCATGACGATTCCACGGCCCTCCTTGGTGACCTCCATCGGGCCGTCACCCGTCCGCGGCTTCATTGCAGCCATCGCCCACCCTCTCTGTGATCCGGCTTCTCCCGCGGCAATTATTCCGTATCATTCGGCTTCGAAGGGAGCCGGGGGACGAGCACCCAACAGTTCACGAGGTGATCGTTCACCAGTCCGACCGCCTGCATCGTCGCGTAGGTCGTCGTGGGCCCGAGAAACCGGATTCCTCGCTTCTTCAGCTGTCGGGACAGCGCAACTGAAGCCGCTGAACTCGACGGCACATCCGCCAGCGTGTGAGGGCGTGGATGGTCGGGCTCGTAGTAGCTCCAGACGAGATCCGCGAAGCCATGACCCCACGTGGCGATGACACGCGCGTTGGCGATGGCAGCGTCGATCTTGGCCAGATTGCGGACGATGCCGGCATCATGCATGAGCCGTTCGACATCCGTCTCGTCGTAGGAGGCCACCCGCTCGGGTACGAACTGGTCGAAAGCGGCGCGGAAGTTCTTTCGCTTCCGCAAGATCGTGATCCAGGACAGCCCCGATTGGAAAGCCTCAAGGGTCATCCGCTCGTACAGGCCCGAGACAGTCGTCACCGGCTGACCCCACTCTCGATCGTGATAGTCCAGGTACTCCAGCGCGGACAGCGACCACGGGCAGCGTAGGCGGCCGTCGGGACCAGCTACCGCAGCCGTCATGAGCCGCCCTCGGCGATCGCCGCCAGGCCCCGAAGGCTGCGTCGGAAGCCTGCCCGCATGAGCGGCATGCCGAGCCCGACGATCGCCTCCACCGGTCTACCTCCCCGCAGGGAGAACACTTCGGTCGCGGTGACCCGGGTGCCGCCATCGTGCGGCTCCAGCCGAAAGGCACCCTCCCCGGTGAAATAGGGGCCCAGGTGGAGAACCTCCAGTTCCTTCGCCGGCTTCCAACCGGTGACCACGAAGTTGTCCAGTAAGCCGACCGGAATGCCGCCGAGACGAAAACCCGACAGCGCCACGGCTCGGACACCGATGCCCTGGTCGTGATCACTGATGATGTCGACGGTGGTGAACGGAATCCATCGCGATTGGCCGGCCCAGTCGATCAGGATCCGCCAGACGCGGACCGGTTCGGCGGCGACCTGCGACTCGACCTGCAGGATCATTCCACGGGCCTGGGCTCGTCGATGCTCTGACCGTCAGGCAGCTCGGGAGCGCGCGGAGCCTGCGGACGCAGCCAGCCGCTGAGTTCAGCGATCCGAGCATCCCGCTGGGCGATTTCGGCGCCCAGCCGATCCAAGATCTCGTCGACCTGGGCCATCGAGTAACCGCGGAGGGTGACGCCGAAGCGGAGGCCGTCCAGATCTTCGGCGGTCAGCGGCCGATCCGGCAGATCCTGCCGATAGACATCGCGGACCGGATCTCGGCTCATCTCCCCCATTCCTCCGGCCGCCGCAATGGCGGCCGCACCGAGCAGCACGACGGCGAGCACGGCGACGAACCACTCCATGCCTTCGATGGTTTCACGAATGCTCAAACAGCAACCGGTGTCATTCCGGACGCCGAGCCACGCCGGCCGTTGGGCGCCCGCTACCCATCCGTTCCACCACCTCGTCAAGATCATCGGTCAGGTGGAGCAGCTCCAGGTCGGCCGCCGACAGATAGCCGCTCGCCACCGTCCGCGCCCGCAACCAATCCAGCAGGCCGCGCCAGTAGCCACTTCCCACCAGCACCACCGGAAACGTCGTCACCTTGTGGGTCTGGATAAGCGTGAGGGCCTCGAAGAGCTCATCGAAGGTCCCGAAGCCACCAGGCATGACGACGAAGCCCTGTGCGTACTTGACGAACATCGTCTTGCGAGCGAAGAAGTAGCGGAAGTTGACGCCGAGGTTGACGTACGGGTTGAGGCCAGACTCGAAGGGCAGCTCAATGCCCAGGCCGACCGACACTCCGCCGGCGGAGGACGCGCCCTTGTTGGCTGCTTCCATCACGCCAGGGCCGCCTCCAGTGATCACCGAGAGCCCCGCGTGGACCAACTTCGCGGCGAGTTTCTCGGTCATCGCGTAGATCGGATCGTCGGGCTCCACCAGCGCCGAACCGAAAACACCGACCGCCGGCCCAAGTTCGGCCAGGGTGCCGAAACCGTCGACGAACTCCGACTGGATTCGCAGCACCCGCCATGGATCGGTATGCACCCAGTCGCTGGCCCCCCGGCTTTCCAGGAGCCGCTGGTCGGTGGTCGTGGTCTCCCGCTGGGCACCGCTGCGGACGATCGCGCCTTCGACCCGTCGCTCGGTGCCCCCCGCGTCGCTCATACGGCAAACCCTAGGTGAGCCATCTGACCAGGGCGTCTCGGCAGGCAATGACGTCGGCAGCGGGACAGAACTCATCGTCAGCGTGGGCCTTGCTGGGATTGCCGGGACCGAAGTTCACCGCGGGAATGCCCATCGCACTGAACCTCGCCACGTCCGTCCATCCGAACTTGGCGCTTGGCTCGCCGCCCACCGCTGCGACGAACTCCTTGGCGGCGGGCTGATCCAGACCCGGTCGAGCGCCGGCGGCGACATCGGTGACCTCCAACGGGAAGCCGGCCAGCACGTCGCGAATGTGGCCCTCTGCCTCCTCCGCTGACTTGTCGGGAGCGAAGCGATAGTTGATCTCGATCTCACACCGGTCGGGGATGATGTTGCCGGCGACGCCGCCGTTGATCCGTACCGCGTTGAGGCCCTCGCGGTAGCGCAGACCGTCGACTTCGACCTCGGCGGGCCGATACTCGGCAAGCCGGTGGAGCAAGGGCCCCGCGTCGTGCACCGCATTGCGGCCCATCCAGGCTCGGGCCGAGTGCGCCGCGACACCCCGCAGGTTGACCTCAATTCGCATGGTGCCCTGGCAGCCGCCCTCCACCCGTGCGTTGGTCGGCTCACAGAGGACCGCAAAGTCCCCGGCAAGCTCGGTCGGCCGCTCCCGGCTGATCCGCGACAAGCCGTTGCGGCTGGCCTCGACTTCCTCACAGTCGTAGAAGATCCAGGTGAGATCGCGGGCCGGTCGGGTGAGCGCCGCGGCTGCCGCCAACTGAACCGCCACCCCGCCCTTCATGTCACATGCTCCGCGTCCCCAGACCACGACCCCGTCCTGGCCCGTGCCAGTCACCCGGGAAGGAAGGTTGTTTGCCACCGGAACGGTATCGATATGGCCGGCGATGACGACTCTGCTGACTCGACCAAGGTTCGTTCGCGCGACGACGACGTTGCCGTCCCGCGTGACCGCCAGGTGGCTGTACCGGCGGAGGGCGGCTTCGATCGCCCCGGCGATCTCTGTCTCGTTGCCGCTGACCGACTCGATATCGATCAGGGCCCGCAGCAGCGCGATCGGGTCACCATCGAGGTTGAGCACGGGCATGGTGCGAACCTTACTTTCCTGGCTGCCGGATACCCGGCGCCGGGCACCCTCTGCGCAGCTCAGGCACCCTCGACAGCGGGTGCCTCGAGCGATTTAGTGGTGCCTCAGCGTCCGGTGGAGGCTCGTCGTGACCGAAAGGCCGACAAGCAGCCGCAACATTCGACCAGCATCGCAAAATGCGCTGATCCTTTGTCGAGGCTGCATTCCGAGTCACCGTCTAGGCTTCCCGGCATGATCGACGGCGCTACCGCACGACCGGCCTGGGGATGGGGCCTGGCCACGGTCCACGAGTCGGGCCAGGTGCTCGACACGTACTTCCCCAGTCCCGCCATCGGTCGAGCGGACGACACTGGACCGCCGCAGGAGTTGACCGAGGGAGCGGGAGCCGACGAGCTTCGCGGGGTTCGGACCGACGTGCGGAAAGTCGAGATCGATTTGGATGCGGCCCCGTCCGGCGCGTCGGACGCCTACCTTCGGCTTCATTTGTTGAGCCATCGATTCGTCACGCCGCGAAGCATCAACCTCGACGGCATCTTCTCCCAGCTGGCCAATGTGGTCTGGACCTCGTACGGGCCCTGCGCTGTCGACGGCTTCGAACGGGTGCGCTCCCGGCTGCGCGCCGTCCATGGCCAGGTCACCGTCTACGGGGTTGACAAATTCCCGCGAATGATCGATTACGTGCTGCCGACAGGTGTGCGGATCGCGGACGGTGATCGAGTCCGTCTCGGCGCACACCTCGCCGCTGGCACCACGGTGATGCACGAGGGTTTCGTCAACTACAACGCAGGAACGCTGGGCACGTCCATGGTGGAAGGGCGTATCTCGGCGGGGGTTGTGGTCGGCAAGGACTCCGACGTCGGCGGGGGTGCGTCGATCATGGGAACGCTTTCCGGCGGCGGCACACAGGTGATCTCGGTGGGAGAGCGCTGCCTGCTCGGCGCCAATGCTGGGATCGGTATCGCCCTCGGCGACGACTGCGTCGTGGAAGCCGGCCTCTATGTCACCGCAGCGACGAAGGTCACGTTGCCCGGGGGCCAGATTGTCAAGGCCCTCGAGTTGTCCGGGCAGGACAGCTTGCTGTTCTTGCGCAATTCGGTGACGGGCGCGATCGAGGTACGACCCCGACTGGGCAAGCCGGTCAGCCTCAACGAAGCGTTGCACGCGAACTAGCCCATGGCAGCCCCGACGGCCCGAGCGCTGGGATGCCTGGTACTCGCAGTGGTGTTGATGATCGGTCTGGGAGTAGGCGCGTTCTGGTGGCTGCGCAGCCGGAACTTGACTACCCCCGTCCCCGGCCAGCAGCGCTGTGTCGCGACCGCCAACGGCAACTCCGTCACACTCGATCTGGAGCAGGCGCACAACGCGTCGATCGTCGTGGGGATGTCGGTGAAGCGCGGCCTTCCGCCCCGGGCTGCCTCCATCGCCATGGCCACGGTCTACCAGGAATCCGGCATCCGGAACCTTGACTACGGAGACCTCGATTCGGTCGGATTGTTCCAGCAGCGGCCATCCCAGGGCTGGGGTAGCCGCAAGCAACTGCTCGATCCCTACTACGCCACGGACAAGTTCTACGACGCGTTGGTCAAGATCGACGACTGGGAAACAGCGGACATCACCACCGTGGCACAGAAGGTCCAGAACAGCAGCTATCCGGATGCCTATCGCGATCACGAGGCTGATGCCCGCGTACTGGCCAGCGCGCTGACCGGGCATTCCGCGGGGGGCTTCACATGTCTGGAGCGAGAAGGCAAGTCCGGTAAGCCATCGGCGCTGGTTTCCTCCATCGAAAAGACCTTTGGCACCGTCTCCGACAAGACCAAGGACAGGGTCGTCGGCATCGACGCTCGCAGCGGAGCCCTGGCTTGGGCATATGCCGGCCACGCCGTGGCCAACGCTGATCGCTACGGTGTCGTGGGCGTCAAGGTTGACGGCCGGCAATGGCAAACTGAAGAATTCAACCTGCCCACCTGGACGAAGATCGACCCAGGGCTGAAGGAGACCCGGGTGGAGATCACCGTCCGCTGAGCCGCATGGCGGCGGCCTCGATGCGCTCATCCGGGGCGGTGAGAGCGAGCCGCACGTGCCGCGCGCCGGCTGGCCCGTAGAAGTCACCTGGAGCGACCAGGATTCCCAGGCGGGCGAGGCTTGCCACCGTCCTCTGGCACTCCTCGCCTCTGCTGGCCCACAGGTACAGCGAGCCCTCCGAGTGCTCTATCGCGAACCCGGCGTCTTCAAGCGCCGGACGCAAGAGCCGGCGACGTGCCGCATAGCGCTGTCGCTGAACCTCCACGTGATCCTGGTCGCCGAGAAGGTCGATCATGACTTCCTGGACCGGTCCCGGCACGATCATGCCGGCGTGCTTGCGAATGGCCAGCAACTCGGCCACCAACGCAGCATCCCCGGCCACGAAGCCCGCGCGGTACCCGGCGAGGTTCGAGCGCTTGGACAGCGAGTGAACGGCCAGCAGGTTCGCATAGCTGCCATGGCTCACCGACGGATGCAGGACCGACACGGGGGCGATTTCCCAGCCGAACTCGGCGTAGCACTCGTCGGAGACGACCACCGCGCCACGGTCACGGGCCCAGCCGACCCGCTGGGCCAGGGCCTCTGCCGAGAGCACGGCGCCGGTGGGATTTGACGGTGAGTTCAGCCAAACCAGCGCTGGTTCCTCCGCATCCAGCTGCTCCAGATCATCGCAGGCGATAGAACGACAGCCGGCGATCCGGGCGCCAACGAGATAAGTGGGATAGGCCGTCGTGGGATACACCAGGAGGTCATCCGGCCCGAGACCCAGCAGCGTGGGCAACCATGCCACCAGCTCCTTGGTGCCGATCACCGGCAGGACCGCCACCGGGTCGAGCGAGTCGGCGCCCCACCGGCGTGTGAGATAGCCGGCGATGGCCCCCTGGAGCCGAGCGGTGCCCGAGGTGAGGGGGTAGCCCGGGCTGTTGGCGGCACGGCTCAACGCCCGCCGGGCGATGTCCGGGGTCGGATCGATCGGCGTCCCGACGGAGAGATCGACGATCCCGTCGGGATGTGCCTCAGCGACCGCCTTGGCACCGGCCAGCGTGTCCCAGGGAAAGTCAGGAAGGTCGGCAGACAGGCTGCGACGGTTCTGCTTGGCAGCCGCCAGGCTCACTCGTCGTGCTCTTGGGGCGGTAACGCCTCGATCAACGGATGGTCCTTGTCGATGAGGCCCAGCTTGGCGGCCCCACCGGGCGACCCGAGATCGGTGAAGAATTCCACGTTCGCCGCGTAGTAATCCTTCCACTCCTCGGGCGTGTCGTCCTCGTAGAAGATCGCCTCGACCGGACAGACCGGTTCACAGGCGCCGCAATCGACGCATTCGTCAGGGTGGATGTAGAGCATCCGTTTTCCCTCGTAAATGCAGTCGACCGGGCACTCTTCGACGCAGGCTAGATCCTTCAGGTCCACGCACGGCTGCGCGATCACGTACGTCACGGCTGTTGCTCCTTGGCTAACCAAATCGGCGCCGGCCTCTGCGGGGCCTGCCTGTTGTCCTATTATCTCGTCCTTGGACAGCGCTCCGGAAGGACCTCAGCCAGTGGACGCGCTGGGACATGCCCGGCAGGGCGAACGCTGGGTGGTACGGCACCGACTGGCCGACGGCTCGGCCACCGATGTGATCGGCTGGATCGAGAAGATCGAACGCGAGTCGATATCGGTTGCCACGTCCGGCGGCCGAGTCGTCCGACTCGCAACGGCGGATGTCATCCTCGCTCGACGGGCGCCGGCGGCGGCCGGAGGACCTGATCCGCTGCGGACGGCGCCGGAGGAGCTGGAGCGCTACGCGCTGCCGGGCTGGCTTGGGTTCAGCGAGCCACTCGGCGACTGGACCCTTCGAGCAGCGCCTGGATTCACGTCGCAGGCCAATTCCTGCCTCGCCGTGGGGGATCCCGGGATGCCTGTGGATGTCGCGGCTGCGAAGATCGTCGCGTTCAGTCGCGCATTTGGCGTTCCACCCCAAGCTCAGGTCATCGCGGGCTCCCAGACCGAAGCGGAGCTGCGGGCGCTCGGCTGGCTCGACGCGTCGCCGCCGGTCGACGTCGTGGTCGGCCGGCTGGGCGACGCGCTCGGCGACCAGTTGCCGGATCCGGCGGTGCAGGTGACGGAGACACTGACAGCACAGTGGCAGGCGGCGTATCACCGCAGCAGCCCGAACGACGCTGATCCCGCCATAGTTCGGATGATTCTGGACGGTCATCCCCCGCGAGCCTTCGGCAGTGTGGGCAGCGGCGACGAGCAGGTCGCAGCTATCGTCCGCGGGCACCTCAGCGGGCCCTGGCTGGGACTTGCCTCAGTGTGGACCGATCCTGACCACCGGGGACATGGACTGGCGACGAAGTTGGTGATTGCGCTCGGTCATTGGGCCGCCCGCCGCGGCGGCCGCTATGTCTATCTCCATGTCAGCGCCGACGAGCAGGCGCGATGTGGCTATGCCCGGCGCGGATTGGCGCTGCACCACGGCATCCGTTACCTCGGCTCGCCTGGCGGGGTGCAGGTGACGCGGTCTGTGGGGTCGTACTTCCAGTGGAAACTCTCCTGCTTCACGACCGCGCCGCCCTTGTAGAACAGCCGTTGGAAGTCGACGTCGAAGCCGCGAACCGGCTCCATCGGCTCGCACTTGTCCGAATCGTCCTTTATGTCACGTCCGGTGGTGAAATTCGACTTCACCGCTTTGGTGGCCACGACCTTGTCGTAGACCTTGGTCGACCACATCCGAACGGTGATGGAACCCTGCTTGGCGGCCGTCCCGTTGACACGCCAGGCCTGTACCAGGACCCCGTACTGCGTGTCGTTCTGGAACTTCAGGTCCAGGCCCGGCCAGGCAACCGTCGCTTCGCGGCCGGGCGGATACCGGTCGATGAAGAGGGTGTGCGGCTGGTGCTCGATGTCCTTGAGACCGGCGAAGAACATGGCGTTGAAGGTGGTGGTGGCTGACTGTGAGACTCCCCCGCCGAGCTCCTTGCGGAATTTCCCGTCCTCGATGATGTAACCCTCGGTGAAGCCGTTGGCGGCTGTCCGCTCGCCGACCACCCCGTTGAGCGAGAAGATCTCACCAGGCGTGAGCAGTGTGCCGTTGATCAATTCAGCGGCGCGGCCGATGTTGACGTTGCGGTAGGGCAGGTAGGGAAAGTAGGTCGTGAACTCGCCGGTCACCTGCTTGATGCCGAGATTCCTGGCGTCGGCGGTGGTGAACTTGGCCTTGGCGCCGGTCAGGTGAACCGATGCGGTGCGGTCGGCGCCTAACTTGGTCAATGCCGGTTCAACTGCCTTGGCCAGATCGTCAGCGGTGATTTTCGCACCATTGACGGATGGGATGACCTTGGGCCGGCCATTGACCAGCCGTACCGTGGCGTCCTTGGGCTTGGTCAGCTCGACCGTCGCTACCGCACTCGCCGAGTTCTTCAGCAACGCGTTCGGGTCCAGCTTGTGGGCAAGCGTGCCGTCCTTCGGCTCGAACGTGATGGATTCGCCGATCATGCTCGGCGTCACCGAGAACGTTCCGTTGCTGCCGGCCTTGACCTTGACCGGGCCGGAGACCGCGGGCT
Source organism: uncultured Actinomycetota bacterium (assembly GCA_963808495.1). Lineage (GTDB taxonomy): Bacteria > Actinomycetota > Actinomycetes > Propionibacteriales > Propionibacteriaceae > Microlunatus. The sequence goes on from CAWEGC010000010.1 coordinate 50,551, forward strand.
CGGCGAAGTCGTTCGCCACCTGTTTCGCCTCGTCGGTGGTGATCTGCGGCTCCGATAGATCGGCTGGCAGCTCGACCGGAGTGCTGGCCACGAGGAAGGCGCCGCGGATGGCGGTCGCGGCCTCCTGCTGACGGAGGACGAAGCCGGTCTTCGCCGGTGTCTGTTCGAGGGCGGCTCCGGCGTAGGAGAGCCGCGCGTCCGCCGGCTTGCGATCCCAGGCAGTCGCCAATCGGGCAACCGCCTTGGAAAGCTTCTTCTGATCGACGACGACCACTGCGTCGGTTGCCGTTCCGCCGGTGAGCACAGTCAGGATCTGCCGCGGATTCAGGCTGCGGCCACCGCCCGCGTTGGCGATGCTCTCGTGGTAGTCGATCCGCAGACCCGCTTCAGCCGGCTTCACTCGAGCCTTGTACGGTCCGGCTGTGACCGGGATGGGCTTTGCCGCTCCCGGACCCAGCTCATCGGCCAGCTTGGCCTCGGCCGCCTCGGGCTTGAGGCCGCCGACCGGAACTCCCGACACGACCGCCTCTTTCGGTACGTTGTCGCCCGCCATGGCGTAGGCGATCCCGTACAGCGCGCCGACGACCACCAGCAATGAGCCCGCCCCGATGGCCAGGGCGACGCCAGGGCGCAGCCGCCGCCCGGGAGGCTTGGGCTGAGGCTCTGGAGGTGCGACGACCCAGGTGTCGTCGTGCTCGGGCGTTTGGGTGCTCACTAGCGGGCCTTACGGTGTCATGGGGTCAAAGTACGAGCCCCGATAGTACGCCAGCGGGCGTCCGGACGGTGCTTCTCGACTGGCGCGGACGACCAGGCCCAAGACGATGGTGTGATCGCCGCCGTCGTAGGTCACATAGGTATCGCAGTCCAGCCAGCCGTGGGCTCCGCCGATGATGGGTGCGCCGGAAACGGGGGCCGGCCGGTGCTCAACGTGGTCGAACTGAGTCCTCAGGTCCCGGCCACGGTTGCTGAAGTGCCTGGCGATCGGCTCTTGGTCGTCGCGCAGAAGGGAGACCGCCCACCGACCCGCGCCGAGGACGGCAGCGTGGAAGCGGCTGTGTTTGCTGACACACACCAAGACCAGCGGCGGATCCAGGGATACGGAACTGAAGGCGGTCGCCGTCATCGCGTGGGCTGCGTCTTGCCAGACCGTGGAGACAACCGTGACTCCGGACAGGAACGTTCCCATCACATGGCGCATTGCGTCACCCGATCCGACCGCGCCCTCGTCGGCCTGGGCTGGGGCAGTCACGTCCTAGCTGAGACCAGCGAAGAGATCGTCCGCCCAGCCCTCGGACTCGGGAAACGGTTGGCCGGCCGCGAATCGGTAGAACTCGTGGGACCACATGGTGTCCCCGAGGACCGCTCGCCCGGAGAAGAAGGGGCCCTCCGCGGTGATCTGGGTGGCATGGGCACGCATCGCGTCGATCTTCTGGCCAACGTACGGTCCGCCGTCAACCACCGCCGCGATCTCCTCGTCGGCCGAGAGCATCGGCAGCAGACCGCCTTCTGCATCGAATCCCTTCATCGTTTCGGTGTCACCCGCCTCACGCAGACGGCGAATTGCCTCTGCCATGCGGGTTCGACTCATGGTGCTCCACAGCACACGGGGGACGGACCAGGCCGGCCCGAGATCGGCTCGATAGGAGGGGACTCCAGCGAGCAGATACCCGTACATGGCGACCCGGTGAGCCTGAATATGGTCGGGATGGCCGTATCCACCGACCTCGTTGTAGGTGATCAAGACGTGGGGCCGGCGCTGCCGGATCAGGGGCACCAGCTCGTTGGTGGCCTCGAGGAGGTCGGTCGTCCAGAAGATCCCTTCCCGCAGCTCGGTACGGGCTATCGCCAAACCCTGGTCGCCGTACGCCATGCCGGAGTCGCGGAAGCGTCCATCACCACCGAGCCGGACGAAGTCGGTCACCCCCAGCATGTCCATCGCCTGCTTGAGCTCACCGAGCCGGTGCTGCCCCAATTCGTCACCCTGATCAGCGGCGAGATGGCTGAGGTCGTCGACCAGCACCTCGCCCTCCTCGCCCAAGGTGCAGGTCACCAGGCACACCTCGGCGCCCTCAGCCACGTATCGGGCCATGGTCACGCCGTTGTTGATCGTCTCGTCGTCCGGATGAGCGTGCACCAGCATCAGCCGGCGCGTCGCTGTGCCGAGCTTCGGGTCAGCCTCAGCAGTCACGGCCACCACCCTATGCGGTGTTCGACCAGGTCGCCGGGCGTTCGCAGCTGGCTCAACCGAAGGCGGCCAGCGACCGAACGGCGCGACGCATCCGATCGGTGCCATCAACCAGCGCCCGTCGCAGCGGCGAGGCCAGATCGGCGCCCAGTGTCTGCTCCGCCAGATGCAATGTTTCGGGCGTTGCGACGCTCCAGGGGTAGGCGCGTGCGGCCACCTCGCCCAACGGCCAGCCGGTGCGGAATTGCGCGGTGTTTCCGATCTCGGAGAAGTATCGCGGCACGAAAGGTGTGAGAAGGTCCGACTGGTTCGGGGGGAAGAAGCCTTCGGCGGTCGCGTAAAGCTCGAGCCCGGAGGCGGTGGAGGGTCGCATCAACAACGACCAAGCCACTTCCTTCGTGTCGGCGTCAGGCAGAGCGGCCCGCGCACGGGCCGCGTGCACGTGGGCCGCAGCGCTCGGGTCGCGATCGAGGGCGTGGGTGATGAGCCGGCGCTCGTCGGTCAGCGCAGCAGCTCTCTCGACGATGGTCCACGCCAGTTCCGGGTCAAGGACGACCCCTTCTGGAAGTCGATCGCCTCGATACCACTGGCGAAGCCGGTCGACGTCCGCGGCGCTGCGCACGACAAGCCGGAAGGCCGTCAGCTGATGATCAGAGCCGGGTTCGCTCTCGCCCAGTACCTGCCACGCCATGCGATGCACCCGCTCGAGCCGCTCCGGACGCTCAGCGACTGAACAGTACGCACCGGCAAGTTGATCCTGTGCAAAACCGGCGACGGACGCCAAGATCACGTCCGACCGACAGGACGGTAGGCCGGCACATACCAAGTCGAGGGCGCGCACCGGCGGTAGGGCGGCATCGCGCACGGAGTCCCGAATGGCGTTGTAGATCACCACCGCAGCCTGTTCGTCGATGATGCCGGGCAGGGCCTCGGCCACCCGGGACCAGCCGTCGGGGCCGAATCTGATCTTGGCCCAGGTGTCGTCGTGCAGGTCGGGCACAACCAGCACGGCGTCGGCTGGGACGGTGATCGGTACCGGAGCGTCGGCGACAAGGGCCTCTGCTGTGGTCGAGATGGTTCCGCCCTGATCGATGCTGCCGACGCTCAACGCATGCACCCGGCTCGCCGAAGCCTGGGGACCAGGGGTTTTGACGACCGCAACCTCCGGAGGTTCCCCCGCCACGTCGAGCGTGTCCATCCCGGCAGTCCGCAGCCAGCCGTCCGCCCAGGCAGACAGGTCGACTGCCCCCGCACCCGACCAGCACTCGATCAGGTCGCTGAACGTCGCGTTTCCGAAGCCGTAGCGGTCGAAGTAGGTACCCAGCCCGGCCAGGAAGACCGAGTTCCCCAGGTAGGCGACCAGCTGTTTGATCACGGCGGCGCCCTTGGCGTAGGAGATGCCGTCGAAGTCCTGCAACGCCGAGGCCGCGTCGGCCGAGCCGTTGCCGGCGACCGGATGCGTCGACGGTGACTGATCGACCACTGACCCCCAGTCCTTGCGGGTGACACCGAAGTCGATCCAGAGTTGGTAGTCGGTGGCATCGGTGGCGCACCGGTGCCCCATGTACTCGGCGAAGGACTCGTTCAGCCACAGGTCATCCCACCAGCGCATGGTGACCAGATCACCGAACCACATGTGGGCCATCTCGTGGGCGATGACCCCCGCTCGCGACGCTCGATCGGTGCGGGTAGCCCGACCACGGTAGACGAACGTATCGCGGAACGTCACACAGCCGGGGTTTTCCATCGCTCCGGCGTTGAAGTCCGGCACGAAGGCTTGGTGGTACTCCCCGAACGGATACCGGCGGGAGAAGGTCCGGTGGTAGTAGTCAAGGCATTGCTTGGTCACCGTGAGCATGTCCTCGGCCTGCTCGGCAAGCTGCGCGCCAAGCGACTTCCGAGCGTGGAGCCCGAGTGGAATACCGGCGTGCTCGTCGAGCACCGAGGCGTACGGGCCTGCCACCAGCGTCACGAAGTAGGTCGACAGCGGCGCCTGCTGCACGATTCGCCAGCTACCCGGAACGACCTGCTGGCTCGGGCCGTTGCCGAGCACCGTCCATCCCTCCGGAGTGCGGACGTGGATCTCGTAGCTCGACTTCAAGTCTGGCTGGTCGAAACAGGCGAACCAGCGCGGCGCCGCGTCAAGAAAAGACATGGCGTACAGGTAGATCTCACGATCCTGTGGATCGACGTGGCGGTGCAGGCCTTCGCCGACGGTGGAGAAGCTCATCTGCCCCTCGACGACCACGGTGTTGTCGGCTCGAAGGCCGTCCAGCGAGATCCGTCCGGCACGCCACGCGCTCGGGCTCAGGTCGACGCCGTTGAGGCTCGCCGACGTCAGAACATGCCCCTTGAAGTCGATGAAGCTTTCCCTGCCACGACTTTCGAACGTGATGGTGGTTCGGGAGGTGAAGGTGTCAGCCGACGGGTTGGTCAGGTCTAGCTCGAGCACGGTGTGGTTGATCGTGAGCTGAGCGCCCCGGCGCTCGGCCTCCCCGCGTTGCAGACTGTTCGCGCTCAGGTCACCGTGCATGCCACGATCGTCTCTCGGCGGGGCGGTCGGCATGCCCTCGGGGCCGTCCCTCAAGAATGTGGTCGTGACCTGGACTGTGCGCCGATTGACCGCTGACGATGCCGAACAGGCGCGGCGACTCGGATTCGAAGCGTTCGGCGTACCTGCGGCGCCGCCGACGGATCCTCCTTCGGTGGACCAACCGGGATTCACCTGGTTCGGGGCCTTCGATGCCGACGTGTTGGCCGCCCGAGTAGTCGACCGTGAGTTCGAGTCGTGGTTCGGCGGCGTGCGCCTGCCGACGTGCGGAATCGCCGGGGTGACGGTCGCAGCGGAGTACCGGGGACAGGGACTGCTGACGCCGCTCTTCGTCGAAGCACTGCAGCACGCCAAGCAGCGCGGCTCGCTCATTTCCGGCTTGTTCCCGACTGCGGCGAGGATCTATCGCCGGTTCGGCTACGAGCTGATTGCGGATTACGTGTCAGTGGAGGTGCGGACCCAGGCGTTGGCCTCCGTGATCCCACCGCCATCGGTACGGACCCGACGTGCCCGCGTGGAGGACTTCGACGCCGTGCGGGAGATCTACGACGCCTGGGCCAGTGGCCAGAACGGTCCGTTGACCAGACGAGGCGTCTCCTTCACCGCGACGGCGGAACAGTTTCTCGACAGTTTCACCGGGATCACGCTCGCCATCGACGAGGCCGACGTGGTGTGCGGCTTCGCCTCCTGGAATCGTGGGCCCGGCTACGGGGAGAGGGCCGTGATAGAAGTCGCCGACCTGCTGGCCATCACGGGTGACGGGTATCGGGCGCTGCTGGCGGCGCTGGGCAGTTTCGTCACCGTGACGCCGACGTTGCGCATCGACACGTCCGGGGATGATCTTGCCCGGCTCTTCCTGCCGGGGGTCGAGTGGCGGGTTGCGCACTCGTCGCCGTACATGATCAAGATCTTGGACATCGGTGGCGCTCTGAGCGCGCCCCGCTATCCGGCCGGCATGACGGTGAACCTCGACTTCTCGATCGCGAACGATTTTCTGGCCGAGAACAACGGGTCCTACCGGCTCGACGTAGCCGGCGGACAGGCGCGCTGCTCGGCCGGTGATGGCGGGGACCGCGTTTTCACGCCGCAAGGGCTGGCGCTGCTCTTCGCCGGGGTCCAGTCGTGCGCCAACCTGCGCGCGGCCGGCCACCTCTCGGGCGGGGATGTCGATCAAGATCTGGATTGGGACGCCCTCTTCGGTGGCCGTCAGCAGCACATCCGCGACTACTACTGAACGCCCTGGCCCAAGGCACAGTTCCGGTTGAGAAAGGTGGTGTGGGCTATGTCGAATGGCGGAATCCGACCTCAACTGTGCCGGAATTCGACGACGTCGCCGTCCGCCATGACATAGTCCTTCCCTTCCAGGCGCATCTTGCCCATGGCCCGAGCGTTGGCCACCGAACCCGCGGCGACAAGATCATCGAAGGAGATGACTTCAGCCTTGATGAAGCCCTTTTGGAAGTCGGTGTGAATCACTCCCGCGGCCTCGGGGGCCGTGGCGCCCTTCGGGATCGTCCAGGCCCGGGATTCCTTCGGGCCCGAGGTCAGGAAGGTCTGGAGCCCGAGCGTGTCGAAGCCGACTCGGGCCAGCACGTCAAGTCCCGGCTCGGCGATGTCCATCTCGGCGAGGAACTCGCGAGCCTCCTCCGGCTCCATCTCGACCAGCTCGGACTCGATCTTGGCGTCCAGGAAGATCGCCTCGGCCGGAGCCACCAAGGCGGCCAGCTCCGCCTTGACTGTGTCGCTGGCCAGTTCGTCGGAGTCGCAGTTGAAGACGTAGAGGAAGGGCTTGGCGGTGAGCAGGAACAGGTCCCTCAGCGCCGACCGATCAAGCTTCGCGGCAAACACGGTACGGCCACTGTCCAGCACCTCCTGCGCCTCACGGACAGCCGCCAGGGCTTCGGCCCTGTCCTTGTTGATCCGCGCCTCCTTCTCCAGTCGGGGAAGCACGCGCTCCACGGTCTGCAGGTCAGCCAAGATCAATTCGGTGTTGATCGTCTCGATGTCGTCCGCGGGATTCACGCTGCCATCGACGTGGGTGACATCGGGGTCGGTGAAGACCCGGGTTACCTGACAGATCGCGTCGGCCTCGCGGATGTAGGCCAGGAACGCGTTGCCCATCCCCTCCCCCGTACTGGCGCCGCGCACGATGCCGGCGATGTCGGTGAAGCTCACCGTCGCCGGCACGATCCGTTCCGACTTCGAGATCTCAGCCAGGATGGCCAGCCTCGGATCGGGGACGCCGACCACGCCGAGGTTCGGCTCGATGGTGGCGAAGGGATAGTTCGCGGCCAGCACGGAATTGCGGGTCAGTGCGTTGAACAGCGTCGACTTGCCGGCATTGGGCAGGCCGACGATGCCGATGGATAACGCCACGGGCGACAAGCCTAGGGCGTGTCCTCCAGAGCCAGGAACGCTTCCATCGCCTGTGCCAGAGCGGGCGGATCGGCCACTCCGGCCAGCTCCCGCGCCGAGTGCATGGAGAGCAGTGGAATGCCCACGTCCACGGTCTGCACGCCCAGCCGCGTGGCGGTCAGCGGCCCGATGGTTGACCCGCACGGCACGGTGTTGTGGGACACGAACTCCTGGGTAGCGACTCCTGCTCGCCGGCAGGCGCGTCGCCACAGCGCTGCCCCTAGGGCTCCGGTGGCGTAGCGCTGATTCGAGTTGATCTTCAACAGCGGTCCGCCGTTGAGCACGGGGCGGTTTGCCGGATCGTGCCGTTCGGGGTAGTTGGGGTGCACGGCGTGTCCGGTGTCAGCCGACAAGCAGGCACTGCTCGCCAGCGAGCGCGCACGTTGATCATCGTCACCGCCGAGGCTCCGGGAGATCCGCCCCACCACGTCTGCCAGAAGCGGACCAGAGGCGCCCGACCGGGACCCGCTGCCGATCTCCTCGTGATCGAAAGCGGCCAACAACGGAATAGCCTGGCCAGCGGTGACATTGATCAACGCGGTCATGCCGGCGAAGACACTGACCAGGTTGTCCAGCCTCCGCGAGGCCAGGAACTCCGCGGACGCTCCGAAGATCACCGGTGGGGCGGTGTCGAAGACCGCCAGATCGAAGCCCAGAACGTCGCCCGCGGCGATGCCCACCAGCGCGGCTACATGATCAAGAACGCTCGCTGTTTGATCACCCACCGCCCAGAGCGGTGCCGTGTGCCGCTGCTTGTCCAGCTTGAGGCCATCGTCGTTCACAGCTCGATCGAGGTGGAGCGCCAGTTGAGGAATCCGGGCGATGGGCCCGCTCTGCACCAACGTGACGCCACCGTCGGTCACCAACCGTCCGGCCACGCCAAGCTCGCGATCGAGCCAGGAGTTGAGCAGCGGGCCGCCGTAGAGCTCCACGCCGAGCTGTCCATAGCCCGATCCCCTCAGGTCGGGCTTGGGCTTCAGCTTGAATCCGGGAGAATCCGTATGGCAACCGACCATGCGAAATGGCGCCAGTCCATCCGCTCCGTCAGGAATGCGCCAGGCAAGCACCGCGCCTTCGCGGACCAGGACATGGCCACCGGGCGAGGAATCCCAGGCGTCGGTCTCGGCCTGAGTCGCGAAGCCCACCTCGCTCAGTCGCCGGGCGACCTCCGCAGCCGTGTGGTACGACGACGGACAGGCTTGGATGAAGTCCACAAGATCATCGACATGATCATCGGCACCGGCCACCATGCCACCGTAGCGGGACGCGCGGTTCGCCGGGGACCCATGGGCGGCGCGGCATCCGACGGATGTCAGCCTCTCCCGGCAAGATCTTTGGGTATGGACTCCTGGACAGTCAGCGCGCTGATCTTGGGGCTGCTGCTTGGTCTCCTCCTCGGGGCCTTGGCCGCCCTGCTGCTCGGTCGCTCGCGCAAGGATGCCGAAAGGGCGCAGGCGGAAACGCTGATCGCCCAGGCGCGCGGGGAGGCCGCTCAGGCAAGGTCGGAGACCGCACAGGCGCGTCAAGAGGCGGCGCACTTTCGGGCCAACGTCGCCGAGGCCCGCACCGAGACCGCTAACGCGAAGGCCGAGGCTGCCGCGGCCCAGGTGGAGGCGGCGGAGGTGTCAGCTGCGATGGCGAAGGCGCTGGCCGAACGTCACGCCGCGGTGGAGCGAGCACAGGAGATCGCGGCCGACAGGCAGGCGATGCTTAACCAGTTCAAGATCATGTCGACCGAGACGCTTGACCGGCAGTCCCGGGCCGCGGATGCCCAAGCGGAGGCCCGGCTGAAGGCAACGGAGCTGCTGATGACTCCGGTCCGTGAGGGCTTGGAGCGTTTCGACAGGCGACTGGGCGAGGTGGAGAAGGAACGCGTCGCGATGGCGACCGACCTTCGCTCCCACGTTCGGGCCGTGCAGGAGACCGGCGAGACGTTGCGCAGGGAAACCGCGACCCTCGTCACCGCCTTGCGCAAGCCGCAGACCCGCGGAGCCTGGGGGGAGACGCAGCTCAAACGGGCAGCGGAGATCGCCGGCATGGTGGAACGCTGCGATTTCGACCTGCAGCACACATCGCGGGCGGACGACCGCCTGATGCGACCCGATATGCGCGTTCACCTGGCCGGCGGCAAGTACCTTTTCGTCGACTCCAAGGTGCCGTTGACCGGCTTCCTGGACGCACAGGAGACCGAGGACGACCAAGCCAGGGCGGAGCACCTCTCCAGCTACGCGCGCAACATTCGACACCACGTCGACCAGCTCTCGGCCAAGCAGTACTGGAAAGCGGCAGATACACCGGAATTCGTCGTCCTCTTTCTGCCCAGTGAGGCGTTCTTCGCGGCCGCGTTGGAGCTCATCCCGGACCTCTATGACTACGCGGCCGCCCGGGACGTGGTGCTGGCAACCCCCACGACGTTGATTGCGTTGCTGCGCGCGGTCGCCTACGGCTGGCGTCAGGCGGCCTTGGCCGAAAGCGCGGCCGAAGTGTTCAAATTAGGCCGGGAGCTGCACGAGAAGCTTGGTCTGATGGGCAACCGTCTGGACAAGCTCGGCCGCGCCCTGCGCACATCGGTCAATGCCTACAACGAGACGATCGCCACGGTGGAAGGCACGGTGCTCGTGCGGGCACGCAGGTTCCGCGAACTCTCGGTGAGCGAGCGCGATCTCGCCGCGTTGAGCCCGATGGACGATCCGGTTCGACAGATCTCGGCGGCCGAATTGGTCGAGGATGCGGTGCAGATCGAGCCGATGGTCGGCCGCGGCGCACGCCGGAGGGCGCGCGCCGCGATGCCTGAAGCGCCGGAGTTGGTCCGACCGGATCCCGATCTGCTCGATCTGGTCGAGAGCGATGCGGGCGGAAGGGTGGACGAAGGCGGAGAGGAGACCGTTTCCTCATGATCTGTTCGCTCGCGCGATCGCGCTCTGAAGACTCGGGCCTCAGAGCGCCCGTCCTTCCCGAACTGACGCTAGCTGGCCGCGTCTGGTGAGCCAGCACGGCTGCCGGCAAGGTCCTTGCGCAGCTCGGGCGGGAGTGCGAAGGCCAGCGATTCGTCGGTCAGCCGCTCCTCGCTGGCCGGCGGGAAGCCCTGGCTCTCCAGGAACCTCAGCACGCCGGTGACGAGATTCTCGGGGACCGAGGCGCCACTGGTCACTCCGACACTGTCGACCCCGCTCAGCCAGCGTGGGTCGATCTCGCCGGCGTTGTCCACCCGATGGGCGGCCTTCGCGCCGGCTTCCAACGCCACCTCCACGAGCCGTACCGAGTTCGAGGAATTCGCGCTTCCGACGACGATGATCAGGTCGGCGTTGCGGGCGATCTGCTTGACGGCGAGCTGCCGGTTCTGAGTGGCGTAGCAGATATCGTCGCTGGGCGGATTCATCAACAGGGGAAACTTTGTCCGCAGCCTGTCGACGGTCTCCAACGTCTCATCGACACTGAGGGTGGTCTGGCTCAGCCACGCGACACGGGAGGGATCTGGCAATTCGAGGTCGGCGACCTGGTCGGGCGATTCCACCACTGTGATGTTGTCCGGCGCCTCGCCCGTGGTGCCTTCGACCTCCTCATGACCCGCGTGCCCGATGAGCAGAATGTCCAATCCCTCGCGCGCGAATCGCTTCGCCTCCTGGTGCACTTTGGTGACCAGCGGACAGGTGGCGTCGATCACCTTGAAGCCCCGCGACTTCGCCTCCGCGTGGACGGCCGGCGAAACGCCGTGCGCGGAGAAGACCACCGTCGCACCCTCTGGCACCTCTGCGAGCTCATCGACGAAGACGGCGCCACGCCGCTCCAGATCTTCCACCACATGACGGTTGTGAACGATCTGTTTGCGGACATAAACCGGGGAACCGTACATGTCCAGCGCCTTTTCCACCGTGATCACCGCCCGATCAACGCCCGCGCAGTAGCCCCGCGGGGCGGCGACAACCACCCGCTTGGCCGGCGTGGGCGCGGGTACGGCAGCGGCAGTAGGCGTAGGCACGGGACCTAAGTTTAGGTGGTGATTGGCGGTGATCTAGCTTGGCAAGCCCAGCATCGTAAGCTCGCGGCATGCCGCTGGAGTCCTCGCCGGAGCACCCGGTCCCGCTCGGCCGGGTCCTGTCGCTGGTCCGGATGTGGATCGATCGCCTCGGATCGGTCTGGGTCGAGGCTCAGGTGATCGAGATCAATCGGCGCGCCGGTACGTCGAGCGTTTTTCTCACCCTTCGGGACCGGCTGGCCCAGGTGTCTGCGAGCGTCCGCGTCTCGACGGCGACCCTCGACTCGGCCGGCCCACTCAGCGAGAACGCCACGGTGGTGGCCCGCCTCAAGCCGGCGTTCTACGAGGCGAGGGGTCAGTTCACCTTCTATTGCGACGCCATCACGCCCGTCGGCGAAGGCCGGCTGCTGGCGCAGTTGGAGCAGACCAAGCGTCTGCTCCAGGCGGAGGGCCTGTTCGATCCTGCCCGAAAACGCCGCTTGCCAACCCTGCCACGAGGGATCGGGCTGATCACGGGTGCCGGCAGCGCGGCGGAGCGGGATGTGGTGGACAACGCGCGCCGACGCTGGCCCGCCGTCCGGATTGTGACTCGGCACGTGCTGGTCCAAGGTCCGCTGGCGGCCGCTCAGCTGATGGAGGCGGTACGCGCCCTGGATGCGAATCCGACGACCGACGTGATCGTGATCGCTCGGGGAGGCGGCTCGCTCGAGGACTTGTTGCCCTTCTCCGATGAGGGACTGATCCGTACGGTGTTCGCCTGCCGTACCCCCGTGGTCAGCGCCATCGGACACGAGTCGGACAGTCCCATCCTCGATCTGGTCGCCGATCTGCGGGCATCCACCCCGACCGACGCCGCCAAGCGTGTGGTCCCCGACGTCGCTGACGAACTCACCCAGCTCGCACGGCTGCGGCGCCAGCTTGATCAGTCCATGACGAGCAGGATCTCGGCCGAGCAAGACCGGCTGACCGCTCTGCGTTCCCGGCCCGTTCTGGCTGACCCGACGGCCAGCTTCGCCGTTCATGCCGAACAGATTCAGGCGCTGCGGGACCGGTCACGACGAGCGATCCGCACGCGCATCGAGCACGAGATGAGCGCAGTGGGCCATCACCTGGCTCGGGTACGAGCCATGTCACCGCGGGCCACCCTGGAGCGCGGTTATGCCGTCCTGGTCAACGCCGATGGTCATGCGGTCACGTCGGTGCAGAACGTGTCTGTGGGTGACGAGCTGACGGCCCGCATGCTCGATGGTGAAGCGGTCGCGTCGGTAACAGCGATCATGCCGGGCAAGTCCCAGACGCTCGGATCGGAGGTATCCGGGTGAACCCGCCGGAGAGCGAGAAGTTGAGTTATGAGCAGGCCCGGGAGGAGCTCGTGTCGGTGGTTCAGCGTCTGGAGTCTGGCGGAGCACCGTTGGAGGAGTCGCTCGCCTTGTGGGAACGCGGCGAGCAGCTAGCCGCCATCTGCCAGGAGTGGCTGGACGGTGCTCGAGCCCGGATCAGCGCCACTCGGAACGCGGCCGGCCGAGACAATGCCGACGGTGCTGGCACTGACAATGGTCGCTAACTGCTCGCGAGCGTGGCGGCGAACGCCTCCAGCGCCGCGTAGGACGTGTCGCCGGCGACGACCGTGGTGACGGCGTCGGTTCTCTGAACCAAGGAGCGGGTCCGGCCGTCAGCGCTCATCCGGCGCTCCCAGACTTCGCCGCTGACGGTGCTCTCACCGTCGATTGCGCCCTCGCGCGTCTCGACCGAGATGAAATCGTCCGGTTCCAGGTCGCCCTGGGCGACCGCAATGTAGACGTCATCGGGGGCGAGGTAGCCGATCCGCCACAAGTTGCGGACCGAGGGTGCACCGTTCAGGTACGGCTCGCCGGCGCGTACCCAGGTGGCTCGGGTGGCCCGCCACTCGTTCGGGAGGTTGGCGGGCGCCAGGATCGGATATGGCGATTCCGTCCGGGCCTTGGCCAGGACCGGCTGCGGATCGACGACCTGCACCGGATGATCATCGGGCAGCCTGGTGAACAGCACGGTGATCACAGCCAGGGGGATCAAGATCACGGCAATCGAGCGGACCAGGTCCCCGGTCGTCGCCGGCTTGCGTGAACGTGCCACTGCTCTATCTTTCCAGATCTCTACGATGGCGCCCGTGGAGCCGGCGATCATCATCGCCCGTGCGGAGTCCGTCCGGGGTGAGGTCGTGCTGCGTCGCCGACCAACCGCGGCGGGACCCGTCGATGAGCTGATCGTCAATGGAGCGTTCGCGATGGACTCCGCCGAGACCGGCAGCGAGCGAGAGCTCGGCCGGATGGCCAAGGGCGCACCTCGGGTGCTGTTGGGCGGTCTGGGACTCGGTTACACGGCCGACGAAGTCTTGACGTCCTCGGTACGCCGCCTGGACATCGTGGAAGTCGAAGACACGTTGATCGAGTGGGCCAGGCTCGGAGTCACCGAGGTACTCAAGCGGGTGGCTTCGGACCCAAGAGTCCGGTTTCACGCCAGCGACATCGCCGAGGTGCTGGACGACCGCCCGTATGTCGAGCCGGCGGCCGTTTCCCACCGTGGGTCACCGAGATCACGCCCAGCTAACCCTGTCGGGCCATGGGACGCCATCCTCCTCGACGTGGACAACGGCCCTGATTTCTTGATCCACCCGCAGAACGCGGATCTCTATACCGGTCCTCTGCTGGCTGCGGCCTACCGGCAGCTGGCGCCGGGGGGCGTGCTCGCCATCTGGTGCCAAGGGATCGCACCCGCCTTGGATTTCGCGCTGAGCCAGCTGGCGAAGCCCGTGAGTGTGACTCGGCTGCACGCCATCCGCGGCGCTCGGCATGTCGAGTACGTGATCTATTCGCTCCGCCGGGGCAATTCGAGTGATCGCCGCCGCTAGGCCACAATGGCAGTCATGCCGCAGGACTACCGTGTCGAACGCGACACCATGGGCGAGGTACGAGTGCCCGCCGCCGCTCTCTATAAAGCACAGACCCAGCGAGCCGTCGAAAACTTTCCCATCTCCGGTCTGCCGATCGATCCGGCGCTGATCGCCGCCCTCGGCTTGATCAAGGGCGCCGCAGCGCAGGTCAACGCCAAGTTGGGCGTGCTCGACGCTGACCGAGCCGCGGCCATCTCGTCGGCGGCCGAGACATTGGCCCACGGTGATCATGACGCCGAGTTCCCGATCGACGTCTTCCAGACCGGTTCCGGCACGTCATCCAACATGAACGCCAACGAGGTGATCGCCTCACTCGCCACGACGGAGCTCGGCAGCCCCATCCATCCCAATGATGAGGTGAATGCCTCCCAGTCGAGCAACGATGTCTTCCCCAGTGCCATCCATATCGCCGCGACACAGAGCATGGTCGAGGACTTGGTGCCGGCCTTGCAGCACTTGGAGGAGGCGTTGAGCGCCAAGGCCAAGGAGTTCGCGGAGGTGGTCAAGAGCGGCCGCACTCACCTGATGGACGCCACTCCGGTCACGCTGGGCCAGGAATTCGGTGGTTACGCGGCGCAGGTGCGGTACGGGATCGAGCGGGTGCACGCGGTGCTGCCTCGGGTGGCCGAACTTCCGCTTGGTGGTACCGCGGTGGGCACCGGCATCAACGCTCCGGCCGGCTTTGCCTCCTCAGTGATCTCGATCATCGCGGAGCACACCGGCCTCCCACTGACTGAGGCCCGCGACCACTTCGAGGCTCAGGGTGCCCGGGACGGCCTGGTGGAAGCGTCCGGTGCCCTGCGCACGATCGCGGTCAGCCTGTACAAGATCGCCAACGATCTGCGCTGGATGGGCTCCGGCCCCACGGCCGGGCTTCGTGAGATCGCGCTGCCCGATCTTCAGCCCGGCAGTTCGATCATGCCGGGCAAGGTGAACCCAGTGATCTGCGAGGCCACCACGATGGTGTGTGCTCAGGTGATCGGCAACGACGCGGCCGTGGCCTTCGCAGGCTCATCGGGAAACTTCGAGCTCAACGTCATGCTGCCTGTGATGGCCCGCAACCTCCTCGAGTCGATCCGCCTGCTGGCAAACGTCAGCCGACTGCTGGCCGATCGGTGCGTTGCCGGGATTGTGGCGGATGTTGAGCACTGCCGCACGCTGGCCGAGTCCTCGCCGGCCATTGTGACCCCGCTCAATCGATACATCGGGTACGAGAACGCGGCCGCCGTGGCGAAAACCGCGCTCAAGGAGGGCAAGACGATCCGTCAGGTCGTCCTGGAGTGCGGCTTCGTCGCCGAAGGCAAGCTGACCGAAGACCAGCTTGACGCCGCGCTCGACGTCCTGGCGATGACCCGCCCTCAGCACATCGACGGCTAGACAACACCGAGCAACCGGCGGTACCCGTGCGAACGGCTGGGCCTAGTACCAGCCGTGTGCGCTCTTGAAGGCCCAGGCTTGGCACGGACTGCCGTACCGGTCCCTCATGTAGCCGATTCCCCAGATGATCTGCGTCGCCGGATTCGTCCGCCAGTCGCTGCCAGCGCTCGCCATCTTCGACCCGGGCAGGGCCTGAGGAATCCCGTACGCGCCGGAACTCGGATTGGTGGCGTAGACGTCCCACATGCTCTCGCGAATGATGATGTTGTTGAAGCAGGAGTACTGCTCTTCGCCGTAGCCGTACTTGTTGCTCAAGATCTGCCGGGCCATCTCACGTGGATCGGTCGTTCCAGGCTGATAGCCGCGATTCGCCAATGCGCGCCGACGAGCAGCTTCCCTCTCGGCCTCGGCCTTAGCGGCAGCAGCCCTCGCTCGAGCGGCGGCGGCCTCGGCCCTGGCCTTGGCGGCTTTGAGGCGCGCCTCCTCGGCGGCCACCGACTTGCCGTGCTTCGCCAAGGTCTTGGCCCGCCGGCTGGCCTGCTTGGCAGCCGCCGCGGCAAGCTTGGCGCGAGCGGCGCTCCGGTCGGCCTCCTGATCCGCCCGCGCCGCTGCGTTGGCCAACGCGGTTGAGGCATCCGGCGTCGGGCTGCTCGATGAGACCGGGACGGCCATCACCGGATCGGCGTTGGCAATGCCTGCATTTGGTGGGCTGGTGAGGGTGGCGATTGCGGCGGTGGCGACGAATGCCGAGAAGCCAACACCAGCAATCGCATGCTGGACCAGTCGACGCACGGGCAAAACCATGCCACAGGCCGTTATCCAAATGAAATATTCGCCAGACCAGTTTGTGGACTGGTCCGGGCTAGAGGGCGACGTCCTCCAAGAGGTCTGTGACCAGGGCCGCAATCGGCGAACGCTCGGATCGGTGGAGGGTGACATGGCCGAACAGCGGGTGCCCTTTCAACTTCTCCACCACGGCCACCACTCCGTCGTGGCGGCCCACGCGAAGGTTGTCTCGCTGTGCGACGTCGTGGGTCAACACCACTCGGGAATCCTGGCCGATCCGGCTGAGCACGGTGAGCAGCACGTTGCGCTCCAGACTTTGCGCCTCGTCGACGATGACGAAAGCATCGTGCAGCGATCGGCCGCGAATGTGGGTCAGCGGGAGCACCTCGAGCAGGCCGCGTTGCAGTACCTCCTCGATGACCACCTTGGAGGCCACCGCCCCCAGCGTGTCGAAGACAGCCTGCGCCCAGGGCGCCATTTTCTCGCCCTCGGTGCCAGGCAAATAGCCGAGTTCCTGTCCGCCGACGGCGTAGAGCGGGCGGAACACCACCACTTTGGAGTGCTGGTGCCGCTCGACCACCGCCTCCAGGCCGGCGCACAACGCGAGCGCCGACTTACCTGTCCCCGCACGACCGCCGAGGGAGACGATCCCGACGGTCGGATCCAGCAGCAGATCCAGCGCCACTCGCTGCTCGGCGGACCGGCCGTGAATGCCGAAGGCGTCACGCTCGGTCTTGATCAATCGGACGTCCTTGGCCGGTGTCACCCGTCCCAGCGCTGAACCGTTGCTGCTCAGCAGCACCACACCGGTGTGGCAGGGCAATTGGCGCGCCTGCTCCAGATCCAGCGTGCCGGTCTCATAGAACTCGTCAAGCTGAGCTCCGTCGACATCCAGCTCAGCCATCCCCCGCCATTCAGTGTCGACGGCGAGCTCCGCCCGATATTCCTCTGCCGCCAAACCGACGGCCGACGCCTTGACCCGCATGGGCAGGTCCTTGGAGACCAGGGTGACGTCACAGCCTTCAGCGGCGAAGTTGAAGGCGACGGCCAGGATCCGGGAATCGTTGTCCCCCAGGCGGAAGCCGTCAGGAAGGGCGGCCTGGTCAGCGTGATTCAGCTCGACGTGCACGGTGCCGCCCGCATCGTTCACGGGAATCGGGGTGTCAAGCCGGCCGAAGCGAATCCGCAGATCGTCAAAGTGTCGCAGCGCTGTCCGCGCGAAGTATCCGAGTTCGGCGTGATGCCGCTTTGCCTCCAGTTCGGTGATCACCACCACGGGCACCACGACGTCGTGCTCAGCGAACCGGCGTAGAGCTTGCGGGTCGCTCAGCAGGACCGAGGTGTCGATGACGTAGGTACGGCGGCTCGAGGAAGAAGGAGACATGATCTGCCCTTCTGTGCGGGCCGTACGCCATGGCGCCCGGCCCCACCGTTAAGTGGACGGCCGGGTGAGTCCTCGGATCCAAGATCCGAGCCTGCTGCCCGTCGGTTGACGGTGCATTCATCGCCTCCCGGGCGGGCCGCTGTCGCGTCCCGCACCACGACGGTACGACGCCGATACCGTCCGGGGGAAGTGCCACGCCGCGATGTGAGGCGGCCTAGCGGCCGAAGCGGCGTTCCCGCTGGGCGTACGAACGCAGCGCCCGAATGAAGTCCACCTTCCGGAAATCCGGCCAGAGAGCTTCGCAGAAGTAGAACTCGCTATGGGCTGACTGCCACATCAGGAAGCCACTCAGTCGTTGCTCCCCCGACGTCCGAATGATCAAGTCGGGATCCGGCTGGCCCTTGGTGTACAGGTGTTGGGCGATGTGCTCGATGTCCAGAGTCTGCGCCAGCTCCTCGATCGGAGTGCCACTCGCTGCCTGCTCCGCGAGCAAGGATCGGACGGCGTCCCGCAGCTCGTGCCGGCCCCCGTAAGAGACGGCGATGTTGACCTGCATGCCGCTGAGGTGTCCGGTGTCGCGGTCGGCGTTCTTCAAGATGCCGGCGGACTCGGCCGGTAGAAGATCGAGCGCGCCGACGGGATGCACCCGCCAACGGCCGGTCGTGGCGAGATCGGTCACCATCTTCTCGATCACCCGGAGCAAGGGTGCGATCTCTTCGGCGCTGCTGCGCGAGAAGTTGTCGGTGGACAACACCCACAACGTGACGACCGGGATGCCGAGCTCGTCGCACCACTCGACGAACTCCTTGAGCTTGTCGGCTCCGGCCGAGTAGCCCGCCACCAACGGTTGACCCGGCGCGTTGGTACGGGCCCATCGCCGGTTGCCGTCGGCGAGTACGGCGACGTGTCGAGGCAGCCGGCTGTGATCGAGTTCAGCGATCAACCGGTGCTCGTAGGTGGCGTAGAGCAGTCCAGAGGGGTGCAGGCGGTCCACCAGTTCTCGGAGCCGCTCGAGACGAGCCACAACTTGCAGCGTATCCCTGCCTTCCCGTTCGGCTCCCGTCGGTTCTTCTCTTCGAGTCAGTGGCTTGGACACCGCGGAAGACGATCATGGACGCGGACGATCTGCAGCCGAACTTCGTCAACGGCGCCGCTCACTTCGTCGCGTACGAAAGACCCGAAATGGTGGTTGAGCACGCGCTGGGGTGTTCGCCCGCGTCGATCCGCCGTCTTGAGACCGGCCGTTCTTGTCAACTACGCTCCCCGCTACGTACCCGTACGTGACCAGTCGTCACGTTGGCCGATGTGGGGATCCAGATGGAGAAGACCGTTCACGTCGTGGATCACGACACAGAGGCTCAATCCTTGCCGGGTCCTCTCGATGAGGTTGTCCGCTCCGTCAAGCCCAGGCTTCGGGGCTGGCTGCACGCCGGAACCTCACCCCTCGCCCTCGCGGCCGGCATCGCGCTGATCAGCCTGGCTCCCACCTCTACCGGGGTGATCGGCGGCGTGGTCTTCCTGACGGCATCCGTGCTGCTGTTCGGGACCAGCGGGCTCTATCACCGGTTCACCTGGAGCCGGCGCAGCGAAGCCGTGCTGCGGCGAATGGACCACGCCAATATCTATGTCTTCATCGCTGCCACATACACCCCGCTGGCGTTGCTGCTGCTCAACGGCAGCTCCAGGGTCCTGCTGCTGGCCATCGTCTGGGCGGCGGCGCTCGGCGGTCTGCTCTTCCGGCTCTTCTGGCTGTCAGCGCCTCGCTGGCTCTATACAGCGCTCTACATCGGCATGGGCTGGGCCGCCGTCGGCTGGCTGGGTGCGTTCTATCGGGCCGCCGGCCCAGCCGTCCTGGCGTTGATCATCGGCGGCGGCCTGTGTTACACCATCGGCGCGGTCGTGTACGGGCGGAAGCGGCCCAATCCGTCCCCTGCCTGGTTCGGGTTTCACGAAATCTTTCATGCCTGCACCATCGCCGGGTTTGTCTGCCACTACATTGCGATCTCGCTGGTGACCTACGCCGCCACATCGCCGTAGCCCTCCGACTTGCCGTACGGTCGAGCATCGCGCTCAGCCATTGACTCTTCGACACCAGGCTCCAGCGGTGCAGTCCGGAAAGGTGAAGGTCGGCGAAATCCTGGCTAGCCGATCAGGAGGCAAGCTGAGCCGCAAGATCAGCGGCGGAGGTTACCGGAAGCTTGCACACGAAATGCTGGCAGACGTAGGCCGTCGCGCGCCCCTCGATCAGCGGCCGGTCGGCCAGCAAAGCGAAGCCGGCCTGGTCGGGCTCGCCGGCCAGGATCACCGAGCCGGCGGGCGCCGCCTGGTAAGCCGTCCGGACAAGTTCGGCACGAGCCGGGTCGTCGCTTCTGCCCACGATCGCCACCTGCACCGGGGGCCGATCTCCGGCGTGGCTGATGGCGTCGGCCAGCAGCCAGCCGGCGAATCGGGGTGCCTGAACGATCAGTTGCCCGGCAGTGGCCGCCGCCTGCGCGGCGCGGGCTGCGTACGCGTCATCTCCGGTCAATTGGCTGAGCAGCCGCAGCGCGTGCACGGTCGCACTCAGACCAGAGGGAGTGGCGTTGTCGGTCGGATCTTGCGGCCGGGCGTAGAGCTGCTCCGCGTCGGCGGCGGTATCGAAGTATCCGCCCGCACCATCGTCGAATTGGCTCGCGATCACCTCGCCGAGTTGCCGGGCGCGTTCGAGCCAGATCGGCTCCGCGGTCGCCGCGGCCAGCCGCACGCAGGCCTGTGTGAGAGCCGCGTAATCCTCCAGAATGCCCGGGGCAGAGCCGACCTGGCCTCCGCGCGAGGTCCGGCGCAACCGCGAGTCGACCCAGTGCACTCGCCACAGGAGTTCTCCGGCGGTCCGCGCCGACTCCAGCCACGGCGGTTGGTCGAAGATCATCGCCGCGTCGATCATCGACGAGATCAGCCAGCCGTTCCAGGCGACCACGACTTTGTCGTCCCGGCTGGGTCGCGGCCGCTGTTCACGAAAAGCAAGCAGCCGCGCGCGCACGTCGGCGAGCCTCTCGGGCGCGGGATCAACGGGTAACTGCAAGGTCGAGAGGCCCTCCTCGAAGGTGCCCTGCTCGGTGACCAAAAAGATGTCCGCCGCCCACGACGCGTCATGCGGCCCAAGGGCCGCCGCGAGCTGCTCCCGATTCCAGGCGTAGAACGCACCTTCGCGGTGCCGACCTTGCTCGTCGAGCGAATCGGCATCCAAGCTTGCGGCGAAGCCACCCTCCTCGGTGGCCATCTCTCGAAGCAGCCAACCCATCAGGTCATTCACCACCCGATGGGCGAGCGGTGTCCCGGTCAGCCGCCACCAGTGGGTGTAGACACCGAGCAGCAGAGCGTTGTCGTAGAGCATCTTCTCGAAGTGCGGCACCGCCCACCGGGCATCGACGCTGTAGCGGGCGAAGCCTCCGCCGAGCTGATCACAGATACCTCCGCGAGCCATCGCCTCACAGGTCCGGTTGACCATGATCATCGCGTCACCGCCGCCATGGCGCAGGAGCGCTTCCAGCACCATCGACGGTGGGAACTTCGGAGCGCCGCCGAACCCGCCGTGAGTTGGATCGTAGGAACGCCTGAGGTCTCCGATCACGGCACCGATGTTGATCTCGGCGCTGCCACCTGCGCCGGTGGCCAGGTGGGCCAGCTGGTCGACGATCTTGACGGCGCTCTCCACGACGTCGGCACGGCGATCACGCCACGCCTCGGCAACGGCCGTGGCGACCTGGGTGAAGGACGGCATGCCATGGCGCGGCGCTGGAGGGAAGTACGTGCCCGCGTAGAACGGCCGTCGGTCGGGAGTCAAGAAGACGGTCATCGGCCAACCGCCCTGGCCCGTGATCGCTTGGGTCGCCTGCATGTAGACGGCGTCGACGTCAGGTCGCTCCTCCCGGTCCACCTTGATCGCGACGAAGTGATCGTTGATCAACTTTGCGGTCTGCGGGTCCTCGAACGACTCGTGCGCCATGACGTGGCACCAGTGGCATGCGGCATATCCCACGGAGAGGAAGACCGGCACGTTGCGGGCAGCAGCCTCCGCGAAGGCCTCGTCGCACCACGGCCACCAATGCACCGGGTTGTCGGCATGTTGGAGAAGGTACGGGCTGGTCGCGGTGGCCAGTCGGTTGCGACCGCTCATTCCTCGACTCTATTCGCTGCACTAATTCCGACCGTGCCGCCGTGTAGGCGTGATCACCCACGCCGCCCGTCCGCTGAGGGCAGTGGTCAGCTTGAGGTGCACTCAGCCAGAGCAGCGGCGTACGGGATTGAAGGGCTCAGTTGAAGTTAGGAGCCCTCCGAGTCACGACCTGACGTCGATGCCGCTCCCGGCTCGCTGGGTTCCTCGGGATCACCGATGTTGATCTTGCGGAACTGACGACGCATGCTGAAAAACAGGAACACCAGGGCTATGGCCAACAACAGGACGACGACAAAGGCAATCCATCCCGGTCTGACCGTGCTCGGATCGACGTCTAACGCGACCAGATAGGTCATATCGCAACTCTACGCGCCGACCATCGCCCGGGATTCCACTGCGATGCCTGCGAACAGGTCATCCTCCGGCACCTCCGTCTCGACCAGCGTTCGGACGAGCTGCCAGTCCTCAGTCGGCCAGACGGCTTGGTGGACCTCCAGCGGCACCGAGAACCATGGACCTTCCGGATCCACCTGGGTGGCGTGTGCCAACAGAGCGTGATCGCGGATATGGAAGTAGTCCGCGCAGGTCACCCTCGTGGTCAATTGCGCCGCATGCTCAGGGTCCGGCTGCCAGTCACGGAGTCGGTCCGCGTACGGCGACTCCAGTCCGCGCTCAGTCATCGCCCGGTCCAATGCGACGATCCGCTCCCGGTGAAACCCGAACTGGTAATACAACTTCATGGCCTGCCAGGCGGCCCCCCGCTCCGGGTAGGCGTGGGGGTCAGCCGCTGCGTCGAAGGCCGCGACCGTGATTTTGTGACACATGATGTGGTCCGGGTGCGGATAGCCCCCATTCTCGTCATAGGTCGTCACGACGTGCGGTCGGAAGCTGCGGATCACCTCGACCAGCGGAGCCGCGGCCACTTCCACGTCGAGGGTGGCGAAGCAACCGTCCGGCAAGGGAGGCATCGGATCGCCCTCGGGAAGTCCGGAATCGACGAAGCCGAGCCACACCTGCCGAATGCCAAGGATCTCCCGGGCCCGATCCATCTCTTGACGGCGGATCTCGGCGATGTTGGCCAAGACATCGGGTCGATCCATCGCCGGGTTCAGGATCGAGCCGCGCTCTCCCCCGGTACATGTCGCCACGACGACGTCGACGCCTTCGGCCACGTACTTGGCCGTCGTCGCGGCGCCCTTGCTTGACTCATCATCCGGATGAGCATGCACATGCAGCAGCCGAAGTCGTTGCCCCTCGGTGTCGGTCCGCAGCGCCGGATGCGTCACGGCTTTCATGTTGCCACGGAGCCCGGACAGCTTGCGTCGCCAATTGCAGCGTGAGAGCGGGCAGAATGTCGAGGTGACCGAGGACCCGCGGCAAGCCGTAGCCGAGCGACTGCGACGCCGTTACCCCCGGTCGCGGGTGCCCCGACCGCTGGTTTTCGTCCTGGTGGGAGTCGGTGTGGCACTCGCACTGTCGTGGCTGGTGGTGACGGCTTGGCAGCGAGCCCGCCCACCCGCCAGCGCCGAGATCAAAGCCGTCCAGGTCGTGAGCGACACCAAGGTCGAGGTCACGCTGAGCGTTGAGCGCCCGAACCCATCAGTAGTGGCGACCTGCCGGCTGATCGCCCAGGCTCAGGACCTTGGGCTGGTCGGTGAGCAAGCGGTGTCGGTGCCCCCCAGTGATCAACGCCGGGTAGACATCGTCGTCAGCATGACCACGCTGCGGCGAGCCGTCTCGACAAGCGTGCGCGGCTGCACGCCGACGTGAGAGCCCAGGCCCGCTCGCTAGGCGGACTCCGGTCAGCGGTGGCTTGATAAGATTTCCGGATGTCTGAGAACTCGTCGCAGGCGATCTGGCTGACCCAAGAGGCGTACGACAAGCTGCGAAGTGAGCTTGATCACCTCTCGGGACCCGGCCGCGCCGCCATGGCGCAGAAGATTGCGCAGGCACGAGAGGAAGGCGACCTCCGGGAGAACGGCGGCTACCACGCCGCCCGTGACGAGCAAGGACAGCAGGAGGCACGGATTCGTCAGCTCTCCGACATGTTGGGCCGAGCGCAAGTCGGCGAGGCGCCGGCAGCGGCCGGTGAGGTTGCTCCAGGAACGCGGGTCACGATCGCCTTCGACGGCGATGTCTCGGACACCGATACCTTCGTCCTCGGCTCACGCGAGCTGCTCGGGTTGGACCAGAGCATCGACACGACCAACGTCTACAGCCCGCAATCCCCTCTCGGGGCCGCCATCTTGGGCAAGCGCGAAGGAGACGCCGTGTCCTACGTCGCCCCCAACGGCCGCTCGATCGATGTCACGGTGATCAAGGTGGAACCCTTCTGACACTGCCTCAGCTCTGATGCTGGCTCAGCGGAGATCTGCGAGTAGTGCTTGGCTTCAGCTGGCTGAGCGCGCCCGCGGCCACCTCGGAAAGGGATCTGTCCGCGGGTGATCGTTTGCGCCGGCTCAGCGGAGATCTGCGAACCATGCTTGCGCTTCAGCTGGTTTCAACGCCCCGCGGCCACCTCGGAAATGGACCTGTTCGCAGGTGAGCGTTGCGCCCGCTCAGCGGAGATCTGCGAGCAGTGCTTGAGCTTCAGCTGGGCTGAGCGCGCCCGCCGCCACCTCGGAAAGGACCTGTTCGCGGGTGAGCGTTTGCGCTGGCTCGGGGGTGGCGCCCAAACCCAGCTTCTCTAGCAACTCCGCGAACCGAGCCCTCGCCGTCGGATAGGACACGCTGAGGTGCTTCTCGACCTCTCGCAAGTTTCCGCGGGAGGCCAGGAATACCCGCAGCAACTCGGTGTCTTTGTCATCCAGGGCACAAAACTGGCACGGAGCGAACACTCCCGCCAGCTCAGTGCCGCACGAGCCACAGCCGAGCCTGGTGACGGATAACTGTTCACCGCAGACCGGGCAGTCAGTTGGTGCCCGGTGCAGCGTGGATACCGGATGTGAGCGCCGACTCCGCTCGGATACCCAGCGCGACCGCTCGCTCACGAAGCCGTGGTTGTGGCGGAATGGTCTGAGCCGACCCGGACGGCCGCGTGTCCCATGACCACCTCGATGTCCAGCTTCGCGCTGCCATTACCCATGACCACCTCGTCGCCGGACCCGGAGTGCCCACCCGACCAGCTGACCTTGCCCAGCTGCGCATCTCCCTTGACCGTGACATTGGAATCGTCGTGCAGGCTGATCGACAGCGATCCCGACTCGGCACGAATCCGGTTCCGACCGGCGGTGATCGCTCCCGAAATCGTCGCCTGTCCCGCCTGGATCAAGGCATCGTCGATCTGGGTGACGTCGAGCAGCTTGGCGCCGCCCGCGGTCACGCGGACCTTGCCCAGGTGAGGTAGCCGTTCGGTGTTCAGGCTGCCGGCGGTGAGCTCCACGTCGACCGTGATGTTGGGATTGACACGCAGGAAGAGCTCCTTGCCCAGTCCCAGCGCCCGGAAGTCGTCGAGACTGCGCGGCGCGCGAAGAATGCTGAACCCATCCAGGGATGCTCCCAGTTCACCGTCGCTGGAGACTTCGAGCACCGATCCGTTGCGCCGCAGGACGTGGGGCCCGTCAGCGGACAGTGTGGCGACCGAGGTC
This sequence comes from uncultured Actinomycetota bacterium, assembly GCA_963808495.1. Lineage (GTDB taxonomy): Bacteria > Actinomycetota > Actinomycetes > Propionibacteriales > Propionibacteriaceae > Microlunatus. The sequence goes on from CAWEGC010000010.1 coordinate 75,897, forward strand.
TCCCCCACGATGCGAACCCGACGGCCGATGGCGCGAACTGAGACTCGCTCGACCCCATTGGTATTGACCGGCGTGCGGACCGGCTCCTCGGCCGCCACCGGCTCCTCGGGCGAAGGTTCCGACTCGGAGTTAGGGAAGCTCTCCGTGTGGTACGTGGCGTGCTGTGGGCGGTCAGTTTCTGCAGCCCATGGATCGGAATCGGCCTCGCGCTCGGCAGCGAGCTCCTCGTTGGTCGGTTCGGTGGTGACACTGGGCTCGGGGGCTGGCGGCGTAGAGGCGGCTTCGGCGGCTTTGAGTGCGTCGATCCGGCGAGATGCTTCCGCGGCGTCAATGCGGCCGGCGGCAAGTTCTTCCAAGATCGCGGTCATGTCAGGTGTCGTCATGTAACGAATGTAAAGCGACACTTTCACTAATGGAAGGTCCGTGCACTCAGTTGGGGGTTCTATCAGGGTTCACGCCCTACGCAGCCAGGTCGAACATTGCCTCTGTCGAGCACGACTGCCGCTGTCGAGCACTACTGCCTCTGTCGAGCACTACTGCCGTGCAGCCTGCTCCGTCGAGCACTACTGCCCGTCCAACGCCTCCGTAGTCTCCGCGAAACCGCCCTGCAATCTCCTGTGACCGCTCCGCAGTCTTGCTCCTGAACGCTCCCGCAATCTGCTCCTGAACGCCCCAATCTCCTCGTGATGCTTCCCACCCACCCGGCTGACATCCCCACTTTGAGCCCCGGCCTCACACCTTGAGCCCGTAGAACAGGGCTCGAGGAATGCCCGACGGGGCTCAAAGTGCGGTGCACTGGGCGCCGAAGCGGATCGCGAATGTCTCCCGCGAGGTGCGGAACTGGGCGCTGAGCGGATCCCGAGCGTCTCCCGTCACGGAACGGTTGCCGGACCACGGTTGCCGGAGCACGGAGTCGGCAACATCCCACTTCGAGCCCCGGCCTCACACCCTGAGCCCGTAGAACAGGGCTCGACGAATGCCGACGGGGCTCAAAGCGCGGTGGACTGGGGCGCCGAGCGGATCGCGAATGTCTCCCGCGAGGTGCGGAACTGGGCGCTGCGCGGGATCCCGAGTGTCTCCCGTCACGGACAGGTTGCCGGACCACTGTTGCCGGAGCACGGGTCGGCAACCAGGCCCACTTTGAGCCCCGGCCTCACACCTTGAGCCCGTAGAACAGGGCTCGAGGAATGCCCACGGGGCTCAAAGTGCGGTGGACTGGGCGCCGACGATCGCGAATGTCTTCCGCGGCGGACCAGGTTGCCGGCCGACGGTTGCCGGCCGACCGGCTCGGCCAGACGACCGGCCCGCCAGCGCCCGGCCTGCCGGACGACGGTTGTCGGACCACGAGCCGGCATGGCAGTTGCTTGCAGCATGCATCTAGTTATATGTTTGGTTAATGCAAGTAACGGCGGATACCTCCGTAGCTTCGCGCGCTAAATCCGTTGAGTCGGTCATGCACGCGCTCATGAGTATCGGGCGGCTGATGCGGCAGCGGCCTTCCGACGAGACCCTGGACATCGGCACTTTCTGGCTGCTCAAGACGGTCGGGACCAGCGGCACCATCCGGGTGACTGACCTCGCGGCGTACTGCAATCTCGACATTTCCACGGTCTCTCGCCACCTCGCCCAGCTGCACAAGGCCGGAATGATCGAACGGGCTCCCGACCCCGTCGATCGCCGGGCGCAGCGAGTGAAGTTGAGCAGCGCCGGACAAGACGCGCTGACCGCCGCCCTTCGGGCGCGGCGAGTGCTCTTGGAGCGCAGCTTGGAGAGCTGGGCGCCGAACGACCTCGAGCAGTTGGACCAACTGCTCACGCGCTTCGTCGGGGACATCAACACATTCACCGAGAATCTGGAGAAAGCATGACGGAGCAGGCACCTGGAAACTCTGACCAGACGTCGGAGTCCCGGGAGGCAGTCGGACAATCGGTCGGCGGAAGCGGCGCCCCCGGCGAGCGCGTCGCACGCCCCCGGTTCCAACGCCACCCCGAGTGGCGACTACTTGAGCCACCGCCAGATCTTGGTCGTCATGAGCGGCCTGATGGCTGGGATGTTCCTGGCTGCGCTCGACCAGAGCATCGTTGGCGTCGCCTTGCCCAAGATCACATCCGAGCTCGGCGGCCTGGACAAGCTGTCCTGGGTGGTCACCGCCTACCTGCTGACCTCGACCGCAGCGACGCCACTCTGGGGCAAGATCTCGGATCTGTACGGACGCCGGCCTATCTTCCAGGCCGCGATTGTGGTTTTCCTGATCGGCTCTGTGATCTGTGGCTTCTCCAGCGACATCGCCGAACGCCACCGGGTGGGAAGGCATCAACGTCATGATCGCCGGCCGCGCCGTCCAAGGTCTGGGTGGTGGAGGTTTGATGGCGCTCGCCCTGGCCGTGATCGGCGACGTGATTCCTCCGCGGGAGCGCGGCAAGTACCAGGGGCTCTTCGGTGCTGTCTTCGGTGTTTCCTCGGTGGCCGGGCCCTTGCTCGGCGGGCTTTTCACCGACCACCTCGGCTGGGAGTGGATCTTCTTCATCAACGTGCCGATCGGCGCCGTCGCCCTGATCATCACGTCCATGGCCCTGAAGTTGCACCATGTACGCCGCGAGGCGTCGGTGGACTATCTCGGAGCCGCCACGATCGTCGGGTCGGTGACCAGTCTGATCCTCTACCTCAGCTGGGCGGGCCCGGACGAAGGCTGGACGTCCGCCGTGGGCATCGGTCTGCTGATCGCAACGGTGGTGCTCGCTGGACTCTTTGTGCTGGTCGAGTCGCGGGCCAAGGAACCGATTCTTCCGCTGGAGCTCTTCACCCACTGGACCTTCGACTCCAACATCATTTTCGCCATGATCATGGGCGTCGCCATGTTCGGCGGCCTGATCTACCTGCCGATCTACCTGCAGGCCGTGAAGGGGATGTCGGCCACGGAGTCGGGGCTCGCCATGCTGCCTCTGGTCGTCGGCATCTTCTCCACCTCGATCGGTGGCGGTCAGATCATGAGCCGAACGGGCCGCTACAAGTGGATGCCCATCACCGGATCCATCGTGGTCGGTGGCGCGTTACTCGCCTTCTCCCGGCTGGCGGTCGACACGCCCTACTGGATGGCCGCGTTGAACATGTTCGCCTTCGGTGCCGGGCTCGGTCTCACCATGCAGGTCGTGGTGACTGCGGTACAGAACAGCGTCGACCGCCGGAACATGGGAGTGGCGACTGCGGCGGTGACCTTCTTCCGCTCGATGGGCGGCGCGATCGGCACCGCGCTCTTCGGAGCCATCCTCAACACCCGGCTCGAGCATCACCTGGTCGAGGTTGTGCCCAGCAGCGCTCAGGCACAGCTCGGCCGATGCCTCGCAGTCACTGAGCGACGTCACCGCCATCCAAGTGCTGCCAGAGCCGGTCAAGACCTGGGTGCTGACTGCCTTCACCCGATCCATGGACGATGTCTTCCTGGTCGCGGTGCCGTTCATGGTCGTCGCGCTCATCGTCGCGCTGACGATGCGGGAGAAGCCACTGATCGGACGCAGTCAGGAGCCAGCGACTAAATCGGCCAGCGAGCCTTCCAACTCAGAGTTGATCGCGATGGGACATTAGGGGAGAAGCAGAGCAGTTCACTGAGACAGTTGAGGGGTTTGCGTGCGATCCAGCGGTGCATCGGCGCTGGCCGGCATGACCGTCGCCGCGCTGTTGACCAGTCTGCTGTCCGCATGTGCCTCAGGGCGGCCGACCTCCGAGCCCGCTGAGGCAGCTTCCCAGCAGGCGGCCAGGGTCAGCGTCAGGCTCGGGTTCGCGGACGCCAGTTCCGGTCACGCCGGTCAGTCTGACCAGCAACGTCGAGGATGGCGGTACCGGAGTGAAGGTCGACACGCTCGTCTGGGTCAAGGCGGCCGCCGGCACGATCACCAAAGTGACCCTGACCTACCGCGGACAGGACCGGTGGGGTCGTCCGGTCAACGGTGAGGTGGACGGTGCCCTCAGCAAGGATCGGACCGGCTGGACGGCCGCCGAACGGCTGGAGCCCAATTTCAGCTACGTGCTGGCCATGGCCGGCAAGAACACCGCCAGCGCGGTCGTCGAGCAGTCCCGATCCTTCCGCACGCACAACCTGACCCTGGCGGAGCAGACGTTCCCAACGATTTATCCCCTGCCGAGGAGCCGGGTCGGCGTCGGCATGCCGGTCATCTTGACTTTCGACGTCCCGGTGAAGAATCGCGAGGAGTTCGAGAAGAACCTGCACGTCACGGCGTCACCGGCCCAGGCCGGCAGCTGGCGTTGGTTCTCCTCACGTGAGGTCCATTACCGACCGAAGCACTACTGGCGACCGGGCACCAAGGTCAGCGTGCGCGCGGACATCAACGGAGTGAACGCCGGCGGCGGCATCTACGGCCAGCACTCGGCGAGCACCTCATTCACGGTCGGCCGGTCCCTGATCACCAAGATCGATCTGAGCGCGCACAAGGCGAAGGTCTATCGCAACGGCAAACACGTCCGCACCATCCCGATCAGCGCCGGCAAGAGCGGATGGCAGACCCGCAGCGGTACGAAACTGATCATGGACAGGGAATCCACCCATCGGATGACCAACGAGATGATCGGCGCCGAAGAGAACTACGACCTCAAGGTGCGTTACGCGATGCGGATCACCAACTCCGGTGAGTTCCTGCACGCCGCGCCGTGGAATTCCGCGAACTTCGGACGCCGTAACGCCAGCCATGGATGCGTCGGCATGAGCACAGCCAACGCACGCTGGCTGTTCGACCGGGTGCTCATCGGCGACCCGGTCATCACGACGGGCAGCCGCCGCCGAGTCGAACTGGGCAACGGCTACGCCGACTGGAACCTTTCCTACGCGCAGTACGCCAAGGGCTCGGCGCTCTGACCTAGTGCCGGCGTAGACCGCTCGGCCAGCGGATCGCGGTCGCCGGCGGCGCTCGCTGGCCCGGTCAAGTACTGGACGAACGCCTTGCCAAAGGCCCGGATCGCGACGGCGATCAGCGCTTTGACTAGTGCCGGCGTCGACCGCTCGGCCAGCGGATCGCCGTCGCCAGCGGCGGCTCGCTGACCCCGGCCAGGTACTGGATGAACGCCTTGCCAAAGGCCAGGACCGGGACGGCGATCAGCGCCCCGACGATGCCGCCGACGATGATGCCGGTGGCGATACCGATGATCACCGCCAACGGGTGCAGCTTGACTGCCCGTCCCATCAGGAAGGGCTGCAGGACATGGCCCTCCACTTGCTGGACCAGGATGATCGCCCCGAGCATGATCAACGCTTGAACCCAGCCGAGCGCGACGAGAGCGACCAGCACTGCGACGAACCCGGCGACGAGGGCACCGACAATTGGCACGAAGGCGCCGAGGAAGACCAGCGCAGCGAGCGCCGGCGCCAGCGGAACGCCGATGATCAAGGCGGCGATCAAAACCCCGATGGCGTCGACGAACGCCACCAAGATGGTCGCCCGGACGAAGGAGGAGAGCGACCCCCACCCTCGACGGGACGGCCCCGTCGACCCGCTCGCGAGCTTGGCTCGGGAAGAGTTTGAGAAGAAAGGCGAAGATCCCGCGGCCGTCGTACAGGAAGTAGAACAGCGAGAACAGCATGATTGCCAGACCGGCGAAGAAGTGCCCGACGCCGGCACTGATGTCGGCGGCGTAGGAGGCGATCGTGTCCCTGCTGTCGGCGAGGAAGCTCTGCAGCCGGTCGCCCCAGGTGCCGACGTCGAACCATCCGGGATCGAGGTTGAGCGGCCCGCTCTCCAGCCAGTCGACCAGCTGGTTGAAGCCGCTGACCACATTGCCGGACAGCGAGGCGGACTGACTGACGATCTGGGTGGTGATCAGGGCGAGCACACCGGCGATCAGCGCCAAGCCGCCGAGGACGGTGATGGCGGTCGCCGCTCCGCGCGGCAGCCGCCACTTCCGCAGCCGGTTTGCCACGGGCTGCAGCAGGGCGGTCACCAGGATGGCGACGGCGACGGGCACCAGCACTTCAGACAGATAGCGCGCGATCCAGCCAAGGCCGTAGACCATGGCGGCGATGGCGATCAGGCGCCAGCTCCAGGCGGCGGCGACCTGAAGCCCCCGCGGCACGATGGAATCGGATTGTGGCGTCGTCGCCAGCGCGTCCGGCTGGATCGCCGGTTCAGGCTGGGGCGGCTGGCTCGGGCCCTCAGCCTTCTCCGTCCCGTCAAGCGTTGGCTCGGCGGAACCGGGTTCGACCGGGCCCCAATCGACCCGTCCCGAATCCACCGGCCCAGAACGATCCTCACCCGCATCCGACGGCTCGCCGACACGGGCCGCTTGTTCGGTTTGCGAAGTCCCGGGATCTCGGTCGGAATCCGCTGGTTCTCCCCGATCGGGCGCAGCGACTGCCGGTGAACCTTGCTGTGCGGTGAGCAGGAACGGCAACCGAGAGCGAACGCTCCGTCTGGCGGTTAGCCATGCGCGGATATCGCTGAACACGGCCACCGCTGCCTCCTGGTTCTGCTGCCGTCCGCTCCCCACCGTAACCCACTCCCCCAGCCTTTCGGAGTCCTCAGGGCGGGTCGCAGAGCAGGCAGACTAATGGCCGTGAACGCCAAGCGTCCGGCGCCGAGCTGGCTTCGCCGCGACCGCTCGACCCGGATGCCACGCGAAGTCATCGTGCTCGGGGTGATCGCATTCTGCGTGGCCGTGGGCTTCGGAGTGTTGATTCCGGTGCTGCCGGTCTTCGCCCGGAGCTTCGGGGTCGACAACTTCGCCGTCGGCGCAGTGGTCTCGGTCTTCGCTTTGATGCGCCTGGTCACTGCCCCGTTCTGCGGCCGTATGATCAACCGCGCTGGCGAGCGGGTGGTCTTGGCGCTCGGCATCTTCATCGTGGCCGTCTCCAGCGGTCTGGCCGGCATCTCACAGTCCTACCCCCAGCTGCTGGTCCTGCGCGGGGTGGGCGGCTTCGGATCGGCCATGTTCACCGTAGCCGCGACGACGCTGTTGCTGACCTCGGTGGAGGCCGGGCTGCGAGGGTCGGGCCAGCGGTGTCTTCCAAGCTGGATTCCTGATCGGCGGAATGACCGGTCCAGCTATTGGAGGCCTCTTGTCAGCCATCTCGCTGACCGCGCCGTTTTTCTTCTACGCCGGCACATTGGCGGTGGCTGGAACTGTGGGCCTGCTGATGCTGGGCCGCTCGGGAGCCGGTCCATCGGCGCGGGCGGCGGGTGAAGTGGTGCCGCTGCGGCAGGTCGTCCGGGATCGGAGTTATCAGGCTGCGTGCGTGGCCAACCTGGCGCAGGGATGGACGTCGTTCGGCGTCCGGATGTCCTTCGTGCCGGTTCTGGTGGTCGAGGTGCTGGATCGGCCGACGTCGTGGACGGGTGTGGCCTTTGCCTGCGCCTCGGTCGTCCAGACACTAGCGGTGGCACCGGCGGGCAAGTTCGTCGACACGGTGGGTCGCCGTCCGGCGATGATCATCGGCGGCATCCTCGGAGGGGTATCAATCCTCGCGGTTCCGTTTGCGCCGAACATCTGGCTGCTGATCGTCGCGCTGTGCCTGTACGGCGTCGCCTCGGCCTTTCTCGGCACCGCCCCGGCCGCGACAGTAGGAGACGTGGCGGGGGCGCAAGGCGGTACGGCGGTGGCAATCTTTTCCATGTGCTCCGATGTCGGCGCGATCATCGGACCCCTGGCCGCCGGGCTGTTGGCCGACAAGGTGTCGTACGGTGTCGCCTTCGGGGTCGGTGCCGGGCTGCTGGTTGCCGGCGCGGGCGCAGCGCTGCGGATGCCCCGGAACGGAAGGAATCGCCGAACCGAGGAACTCGATGGGTCCACGACCGCTCGCTGAACTCATCAGCCCTGACTGGGCTGAGGCGCTTGCGCCGGTGGCGCCGGCCATCGCCGCGATGGGCGGCTTTCTGCGAGCTGAGCTGGCCGCCGGCCGGAACTACCTGCCGGCCGGCCAAGACGTCCTGCGAGCGTTCAGCCGACCGCTCGCCGACGTCCGGATCCTGATCGTCGGGCAGGACCCGTATCCCACCCCCGGGCACCCCGTGGGCCTGTCGTTCTCGGTGGCGGCCGACGTCCGGCCGATCCCCCGCTCGTTGCAGAACATCTATGCCGAGCTACACGCTGATCTGGGTATCCCACCCGTCGACTGCGGTGACCTGACGCCGTGGTTTACCCAAGGCGTCTTGCTGCTCAATCGGGTGTTGACCGTCCAACCGGGACGCTCCGGTTCCCATCGTGGGCGAGGCTGGGAGGCGGTGACCGCCCGGGCCATCGAGGCTCTGGTGGAGCGCGGCGGTCCGCTGGTAGCGATCCTGTGGGGGCGCGATGCCCAGGCCCTGATCCCGATGCTGGGCACGGTGCCGTATGTCGCCAGCGCTCACCCATCACCGTTGTCAGCCCGTGCGCGGCTTCTTCGGGTCTCGCCCCTTCAGCCGCGCCAACGAGCTCCTCGTCCGCGCGGGCGCCGAACCCATTGACTGGTGTCTGTCCGCTCGCGCAGATCGCACTCCATGACCCTGCCTTCCTCCCTCGCTCGCAGACGAAAAAGCGTGTCTGCTCGCTCACTCGTCCAGGCAGGGCCGTGCGATCTACCGACGCTCGCGGACTAGTGGTCTAATGCTTGATCCAGGTCAGCGATCAGGTCTTCCACATCTTCGATGCCGACGCTGAGCCGTATCACGTCGTCGGGCACCTGGAGCTCGGTGCCGGCGACGGAAGCGTGAGTCATCCGTCCCGGGTGTTCGATCAACGATTCCACGCCGCCGAGCGACTCGCCAAGCAGGATGATCTTGGTGCGACGGACGACATCGAGTGCGGCCGGCTCACCGCCGTGCACCCGGAAGCTGATCATGCCGCCGTACCGGCGCATCTGCTGCTTGGCCAGGTCATGACCAGGGTGGGCAGCCAAGCCCGGAAAGTACACTTCCGCAACGCGCGGGTGTTCGACGAGCCAGTCGGCGACGCGTTCGGCGTTGTCACAATGCCGTTCCATCCGGACAGCGAGAGTGCGCAGGCCGCGCAGCACGAGCCAGGAATCGAACGGTCCAGCCACCGCGCCGATGGCGTTCTGATGAAATCGCAACCGCTCCGCCAGCTCGTCGTCGGAGGCCACCAAAGCGCCGCCGATCACATCGGAATGACCGCCGCAGTACTTGGTGGTGGAGTGCACCACGATGTCAGCGCCCAGGGCCATCGGCTGCTGAAGGTAGGGAGTTGCGAAGGTGTTGTCGACGATCACCAGAGCGCCAGCGGCGTGCGCGAGGTCAGCGATAGCCGCAATGTCCGCCACCGCCAGCAGCGGGTTGGTGGGGGTCTCGACCCAGACCGCTGTGGTCTCCCCTGGCCGGATGGCCGCCTCGACGCTTGCCGGATCGGTGAGGTCCGTCGCGACGGAGATCACTCCCCAGCGCTCGTGGACCCGGGTGAACAGGCGGAACGTACCACCGTAAGCGTCGGCCGGGACGACGAAATGGCTGCCTGGCGATGCGATCGTCCGCAGCAGGGTGTCTTCGGCGGCCAGTCCGCTGGCGAAGGCGAAGCCGTGCCGGCCGCCCTCGAGCGCGGCCATGCATTCTTCCAGGGCTGTTCGGGTGGGGTTCGACGAGCGCGAGTATTCGTGGCCGCCACGTGGCGCCCCGACTCCGTCCTGGATGTAGGTCGAGGTGGCATAGATGGGCGGCACGACGGAGCCGAAGGCGGCATCGGGTTCTTGCCCGGCGTGGATTGCTCGGGTCGAGAAACCCGTCGAGTGCGTCATGCTGGTGAGCCTACGCGTGGAGCAGGCCCGTGATCGGCGCGGTGGAACAGATCCGCTCGAGTCAGCGTTTTCGTCACCAGATCAGACCGGCGCACGGACGAGGTAAGAGGGACACTGGTAAGCATGCTGTTCACATCCAAGAAGTCGACCATGATCGCTCCCGACGCAGCCCTTCGCGGCCGGGAACGATCCGTGCTGGTGAATCCGACCTTTCACGACATCTTCGGTATCCCGGTGCAGAGAGTGCCGGAGGGATCCGAGGTGGCCTACTTCGGTCTGGGCTGTTTCTGGGGTGCGGAGAAGCTGTTCTGGAAGACACCCGGCGTGACCAATACCGCTGTCGGCTATGCCGGCGGCTACACGCCGAATCCCACGTACGAGGAGGTGTGCAGCACGCGGACCGGCCACACCGAAGCAGTGAAGGTCTGCTACGACCCCACCAAGATCAGCTACGAGCAGCTGCTCAAGATCTTCTTCGAGAACCACGACCCGACGCAGGGCATGCGTCAGGGCAACGACGTCGGTACTCAGTACCGATCCTCCATCTACACCACCACTCCGGAGCAGGCTGCCGCTGCCGAGCGGATCCGCGATGAGTTCCAGGTCGCGTTCTGGCGAGCCGGATTCCGAACCATCACCACCGAGATCAAGCCAGCACCGGAGTTCTACTACGCCGAGGACTACCACCAGCAGTATCTCGACAAGAATCCGCGTGGCTACTGTCCGATCCACGCCACCGGTGTCACCTGCAACGTGAGCTGAGGCGATGCCCAGGCGCAGTCAGTGCCGGGCCCGGGTGAAGCGGTAGACCGCCCGGAAGGGCAGGAGGCGCACCAGCCCGGCAACGACCTTGGCGTCGCGGCCGACAACCCTGCGCGGTGTTGGATTCTTCGAGGTGAGCGCTTCGGTGATGATTCGGGCCACCACATTGGGCTTCTTGCCCGAGCGCGCTCCCCGCTCCGCCATGGCGTCGGCACCTTCAAGCTGCTTCGCGTAGCGGCCGAACGAATCGGCATGGCGGCTCTGTAGCTGCTTGCCATGCGCCCGACCCCGTTCCCAGATCGGGGTGGCGATAGTTCCCGGCTCGATGAGCAACACACGAATCCCGAACGGTGCAAGCTCGGCCCGTAGCGCTCCGGTCAGGCCCACCAGTCCATGTTTGGAGGCGTGGTACGCGCCCAGCATCGGCCCAGCGATCCGGCCGCCGATGGAGCCGACCATCACGATCCGTGCGTCGCCGGCCTGCTCGGCCGACCGGCGTAGCGCGGGAAGCATGACTTGGGTGACGAGCAACTGCCCGGTGAGATTGATCTCGAGTTGGCGCCGGAAGGTATCGATCGGCAAATACTCCAAGGGCCCCGGGAGCGCTGCTCCGGCGTTGTTGACCAGGCCGAACAACGGGCCACTGGCATGAACCTCGGCACCTGCCGCCCGCACCGAATCCTCGTCCAGCAGATCCATCAGCAGTGGACTCACCGAATCGCCGAACTGCTCGCGGAGCCCGTCGGCATCGTCGAGCGTTCGCACGGTCGCAAAGACCAGAAAACCTGAGGAAACCAAGTCAGCGACGGTTGCCCGCCCGATCCCCGTCGAGGCACCGGTGACGACAACCGCTCGCCGAGATTCGAGCTCGGTCATAGCGCTGCGGCGGCGAAGGTGTCACACGTCTCTGGATCGCCACTACGGAAGCCTTGGCTGAGCCACTTCTGGCGGTTGGCTGCCGAGCCGTGCGTCCAGGTTTCCGGCGAGACCTGGCCCTGCGTCCTCTTTTGGATCCGGTCATCACCCACGGCGGCGGCCGCATCGACCGCGCGATTCAAGTCCTCGGCCGTGACCTGGCTGATCGGGCTCTCGGGGTCGTCGGTGGCATGCCGAAACCACACCCCGGCATAGCAGTCAGCTTGCAGTTCGAGACGCACTTGCGGCGACTTCGGTCCCGTCTGCTGGCTGCCGCCTTGGACCCGGGCCATGGTGCCGACCAGATTCTGCACGTGGTGGCCGAATTCGTGCGCCAGCACGTACGCCTCGGCGGCATCGCCGCCCTGAGCGCCGAGCTCGCCGGTGAGCTGATCGAAGAAGCCAAGGTCCAGGTAGACCGACGTATCCGCCGGGCAGTAGAACGGTCCCACCGCTGAGGATGCTGTGCCGCAGGCAGTGCTCACCTGGCCTTCGAAGGTTTCCACCGTGATCGATTGATAGTCCTGCAACGGCCCCGCTCCAGTAGTCCTGGATCGAATTGGTGTAGGCGACGAACCTGCAGTCACGATCGGCATTGATGTCGGAGCCGCGGGTGCACTGCGCGAACGGAGTTTGGCCGCTGCTTGACCCCGGGTCGGCCTCCTGTGTACCGCCGAGGATGTCACCGGGGTTCACGCCGAAAAGTACAGCCAGCAGGGCAATGAGCAGGCCGGCGCCCCCGCCGATCGCGATCTTTCCGCGATTGCCGCCTCCCCCGCCCATCTGCGACGGATCGAGATCGGCCTGCTCGTTGTACTTCACATCGCCTCCCCGGACAGCCGTGGCCCACGGCCACCGCCCAGGAGCATACCCATCGACCGATCCGGCTCAGCTACAGTCGCACCCCGGCCGCACCATGTCGGCGGAGCCAGCACGACGAGCCGGACGACCGTCCGCCGAGGCAGGTGGACCCACCTCGAGGCCGACCGAACTCAGGCTCCGGGCCGCGACGGTTGGGCACCGATGCCCAACCGTCGGATGATCTCCTCGGCCTCTTGGTCTGGGGACTTGCTGTCCAACTCGACCACGATGCCGTTCTCATCTTCCTCGAGTGGCTGCAGTGCCTCGAGCTGGGAGTCGAGCAACGAGCTCGGCATGTAATGGTCACGCCGCGCGGCGAGACGCGCGGCAAGCAACTCCCGAGTTCCGTTCAGGTGGACAAAGGCAACGCCCGGACCGCGAAGTCTGTCCCGATAGGCCTTCTTGAGCGCCGAACACGTCATGATGCCCGGTTGACCAGTGGCCACATGGTGCTCAATCCACGAGGCGATCTTGTCCAGCCACGGCCAGCGGTCGTCATCGGTCAGTGGCTGTCCACTGGCCATCTTCGCCACGTTGGCGGCTGGATGCAGATCGTCACCCTCGCCCATATCCCAGCCCAGCCGCTCGGCCAGTGTGCCGGCCACCTTGGACTTGCCAGTACCCGCAGCTCCCATCACCACCAGGACGACTGGCTGCTCGTCGATCATGCGTAACTTCATACCCCGGAGATCGTCACCACCGCAAGGAGCGGTGCACGGCCAGATTCGGTCAGCGTTCCGAGCCCGAAGGCCAGGAGTGATGACTGGACAATCGCCTGTCGCATCGCCCACGACGCCGCTCGGTCTGAATGGGAACCGCCTCCCGTTTGACGGACTCCACACGCGTGTGGATGCGGGTAGCGTGACACCTGACGAACCCGGTGACGGCGCTGCGGGGCCGAGTGAGCCAGGTGGTGGAGGTGAACGTTGGCACCGCCGGCGGCGGGGAGTCCGACGCAGAGCTCTGGCACCGGCTGCGCTCTGCCGACGAGGACGCCTTCCGAGACTTGTTTCTGCGGCACAGCACGGCCGTGTACAACTTCTGCTTCCGCCGGACGGCCTCGTGGTCGGTGGCGGAGGACGCCACCCAGGCCACTTTTGCCTCCTTGTGGCGGCGCGCCTCGGGGGGCGATATCGACCCGTTGAAGCTGGAGTCGGCGCGGCCCGCACTGCTGACCATGGCGCGCAACGAGTGCAGCAATGCAAACCGGTCGCGCAACCGCGCATCTTCAGCTGGTCGATCGAGTACGTACGGAATCGGGCGGATCTGTCGACAACACCGCTGCCTGGGTCGAGGCGGAGTCCACGATGGCCATCATCCGGCGGGCACTGGCGGTACTTCCCGCGAACCAGCGGGACGTCGTCGAACTCGTGGCGTGGTCAGGCCTGTCCCTCGCCGATGTGGCCGGCGCACTGAAGATCTCGGTCGGAACGGTCAAGTCGCGCTTGTCTCGGGCCAGAGCCCGGCTCGCCCGAAGCGAGATCGCCGGCCTGCTGGAGGATCACAATGAGGCTTGAGCTTCCGCCAGAGCGCCAGCTGCCCAATCCCGAGTGGATGGTCGAGCGGATACTCACCGAGCGGCGTGCCACGACAGCGTCGGCGACCAGCCGCTCGGACGTATTGGCTCAGCGGGCTCGTGGCCGCCACGGTCGTGATCACTGCTGCCGTGATCGGTTGGGCGGTGCTTGTGCCGACTGGACGTCCTCAGGTCGGTGCCCCGCCGGAGACCAGCACCGTGGCACCTTCTGTACCCTCAACCGTCGGGAGTCCGACCGCTGGCCCATCGAGGGTCAGCTCCGCGCCCACCTCCGGACCCATGTCGGCGACGCCAGGACGCAAGAAGCCAGCTACGGTGCCGCCGACCACCCTCGCTCCAACCCGTCCCAGCGAGCCCGACCACCGAACCGAAGAGCAGCGCCGCCGAACCCGAGACCAGCGCCGCCACTCCTACGCCCGAGCCTCGCTCAGACATCGGCCGAAGAACGAAGCGCGGAGCCGCCTGTCACCACGACTGTGCCGATCGGTGTCCGCGTTCAAGCGCCGTACCTGGACCTGACGGCCAGCGGCACCATGACCGGCGGGGATGTTTACGCCATCTTGGTCGAAACCTGTGTTCGCAGCCTGCCCCCGAATGCGTCCGAGCGACCTGCCGCTGAGCCGCAGTTCCTGGACACTCTCGACGAGCGCGGGAACGGTGACCACTGACGCACCGATTACCGACCCCATCACCTTGCCCTCGACATATCCGAGCGAAGGACGCTACGGCATCGGGGAATGTGCCGCCGGATGGATTCCTTTTGCGGTCGCACCCGGCACCGCAGTCTCGGCCATCTCCTACCGCGACTCGCTCGGCGCGAACGTCACGTGGAATCCCAACACCTGAGCAGACCGCTCTGGCACAGTGGTCGACTATGGACCTGACGGTCACCGACAACCTGTACGAGGCGAGATACGAGGCGACGCGTCAACGGAGAGCTCGCCGGCACGCTCGAGTACGAGTTGACCTCGGACCTGATCATCCTCATCCATACCGAGGTCCTGCCTGGCCATCAGGACCAGGGCATCGGTGGGCAGCTGGCCAGGTTCGCGCTCGACGACGCCCGCAGCCGTGGACTGCAGGTCCGACCCGTGTGCACCTTCGTCCGCTCATGGCTCGAGCGGCACCCCGATTACGCCGATCTGGTCGGTTGAGGGACTCCAGCCGACGAAGCTGTCGGTGGCTTATCCCTGCCATCGTGGTCGTGACTACGTCGACTCCCCGATCAACGTGCATACGCCCGAGGCCTCGTTCGATACAGCCAGGCCAAACCGACAAAGGGCAACACGAGGGGAACGAAGCCGTAGCCGATCCCGTACGTGGACCACACCGTCGCACTCGGGAATGCCGCTGGATCGATGAGGCTGGCCGTACCGACGGCAAGCACGCCGACAGCTTCGATCATGATCGCTGCCGATGCCACGCGCCGTGATGTCCGAGTCCCGCGGGCGAGGGTGACAGTGGCGACGACATAGATCACCCCAGCCACCGCGGACAGTACGTAAGCCAGCGGCGCTTCACTGAACTTCGTCGCCAGCTGAACGGTCGCGCGGGCGCAGGCGGCGAGGGCGAAGACCCCGTAAACGGCGACCAGGATCCGTCCCGGACCGCTGTTGGTCGGTCTATGCTGCAGGTCGCTCATCGCAATATCGGCGGCATCCACAGCATGAGCAGCCGCAGGGTCATGCCGAGGACAGCGAGGGCGGCAACGGCGAGGACGATGCCGGAGAAGCGCGTACGCTCGCTATTGGCCCAGAACCACGCCACCGGGATCAAGATCACGATGCCGATCAGGTAGCCGATCGTGGTCGCGAACTCCTCCGGGCGGAACCCCAGCGCAAGTGCGGCACTGGCGATCACGGTTTGCACAATGACAACGAGTTCGAGGAATGCGGCGAACAGCAACTGGGCCTTGCCCGGGGGTTTGTCGGCGGCTGCGGTGATCAAACCCCAGATGATCGCGACCCCACAGAGGACGACCACGGTGTAGGCCAGCCAGCTGATCACGAGGCCCAACCGTACCGGAGTTCTCGCGCTCACCTGACAGACTGACACCGTTGCCGCAGCCGGCCCGAACTGGCAACCAGGAGTCCAATCTGCAGAGGAGGAATGCGGTGGATCAGCGAGGCGCCAAGGGCCGCCGGCCGGGTAATCGCGACACGCGTGGCGAGATTTTGACCGCCTGCAGCGTCCACGCCAGGTCGGCGGCAATGCTGCGGACCGAGGCACCGCTGAAACCCTTGGCGGCGAACGTGTCCAGGAAGGCAGGCGCAGCCGTGGCCAATGTTGAGCAGCGGTATGGGTGGGACGCCGAACGGGCGCGGTTCTGGCTGGCGCATCTGGCGGCGATGGAAGCACCCCTGATCCCGGTCGCCGCGGCGATCTTCTCCGTTGTCGACTTGAAACCCGGTGAGCGCGTGCTCGACGTCGGCTGCGGAGCAGGGGCAACAACCATCGAAGCGGCAGATCGCGTCGGGCCTGAGGGGCGGGTCTGCGGCATCGACATCTCCCCCGAGATGATTGACGCGGCCCGTGAGCGATCTGCTGCGCCCAATCTGGAGTGGGTAGTGGCCGACGCCGTCGAGTACGACTTGCCGATGGAAGGATTCGACGCGATCATCTCCCGGTTCGGGATCATGTTCTTCTCCTTTCCCGAGCGGGCGTTTCGTCGCCTCAATGCGGCCTGCAGGCAGGGTGGCCGGTTGGTGGCCGCGGTCTGGCCACACCGCGACCGCGCGCCGTATTTCGCGCTGCCGTACAACATTCTGACCTCTGTCCTTGGACCGGCGGCGGGCCGTATACACACCCATTCCGGCCGATCAGGGGCCCTTCAGCCTGGGCGACGAGCAACAAACCATCGACCTGCTGGTCGGCGCCGGTTGGGTGGACGTTCACTGCAGCTTGCGCCGTGATCCGCTCTATCTTCGAGGACCCGCCACCCTCGAACAGGCGGTGGAGGCGCTGATCGAATCGAATTCGGAGCAAGGAGTGCTGGTCGGACAACCCAGGGAGATCATCGAGGAGGCCCGGGCAGCACTGACCGAGGGCCTGGCGCCCTGGCACGACGGAACCGGCATCTCGCTGCCCGGCGGCTTCTTGATGATCACCGCCACGCGCCATTGAGGCGCGGTCGCCCCGGACGCGAAGCATGACAATCATCGGAGTCGATGAAAGCGGCACGATCAGCTTCCGGGTCGATCTTGATCATGGTGCGGATCCAGCCGTGCTGTCTCATGATCGCGGTTTTGCCGTGGTACGCCCGCTGGATGCGGTCCGGGACCCGACCGGTGATCTGGCGTTGACGATGCTGGTGCGGCCGTCGGGCGAAGGGCCGCGCCGCCCGCCGGCCAAGGGCCGGCGTCAGGACCGAAGTCTGGTACTCACCGATGATCTTGCTCCGCTGGTGAGACAGCGAGTCGCAGCCTATGCCGTCGTGCTCTCGGCGCGCGGCCTACTGGCCACTCAGTTCTCGGCCCGGACGGCGGTCCCCGGTCGCTGGGGAATGCCCGGTGGCGGTCTCGATGATCATGAGCAGCCGGGTGCAGCGGTGCTTCGCGAGGTGGTCGAGGAGACGTCGCAGGCGATTGTTCTTGGAGACCTGGCCCGGGTGCACACCTCGCACTGGATCGGCCGCAACCCGCAAGGGGCGATCGAGGACTTTCATGCCATCCGGCTGGTTTATCGCGGCCGTTGCGAGGCGCCCACCGACCCGGTGGTCCTGGACACCGACGGCACCACTCGATCCGCTCGCTGGGTGGCGCTGGATGCGTGGCGGAAAGTGCGCTGGACGCCCAACTGGCGCGACGTGCTTTCGGAGTTGCTCAGGAAACCCGGCGCTGACTGAACGGACGAGCCGGGCCCATTTCGATGGCTAGTGGATGTCGTTCAGCAGGTCCTGGCGGGTCAGGACTCCCACGGGACGACCGTCGTCCAGGACGAGCAGCGCGTCGCCGTCAACCAGGATGTCTACGGCATCGGTGACCGGCTCCGTCGCGCCCAGCATCGGTAGCGGAGGCTCCATCACGCGACTCGACGGCATCGGCGGGCCGCGAGTGGCGGCCGAACAGCGCACCCAAGAGTCCTCGTTCGCTCACCGAGCCCACCACCTCGGCCGCCATCACCGGCGGCTCGGCGCGGACCACGGGCATCTGGGACACCCCGTACTCCCGCAGGATCTCCACAGCCTCGGCGATCGTCTCGTTCGGATGGGTGTGCACGAGTGACGGCAGCGCACCCGACTTCTCCCGCAGCACATCGCCGACGACCCGGACGTTCTGTGGGCGCGGCGCAAAACCGTAGCGGGTGAGCCAGGTGTCATTGAAGATCTTGGTCAGGTAGCCCCTTCCGGAGTCGGGCAGCAGGACCACGATCACCGCCTGTGGATCGTCGATCTCGCGGGCCAGTTCGACGGCGGCGACAGCAGCCATCCCACAGGATCCGCCGACCAACAGCCCCTCTTCGCGAGCCAGCCGGCGCGTCATCGCAAATGAATCCGCGTCGCTGACCTGAAGAACTCGATCGCAAACGGCTGGGTCATAGTTTGCGGGCCAGAAGTCCTCGCCCACTCCCTCCACCAGATAGGGCCGGCCGGAACCACCCGAATACACCGATCCGGTGGGATCAGCACCGACCACCTGTACCCGCCCGCCGGAGACTTCCTTGAGGAAGCGGCCCGCCCCGCTGATCGTGCCGCCCGTTCCGATACCGGCGACGAAGTGAGTCACTGTCCCGTCTGTCTGCTCCCAGATCTCCGGTCCGGTGGTCTCGTAGTGGCTGGCCGGATTGTTCGGGTTGCTGTACTGATCCGGCTTGAACGCTCCCTCGATCTCCCGGACGAGACGATCAGAGGTGGAGTAGTAGGAGTCGGGATGCTCCGGCTCCACGGCTGTGGGGCAGACCACGACGCGAGCTCCGTACGCCGCGAGCATGTTGCGCTTGTCTTCGCTGACTTTGTCGGGACAGACGAAGACGCACGAATAGCCTTTGGTCTGAGCCACGATCGCCAGGCCGACACCGGTGTTACCACTTGTGGGCTCGACAATCGTGCCGCCCGGCTTCAGCTTGCCCTCCCGCTCCGCGGCTTCGATCATCTTCACCGCGATCCGGTCCTTGACCGATCCGCCAGGATTGAAGTACTCAACCTTGGCCAGAACCAGCGGCTTCACGTCCCGGTTACCCGCGACAACTTCACCAGCGGCGTGTTCCCGACCAGCTCGATCAGCGAGTTCACGTACTTCACGCAGCGACTCTAGCCACCGCCGTAGGCGGTGCAGAAACGACTAAGGGCCGCACCTCCTCTTCAGAGGGCGGCCCCAGTCGATTGGATCGGACTACCTGCGTAGATATGACAGCAGGCGCAGGAGCTCTACGTACAGCCACACCATGGTCACCGTGAGTCCGAAGGCGCCACGCCAAGACTCCTTCGCCGGTGCACCCATGGCGACGCCTTGCTCGATGTAGTCGAAGTCGAGCACCAGATTGAGCACCGCAAGGACCGCGCCCAGCAGTGACACGCCGATGGCCAGCAGGCTCACCGGACCCGTCATACCTGCCCGCAGTGGCAGTCACCACACCCAGCATCGCGAACACGAAGTTGACGAGCATGGCCAACGCGAAGGCGATCGTGGAGATGATGACGATCTTCTGGAACTTCGGGGTCACCCGGATGTTGAAGAACTTGTACGCCGCCAACGTCACACCGGCCGCTGCGAACGTACCGATCACGGCCTGCACGACGATGCCTTCGTAGTAGGTCTCGAAGTACTTGCTGATCATGCCGATGAAGACGCCTTCGATGGCCGCGTACACCAGCACCAGACCTGGCGAGATGTTACGCCGGACGGCTACCAGCAGAACGACGCCGAACCCCACCAGCGCAGACAGGATGAGCGCCGGGAAGTAAAGCGGTGCCGGTACGAACATCCAGGCCAGCGCGGCCGAGATGATCAGGACGGCCATGGTGATGGCGGTCTTGGTCACCACGTCGTCGAAGGTCATCCGCTCTTCGGGAGCCTGGACTGGTGCGTAGCCGGGTCCGCCGGGGTAGCCCTGGTAACCCTGCTGGCCGTACGGATCAGCGCCATAGCCCCCAGGGGGTGCCGTACTGCGGAGCTGCGGGTGTGAACGCGTCCTGCTTGGAAAGGATCGGGTTCGAACTGCGCAACATGTAACTTTCCTCCTGAGTTCAGACCGGCTTCGGCCGGACTTCCATAGTAGTTCAACGCCGGCTGGCCGCCCTTTCATCCCGCTTGAAAACGGTTAAGAAGCCGCGCCAGCAATGTGTGCCCCCGATGGGATTCGAACCCATGCTGGAGCGGGTTTAAGCCGCCTGCCTCTGCCGTTGGGCTACGGGGGCCGCCGGGTCCAACTGGCACTGCGGCGATCCTAGTGGTCCGGCCGCGTCGTCGGCGCTGTCACCGGGCTCTGGTTCGGCAACGAGCACTCGACCGGCTTCTCACCGAGCCGGTGTTGCGGCCGGAGTCGGCGACGGCGTTCCGCCGCCCAGCTGGATGCGCGTCTGGACGGGCAAGTGGGCGAGGTCTCCGGTGGCGATCCGTTTCGCGATCACCGCCTTGGCCTCGGGCAGAAAGTGCACCGGCTGCACGCCGGTGATCAGGCCGGTCGCCTCGTCACGGAAGTAGAAGTAGACGTCAGCACTGATCAGCGGCGGCGAGAACGGCGTGCTGAACGAGGTGAAGGTGGGTTGGCGAACCCCACCGGCGGTGCCCTGTTGCATACCGACGGTCCAGGAACCGTCCTCGTGCGTAATCACCGAAGGGCCATCTTCGGCGTGGAAGTGTCCCCAGAGGACCAGCCTGGCCGGCGGGTTCGGCGTGCTCCATCACGACTCTCGCCGCGACCGGCTGGTGAACCATGATCACGTCAACGCGCCGGCCCCGCGCAACCTCGACCAGCCGCGCGGCCAACTGCTCCTCCGACTCCGGCCGGTCCTGATCGCGTTCCACGCTGAACGGGATGTTGTGCTCGGGATCGTCGTCGCCGAGCACGGCAAGCGACCCCACCTCCGTCACGGAGCCGTCCAGCACGAGCATCCCGTCGGATTTCATTTGCGCCTCGGTCACGTCCGAGTCATGGTTGCCCGTGGCGACCAGGAAGGGCACCCGCTGGGTGATCTTGGATTCCCGGCGAATGCAGCCCCGCTCTGCTGCCGTGCCGTTCACAGTATCGTCACCCGAACTGAGAACCACCGACGGAGACGTGGCGCGCTCGAGCCGTGTGATCAACTCTGTGGTCGCCTGGTTGCAGTGCAGATCGCTGAAACCCATGATCATCGACTCGCCGGCACGTGGCCGTGGAAGTTTCGTGGCTTGGGCCGCGAGGCTGCTGTTGGCCTTGTCGATGTAGGTCCGCACCGAGTCCTGCTGCCGGTCACTCAGCAGCCGGATGCCCTTGATGCCGCGGTCCAGCAGATCCGCGAGCACGACGCTGTCGACGGTGAGGTTGGAGAATCGCGTGCCATGGGCGATGCCGACCGGTATCCGAGTGCCGTCGCTTCCTCGCGGTACCAGGATGGAGCCGACCACCAGCACGGTGACTACGACGTAGACCGCCGCAACACGCGGCCCGGAGGCATGATCGGCCAGCCACGGCGACAACCATCGGCGCCGTAGCGCCCAGGCGGCAAAGAGCATCAATAGCACAGCTTCGGCGACCAGTGCGCGTTTCAAAGCGTCGATCTCGAGGCGTTCCACCACCCCGCCGACTGCCTCGCCCGGCTCGGCATACAGGCCGGCATAGGCAGCGAGCGTCCGATCGGAGAACAGTGTGGCAAGGCTCTCGGCTGCCTGGCCGACGCCGCCGATGGTGATACCCAGTCCGATCGGGGCGGCCGGGCTCGGCAGGTAGGCGTTGCCTATCGGACCAAGATCAAGTTTTATCTCGCCGTCGTAAGTCGCCGAGAATGTCGCGCGATGCGGCCCCAGGTAGTCGTCGATGTGAGCGTGCCCGATGCCCCATGCCGCCGCAAAGGGCAAGGTCAGGAGTGCGGCACCCAGGGTGAGAGCCACGGCTCGCCCGGCCCGTTGCATAGCGATCCGAGAGGGTCGGGCGGCTGTCGCGCGGGCGGCGATGACGGCGAGCAGCGAGCGACCACGGCCGGTGCCAGGCGCCGGCCGTCCTTGCCCGGGTGCTATCCGGGGTCGACGCGTCGGCAGGGAGCCGCCCTCTTCATAGCCTCAGACCTTACCGAGTCGACTGAGGGTTGCCTACGGCGCAGGCTGGTCGCGATAGACCTTGCGAGCATGGACGGCGTGCGCACCCGCCACCCGATCCAAGAAGAGGAGGCCGGCGCAATGGTCGATTTCGTGCTGCAGCGCTCGGGCTTCGAAGGCGTCGGTCGTGATCTCGATGTCGTCACCTGTTCCCGGCAGCTGTCCGGCGACGGTGATCAACGTGGCCCGCTTGACGTCGCCGGTGAGCTCCGGCACCGACATGCAACCTTCTCGGCCTTGCTCCTTGTGACTCGCATCGACGACCTCGGCGTTGACCACCACAATCAGACCGTGTGACGTCCGGGCCTTGGGGTGAGCGGACACATCGACGCAGAACGCTCGAGTCGAAACGCCGATCTGGGGTGCCGCAAGGCCAACACACCCTGGAGACACCCGCATGGTCGCCACCAAATCGGCACACAGCTGGACGACCTGAGGATCGCTGGGATCGGCGCGATAGCCCCTCGCGGACAAGACGCGGTCCGGCGCACGCACAATGTCTCGTACTCGCCCCAAAGGCAGGGTCGGCAGCACCCAGCTCACAGATCATCACGTTCGACTGGACGCAAGCTGGCGTCGACACCCAGTTCCGCGGCGACGCGGGAGATTTCACCCCGCAAAGCGTCCACATTCACCTCGGTCGGAAGATCCACTTCGGCAATCAACACATAGAGGTCACCGACCAGCCGTGTGCTGAGGTCGGTGATGTTGCCCCCGGCGCCGGCAATGACGCCGGCTAACCGGGCCACAATGCCCAACCGGTCTGCGCCGTGCACCGTCACCAGATACGGCAGGCCCAGGAATGGCTGGTCCGCCTCCACCGGAACTTCCCGTACGGTCACGTCGAGCGATTCGTCGACAAGCGGCTGCAGGGCGGACTCGATCTCGGACGTGGACGACTCGCCGGCGCAGATGAGGGTCATGGCGAAGTGGCCCCGCAGCAGGGTCATCGACGAATCCTCGAGGTTCATCCCTGACGCAGCCAGGATGTCCGCCGCCCGAGCGATGATGCCGGGCCGGTCGTGACCCACGACGGTGATGGCGAGCTGACTCACCCGGGCATTGTTCCACTGGGTGGACGCAGTATCGGCCCGCGGACCTCAGCGATCAAGGATGGCGAGGGCGATGCCGTCCAGCATGTCCGACTCGCTGACGAGCATGTGCTCTACTCCGAGCCGCTCGGCTACCCGGGCGGCGACCAGAGTGCCTCCCGTGATCACATCGGCCCGACCGGGATGCATCGACGGCAGCGAGCGGATCTCGGTGACCGTCATTCCGCTCAGCCGGCGCAGCAGCCGGCCGACGTCATGTCGCGGGATGCGGGACCCGTGCACGCGGTCGCGGTCGTAGTGCTCCAGTTCCAGGTAGACGCCGGCCAGGGTGGTAGCAGTGCCGGCGACGCCGATCCAGGTACCGATCGAACTGAAGTCGACGCCCGACTCCGCCAGCATCCGGTCGACGTAGTCCGCGGCCCGAGCAAGATCGTCTTCGGCAGGCGGGTTCACCGTCAGGAATCGCTCAGTGAGCCGCACGGAGCCGATGTCGAGCGAGATTGCCGAAGTCATCACGCCGGCCGAGGAACCCACGATGAATTCCGTTGAACCACCACCGATGTCCATCACCAGTACGGGATCCCCTTCGGGGCTGACGCGGCTGAGCGCGCCGGTGAACGAGAGGCGCGCCTCAGCGTCGCCACTGATCACGTCGGGCAGCACGCCGAGCCGTGACTTGATCCCTTCGAAGAACCCGTCGCGATTCTTCGCATCCCGGGAGGCCGAGGTGGCGACGAAATGGACATTGTCGGTCGGTACGCCGGCGTTCGTGATCAGCCTGGCGTACTTCTCGGTAACGGCGAACGTCCGCTGCAGCGCGTCAGGATGGAACTCCCCGGTCGCGTCGACGCCCTGTCCTAGCCGGACGATCTCGGTCTGCCGATCGAGATCGACCAAGCCACCCTCCGGCTTGGATTCGGCGATCAGCAGCCGGAGCGAGTTCGTGCCGCAGTCGACGGCCGCAACCTTCATGAGGACTCCTCCAGACATGGCGGCATCCAGAACTGACCCAGCTCATCGAGCGTCTCGTCGCCCAACGGGTTGACCCCACGTCCCGCGGCAAGAGCGTGAGCGGCAAGTGCATGCAAGCATTTGACGCGATCCGGCATCCCGCCGGCGCTGACGCCGGCGATCTCGGGCACGTCGCCGAGCTTTTCACGGTCGGCCAGATATGCCTGGTGGGCGTGGCGGTAGGCCTCGGCGAGGCCCGGATCGCGGCTCAGCCGTCGGGTCATGTCGGCCATCAGCCCTCGCGACTCCAGGGTCGAGCAGGCGGCATGCGCCCGCAGGCAGGTGAGGTAGTACGTAGTCGGGAACGGCGTACCGTCAGCGAGCCGTGGCTCGGTGGTCACCACCGCCGGCTTGCCGCACGGACACCGATAGGCCAACCCAGCCAGTCCGCGGGGGGGCCGCTGCAGCTGGGCAGCGATGATCTCGATGTCTTCGGCGGTCAACGGCTCGAGCACTCGCTCATCCTCTCGCGACTCGAGGACTGTCAGAACGGCCCGCGCATCGCCCGGTTGCCGCCGGGATGCGCGTCACTGGCCAGCACTTTCCGCGAGACCCAGATCACTAAGCTCACCACTGTGGCAGGCCGAGGCGTGGCCGTGGTCGGCAGCATCAACGCCGACCTCACGGCCTACGGATCGCCGCTGCCCCGACCAGGCGAGACGGTGATCGCCGGCGACTTCGGTCTGGCCTTGGGCGGCAAGGGAGCCAATCAGGCGGTCGCAGCCTCCCGCGCCGGCGCGGAAACGTACATGATCGGCGCTGTGGGAGATGACATCTTTCGCGAGTTGACGCTCGAGACGCTGACTGCGGAGGGGGTCGATACGTCGGCAGTCCACGTCCTGGATGGCCATACCGGAATCGCCCACATTCGAGTCGACACCATGACCGGCCAGAACGACATCGCCGTTGTACCCAACGCGAATTCTCGGCTCACGATCGAGCATGCCGAAGCCGCATTGCGCGGACTGAACGAGCGCATCGCAATCGTGCTGATCCAGCTGGAGATTCCGATCCCGGTGATCGAGATGGTGGCGACCTTGAGCCACGAGCTCGGCCTGGTGTTGATTGTTGATCCAGCGCCTGCGCTTCCCCTCCCCACCAGCATCTGGGGCGGCGTTTCGGTGGTCAAGCCGAACGAGATCGAGGCCGAGTTGATCACCGGAACCCGGGTGACCGATCGCCAGGCGGCCGTACGCGCGGGGCGTTGGTTTCTTGATCACGGCGCCCGGACAGCCCTGCTGACGATGGCGGAGCGCGGGGCCGTTGCTGTGCACGACGACAGAGTGGAGGACCTTCCGCCTTTTCTGGTGCAGCCCGTGGATACGACGGCCGCCGGCGACGCTTTCGCCGGCGCGCTGGGCGCCGCGCTGGCCCAGGAGCGTCCGTGGTCCGATGCGGTTCGCCGAGCCATGGCCGCCGGAGCGCTCGCCGTCACCGTACGGGGCGCAAGCCCGAGCCTGCCGACAGCACATCAGATCGACGACTTCCTGGCTGCCCACGACGATCGGTAATGCCCGGTGCGGGGACGCGGAGTGCCGGTCAGCGGGACGATGCTGATGCTGTGGGCGACGGAGGGGCGTCTCGCGGGACCGTCCTCTCCGTGATCGGTGGCTGCTTCGCCGGATCTTTCCGTACTGGGGCGGGATTGTCCGCCGCTTCGACCGAGCCCCAGAGCCGCGACCACCAAGCGTCCGTGGAGGCTTCTTGCGGCAGGGTCCCCGACCCGATCTCCGCTCCGCCGCCGAGCGGCCTCCCGTCCGGACCGATCACTCGAAAACCGGTCTCACCGGGCACGACCCAGCCGAGCCGGTCACGGGCCTGGGTCTTGACGTACTCGACGTCGTTCCACCTAGCGAGCTCACCCTGGAGCTCGGAGATGCGTTGCTGCCGGGTCGTGATCTCGGTGCGCGCGCTGGCAATCTGCCGCGCCTGCTGAAAGTAGATGCGCAGGCTTGTGGCGTAGGAGATGGTCAAGATCAAGAACACCACCGCCAACGCGACGGCCCGGGTGGTCAGGCCGGACGGTGGGCGACGAAATCGCCATGCCGTCGACGTCTGCGGCCCAACCGCCTCAGCCGGCTTCCGTGCTGCAGAGGGCGGGCGCTTGACCGGTTTGCGGGCGCGCGCGCGGCCCCGCCCTGGACCCGCGCCTGGGCGCGCGGTTGACCGTGGGCCGGACGCCACATTCGCCGCCTAGCTCGCGGATGCGCTGAACCGTGGGAAGGCCGACGCCCCGGCGTAGCGAGCCGCGTCGTCGAGATCCTCCTCGATCCGCAGCAGCTGGTTGTACTTTGCCACCCGATCTGTACGAGCCGGTGCACCCGACTTGATCTGCCCGCAGTTCGTCGCCACGGCCAGGTCGGCAATAGTCGTGTCCTCGGTCTCACCCGACCGGTGGCTCATCATGCAACGGAAGCCGGCGCGGTGAGCCAGGTCGACAGCGTCCAGCGTCTCAGTCAGCGTGCCGATCTGGTTGACCTTGACCAACAGGGCGCTGGCGGCCTTCTCGGCGATACCGCGCTGTAGCCGGCTCACGTTGGTGACGAAGAGGTCGTCACCCACCACCTGCACCTTCTCGCCAAGCCTGCTCATCATCAGAGCGGTCCAACCGGCCCAGTCATCTTCCGCGAGGGGATCTTCGATGGAGACGATCGGGAAGTCGTTGGTCCACTGCTGATAGATCGCGGCCATCTCGTCCGAGGATTTGGGACTGCCCTCCCAGGTGTACGTGCCACCTTCGAAGAATTCCGTGCTCGCCACGTCGAGCGCCAACGCCACATCGCTGCCCAATTGAAGTCCGGCGCTCTCGACCGCCGATGAGATCAGTTCCAGTGCAGCGACGTTCACCGGCAACGCTGGAGCGAAGCCGCCCTCGTCTCCCAGACCGGTGGCATAGCCCGACTTCTTCAGCACCGACTTCAGGGTGTGGTAGACGCTTGCGCCCATCTCCAACGCATCCCGAAACGTCGATGCACCGATCGGCGCGATCATGAACTCCTGCACGTCGACGCCGGAATCGGCGTGAGCTCCGCCGTTGACGATGTTCATCATCGGGACCGGCAGCAGATGGGCGTTCGGACCGCCGACGTAACGATAGAGCGGCAGTTCGGCGGAGTGGGCAGCGGCGTGCGCGACCGCGAGAGACACGCCAAGGATGGCGTTGGCGCCGAGCTTGCTCTTGTTGTCGGTACCGTCCAGGTCGAGCATGGCTTGGTCGATGAGGCGCTGTTCGCTGGCCTCGTATCCGATCAGTTCGGGTCCCAGTTGATCGATGACGCCCAGCACTGCCTTGCTGACTCCCTTGCCGCCGTACCGGCTTTCGCCGTCACGGAGCTCGACTGCCTCGAAGGCACCCGTCGACGCGCCGGAGGGCACTGCCGCACGACCCTCGGACCCGTCGTCGAGGATGACCTCGACCTCGACCGTCGGGTTGCCGCGGGAGTCGAGGATCTCGCGCGCGCCGATGAACTCAATACTGGCCACGAGTGTCGCCTTTCCGATGTCGCCCCGACCGGCAGGTCGCCCGATTCCGGAGCACAGAGATATTGCCGTCAGCCTATCGGCGCGCCGCCGTCGAGCGCCGGAGACCCAACGGTGCGTCCCCTAGATTCGGCCGGGGCGACCTACTCTCGTGGCCGGTTGGCCCGGGCGTGGACGGCATTGACACCGACGATGCCCAGCCAGGAGACCGCCACACCAAGCAAGCCGGGATCGGTGTTGGTGGCAGCAATGGCTGTGATCGGTATGCCGACCGTGAGCGAGACGATACCGAGGACGAACTGCCGGACACGACCAGACTGATCGCTGCGACTGGTCGAGTTCACGACCTCGGCCTCATAACGCAGCTCCCCCGCCCTGATAGCGGCCAACTGCTCAACCCGCTCGGCGAGCCCCTCCGCGACGTGTTCGGTGTACTCCGGACCGAGCTCCATCCGAGCGGCCAATGCGGCTTGGGCGTCGCGGGTCGTCTCCTCGCTGGCTCGGTGCACCGCGTAGGGCTGCCGGGGCGCGTAGGGCGGTTGCTGCTGGTATCCCTGCTGCAGCTGCTGCCGATATCCGGTCTGGGGCTGGAAACGCTGCTGATATTCGGGCTGGGATGGCGGTCCCTGCGGATATCCGGATTGGGGTGGGCGGCGCTGGTCGTACTCAGTCCGGGACTGCGGCTCTTGAGGATATCCGGGCTGAGGTGGGCGGCGCTCGCCGTATTCGGGCTGAGGCGGGCGGCGCTCGTCGTACTCGGGCTGGGGTGAGCGGCTCTGATCGTATTCGGTCCGAGGCTGCGCGCCCTGCCGATATTCGGGCTCGCCTGACGGTGGCTGATATCCCCCGTTCGGCGGTGGCTGCCGTTGTCCGGGCTGCACGGGCTCGTCCGGCTGGGACGAGTGATTCCGGGGACCGGGCGGCTCGGACATGCTGTCAGCCTAGCCCGCAGATTGCCGATTCCTGTTTGCTTCGCCGACCCGCACTTGTGCCTCGAGGTCCCGCACGGCCGACCGCACCGCCTGGTCAGGATCGATGCCGCTGGCCTGGGCGCGGGCCACCAGAGCGAGCACCTGCCGGCCAAGATCATCTTCAGCGATCGGATCACTAGGCAGGTCGATGCTGACGCGCCGCGAGCGCACCCGGCTAACGATCTTGTTCGCTCGAGCCAGAGACGAGAGCTGGTCGGGGATGCCCTCCAGCACCGACGTCCGGCCCTTTTCTGCGGCCTTGCGCTGCTCCCAGCTGAAGTGCAGGTCGTCGGGCGTCTCGTCGGTGGCGAAGACATACGGATGGCGGGCGATCAGCTTGTCCGCGGTGCCGGCCGCGATGTCGTCGATGGTGAACCCCCCGTCTCGTTCCGCGGCAATCTCGGCATGGAAGACCACCTGCAGCAGCAAGTCACCCAGCTCCTCGCGCAGATGGTCGCGATCGCCGGTCTCGACTGCCTCGATCGTTTCGGCGGTCTCCTCGATGAGGTATTGCGCCAGGGATTCGTGGGTCTGTTGAGCGTCCCATGGGCACGCCTGCCGCAAAGTCGCCATGACCTCGATCAGCCGCGCGAGCTGCGGGTGGTCCATCGACTCAGGGCGTGGGGCCGGCGGGTGCCGGTGATGCGAGCGAGCTGGACTGATTCTCGATGATCGTCTTCTGTTGCGGGTCCAGCACACCGAGTCGTGGATTCAGCGTGACGTTGATCTTGCCGATCTCCGTGACGTACTGCTGTCCCAGCCTGGAAGCGACAATCTGCTCGTCGGCGATGTCGTCGAGGACCGGCCGCGCCCCCTCGACCGGGAGCAGCGGAGCGAGATTACTGCCCTTGAGCACCTCATCGCGCTCACTGTCACTGATCACGATGTCCTGGCGGGCGGCAACCTGCTCGGCGAGCTCGCCATGGATCATGGCGTTGACGACGGCCTGGCTGGACACTCGCTGGCCTTCTTCAAGTGTCCCGGAGATGGCGTTCACAGCGTCGTCGACCTGTCGTTGCGTGATCCGAGCGTCCTCCCACGTAAGCGACGACACCGGGCTCGGCGTTCGCACAACCGCTGACCGTCAGCCCCACCAAGACCAGGGCGGCGATACCGGCCCGTCCTGACTGCCGGGTGCGGAGCAAAGCCATTGAAGTTCCGTTCTCGAAAGTGGAGCCGCGAGCGATCCTATGACACCGGCCGAAGCCGGTCGGGCGTGTCGGCGCCTTCGAAGACTTCAGTGACCACCGCGGTGCACCAGGCCAACAAGGCCGCGTTCCGCATCGGATCGCCGCCGATCTGTGAGCTCGTCGGTCGCGGCACCAGCGCAATCTTCGCCGCTTCCTTGACCACGCTACGCGGATACAGCCGCTGGAGTCTCAGGCGCCGCGACTCCGCCAGCTGCACCGGCCCGAAGCGGATGAAGTTGCCCTGGGAGACGATCTCGGTCAAGCCCGCCGACCTGGCGAGCAGCCGGAATCGTGCCACGGCCAGCAGGTTGTCAACCTCCGACGGCAACGGTCCGTAGCGGTCCGCAAGCTCGGCCTCTACCCCCTTGACGTCGGCTTCGCTGCGCACTTCCGCTAGGCGCTTGTACATCTCGAGCCGCAGTCGCTCCGATTCGACGTAATCGGTCGGCAGGTGCGCCTCGACCGGCAGCTCGATCCGCATCTCGGGCTCCGGCTCGCTGTCCTCACCGCGGAATTCGGCCACCGCCTCACCGACGAGCCTGATGTAGAGATCGAATCCAACGTCTGCAATGTGGCCGGATTGCTCACCGCCCAACAGGTTGCCGGCCCCGCGGATCTCCAGGTCTTTCATGGCGATCGCCATGCCAGCCCCAAGGTCGCTATGGGCGGCGATGGTGGCCAGTCGATCGTGAGCGGTTTCGCTGAGCGGTTTCTCCGGCGGATACAGAAAGTACGCATAGCCACGTTCGCGCGCGCGGCCCACCCGCCCCCGAAGCTGGTGCAGCTGGGAGAGTCCGAGGACATCAGCGCGTTCGATCAACAGCGTGTTGGCACTGGAGATGTCCAGCCCAGCTTCCACGATGGTGGTGCAGACCAGCACGTCAGCGCGGCGTTCCCAGAAGTCGATCATGACCTGTTCCAGCCGCTGCTCGCTCATCTGGCCGTGCGCGGTGACGACCCGGGCCTCCGGCACCAGCTCGGCGATCCGCCGGGCGGTCTTGTCGATGCTCTGCACCCGGTTATGCACGTAGAACACCTGGCCTTCTCGCAGCAGCTCGCGGCGGATCGCCGCGGTCACTTGGGCCTCGTCGTACGGGCCTGCGAAGGTGAGCACCGGGTGGCGCTCCTCGGGAGGCGTCGCCATGGTGCTCATTTCGCGGATGCCCGTGACCGCCATCTCCAAGGTCCGCGGTATCGGTGTCGCAGACATCGCGAGCACGTCGACCCGGGTGCGTAGCCGCTTGAGCTGCTCCTTGTGCTCGACACCGAAGCGCTGCTCCTCGTCAACGATCACCAGGCCGAGATCCTTGAAGGAGATGTCCCCCGACAACAGACGATGCGTTCCGACCACGACGTCGACCCGGCCGTCGCGAAGCCCTTCCACTGTCGCCTGTGCTTCGGCGTCGGTCTGGAACCGGCTGAGTGGTGCGACGTTGATCGGGAATCCGGCATAGCGATCGGCGAACGTGGCGTGGTGCTGCTGCACGAGAAGCGTGGTCGGCACCAGGATTGCCACTTGCTTGCCGTCCTGAACGGCCTTGAAAGCTGCCCGTACGGCGATCTCGGTCTTGCCGTACCCCACGTCCCCGCAGATCAGCCGGTCCATCGGCACGACCCGTTCCATGTCCCGCTTGACCTCTTCGATGGCCGCCAGCTGGTCGGGGGTCTCGACGAAACTGAAAGCGTCCTCCAACTCGCGCTGCCAGGCGGTGTCCGGCGAAAAGGCATGACCCCGGGTGGCCTGCCGGGCAGCGTAGAGCTTGATCAACTCGGCAGCGATCTCGCGTACCGCCTTGCGGGCCCGGCCCTTCCGCTTGGCCCAGTCGGCTCCGCCCATCCTGTCCAGCGTGGGGTTCTCACCGCCCACGTACCGGGTGACCTGGTCGAGGGAGTCCATCGGCACGTAGAGCCGGTCTCCCGGCTGGCCGCGTCTGGAAGGCGCGTACTCGATCACCAGATACTCGCGAACGGATCCGGCGACCGGCCGCTGCACCATCTCGATATAGCGACCGACCCCGTGCTGGCTGTGCACGACGGCATCGCCG
Source organism: uncultured Actinomycetota bacterium (assembly GCA_963808495.1). Lineage (GTDB taxonomy): Bacteria > Actinomycetota > Actinomycetes > Propionibacteriales > Propionibacteriaceae > Microlunatus. The sequence goes on from CAWEGC010000010.1 coordinate 107,676, forward strand.
GAGACCAACTCCAGCGGATCGATCTGGTTCTTGCGGCGAGCGGGCATCCGGCGGCTGGCCTTGTCCGCCGTGCGTTGCCCTGACAGATCTCGGGCAGTGAGCACGGCAAGCTGCACCGCGTCGGCGGTGAACCCGTGGCTGAGTTCGCCGGTGACGAGAGTGGCGATGCCTGCGTCCGGGATGTCGTCCAACCGGTCGACCAGCCGGATCGGAAGCTCCCGCTCGGTGAGCACCTCGGCGAGCCGTTGGCTGGTACCCCGGCCTTCGGCCACGACGGCGACCCGCCAACCGGACCGGATCCGCTCCATGACGTGCGCCACGGCCGCCTCAGTGTCGCCTCGATAGGTCTCGGCGACCCTGCCCGCGACCGTGCGGGACTCCACGCCGGTGGTGTCCACCTGCTCGGAGAAGTCGATCAGCTCGCCGTCCTCTGTGCGCACTTCTCGCCCTGAGCCGCCGCCTGTCTCCAGCCCGGAGCTTGTCGACGGGCCGGCGCTGAACGGCGACAGCGTCCACCACAGCAGCCCGCGAGCCAGGGCCGCCTGCCGGACATCAGACAGCGGCTGGTACGCAGATGCACCCAGGTCGATCGGCGCCTGCCCACCGCCTGCGGCGGCCGCCCACGACGCTCGGAGGAACTCCTCGCTCGTTTTCACGAGCTCGATAGATCTCCCCCGCACCAGCTCCGGGTCGCAGATCAAGACGACGGTGTCCGCCGGCACGATGTCGACGAGCAGTTCCATGCCGTCGACCAGCGCCGGTGACAGCGCCTCCATACCGTCGACCGCATGACCTTGAACGATCTTGTCGAGCATCTCGATCAGCTCTGGATGCTGCTCGGCCAGTGCAGCAGCGCGAGCCCGAACGTCGTCGGTGAGCAGTAGCTCCCGGCAGGGCGAGGCGGTGATCTCGGCAAGTGTCAGCTCGCTGGATCGCTGATCAGCGACGGAGAAGTAGCGAATCTCCTCGACCGTGTCACCGAAGAAGTCGATCCGTACGGGATGCTCTTCGGTTGGCGGAAAGACGTCGACGATCCCGCCGCGCACCGCGAATTCGCCGCGCCGCTCCACCAGGTCGACACGGACGTACGCCGCGTCCACCAGGGCTTGGCCGAGCTCGGCAAGGTCGACCTCCGACCCGACCGTGAGCCGCACCGGACGAAGATCGGCGAGACCTTTGACCTGCGGTTGCAGGACGCTGCGGATGGGGGCGACGATGATCTTCGGCGGCGGCTGCTCGGCGTGCCCGGCGAGGCGGCGCAGGACCGCCAGCCGGCGACCGACCGTGTCCGAACGAGGACTCAATCGCTCGTGCGGCAGGGTCTCCCAGGCCGGGTAATACGCAACCTGCTCCTCGCCGGCGAGTGAGGAGACGGCCGCCGTGACCTCCTCGGCCTCGCGAAACGTGGACGTGACCAGCAACACCGGTTGACCGGCTCCTCCGCGATCTTCCGATGCCGCAAGCGCGGCAGCAATCAGCGGGCGCATCGGCGCCGGAGCTGTGATGTCCAGGGCGCGAAGGGCGCGCGAGCGTGCGTCGCCGATGGTCTGGGCGACGGTGGGGTCTTCGATCAGCAGATCAACAAGTCCCGCAAGGCTCACCGACCCAACCTACCTAGCCTTTCGTTTCGATGACTTTGAGCCTCACGGGTAGACCTTGAGCCCGTTCCTTCGGGCTCGACGACGCTCAACCGGGCTCAAAGTCGGCGACGGTGACCCGTCAGGAGTTGTATGCGGTCTGGGTGCGCTCGAGGCCGACCGTGAGCAGCGACTCGACAGCGTCGGCCGCGCGGTCCACTTCCACGGCAATCAATTCCCGATCACTGGGCGGAAAGTTGCTGAGCAGAAAGTCGGCGGGATCCTGACGCCCGGGTGGGCGGCCCACTCCGAACCGGACACGATAGAAGTCGCCGGTGCCGAGCGACTTTCGGATCGACTTCAGTCCATTGTGGCCGTTGTCCCCGCCGCCGAACTTGCTCCTCAGCTGACCCGGGTCGATGTCCAGCTCGTCGTGCACCACCACCAGCCGGTCCGGAGTGAGTTTGAAATAGTTCAGCAGTCCGGCGACCGCACCGCCGGTCTCGTTCATGAACGTCCGCGACTTGGCCAGGACCACTCGCCGGGCTTGCGGTCCGATCGGGCCGAGCCGGCCCTCCGCCACCTCAGTCCGCAGCCCGCGCGGCGCGCTGAAGCGAATCCCCATCCGGCGGGCCAGCTCGTCGACAACGACGTACCCGATGTTGTGCCGGTGCCCCGCATACGCCGGACCTGGATTGCCGAGCCCGAGGACCAGCCAAGGCTCCACGATCGGATGGGCTAGGCGCCCTCAGGCGTCGAGGTCTCCGGCTGCGCGCCGGCCTCCGGCTCCTCGCCACCCGCCTCTTCGACCACCGTGGGCTCGATGCCGGCCTCGGCCTCGGCTTCTGCCAGCTCGGCGGCAGCGGCTTCGGCACTCTGGGCGGCAGTGACGTTGACGATCAAGATCTCCGGGTCGAGCGCCAGCGTCGAGCCCTCGGGCAGCGAGAGGTCACCGGCCAGAATCTGGGTTCCCGGCTCCAGGTCCTGGACCGAAATCACGATCGACTGGGGGATATGCGTCGCCTCGGCCTCGATCGTCACCGCGGAGTGTTCGACGACGACGAGAGTTTCGCTGGCCGCCTCGCCTTCGACGTGCACTGGCACGTCAACGGTCACCTTCTCGCCCCGTCGGACGATCACCAGGTCGACGTGCTCGATCGTGTGCTTGATCGGGTCGCGCTGAACCTGCTTGGGCAACGCCAGCTGAGCCTTGCCGTCGACGTTGATCGACAGCAGCGCGTTCGCCGTGCGGAGCGCGAGCAGCGTCTCGTGGCCCGGCAACGTGATGTGGATGGGGGCGGTGCCGTGACCGTAGAGGACGGCGGGAATCTTGTCGGCGCGGCGGATCCGGCGGGCAGCGCCCTTGCCGAATTCAGTACGCGATTCGGCTATGAGCTTGACCTCGGGCACGAACGAACTCCTCGAACTTTGCGTTGTCTACTTCACGGGGCGCCCAGCGAGGAAGTCGTAGCGCTTCTTCGTCGATCACGGTCCTGCGACCCTCGCCGAGGCAACCGAACAACCTTAGCGGACGGCAGGTGATGCCGCCAACCCGGCCAAGGCTAGCTCTGACCGGCGAAAAGGCTGGTCACGGAGCCGTCTTCGAACACCTCATGGATCGCCCGGGCGATAAGTGGCGCGATCGAGAGCACGGTCAGGCTGTCGAAGCGGCGTTCGACCGGGATGGGCAGCGTATTGGTCACGATGACCTCTTCGAAGGCCGAGGCCTGCAACCGCTCGTACGCCGGCCCGGACAGCACCGCGTGGGTAGCAGCCGCAATCACGGATCGAGCGCCGCGGGCCTTCAGAGCCTCAGCCGCCTGACAGATCGTGCCCCCGGTATCGATCATGTCGTCGACCAGGAGGCAGACCTTGCCGGCAACATCGCCGACAACCTCATGCACGGCAATGGTGTTCGTGACGTTCGGGTCGCGCCGCTTATGGATGATCGCCAATGCGCTGTTGAGACGATCGGTCCACATGTCCGCCAGCCGGACCCGGCCCGCGTCCGGGGATACCACCGTCATGGTCGAGGTGTCATAGCGATCGCGGATGTAATCCGCAAGCACCGGCAGCGCCCAGAGGTGATCGACCGGTCCGTCGAAGAAGCCCTGGATCTGCGCCGCGTGCAGGTCCACCGACATCAGCCGGTTGGCACCGGCGGTACGGAACAAGTCGGCGATCAGGCGGGCGGAGATCGGCTCACGGCCTCGATGCTTCTTGTCCTGGCGCGCGTAGGGGTAGAAGGGTGCCACCACGGTGATGCGCTTCGCCGACGCCCGCTTCAGCGCGTCGACCATGATCAGCTGTTCCATCAGCCACTCATTGACCGGCGCCGTATGGCTTTGGATCACAAACGCATCGGAACCACGGACGGACTCCTCGAACCGGACGTAGATCTCGGAGTTGGCGTAGTTCAACGCCCGAGTTGCGACGATGTCGACGCCCATCAGATCGGCGATCTCCTGGGCCAGCTCGGGATAGGCGCGGCCCGAGAAGAGCATCAAGTGCTTGACGTTGGGCTTCTTGAAGCCGGTCACTGTGCGCCCTCTTCCGGCGTCAGGGGATGCGGTTGTGGAAGGCCGTTCAACAGGTCAGAAGGCGGCCGTTCGGCAGGCTCCGGACCGGCCTGGGCTGCTTCCGCCGCCGCGGCGGTCTTGGTGCCGGCCCGCTTGCGCGCCACCCAGCCTGCGACATTGTGCTGACGCGCCCGACTGACAGCCAGCTCGCCGGGCTCGACGTCACCGGTGATCACCGAGCCGGCGGCAACGTACGTGCCGTCGGCCACCCGTACGGGTGCGACCAGCACGGTATCGCTGCCGACGAAGCTGTAGTCCCCGACAGTGGTCATTGACTTCGTCACCCCGTCGTAGTTGGCAAAGATCACTCCGGCGCCGATGTTGGCTCCGTCGCCGATCTCCGCGTCGCCGAGATAGCTCAGGTGGGGCGCCTTGGCTCCGGCCCCGAGCCGGGCGTTCTTCGCCTCGACAAATGTGCCGATCTTGCTACGTGGCCCGAGAACGGTGCCCGGACGCAAGTACGCGAAGGGTCCCACACTGGCGTCCGGGCCGATGACGCTGAGGGACCCGTGGGTGCGGGTGACCATCGGCCCTCTCGCCGACCTCGACGTCGGTCAGCGTGGTGTCCGGTCCGATCGTCGCGCCGGCGCCCACCGACGTCGCGCCCTCGAGCAATGTTCCCGGCAACAGCGTCACGTCGGGAGCGAGGTCGACCGAGCTGTGCACCCACGTCGTGGCCGGATCGACCACCGTTACACCCGCTCGCATCCAGTCCAGGAGGATCCGCCGGTTCAATTCCGCGTTCATCGCGGCGAGCTGGACTCGATCGTTGACGCCCTCGGTCTGCCACAGGTCGTCGATCATGTGGGCCCGCACCATCTTGCCGGCCCGACGAGCAGCCGCGACCACATCGGTCAGATACAGCTCACCCTGCGCGTTCTCGGCATGAATCTCGCTAAGACCGCTGCGCAACGTGTCGGCGTCGAAGACATAGATCCCGGAGTTGATCTCGCTGATCGCCCAGTTCCTCGGGTCCGGCGTCCTTGTCCTCGACAACCCGGCTGACCAGGTCGTCGGATTCCCGTACGATCCGGCCGTATCCCGTCGGGTCGGCCACATCGGCAGTCAACACCGTCACCGCCGAGCCGCTGGAGCGGTGTACCGACACCAGCTCGGCCAGTGTCTCGGTTGTCAGCAGGGGGACGTCGCCGTAGGTGACCACGACCTCGCCCGTCACGTCGGGTAGTTGGCCGAGTGCTACCTGGACTGCGTGTCCCGTGCCGAGCTGCTGCTCCTGGATCGCCGTGATCACGTGGGGAGCGATCTCGGCGAGATGTGCTTGGACCTGGTCGCGACCGTGCCCAACAACAACGACGACCCGTTCCGGTTCAAGGCTGGTGGCCGTGCGGATCGAGTAGCTGACCAGGGAGTGTCCGGCGATTTCATGCAGCAGCTTGGAACGCGACGATTTCATCCGTTTGCCCTCACCAGCAGCCAAGATCACGACCGCTGCGACGGGTGGGGACAGGGCAGGGCTGGCGACATCGAGGCTGGGCAACGGCGCTCTCCTTGCAGAATCGTGCGCGACGCCCGTACGGATAGCCGAGCGGACTCAGCGTAGACACCGTCCGGTAGCGGTCCGGCTGGTCGGGCGCTCCCCGGGTAGGAGTCGAACCTACGTCGCTAGTCCTGATTCAAAGTCAGGCGGGCCCTGCCGACAGACCAACCGGGGACCGTGCAACCGTCCTTCTGAGGCTGCACCGTCTGCGGCCAGCCTGCGGCCGACCAGGAACAAGAGTACGCACAGCGGAGGTCGCGTGTGCGGGTCCGCCACATTGGTCCGGCGCCGCCGCTGTGCCACCCGAAGCTGCGCCACTTTCGTCCACCGTCACCAAGCTCCGCTCCGATAGCAGGTCCCCGCAGGTGGGCTGCGCCGAGGACTGGGAAGCCGATTTGCGTCTCAGGCGTGGCCATGAGTAGCCTCTTCTGTAACGTTTCAGAAGAGCCGGGATACATGTCTGCCACCACCCTTCACACGCCATCAAGCTCCGCCCTCGCCAGCCGTACCGCCGCCATCGCGGTGACTGCCTTGTTCGCCGTCAACGGATTGCTGCTCGGAGGCTATGGCGGTGCGCTGCCGTCGCTGCGAGTGAAGCTCGACCTCAGCTACTCCGACATCGCGGTCCTGCTCTTCTGCGGCGGGGCGGCGGGCATCCTCTCCATGCAGATCGGTGGCCGGTTGGCGGATGCGATCGGCGCACGCAAGGTTTCCCTCGGAGCTCTTCCGCTGATCGTGCTCGCGGCGCTGGCACTTGGCTTCGCCCCGGGGTTCGCCGTCGCCGTCGTGGGCGCCGTGCTCATCGGGCTAGGGAATGGCGCGATGGACGTCGCCATGAACGCATTAGGCGTCCAGGTCGAATCGGCCCGCCATCGGCCCATCATGAGCTTCTTTCACGCCTTCTTCTCGATCGGCAACCTCGTGGGCGCCGGCAGCGTATTGATCATGGCCACCGTTCTCGGCCTGACCGGCGGGTCGATCGTGACGCCACTGATGATCATGCTGGCGATCGTCGGCGTGGCGACGCTCGCCGTGCTGATCAAGATCACTCCGGAGGCGGCTGTGGTCGAGCACACCGTCGACGGGGTGCGCACCCCCATTCCCCGCATGGCGTGGCTGCTCGCAGTGATGGCGTTGGCGTTTGGCTTGTCCGAAGGTACTGCGGTCGATTGGTCCTCACTCCACGTCACCACGGTGGCCAACGTCGACTCCACGACGGGCTCACTGGGACTCGTCGCCGTCAGCGGCCTGATGGTCGCCATCCGGCTGGTCGGCGATCGCCTCGTGTCACGATTCGGTCGTCGGGCCGTCGTCCGTTTCGGCGGCGCATTCGCCGCTGCCGGCTATCTGATGGTGTCGCTGGTCAGCGGGCTGCCGTTGCTGATCATCGGTTGGGGGTTGGTCGGCTTCGGTGTCGGCATGATCGCGCCCCAGGTTTACGCCGTGGCGGGTCACATCGGCGGCGGCCGGGTGCTCGCTGTCGTGGTGACCTTCGGCTACGCCGCATTCTTGGTGGGCCCGGCGCTGATCGGATTTCTGGTTCACCAGCTCGGCCTGCACCACGCCATGATCGTGCCCGCAATAATGTGTGCCGGCATTGTGTTCCTCGCCGCCACCATGCCGAAGACTGACGCCGACCTGAAGAGCTGAGCACTGGGCGGTCGGACTCCTAGGATTCCTCTGTGGCCAGCTCCGACTCTGAGCCGGACGAGGTCGACGGCCTCGTCGCAGCCTGGCGTCGAGAACGCCCCGACCTGGATCTTGCGCCGATGGAGGTGCTCTCCCGGGTCAGCCGGCTCGCCTACCGCCTCGACCGTCATCGCGCCGACGCCTTCATGGCACACGGGTTGGAGGCGTACGAATTCGATGTGCTGGCCGCGCTCCGCCGGTCGGGCGAACCGTTCTCGCTCTCGCCCGGCCAGCTGGTCCGGGAGACGCTGGTCACCTCCGGCACCATGACGAATCGGGTTGACCGGCTTGCCGCTCGTGGACTGGTCGAGCGGGAAGATCACCCCGACGATCGGCGCGGAGTGCTGGTTCGGCTCACCGACGCCGGTCGCGCGAAAGTCGACGCAGCCCTGGCGGACCTGCTCGCCGCCGAGCAGGATCATCCTCGCCTCCCTCAGTGGTCCGGATCAAGATCAACTCGTGGGGATCCTGAGGCGACTGCTGAAGTCGTCGGACTAGGCTCTAGCCGATCACTCTGGCACCGGTCACGGGGCCCGTGGCACGGCGCACGGCCCGGCAGTGGCCGTCGGCGCTCAACGCCACGCTCAGGTCGACTGCCGCCGCTTCGTTGGCGGCCAGGAAGGCGCAGGTGGGGCCGGATCCGGACACCAGCGCGCCGACCGCGCCATACTCGAGTCCGGCTTCCAGCACCTGTCGCAGTCGAGGCTGCAGGTCCAGAGCAGCAGGCTGAAGGTCGTTGACCAGCTCCGCCCCCACGGCGGCAGGATCGCCACTGCGCAGCGCGTTCATCAACGCCGGCGGGACTTCAAAAGCCCGACCGCCGCTGCCACGGAGCCCCGCTTTCCGCGCGCCCAGTTCGTCGTGCCGGCGATAGACAGCTGGCGTCGACAGGCCGTGGTGGCCGAACGCCAGCACCCAGTGATAACCACCCCGCGCCAGAACCGGGACGACATGCTCGCCGCGACCGCTGCCCAGAGCCGTTCCGCCCAGAAGAGCGAACGGCACGTCGCTACCGAGCTCGGCAGCCAGCGGACTGAGCTCCTCCAATCCGACGTCCAGATCCCACAAGACGGCGCAGGCCAGCAGGGCAGCCGCCCCATCGGCCGAACCTCCGGCCAGGCCACCAGCCACCGGGATCGACTTCTTGACCGAGATGCAAGACGCCCAACGAGCCACCCTGGCCGTAAGCACGGGCCAGCAGGCGGGCGGCCCGGAGCGCCAGGTTCGTCTCGTCGGTCGGCACCAGATCGGCGCCCTCGCCGGACACGGTCACCGCGAACTCGTCCGGCTCAGCCCAGGCGGCGTGCACCTCGTCGTACAGCGAAACCGCCTGATACACCGTGGCTAGCGGATGGTAACCGTCTCGCCGCGACGGGCCTACGCGTAGCGCCAAGTTGATCTTGGCGGGTGCCCGGACGCGGACGCCGGCCGGCTCGGGTGGAAGGGCAGACGCCACATCCTCGAGGCTAGCGGCGACGTTCGCGGCGCCGCTTCACAGGCGCTGACCCTAACTGAACTGCTCCGCGATTCGGGCGAAGTCGATCACCGTGAGCATCTCGCCACGCGATTGCGGATCGACGCCAGCCGCAACGAGGCGTTCGCTCGCCAGAGCAGGCGAGCCCGCCAACCCGGCCAGCGCCCCACGCAGCATCTTGCGCCGCTGACCGAAGGCAGCATCGATGATCCTGAACACCTGCTCCCGGCTGGCGGTGGTCTCCGGCGGCGGCCGCCGGACGATGGAAACCAGCCCGGAGTCGACATTGGGGACCGGCCAGAACACGGTTGGCGGCACGGTGCCAACCCGTGCCGTCTGGGCGTACCAGGCCATCTTCACCGAGGGAACGCCATAGATCTTCGAGCCGGGGCTGGCGACCAGGCGGTCTGCGACCTCCGACTGGACCATGACCAGACCGCGGTCCCAGCTGTCGAACACAGCGAGCAGGTGCAGCAGCACGGGCACGGACACGTTGTAGGGGAGGTTGGCGACAACCGTGGTCGGCGCCTCCGGGATGTCGCTCAGGGTCAGCGCATCGGCTTCCAGCACAGTCAGCCGGTCGATGCAGCCCGGCGCCCGATCGGCGACGGTCGTTGGCAGGGCGCTCGCCAGCACCGGATCGATCTCCACAGCAATAACTCGGGCGCCGATCTCGAGCAAGCCCAGGGTGAGCGATCCGAGTCCGGGGCCTATCTCCAGGACGGTGTCGTCAGCGCCGACGCCTGAGGCGGCCACGATCCGCCGTACGGTGTTGGCGTCAGTGACGAAATTCTGCCCACGTTGCTTCGTTGGCCGCAGGCCCAGCTCAGCGATTCGACGTCGAACCGTGGTCGGGTCGAGGAGTCGGGCAGGGCCAGTGATCAGCTGATACCCAGCTTCGACGTGCAGGCCGGCCACGCACCCCAGCCCTGTCCGTCCTGGACCCGCTCGGCGACGGCGATCTGCTCCTCCCGGCTAGCCTCATGCGGCATGCCGGTCCCGCCATAGGCGCGCCATGTGCTGAGGCTGAACTGAAGGCCACCGTAGAAACCGTTGCCGGTGTTGATCGACCAGTTGCCGCCGGACTCGCACTCCGCCAAGCGGTCCCATACGCTGCCCGACGCCGTGCTCGAACTGCCCGAACTGGAACCACTCGAGCTGCTCGGCTCGCTCGGGCTGGTGGGCTCGGGGCTCGGCTGCGGCTTGCTCTCGGGCACCTTCGTGCCGACCAGGATGACCCGGCTGATCGGCGCGGTGGTGATGGTGCTCGACAGCTTCTTGCGATCCTTCACCTTGCCGTTGTGGCGCGTCTCGCGGATGACAATGGTCCGGACGCCGTCCCGGCCCTCGACGTCCACCTCGGTCGGTGCCCTTGGCGAGGGTGTCGGAGTTCTTGCGGACCAAGGAGTAGTCGACCTCTTCCTTCTCGGTGACCTTGCGCACGTCGACCCGGATGTAGCGGAAGGACGCTCCATCCAGCAGCCGAGCGGTTGACCGGACGCTCAGCTTGTCGTTGGAGTCGACTTTGATCTTGGCGACGGCGAGGGCGTCAGCCACGGTCTGCCCCGTGGTCTTGATCACGCGCTTGCGACCAGCAGCGTCGATGGTCACCACCTTGAGGGTGGCGATGTCCAGGCTGAGTCCCTCCCGGCCGATCCGGGCACTGCGGCTGATGGAGAGGTCCGCGCCCCTTGTCTCGAGACCGAGGGCGGTCAGTGCCTCGCCGACGTTGGTGGCCGTGGTCCAGTAGGACTGCTGCTTGCCGTCGATACTGACCTCGAGCTGCCGGCCGTACTGCACAGCCACGACCGTGCCATCGGTGAGCTTGGCGCTGGTGCCGGGTGCGATGACGTCGTGCTCATTGATCGTGATGTGCTGGCTCTGCAGCAGTTCCCCGACGGTTCCCGCCATGGTGCTGACCTGCCGAGGTGCCCCATCAACAGACAAGGTGACGTCCTTGTTGAGGCTGGCGTAGGCAAATGTGCTGCCGGCAACAGCGAGCGCGGTGGCGCCAGCGATGGCAGCAGGAATGATCTTGCGCAAAACTCCCCCAAGTGGCCCGATCGTTACATTCGGGCCGTTCAGTTTGGCGATGACGTCCCTGTCGGCGCCTGTACGGTCACGAAAGCATAACGGCCAGCGCGACTCGACCCAAATCAGCTCCAGCGACCACGATGGATAAGCTGCGCCCTTGCCGTGCGTGGACGACGCCGGGAGGAGCCGCTCGGCCGCTCGGCCGGATCGGGATAACCGGCGCTGATCACGCCCACGCTGAGCTGCTCGTCGGGTACGTCGAAGGCGTTTCGGACGGCCGGGATCCGATCGGCCGGAATTCCGAAAAAGCTCGCTCCCAGGCCCGAGTCGACCGCAGCGAGCAAGGTCAGCATGCTGGCCATGCCCGCGTCGACCCACCAGTACGGAGCGGACCAGCGGGCGGGGTCTCGATCGGTCCAGCCCTTGTCAGGCTCGGCGTACCGATCCAGGTAGGCCCGCTCGCTCGTCCAGAACTGCAGCAGCGCCGGGGCCGTGCGCATGGCCTCCAGCCACCGCCCCGCGCCCTCCGGCGCGGCGGCAGACCAAAACGACTCTCGATCGGTCTCCGACTCACAGATCAGCAACGAGACAGCTTGGGTGAAGCCGGCCGATGGAGCGCGCAGCGCGACCGCGGCCAGCTCGTCCACCAACCCGTCCGGAAGGGGCTGGTCTACGTAACGTCGGACCATCCGACGCCGTCGCACCGCATCCCGAAACTCCATCGCTACCAGCTGCCGCCGAACGCTGCGACGGCGTTGTCATTGAGCGCCCGGCAAAGTGTCGCCAGCTCGACTCCGCGAGCCTGCGCCAGGAAGCGAGCCGTGTGCGGGATGAGATAGGAGGCATTCGGGCGACCACGGTGCGGCATCGGCGTCAGGTACGGCGCGTCGGTCTCGGTCAGCAGCCGGTCCAGCGGCGTGACGGCCAGAGCCGATCGCAGGTCATCGTTGTTCTTGAACGTGGCGGTGCCGGCGAACGACAAGTAGGCGCCTCGATCAAGGCAGTCCCGTGCGAACTCGGCGTCTCCTGAGAAGCAATGCATCACCACCCGATCCGGTGCTCCCTCGGCGTCGAGCATCTCCAAGATCTCGGCATGCGCATCTCGATCGTGGATGACCAGCGTCTTGTCCGCCGCCTTGGCGAAGGCGATGTGTGCCGCGAACGACTCGCGTTGAGCGGCGTGACCGGCGGCATCGCGGGTGCGGTAGAAGTCGAGACCGGTCTCCCCTACCGCTCGGACGCGTGGGTTACTGGCCAGTTGCTCGATGGCTTTCAGTCCGCTTGCCAACTCCGACCCCGACCGCGCGGCGTCGTTCGGATGGATCGCCACGCCGGCTATGACGTTCGGCCACCGCTCGGCGGCGGAGACGGCCCACCGGGAGCCCTGGACGTCGCAACCGATTTGCACGATACGTGCCACCCCAACGCGGCGCGCCCGCTCCAGTGCCTCGGCAGGCGGCAGACCGGAAACCGCCTCGGTCACATCCAGATGGCAATGCGAATCGACCACCGGTGCCGGCAGCGGCTCCGGCAGCTCAGGCAATGTCACGGTCTCCCACTTTTCAAGGCCTGCTCGTAGAGCACATTCTTAGCCAGACCGCTCGCCTGGGCCACCGTGGAGACCGCCTGCTTGAGCCTCGTTCCGCCATGCACCAGCGCCTGCACCTCCGCCACGCCAGACGACAGATCGGCGGCAGCGGGACCTGCTCCGGCGATGACGAGAGCGATTTCGCCGCGGACCTCGCTGGACGCGGCCCACGAGGCCAATCCGGCGAGGGGCCCTCGGCGGATTTCTTCATGGGTCTTGGTCAACTCGCGGCAGACCACCCCACGACGATCCTCACCGAAGCACTCCACCATGGCAGCCAGGGTGGCCGCCGTACGATGCGGTGCCTCGAAGAACACCATCGTTCGAGGCTCGGTGGCCAGCTCTGCCAGTCGCCGCGCCCGTTCCCCGCCCTTGCGGGGGAGGAAACCCTCGAAGCAGAACCGGTCAACCGGTAGGCCGGACACGGCCAGTGCCACGAGGACAGCCGAGGGCCCTGGTATCGCGGTCACCGGGAAACCGCGTTCGATAGCCGCGGCGACCAGCCGGTAACCGGGATCCGACACCGACGGCATTCCCGCGTCGGTCACCAGCAGCACGCGCCGACCGGCCGCGAGCTCATCGACCAGCGACGCCGTTCGCCGCATCTCGTTCCCGTCGAAGTACGACACGACGCGAGCATCGGTCTTCACCGCCAGCCGATCGAGCAGCCGAGCAAGTCGCCGCGTGTCCTCCGCCGCGATGACGTCCGCCGCGCCGAACTCAACAAGCAGGCGTGGCGACGCGTCTCCCAGGTTGCCGATGGGCGTTGCCGCCAGGATCAGGATCCCGCGCTCAGCGACCTCGGTCACAAGCCCAGCCTGCCACCCCGGTGCTTCGACCGGCTGAGGCACAAGCGATCCAGGCCCGGGTCTGGTACCCGAAGGCTCACCCCCTGGCCCACCTACTATGTGCCCGTGACTGGGGTGCTCGAGGCGTCGGCGGCGGCCGACAGCCGCAAAATGCCTCCGCCGCCGGAGCACACAGCGCCCGCGACGACGATCGAGCGGCTCCGCGTGCCCATGCCGACCGATCGCCTTGCCGGGTGGCTCGTCGCCGTCGTGATCACGGCCATCGCGTTCGCTATCCGCATTGTCAACCTGGGCTACCCGAACAAGTTGGTCTTCGACGAGACCTACTACGCCAAAGACGCCTACTCCTTGCTCAGGTTCGGCTACGAGCGCAGCTGGCCCGAATCGGCCAATGCGTCGATCACCGCCGGCAACGTCGACGTGATGGAGGACTCTCCCTCGTTCATCGTCCACCCGCAGGTTGGCAAGTGGCTGATCGCCGCCGGCGAGCAGCTCTTCGGCATGAATTCCTTCGGCTGGCGATTCGCTTCCCTGGTCTTCGGCTCGCTGATGATCTTGATCACCATCCGGCTCGTCCGCAGGGTCTCCCGCTCCACGCTGATCGGGGCCCTGGCAGGAGTGCTGCTGACCTTCGACGGCCTGGCCTTCGTCATGGCTCGCACGGCGCTCCTGGACATCTTCCTCGCCTTCTTCCTGGTTTCTGCGGTGGCCTGCCTGGCGGCCGATCGCGATTGGTTTCGCTATCGTCTGGCCGATTATCTGGAACGCCACGAGATTCCGGACTTGCGCGGTGGGTTCGGACCCGCGCTGATACTTCGACCGTGGCGGATCGCCGCCGGGGTGTGCTTCGGGCTGGCTCTGGGGTCGAAATGGAACGCGCTCTACACGCTGGCCGCCTTTGCCTTGCTGTCTCTGGCCTGGGACCTCGGGGCCCGCCGGCTTGCCGGCGCCCGGTCGAGCACCGGCCGGGCCCTGCTCCGGGACGGCATTCCCGCTTTTGTCTCGCTGGTGGGCATCAGCGCCGTGGTGTATGTCAGCAGCTGGGCCAGCTGGCTGGCCACTCGCGGTGGTTACGACCGCGACTGGGGCGAGCTGCACCCCGACGCCACCTCGACGAGGCTGCTCGGAAAGTCGCTCGCTTCGCTTCTGCACTACCACCACGAAATCTGGAACTTCCACACCGGCGACTTCATCAACAACGCCGAACACGCCTACCGCGCCAATCCAGCCGGCTGGCTGATCGTGGCCAGGCCGATCGGTATCGATGCGGTGAACTCGATCAAACCGGGCACCGACGGCTGCCTTGGACCTGACGAGTGCCTACGGGTGATCAGCGGCATCGGCACACCGGCGCTGTGGTGGGCTGCGATCATCGCGCTTCTCGCAGCGGCCATCCTGTGGGTTGGTGCCCGCGACTGGCGGTTCGGTATTCCCGTCGTCGGCGTTTTGGCCGGTTGGCTGCCGTGGTTCGGCTATCAAGACCGGCCCCTCTTCTTCTTTTATGCCATCGCCTTTCTTCCGTTTTCCGTGATGGCGGTGGCGCTGTGCCTTGGACGCGTTCTCGGCGGAGCCCGAGCAGGTGACCGGCGAATGGTGGGCGCGATCGTGGTTGGCGTCTACCTGGCTCTGGTCGCTGCCAACTTCGCCTACCTGTACCCGATTCTGACCGACGAGCTGCTGCCTTATCCCTCCTGGCTCTCGCGCATGTGGTTCAAAACCTGGATCTGAGCCGGCCGCCGCTCATATCGATTCCTCCAAGAATTCCTCACCGGCTGGGCTCGATACAGGCGGCAGAGCTAAAGTCCATGCCAGAGCTCACAGAGGGCGGCCGAGCGAGACGGCCGAAGGAGGCGAGCCGAATGGGCAGATACGTAAGCCGGCGGCTGCTGAACTACGTGATCTTGCTCTTCGTCGCCGTCTCGCTGACCTATTTCCTTGCCGCCAGCCAGCTGAATCCCCGCTCGCTTTACCTGATCGTCAATCCACCGATCGATCCGGAGTCCATCGAGCAGGCTCTGCTGTCCCGCAACCTGAGCGACAACGTTCCGTTGCTCGAGCGCTATCGGATCTGGCTCGGAGACATCGTGACGTCCTGGGACTGGGGTGATTCGCCCAAGGGCGGGCCGGTGCAGGAGGAAATCGGCCGACGGATGTGGGTCAGTCTGCGGCTGATCACCATCGGGTCCGTCGTGGGCACCGTCATCGGCGTCGTCCTCGGAGCATGGAGCGCGACCCGGCAGTACAAGGTCAGCGATCGCACGCTGACCTTCGGCTCGTTGTTCATCTTGTCGGTACCCGCCGTTCGTGATCGCCAGCGTCATTCAGGTGATGGCCACCAATGCCAACAACGCCACCGGGCCTGCAGCATTTTCGAGTTCGTCGGGGAGACCGGCACCCAAGGTGACTACTTCGGCGCCGGGTTGCTGGACCGGATGCAGCATCTGCTGCTGCCCACCCTCGTGCTGATCCTGATCAATGCCGCCTTCTTCAGCCGAATTCAGCGCAACCTGATGCTGGATGCGCTCGGTTCGGACTTCGTACGCACCGCGCGGGCCAAGGGGCTTCGGCAGTCGCATGCGGTGATGAAGCACGCGCTGCGAACATCCTGATCCCCACCGGGACCTACTTCGCCTTCACCGTGGCGACGCTGTTCACCGGCGCCGCCTTCATGGAGATCATCTTCTCCTTCCACGGCATGGGTGAGTACGGCGTCACCACGATCACCGGGCAGGACGTACACGGGGCCGTCGCCGTGGCGGCCTTCGCCGGCGTCTGTGTGCTGGTCGGCGCCATCCTCGCCGACATCATGGTGGCCATCCTCGATCCGCGAGTGCGGCTGAGCTAGGAGGCTGTACGTGACAGAGCACCTGTTGGAGACAGCCAGCGAGGGCACGACTCGCCGAGCCGATACCCACCGAGGCAGAACCCAAGCGGCTGACCCGGCGACAGCTGATCATGCGGCGGTTCCTGCGCAACAAGACCGCCGTCGTCGGTTTGGTCGTCATCGTCGCCCTGATCATCATTGCGCTGATCGGTCCCTACCTCACCAACTGGACCTACGACCACGTCGACCGCCGCTCTTACCTCAAGCCCCCGTCCGAACGACACTGGCTGGGTACGACCCAGGGTGGCCGGGACATGCTGGCGCTGACCCTGCGCGGGTTGCGCAAGTCACTGCTGATCGGCCTCCTGGTGGCGGTGCTGTCGACGACCATCGCCGCCATCGTCGGCTCGTTCGCCGCCTACTTCGGTGGCTGGTTCGAGCGGGTCGCACTCTGGGTGACCGACCTGCTGCTGGTCATCCCGTCGTTCCTGTTGATCGCGGTCATGACGACCGGCGGACCCGAAGGGTGCGAACGCCTGGATCTTGCTGGTGTTCCTCCTCGCTTTCTTCGGCTGGATGCTCTCAGCCCGCGTCGTACGCAGCCTCGCACTGTCGGTCAAGGAGCGCGACTACGTCCACGCCGCGAAGTTCATGGGCCTGTCCCCGCCGCGGACGATCGTTCGTCACATCCTGCCCAACATCTCCTCGCTTGTTGATCATCGACGCGACACTCTGCGTCGGCGCGGCGATTCTGGCCGAGACCGGGTTGTCCTTCTTCGGCTTCGGCGTCCAGCCGCCCGACACTTCCCTCGGCACTCTGCTCGGCGAAGGCGCCCGGCAGGTGAACAGCTTCCCCTGGCTGTTCACCGGGCCCGCCGTCGCCGTGGTGCTGCTGGTGCTCTGCGTGAACGCGGTCGGTGACGGCCTGCGCGATGCCCTCGATCCCAGTTCGGCGTCCGGAGGTTCGGCCCGATGACAGACGACGACGCTCCGACCCGGCGGCAAGGTCCGGCGTACCACGTCCGGCACCGTGCTGTAGGTGCGGGATCTGCACGTCACGTTTCCGAGCGAGGCCGGACCGGTCAAGGCCGTCCGGGGACTCGACTTCGACCTGGCCGCCGGGGAGACCATGGCCATCGTCGGCGAGTCCGGATCTGGCAAGTCGGTCACCTCACTGGCGATCATGGGACTGCACTCCGAGCACGGCCAAGATCACCGGCTCGATCAAGCTGCACGGCGACGAGCTGCTCGGCCGCAACGACGAGTCGATGTCGAAGCTGCGCGGCGATTCGATCTCGATGATCTTCCAGGATCCGCTGTCGGCGCTGACTCCGGTCTACTCGATCGGTGACCAGATCGTCGAGACGATCCAGGTCCATCACGAGATGTCCGGAGCGGCCGCGCTGAACGCGGGCGATCGAGCTGCTGGACCTGGTGGGCATTCCCAACCCGGACGTTCGGGTGAGGTCCTTCCCGCACGAGTTCTCCGGCGGCATGCGGCAGCGGGCCATGATCGCCATGGCGATCGCCAATGATCCGGACGTGATCATCGCCGACGAGCCGACCACCGCGCTGGACGTGACCATCCAGGCCCAGGTGCTCGAGGTGCTTGAAGACGGCCCAGCGGGAGACGCGGCGCCGCGGTGATCATGATCACCCATGATCTCGGGGTGGTGGCCGGGATCGCCGATCGGGTGACCGTGATGTACGCCGGCCGGCCCATTGAGCAGGGCAGCGTCGACGACATCTTCTACCGGCCGCGGATGCCCTACACGATCGGCCTGCTCGGCGCCGTCCCGCGGCTGGACGCGACCGACAAGAAGGCGCTGGCGACCCTGGAGGGCAATCCCCCGTCGGTGGTCAACCTGCCGCCGGGATGTCCGTTCGATGCCGCGCTGCCCGATGTCGACCGAGGCCTGCCTCGCCCGAGGAGCCGCCGCTGGCCCCTACCGACCACCCGAATCACTTCGCCGCATGCATCTACTCGGCACGGATCGCGGCAGGAGAACTTGAGCTACGCCGACATCTTCCCGGCGCCGATGATCCCGCCTCGCCGCTCGAACGACATGCCCCGCGAGCAGCGGGACACCGTGCTCGAGCTGGATGGGATGAAACGGCACTACCCACTGATGAAGGGCGCGATCTTCCGTCGCCGGGTCGGCACGGTGTACGCCGTCGACGGGATCGACCTGGAGATCAAGGAGGGCGAGACCCTCGGCCTGGTCGGCGAGTCGGGCTGCGGGAAGACCACCACTCTGCTGGAGGTCCTCCACCTCAAAGCCGCCCACGGGCGGCCGGATAGTGGTGCTCGGCCAAGTCTGTGGAGCAGCTGCAGCGGCAAGGAGCGCAAGCAGATGCGTCGTGACCTTCAGGTGGTCTTCCAGGACCCGATGGCCTCCCTCGACCCGCGGATGCCGGTCTTCGACTTGATCGCCGAACCGATGGGAGTCTTCAAGTACTCGAAAGCCGACATCCACGATCGGGTCAACGAACTGCTTCGCCTGGTCGGCCTCGAACCCGGCCATGCCAGCCGTTACCCCCAGCAGTTCTCCGGTGGGCAGCGTCAGCGGATCGGCATCGCCCGGGCCCTGGCGCTGGAGCCGAAACTCATCGTGCTGGACGAGCCGGTGTCGGCTCTCGACGTCTCGATCCAGGCCGGGGTGATCAACCTGCTGGACGAGCTGAAGGCCAAGCTTAACGCTGTCGTACCTGTTCGTCGCTCACGACCTGGCAGTGATCCGGCACATCGCCGATCGAGTTGCGGTGATGTACCTGGGCAAGATCGTCGAGGTCGGCGAGGTCGGCGAGCGTGTACGACCACCCGACGCACCCGTATACCCAGGCGCTGTTGTCGGCGATCCCGATCGCCGATCCGGAGAAGGAGCGCACCCGAGACCCGGATCATGCTGACCGGCGACCTGCCAAGCCCGGCGAACCCGCCCTCGGGCTGCAAGTTCCGTACCCGCTGCCAGAAGTTCCCGACGTTGACCCGCGAACAGCAGGCAGCGTGCATCGACGTGGTCCCTGACCTGTACGACGTCCGTGGTCGGCGATGATCACAACTCGGCCTGCCACTACAACGAGGAGGTCCCAGTCGTCTGACCAGCTCAGCGTGAACGGAGCCTGAATGTCGCGCTGGTCATTGTTAAACAGCTGTGATCCCGGCACCAGTTTCACGTGAGTTGGGCGCCGTAGAGTGCAAGAGTGGCCAGTTGTGCGCGACTGGCCCACGAACTTCTCTTGGAGGGAATGTGAGAGCACGCAAGGTCTTGCTGGCGCCACTCATGGCGGGCGCACTTGTTCTAGCCGGCTGTGGCGCGCCAGAATCAGGAGACCGGCGGGGAGGAGCCAGCCGGTGAGGCATCGGTCGCACCGGTCACCTCGCAGGACATCAACTCCGAAGGACCGCGCCGATCTGCAGCAGGGCGGAACCGTGCGACTCACAGTCGCCGAGTTCTGCAGCGGTTGGAACGTCGCCACCGTCGACTGCAACAACGATGACATGGCCCATGCCATGCAGCCGGTGTCTGCCCCGGTGGTTCAGCATCGACGCCAAGGGCATCGCTACTCCTAACCCGGACTACGTCGTTTCGGCAGAGGAGACGTCGAAGTCGCCAACGGCCGTCACTTTCAAACTCAACCCACAGGCCGTCTGGGGCGATGGTTCCCCGATCGACGCCGACGACGCGATCGCCACGCTGAAGGCGTGTGACGGGACGAACAAGGAGTTCCGGTGTGTGACCACCCAGGGCTACGACGCGATTGCCGATATCAAGCAGGGTGCCGACAAGTTCGAGTTCACGGTCACCTTCAAGGCGGCGTACCCGGACTGGACCTGCTCTGTTTTCGGGTGTACCCAGCGTCTCCAAGGCCGAGAGCGTGAAGGATCCCGACACGTTCAACGACGGCTGGAAAGAGCTGAACAACGACTGGCTGTCCGGCCCGTACAAGGTGGACACCTTCAACAAGTCCGAGAAGGTTCTGACCCTGATCCCCAACGACAAGTGGTGGGGGCCGAAGCCACTGCTGGACAAGATCACGTTCCGTGCCATCGCCGTTGACGCGACAGCCGCGGCCTTTGTCAACAGTGAGATCGACAGCTTCGACATCGGTGTTGACCCGGACGCGTTCAAGCGGGTCTCGGCAGTGCAGGACGCCAGCATCCGAAAGGCGGCCGGCCCCAACTTCCGACACATCACCTTCAACTCCAAGTCACGCAGTCCTGACCGACCTGGCGGTGCGCAGAGCGATCGTCGAAGGCCTTGACCGGGAGGCGATTGGGGCCTCCGACCTCGCCGGCATCGATTGGCCGGTCAGCCCGCTCAACAACCACATTCTGCTCGCGAACCAGGAGGGCTACACGGATTCGGCCAAGGCAACCGGGATCGACTACGACCTGGACGAGGCCAAGTCCGATCTCGACGCGGCAGGCTGGACGGCCGGGGCGGACGGCATCCGGGAGAAAGACGGCAAGAAGCTGGAAGTCGGCTTCTCGCAGCTGGTCGGCGTGCCCGGTTTCTGAGAACGAGGCTCTGCAGGTGCAGGACCAGCTCAAGGAGATCGGGATCAAGGTCAACATCGTCAACGTGCCGATCGCGAAGTTCCAGGACGGCAGCGTGCTGACCAAGCACGAGTTCGACTTGATTGCGTTCAGCTGGATCGGTACTCCCTACCCCTTTACCAGCATCAAGCAGATCTATGGCACCGACCAGGAGAGCAACTTCGCTCAGCTGTCGATGCCCGAGGTGGATGAGCTGATCAACCAGATCGACGTCGAAACCGATCCGGCGAAGCGGATCGAACTGGCCGCTCAGGCGGACAAGATCATCTGGGAGAACGTGCACACCTTGCCGCTCTATCAGCGGCCGGACCTGACCGCGGTCAAGTCCAAGCTGGCGAATTACGGCTCATTCGGACTCTCTGACAAGACATTCGGCTGGGAGAACGTGGGCTACGAGAAGTAGTCGAGCAAGACGAGAGCCGAGATGGAGGGTCGGTGGTTCGCCACCGACCCTCCCTGTTCGCGTTGTGCGTTGATGACTCGATTTGTGACAAACCGATTCGCGGTGCCTTCAGTACGCCGATCGAGTAGCGATCAGACGACGACCCGCGGCTCAGCGAAGTGACAAGCCGAATCATGTGATCGACTCCCCGTCGGGACGCGGGATCAGCAATGGCTCCTCCACGCTGCAGATCTCTTGCGCCTTCCAGCAGCGGGTGTGGAATCTGCAGGCCGCCGGCGGGTTGGCCGGACTCGGCACGTCACCGGTCAGCACGATCTGCTCACGAGAGTTGCGCAGCGTCGGATCCGCCATCGGCACCGCGGAGAGCAAGGCTTGGGTGTACGGATGAGTGGGCCGGGAATAGATCTGAGCCTCGTCGCCAATCTCAACCATCTTGCCGAGGTACATCACCCCCACCCGGTTCGAGATGTGCCGAACCACCGACAGGTCGTGTGCGATGAAGATGTACGCCAGTCCGAGTCCCGCCTGCAGCTCGGCCAGCAGGTTGATGACCTGTGCCTGCACAGAGACGTCTAGCGCTGAGACGGGCTCGTCGCAGATGATCACCTTCGGATTCAGCGCCAGGCCACGCGCGATGCCGATCCGTTGCCGTTGACCGCCGGAGAACTGATGCGGATATCGGTGGATGTGCTCAGGGTTGAGCCCCACCAGGTCCAGCAACTGCTGAACCCGCTGCCGGCGGTCGCCCTTGGTCAAGACATCGGTGTGGATCTCGAACGGCTCACCGACAATGTCGCCGACTGTCTTGCGGGGATTCAATGATGTGTACGGATCCTGGAAGACGATCTGGATGTCTCGCCGTAGCCGACGCATCGCGCTTCCCCCCTGGGAATAGACATCGACTCCGTCGAAGATCAGCTTCCCGGCGGTCGGCTCCTCCAGCCGCATCAGCATGCGGGCAAGGGTGGATTTGCCGCAGCCGGACTCCCCAACGATTCCCAGGGTCTCGCCCTTGTAGAGCTCGAAGGAGACTCCGTCCAATGCCTTGACGTGGCCGACTGTGCGGCGCAACACCCCAGCCTTGATCGGATAGTGCTTGACCAGGTTCTCGGCCTGGAGGATGACTTCCCCTGTCACGGCAGCACTCCAGGTCCGGGGCCCGCGTCAGCGATGCGGTCATGTTCTGAGATAAGCGTCGGTTCTGGTCCGTACTCCAGAGCCGCCTGTACGTCGTCGATAGTCTGGGTGACCTTCAGCTCGGGGCTGTGCTCGAGCACCAGCTCGGAGAAGTGGCAGGCTGCCATCCGGTGATACACGACCTCTCGCAGCGGCGGTGGGGGGTCGACGCGGCAGACGTCCTGTGCGTAGCTGCACCGCGGGTTGAAAGGACAGCCAGGTGGGATCCGCGTCAGGCTTGGTGGCAGCCCGCCGATGGCGGCAAGTTCCCCGCCCTTCTGGTCCAACCGGGGGATGGATTCAAGCAGGCCCTTGGTGTACGGATGCGCCGGTCTGGCGTAGATCTCGAAGACATCGGACTGTTCCACGATCCGGCCGGCGTACATAACCGCGATCCGATCAGCCACGTCGGCCACTACGCCGAGGTCATGGGTGATGAGGATCAGGCCCATCTGCCGCTCCTCCTGCAGATCAGCAAGCAGCTTCATGATCTGCGCCTGCACCGTGACGTCCAGCGCGGTAGTGGGCTCGTCGGCGATCAGCACGGCTGGGTCGAGCGCGATCGCCATGGCGATCATGATCCGCTGGCGCATGCCGCCGGAGAACTGATGCGGATAGGCCTTGACGCGCTGGGCGGCCCCCGGAATCTGCACCCGCTGCATGAGACGGACGGCCTGGGCAAGCGAGTCAGACTTGTTCATGCCACGGTGCTTGCGGAACATCTCTGCGATCTGCCAACCCACCGGAAAGACGGGATTGAGTGCGGACAGTGCGTCCTGGAAGACCATCGAGATCTCCGGCCCACGGACCCGCCGCCGCTGCTCGTCGGGCATCGTCAGGATGTTTCGCCCGCAGTAGCGCACCTCGCCGCCCGTGATGAGAGCGGGCGGGGAGTCCAGGATGCCCATGATGGCCTGTGCGGTCACCGACTTACCTGATCCGGACTCACCGAGGATGGCCAGTGTCTCGCCCTGGTGGAGATCGAACGACACGCCGTTGATGGCCTTGGCGACACCGTCGCGGGTACGGAACTCCACCTGCAACTGATCGACCTCGAGCAACAGGCCGTCGACCGGCTGCCACCGGCCTTGAGTATCAAGGATCTCGACATCAGCCTTACCGCCGGTCCCGATTGACGCTGTCATGTCGGCCTCCTTAACGCATTCTGGGATCGAGGGCGTCGCGGACGACGTCGCCCAGCATGATGAAGGCGAGCACGGTGAGCGACAAGAACACGCTGGGGAACAGCAGCATGTGCGGCGCGGCTCTGATCAAGCCGATGCCCGAGGCCTCCGAGATCTGGATGCCCCAGGAGATGGCCGGCGGCTGCAGTCCGACCCCAAGGAAGGACAGCGTCGCCTCGATGGCGATGTAGGCGCCGAGGTTGATGGTCGAGACCACAATCACCGATGCCAGTGAGTTGGGCAGAATGTGGGAGCCGATGATCCGGGTGGGGGTAGCCCCGAGCGCCCGGGCGGCCTGGACATAGTCATTCGGCTTGACTTGCAGCACGCTGGATCGCATCAGCCGCATGATCGTCGGCCAACCGAAGATGCCGAGCACCAGGGCGACCTTCGCTACCTGCACCAGGAACGGTGTAGTCAGCGGGTCGTTGGGGAAGATGTAGAGAAACAAGATCCCGCCCAGTAGCAACGGGATGGCGAGGAAGATCTCGCCGATGCGGCTGAGCACCGAATCCAGCCAGCCGGCTCGGTAACCGGCGATGATGCCGACGAACGAGCCGAGCACCGCCACGAACAACGTGGCGAACACGCCGACCAGGATCGAGGCCCGGGCACCGTAGATGGTCCTGGCGTAGACGTCGTAGCCCTGACCGTCCCGCCCGAACCAGGCATCGGCCGAGGGCGCTTCCCGGGCCTTGGATAGATCGGCGACAGTCGGGTCGGTGGTAGTGAACAGCTGAGGGAACGCCGCCATGAGGACGAAGAACACGATCAGCGCCCCCGAGATCCAGAACATCGGCCGTCGGCGTAGCTCCTCCCATGCGTCACTGCCGAGCGAACGAGCCTTCTCGCCCTTGGCCGAGGGAGCCAGCAGGCCCTCCGGTCCACCGGTGGGGTCGGTCGTGAAAGGAACGACTGACTGGGTGTCGAGAGCAGAATCGCGGGACGTGTCAGTCATGGGAGATCCTCGGATCCAAGAAGCCGTAGAGAATGTCGACGATCAGGTTGACCAAAAGGTAGATCAACACGAGGCAGACAATCGTGCCCACAACTGACGTTCCGTCCTTCTGGCCGATGCTGCGGTAGAGGAAGTTGCCGATGCCGTTGATGTTGAAAATCCGTTCGGTGACGATGGCCCCACCCATCAGCGCCCCGATGTCGATGCCGATGAAAGTGACGACCGGGATCAGCGAGTTGCGCAGAGTGTGTACCCCGATCGTGCGCCGATTGGTCAGACCCTTTGCCTTGGCGGTCCGCACATAGTCGGCTCGCAGGTTTTCGCCCAGGTTGGCCCGCATCAGCCGGGCGATGTAGGCCACCGAGGCGGAGGCCAGAACAAAGGCGGGCAGGATCAGCTGATACGTGGTGCCCTGGGTGGCGGTGACCGGGAACCAACCCAGCCGGACCCCGAAGATCAGCTGGGCAAAGCTTCCGATCACGAAGATGGGGATCGAGATCAAGAACAGCGTGCTCACGGTGACCAAGTTGTCGATGAACTTCCCCCGCCTGATACCGGCGAGCACGCCCGCCGTGATGCCGATCACGGACTCGATGATCACCGCCATGATGCCGAGCTTGAGCGTGGTCGGCCAGCGTTCCGCCAGCTCGTCGATCACCTGGTTGCCGAAGAAGTTGGTGCCAAGGTCACCCTGCAGCAGGTTGCCCATGTAGAGCACGTACTGGACGATCAGCGGTTCGTCGAGGTTGTAGTCGGCCCGAAACTTGGCGATGTAACCCTCCGGGCAGGCCCGCTCGCCGCAGCGCCCGACCGTCGGATCCCCTAGGGCGAAGACCGCGACGTAGATGATGAACGTGACGCCGATGATGACCGGGATCATCTGCAGCAGCCGGCGGATGATGTACTTGCCCACCCCGACCCCCTCTCCTACAGGTTCGGACGAGCCTCTGTACGAAACATAGCGTCGGCCCGCCGGGATTGCTCCGACGGGCCGACACTCTCAGCGTTGTTTCACGCCCGGTTCGTTCACTTCACCTTGATGGTAGCGAAGTCGAGCACACCGAAGGCGTTGACCTGGACGTCGGTGACCCGGTCCGACCAGGCCGCCGTCGTCGTGTAGTACCAGAGCGGAGCGTTCGGGAAGTCCTCCGCCAGCAATGCCTCAGCCTGCTGATAGATGCTGTTGGCCTCATCCGGCGTCTTCGCCGCGGCCGCCTTGGTCAGCAGAGCGTCGAAATCGGGGTTGTCGTACCGGCCCCAGTTGGACCCCGGAGGCCAGGCGCCCTTGGCGTAGAGGGGGGACAGGTAGTTCTCGATCGAGGGATAGTCCGCCTGCCAGGCGCCGCGGAAGATGCCCTTGAGCTCGTTGGCGTCGATCTTCTTGTTGTAGGTAGCGAAGTCGACGGTGGGCACCGCGACGCACTCGATGCCAAGCGTGTTCTTGATCGAGTTGCAGACCGCCTCGGACCAGGCCTTGTTCGGCGAGTCGGCGTTGTAGGTCATGGTCAACGTGCCCTCATAGCCACCCGCCGCCTCGAAGGCCTGCTTGGCCGCGGCCGCGTCGAACTTGCAGGAATCACCGCACGTGTCGGGCTTGTAGCCATCGACCCCCGGTGATACCCAGCCTGTGGCCGAGGTGCGGGTGCCCTGGAAAATTTCCTTGCCGATCAGATCCCGGTCGATGGCCCGGGAAATGGCCTTGCGCAGGTCCGGATTGTCCTTGAGCTGCGGGTCAACGGAGGAGAACCAGATCCAGCTCATGACCAAAGACTCGCGCCGGGTGGTTCGATCTGGGAAGTCGGTCTTGTACGCGTCACCGACGAACTGGTCCTGCGGGATGTTGCTGTCGTCGATGTAATCCAGGCTGCCGGCCACCGCGTCCGCGTAGGCTGCCGCGGGATCCTGGTAAACCCGGACCGTCAGCTTGTCCACATTCGCCTTCTTGGTGCCGCTGAAGTCGGCGAACTTGGAGAGCACGAACTCGGTGTTGCTGATGGAGTCCACCTTGAAGGGCCCGGCGCCGATCGGCTTCTTCTCGAACGCCTTGGGGTCGGCGAAGAAGGAGTCCGGCAGCGGCGCGAACGCGGAGTAGCCGAGCCGCACCGGCAGGTTGGACACCGGCTCGCTGGTCTGGATGGTGAAGGTCATGTCGTCGACCACCTTCAGGCCGGACATAGTCTCAGCCTTTGGCTTCTGCTTGCACTCTTCGTCGGGGCACTGGACGTCGTCGTACCCCGCCACCGGCGCGTAGAAGTAGCTGCCGCCTTGGCCGTTGGGGCCATAGGCGGTGTAGTTCCAGGCGTCGACGAAGTTCTTGGCCTTGACGTCGGTGCCGTCGTGGAACTTGTAGGGCTTCAGCTTGACCGTGAAGAGCTTGTTGTCCGTTGTCTCGATGGACTCGGCGATGTCGTTCTCCGGTGCGGCGTTCTCGGTGTTGTACTCGACGAGTTTGGAGGTCATGGCGTCGATGATGTCGCCGCCGCAGACCTCGCTGGTCGCACCCGGAATGAGCGGGTTCTCCGGCGTACAACCGGCAACGACGATCTCCCCGCCGGTTTGCCCGGCAGGCTGACTCGCTCCCGGCTCTGGCTCCGCACCCCCACCACCACACGCCGTTGCAATGAGAGCGAGCGAGGCAATAGCCGCAGCTAATGGCCCGCCTGTTCTTCCACGCATCTGATGTTCCTCCTCCTATATGCCCCGTGGGGCGTTCAGCCTGACGTGGGCAGCCTACGGACTGCCCCACGCGGGCGAAACAGCTCTAGGTCACCAAACTAGTACCCACAGGACTTGCCGCTCGAGCACAGGGGAACACGCAACATGATCGTGATCTGGTTGCGAAGGCCCACAGACGGCGTCCCCCCGCGTTCTGCGCCATCGCCACCACCATGCTGTCGTCCATGAAGACACTGGCTGAGATCTGGCCGCCGTACGGCGTCTCCTTGACCGAGAACGACCTGAAGCTGACCGTGATCACCGACACGGACATCCCCGAGCTGGTGGATCTGGCGTCGGGCGGTATTCACGAACCGGATCAGATGCCGTTCTCGACTCCGTGGACCACGGTCGAGCCCGAACTTCTCCCCGCCAACATGGTCCGCTACTACTCCAGCGTCCGGGCCAGTTTCACGCCCGAGAAGTTCGAGCTGCACTTCGCCGTGCGGATTGGCGACGAACTTGTCGGAACCCAGGGACTCCACACGTCGGACTTCGCCGTCACGCGGACCGGCGAAACCGGTTCCTGGCTGGGTCAGTCGTATCAGAGGCGCGGAATCGGCACCCGAATGCGACGGGCGGTCTGTGCCTTCGCGTTCGATCATCTCGGCGCGGTGGAGCTCACCTCTGGGGCCTTCCTCGACAACCCCGCCTCGCTCGCTGTGAGCACCAAAGTCGGCTACCGACCCAATGGGCGGTTCCGGATGACCCGGCGCGAGGGAGAGGTCGCCATCAACCAACGGCTGGTGCTCACGCCCGACGCCTTCGTCCGTGGCGAACCGATCACGGTCACTGGCGCCGAACAACTTCGATCCTTTCTGAAGCTAGGCTGATCGACCGTTGCCCACCAGGACGCCTCTTCGTCGGGGTGGCCAACCTCGGCAGCTGGAACTACGTCGACGACGCGGTCATCAGCGATAATCAATCGATGAGTGCAGGCGGCGAACAGCGAGAGGGTGTGACGTTCACCCATCTCGACCAGGAGCTGTTCGATGGAGCCGGCGCCACCAAGAGGGATCTTGTCGACTACGTCGACGCAATGTCCGCTCGGCTCGTGTCTAGTCTGAGAAATCGGCCGCTGTCGGTGGTACGCGTTCGGCCGGGCCAGCCCGCCTTCATGCAGAAGAATCTCCCCTCGTACACACCGGCCTGGGTAGAGAAAGTGCCGATCTGGGCTGAGGCTTCGCGCCGCGAGGTCTCTTACGCACTCGCCAACGACCGTCGGACGCTGCTGTGGTTCGCCAATCAACGTGCGGTGGAGTACCACGTCACCCTCTTCCGGATCGACCGCCCGGATCGTCCGAACTATCTGGTGCTCGACCTCGATCCGCCCGAGGGAGCGGCTTTCCCAGTGGTCATCCAGGCGGCTCAGCTGGTCCGCCAGGCGTTGACCGAGCTCGGGCTGTCAGGAGCGGTGAAGACCAGCGGCGCCAAAGGCGTACATGTCTTCGTGCCGTTGGCGGCGCCGGTGTCGCATGAGGACGTCGCGGCCGCGACCCGGGCTGTGGCGGCACGCGCTGAGCGGATTGACCCAGCGCTCGCCACCACCGCCTTCGTCAAGGACGATCGCGTCGGCAAGGTCTTCCTTGACTCGACCCGGGCGGGCGGGGCCACGGTCGTCGCCGCCTACAGTCCGCGGATTCGGCCGGGCGTTCCTGTGTCGTTCCCGGTGGCCTGGCAGGACCTGGACCGCGTCGCGCCGGCCGACTTCACGGTCAGCACCGCCGTCGGCCAACTCGGCGATGCGGATCCGTGGATGGAGCACATGCCGGAGGCACAGCGCTTGAACGCCGATCTGATCGCCGAGGGTCATACGATCCCGATCGCCCGGGTACAAGCCATGCATGAGGGCAAGCGGCGGGCACGGGCCACACGGGACTCGTGACGCGGCTGGCCCGATGAGGAGAAGGCAGCGAACCGCGAAGGACTAGCGCGGGCCTCTCTCGGACCGCGGGCCGGCGACACTCAGTCCCGGCTCGCTGGTACGCGCCGGCGAGTCGCCTCGATGACGGCTCGAACCAACCCCCATAGCATGCCGATGTGAGCATGGGCTCGCGTCCTTGGAGTGGAGGCAGGATGACTGAGGCACCAGCGGCTGAAGAGACCTCGTCGGCCGCAGCCGCGCGGCGCCCGAGGACCGGACCATGGTGGCGCCGAGCGGTGATGTATGAGGTCTATCCGCGCAGCTTCGCCGACGGGAACGGCGACGGTCAGGGTGACTTGCAGGGGCTGTTACGACGGCTGCCTTACCTGGCTGACCTCGGCGTAGACGGAATCTGGATCGCCCCGTGGTATCCCTCACCGATGGCCGACGGCGGCTATGACGTCAGTGATTTTCGCGATGTCCATCCCATGTTCGGGACGCTCGCTGATGCGGACCTGGTGCTGCAGAAGGCGCGTGGAAGTGGCCTCCGGGTGATCATCGACCTCGTTCCCAACCACACATCCGACCAGCACCCGTGGTTCCAGGCGGCGCGTCGTGCCGGACCGGGTTCACCAGAACGGGATCGGTATCTGTTCCGCGATGGCAAGGGCGAGCGGGGCGATGAGCCGCCGAACAATTGGATCAGCTGCTTCGGTGGCTCGGGCTGGGAACGGGTGATCGAGCCAGACGGCCGACCCGGCCAGTGGTATCTCCACACATTTGCCGTTGAACAGCCGGACCTCAACTGGCGTAACCAGGAGGTGCTCGAGGCATTCGATGAGATTCTGCGCTTCTGGTTCGACCGTGGCGTCGATGGGATCCGCGTGGACGCGGCTCCGGCCTTGGGCAAGGAGCAGGACCTTCCGGATGCCGACTATGGCGGCGACCTACGCTTCATGACCCTGGACTGGGTCGAGAACCCGCATTGGGACGTCGACGAGGTACATGACGTTTTCCGCCGCTGGCGCAAGGTGGCGGACGGCTATCCCGGCGAACGTGCTTTCGTCGCTGAGGCCATTGTCAGCAGCCCCGAACGGCTGACCAACTATCTGCGGCCCGACGAAATGCACACCGCGTTCAACTTCCCGTACATGAAGGCGGCCTGGAATGCGGCGGCGCTGCGGCAGGTGATCGACGCAACGCTCGATCAGTTCGTACCCATCGGCGTCCCCGCCACCTGGGTCACCTCCAGCCACGATGAAACCCGCCTCGTCACTCGCTACGGCCGCAAGACCACGTCGTCATCACACTTTGCCGACGGTCAAGGCGAGACCTCCGATCCCGCACTCGGTACCCGGCGGTCTCGCGCATCCGCGCTCCTGACCCTGGCGCTTCCGGGCAGCGCCTACATCTATCAAGGTGAGGAGCTCGGACTTCCCAATGTCGACGACCTGCCAGACGAGGTTCTTCAGGACCCGGTGTTCAAGCGAACCAAGGGTGAGACCCGCGGCCGGGATGGCTGCCGCGTGCCACTGCCCTGGGAGGCCACCGAACCGCCATACGGCTTCTCCCCCGCTCCGAGCAGCGCCGCACCGTGGCTACCACAGCCCCGGAACTGGGCACCGTTGAGCGTCGAAGCCCAGCTGGCCGACCCCGAGTCAACACTGTCACTGCACCGCGCCGCCCTCCGGCTCCGCCACGAAGTGGCAGGGCTGCTCAGCGAGGACTTTCGTTGGCGCGACTCAGCCGACGGGGTGCTGGACTTCGAACGGGGGCCCGACTTCCGCTGCGTGATCAACATCTCCGGAAAGCCGCTTGCGCTCATTCCTG
Source organism: uncultured Actinomycetota bacterium (assembly GCA_963808495.1). GTDB lineage: Bacteria > Actinomycetota > Actinomycetes > Propionibacteriales > Propionibacteriaceae > Microlunatus. The sequence goes on from CAWEGC010000010.1 coordinate 138,439, forward strand.
GCTGGCTGCCGCTGCTTTCCAGCGCACCGCTGTCAAACGGCTCCCTGCCACACGACGCTGCCGTCTGGCTTCAAGCACGACAAGACTCATTCGATGGATGACAACCAATCTTGAACGCTGTCGAGTTGTTCACCACCCGTAAAGGCCACGAGACTATTAAGAAGGGGTAAATGGAGCAGCACGAATACGCGAGATTGGTAGAGTACTCGCTGCACAATGAGCCTTTATCCGCGAGCACTTATACCGAGAGCCACCTGTATTTCGCCTATGTGTTACAGACGGAGAATAGACGAATTGTACTGGAGGGCACCACACTGTTAGCTGCACTCAACGAGATCGGTCGCGACGGATGGGTGGTATATGAGGTTATTCATCCAGACCAGCCGCACAGCGTCCGATCACCGATGAGCGAAGGTGATCTCCATGAGTTCGAACGAACGCACGGTTGGCGTCCTAGGATGGGCCTCCTGGGTTCGCTCAGGTCAGTCCGTCGCATTCTGTAGGGCGATTGGGCAGGTGGCTGACACGACATGCCATACAGCACCCGGGCGGCGGGTTGGCGCAAACGCCTGCTCTCTACATGACGAGGCTCGCGCGAACACCCTCCGCCGATCCGACTAGTGGCAATTCGGCCCCTGCCAGGATCACTGGTGGGCGCAGATCCCCCTAAATGATCAGGCGGTTGGCGACGTTGAGCCGATCATGATCGATCAGCCAGCGGATGCTGTCCAGCACCGCCGCCTCCGGTTCGAAGGCCGGAGCATAGCCGAGCACCGTGCGCGCCTTGTCGATCGAGGCGTACTGGCTGCGCGACAGGTGCTGCCAGCTGGAGTCGGCGTATTCCGGGGTGGTGGCCGATCGGAACTCGGCCCAGCTCACCGAGCGCGTCCGGGCGGTCTGGCCGAACCAGCCCGCGGCAATCGCCAGGAAGCCGCGGACAGTGAGCGCCGACGGCGCCACCACGTTGAAGGACTCCCCCGCCGCCGCGTCACGGTGCTCGACCGCCAGCTGGAAGGCCTGCGCCACGTCGTCGGCGTGGACGTGGTGCATGAGTTCGGCGCCCAGGCCCGGGACGGCGATCTCGTGGCCGGCGGAGAGGGCGTACCAAACATCCGGGTCCAGATTTCCCAGCGGCCCGATCGGCGGCCAGCCGGGGCCGCTGATGTGGCCAGGCTGCAGCACCGTGGTGGCCAGCCCGCCTGATCGGGTCTCGGCGGCCAGCAGCTCGGCGATGGCGGCCTTCTGGGTGCCGTAATCGCCGAACGGCGGCGAGGTGTCGTCCTCGCGCATTGGCTGCTTGACGCTCGGCCCGTACCGCCAGATGGTCCCGCAGTGGATCAGGTGCATGCTCCGTCCACGCAGTGCCTCTAGCAGGGCGCTCGCCGAGTCAGGCGTGAAGCAGATCATGTCCACCACCACCTCCGCGTCGAGTGCGGCGACCCGCTTCCCGAACGTCCCGGCCGCGTCCTCGGCCGCCCGATCCACCGGGATCTGCTCGACCTCTGACCACGCCTCGTCGTCGACGTAGGGGGTGCGGACGCCGCGGGTGAGGTTCACCACCTCATGTCCTGCGCGGACCAACCGCGGAATCAGGAAGGTGCCGACGTGACCGCTGCCGCCGATCACCACGATGCGCATAGTTCTGACCCTAGCTACCGGCGGACGGGGAGCTCGCGTGGCCTGTTTCACCCATCTCGGGTGAGGAGGATGAAGCTCGATCCGCGCTCTGCCGCGTTAGCCCGCGTTAGATCCGGCGTCCCCGGTCCTGTCGTCTGCATGCGGGTCAGTCGCCGATTCTTTGGCGGCCGAACTCGAGAGAAGCGGACTGACCCAGCCGCGTTCGGGATCCACATCTATAAACAGCGCCTTGACCAACAGGCTGGCCGGGACCGCCAGCAGAGCGCCGACACCGCCCAAGATCGAGGTCCACACAACCAGCGACAGGAAGCTCAGGGTCCCGGAAAGGCCTACCGTATTGCCGACAACGCGAGGCTGGATGACGCTCTGCAGGATCACATTGATCACGGTGTACATGACGACCACCGCAAGCGCAGTGCCGACGTCGTGATCGAGGAGCGCGATGATCGTCGGTGGCAGCAACCCAATCAGAAAGCCCACGTTCGGGATGTAGTTGGTAACGAAGGCCAGCAGTCCCCACAGCCAGGCGTAGCGGATGTCGAGAATCACCAAGCCGACGACGTCCAGCAGCGCGACCACCGCACCGAAGATCGTGGCCACAGCGAGATAACGGCGACTGCCATGCGCGAAGATCACAAAGGCGCGGGCGAGGCGTTGACCGGCCGGAGAGATCCGGGCCAGATTGCCAGTGAACGACCCTGCGTCGGTCACCGTGAAGAACAGGAGCAAGACAAGGAAGGAAACGCTGCTGAGGATGCCGGCGACGCCACCCAGGAGTTCGGTGGCGAGATCGATCAACCTGCCCGGGCTGGCCTCGGCGATAAGAGCCTGAACCTCACTCGTGTCGAACCCAGCGTTCTCCAGCGACTCGTTGACGTTGTTCAAGAAGGCCTGGAACTGCGATTCGTAGTCCTGCAGCAGTCCGGCCAGTTGAACCCCCGAGATGGCCAAGATGAAGAGCAGAGCGGCCACGATCGCGTACACCGCGATCAGGCTCAACACAGTCCCCACCCAGCCGGGCAATCCGTGCCGGGCAGGTAACCGGCGCAAGGGCTGAACCGTGATGGACAGGACCACACCGAGGAACACCGGTGCGAACACGTCGGAGAACGCCCGTATGCCCAGGGCGGCCACCAAGGCACCCGAGATACCGAGAATGATCAGCAGACCACGCGGTAGCAGGGGCCGCGAAACGTCGTCGCTGCCCGCGAGGCCGCCGGGTTCAAGGCGTTCAGACACGTCCCGCATTCTGTCGGGACCATGACCCCACGTCCAGCCGAGGACAGAGCACGATGGGCTAGGACTGCATTGGGTCTGGCGCTGGGTGTTGCCGCATTGCTAGCCGCGGTGCGATGAATGCGGCTGAGCTGGATCCTCTAGCCGGACGGGCCATGGCAGAGAGGCAAGGAGAAGGGAAGACACTGATATGCCGTATCGAACGCTCACTGTCCGACAGCGAGCACAGATCTGGGTCGGAGGGCCCGAGATAGAACCACCAGAGCTCATGTTTGAGACCGACACGATGCTCATCGAGGCGCCGAACTGGTCTTCGGACGGCGCCTCTCTGTTCGTCAACGGGCACGGTCGTCTCTGGCGTCTCGATGTCGGTTCGCAGGAGCAGGGCCTGACCCGTGTCGACTTCCAGGGCCTCCCCGAACTCAACAACGACCATGTGCTCGATCCCAACGGCGAACACATCTACATGTCCGCGATGGATGGGCACATTTATCGAGGCCGACTCGATGGCGGCCCTGTCGATCGGGTTTCGCCGGAGGACGGTTACTGGCACTTTCTCCACGGCGTCTCTCCGGACGGATCACGCCTTGCCTATGTCCAAATTGGCGAACTTGCCGATCCCGGAAAGCTCGCACTGCTGGAACCCCCTGGTCCAGCGGTCGTCGTGGACACCGGGGAGGGACACCTTGACGGGCCGGAATGGTCGCCCGACGGCAACTGGATCTACTTCAACACCGAGAGTTTCACCGATGAGCCCGGCCACGCTCAGCTCGCGCGCATCCCGGACGCGGGCGGATCGGTCGAGCGCCTCGTCGCCAGCGACACCGTCGATTGGTTCCCGCATATCTCACCCGACTTTCGATCGGCCGCCTACATCGCCTTCCCCGGGGGGACGCTTGGGCATCCGGCCGATCTGGATGTCGAGGTGCGCGTAGTCCGGACCTCGGATTGGTCCAGGCCCCTCCAGCGCTACCCACTGTTCGGCGGTCAGGGGACGATCAACGTGAATAGCTGGTCACCAGACAGCAGTCGATTCGCCTTCGTCGCATACCCGATCAGGTGAGGACAAACCAGCCACTAGATCAGAGGACGGGCTGCTCCACACTGGATGACGATCCGGCGTTGCCTTCGGGATGGCCTGAGTTCTGCATCTTCGGCTCACCCGGTGTCTTTGGACGTCCGTCAGGACTGAGCTGTCTGACTCAGTGGGAAGTTGACAGGTCGGCGTCGCTCTTCGGCATGGTGGCCGCGAGGCCAACGATGCCGGCGCAAAGAATTGCCGGTACCGCCATCGCATGGTGCAGTCCGAGATGGTTGACGAGGAAGCCGACCGCTGCCGGGCCGGCAAGAGGAAGGCGGCATAACCGAAGGTCACGACGACGGCAAGCACCCGGCCGCCGCCGATGTGGCCCGCGACCGCGTAGACCTGGGGCGCGATCATGCCGACCCCGAGTCCGACCAGTGCCCAGCCGACGAGCAGCAGTGGCAGGCCGCTGACCACAGTGACGGTGCCGTAGCCGAGCGCCGCGCAGATCCCGCCGAACCGGACGACTGCGCGGCGACCGAACCGCGCGACGAGACGGTCGCCGAGCAGGCGGATGACGACCATGAAGCCGCTGACCGCGACGAGGCCGAGGGAGCCGGTGGTGGAGTCGACCTGGGCGACCTCGGTGACGTGCAAGGCGGACCAGTCGGTAGCTGTGCCTTCGGACAGCCCGAAGGCCAGCGCCATGATCGCGAGCAGCCAGGCGATCGATGGGATCTTGGTGCGGACGCCGTCGACCTTGTGCTGGACGAGCGCTGTTGGTGGGGTGATCCTGTATGCGACGACGAAGGCGACGACAGCCAGCGCAGCCAAGAACAGCATGAGCGGCATGACGATCGCCGCACCGGTCGAGATCGAGCAGCGTCGCCATGAGGAGCACGCTGCCGGCGCCGACGAATCCGCCGACTGACCAGAGCGCGTGGAACGAGCTCATGATGGGACGCTTGCGGGCGCCCTCGACCTGAACGCCGACAGCGTTCATGGCGACGTCCATGGTGCCGTTGCCGAGACCGAGCAGCACCGCACCCACAACCGCGACGGGGAAGGTGGTGGCGAACGCGAACGTGATCGCCGCCGCGATGAGCAGCGGCAGCCCGGCCAGGGAGACCTGGCGGGCACCGATCGAGTCGGACAGTCGACCGCCGACCTGCATCGCCGCTATCGCGGCCAGACCAGCGGTGAACAGCATGATCGCGATGTGGGTGGCGTCGATGTCCAGCCGCTCACGGATGGAGGGGAGTGCTCCGCCGTATCCGCCGATGATGAGCCCGTTCACCGCGAAGAGCAGCGCCACGGCGACGACGGACTTCGTGCTGGCGAGGCGGACGGTGAGATCGTGCGCGCGTGTGGTGGTCGAGGAGGTCATGGGCGTGGTCCTGGATTTCAGTGCGTGTGCGGCGAGGGCGAGCCGATCGACGTCGCGGCCCGCGTGGCGAAATGACATGTACGACCGTACACGGTGAGTACGATCGTACACATGTGTACGATGCGTCCACCATGCCGCCGCGAGCAGTGAGCGTCGCCGGCCGACTCCGCGCGGAGCGACCGCACATCGTCGCCACGACCCCAGACGGCGCGACCGAATCATCGACGCCTGCCTCGACGTGATCTCGCAGCATGGCGTCGCCGGCACGTCACATCGCAAGGTCGCCGAAGCAGCAGACGTCCCACTCGGGTCCATGACGTACCACTTCACCGGGATGGACGACCTACTCCACGAAGCCTTTTCCCGATTCGCCCACACGGCCAGCGAACGGTTTGAGGAACGAATCGCCGCCGCCCACAACGCCGCCACCGCCAAACAGGCCGTCGCCGACGCCATCACCCACAGTGTCCTCAGCGATCAGCTACGACCTCGTCCTCACCCACGAGCTCTACACCCTTGCCGCCCGGGAACCCGCCTACCGAGACATCACTCACGCCTGGATGGCCCGCAGCCGACGAGCGCTCGAGCAGTACTTCGACCCGACCACGGCACGCATCCTCGATGCACTGGTCGAGGGCCTCTCCATCCACCGAGCACTCGACAATGAACCGCACGACCAGGCCATAGCCACCGCAGCGGTCGAGAGAGTCACGGCGAAAACCCTCACCAGTCCTGGGTAGGCCGACGCTATCCAGACCAGCTCGTACGCGAAATTGCTGGAGCAAGCATCGAGCTGAAGGAGCAGGCTGTGGCTGCGCCGTCCCCTTGGCGGCCCTCGACCCGTCAGGTAGGCAGTAGGCGTGAGAGCAGCGATAGTTGGCGCCGGCGTCGCCGGACTGGTCGCCGCCCGCCAGCTCGGGCTCGCAGGCTGGAACGTCGATGTCTACGAACGATCTGCCGGGCCGAACCCCTCCGGCTACATGATGGACTTCTTTGGGCCTGGGTTTGATGCGGCGGAGCGGATCGGCCTCCTGTCTCGGCTGAAAGAGGTGTCCTATCGTGTCGACGCTGTCGAGTACGTCGATAGCGCATGGCGCCCGACCGCGCGGCTCGACTACGGACAGTTCTACCGAGTGCTGGGCGGTCGGCTGCTCAGCCTGATGCGCCCCGACCTCGAGCGAGTGCTGCTCACGGCTATCGACGATGTGCCGGAGGGTCGGGTCCGGGTGCACTACGGTCACCGCATCGGCGCTGCCGAGCAACCCATTCCGGGCGGGGTCGATTTGGTCATCGGCGCGGATGGCATCCACTCCGCAGTACGCCAGGCGCTGTTCGGTGATGAGACGGCGTTCCTACGCGACCTCGGCCTGCGCGCGGCAGCGTTCGTTGTGGACGAACCCGATCTGCACCGCCTGTTCGCCGGCAGGTTCGTACTCACCGACACCGTCCGCCGACAGGCTGGGCTGTACGGCCTGCGCGACGGTCGGGTAGCGGCGTTCCTCGTCTATCGCGACCGCAATCTGCCACCCGGCGAAACAGCACCGGCCCGGCTGCGCCGAGTGTTCGCCGGGCTGGCCGATCCAGTCGACCGGGTGCTCGCGTTGTGTCCCGACGACACGTACGACGACGTGGTCGCCCAGGCCGTCGTACCCGCTTGGCACGAGGGCACCACGGTCTTGCTCGGCGATGCCTGCCAGGCGGTATCACTGCTGGCGGGGCAAGGAGCCTCACTCGCGATCGCTGGCGCAGCCCTGCTCACCGAACTGGTCGGACCCTGCTGCGACGCGGCGTCTGAGCGAAAGGCGCTCGCGGAGTACGAGCGGCGGTGGCGTCCACTCGTCGCGGAGAAGCAGGCAGTCGGCCGTCGCGCCGCAGGGACATTCCTGCCCGAGACCCGTCGCGCACTGCTGCTGCGGCGGGTGTTTCTGCGGGCAGCCTCGCTGCCCGGCATCGACCGCCTACTCGCCCGTCGACTGGCCGGGATGACCGGGCTCACCAGTTGATCAAGGGCACAGCAATCCGCCTCAACCTGGGCCGCACCAACTCGCCCAGAAAGACACGCCAGGATGAGCGCGACGGTGCCGCCCTTACCGGGGCCGCCGATGAGGGCGGTCGCCATGAGACCGAGTACCGGCGAGCCCAAACCACAACTCGGACCGCCGCGCCGCACACCGAATGCAAGGGGTACCTACCAAGGGCCCAGAACTGTTGCTACATGGTGCGGGCTTCGGGCTCGCCCGCATCCAGGAATGGATCGGGTCGTCGGAGTCGGAAGTCAGCCGCGAGAGGCTGGATCCGTTGCAGCCGGTCGAGGCGGAAGAAGCGGACGTCGTCGCGGAGACGGTCCCAAGCCAGGGCATACCACACCGGCATGTTGTAGTAGAGGTACTGCGTCTCGATCTCGCGATCAGTAACGGTTCCCGATTGGTCTTGGTATCGGATCGACGCGACGTGCTGGTAAAGGAAGGCCTGCATCAGGCTTTGCGTGACGCTCGCCTGCGGTGGGCTGTACTGCGTGAGAACGCGGTCTGAGGCCGGACCTCCTACCAGGACGCGGCCGCGTAAGGCGCGGATGCGGCGGGCCTGGGCCGGCGCGAATGCGGCGCTGACCTTGCGCTGGATCGAACGCAGATCCTGGAGAAGCAGAGGAGACCCGATCTTCTCCGCGATCGTGAGACTGAGGAGCATACCGAGAGCCTCTGACTCGTTGAGGTGAACTCGGCCGAGCGACCAACCGCGTTGCAGCCGGATTCCTCCGCCCCGTCCGCGGTCGCTCTCGATCGGCATTCCGAGGTCGCGCAGGGCGACCAGGTCGCGCTGAACCGTTCGCAGGCTCACCCCCAAATCGGCCGCAAGTTCTCCAGCGGTCGTCACGTCACGGTCGGCCAACAGCACCCTTAGCGAGTCGAGCCGCAGTACCCGGCTTCTGGCTGGGTCACTACCGACCATTCAAGAAATATGACATTGATTGTCGTATTAGCCAATAGCGTTGGTCTATCTACCCGCGAAAGGAGCAAAGGACCATGCACATCGTGATCGCGCCATTCCGGCCAAAGCAGGGAGTCACCGAGGAGGTGATGCTGGAGACGTCCGACAACTTCGACGAGCAGTTCGTCCGCAAGCAGGACGGCATCCTGAAGCGGATCCTGGTCAAGGATGGCGAGGGCGGCTACGCCGACATCGTCTTCTTCAACGACGCGGCGGCGATTGACCGCGTCATCCAAGCCGAAGAAAACAGCGATGTCTGCGCAGCCTTCTTCGCTCTCATCGAGGATGAAGGCCACCCTCACATGTACGAGGCACTCAAGACCTACGACTGATGCATGGAGAGGTGGCCGTAGAGGGGACCGTCCCGACGACCACAGCCAGCTTCTTGAGCGCCGGCCGGGGCAGATCCAACTGGGCAGCAACTACTGAAACGGGCGGCCTTGGCTTCAATCAGGAAGGTGCCGGCTGCCGTGCTGTGTCAGATAGATCGGGCTGACTTTGCCATAGACGTCGCTGCGGCGGCGCTTGAGCACCGCGGTGATCTGGCGACGCCTGACGTGAGACGCCCTACACACGAACAATTCGTGGGTCATGATCGGAGACAGAGTCAGTAGGTATCGAACTCGACGCCGACAGAGGCCGCTCCGCGCAACAAGGCGACCTGCTCAGCCTCGTCCTGGATGGACTTTCTATCCTTCTCAGGCAGCGAGCTGAACGTCTTGACGATCATGGCAAGCGTCCGGCCGCTCTTGCGCGGCCGCCAGATCCCGGTGATCTTGCCGTTGGTCATGAGTGCGCCGGGATCGCCGACCGGCTTCCACACCTCGCGGTGATACCTCTTGTCCACGATGGTTTCGCGGTCCCGCATCTGGGTGTACGGGTCCCGTGGTGGGAGCAGGCGGACCCCATTCGGCGTCAGCGATGATCGCAGCGCACCGAGGTCCTCCGTGAGGATCCACGCCGGTCCACCGAATTCGACCGGAGTCAGCTCATCCTCCACCAGGCGCCACCACGGCTCGACGTCACCGGCGAAGACTCCCAGCCACTCGGCAAAGTTCTTGCGCGTCGTCGGTCCGTAGCAATGCAGGTATCGACGAAGCAGTTCGGCGCGGGCAACATCCCGGTCCGTATCCGGAATCGGATGGCCTAGCCACTCGTCGAGGAGGACGAAGGGGGCCCTGTTCCCAGCACGAGTCGCGAAACACACGATCCCTTGCAAGGTGAGGAGACGAATGCAGAAATGCACGACACCCTCACCGAGCGGCTGGTTCGCGGCGTACGGGCCTGCACCCTCCCAAACCTTGCGCTGTCTCGCCGGCAGCCTGCCGGTTATCCGCTCGGCAAGTTCCGCGCCGAGTTCGTTGATGGCCAGCCGGCGCCCGGACAGTACGGCGCGAATGTCGGCGCCGCATAACTCGACCGCCTCGGCCAGGCTCATGTCGAGCACGTCGAGTGACTGCTCTACGCCTGGGATGAAGTGGCGCTTCGCTTCCTCGGCAGTCGGCAGCACGCCCGTCGTGAACACCGAAGCGTCCTCGGTGGGGAAATAGAATGGCGCACCCCGCATGCACCAGGTCTGCAGCAGGATCTTGTCCTCGGCGACGGCCTGCTCCATAAGTTTCGGCGTGATTCGCAGGACCCTCGCGTGCAGGGCAAGGAGGGCCGAGCCGGGCGGACTGTTCTGGACTCCGCACTGGCCAGCCGCTTCGAGCAGCGCATTCTCGGGCACCCGTTCAGCGAGGTTATGGGCGTTGAGGCGAAACGCGACGACATCGCTCGTCGCGGCCCCTCAACCAGTGCCGCACGTCACCGCCATCCGCTTAAGCCACCACCTCAGCGATCTAGGCGAGCGAGATCACGGGTCATCAGGCTCCGGCGAGACCGCCAGGGTATGACCGAGTGACTCCTGTCAATCATTCCGGACCGTCAGGTGCGGCTCGACGAGCTCGTTACGGGGCGTGAGTGCTGTCATCAGATGGAGCTGATCCGTCGTCGAAGAGGCCCGCGATCGGGGTCAGTGTTGCCTCGGCTCCGTCGACCTCGATGAGCAGGAGATGGGCCTGAGCCGCCCAGGCCGTTGTGTGGGCGTCGGCGAAGCCTTTTGGCACCCTCTCGTCGAGCTGGCCCGCCGCGCCGGAGACGACATAGGTCCGACCGCCGACCTCGCTGGTCTGAAAGTTGTGTTCGTGCCCGGAGATGACGAGGCGAACGTCGGCGGAGTCGAAGAGCGGCTCGAGCGCCTCGCGCATCTCCTCATCGTTCTCATGGTCCGGTCCCGCTGTGTAGACGGGATGGTGGGAGTACGGGATGAGCCAGCGACCCCCGCGCGGGCTGAATGTCGAGCGCAGCCACTCCTGATGTTTCGGCGCCTGGAAGTAACGGTGAATCTCCTCCTGCTCCCTGTCGACCGAGGTGTCGAGGCAGGCGAGTTCGAGGCCGGCGCCGTACCGCAGCCGATAGAACAATCCGGGCATGACTGACGCCGTCTCCGCGCCGCGGTGGAAGCGCTCGTGGATGTGAAAGTTGTCCTCCATCTGGGCACGGTCATCACTGCCCTCGGAGTCGGCGCTGTCATGGTTGCCGATGGCCGGAAAGATCGGCACCCGCGCAAGCGCGAGGCGGTAGGGCTGGAAAAAGCTGGAGTACCAATCGTCGTCCTCTCCCCCGCCTTCCTGATCCACCCGTCCCTGCTCACCCTGATAAATGTTGTCGCCGAGCGACACAACGAAGCGGACGTCGTGGTCAGCGACCAGCCGTTCGAGCACGTCGGCGATGCGCCGCTGGCGACGGCTGGACTCCGCGTCGGCTCGCATCCCGACTCCGTAGTCGCCCATGGCCACGAATCGGACCGGCGGCGTGGGGTTGTCGGGGTGCGGCCATGTGCGGAACCGCAGGTCGTAGCGCCGGCCGGCAGGAGCGAGGTCATAGCCGCCGCGGACACTGGGAATCCAATCCCACAGCTCACCCGCAGCCCACTCCTCACCATCGACCTCGACGCGGTAGCGATAGTCAGTCTCGGGCTCAAGACCCTCGACCCACACCCAGGCCCGCTCGACGGTGGAGGCCGTCGCCGCAACCTTTCCATCTGTCGTGAGGACCCGCACGCTGGCCTGGCCGAACGGCTCTGCCGTCGCCCCGATGCAGGTGTGGCGGCCCACGCGCCTCGAGAGCTGCTCGTCGTCGACAATCTCCCAACGACTGCTCCCGATGCGCTCGAAGTAGAACGCACCCCACGCGATGAGAACTCTGTCGTGCGCGAGGTCGACCAAGTGGATGAAGGGCTCGCGGTGAATCTCAGCGGAGCTCATGTGCCAAGCATGCCCGCTCGCGCCTGCAACGACCCTGAGGATGTAGAACTCAGGAGTTCGTGCCGGTGCGGCGCTCCAAGGCTTCGATGACGGATGGGCAGACGTCGATCTCGTAGAGCCTTTCGACGCTCTGCATCCCGCCCGGGCTCTCTGCGTTGATCTCCACCACCTTGTCGCCGATCACATCGATGCCGACGAAGTACATACCGTCGGCCACGAGCTTGCTGCTCATCGCTTCGACGATGCCGCGTTCCACGTCACCGATCTCGAGAGGGACCGAGCGTCCGCCCACGCTGATGTTGGCCCGCGGGTCGTTACCCGTGGGCACTCGCCGGAAGGCAGCCGCCTTCCCGTCGCGCTCGAGGATCTGTCCCTCGAGCAGGAAGATCCGGGCATCGCCGTCCTCACCGCCGTCGACGAACTCTTGAACGATCGCGTAGCCGTCCTGTAGCACCGCTTCCGTCATCTGCGCGAGGTTCGCTTCGCCCTCGTCCTCGATCATGAACACGTTCCGGCCTTTGGCTCCGTACAGTGGCTTGACGACGGAGTGGCCGACCTTGCGGACGAATTGCTCGATCGCTTCCGGATCACGCGTCACGAGCGATCGCGGTCGGATCTTTTCGGGGAACTCCTCCAGGTAGAGCTTGCTCGTTGCCCGTATAAGTGACATCGGGTCGTTCACTACCGTTACGCCTCGAGCCTTGAGCATCTGGCCGAAGACCACACCGAGTGGGCTTGCCCACGGCCGCTCCTGCAGATCGTCGATTGAATCGTTTCGCAGAAACAAGGCATCGAGGTCATCCATCACGATCCGTTCGGCGTCGCACTCCTTGATGCGCTCCATGAAGCTTTCGAGCGTGTCATCTTTCTCGAACTCTGCGGCATGAGCCCGAGCCACGAACTGTCCATCGCTTTCCCAGAGCTCGACGTCTCCGACCCCGACGTACCAAACCTGATGCCCGCCCGACGCCGCGGCCCTCGCCAGCCGCGTAGTCGTGTACTCGTCTATCTCGGTAGCAACGTCGTTGACGAAGAAGGCAATCCTCATGCCGACACATCTCCTTCGTAGAGGTCCGTGACCGACGCGCCCGCGCGCAGCCTGTCCAGGCGCTCCTGAGCGCCGGGCGCGTCCAGCCAGCGTGGACGGACCCATGGTGCTCGGAGGACTTCGCGGTCAAGCAGGTCCTGAATCAACGGGATGTGGTCCAACGCGAGCTTGCCGACAAACAGGACATCGAGGCTGCTGCCCTCTGCGAGGGCTTCGAGGATGCGCGTGATCCCACGGAGGTAGATCGCGTCCTTCACGGAACCGCCCCCGACGACGACCCGGATGGCGATGGACCAAGCGGTCCTCGCCGGCAGCCGATGTTCTGCCCGTAGCGATTCGAAGATCTCGAGGAATCCGGCGCCGTCGAGCATTCTGCCAACGGCTACCACCCGTGCCGCAAGCACGCGGAGACGCCGCGGGTCCAATCCGCCGGTCAGGTACTCGGCGAGCACGGCAAGACCCTCTTGGGTCTCGTCGTAGCCAGGCAGTCCGATCGTCAGCAGCCTCAGTGGCTGCTTGGCGCCGTTCTGGTAGGTGACGACATGGGTGCCGATCTCGTGATGCAGCAAGGGCTCGACGCGGTCCGCCCTGAAAGCGGCGTCTTCGGGGATGAGCAGCCGACCGAACGACACCATCAGGTCGGAAATGTCGTCGCGCACCTCGATGTGAGCCGGGAAGTCTGGATACACGGCGCGGTATCGATCGAACTCCGCACGGGCGGCCTCTGCGAACGCCCCCGCCGTGATGCTCGGGGTACTAGGCGCTCGGGCTGGGATGGTCTCGAGCAGCTGCTCCGCGGCGGACGCGAGTGGCTGGGCGATCTCTCCGTAGAGCTGCAGCGACCCGTATACGAACCGCGAAGTGTCGCGATCCTCCAGGGCTGTGATTTGTCTTGCTATCTCGTCTCGCTTCGCCCGGAAGAGTGTGTGCAGGGCAGGGTCGGTTACGTTTTCGATCTCGAGGTTGTAGAGGTCCCGTCGCACCAAGTCCGGTTCGAATTCCAGCGGTCTGAGCCGGAGAGTGGGGACCGTCCCGAAGTCGCTCCGTTCGAAGTCCGCCCATGCCTCCGCCGCATTGACCGGTGTGAGGTTGAGCAGCAGGTTCAAGCTGCGCTCGATCTCGGTGAGGGGGGCGTCGATATCTAGAGCAGACCCGAGCTGCTGGATCGGGAATGTCACCTGACCAGTGCCCCCGCCGGTGTGTGAGTCGGTTCGGTTGCGGTGGATGTCCACATCTGGTGCGGAAGGGAAGAAGTCGCCGGAATCGAACCCGTCACCAGGCCGACTCCAGAAGTGCACCTGCGAAACTTGCGACCACACGGACATCGTCCTCCCGGGGCATCACACCTGACTGATCCTGAGAGTTGAGGTCTTCGTCATCTTCCACGTTCTGCTCCCTTCATCTCAGTGAGTAGCGGGCAGATCGCCGGCTGATAGCCCGTGATATCGCCTGGACCGCGAACTCGCTGACGTCAGTTCCCGTCAGGGATTGGCCATCCTCTTACGGATCCTTGGCGGTCAGGTTGCTGGCTGCCGCCGCCCGCGTCGTGTGGATCTGAGGAACCTTTCTCTGAGAGACCGCGAGCGGGCGCCGGACACGACGGTAGCCGAGCCCGTAACTTCGCTGCGCTCGTAGATGAAGACGCCGACAACGGCCGCGATGACGCGAGGATCGCCTAGCGACCTAGCGTTGGACACGTCGCGGACACGACGGCTCCGCGGCAAAGGCCAGCCGAGCCTCGCAATCCGCCGGCCGGATTGGAGCGTCTGAATTGGTGACGCCACTCCGGATGCGCAGCGTGAGACCTACCGATACTGAGCCGTTCGCTGGGCGCATGAGGCACAGTGGATGCCATGGACATGTCCGACGTGCTGACGGTGGTGGTCGTGCTGCTCGGTGTCCTCGCGCTGCTCGGGGTGGCCGCCATCGGGTTCGTGATGTGGCGCTATCGCATCCCGCCGCGCGGGCTGATCGCGATGATCGGGGCCCTGGTCTACCTGGTGAGCCCGGTCGACGTGTTGCCTGAGGTGATGCTTGGACCGCTCGGCCTCCTCGACGATGCCGGCGCAGTCACCGCCGCTGCGGTCTTCGTCTACAAGCTCGTGACGGTCAAAAGGCGACTCGAGGATGCCGGCGTTAAGGGCCGGCGGAGGCCAGATCTGCTGCAGTGACCACGGTGTTCCCGATTCCGCTCAGCGCACGTCGGCGCGGGATGACAACCATGGGCGCGACGGATCTGAGAAAGATCAAGCATTCGGCGATCTGAGTTGCAGCATGTGTGCTTAGGTCCGAGATGCAGGAAGAACATGCCTCTGATCCCGCGAGTCGTAGACGAGTACGAGAGTGGCACATCATCCACCCGGCTGGCCGCCCGCCACGCCGTTGGCAACGGAACGGTGCTACCGCTCATCAGGGCGAGCTGCGTTGTCATGCGCAGTAGGGTCCTCGCTAGGCATTTAGTCCTTGAAACAATCGGTGTGACCCACAAGTAGGCCCGTCATTACCTACGTGAGTTTTTGCTTGGCTTCAATAAAGCCTTTGCGAACAGTTTCTTCAAGCACGCCCGGATCCACGTCGGACAGCCGGTTTATATAAAGGCAAGCCTTGCTGGTCTTGTGTTTACCTAGTTCAGCTAATTGGTCAGCGAGAAATGTATCAAACCCCGACATGAAATAGAGCGTCAGGTTCTGCTTGCGCGGAGAGAACGCCGCCAACGGCCAGTCACCTTCCTGCGCGCTGCGCTCAGACTTGTAGTGATACTTCCCAAAGCCGATCATGGCCTCGCCCCACATCCTGGGCTCTTCGCCGGTCACGCGCCTATACAGGTCCAACAGCTTGTAGCTGTCCAGGCGCCTGGTCTCATCCGGCACCCGGTCTATGAATTCTGTGACGCTAGCGTCACTTTCTCTGGTCTTCAGCTCGCTCATGACGGGTACTATACTCCCGCTTGCCATGATCAGCGTCTGGACAAGCCCGTCCACAACACACCGTCGATGAAGACGGCCGGACGGTCGCTAGTGCCATCAGCACGAAGCCTGAACCAGGGATTGCGGCACCGGGGCCGTACGGATCATGATCGTCAATTGCCGGCACGATCCATGACGCCGATGTAAGACTAATATGCAAGCAACTTACTGGACCCGAGTTGCAAAGTGCCGAGAATGATCGAGCCCTGGAACCCGACTTTTGTCGTGGAAGTGATTATGGAAAAGGTGCCACTTACAGCCTGATTTAGTGACCCTTACGAAACTCGAACCCAATTTGGGCTTGAGCAAGGTCTAGAAATGCAAAAGGCCTTAAGGCTAGCTGAAACCGCCTATGCGCTTCCTGACTATATTCGAACAGACATTCTCTGCGGCGGGCAGACCAGAGGGATGATGCCGAGGTTGAAGAAGCCGCCAGTCTTGACCGTGAGGGCTGGTCACTGGCAGAGCTCGGCAAGATGTTTGGCGATCCTGCAACCGTCTGGCGCAGGGCTGCGGGCCGACGATGTGAAGATGCGGCCGCCATGGTCTCCTAGGAAACCTCACATGCCTAAATCGGCTCATCCTCGTTGTCTTTCCAATACTTCTCCCACTCGGGAAGCTCACAGATGGTTTCTTTGCGCTTGACGCGATCGATCATCATGACGCCTGACAGGTGATCTATCTCGTGCTGAAAGACGCGGGCATGAAAGCTGTAGTCCAAGTCAAACTTTACTTTATTGCCATCTCGATCCAGGCCCTCGACGGTACAACTATCGGGACGAGGAACTTTTGCACGCAGGTTCGCTGATAGGTCTCCCTCCCAACCTTCTTCTAGTGTTTTCGAGCGCTTGGTTATCCGGGGGTTGATGACCACAGTCAGCGGAAAGGGCTTCTTGCCGGGGTATCGAGGACTTTTCGGATCAACGTGCACAACTATCACTCGCTTATTCACTCCAACTTGAGGAGCGGCAATTCCTGCACCGTTGTTGGCATCACAAATAGTACAAAGATCGTCGATGAAGTCTTGAAATTCTTTTGTTTTCAGCTCACGTTTAGTTACGGCCAGTGATTTGCGCCTAAGCTTCGGGTGGCCCAAATGAATAATCTCAAGCTTGCTCATGCAGACAGTATATAATCCGCCGTGACCTTAAGAAATAGCAGACATTTGGTCGTCACGAACTCACGGTGCCTCATAGCTTCAAGCTTGGCTTTGTGATCGTCGCCTCGTTTGACTCGCCTTCATCGCCGGCCGTCCCAAGATCCTCTCGGGCGTGTGCGTGTATGCGATCGTATTCTGCGCTCAGTCCCGCGCCTACCAGTTAGACTCCCGAGACCGACTGACAGAAAGGCATGGCGCCATGCGGAAACTGATCTACGGCATGAACCTGACCCTGGACGGCTACATCGCCGCGCCCGGCGACGACCTCGGCTGGAGCGAGCCGAGTGACGAGCTGTTTCAGTGGTGGCTCAACCAGGAGTTGGCGATCGGGCTGTTGATGTACGGGCGCAAGCTGTGGGAGACGATGAGTTCCCACTGGCCGACCGGCGACCAGCAGCCCGACGCCACCCCGGCGCAGATCGAGTTCGCGCGGAACTGGCGGGACACGCCGAAGGTGGTGTTCTCCTCGACGATCGACAAGGTCGACTGGAACACCCGCCTGGTCACCGGCGACGCTGTAGCGGAGATCACCCGACTCAAGGCCGACGACGGCGAGCCGATGAGGGTCGGTGGCGCAACGCTCGCTGGGGCGGCCATGCGGGCCGGGCTGGTCGACGAGTTCGAGATCGTCACCCATCCGGTGCTGGTGGGTGGCGGCACACCGTTCTTCACCGCGCTGGACAGCTGGGTGAATCTGAACCTGGTGGAGACGCGGACGTTTCCCGGCGGCGTGGTCCAGACCAGGTACGAGACGAGGCGGTGAGCGCGATTCCTTTGGCCCGCTCCCCCGTCGTGATCGTCCGGCCGCGAGTCAGTGTCGATGCCTGCGCTGCCGCGCGCCGGCCGCCCACGCGGCCGCCGGAGGTCCCGCGCGGGCGAGCCGGTGGCGCGGCGGGCGCGCAGCGCCCGCCCTTGATCTCGTAGGCAAAGTCTTCGACGGGTTGGCTTAGGGGGCCGGCGTCCGCTGGACCGGGATGAGTATGAGGCGCGCTCATGAGGCGGGTTGACAGACGCTGCGTGTCTAAGTAGTCTCTTAATTAAGGTGACTCTTAAATATGGCGAACGACTCGAGACCGACGAGCGCCTGAACGCGGTGTTCTCGGCGCTGGCCGACTCCACCCGGCGTGCCATCCTGTCGCGTCTGCGCGAGGGCGAGGCCTCGGTGAAGACGCTCGCAGAGCCATTCGAGATGAGCCTGCCCGCGGTCTCGCAGCACCTGAAGGTGCTCGAGCGGGCCGGGCTGATCTCGCGGGGGCGCGAGGCGCAATGGCGCCCAGCGCGCCTCGATGCGTCGCCCATTAAAGAGGTGGCGCAGTGGGCGTACGGGTTCCGCGACTACTGGCAGGAGACCTTCGAGCGGTTAGACGGCCTGCTCGATGAATTGCAGAGCGAAGAATTGTCGAGCGAAGAGATGAAGAAAGAGGGATGGCCGAGATGACGACGGTGAATAGTCCGCAGGTTGCGGTCCGCTCCGAGGGCCAGCGCGAGATCGTGATCACCCGCAGCTTCAAGGCGCCTCGCGCGCTGGTGTTCGACTGCTGGACCAAGCCCGAGCTGTTCGCACGCTGGTTCGTGCGGCCGGGCTGGATCGTGCCTGTGCTTGAGATGGACGTTCGGCCGGGCGGCACATACCGCTACGTCATGCGCCACGAGGACGGCAACGAGTTCACGATGCGGGGCGAGTACCTCGAGGTGCTTCGACCCGAACGCCTCGTGAGCACGATCGCGTTCGGGGGCTTCGAGGAGGTGGGGTGGCGGCCCGAGGACGCGACGGTCTCGGTGATCGAGCTCGTCGAGAAGGGCGCGGCCACGCTGATGACGATGACGCAGACTTACCCCTCACAGGAGGTGCGCGACCAGACGCTCAACTTCATGGAGACGCAGCCTGGCGCGAGCGGCGCGGACGGGTATGACCGGCTCGCGGAGATGGTCGAGGAGCGAGAGCCGGACAGCGAGGATGTGGAGGTCCGTCTGCTCCCAGCGCAGCCCATGATCAGCATTCGAGCAACCGTGAAGGTCGCCGACCTCGCGGCCACGATGGGCGACCGGCTGTCGGCGCTGCGCGAGTACCTCGAGCGTCACGGCGTGCGGCCGGCGGGCGCGCCGTTCGTGCGCTATCACACGTTCCCCGACATCGGCCCTGACACGGAGGGGGTTGGCGACCTCGAGACCGACGTGGAGGAGGGAGTCCCGGTCGCGGAGGCGCTGCCGGGCGAGGGACGCATCACGTCGGGAGAACTGCCGGGCGGCCCCGTCGTCACCACCGTGTACACCGGGGTGCCGGAGGGCCTCGGTGCGGCGTATGCGCGCATTGGTTCCTGGCTGCAGGAGCACGGTGAGGAGCCGGCGGGCCCGGCCCGGGAGGTCTACTACTTCATTGACCTCGAGCAATTCGAGGGGCACGCGAGCCTGCCCGACCGCGCGACGTGGCGCCACCGCATCGTGCAGCCGATCAAGTAGGACGGCGCCCTCGAGGCTGACGGTCAGGTGACCGGAAGGTCTACACCTCCCGCTTCACCGGCGGCCGCAGCGGCTTCGGTGCCGCGTTCTTCGCTTACCCGAGAGTGAACGCCATCGCGGCTAGCATGCCGTCATGGTCAGATCGACTGCCGTTTCTAGAGGCGCCGGCCGCCGAGGCCTAGCCCTGGTCGGCTTGACAGGAGCGCTCCTCGCCGCGATCGGAGACGTGCTCATCCTCGGCCGGCCCTGTTCTGGCCGAGACTTCGACCAAGCCGCCGGTATGGTCCCTCCGCACATCGATGCCGACAACAAGTGGCGGTCGTTGTGGAACGGCGCCGCCCTCCCCGCGCGTCGCATCCATGCCGGAACGCTCACCGGTTATGTCGGGATTGGCCTGCTGCAATGGCTAGCCATGCGAGGAATCAGTCGAACCATCCACGCCGGACGCGCGCGCAGAATCGCCGGAGCTTCGGCTACCGCGTTCGCGGTATCGGGTGTTCTCACCCACCAGTGCTGTGCAACGGTGATCCTCGCGTACAAGCGGGCGACGGGAGACACCCTCGAATCGACCAGCAATGCACGGCGTTCGCCGCGCTCCGGCACCCGCCTGCTCACGATGAGCGCTGCCGCGTCACTCAGCGCGCTCGCCGTCTTCAGTGCCAGCCTGACGGTCGCGGCGCTGGGTCGTCGCAACTCGGCACCCGCTTGGTGGTCGGCCGTGACGCCCCTTCCGTGCGTGATGGCCACGCTTCTAACCTTCGGTGTTCTTCCCGCTCCCGTGGGCGGATACGCCCGTCCAGCCTCCATCAGCATCGGCTTGATGACGTACTGGGCCATCACCGCCGCATCGGGCCAGCGTTCGAGCGACCAACTTGCCGCTGGGTCACATGGCACTTGAGGTCGGGTAGCAACGAACCGCAGCGCTCCGATTTACCGGAGAGGCGCAGCGCAGTTAGGGCGGATTGTGGCCGAGTACACTGCCGGCGCATCAACAATTGCACTCGCTCGCCGCTACGGGATTGGCAAGGGCACGACGATTCGCCTGATGCGTGAGTATGGCGTCATTCGACAGAGGAAACGTCCACTGTAGGCGGCTATTTTGTGGCAAAGTTGCTTATGCATACCTTCAGGCCGGGCAAAGCCATCGATACAGAACCTTTATCGTTGAGTTGCATGCTGAACAGCACGTCTTGCATAGCCCTAACTAGAATAAAAAATGGAGTCTTACGGAGAATACGCTCTCGATCCGATTGTGTGGACAGAGACAGCAGTCTAAGCAGAAATTCACTACCGAAGAATATTTGTATACAAGCAAAATCAAAGTCCGGGTCCCCTAAACAGGTGTCTCCCCAATCAAGGACGGCACTTAAATGGCCGGAGCTGTCAACAAGCACGTGTGCAGGTTTCAAATCCGAATGAATGACTGCCGGCCTGAGCAAATGATTGCGTTGATCCGCCTCGAATGCTTGGTATAACTGCTCTACCTTCTGAATTTCATCACTGGTTAGCAGGCCTTCCAGTTCTTCGTGGAAATGGCGCTGCAGAGGGTTATACGCCCCGACAAATGCTTCTTCTTTGAGCGAGGGTACTGTCATAGGGGGAATTGCATGTAGGTGAATCAAAAAATCAGAAAGCTCGCGCAGCAAGGTTTCTTGAACTTCTTGTTCGAGGCTATTGAACAGCTCAGGGCTCAGGGGTTTGCCGGGCATGATTTTATAGATTGAGAACGGGGGTTCTTGACGGCTAGAGCTCGTAGCCTCGAACTCTGGAATCTTGATGGTTAGGGATTTAGCCAGTACCGGAAGGACTTGGATTTCCTTGAGCAGCGTCTGCCGGGCATTGCCATTCTGCGGAATGCGAATAACCCAAGTGCTGTTTACGAGATAGGCTGCACTGTCTGTACCACTGCCGAGTAGATCGATATCTCGAATCTCGAAATCGATATGAGGACGAATGATACTTATTACAGATTCATATGTGCTCACGCCGCAGCCTGCTCCGCCAGCTCCAGGGCTGAGCGAATGGGATCGAGGGAACCGGCCGGCTCTGAGGCCAGCTCGGATGCGGTCATGCCTGCGAATGCCACGCACCAGTCAAAGAGGCGTCTCGCCTCCAGGCCCAGCGCATCAGCCAAGAGTCGTGCACGTTCTCGACTGTGTCGACATCATGAATCTGCCACATCAACAGGTCGACAGCTTCAAACGCTGCGTCGCCCAGACAGGGAGCAGGATCGATTGCGACAGGAAGCGAACGCTGATGATCTTGACGCTTCGTCCCGAACTCCGCGCAAGTGCATCAGTGGACATCGTTGGAGCCTCGGCCGTCATCGGCGGACCATCCCGTACACGTTGGATGCCGAGCTCGTTGCTGAACTTCGCTGCTGTACTGGCTTCTGGTCTGTAGGGGGCGAGAAGCGTATACCGGCTGGACAAGCGCACCACTGCTAGCCGTCTGAGCCGATGGTGGAGTCCAAGTTCCTGGCCTGACAGTTTCGAGACTTTACCGGCTGCCGCCCGCGCGCTGCGCGTCCTCGTCGGCGTCTGCCGCCCCGACCGGAACGTCGTCCTTGTAAGCGGGATCAGGCTCGATGCTGCCGACCGCACGCCGCGCGTCCTCGTCGGCGTCAGCCGTTCCGACCGGAACGTCGCCCGCGTAAGTGGGATCAGGCGCGCGCGATTCGCTAAGGTCGACAATGGGCACATCGTCGGGATCAGGAGAGTTCTCTCTGCCGACCGCTGATGGGACCACGTTCTGACCAAACGACTGGCTGGTGCTCATGGCGCTCCCCTCCTCTGGGTGCTTGTAATCAGTCTACTGTGGCGGCCACACCCCGACTCGGTGGGCAGCTGCGGTTCTGAGTGGCAAGAGACAGGGCTGGCCTTTACGAGTGCCGCTGGCACCGACATGGACGCGGCCAACGTGCGCCGCGAGTTGCGTCGCGCTCTCGCCCTGGTCCCCGGTCACGATCCGGATGAGTGGACGCCGTGGGAGGCGGTAATGACTAATAAGCAGCAATTGCCTCTATCAGGTCGGTTGGGATACTAAACTCGTGTTCCTGTTCCAGAATAGGGATGATTTTACGTGCCCATTTCCACGCATCCTGATAGGCTCGATCCAGCTCATGGGCGTCACATCGAGCCGTGGTTTGAACAAACTCTCGGTATGATGCGCGGGATAATTCCGTTTCCAGACTCTTGGATTGGGTCTGCCAGTGCTTCGTTGATCCTTCCTGCAAACGGACCATCCAGATGAGGTATCCCTGCAAGATTCCGAGAATCATGTGCGCTTGCGCTAGGTCACCGCGCTTGAGTACATTGCGGCCGAACAGATACCAGTTAAGGAATTCACCGCAAAGTCGTTCGATTTGAGCAGGAGACGAAGGGACCGCCGGTTCGCCAGCTTCAAGATAGCCTTGCAGTTTATTTGTGTGATCAACGATAACCATTTCGGAGACTCTGCCCGGCTCGACGGCGGGCCAGCTCTTGACCCCGCTCATCGTGGAACTCGGAACGAAATGGAACTCACCTCTTATCAGGTGATCTTTGAAGAAGGCAACTCTCGTACCGTATTCGTTGATTAACGACCAATAGATTGGCGCGATGTCCTTAATCCATTGCTCTTGGTCAACGTGGCCGATCTTCTCAGGATTGAAAAAGAGCCAGAATTCGATATCTGAATATCGGTCGCCCTCACCTTTCGTGAACGACCCATATGTAAGAGCCGCGTCCAGACGATTATCCTGGATGCACTTATCTTTGACCTGCTCGATGAGTTTATGTTGCGGTAATTCCACCACCTGATTATACAATTCCATGGAATCCTGTCGCCCCGCTTGTGACCTTAGGATACCTCGAACCCGAATTGATCGAATAGAAAGCGGGGAATGCGAAAAAGACGCTCACATGTTTTGTAACTGCTTATGCGACCTTTGGCTTAATAAAACATAGTTCATAAATGGTGGAGCTAAGGGGACTCGAACCCCTGACCTTCTCGTTGCGAACGAGACGCGCTACCAACTGCGCCATAGCCCCGCGGAGACCGGCAGGGCCGATCAGCATCGAGACTTTACCACCTCAGGCGGTGGCGGCCTGTTGCGTTTCTGCCAGCTCCTCACCGGTCGACTCAACCGGCTCGGGCTCGGACGTCGGCGGTGCGTCGGCCGTGACAGGCACCTCAGCGCTCGAGGAGGAGGCCACCTCAGGGCCCGGACAAATCGATTGTGCGTACGGTCCTCGGAGCCAGAGGTTTGGAGACGTAGGTCGGCATCGTGATGGGCACCGGATCCCAGAGCGCCCCGGAGGTCACCGCGTCGGGCTTCTCCGCCTTGACGGCATTCCGAGCGCCCACAATTGACACCTCTGGACGGCTCAGGAACACGGTCTGCTCGTCGCTTCCCCGGCGGACCGTGCGATAGCGCGCGTCGAGGCTCTTGCGCATGCTCCGAACGCTGATCCGCCCTACGACGACGAAGATCAACAGCAGCCCGCCCGGAATGACGGCAAGCCACCGGGGAATCAATCCGACGGCACAGACGCCCACGGTTGCACTCAGGACCGCCATCAGACCCAGCAGTACGCGCCGCCGCCGTAACGCCGCCAGCCGCTCCAACCGACGAAGATCAGCAACCGCAGCCCGCCGAGTCTGAGGAGTCGACACCTCGAAGGTTTGAATCTGTTCAAGATCTTGATTCAGCAACGGTGCCGCGCCCGTACGGACGATTCGCATCGAGTCGGCGAATCGATTGTCGAGTTCGGGCTCGATCTGCTCGTCCTCCCTGCGGCGAACGAAGTGAGGTACGAGATACGCCAACCAGGCGATCGCAATCGCGCCGAAGATCACTCCCGTCGTCCCCACACCCAGACCGTATGCGCCGGCCGCACTATCTCTACCGATCTTGATCGGTGTGTCGCAAGAAACAGATGTGACAGAAGGGATGAGTTAACGCGGCCGAAGGTTGTCCCAGCGACGCACCAGGCCCTCCGGCACCTCCTCGGCGTTCAAGGCGAAGACCAAATGATCACGCCAGTCGCCGTCGATGTGCAGATAGCGCGGGCGCAGGCCCTCCGGCCGGAACCCCAGCTTGGCCACAACCCTCAGACTCTTGGTGTTCTCCGGCCGGATGGCGATCTCGATCCGATGCAGCCTCATCACGTTGAAGCAGTAGTCGACCGCCAGGGCGACCGCGGTAGGGATGATTCCCCGTCCGGCGTAGCGCTCGTCAATCCAGTAACCGATCTGTCCCCACGACGCCGAACCGCCGACGATGCCGCTCACGGTCAGCTGACCGACGAGTTGTCGCTTGCCGCCCTGACCGAGATCGTAGAAGACCAGCCATGGCAAGGTCCGGCCAGCCTTCGCCTGTTTGGTCAGGGTTCGAACCAACCCGGCGTACGACGATGGGCCCACCTCGGAGTTCGGCGGCAGAGTGGCCTCCCACGGCCGCAGCCACGTCATATTGGCGGCCCGCACCCGGTCCCAGCTCGCGCGGTCGCGAATCCGGATCGGCGCCAGCACGACCGGACCATGGCGGAGCGTGACCGGCCACTGATGGCGGCGGAAGACGGTCTGGGGTCGCGAACCCCAGCTGTCGACCCCACCGCTCACCTCAGTGATCTCCTCCATGGAGCTGGCTGACGGCATGCCGCAGCACCGGTCCCAGTACGGCCATTCCGTCCCGAGCCGCACCCGCCGATCCCGGCAGGTTGATGATCAATGTCTTTCCGGCAGTTCCGACGACTCCGCGACTCAGCACCGCAGTCGGTACACCATGATCGACGCCATAGCGGGCGATCTCCGCCGCCAGCAGCGGAATGTCGCGCTCGATCACCGACCGGGTTTGCTCCGGCGTGTGATCGTTCGGATGGAGGCCCGTGCCGCCAGTGGTGATCACCACCGCGTGCTCCGCAGCCACGGCGGAACGCAGTGCCGCACCCACTTCATCGCCGTCGGGCACCACCAACGGCTCGGTCACCTCAAATCCGAGATCACGAAGGCCGTCGACGATGATCAGCCCTGAGGTGTCGGCATAAACCCCCGCCGCTGCCCGCGTCGAAATCGTGATCACCAGCGCCGTCTCGGTCACCCGGGCTCGTCTCCCTCGGGCCGCCTCCAGTCACCGCTGCGCCCTCCTGACTTGGTCAACACCCGTACGTCGGTGATCACCGCCGCACGATCGATGGCCTTGATCATGTCGATCACCGCCAGACCCGCCACAGACACCGCGGTCAGCGCCTCCATCTCCACACCCGTACGTTCGGTGGTCTTCACGATCGCCGTCAGCTCGACGCCGGAGTCCACCACCTCGGCGGTCACGTCGACGCCGCTGAGGAACAAGGGGTGGCATAGCGGGATGAGGTCCGCAGTTCGCTTCGCCGCCATCACACCGGCGATGCGTGCTACGGCCAGAGCGTCACCCTTGGGCACTGAGCCGTCCCGCAGTGCGGCGACGCACTGCGGGCTGACCAGCACGCGCGCCGCCGCGGTGGCCGTCCGGGCAGTCATGTCTTTCGCGCTGACATCCACCATCCGCGCTTCGCCACTCGAACTCAGGTGCGGAAACCGCGACTCGGTCACGACGACTCGTCGAGCAGCCAGACGTCGAGGTCCTGCCCCGCTGCCACCGCCTCGGTCTCCGAGGGCAAGATGACCAACGCGTTCGACCGCGACAGGTCGCCTAGCAGGTGTGAACCGTGTCCGCCGGCCAACTCCACCTGCCGCGTTCCGTCGTCGCCGGTGCGCACGATGCCCCGCGCAAGCTGCAATCGGCCGGGCACTGAGGTCATGGCATGTGCGGCCTGGCAGCGGACGGCCGGGCGCAGGTACGGCTTGGCGCCCATCAGCTTGCGGATCACGGGCCGCACGAACGCTTCGAACGAGACAAAGGCGCTGACCGGATTGCCGGGCAGCATGATCATCGGCACTAGGTCCTCACCGATCAACCCGAAGCCTTGGGGCTTCCCTGGCTGCATCGCGACCTGCGCGAAATCGCATGAACCCATCTCGGGCATTACCGCCTTGACGATGTCGTAGTCGCCCTGGCTGACCCCGCCTGTGGTCAAGATCAGATCCGCCCGGATCAGCTGATCGGAAATCAGCTGCTTGAGGGCCGCCCGATCATCCCCCACCTGGCCCACCCGGAAGACCTGCGCACCGGCTGCCTTGGCGG
Source organism: uncultured Actinomycetota bacterium (assembly GCA_963808495.1). Taxonomy (GTDB): domain Bacteria; phylum Actinomycetota; class Actinomycetes; order Propionibacteriales; family Propionibacteriaceae; genus Microlunatus. The sequence continues at coordinate 164,818 of CAWEGC010000010.1, forward strand.
CGGCGGCGAGCAGGTAGGAGTTGGAGTCGAAGATCTGCTGCTCGTCGCTGAGGGACAGCCCCGGATCGACCAGTTCGGTTCCCGTGGCGATCACGACCACGCGCGGTCGAGGCCGAACCAGCACCTTGTCCAGCCCGACACCCGCCAGCAGGCCAATGGCTCGCGCTCCCAGCTGATCACCGAGTCTGGAAGAGTTGAGTGCCCGCACTGACGTCCTCGCCGACGTGCCGGATGTGCTGACCCGGCTGGCTGGGCGCGAAGATCTGCACCACGTCGCTGCCGCGGTCACTGTTCTCGTACGGCACGATGGTGTCGGCGGCGGGTGGGACCGGCGCACCGGTCATGATCTTGATCGCTGTGCCAGGTGACAGCGGATGCCCGGCCGTTTGGCCCGCAGCCACCTCGCCGACCACCGGCAGACGGGTCGGCGCGTCCGGGCTCGCGTTCACCACGTCCGCTGCCCGGACCGCGTAACCGTCCATCGCCGAGTTGTCGAAACGCGGCAGGTTGATCCTGGCGATCACGTCTTCGCAGATGCGCAAACCCAGGACATCCAGGATCTGCTGCGGAAACGGCGGCAACTCCTCGATGCAGCTCAGCAGGTAATCCCGGTGGTCGACCATCGACCGTAGCCCGCTCGGTCCGGGATCGGGTGGCGGGGGCAGCGGGGCGCGTTCCGCACGCGCCTCGGACAGGGGCTCGTCCGTTCTTCTGCGGCCGAACAAGGGCATGGCTTCACCCTAGGACAGTGAGCTGCCACGATCGTGAACGATCCGACGAGATACAGCCGGTCGAATCGTCATCAGCTCGTGCCGTCTAGCCCTCCGGCCACTCGGTGAACCACACGGTGGTCTCTCCCGGCAACACGCCGGCTTCAATCGGGGCGCTACTCACCCGAACCACGCCCTCGGGCAGGGCGACCGGTTCGGTGCTGAAGTTGCTGATGCAGTGCCAGCCACCTGGGCGCACGAAATGCAGCACATCGGCATTGTCGACTGGCAACCATTCCAGGTGCTCGACCGTCTGCAGCTGTCGGCGCGTCCGCAGGGCGTCCCGGTAGAGCTCGAGGGTTGAACCGTCTTGGCCGCTTTGCGCGCTCACGGCTGTCCGGGAAAAGCCTGCCGGCTGGGGCAACCACGCATGGCCGGCGCCGAAACCGTACGAGTCGCCGTCATGGCTCCACGGCAGCGGTACGCGACATCCGTCGCGGCCCTTGCGGGTGTTCAGCGTCCGGTGCCAGATCGGATCCTGCAGCGCATGCGGCGGAAGGTCGGCCACCTCGTGCAGTCCCAGCTCCTCCCCTTGATACAGGTACGACGATCCGGGCAGGGCAAGCATGAGCAAGGTGGCGGCCCGAGCGCGCCGCAAACCCTGCTCCTCCTTCGCGAGCGGCAACGCGCCATCGGCCATCAGCCAGACGTCAAGATCGATCCCGGGCGGCAGGGCGTAACGGGTGGCATGCCGAACGATGTCGTGGTTGGACAGCACCCAGGTGGAGGAGGAGCCGGTCTTCTCGGCCTCATTCAGGCAGAAAGTGATCACGTTCCGGAAGGCCTGAGCGTCGTAATCGGCCTTCAACAGGTCGAAATTGAATGCCTGCCCCAGCCCGGTCGGGCGGGCGTACAGGGCGCGCCGCTCCGACGGCGCATACGCTTCGGCCACCGCGGTCCGAGGCGGGGAATACTCGTCGAAGACCTTCCGCCACTCGGCGTAGATCTCATGGACCTCGTTGCGGTCATACAGCGGGTCGCTGCCGTCAAGCGGTACGTCGATGTCCTCGAGCGTCGGCTTGCTGCGCAGCGGCTCGGAGAGATCCTTGGCCAGAGCGTGGGCCACATCGACTCGGTAGCCATCGACGCCGCGGTCGGCCCAGAATCTCAGCGTGGTGACGAAGTCGTCGCGTACCTCGCGGTTGTCCCAGTTGAGGTCGGGCTGCTCACGCGCGAACAGGTGGCAGTACCACTGGCCGTCAGGCACCCGGGTCCACGCTGGGCCGCCGAAGTGGGAGATCCAGTCCGACGGTGGCTCCGAGCCGTCCGGGCCTGTGCCGTCGCGGAAGATGTAGCGGGCGCGGGCGGTCGAGCCCGGCTGGGCGGCCAGCGCCTCCTGGAACCAGGGGTGCAGATTCGACGTGTGGTTCGGCACGATGTCGACGATCACCCGAATGCCGACCGCGTGCGCCGCCGCGACCAGGGCATCGAAATCCTCCAGAGTGCCGAGCTCCGGGGCAACGTTGCGGTAATCGGCGACGTCGTACCCGCCGTCAGCGAGCGCCGAAGGGTAGAACGGGCTCAACCAGATGGCATCGATGCCGAGGGCGGCCAGATAACCGATCCGCGAGGTCACACCGCGAATGTCGCCGATGCCGTCGCCATCGCTGTCGGCGAAGCTTCGTGGATAGACCTGATAGACCACCGCTTGACGCCACCAGTTGGCGTCGGTTTTCGGGTCAGCGGCGAGCAGTACCTGATCGGTCACGAGACGATCATCCTTCGAGAGAGATCGAGGCTGAGAGGGAGAGGAGCGCTGAGCAATGCACGGAGTGATAGCGCTTGCAATCGAGGCTACGTGGCCGGTGCGAACCGTGTCAAAGTGCGATGGCCGGTGCGCTAGTTATCCTGATCACAGTTTGTGACAGCGCTTGCAGGTCGTCGGCCGGACGCTGTCCGCGATGCGAATTGAGCAGCGAAGACCCGCTGTTCGACACCCACAGGCTCACAGGCCCCACCGAGGTTCGAGAGGAGCTGCTCTGAACGAACGGTCGAGCATGCAGGACGTAGCTGACCTGGCCGGAGTGTCCGTCGCTACCGTGTCCCGCGCGCTTCGCGGGTCATCCCTGGTCAACGACGCGACCCGGGAGCGGGTGCTCGCCGCAGCGGAGGAGGCTGTCCTTCTCCATTTCCCGGGCTGCCTCGAGCCTGGCCACCGGGAAGCTCGACAAGATCGCCGTCCTGGTCAGCGGCCGCCTCAGCTCCTGGTTCAACGGCTCGGTCGTGGACGCGATGTATGAGCACCTGCACGCCGCCCGCCAGGAATTGGTCATCTACCGGATCCTGGACGACGCGCAGCGGACCGAGTTCTTCGCGACTCTCCCGGCCCGCCGCAACGCGGACGCCCTGGTGGTTGCTTCGTTCGCCCTGACCACTGCCGAGCGACAACGACTTCGCAATCTCGCGGTCCCGCTGATCTACGTGAACCAACGGGTACGAGGTGCCGCCTCAGTCGCGATCGACGATCTCGAGGCGGCCCGTACTGGTACCCGTCACCTGATCGAGTTGGGTCACAGGCGAATCGGCTTCGTCACGACGTCGCAGCTGCCCGCGCTCACTCACAGCGCTGCCGATCGCGTCCACGGCTACTGGGCCGAGCTGACCGAGTCTGGCCTGGCAGTTGACCCCGAGCTCGTTTTTCATGCCTCGTCCGACGCCGACGGCGACACTGTGGTGACGGAGCTGTTGTCGCGGTCGAGTCCGCCGACCGCACTTATGGTGTCGAGCGACGAGCTGGCTCTCAGTGTCCTGGCGGCGCTGGGTCGAGCAGGCATCGTTGCCCCCGGTGATATCTCGGTGTTGGGGTTCGACGACCACACGATGTCCGAGCGGTTCGGACTGAGCACGATGGCTCAGCCCGTCAGCGACCTCGGTCGGATGGCGGCGACCATGGCCATGACGCTCGCCGCGGGTCGCTCTCTCCGCCCGAAGACGATCACCCTGCCCACGCATTTGGTGCAGCGGCAGACGACAGGCCGACCGCCGAGGCGGTCCAAAACCCCAACAAGCCATTAGCATGAACGAGTGCAGCCGCGCGCAGTTCCGCAGTCTGGCGAGGTGCCGCCCACTGAGGAACTTGCGACGGCGGCTGCGGACGAAGCGGCTATCAGGGGCGCCAAGGCGATGCTGCGCAACGCCATCCAGTACCGCCGTGACAGTCGGCCAGCCGAGCGACGAAGCCGCGACGACGCAGCTCGTTCCGACCTCATTGAGGAAGCGCTGAGCTCCCGGATGCCGGACACGGTCGCGGCCTACCTGTCCATGGGGTCCGAACCAGCGACGCTGCGGCTGATTGCATGGCTCGCCGCGCATGACATCCGCGTTCTGTTGCCGGTGCTGACCGCTGCGGCATCCGACGAGATTAGTCTGGACAAGCCGGCGTGGGCGCCGTACGAGGGCCCCGACGCGCTTCGCGCCAGCCGATTCGCGATCTTGGAGCCGACCAGTGAGCCGGTGCCCGCTGAACAGTTGCCCGAAGCGGAGATGATCATCTGCCCGGGCCTGGCCGCCAACCGGCAGGGCGATCGGCTCGGCCGTGGTGGTGGTTGGTACGACCGCGCCCTGCGCTACGCGTCATCCAGTGCTCCGGTCTGGGTCCTGCTGAACGACGACGAGATCATGCCGGCCATTCCGACCCACTCCTGGGACCGCCGGGTGGACGCGATCTTCACGCCCACCCAGATGATCATGTGCGAGCCGAGCACGGTCTGAGCCGAATTAGTCGCTGATCCGGGTCCCGGCCCAGCTCCAGAAGCAGCGGAGAAAGTCAGATCCGAGCGGGACTCGGCCGCGGTCCGTCCTCGGTCAACGGATTCCTCCCAGCGGAGGCTAGACGCCCTCGAGGCGTCCCTGACGCGGACGGATGAACACAACCCAGGTGACAGCGAAGCACAGCGCATAGAACACGAGGAAGGCGACGTACGCGCCGTCGCCGTTCTTCAACGTGAGGAACGACTGCCGGAAGGTGAGGTTCACGAGCACGCCACCGAAGGCACCGATCGCCCCAGCCAGCCCGATCAGGGCACCGGATCGCCGGACGGCGCGGACATCAGCCTCGCCGACGTCCGCGCCGGAGCCAACCTCGAGCTGGGCCTTTGCGTGGAAGATCGCCGGAATCATCTTGTAGGTCGACCCATTACCGAGGCCGCTGAAGACGAACAGCAGGACGAACCCGGTGACGAAGATCGGTAGCGAGTTGCGCTGAGACGCATAAAGCACGATCAACGCACCGGCGGCCATGGCGACGAAGTTGTAGAAGGTCACGACCGAGCCTTTGAAACGGTCAGCGAGCGCGCCGCCGAACGGGCGGATGAGCGAGCCGAGCAGTGGGCCGAGGAAGGTCAGCGCGGCAGCCTTCACGGGTGAGGGAAACCTGTCGGGGAACTGAACGAGCAGCACCTGCCCGAACGCGAAGCCGAAGCCGATGAAGGACCCGAACGTGCCGATATAGAGCAGCGACATGATCCAGGTCTCGGAGTGGCGACAAACTTCGCGGATGGCCCCTCTCGCATTCTTCTGCTGGGTCAGGTTGTCCATCGTGAGAGCGGCGCCGATGGCGGCCAAGATGATCAATGGGATGTAGATCACCACCATCGCGCGTGGATGGCTGGTGCCGAGTGTGGCCAGCACCAGCAGACCGATGAGCTGGACCACCGGCACGCCGAGATTGCCACCGCCGGCGTTCACACCGAGAGCCCACCCCTTGAGCCGGGCCGGATAGAACGCGTTGATGTTCGTCATCGACGAGGCGAAATTGCCTCCGCCGACGCCCGCGAACGACGACACGATCAGCAAGGTGGAGAAGGACACCCCGGGCTCGAGGACGATCGCGATCATGACCGCTGGGACCAACAGGAGCAACGCGCTGATGATGGTCCAGTTGCGACCGCCGAACTTGGCGACCGCGAATGTATAGGGGATGCGCAGTACCGAGCCGACCAGGGCAGGAAGCGCGGTGAGCAGGAACTTCTGCGCCGGGTCGAAGCCGTACTCCGGGCCGAGGAACAGCACGAGCACGGACCAGAGGCTCCAGACGGAGAAGCCGATGTGCTCACTGAGCACCGAAAAGATGAGGTTGCGGCGCGCCACGGCACGCCCCGTCGTGGCCCAGAAGGCACCGTCCTCGGGTCGCCAGTCGTCGATCCAGTGACCGCCGAGCCGGCGCCGGGCGGCGGTGGTGGTGGGCGTGGGCGTGCTCACAGTGGTCATGATCAAGTCCTTCAGGTTGCGGGGGTGGTGAGAGAAGAGCTGGCCGTCGCGGACGTCCACGGGATAGCTCTGGATCGCGTCAGTGCCCGTACGCGAGCAACCGGTGTCCAGCTCGAAGGCGTTCAGGTGAAGCGGGCAGATCACGACCTCGCTGTCGATCTGACCATCAGCGAGGGGCCCACCACGATGTGCGCACACGGCGGACAGGGCACGCACTCTGCCGTCGCGGAGCCGGAAGACGGCCACCTGATCTCCGTCGACTCCGAAGGCGCGGCCCTCCCCCACCGGGATCTGGTCGATTGGGCCGAGCAGGTGTTCGGTGAGCGCCGGGGCGGTCACGGGTGCGCTCCGGTCGGGACCTGGCCGGACAGCTCGGCTCCGGAGTCGACAGGATTCGGCTCGACCGGCGCATTGCGGATCGGCACCTTCGGCAGAACCTCCAGGGGCAGCGAGGTCCGGAATTGGCCGGGGACCCGAGGGTTGTCTCGGTCCAGCCAGGGGTCGACGTAGTCGTCGATCGAGGCGCACATCCGGGCATCCAGATCGGCCGCGATCCCGTCGCTGTCGTCGACCACGATGGCCCTGATCTTCTCCAGCCCGATCCGCGGCACAAAGGCATACGTCCGCTCGAGCCACTTCCCGTTTTCGCGGTAGTACTGCATGAACCGCCCGACCAACGTCATGACGAGCCCGGGGTCGTCAACAGTGGTGAGAAGATCGCCCTTGCGAATGTGCGCTCCTGCTGCACCACCGATGTAGATCTCCCAGCGGCCGCCCTCGATGGCCACCACGCCGACGTCCTTGACGTATGACTCGGCGCAGTTACGCGGGCAGCCGGAGACAGCGAGCTTCATCTTGGCCGGGGACTCGATGCCCTGATAGCGGGACTCGATGTCCACGCCGAGCTTGGTGGAATCACCGACGCCGAAGCGGCAGAACTCCTGGCCGACACAGGTCTTGACGGTACGGAAGCTCTTGCCGTACGCGTACCCGGACGGCATGTCCAGGTCGGCCCAGACCTTGGGCAGGTCCTCCTTGGGCACCCCGAGCAGGTCGATCCGTTGACCGCCGGTCAGCTTGACCATCGGGATGTTGTACTTCTCGGCGACGTCGGCGATCCGGCGCAGCTGATCCGGCGAGGTGACTCCGCCCTTCATCTGCGGGACCACCGAGAAGGTGCCGTCCTTCTGGATGTTGGCGTGTACCCGGTCGTTGACGAACTTGGCGTCCTGCTCGTCGATGACCTCGTCGGCCCACATCATCTTGAGCAGCGAGTTGAGGCCCATCTTCGACTTGGCGTCCTCCGCACCGTCCGGCGCGAGGGCGGCGAAGACCGCGGACACCGACCGCAGGCCCTGCTCGCGAATCGCCGCCATGAGCGCCGGCTTGTCCATGGGAATGCCGGGCACGTAGTAGTGCTGCGAGGGGTCTTCCTCCACCGCGCCACCACAGGCGTGCTCGACCACCTGGCCGACCAGCAGCTTGCAGGAGCCGCAGCCCTTGCCGGCCCGGGTGCGGTCCATCACGGTGGCGACGGTCTTGCATCCGGCCGCAACCGTATCCATGATCACCTTCTTCGACACGCCGTTGCAGTTGCAGACCTGGGCATCGTCAGCGAGTTCCGCGGCACCCACCTGCTCCGGCGGCCCGCCGAGGTCGAACATCAGCGACACCCGCTCCTCAGGCAATGGAAGGCCGCGGTCGAACGCCTGCTGTAGGAACGCGACCTTCTTGCTGTCGCCGAGCAAGGTGGCCCCGATGATCTTGTCGTCGCGGATCACGATCGACTTGAAGACCCCACGCTTGGGTTCGGAGAACACGATGTGCTCATCGGTGTCCCTCTCCGGCTCGGTGATTCCCATGGAAGCCACCTCCACACCGGCCACCTTGAGCTTGGTGGCGGTCCTGGAGCCGAGGTAGATGTTCTCCGGGTTGACGCCCGTGATCTGGTCAGCGAGGACGACGGCCTGCTCCCAGAGCGGCGCGACCAGCCCATAGACCTCGCCGCGGTGCTGGACACACTCACCGACGGCGTACACGTTCTCGTCGTCCACGGTCCGCATGTGGTCGTCGACGACAATGGCCCGTTCGACCGTGAACCCGCTGGTCAGCGCGACATCAGTATTGGGGCGGATGCCGGCCGCCACCACGACAAGGTCGCAGTCGATCTCCGTCGCGTCCCGCAGCCGCACGCCGCGAACCCTGTCGGGGCCCCAGAGTGTGGTCACTCGGTTGTTGGTGAGGATGCCGATGCCGAGCTCGGCCATGCTCCGTCGTAGGACCTCACCGCCTTCCCGGCCGAGCTGGGCATTCATCAACCAGCGGCCCGAGTGGACGACGTCCACCTCGATACCGTGACTCTGCAGGCCCCGAGCGGCCTCCAAACCAAGGAGACCGCCGCCGATCACCACTGCCTTGTGATGATCATCGTGAGTGGCGTAGTTCACCATGCCGCGGGTGTCGTCGATGGTGCGGAAGGCGAAGACTCCGGGCAGCAGGCTGCCCTCTGCGTCATACAACCCGTCCATCGGGGGGATGAACGAACGACTGCCAGTGGCGATGATCAGCATGTCGTACGGCGTCGCCTGACCGTCGCCGGAGAACACCACCCTGGCGAATCGATCGATCCGGTTGACCCGAACGCCGGCGTGGAGGGTGATGTCGTTCTCTTCGTACCAGGCGAGCGAGTTGAGGAAGATGCCGCTGTCGTCCTCCTCGCCGGACAGCACATGGCTGAGCATGATCCGGTTGTAGTTGCCGTACGGCTCATCGCCGAACATCGTGATCTTGAACAGATCGGCGCCGCCGCGGCTGAGGATCTCCTCCACAGCGCGCGCCCCGGCCATACCGTTGCCGACCACGACAAGGTGCCGGCGGCTGGCGTCGGCCTCCCCCGCAGCGCCCGGGCGTTCCAGGATGTCGGTCATGTCAGTGCTCCACCAGCCCAAGATCAACAACGACGGAACCGCTGACTCCGGTCGCGGCGATGAGTTGCAGCTCGATGACCGAGCCGCCCTCGATGTCTTCCACCACCCGCAAAGGCACGTGGACATCACCCTTGGCGGCGATCGGGAAGTAGCGCATCGGCACGCCGTCACGCATCAGCACGACAATGATCAACTCGTCCGTGGTGTTGCCACCGCGGAAGTAGAGCGCCTGGCTGATCACGCCGTCGGGCACCAGATGGACCAACTCGGAGCTGATCGGCACAGGCTTGTCCAGCCCGGCCCCTTCGAAGGGGTAGATGCCTTGCAGGAAACGGTTCTGGCTGATCATCGGGAGATCCTTTCGACGCGACTGGTGCAGGAGCTGGTTCACGGTGGCGTTCTGGGTCGTTGCGGGGGGAAACGGGGGGGTCGTCCCCTCCGGCAATCGATGCGGCCCTGACTGCTTCGTGTGCGCGGGCCGTTGAGTGAGCAGATGGACATCGTCTGGTGATCCGATGCGGGCGACATCGACCGCGCAGACCTTGAAGGCCGGCATTCGCGAATGGGGGTCCAGGACCGGGTCGGTCAGGGCGTTGGCGGCCGAGGCGCCGCCCCAATGAAAGGGCACGAAGACCACGTCAGGACGGATCTCGTCGTTGACATGCGCCCGGAAGGCGGCAGTGCCCCGCCTGGAGGACAGCGAGACGATATCCGCGTTCCCGATCGAGAGCCGCCGAGCCAGGTCCGGGTGCAGCTGTGCTTCAGGTTGCACCTGGGCCTGAGATGGGTTGGGCACGCGCCGGGTCTGGGTGCCGCTCTGGTACTGCGCCATCAGGCGCCCGGTGGTCAGCACGTACGGATAGGTGGCGTCCGGTATCTCGTGTGGCTCGCGGTATTCGACCCGGAGGAAGTTGGCACGCCCATCGGGGGTCGGAAAGTGATCTCCGAACAGCCGTGGAGTGCCGGGATGGGAGTCCCCGTCCCGCTGCGGGCAGGGCCAGAAGACGCCGTGCTCCTGGTCGATTCGCTCATACGTGATACCGGAGTAGTCGGCGATACCGCCCGCACTGGCCCGGCGAAGCTCCTCGAACACCACTCGAGGATCTGTGGAGAAGTACCGACCCCGGCCGAGACGATCAGCCAGGGCCTTGAGCATCTGGAGATCGTCGAGGACGCCATCGGGCGGCGGCAGGGCACGCCGACGGCGGATGACACGGCCCTCCAGGTTGGTCATGGTGCCGTCCTCCTCCGCCCACTGGGCGGTCGGCAACACCACATCGGCGAGCTCGGCGGTCTCTGAGACAAAGATGTCGGAGACGACGAGAAGATCCAGGGCATGCAGCCGATCGATCACTCGATTGATGTCTGGCGCCGAGACGGCGATGTTGGACGCGAGAACGAGCAGCGCCCGGACACCGCCAGGTGTGCCCATCCGGTCGAGCATCTCGAAGGCGGAGAGCCCGGGCTTGGGTAGCACTGCGGGGTCGATGCCCCACACCGAGGCCACGTGAGCGCGAGCATCAGGATCGGCGAGCCGGCGGTAGCCGGGTAGCTGATCGGCCTTCTGCCCGTGTTCGCGACCGCCTTGTCCATTGCCCTGACCGGTGATGGTGCCGTAGCCAGACGCCGGCCTGCCAGGCAGCCCCAGCGCGAGCGCCAGGTTGATGTAGGCCTGGGCGGTGTCCGTACCGGAGCTGTGCTGCTCGGCGCCCCGGGCGGTCAAGATCATTGCACTCGGGGCGGCGGCCAGGGCCTGTACGACCGCACGCAGCTCGGACACCGGCACGCCCGTGATTCGCTCGACTCGGTCCGGCCAGTATGAGCCGACCGATGCCTTGACAGCGGCGAATCCCTTCGTTCGCGCGGCGATGTAGTCCTCGTCGACCAAACCTTCCTTGATCACCAAGTGCAACAAGCCGTTGGCCAAGGCCAGATCCGTGCCCGGCAGAGGCGCCAGGTGCATGCTCGACCCCTGTGCGGTCGCGGTGCGCCGGGGATCGACGACGATATGTGTCGCTCCGGCCTCACGACCCGCGTCGAAGTACTGCATGGCGGGTGGCATAGTGGCGGCGGGGTTCGACCCGACGAGCAAGATCGCTTCGGCTTCCGCGATGTCGGCCAGCGGAAAGGGCAGACCCCGGTCAACGCCGAATGCGCGGTTACCCGCCGTTGCCGCGGAGGACATGCAGAACCGGCCGTTGTAGTCGATCATGGCGCTCTGCAGCGCAACTCGCGCAAACTTGCCGAACGCGTACGCCTTCTCGTTGGTCAGTCCGCCGCCACCGAAGCAGCCCACGGCGTCGCGGCCATACTTCTCTTGGGTGGCACGGATCCCGTCAGCGACGACATCGAGTGCCTCGTCCCAGCTGGCAGGCCGGAACCCACTGGTGCGGTCGCCGGGAACCATACGGACCAGCGGGGTCAGCAGACGCTGAGGGTGATCAAGGAGCGTTGCCGCCGTCCAGCCCTTTGAGCAGAGCCCGCCACGGTTGGTGGGAAAATCCGGTTGAGGTTGGAGGGTGGCGGGTCGATCCCCGGCGACCATGGCAATGCCGCACTGCAGCGAGCAGTACGGACAATGGGTGAGGGTGGGGGATGCGCTCACGTCTTCATCGTGCGGGAGCGCTGTTACAAGATCTGCGCGAGCGAGTTACAGGCCTTTCACCAACGGCTCACATCAGGGTTTGCTCCCTGAGAGGGCATGTGAAGTCACCGCATCAGGGATGTGGACCCGTGTTACCGCCAGGTAAATGATCACTCTCGATGCTCGCGGCATCTTGTGCCGCTCGTGAAACCTGCGGTTACATGCGGGAAACCCATGGGTAATGGCATCGGGATAGCGTCTCGATCACCGGAATGATCTTTCGTCAGATTGATCATGGTCTGCCGCTGAGCCAGGGAATGGGCCGATGCGTCTCGATCTTGATGTGACCGGCCGCAGGGTGGTGGTCTTCGGCACCCCGGCCAGTTCCCGACGCCTTGTGCCGCTACGCCGCCACCGGCGCGTTGACCGCGGTGCCAGGTGGCTCCAAGCCGGTCTGAGAGGCAAGCGCGCGCATCTGAGTGCCTCCACTCGGTCAACTGGGTTGGTGCCGTGATTGATCCCGGGACGTCGGAAAGCTTGGATCCGACGGCAGGGCAGGGAGATGCGGCTCGAGAGCCCGTCACCAGCTTGCCCCTTGATCAGCTCCAGGGCTTCCGGATCGGCGTTACCTCCGACCGCCGGTCCAGCGATCTGATCGCCGCCCTGCAGCGTCGCGGTGCCCACGTCGTTCATGCGCCCGCCCTGAAGATCGCCCCCCACGACCAGGACCGACAACTGATCGCCGAAACCCAAGAACTGATCCGCGATCGTCCGCAGCTGGTGCTCATCACCACCGGCTACGGGATGCGCCGCTGGTTCGAGGTGGCTGACGCGGCCGGTTTGGGCCACGAGCTGTCGGCCGTGCTGGACTCCGCTCGCATCCTCGCCCGCGGCCCGAAGGCGCTCGGTGCCGTACGCGCGGCCGGCCTCGAGGCGGCGACCCCGAGCGACCGAGACACCACCGCGTCGATGGTCGACAAGGTGATAGAGGAAGGCCTGTTCGGGCGCCGGGTGGCGCTGCAACAACATGGCTACACCGACGACGCCATACTCAACCGGCTGCGGGAGGTGAGTGCGTCCGTACGAACCGTGACTCCGTATCGATGGGTGGGCCCGGAGGCGAACCATCGGCTCGCCAAACTCATCGAGCTCGCCGCCGACAGGCACCTCGACGCCATCACGTTCACCAGTGCGCCCGGAGCCGACGCCATGCTGGCCGCCGCTCGGGCGACAGGACGGGCCGACGATCTGATCGACGCCATGCGCACAGCAGACGTGGTCGCCGCTGCGGTCGGTCCCGTGACGGCGAGTCCCCTGGTATCGGCCGGGATCGAGCCGATCATTCCGGACCGCTATCGACTGGGGGCGCTCATCCGGCTCCTCTCGGAGTATCTCGACCGCCACCGGGTGCAGCGCCTTCACGCCGCCGGCATCGACCTCGAGCTGCGCGGGCGGTCCGTCCGAATCGACAATCGGGTGATCACTCTGGGCCCCACCGCTCTAGCGCTGTTCAAGACACTGACCTCCTCGCACGCCGTCGTCCCCCGTGCAGAGCTGATGAGATGCCTGCCCGAAGCCCCCGATGATCACGCCCTCGAGGTGGCCATGAGTCGACTGCGCCGATCGCTCGGCGTCCCCGGCTTGATCACTACTGTCGTCAAACGCGGCTACCGGCTCGCCTTCTAAGTGACCCGGAACCGTGTTTCCCCTTCCGGGGGTTCCTCGACAACTTCCACCGCTGTCACCTCAGCGCCCTCGGGCCCCCGGTGTGACCAGTCGATCATCGCCTCCACATCCGCTGACTCACCCTCGAAGGCAGCTTCGACTGATCCGTCCTGAGCATTCCGGATCCAGCCGGTCACGCCACGAAAGCGAGCCTCCCGCCGACAGGTGTCGCGGAAGAAGACGCCCTGAACTCGACCACGGACCACAACGCGGCGTCGGATGGTGCTCGAGCGACCAGGCTTGCCCGCCACCGCTGTCAGCGCCCGACCGGATTCTTACGCAGAGTGCGTGGCTCGTCGGCACGGCGGATCTGGATCTGGCCATCGGCGACCAAGACCTCGTATGCGGCCGCCGGCCGGGTGGCTGGACCGGCGACCACCGATCCGTCCAACGCGAAATGACTGCCGTGCCACGGGCAGACGATGCATCCGTCCTCCAGAGTCCCCTGATGCAAGGGCCCGCCGCGGTGGGTGCAGCGATCGGCTAGCGCGACGATCTTGCCGTCGGGCCTGCGGGTCAGCACCACGGGTACGCCGTCAAGATCAACCAGCGTCAGGCCGCCGGAGGAGATCTCGTCCTCGGCCGCCACCGGGCTCCACCTGTCCGTACTGTGCTGGAAGGCCGTCGTATCCACGCCGACGCCAAGCGCGTACGAGAGATGGCCACCGAGCCAACCTGAGACCCCGAGGGTGGATGCGCCCACCAGCGACCACGTGACCCCGGAGGCGCGATGCCCACGGCGGCGGGACAGCCAGCTTGCACCATAGGAGGCGATCGCGACCCAGTTGAGGATTGCGTGCACCAGCCCTATCCGGCGCTCACCTCCCGAGGTCGACGTCCAGTCATTGGTTCCCGTCGCCGCAGAGGGCGCGGCGGCCAACACTCCCAACCCGATCAGCTTGCGGGCACCATCGTGGTCACCTACCAGGTCGAAGACCGCCGCCGATGTCCACGCTCCGATGGGAATCGCGACCAGCAGCGGGTGGAGCGGGTGCCCGATCGGAGTGCCGCTGGCGATTGTGGTCACCGCTCGCTGGCCGAAAACCTTCTTCGCCACACTGGCGATCTTGTCCGCTGTCGGATCGAGCACCTCAGCGCGCTCGATAGCTCCAGCAAGTTTGTCCAGCCGCTTAGCGAATCCCATCCTCGATGCCCCTGTCATTCTCGTTCTGCCGAAACGGAAGTATGCCCAGACTACGAAGGGCTCCGCACAAGTCATCCTCGCTCGACGACCAGCCCCACCTGCTGCTTGTCCCCCACAGCAGCTGACTGCAGCGCTGCGGAATGGTCCGTCAACTCCATGGTGGTCGCGAGGGTCTCGGCCTTGATCAAGTTGGCGTGAGTCTGAATGGCGGCGCGGACGCTCTGGTCGCCGCTGAGCCGCAAGTGGATGCGGTCACTCACGTCAAGTCCGGCGTCCCGCCGGGCCTGCTGCACGGCGCGCACGACGTCCCGGGCCAGTCCCTCGGCCGCCAGCTCTGGGGTGACCGTCGTGTCCAAGATCACGAAGCCGCCACCGGGCAGCATGGCTACCGCCCGTTGATCATCCGGATCGGCGTCGGCGACCACAGTCTGAAGCGTGTACTCCCCGTCCCGCAGAGTGATGCCGCCGGACGTGACGGTGCCGTCGGCGTCGGCCGACCAGTCGCCGGACTTGCTGGCCTTGATTGCCATCTGGACGTCCTTGCCGAGCCGAGGACCGGCGACTCGAGCGTTGACCTGCAGAACCTGGCGAACCCCGAATGGACCGCTACCGGCGGCCGCGAGGTCGGTCAGCACGAGCTCGCGAACATTCAGCTCGTCGCTGATCAAGGCCGCATACGGGCGGAGCGCGTCGGCGTCATCGGCGACGATGGTCAGGCTGGACAACGGAAGGCGAACCCGCAGGTTCTCCGCCTTGCGTAGTGCCGAACCGGTCGAGCAGACCTCGCGCACCCGGTCCATCGCAGTCACCAGACTGAGCGTCGATCTGTCCGACGATCGGCCAGTCGGTGAGGTGCACTGAGCGCCCACCGGTGAGGCCGCGCCAGATCTCCTCGGCGGTCAGCGGAAGGAGGGGTGCCACGGTCCGAGTTGTGGTCTCCAACACCGTGTAGAGCGTGTCGAACGCCGCGAAGGACTCCTGGGATTCCCCGTTCCAGAACCGATCACGTGAGCGTCTGATGTACCAGTTCGACAGCACCTCCAGGAAGGTGCGGGTCGCATCGCAGGCAGCGGCCACGTTCAGCGAGTCCAGCTCGCGCGTCATGAGATCAACGAACTCCGCGGTCTTGGCGAGGATGTAGCGGTCGAGCACATCGTCCGAGCCGAAGTTGATCTTGGCGTCGTAGCCCTGCCGCCCGCGCGCCACGTTGGCGTAGAGCGCGAAGAAGTACCAGGCGTTCCAGAGCGGGATCATCACCTGACGGACGCCGTCGCGGATGCCCTGCTCGGTGACGATCAGGTTGCCGCCGCGCAGGATCGGTGACGACATCAAGAACCACCGCATCGCGTCGGCGCCGTCGCGGTCGAAAACCTCGTTCACGTCGGGATAGTTCTTCAGTGACTTGCTCATCTTCTGTCCGTCGCTGCCCAGCACGATGCCGTGGCTGATGCAACTGCTGAACGCGGGCCGGTCGAACAGCGCCGTGGCCAGGATGTGCATGGTGTAGAACCAGCCACGCGTCTGGCCGATGTACTCGACGATGAAGTCGCCGGGGTAGTGGTGCTCGAACCAGTCGGCGTTCTCGAACGGATAGTGCACCTGGGCGTACGGCATTGATCCGGAGTCGAACCACACGTCGAGGATGTCTTCCACCCGGCGCATCGTCGCTCGGCCGGTGGGGTCGTCGGGATTCGGCCGGGTCAACTGATCAATGTACGGCCGGTGCAGGTCTGGCACCTTGACCCCGAAGTCGGACTCCAGCTCGGCGATCGATCCGTAGACGTCTATCCGCGGATACGCCGGATCATCGGACTTCCAGATCGGGATCGGGGTACCCCAGAACCGGTTCCGGCTGATCGACCAGTCACGGGCGTTGGACAGCCACTTGCCGAACTGCCCGTCCTTGACGTGATCGGGAACCCAGGTGATCTCCTGGTTCAGCTCGACCATCCGGTCCTTGACCTTGGTGACCTCGACGAACCAGCTGGACACCGCTCGGTAGATGAGCGGGTTCTTGCAACGCCAGCAGTGCGGATACGGGTGGTCGTAGGTCTCGTGGCGAAGCAGGACCGTGCCCGGAGTGACCGACCCGGCGGCCGCCCCTCGGGTGGCAGCCTTGAGATCGTCGATGATCATGAAGTTGGCGTCGAAGACGTGCACGCCTTCGTAGTCGTGCACCTCGGCGGTGAATCTGCCGGCCGCATCGACCGGCACCACGGCGACGATTCCGGCCGCGTCACCGATGATCTTGTCGTCCTCGCCGAAGGCCGGCGCCATGTGGACGATGCCGGTGCCTTCGTCGGTGGTGACGAAGTCCCCGGCCAGGACCTGATGAGCGTTGGTATGCCCGAGGAAGTAGGAGAAGGGCGGTACGTATCGCCGGCCCAGCAGGTCGGAGCCCTTCAACCGCGGAGACGATCCGATCGGTGGCGTCCTCCCCCAGCTCGCGCGCGTACGCGCCCAGCCGGGCCTCGGCCAGCAGATAGCGCTCGGACGACTCGCTCGACAACGACGTAGTCGATCTCGGGATTGACCGCCAGCGCCAGGTTGCTGGGGAGCGTCCACGGCGTGGTTGTCCAGATCAGCGCCAGCTCGCCGGTCTCCAATCGCAGGCCGACGGTCACCGCAGGATCTTGGCGGTTCTGGTAGACCTCATCGTCCATCCGCAGCTCATGCAACGACAGAGGGGTCTCGTCGCTCCAGCAGTACGGGAGGACGCGCAGCCCTTCGTACACGAGGCCCTTGTCGTACAGCGACTTGAACGCCCAGAGCACCGACTCCATGTAATCGGGCTCGAGAGTCTTGTAGTCATGATCGAAATCGACCCAGCGAGCCTGACGGGTGACATAGTCCTGCCACTCGTGGGTGTAGCGCAGCACCGACTTCCGGCAGGCTGCGTTGAACTTCTCGATCCCGAGATCGACGATTTCGTCCTTGGTCTTCAGTCCCAGCTGGGACATGGTCTCGAGCTCGGCCGGCAGGCCGTGGCAGTCCCACCCGAACCTGCGCTCGACCCGGCGTCCGCGCATCGTCTGATAACGCGGCACGATGTCCTTGACATAGCCGGTGAGCAGGTGCCCGTAGTGCGGCAGGCCGTTGGCGAACGGCGGACCGTCGTAGAACACGTACTCGTTGGACCCGTTGTCGCCCGCCGGGTTTCGTGCCACCGAAGCCTGGAAGGTCTGGTCGGCCTTCCAGTACGCCAGCACCCGCTCCTCGATCGCGGGAAACTTCGGGCTTGCCGGCACGCTCGATGAGCGTTCCGGCCCTGCCGAAGGCTCAGCACGCGAACCAGGACGCTCGGTGGAGGTGCGCTGCCCTTGTCGAAAGTCCGGCGCTGCCGCCTTGGGGTAGATCGTCACGGTACCTCTCGTCTCTTGTCCACAATCATGTGTACGAGGACGATGTCTCCACCGCGGTACCACCTCGCTTGCCGGCGGAAACTCAGTTCCATGCCGACCGCTCATTTGCGGGCGATGACGGGCCCACCCGTCCGGTTCTAGTGAAGAACTCCGCACATCAGCGGTGTTCTCGTTCTTCCGGAGGCTCACCGGTGATAGCCGGATCACAGCCGATAACGGCAGTCTATCGTGGCGGATCTGTCACCTGCCGCCATATTTCGAGGTCAGGCACCGGGCGGCGTGCGGGGGTGCCTGACCTCGATTCGGCAGTGTTGAACTAGCGATCCATTGGCCGCTCGGTGGAGTCATCACCCCCGAGCCGCAGGCTGTCATCGTCGTCAGTCATCGCCCTACCAGTGGCCGGCTCATCCAGTCCGGACGTGCTGGTGCCGGTCGTGTTGTCGTAGCCGAGCCCGGCTGTCGTCGCTCCGCTGGTGTCGTCGTAGGTCGATGGCGTCGTCGTCGTGTCTGTCGTCTGGTCGTAACGGACGCCGGCACCCGCGCTCGCTGGAACGTCGTCATAGCCCACATCCGCGCTTGTGGCGCTGAGGGGATCGACATCGGGTGACGTCCCCACCACGATGGTCTCGTCGGTGACCGAGTCATCCGCCTTGTCGCCGGCCTTCTTGGCGGCGACTCCGCCGGCTACCGCCGCGCCGGCCGCAACGGCGGCCGCTCCTGCGGCGACGGCCTTGCCGGACACGCCGGCCTTGCCGCTGTCACCGCGCGAGCCCGCCGCATCGTCCACGCCAGGAGTGCCGGCTTGGGCGCCTTCGTTGACCGACCCCCGCCAGGCACCGGTGGCGTACCCCTCGGACTCGATGAATGCCTTGAATTTCTCGAGGTCGCGCTCGGCCTGGTTCTCGACGATGTTGAGCTTGTCGCCTACCTTCTCGACCAGGCCCTCGGGCTCGTACTCCAACGACAGATGTACCGAAGTCTGGCCACCGCCTGCGTCGGAGAACGTGACGGCACCGGCATTCGTCGCACCCTCCGTCGCCGCCCAGGCAACCTTCTGATCGGGAATCTGCTCGACGATTCTGGCCTGCCACTGGCGGCGAACACCAGCGATTTCCGCCACCCACTCGAGCCGATCATCGCTCAGCTGAGTCACGCTCTTCACCCCACCCATGAACTGAGGAAAGTCCTCGAACTGCGTCCACTGGTTGTAGGCCGTGCTGACCGGTACGTTCACCAGGATGGTCTTCTCCACCGTCGTGGTCATGGGTCTCCTCTTCGAGATCGACTAGCGAGGCAGCCTCTCTGCCTCTCCTCGGCACTTACCCATACCGGGCGCTTCAGACACTCACGACTCGCCGAATCAACCGGGGCTCAGGCGCAGCCGATCCACGGTGCGGGCATCGACCGCCGCGGGCGTGGAGACGAACGGCAACATCCTGCCCGCGGCCCACAGGCCGGTCTGATCGTCATAGTTCCGGGCGAAGGCATGTCCGGACACTCCGCTCTGGTTGACCCATCGCGATGCGTCGAGATCACCAAGATCGATGAGCATGCGCATCGTCGGCCCGGCCGTCACCTGGTAACCCGTGCGGTCGTCAAAGGCCATGGCGTTCACCACGGCGGGTCCGCCGCCAAGCTCGTAGTCGCCCCTGTTGAAGAGTCGCTCGATCACGGCGCTGCCGCTCTCTCCGAGCGTCGAGTTACGCAAGGTGGCGCGATGGAGCTTGCCCCATTCCCACTGATCGGTGTCGCGAGACATCAACGAGGTGATCTCCTTCCGGCCCTGAGTCAATGCGGCCAACAAGGTGTCGTCACGGGTCTCCACTCGGTCCTGTGTCGCCACGTCGTCCCACCAGCGGCTCCTCGGCGATTTCAGCAGGGAGGACACGACCGCATACCAGCGATCACCGCCGGCCGGCCACAGTTCCTCTGGCATCTCGTCGCGGAACGTCAGCTTGAGGATGTTGTGGAAGACCACATTGAAGTACGCCGCTGCTGGTGACGACGCGTCTGCGGAGTAGTCCCAGCCGACCAGCATCTGCTGCCCTTCGCGCACCCACGAATCGTCGACCTTGATCCTCAACAGGTTCGGAACGACGTCGGCCGCCACCCGGATCGTGTTGTCGTGGAAGAGCTGTTCGGCGCTGTCGGCGGTGAGCGGAGGCGATTCTGCCAGCCGATCGACCAACTGCTGGCTCCGCCAGCCGTAGGAGAAATCCGAGCCGAGCTGATAGGGGTATTGGCGTCCGATGATCGGCTGATTGGCGGCCACGATGAAACCGCTGGACGGGTTGTAGGTGTAGGGCAACTGGGCGAATGGTATGCGCCCTTTCCAGTCATAGCTGTCATCCCAGCCGGGTGACGGAATGCGCCCGTCACCGTGCCCGCGCATCGGCGCGTCGCCCGGCAACTGATACCCGATATTGCCGTCGACGTCGGCATACAGCAGGTTCTGCGACGGTGCCGACAGCAGCTTGGCAGCTGCCCGGAACTCGGCGAAGTTGCCGGCGGTATTGATCCTCAGCAACGCGTCCATGGACCGGCCGGGGGTGAGCGCCACCCAGCTCACGGCGACCGCATACGGAGCCTTCCCAGGCGCAGTGGTGGTGGAGCCGACCGACTGCAGCGACGTGCTGACATCGGACAGTAGCGGCCCATGCCGAGACGTACGAATGCGTAGCGATCGCGGTTGAGCCTCACCGAGGACCGAGATCAGCTCGGTCCGGATCTCCAGTGGAGCGTACGAGTCGCCGCTGCGGACCTGGTCGCCGTTGACCTCCTCGAGGTAGAGATCCTGCACGTCCAGGTGGCTGGTGCTCAGACCCCAGGTAATTCGGGTGTTCTTGCCGATCACCACCCCGGGAACGGAGGCAAGGCTGAAACCGGATACGTCGAACGGGCACGCCTTGGTCAGGCTTCGACAATGCAGTCCCACCTGGGCGAAGGTCGACGGGATGGTGGTTGCCAGGTGCGGATCGTTAGACAGCATCGCCTTGCCGGACGCGGTACGGGCGCCCGACACCGCCCAGGAGTTCGACCCACCCTCTCCCAGCGACCGTGAGCCAAAAATCTGCGGAATGGCCGCCTCCATCCTCGTCAGCTCGGACAGGGGGGCGCTCGCCCTCCGAAGTTCAGCACGGCTGAGGCCGATCGGGACGGAGCGAGCCGAGCTCCGGTCTGCCCTGGGATCGAACGCCTTTCCGGAGATGGTTCCGCGGCCGACGATGGGCTCGAAACCCTCGAAGGGATACCGCGGATTGAGTTCGAGCGTCCTCCGGGAGCCCACCTTCGCGGTCATGATCGCCAACTCGCTTTCCTGATCGAGATTGGACCCCAAATTCCAGGCCATCACCTTCAACCAGGACACCGAGTCGGCGGCCCGCCACTCCTCGGGCTGGTACTCCAGTCCCTCGACGCCTAGCACGCTGTACTCCAGGGACAAGTCAGCGGCAGGCTTTCCGCGAATGTAGGCGTTCACTCCGGCGGCGTACGCGTCGAGGTAACGCCGGGTGCTCGCTGACAGCAGCGCCAGTTCCTCCTCGGCGACGCGACGCCAGCCGAGGGTGCGTATGTAGGAGTCCGTCTCGACTTGGCTGGGTCCGTAGAGCTCGGACAGTCGGCCGGCCGCCAGGTGTCGCCGGAAATCCATCTCGTAGAAGCGATCCGATGCCTGAATGTAGCCCTGCGCCAGGAACAGATCCTCCGGGTTGTCGGCATAGACGTGGGGCACACCGTACGAGTCACGCTTGACCTCGACCGTGCCCACCAAGCCCGGGAAGCACAAGCTCGCCCGAGTAGTCGGGCAATGACCGACGGGCGGTCGCCACCGCGAGGCTGGACAGCGCACCCAGCGCCATGACTACGACCAAGGCGGTGAAGATCAACCACCGAGGGACGCGACGCACCGTCCCAGACTAAGCGACCGGCCGGTCGACCAATTCGGGCTCCGAGTTAGCAATCGCTATGCTTGAGTGCTAATCAGCGCTCCTATCAGAGAGTGAAGCGGCATGCCGACCTACCAGTACCGGTGCACCGAATGCGGCGAGGACCTTGAAGCGGTACAGAAGTTCAGCGATGCTGCGCTGACCGAGTGCCCGCGTTGCGGCGGACCGCTGCGCAAGCTTTTCAATGCCGTCGGTGTCGTATTCAAGGGTTCCGGCTTCTATCGGACGGACAGCCGCGTCAGCACATCTGCCGAAGGCGATGGCTCGAAGCCGGAGAAGAAGACCGCTGATGCCGGCAAGGAGGTGGTGGCCAAGGCCAGCGAAAACGGCTCGGCCACATCCGATAAGGCCCCCGCATCGTCGCCGGCAACAGACACTTCAACCGCTGGTTCCGGGTCGGAACGCCGATCGAAGAAGGTCGGCGCCACCGCACGTTAGATCCTCCACAGGCGCGTGAAGCCCGATTCCTGTGCCTGTGGATGAAGCGCACGATTCCACCGCTCGTCCTTAATGTGCCTGGCATGACCAGGTACCTCAACGGCGCAGACCGCGGCACCGCGTTCCCCTCGAGCCGGTGAAACGCCAAGGCCCTCAACGCCGCTTCCTCCGTGATTTGCGCCGGGCCGCGTCCTGGCATCGCCGCAAACTCGCGATTGTGGCAGCGATAGCCGCCGTCCTCAGCGCGGTTGCAGCGGCGGCTCCCCCGGCGGCACCAACGTTGCGCGTGGTACGGGCCACGACGAACCTGATATCCGGTGCGGTCGTTCGGTCCAGCGACATCACCGTGTCATCGGTCGCAGAGGATGCGCTACCTCGCGGCGCGTTGGTTGATCCGACCGCCGTGGTGGGCCGCCGTTTGATCGGGCCGGTTGCCGAGCGCCAGGTTCTCACCGCCCTTGATCTGTCGGGCACGTCGTGGGGAACCGGGCCGGGTCACGTGATCGCTCCCCTCCGCCTGGCCGACCCGGAGGTGGCCAACCTGCTGCAGCCGGGAGCACTCATCGACGTCATCGCCGCCGACCCGGAGGGTGGCCACGCAAACGTTGTGGCCGCCGGAGTCAGGGTGCTGAGCGTGCCCGTACCCCCAGCCGGAGAAGGGGCCAGTACGGCTGACGGTGCGCTGGTCCTCGTCGACGTCGATGCGGAAACAGCCACCGTGCTGGCCGAAGCGGCCGCCTCTACCAGAATCAGCGTCGTGCTTCGTTAGTGGACCGGGGCAAGGCGAGCCCGGCCGTCTACGCGGCTTTCGAGTACCTATTGCTCGACGCGCAGCCTGGTGACCACGATTCCTGAGGAAGTCGTCACGCTGTTGACCACCTTTAGGGGGATGTAGGTGTCACCGAAGAGCCTGGTGCCCGAGCCGAGCACGACAGGGATCGTGGTCAAGACGTACTCATCGATGAGGCCAGCGGCGGCGAGATCTCGGACCAAGACACCGCTACCGAGGACGACCAGGTCTTGGCCGGACTCCTGTTTGAGTGCGGCAACCTCGTCCATCACATCACCTTTGAGCAGCGTGGAATTCGGATGCGGAAGCGGCTCGGTGAGGCTGCGTGAAGCGACGAACTTCGGTGTCCGCTCGAGAATTTCGCTGAACGGATTCGGTTCGGGTGTCGAGAGCCAGTGCCCGACGAGGTCCTCGTAGGTGCGGCGGCCGAAGAGCATGGCCCCCGTCTGCCCTTGACCCGCCATCGATGCCTGGGCGGCTTCGGGGTCCTTTTCCAACGCCTGGGCGGCCCAGCCGCCGCGATTGAAACCGCCGCGGGTGTCCTCGTCCGGGCGTCCGGGCGCCTGCATCACTCCGTCGAGGGAAAGGTTCTCGACAACGACAAGCTTGCTCATTGGTCCTCCTTGCCTGTTCTCACCGATGCCTGTAGTCACCGATGTGGGGTCGTCTCGCCGGCACGGGCACTGACTGTTCAGCCGCGATGGTGCGGCGGCACCTCGTCCAGCAACCGGCGTTCGTCTGCATTGGGCGGCCGATCGACCGCAGGATGGGTCCGGTAGGCGTCGAACCCCAACTTTTGCACCAGCTCTGCCAAGGCCGCCTTGAATTGAGCCCAGCCCAGCCCGACCATCAGATCGGACGGCACCGGCAGCGGCCAGATGCCCTGGGCACGTAAGGCATTCACCGAGGCGTCTAGCCGGTCGACAGCGCTCAACTCATCGGCCAGTGCTGCGACATCGGGCTGGCCTTGATGCGACAGTTCAGGCAGCCGCCGCCCAAGAATGGCGTATGCCAACGCTTGATGCCAGGTGGCCGTGTCGGAACTCGGCACAATCCAGACTCTCACGAGATCACCCACAAGGTCGCATAGCTTTCATCGGCCATCCCGCCGACTCGGCCTTCCGCCCCCGCCTGCCGCGGCTGGACTTCGACGAGGTGGTGACGACGGCTTGACGATGGGTCGACTCAGCTCTCGGCACCCAGGACTGAGCCGGCCGGCACCGTCTGGGGCGTGCCTTGATCGTCGAGTTGGACCGCGCCGACGATGGTGACATCGGCCCCGAAGGTCCAGTCGCCTTCAACGCTGAGCTTGCTAGCACGTCGCAGCGATGGAACGCCAGACGTGAACCGGTGGTCGAACGCAGAGATGGTCTTGTAGTAGCGCGAGTCGAGATCGACCAGTGGGACCGAGTCAGTGATTTTGGTAAGCCGGCCGTCGGGGCCAATGTCATAGACGTCTGAGCGGAGCACCAGCAAGTCGTTGGTCGTCTTGACTGGCAGGAATCGGTCGCGACCAACCCCTATGGCGGTCGCCCCCTCGAACACCTCGATGGCGGCGCCCATGGCGCACTCGATCTGGATCACGGCCGGCGACGAGGGATCGGCGGGATCGACAGTCTTCTCGTTCTTGATCAGCGGCAGTCCCAGCACCGAGTTCCGCTCCTTCAGGGTCCGGGCCAGCACCTCCAGATCCAGCCACAGGTTGTTTGTGTGGAAGTAAGGGTGGCGGTGCTCGTCGGTGAAGAAATCCATCTCCTCCTTGGCGGTCTGCGCGGTGTCTCGCAAGATCAACCGGGAGTCTGATTTGCGGATGGCCAGATGGCCACCTTTGCGGTCCGCTGCAGTGCGGCGGCAGACTTCAGCCGCGTACGGGGCCCCGCTCCCGGCGAACCATCCAGCGATCGTGGCATGGGGCGCAGCACCCAAGTTGTCGGAGTTGGACACCGAGGCATAGCGATAACCCAGGGCCAGTAGGCGATTCAGCGTGCCCGAGACCTCGAGCGCGGTGTAGAGATCCCCGTGACCGGGCGGGCACCACTCGAGTTCGGGATCGGGAGACCACTCGACCGGCGTCAGGTCCTCGGCGAGCAGTTTCGGTTCAGAGTTCTGGACGAAGTCGAGGTCAAGATCGTCAACCGCCAGATCAGGATATGCCGTCAGGGCCGCAAGCGTGTCGTCATGCGTCCGGAAGCTGTTCATGAAGATCATCGGCAACTTGACGTCATGCGTCGCACGTGCGGAGCGCACTTGATCAACGATGATGTCGAGGAAGGACTTGCCGTCCCGCACCGGTAGCAGGGACTTTGCCTTGTCCATGCCCATCGAGGTGCCGAGCCCACCGTTGAGTTTGATCATGACCGTTCGCGCGAGAGCGGTCCGGGCGTCCTCGTCCGTGACCGCGAGACGGACTCGAGCAGGTCCGGATGCTCTAGCGGGGTGATCGATTCCTCCGCGATGAAGCCGGTCACTCCCTCCTCGAGCTGAGCGTAGTAATGCGTGAAGACGTCGATCGCCTTCTGGTGCACGCCGGCGGCAGCCATCTTCGCTTGGGCGGCGCGAAGGCCGGTTTCACTCATGGTTGATCCCTACTTCTTCGCCGTCTTGATCGGCGGGGTAAGCGAACCGAGCAGGGCCGATGTTGCCTTCTGAATCTCAATCTGTGCGGCCGCGTGGTCGATCGTTCGGGTGCCGTCCCCCGGCTGGTCGCCGTAGTCCCCGAAGTCGCTGTGTACGGCGCCAGGAATGACCACGTACAGGGTGTCGGGTGGCAGGTATGACTTCGACGCGTCGATATCGGCCGTCGTCGCCAGTCCATCGGCCGACCCGGAGATCGATAGGACCTTGAGATCCGTACGGTCTATCGGTCTGGCGGGATATGACGCGTAGAGAGCCAGCGCCTTGACCTCTTCATGCTCGTCGGCAAAGGATGCCGCCGCCGTGCCACCAAGCGAATGCCCGCCGACAGCCCAATGGGTAATCTCCGGATGCACCCGCAGCACCTTCTCAGCCTGATCGGGCCGAGCCAGTGCAATGCCAAGCGGAGCCTTCAGCACGGCCACCACATAGCCGGCTTCGGCCAGCGGACGCAACAGCCCGGCGTAGGCGCGTGGATCCACTCGGGCGCCCGGCACGAAGAGGAGTGCAACTGTCGGCTTCACTGTCTTGCCTGACTTGTCCTTGCCAACTGGTTGCATCTCGTACCAGCCGAGCTTGTCGATAACGACGACGTCGTTCTCCGACCGCATGGCCGCCGCGGCTGTGGGTGTGGCTTTCAAGGGTCGGGCCCACGCCAGGACGGCGACCAGGGCTGCGCAAGCGATCAGTGCTGGAATGGCGAGCGCCAACCGCCAGCGCGCCCTGCGGCGGATCTGCTCGTCCGTCCGCCGCGCCGGGTGTTCCGGATCACCTTCGCGGTCCTGGCGATCACCGAGTGCCAAGGAGGCGATCGACCAGGCGACCGCGACGAAGCCGAGCAGACCGCAGAGGATTCCAGCGGCCAGCATGGCTGGATGGCCATTGAGGATGGCTTGCCACCGGGTTCGGCCAAGCCACAGCGGGACACCGATCATCGCGAGACCCAAAAGCAGCCAGAGGATCGCGAGCACGATGCGGCTGCGACTTCCCGGCTGCGCCATGCGGTGAAGTGTAGGGCTGGCCCAGCCCGGCGTCGCTGGCCTCCGCCACCGCAGTCACCCGGCCAGGTTCACTGATTGTGCTGGATCCAACGCCGCCCTCGTGGAGGATGCAGCACAAGATCAGCCAGGTCAGCGTTTGGGAGAATCGAGCCAGGGATCTTTGATGTCGTCAGGTGAAATTCGGGAACTTTCCTGCCCGACACGTGAGGCTGTATGATTTCGTTCCATGCCTCTCGTGAGCTCCTCCGGCACCATCATCATCTATTGCTTCCCGTTCGCGAGGCGCTGCCCTTCTCCGATGTGAAGTAGGCGGCCGTCGTCATTTCTCCGCAGCCGTATGGTCGCGATGTGGCGTTCGCCGTCTCCGCAGCAGAACTACAACCGGTCTCATGGGTCCGCTTCTCCGTGCCCCTGGCGGAACAGTTCTCCGTCTTCGCCGGCATCAGGAGCTCGGTCAGCACGTCCTGGACGTTGGCATGCGGCCCGGGAGCGCTGACCGCTCGGACTGAGTCCAACTCCTCAGGATTGCCGGACGCGGGTGTCCGCCATCGATCCATCACAGTGCCTTCGTCGAGGCGGTCCGTGCCCGGTTTCCGTGAGACTCGACGTCCGTGCAGCGACGGCCGAGGATCTGCCGTTCCGAAGTGACACGCTTCGACGTTGCGCATCGCGCCAACTCGTCGTCCATCTTCATGAGTGACCCGGTGGCGGGAGTTGTCCGAGATGAGTCGCGTCACCCTGCCCGGAGGGGGTCGTCGCCGCTTGCGTGTGGGATCACGCAGGGTCGGAGGCGGTCCCCTGCAGTACGTTCTGGCGGGCGGTTCATGAGCTGGATCCCGCCTCTCCAGGCGAGGCGGGCCTTGCCGGGGCACGAGAGGGCCAGCTGGCCAGAGCTCGCCGACGCAGCCGGACTTAGCGGGATCAGCTACAGGACTCCAGCTCAGCATCCGGCTGAGTTTTGCCTCGTTCGCCGAATGGTGGGAGCCATTCACCCTGGGGGTCGGTCCCGCCGGCGACTATGTCGCTTCGCTGCCGAAGGACGGACGTGAGGCACTCCAAGCCAGGTGCTCCGCCTTGCTTGGACCGCCACCGTTCGAGATCGTCGCCACAGCCTGGTCAGTACGCGGCTATGCGTGAGGCGCGACCCAGCAAGAACGTGAGGATCTTCACCTGATGCCTTCGGTTATCGCTTGCTCCCCGCTCAACAGCCGGCCCTCGTTCATGTAGCTGGACCAGGTGTCTTCACTCACCTTTGATCTGTTGGTCGACAGCGACCTGCTCAGATGGGCAGAGTCGGGCGGTGGCCGAGGCAAGTTGGACTGCTCCCGCATCGCCTCTGACGTGCCGAGAAGCCGAGCGCTTCTGCGGACGTCGCCGGACTCTCCCCAGAGCATTGCCAACAGTTCGATCAGACCGATGGTGAGATCGACGTCGTCAACGGCGAGGACGTCGGACGATACATCACGCAGATCTTGATGAGCAGCGCCGATCTGGCCGGCAGTGATGCGAGCTGCCGCACGGTTGACCCGGTCGCACGTCTCCGCCCATCTGTCCTTGAGCTCACGGTCAAGGACAATCGCCTTGTCGAACAGATCGATGGCGGTGGCCGGCGCACCGACATCGATCTCGAGGATTCCCAAGTTGGAGAGCAGGCCTGCCAGACGACTTGTGTCGCCGCTTCGTTCGGCCAGGGATATGCCTTCGGTGAAGAGGGCACGAGCCTGATCCTCCTCACCGGTGAAGCGGTAGGAGATGGCGAGACTGTTGAGTTCCATAGCCGTCTTGCTGTCGTCACCCCGCTGCCGCCAATAGTCGAGGCAACGCGTCAACAACTGACGCGCTTTCTCGAACTCGCCTTGCTGAAGCAGAATGACACCGAGGCCGTGGAGTACGGCTATCTCCTCAGGCTCGTCTCCGCTGATCCGCTCGGTCGCCCGCTCCAACCAGCGACGACCTTCCTCCGGGTAGCCGCAGGCGTACCAAAACCAGGTCAGCTCACGACACAGTCGAAAGCCGATTGTCCGGTCGCCTTGGTGTCGTTTACCTGCAGGCTCCATTCCAGGGCGCCGCGAAGGTTGTCCAGCTCCGCTTCGATCCGGTCCCGGGCTGTGAGGTACTCCGCGGTTCGGAGCCGAGGAGCCGAACTCTTCGATGAGGGCGAGGTAGTGGTCGCGCATGCCGTCGGGCCACTGATTCCCACTCACCGGCAGCGTCGAGGCATTCGCGGGCGAACGCCCTCACGGTCTGGAGAAGATCAACGCGCGGCTCGCCGGCGCGGTCGTCGAGGATGCGGACGAGGCTCATGTCGACTAGGCCGGCCACCTCATCCAGCGGATCGCCAGGCGTTTGGGTGACCGCCGACACTGCGCCGAGGTCGCAGCTGCCGCCGAAGACCCCTAGTTGCCGGAAGAACTTCTGTTGATTGGCAGTGAGCAGATCGAAGCTCCAAGCGATGGTCTGCCGCAGTGTGCGCTGTCGGTCTGGGCGATCCAATTCCGCGCCGCCGAGCTCAAGGCTGCGGTCAAGCCTGGAGAGGATGGCGTGGGGGGCCAGCAATGTCGTCCGAGCGGCAGCCAGCTCGATGGCCAGTGGCATCCCGTCGAGCCGGACACAGATGGCGATCACGTCGGCGACGTTGTCATCAATGAGCTGAAAGTTCGGTCGAACCATTTGAGCTCGGTGCACGAAGAGCGCGACCGCTCCCCACAATTCAGCCTCTTGTGCGTTGAGACCCGAGCCGGGAATCTCGAGCGGAGGCACTGGGTGCTGGTACTCGCCGGTCACGTGTAGCGGCCGGCGCGACGTCGCGAGGATGCCGAGCTGCGGCGCGTGGGCGAGGAGCTCGCTGACGATGCGCGGCGCATCGGTCAGTTGCTCGAGGTTGTCCAGGACCAACAGCATGTCTCGCTGAGCGATGTGCTCGAAAAAGGTCGGTGGCGCTCGGCCTTCACCGACGATGCCCAAGGTCTCCGCAATGGTGCTCCACATGACATCGGCGGCGTTCGCCGTTGCCAGCGGCACGAAGTAGACGCCGTCGGCGCGCGAAGATGCCAGCCGACCGGCCGCCGCGATCGCTAGCCGTGTCTTGCCTGACCCTCCAGGACCGGTCAACGTCACCAGACGCGCCGCACCGCCCAGGAGCTGGGCTGTGATTTCGGCGAGCTCTCCGTCTCGTCCGATGATCGGAGTTGGAGCCGGCGGCAGGTTGGTGGGAGTGCCAAGACTCATCAGCGGCGGGAATTCCTGCGGCAGTTCGTCGGCAATCAGCTGCAGGATGCGCTCGGTCTGGGGAATGTCCTTGAGCCGGTGCCATCCCAAATCCTTCAGCTGCAGCTCCGGCGACTGATCGGCAATGATCTGAGCTGTTGTCGCCGACAGCACGATCTGCCCGCCATGCGCGGCGGATGCAATGCGAGCGGCGCGGTGCACATCCATGCCGACGTAATCGCTCTCAAGGCGGGTCGGCTGCCCGGTATGCAGCCCCATCCGTACCCGCACCATGGCACCGTCGGGCCAATCGTATGAGGCAAGCCTGCGTTGCGCCGCCAGTGCGGCTCTCACCGCATCTGTTGCCGAGGTGAAGACGACGAAGAAACTGTCTCCTTCGGTGCCGATCTCGGTGCCGTGCCAGTGTGCGAACTCGTCACGCATGATGGAGCGTTGAACCGACAGCGCTTCGCCGTAATGCACGCCCAGCTGTGTGAGCAGCCGGGTCGAACCCTCGATGTCACTGAACAACAAGGTGAGCGTCCCCGAGGGAAGAGGCTGCTCCATCAGCTCAGTATGACGAAGCAGCCTCGGCGTTCGTATGCTTCAGAAGCTCTTTTGATATGACTGCCGCTGACAGCCGTATGGTCTCGTCCTATGGCCGGTGATCGTTACGAGTTTCGCGGTGAACTGTGGGAGTACGACGGTCCGGCCGCCTGGCATTTCGTCAGCCTTCCGACCGAGATGGCTGATGACATCCGTGAGCGGGTGGCCCCGAACGCCTCGGCTTTCGGCTCGATCCCGGTTGAAGCGACGGTTGGATCGACGCGGTGGACAACCTCGCTGTTTCCTGACAAGGCCCGCGAGGACGTATCTGCTGCCGATCAAGAAGGACGTCCGGCTTGTCGAGGACCTTGAGACGGGGGACGTGGTGCTCGTGACCCTACAAATCTGACCACCGATTCGCAGGGTCAGTCGACCAGACGTTCCTTGCGCTCCTCCTCTCGACTCGGTGGAAGTTGCCGCATGTACCGACGAATGAGCGGACCGGCCATGGCCGAGGTGACCAGTGCGACAAGCACGAGGACAGTGAATCCCGCGGTGCTGATCAGGCCGAGACGCAAACCGGCCGCTGCGACCACAAGCTGAACGGTTCCGCGCGCGTTGAGGGCCGACGAGACCGCCATCGACGCCTGGTGCCCGAGTCCAGCCAGGCGACCACCCCCGTACGCCCCAAGTGACTTGCTCACGATGGCCAGTACCACCGCCGCCAACGCCCCGAGGGCCAGCCCTGGATCCCGGAGCGCCGTCAGGTCGGCGGACAACCCGCTTGCCGCCAGGAAGAGCGGCGCCAGAACGCCGAGCACGATCGTGCGTAGTGGCCTCAGCCTCGCCACCGGGACCAGCCTGCCGGAGGCGACGATCGTGCCGCACACGAACGCGCCGAGCGTCGAATCAAGCCCGATACCGTCTGTGAGAACCGCTCCCAACGTGATGAAAGCCGCTGCAACCAGGCAAGACGCCCCGACACCCGTCTCGCGTCCGACCCCCGGTCGATCGACCTCAAGGGAGCGTCGGGCCACGACGGCGACCAGCGCCAGAGCGATGATGGCCGTCAGCGCGAACAGCAGATCTCCGGACAATGCTGAGAGATCGCTCGAGTGTCGAACATGGACGAGGGCCGCGATGATCGACAGCCCGACCCACACGGTCGCGTCGTCGATCACGGCCACACTCAAGGACAACTGGCTCAGGTTGCGGTGCAGGATGCCCAAATCGGCGAAGATCTTGACGATGACGGGCACCGCACTCACCGAAAGTGCGAGACCCGCGAACGCCGCGAAGGACCACGCACTTGCGTTGGGCCCGCGGAGCTGGGGATCGGCGAAGTAGGCGAGGACCAGAGTCGAAGCCAGCGGCAGGCCGAGGGCCCCGAGGCTGATCAGCCAGACGGTCCGGACCCGAGCCCGGACGAACGGGAGGTCGACGGTTGCGCCGGCCACGCCGATCAGCAGCACGCCGCAGAACAGCGCAATACCACGAAGGGACTCGAGCTGACCCGATGCGGGCGTGAATAGCCAACCCCTCCCGTTGGCTGCCGCGATGCTCCCCAGAACCGAGGGGCCAAGCACCAGACCTGCCGCGAGCTCCCCAGTCGTGGCCGGGAGACCGATCCGCTCGGCCAGACGTCCCAGCAGGAAGGCGACAGCCAACAGGATGCCAAGCTGTAGCAGCAGAGTTGTCGGGTCGAGGTTCTGCAAGGACGTGTCCTAGCCCCGCTCGCCGGTGCGGCGGTGATGGTCGCCGCCGTTTCGGCGAGCGCCGACCGTCATGGCGGTCACCCTACCGAGGGTTTCATCGTCGAGCCCGGGTTCAGACTGGGTTCGCGAACCCAGGTCTCAATTGGGTGGTCCTGCGAGAGAGTTCGGCCGGCGGGCTCTGCCGACTATGCGGATTCCCCTGCGAGCGGGACAAGAGGAGAATGACAGCCACATCACCCCTGCACATCGCAGGAGAGGCGGACCGATGACCGGAGGCCTGCGAGTGCCCACCGCCGAGGATCACGGACGTCTGGTGCGAGAACACGGTGACGTCCTGGAGCAGCTTGTCGCCGCGGATGCGGTGCTCGTCGCCCTGGGCCGGTCGTCCTCCGACGCAGACGCGGATGCCGTGATGACGACGGTGGCGGAGAGCGCGCGGCGACTTTGTCGATGCCAGGGTGTCTCGATCTACCTGCTGCATGGCGAGGAGTTCGAGCTTGCGACGACCGTTGGCGCGCCGCCGGAGTTCCGGATTTATGTGGACGCCCACCCGCTTCGCAGGGATCGGGAAACGATGGCCGGACGCGTCGCCCTGGACCGACGTATCGAGCATGTCAGGGACGTCCTCACCGACCCCGGCTACGGCCGGCGAGACGTTCAAGAGATGAACGGTTCCCGTACGGTGATCGCCGCGCCGCTGATCCTCGACGACGAGGTGGTCGGCGCGATCAGTCTGTGGCGAACCAAAGTGGAGCCCTTCGACGAACGCGCGACGGCGATGCTCCAGACCTTCGCCGCCCAGGCCGCAGCCGTCGTACGAAACCTGCATCTGGTCCGCGAACTGGAAGGGCGCCAGAGTGAGCTGGCGCGGAAGGTCGAGCAGTTGCAGGCCCTGAACGAGGTAGGAGAAACCGTCGGCTCGACCCTCGATCTCGACGAGGTGTTGTTCAAGATCATCCTCAATGCCGTGCGGTTCGCGGAGTGCGACGGCGGCTCGATCATGGAGTACGTCGAGGCAGAACGCCGCCTCCTAGCCAGGACGACGTATCCCAGCAACCCGGAGCTGTTGTCGGGACTGCGCAAGATCAAGATCGAGCTGGACGAGACCCTCGTCGGCCGTGCTGCGCGTGAGGGGCGCCCGATCGCGATCTCCGATATCGCCCTGGTAGACCGGGACGTCCATCTCGAGCTGCTGTACGAGGACGGATGGCGGTCGGTCCTCGCCGTCCCGGTACTGCGCCACGGTCAGATCATCGGCGTCATGGTGGTCCGGCGGAAGACGCCTGGGAACTTCTCGGGCGACGTCATGGACTTCATGGAGACGTTCGCCAACCAGTCCGCGCTGGCGGTATCCAACGCGCGACTCTTTCGTGAGCTCGAGCGCAAGAGCGCCCAGCTGGAAGTGGCCAGCGAGCACAAGTCGGACTTCCTGGCGAGCATGTCCCACGAGCTGCGGACCCCTCTGAACGCCGTGATCGGGTTCTCGGAGGTGCTGCTCGAGCGAATGTTCGGTGATCTGAACGAACGCCAGGAGGAGTACCTGGGGGACATCCTCAGTTCCGGCAAGCATCTCCTCGAGCTGCTGAACGAGATCCTCGACCTCTCCAAAGTGGAGGCCGGCCGGATGGAGCTCGATCTTTCGGTGTTCCCCGTCCGAGGGGTGATCGAGGATACGATCGCGCTGGTCCGCGAGCGGGCTGCGTTACACGGGATCGCCCTGACGCTCGAGATCGATCCTGCGCTGGATTTGATCGAGTCAGACGAGCTGCGCTTCAAGCAGGTCATGCTCAACCTGCTCAGCAACGCTGTGAAGTTCACGCCCGACGGCGGACACATCGCAGTGAAGGCCGCGCGCACCGAGCGGCGGATGACCGTGACGGTAAGGGACAACGGCATCGGCATCCCGTCCGAGGACCAGGAACGCATCTTCGAGGCCTTCCATCAGGGGCGGCGGGGTCCCTCACGCGAGGAGGGCACGGGCCTCGGCCTCACTCTGTGCCGACGGATCGTTGCGTTGATGGGCGGTGTGATGACGCTGCAAAGTGAGGTCGGCGTTGGGAGCACCTTCGGCTTCACCGTCCCAGTCCTCGCTGCTGATGGTTTGGTGGAACCTGACACCCGCGACGACGCTGATCCGGTCGTGGTCGTGGTCGACGACGACCGCAGGTCGCTCGACCTGATGAGCGCGTACCTCGACGGTCACGGCGTGCGCGTCGTCCGAGCCCGCGACGGCACTGAGGGCCTGGACAGGATTCGACGACTGCAACCGGTCGCCGCGCTGCTCGACATCCGGTTACCGGGGATCGACGGCTGGGAGGTGCTGGAGGCACTGCAGGCGGATCCCGAGACTGAGGAGGTCCCGGTGATCATTGTTTCGATCCTGGACGAGAAGTCCCGCGGCCTGGCGGCGGGCGCCGTGGAATACCTGGTCAAACCGGTGGGTCGCGAAGACTTGCTCGATGCCTTGCGCCGCCTGCGGGTACTGCCCGGCAATAACCTCGAAGGGCAGCTTTGATGGGGGCGCGCATCCTCGTCGTGGAGGACAACGTACTCAACCTGAAGCTGATCAAGGACGTGTTGGAATTTCACGGCTTCGACGTGGTCACAGCTCGGTCGGGCGAGGAAGGCGTCGCCGTGGCGGCTAGCAGCTCACTCGATCTGGTCCTCATGGACCTGCAACTGCCGGGAATCGGCGGCGACGAGGCCCTGCAGCGCATCCGCGCCGATCCTCGACGTCGCGTGGTACCGGTGGTCGCGGTCACGGCCTTCGCCATGAAAGACGATGTCGAGCGGGCGGAGGCGGCCGGTTTCGACGGCTACATCGCCAAACCCATCAGCGTCCGCAGCCTTCCGGAGCAGCTCGCCCAGTTCTTGCCAGGTGGGTCTTGATGCCCGATCAGATCACTATCCTCGCCGTCGACGACCAGCTCCAGAACCTCCGACTGCTCGACGCGGTGCTAACTCCACGCGGCTATCGCATTGTCACCGCGAGCTCCGGAGAGCAGGCATTGGAGAAGTTGAGCGAAGCCGTTCCAGACCTGGTTCTGCTCGACATCGTGATGCCCGGCATCGACGGATACGAGGTCTGCCGGCGAATCCGCAGCAATCCAGCGACCGCCTACCTTCCGGTGGTCATGATCACGGCCAGCGGTGACCAGGAGAAGATCTCCTCCATCCAGTCGGGGGCCGACGATTTCGTCAGCAAACCGTTCAATCAGGGTGAGCTATTGGCCCGGGTCGCATCGCTTGCCAGGGTGAAGCGCTACCACGACATGATCACTCAGCAGGCGGATGAGCTGAAGCGATGGAACGCCGAGCTGGAGTCGCGGGTTCAGGCCCAGGTGGAAGACCTGCAGCGGGTCAACCGACTACGTCGCTTCCTGTCCCCCCAGCTCGTCGACGTGGTGATCGACTCCGGCAACGAGGACTTCCTTCGCAGCCACCGGCGAGAGATCGTGGTGGTCTTCTGTGATCTTCGCGGGTTCACGTCGTTCGCCGAGTCGAGCGAGCCCGAGGAGGTCATGGGCGTTCTGCAGGAGTACCACGGTGCCCTGGGGGAGCTCATCTTCGCCCACGGCGGAACCTTAGAGCGATTCACCGGCGACGGGCTGATGGTCTTCTTCAACGATCCGTTGCCGATAGACGATGCACCCGAACGAGCCATCCGGATGTCCGTGGCCATGCGTGACCGCGTCCGGATCCTCGCCGAAGGGTGGCGGCGGCGCGACCACGACCTCGCCTTGGGCATCGGGATCGCTCAGGGCTTTGCCACCTTGGGACGGATAGGTTTCGAAGGACGCTTCGACTACGCCGCGATTGGAAGTGTGACCAACCTGGCCGCTCGATTGTGCGATGCGGCCGAGCCCTGGCAGGTGCTGGCCTCCCAGCGGGTCTTTCATGCCGCCGAGCCGGTAGCCAATGGAAGGCACATCGGCGAGCTGAATCTCAAGGGCTTCAGCCGTCCCGTTCGGGTGTTCGACGTGAGCGATGTGAGCAAGCAGGACGAAATGGTCAACGCCGAAGGACTGACCAGATGATCATGGAGGAGCTCGAGGGCGGCCCGACGCTTTCCGACCTGGACGCTGTGGCCCGACAACGTCGGTTCGAGGCTCTTCAGGAACGGATGGCGTCGGTGTGGAAAGCGTGGAAGCTGGACTTGGAGGACGAGTCGGTGGTCATCGTGCCGTCGGTCACCATTCCCCGGACAGTCGCCTCAGCATCGGCCATCACGCAAGCGTTTGAGGAGCGGTCACTTTTCCTGCTCTTGCTGCTGCGGCAACCTCGGCTGCGGATGATCTATGTCACCTCGATGCCGATCAATTCGAGGATTGTCGAGTACTACCTCGCTCTGCTGCCGGGCGTGATCCCGAGTCACGCACTCGCTCGTCTGACCCTGGTCTCGACCGATGACTCCTCCGATCGGCCGCTCAGTGAGAAGCTCCTGGAACGCCCTCGATTGCTGGCCAAGATCGCGGCCCACATCCCGAATCGCTCGCGATGTCATCTCATCCCGTACAACACGACGGCGCTCGAGCGGGACATCGCCTTGACCTTGGGCATTCCCATGTACGGAGCGGATCCACGGCTCGCCGATCTTGGAAGCAAGACCGGGTGCCGCCGCTTGTTTGCCGAGTGCGACGTGGCCCACCCCCTCGGCGCCGGGGATCTGCATAGTCTGGAGGAGGTGACCGACGCGATTCGCGACATGCTTGCGATCCGACCATCGATCAGCCAGGTGATCATCAAGACCAATGAGGGCGTCTCGGGTAGCGGCAACGCGCTGGTGGACCTGACGGGAGTCGTCGATCTTCCCGAAAGCAAGCAGCGTTCGGCGATCGGCACTCGGGTGCGTGCCATGCAGCTGGAGTCGCCGAAGGTGCCGCTTGACGAGTACGTGGCCAGGTTCGAGCAGGATGGCGGCATCGTCGAGGAACGGATTATCGGCGAGGAGCTGCGCAGCCCGAGTGTCCAACTGCGAGTACGTCCCGACGGTAGCTTGGAGCTGCTGTCAACACATGATCAGCTTCTTGGCGGCGCCAGCGGACAAAGCTACCTCGGCTGCGTGTTCCCGGCAGATCCGGAGTACTCCCGGCTGATCAGCGAACCTGCCCAGCGGATCGGCTATCGGTTGGCGGCGGCCGGCGTTCTCGGCCGCTTCGCGATCGATTTCGTGGTCGTCAAGGACTCCACCGGCGGCTGGTCGGCGTACGCGATCGAACTCAACCTTCGCAAAGGTGGGACCACCCATCCGTTCTTGACGTTGCAGTTCCTCACCGACGGAAGTTACGACGGCACCAGCGGGCGGTTCCTCACCCAGCAGGGTGAGGAGAAGCATCTCGTCGCCACCGATCACCTCGAGTCAGATGATCTTCGTGCGCTGTCGGTTGACGACCTGTTCGACGCGGTCGCCCGGCATGGACTGCACTTCGACCAGTCGAGCCAGACAGGAGTGGTCTTCCACATGATCAGCAGTCTCAGCGAATGCGGCCGGGTCGGGATGACGGCGGTCGGCGACACGCCCGAGCAGGCTATGGCGCTCTATGAGCGGGCTCAGCGAATCCTGCTCGCCGAGGCAGTCACCGCTCGCCGGGAAAGTGTGCTGCCCCGCTAGTATCGGGGTGATGCATCGGCTGTGGTACGTGGCGTACGGAACCAACCTGAGCAGTGCCCGCTTCCGTCTCTACCTCCACGGTGGTCGACCCGCCGACGGTGCTCGCCACCATCCTGGCTCCCGCGACCCGCTCGCTCCAAAGCGAAACGTGTCCCTGATGATCCCGGGTGGAATACGTTTCGTTGGAGAATCGTCCATTTGGGGCGGTGGCATGGCCATCTACGACGCCCGAGCGGACGGCGAGGTCGCCGCCCGCGCCTACCTGATCACTGCCGAACAATTCGTCGACATCCTCGCCCAGGAGATGCGACGGGAGCCGGGCCTACACATCGACCTGACACCGGTCCAAGAGACCGGCTGGCACAGCTTCGGCCCGGGCCGCTACCAGACGCTCGGCCACCTGGGCATCCGCGACGGCTTTCCGATGCTCACATTCACCAGCGCCGACGTCGACGACCATCCAATCACGCCACCGAGCGAGGGTTACCTGCGTACGATGGCACGCGGTCTCCATGAATCCCACGGCTGGACGAGCAGCCAGATCGGTGACTACCTGGCCAGATTTCCCGGTGCCGCCGGCGCTTGGACGCCCGAATCGATCGAGGACTTAAGTCTGAGCCAAGACCGACCCACCTTGGCTGCACGAAGTTGGTGACGGTGCTCCGGCAGCATGCTGACATCGCTGGGGCAAGAGCCAACGAGGCCAGCAACCCACTGAAACGGAAACGATGCCTAAACATCGCGGGCCGGCGCCCCAGCAGTGCGCCCAGCAGGATTCGAACCTGCGACACAAGGTTTAGGAATGCGGCACGGAGCCACGGGCAAGATCGTCAACAGCGAGCCCAAATGCGCCATTTAACCTAGTCGTAGATACTTTGCTTTCCGGTGACACTTGTCATGACAGTGCACCATCTACCGCCGTTTCTGAAGGTTGTGCGGCCTGCCTGCGGCCTCACTGCTCTTGATCATCTTGCAACGTACAAGCTGTGGCCGGGCCCGTGAACGCGACCAAAGCCAGTTTGGTTAGGGCCGACGTTCTGATCGGGTAGATCTTGACAGCCTGTCCGTGGCGTCCCCGGTGGGCTGCTCACGCGCGACGCCCGGGTTGACGAGTCCAGTCGAGTGCGACCCTGTCCGTCTATCGGGCCACCGACCAGCACCTCACCCTTCACGACCGACCAAACGGGCGGTGGGTACCCCGGCCCTAGATCACACGGTCGGCATTCCGAGGGACTGGATTGAGATGAGAGCGCCTACGCTCTTCGAATAGTGTCGGCCGCGGCGGGCTACGACCGAGCCAACGAATGGAAGGTGCTCGATGACGACGGATCCAGCGGTGAACGCGCCGTACGTCTCCACGGGGCAGCTTCCGCCCGCAGAAAATGTGCGTCTCTTGGTGGCGGAGGCCTATGAGCGTTTCCGGGCAAACGCCGATGGCGACGTTTCACACGTGTATCCGTCGCTGGCAACTGTTGATCCTGACAAATTCGGCATCTGCGTGGCGAACACCCGAGGTCTTACCGCCACGGCGGGAGATGCGGAGGTCGAGTTCACGATCATGAGCGTGGCCAAACCGTTCGTATTCGCGCTGATGTGTGGCGAACACACGCCCAATACCGTTGCTCAGTTTGTCGGTCTCAATGCGACCGGCAGGAGGTTCAACTCCGTTGCCGCCATCGAGGACAGAGCCGACGGCAGGACCAATCCGATGGTCAATCCAGGGGCGATCGCAACGACGAGCATGTCCCCTGGCGTCAACACAGAAGAGAAATGGCGCTTCATTCAGCAGGGTTTGTCACGTTTTGCGGGCCGTGAGCTCACGATCGATGAGGAGGTCTTCGCCTCAGCCTCGGCGACGAACTCGATCAATCGTGCCATCGGTGACCTGCTACGCGGCTACGGCAGGCTGGCCACTGATTCGGAGGAGACCGTTGATCTCTACACGAGGCAAAGCTGCCTGAGAGTCACGGCTCGAGACCTCGCGGTGATGGCGGCAACAATCGCGGCCGGCGGAGTGAATCCGTTGACGGGTGAGCGAGTCGTAGATCAGGTGACTTGCCGGTGCGCCCTTGTAGTCATGGCGACTGCCGGCCTGTATGAGACCTCAGGCGAATGGCTGTACACCATTGGGTTGCCGGGCAAGAGTGGCATCGGGGGTGGGATCGTCATGGTATCGCCCGGCAAGGGCGGGCTGGGTACATTCGCGCCGCGACTCGATGCGGCCGGCAATAGTGTGAAGGGCCAGGTCGCCGCAGCCTTCCTGTCACGCCAACTCGGTTTGGACCTGTTCGTAGCCGCCCCCTGAAGGACGTGCGAGCTGACTCACTCTGTCGCACTCCATCGCGGGCATTCCACCGTAGGTCATCCTCCATGGGCCACAAGGGGGCCTTCAGGTTGTGGTACCAGTCCGGGTTCGTCGGCGATCGCCGTTCGTGGCAGCGGATCACCGTCGAAGTTCGCACCGCGACCTTTCCCGTCGATGCGAGGGAGGCGACGAGCGCGATGAGCTATGGCGCCGGCCCGTGGCGATGCGTCCGAGGTTCCCGGAGTATGAGACCAAGACGTCGCGCAACTTTCCGATGTTCAGGTTGACGCGACTCAACTAGCCCCAAGTACCCAGCTGACGGCAGCCGTCCCTCACGATCGGCTGCGGCAGCAAGAGCAGGAGTTAAACAGGTCAGAGTCTGCACGGGCATCAAAGGTGCGCGTGGCTCCAAGCGTGCTACACCGTCGCAGTTTGGCCGGTGGCGCCTCGACACGTTGCACGAAGCCAGCCTTCGGGAGCCGAGCTGCCGATTGAAAGAGTCGTCGGTGATCGCTCCGTATTTTCAGAGCGGTGAAGATCCGTAACGTCCCTCGATGCACTAGCGTGCGCAGCCCGGGGACTGCGGCCAAAGGCTCAGCAGCATCCGCACATGCCGCGAGTGGCGCGCATCGCCCAAGGAAGGAAGGCTTTTCGAGCGGATCTTGAATTCGCGGCACAGATTGTCGCTACACCTGTGCCGCCGGCGGACTGTGAGCCGGGGACCTAGAGAAGTGCTCCAAGAACACCGGCAGGCTGCATGGACACTTTGCCCCAGGCCGCCGACTTGTGGCACCTGGCTACCTCAAAATGCAGGACCCTCCGCGAAGCAATCGGCGCACGGATCGACCGCAGAAGCACTCAATTGCCGGTGAGCGTGCATTCCGTGGAGGGGTGAGTTCAGAGGGTGAAAACCCGGAGACGCCGCGGTGTAGCGCGAGTCAACGGCGCTCCTGAGCTGTGCGGGCGAGCAGCGGTGGCAACCATGAGGCGATGACGCCGAAGTTCATCCGGTTGGGCCTGCTCCAGGTTCGACTCTGACGTGTTGTCGAATCGACCCGTTCCCGTTCGACGCAGGGGCAAGCAAGGGTTGCATCGGCCAAATGGGCCGATCCCTGGCAGGCAGCGACGGAGTGCAGCGATGAAGGTCATGGTTCTGGGCAAGGCAACGGAACAGTCCGAGTCCGGTGAGCTGGGGCACCCGTGGACTTCGTGGCGATGGGCCAGTTCATGCAGGAGCTCATCGAGGCCGGCGTCGTGCTGGCAGGCGACGGACTCCAGCCCTCGAGCAAGGGCAAGCGGGTCGTTTTCGATGCCGACGGCGGCTCCGGGTGATCGATGGTCCGTTCGCCGAGTCGAAGGAGCTGATCGCCGGCTTCTCGATCTGGGAGGTCGCCTCGATGGACGA
This sequence comes from uncultured Actinomycetota bacterium, assembly GCA_963808495.1. Lineage (GTDB taxonomy): Bacteria > Actinomycetota > Actinomycetes > Propionibacteriales > Propionibacteriaceae > Microlunatus. Next base: position 206,134 of record CAWEGC010000010.1, read on the forward strand.
GGCCGTCGAGTGGGCAAGCGCTCGCCGTTGCGCGACGGCGAAGTCGAGCTCCGGAAGATCCTCGATGCCGAGGACTTCGCCGACGCCTTCGCGGCCGAGATCGCGGCGGCCGAGGAGCGGATGCGCGAAGGCCGCCGCCAAGCGGGAGTGACCTCAGCGACCCAGCAGGCGATCGATGCGGTCTGGCGGATCGAATCCGCCAGGCTGATCGCCGGTCTTGCCCGTGTCGTTCGCGACGTCGGGCTGGCCGAAGACCTGGCGCAGGACGCGCTCGTCGCGGCGCTCGAACAATGGCCCGAGTCAGGTGTCCCGGACAACCCGGGCGCCTGGCTCATGGCCGTCGCGCGCCGCCGCGGCGTCGACACGATTCGTCGCGCCGTGACGCTGCGGAGCAAGGTCGAACTGCTCGGTCGCGAGCTGCGTGATCACGAGACTCCGATGGACGAGATCGAGTTCGAGCCCCACGTCGAAGACGACGTGCTGCGGCTGATGTTCACCGCGTGCCACCCGGTGCTGTCGGTCGAAGCCCGCGTGGCGCTGACCCTGAAGGTGGTCGCCGGGCTGTCGACCGAGGAGATCGCACGCGCGTTCCTGGTGCGGACGACCACGATGGCGGCACGGATCACCCGGGCGAAGAAGGCGCTCACCGCGGCCAACGTGCCCTTCGAGGTCCCGGTCGGCGAGGAACTCGCCGCCCGGCTGAGCTCGGTGCTCGAGGCCGTCTACCTGGTCTTCAACGAGGGCTACACAGCCACCGCCGGCGAGCAGTGGGCACGCGCCGAGCTGTGCCAGGAGGCGATGCGCCTCGGCCGGATGCTCGCCGCGCTGGCAGCCGGCGAGTCCGAGACGCATGCCCTGGTGGCGTTGATGGAGATCCAGGCGTCCCGCCTTCGCGCCCGCACCGGCCCCGGCGGCGGGATCGTCACACTCGACAAGCAGGACCGTGCTCGCTGGGACCGATTGCTGATCACGCACGGTCTGGGCGCGCTGGATCGGGCCGAGGAAATCGGCGTCACCGGCTTCTATCCGATCCAGGCGAAGATCGCGGCCTGCCATGCCAGAGCACCGCGTGCTGAGGACACCGACTGGGTGCGGATCGCGTCCCTGTACGGCGAGCTCGTCGCGTTGACCCGCTCGCCGATCGTCGAACTGAACCGCGCCGTTGCGGTGTCGATGGCTGATGGACCGGCTGCCGGGCTCGCGGTGACCGACGGATTGCTCGACGTGGCCGCGCTGCGCCACTACCACCTGCTGCCGAGCGTGCGCGGCGACCTGATGGCCAAGCTCGGCCGCTCCGTGGAGGCACGAGCGGAGTTCGAGCGTGCGGCCGAACTCACGTCGAACAAGGCCGAGCGCGCATATCTGCTCGCCCGGGCCAGCAGAACCTGATCAAGCCAGCTCGACCCGGCTCATTCCGTCCGCAACTGCAGACAGCGTGAGCGCTGCGGCCATCCGGACATGCCGCTCTGCGCGCGCCTCGCCCAGCCCATCCCGTAGAGGAAGCGTCAGTGTCTAAAAGGGATCCGGCGACGCGACCGCCGACATCGGCCGGCCGCCCTTCGGGTTTTAACAGCGGCAAGCTTTGATCGTCAGCCTCTGGCTGTCCACAGATTTCTAGGGGCGAACGCTTGCGGCTACCAGATCTGGCTCAATGGAGCGGAACGGAGGGAGGGTAATGTCAGTCGCGTCCAGGAACGGGCGTACGGCAACGGTGAAGGTAACTCGACCGCCAGAACCTCGGCTCGGCGCGATCCAGGGCACCGACCTGTCCGCCGGATCGGCTCGCCGTTCGGACTGCTGAAGAGCAGCGCGTCCGCGCGTCCGTAAAACACATACAGCGGATGCTCGGTCACAAGGACGCGGCGATGACCTTGAATGTCTACGCGTCGCTGTTTGAGGACGACCTGGACGACGTCTCCAACCGCCTTGACGCTGCCCTGCTCGAAGCTTCTGCGGCCTGTATGCGGCCTGAGCCCTCAGCAGCGATCCTCGAACTGCCTTAGCGACTGTCAGAACATCGCTTTCACTAGGTCAAACACATGCGCCCCCAGCAGGATTCGAACCTGCGACACAAGGTTTAGGAAACCTTTGCTCTATCCCCTGAGCTATGGGGGCTGACCTGGGAAGAACAGAGAGCCATCTTTCCTGGTGCCGTCAACTTGCCAACGACGACTAGGAGCAGCGTAGTGGCACGCCCGAGCCGCGAGTGGGCTCGGTCAGATCCCGATGAGTGGTTACTATCGGGCCGCTGCTTCGACCGGACACGCGCCGAATGGTGCCCAACGCAGAGCTTCGCAACTTAGGCGCGGCGGAGCGCTGGCTGCGAAAACGGAACAACCCCAAAGCGGGGACGCCGTGGATGACAAGGCAGGCAACCGGCGGCAGTGGTCCGATATCGATCTTGAGCGGAGACGCTCGCCGTGGGTGAGCGTTGGCCGCGTGATGTCCTTGCGCTCAGCGGCGGTCAAGAATCGAGATCCTCCCAGTACACCTCCACGCGATAGCCGTCCGGATCGATGACCTTGAAGGCGACGAACGGCTCGGTGTCCTCGTCCTCCACAAGAGTCTCGCGTTCGGCGAGCAGCCTTTCCCGCAACGCGCGAACCTGTTCAGCGTCGGTGCAGGAGTACCCGAAGTGAAGGAACTCATCATCCGGTGCCCCATTGCCCGGATGCAAGGCGAGGGCGAAGCCGTCGGCGTCGCGAAGGATAAGGGTGCCGTCGGAATAGCTGCGGGCCTATCGGGATCGAAGCCGAAGTGGCGCTCGTAAAAGCGGCGGGAGCGTACCTGGTCGGTGACGCTGATCCCGACATGGGCGAAGCGCATGGCCAGCAGAATAGGTGAGAGCCCCGCTTTGTTTTGACAACCGGCCGTCAGATGGTGGCCCGATCCCCCCCCCCCCCTGTCTTCCCCCCCTCCTCCCCCCTTCCCCCCCCTTCCATGTCTCTTCCGTCTGCCCTCATCGTGTCTTGGTTCCAAGCTCCACCGGGGGAGCAGGATGTGTCAGCCGGACGTCGGTTCATCCTCAGCGGCTGGAGTAGCCGCCGTCGATGGGGAGGGAAACCCCGGAGATCATCGAGGCCGCGTCGCTGAGCAAGAAAACGATCGGTGCAGCGATCTCGGCTTCGGTGGCCCACCGGCCGAGGGGCATCGCGTCGAGGAATGGTCCCTGGATGTCATCACGACCCCAGTACCAGGCTGACATCGGTGTCATCACCACGGTCGGGTTGACCGAGTTCACGCGGATGTTGTACCTGCCTAGCTCGAGCGCGGAGACGCGGGTGATGTTGTCCAGCGCCGCCTTCGATGAGCCGTAGGAGATGTGGCCGCTGAGGGCGACCAGGCTGGCCTGGCTCGAGACGTTGACGATGGCTCCCCCACGGCCGAGCCGGATCATCGACCGCGACGTGTACTTGGTCACCAGCAGAGCTCCGCGGGCATTGATGCTGATCACCTTGTCGAAGACGGCGATGTCGGTTTGCATCGGAGTGGCGATCTCTCCGCCGTATCCCCCGCAGTTCACAACGCCGTAGACGTCGAGCCCGTCGAGGGCATCGCAAACGCTGTCCTCGGACGTCAGGTCGAACGGGAGTGGGCGAGCTCCGGTTTCACCGGCTAAGGCGTCGAGCGCCTCCACTGAGCGGCCACCTGCGATGACGTCGGCACCGGCCGCCACCAACTGTCGGACGGTCTCGCCGCCGATACCGCCACTGGCACCGGTTACCAGCACCGTCGGCCGTCGAAGTCAGTCATGTGTCACGCGCTCACCTCAGTCGTTCTCGGCGCGGTCGCCCGACCTGTCAGCTCTCCGGCCAGGGCCTCGGGGCTGAGGTCGCCCGGCCGCGCACCCGTCATGGCCGCTCGGCGACCAAGCCGGGCCAGCCTGGAGTTGATGGGTGCGATGGTCCCGATGCGATGCGCGAGAAGGACGATCTCCCCATTCAGGTAGTCGGTCTCGATTCCTGGTCCGCCGGGTCAACGACTGCCATGTTGAGCCGCCCAATGCCCTCCACCCCAGGCACCGGTTGCACCGTGAAGCTGGTCGCCCGGGTCGCCGCCTCCTGGGCGTCATCGGTGTACCTCACACCGGCGGCGTCGAAGATGGCGCGAGCCTCCGCCTCGGCTGCTTCGATCAAGTTGCCGACCTCCCGCGTCGATCCGGTCAGCGCCTCGAAAACGTTGCCAAGATTACTGATCAGTTTCCGGTACTTCCACGGCATCACGTCGGCCGGCAGCCGGATGTCGAAGCCTGCGGCGGTCCAGTCGGCCGCCACCCGCTGCAGGAGCTCTGTGTCCAAGGCCGTGTGCTCGCAGGTACCCGGCCTAGATGCAGCACACCGGCAACCGGCGCAGCACGCAGATCACCTCACCCGGCTCCAGCCGAGTCGCTGGCATCCACACGCAGATACCGAACACCCGGTTGAAGTACCGCAACGCCAGGTCCTCGGCGGCCACGCCGTTGGTCGCTGTGAACACCGGAAGCTGCTCGCCGGCGGCGCCGATCACCCCCTGGGTGTCGTACACGTCAGCATCGGCCCACTGGCTGAGTACGGGCATGAGCTGCTGAGTTTTGGTGGCCAGAACCAGCACGTCATCGGTGTGCAACTGCACCTCACCCGGACCCGACACCGCAGCAACCGGCACCGTGACGTCCTCGGTGGGCGTCCGTATCGCAGGCCGTAGGTGCGCATCGCCTCCAGATGATCACCCCGGGCGACCAGTACGACGTGCTGGCCATCATGTGCAAGCCGGCCGCCGATGGCACCTCCGATTGCTCCGGCGCCGATAATCACGTAGCGGGTCACATGGCTACCGTAGCCAGCTGGGACGATGATTCCGTCGGACAACTCCAAGATCATTCCGGTGGAGTCCTGCAGATGGACCCTGAGACGAGCGCTGACGAGTCGGCCGAGCCCGCAAGCTGCTAGCTCGCAGACTGAACGGCATCAGCTCGTCGTGGCTGGCTGTTCCGCTGCCGGGGCCGGAACGACAATCGTTACGTGACGGGCCCAAGAGTTCTACGACGGACTCGCTTCGGAGTACCACGTCCTGTTCGAGGATTGGTGGCGTGCAGCGATGTGGCATGGCAGGGTCATCGCGAGCGTTTTGGCTTCCAGCGGTGTAGCCGAGCACTCCGGGTCTGGACTGTACGTGTGGGATCGGCACCCAGGCATTGCCCTTGGCCGTCCTCGGCTACAACGTACGGGCACGGATCTCAGTCATCGCTCGGTCGAGCGCGCGCGTATGGAAGCTCGTGCCGCGGCCTTCAGATCGACCTTGACGTCGCGGACGTACGCACGGTGCGCGAAGTGGTCGTGGGCGACTTCGATGCGGTCATCTCCTGTGACAATGCGTTGGCGCACCTGCTCACCGATGCTGACCTTGATCAAGCCATCGACAATGTCCGTGCCTGCTTGCGTGGAGGTGGCCTTCTGCTTTGTTGGCTACGACGGCTTGGCCATCGCTCGTCCCGGTGCCGGATGGCGCTGCACGGGCCGAACCGGTGAACGTCGGGGTCCCGGGGAGGAAGACGGTCATGGTCCCCAGGCGGTGACCAGGTCGCAGTCGCGTTGTTCACCCTGGCCGAAGCCCCGACAGCGTTGACGCCGCTGTCCATGAGACGACCCTCAGAGCGCTGCATTCATGAGAACTGACGAGTTGGCCCAGCATGGATTCGATGCGGTGCACCGGCTGATTCACAGCGGCCACTATGAAGCAACTGGCTAGCTATGCGGCGGCACGCGCGCGCTCGGCCACCAGCCGGCGAAGTCGCGTCTCAGGCCATCATGAGGTAAGCGCCGCCGAGAGCCACCAGAGCCGCCGAAAGGACCAGCTCATATCGCATTCGTAGCGGAGGCGCGAACTTGTAGACGAGGACGACGATGCCCAGGATCACCGCCCACCAGAGACTGGACATCCCGAGAAGAACCATGGCCACCATGAGGGCCGCGCTGCATCCAAGGCAGCTGAGGCCATAGCGCGCGCCAGCCACAGCGGCACTGCGCATCAGGTTGAAGGGAAGCGGCCCATGCAGCGCGCACAGCTCGCGGCACCGCGCCTGGCTTGCTCGTTTGATCGGGCTGACAGAGTAGATGCCGGCGAGAGCCAGAGCCAGTCCAACGGCCACCGCCTGGTTGGGCCAGGGCATTCTCGCGGCGGTGTAGATCGCGTAGCACACCACGCCGAAAATAGCCACACGCCGAGGTAGGTGGCGGCAAGCACTCCAGTGGCGACCTGCCATCCCTTTCGCCGTTCGGCCGTTCGCGCGAACTCGAGGACCACCGGAATCGCGGAGGGCAACATCATCGCCGCAATCATCACGACCCACGTCGCGGCGAAGGACTCGATCGGGCCGAGGCCCATGTCCATTCCCTCCATTCCCGCCACTGCGCGCGAATCGTGGACCATGGCCGCCCAGGCAGCGCCGGCGAGAGCGAGGACGACCAGCGCGGCCGCCATGGGCTTGGCCAGCTCCTGTCTGGCGTCACCGGCCTTCATCAGCACTCGACACGCTGGACAAAATCCGCCCGGCCTCGCTTGTCTGACCAGCCCGATCGCCAGAAGCAGTCGACCGCCGTACATCAGTCCTGATACTCGTCACGACGGCGAACCCACGATGCCGCGCCTCCGTCGCCCTCATCGCGACCCTTCGGCACGAGATCCATGTAGTGGTACGCCACGTTCAACATGTCGAGTCCACGCTCAAAGGTGGAGTACGTGTGATAGATCTGGCCGCCATCCTTGACGAACACGCTGATGCCGGGTGCCTCGGTCGATCCCCACGGGCGGAGCCGGTAGTTGTAGTCGACCTCCTGGGTCTCATCATCGGTGAACGAGACGCGATAGTCGAAGTTGAAGTCGCTTCCCAGCGATGACAGCCACGAAAACCCCCAGCCCATCCGTTTCTTATAGGCGGCAAGCTTCGGGTAGGGAGCCAGTGAGACTGCGGCCATCGTGATATCCCGGTGGTTCAGGTGGATGGTGATGCCGTTGAAGTTGTCCATCCAGAACGAACAAACAAAGCAGGGCGCGTCCGCCGTCCAGGTCGTATCGGCCCCAGCGGTGTCGGGGTTGAACATCGCGTGATAGATGACCAGTTGGCCGCGTCCCTCAAAGAGGTCGCTGAGTGTCTGCCTCCCGTGCTCGCCCTCGAAGGTGTAGTGCTTTTCGACGAGCTCCCAGGGCAGCTCGCGCCGCTCCCGGCTTAGCTGATCGCGCAGTCGGGTGAACTCCTTCTCCTTCGCCAGGTGCCTCCTCCGTGCCTTGAGCCACTCGTCGTGCTTCACCACCTTGTGGGTTGTCATGTGATCCCTCCTCCTCGGTTATTCTCTCCGCGGAGCGTCGCCCGGGCCGGCGGACCGCTCCCACCTTCCCGCTCGGGCCTACGGCGCAGAAGAGTGATCGCCGCCATCTGACTCGAGCCACGAGACAGCCACGCCGCGCGGCATGTCCCTGATCCTCTCGGGTTTGAGTAGTTCCTCCTCCAGGGACGCCGGCGCGAAGGTGCACCGCTCCTGGTGTCATGGGACGCGCCTGTCGTTGCCCTTCACCTGGTGAGGGGAGCCGGTGAGACCTTCTCAACATGAAATCACTCATCTGGCTCCGAGACCATCGCGTGGGCAACGCTCAGCTGGACAGGTTCAGGAGCCGGCTGGCCAGCACTGCCTCCACTGACCACTGCGGAAAGGACACCTACCTGACGCCATCGGGGCAGAAGGCAGCCTCACGCGGGCATCGCATCAGAACCTCAAGCGGAACGGTCAACGCCGCCTTGCTCGGGATCGGCGGCTAAGCGAAGGCTGAGCTCCCGCGTACCGTCGAGGAGCCGCTGAGAGTGACGTGGCCAAACCGCACTTGAACGCCGCCCAGCACTTCGCGCTCAACCTCGATCGGTCTCGCGCAGCCTCCACCTCTTGACAGATACATCGGGCCAGGTGTTGACTCCGCAGTCAAGAACTGACTACGTAGTCAGGACACCAGATGGACGCAGCGCCACACGCGCTGGCAAGCGGAAGCTCCCGCAGCGTCGTGATGATGGACGTGGCACGCCTAGCGGGTGTGTCGCAGAAGACCGTCTCGCGGGTCGTGAACGGCGCACCTCATGTACGTCCGGATGTCCGGGAGCGGGTGAACCGTGCGATCAAGGATCTCGCCTATCGTCCCAATGTCGCCGCCCAGGCGTTGGCTCGAGAACGCAGTCACACCATCGGTGTGCTGGCTCTCGGAACGCCTTTGATTGGACCGTCCCGACGGGTCTTCACCCTCGAGCATGAGGCACGGCGGCTGGGCTACACCATGGCTTTGACGTCGGTGCCCGATCTGTCTGCGCGCAGTGTCGCCAATGGGATCGACGCGTTGCAGAAGCGGGGTGTCGAGGGCTTGGTGGTGGAGGTGCCGACTCATCTGATTGCTGTCGACCCAGCTCAACTTGCCGGCCTGCCCGTGGTGACCAGCGCAGGCTGGATCACCGGTGTTTCCAGTCAAGCCGTGGTGGACATCGACCAAGAAGAAGCATGTGCCGAGCTGACCGACTACCTCCTGGGGTTAGGACACGAGACGGTATGGCATGTGGCGGGGCCACGCGACTGGGACGCCGCGGAGCAGCGTCTCAACGGTTGGCGAACGGCGCTCCGCACCGCCGGTCGTCGTGTACCGCGTGTGCACTTCGGTGATTGGTCGGCCGCGTCCGGCTATCAGCTAGGGCGTCGACTCGCCGCCCGTGACGATGTCACCGCAATATTCGCCGCCAACGACCATATGGCGATGGGGATCCTCAGAGCATTTCACGAGGCAGGCCGGACAATTCCGGGTGACGTATCGGTCGTCGGCTTTGACGATGTTCCCGGAAGCGGAATATCAGATGGTGCCGTTGACCACAGTGGCAGTGGACGCGAAAGGGGCCGCACAACGGATCCTGGCCGAACTCTTACGAATGATCGAAGGGGGCGAGCCCCCCGCCGAGGCGGTCAAGCTGCCCGGCAGAGAGCTCATCATCCGCAGGTCATCAGGGCCTGCGCCGCGGCTGAACCCGGTGGTGGATCAATCCCGGCACTAACTTTTCCCAGTTCGGATCTTCGAACACGAAATGAAAGGACAACGATGTCTGAGCAGCAATTCACCCGACGCAAGTTTCTGATCTCTACCGCCGCAGTCGCTTCGGCGCCCTGGTTCCTCAGTGCGTGCGGTTCAGATGAGACCCCGACTCCCGCTGCCCAATCCGCTTCGGCGGTGCCTCAATCGGAGATCGACAACGCACTCAACACCGATACGACCTTGACGTTCTGGACGTGGGTTCCCGACATCAAGAACGAGGTGAAGCTGTTCACCACGAAGTATCCGAAGGTCAAGGTGAACGTCGTCAACGTCGGCCAGGGCGCCCCTCATTACCAGAAGCTGCGGACCGCAATCCAGTCCGGCCAGGGTGCACCAGACCTCGCCCAGGTCGAGTTCCAGTACATCAACTCATTCACGCTGGGCGAGGGCGATCTGCTCGATCTCACCCCGCACGTGCCGACGAACTTCAAGGATTCCTACCCGGAATGGGTTTGGTCTCAGGTCAACACCAATGGCGGCCTGTGGGGAATTCCGCAGGACACCGGTCCGATGGGTCTGCTCTACCGCGATGACCTGCTCACAGCGGCTGGACTGGAGGCGCCGAAGACCTACGACGACTTCGCGGCGGCGGCTGAGACCTACCACTCGAAGAATCCGAAGAGCTACCTGGTCAATGTGGCACCGAACGAACCCGCTCAGTTCGTCGCCTACCTGTGGCAGGCCGGTGTCCGGCCGTTCACCTTCGACGGTCAGGAGAGCGTCAAGGTCGATCTGGCCAACCCCGAAGCACAGAAGGTGACCAAGTTCTGGGGTGATCTGGTGACCAACGGCACCGCCTCAAACGACGCCGACTTCAATGACACCTGGTACCAAGGCCTGTCCAACGGCAAGTACGCCACCCTGCCGATAGCGGCCTGGGGCCCCGTATTCCTGCAAGGTACGGCTGCGAAAACATCCGGGAAGTGGCGTGCCAACGACTTGCCGCAGTGGGACCCCAGCAAGGTGGTCTCCAGCAACTGGGGCGGCTCTACTGACGCCGTCCTGAAGCTGAGCAAGAACCAGGTCGCGGCATCGCAGCTTGCGCTGTTCATCAACACCAACAAAGAGTCCGCACTCATGCTGGCGAATGAACAGTTCCTATTCCCGGCGATGAAAGAAATCCTGGCTGACCCGAGCTTCGTCAATCAGGAGTCCAAGTTCTACGGCGGCCAGAAGGTCAACGAGAAGTTCGCCCAGATCACCGAGACGGTCAGCACGGACTTTCAATGGCTGCCGTTCATGGACTTCGTGTACTCGAACTTCAATGAAACATTAGGGAAGGCATTCGCCAACAAGACCGACGCAGTTGCCGGCCTGCAGGCATGGCAGGACGCCTGTGCCAAGTTCGCCAAAGACCAGGGCTTCACGGTCACCTGACAGTCGCTCGGCGCCTCGCACTCCTACGACTGGCGCCAAGCAGCCACTGCTTGGAAAGGGGCTTCATGTCCACCCTCGTCAATGCCGCGCCCGAAGTCGCCGCCGCAGCACCGCGACGTTCGGGTCTTACGGCAGCCAAAGCGCCGGCAGTACGGCGCGGCCTACATGCTGGTGTTGCCGTTCTTCATCATCTTCGTCGCCATGGTCATTGTGCCGCTGGTCTATGCCGGTTATCTCTCGCTTTATAGGAAGCGGCTGATCGGCGGTACCAGCTTCGCCGGTGCGGAGAACTACATCAAGGCGCTGACGGATCCGCTCTTCTTGAGCGGGGTTGGCCGGATGGCGATCTTCCTGGTCGTTCAAGTGCCGTTCATGATCGCCTTCGCCTTGTTCTTCGCCCTCGCTCTGGACAGCGGGATGATGAAGCTAGCCAAGTTCAGCCGGTTAGCGATCTTCGTGCCGTACGCAGTTCCTGGGGTCGTTGCCACACTGATGTGGGGGTATCTCTACGGGCGCGACTTCGGGCCGTTCGCCCAGATCGGCAACGCACTCGGATTCGGACCGCCGCCCTTCCTCACCCAGACCGGCATGCTGTTCTCGATCATGAACATCGTGAACTGGGCATTCATCGGCTACAACATGATCCTTATCTACGCGGCCCTTCGGTCGCTTCCCAGCGAACTCTATGAGGCGGCACGCGTTGACGGGGCCTCGGAGCCTCGGATCGCGTGGTCGATCAAGATCCCAGCGGTCCGTCCGGCGCTGCTGCTGACGGTTATCTTCTCCGTCATCGGCACGTTCCAGCTGTTCACCGAGCCGAAACTGATGGCCACCTTGGCACCGAATGTGATCGGTACCGCCTGGTCGCCCAATCTCTATGCCTACAACGTCGCGTTCGTCAATCAGGACGCCAACTATGCAGCCGCACTGGCGTTCTTGCTCGGCATCGTCATCATGATCGTTTCCTACGTGGTCCAGCTGTCTAGTCAACGGAAGGAGCGCCGTTCATGACCACCGCGGGCCCTGTGACTACGACCGCTGTACAGCCGAACCTGGATGAACAGGCCGCGCCGGGACGCAATCCGGCGCGGCAACGGACGAGCTGGTTGCTGACCATTTTCGTGCTGGTCTGCGTTGGCTACTTTCTGCTTCCGCTGTTCTGGCTGGTGGTAGCCTCCACCAAGTCCAACGCTGACCTGTTCAGCAGCTTCGGTTTGTGGTTTGCGAACTTCAACCTGTTCGAGAACATCAAGTCCGTGCTGACCTTCCAGGACGGCGTATTCATCAATTGGGCGATCAACTCGGCGATCTACGCCATCGTGAGTGCTGTTGGCGCTTCGTTCTTCTGCACGGCCGCTGGCTATGGGTTCGCCAAGTACGACTTTCCCGGCAAGGCTGCGTTGTTCGCCATCACCCTTGGCGCGATCATGATCCCGAGCGCCGCGCTGACGGTGCCGACGTACCTCTTGTTCGCCAGGGCCGGCCTGACCGACACCTACTTTGCGATCATCCTGCCTTCGCTGGCCATCCCATTCGGCGTGTTCTTGATGCGGGTCTACTCGGCCGACGCCGTGGACAACGCGCTGATCGAGGCAGCCCGGGTCGACGGCGTGGGTGAGTTACGGATCTTCTTCACTGTCGCACTGCGGCTCTTGCTGCCAGGTTCGATCACAGTATTGCTTTTTTCGTTGGTGGCGACGTGGAACAACTACTTCCTGCCGTTGATCATGCTCAACACGGAGGACAAGTTTCCGCTCACGGTCGGGCTCGCGTTGTGGCAGTCGACGGCCGCCGGTGGATCGGGCTCCCGGGCCCTGTTCTCCACCGTGATCACCGGTTCCCTGCTCTCGATCATCCCCCTGGTGGTGGCCTTCCTCTTCCTTCAGCGCTATTGGCAATCCGGCCTGGCAACCGGCGGCGTCAAGGCCTAACTGTCTCGAAAGGACATCAGTCATGATTCCAGCGCGGGAACGCGTGCTGTTCGGCGCGGCGTACTACCACGAATACCAGCCGAGTCCCCGGCTCGACACCGACCTGGACCTGATGGCCGCCGCCGGATTCTCCGTGATCAGGGTTGGGGAGTCGGTATGGACCACGTGGGAACCGGAGGAAGGACGGTTCGACCTCGATTGGCTGGCCCCGGTGCTGGACGGCGCCCAGCAACGCGACATCGGCGTCATCCTCGGTACACCGACCTACGCCGCGCCGCCCTGGCTGGCCCGCCGTTACCCTGAGATCGCCGGCGAAACCATCGACCGGCCAACCCATGCCCTGGGGCAGCCGGCAAGAGATCGACTACACCCATCCGGCGTTCAAGTTCTACGCCGAACGGGTCGTTCGCAAGATCGTTTCCCGCTACGTCGGGCACCCTGCCGTCATCGGCTACCAGGTCGACAACGAGCCCGGCATGCTGTTGTTCCACAACGACGGCGTCTTCCAACGCTTCGTCGATGAACTCCGTCACACCTACCAGTCGGTGCGAGGCACTCAACGAGGCCTGGGGGCTGGTGTACTGGTCCCATCAGCTCAGCACCTGGGCCGATCTGTGGACACCGGATGGCAACTGGCAGCCTCAGTACGACCTCGCCTGGCGTACCTTCCAGGCCAAACTGACCACGGAGTTCATCGCCTGGCAGGCCGACATCGTGCGCGAGTACGCCCGTGACGACCAGTTCGTCACAACCTGCATCGCCTATGACCGGCCCACGGTCGACGACGCGAATCTCACCCGCGCCCTCGACGTGACCGCCGGCAATCCCTACTACGCAATGCAGGACGCGCTGGCCGTACCAAGCACTGGCTTGGTTGGGCAGGGCTGGACCACGTCCGGAGCCTGGAGCCTGTTTCTCTCCGCGGACCGGATGTTCGCCTCCAAGCAGGCCCCGTTCCTCATCACTGAGACCAACGCCGGCGCGATCGGTGGATCGGCGTCCAACTTCCCTGCCTTCGACGGACAGTGGCGGCAGGCGGCATGGGCGTTCGTCGCCCGTGGCGCGGAAATGATCGAGTACTGGCACTGGCACACCAACCATTTCGGCGCCGAGACCTACTGGATCGGCATACTGCCGCACGACCAGCAACCAGGACGCGTGTACGCGGAACTAAGCCGCCTTGGTGCCGACTTTCGAGAAAGCAGGTTCCCGAGTTGTCGGGCTGCGCCCTGACGCCCAGATCGGACTGATGTATTCAGCGCGCTCCAAGTGGGGGTTGGCGTTTCAGGCCGCCTTCCCACAGCCGGGCAAGGGACACATGGTGTGGGTCCCGACATGACACGGATCAGCGGTCCTATCACCGGATCTTCGAAGCCTTCTACCGCGGCACCTTCGACGCAGGGGTGCCGGCGCGACTGATCCATGATGTCCAACTCGTTGGGCCGGATGGCGGCCGGCTTCTCGAGCCGGCTACCCTCGCCGCGGAGCTGCCGGTGTTGGTCGTGGCCGGTCTGCTCGTCGCCAACGACGACCTCCTGACCTGGCTGCGGGACTACGCCGCTGCGGGCGGCCACCTGGTCCTTGGTCCACGAACCGCCTACGGAGACGACGAAGGCCGCGCTCGAACCGACGTGAAACCCGCACACCTGGCCGAGGCTGCTGGTGTGCGCTACCAAGAGTTCTCCAACCTCACCGAACCGTTGCCCGTCGTTGCCGAAACGGACGCGATGATCTTGTCCGAGGGAGCCACAGCGACAGACTGGGCCGACGGTCTGATAAACGACGGCGCGAAAGTGATCGTCGGCTATGACCATCCACACTTCGGCCGATTTCCGAGCGTGGTATCGACGGAGCACGGCAATGGTCGAATCACGACGGTCGGCACCGTGCCCAACTCTGTCCTCGCCGGCGACCTGATCCGATGGCTTGCCCCGACCCAAGAGCAGGCGTGGGGTCCGCTTCCGGGGTCGGTGACCGTCCACTCGGCAACGAATGCTGCCGGCGAGCGGATCCATGTCGTCCACAACTGGAGCTGGACTCCCGTCCAACTCGCGCTGCCGCACGATATGACCAACATCCTCGCCGAGAATGACGCCCGGACCAGCGATCTTGAACTCGGCCCCTGGGACGTCCAAGTACTCGCCGAGTGACGAAATCCAGTGCTTCGTGGAAGTTCAAACGCCAAGGCGTGACTGCCGCAGACGTTCTCATACGGTTAGGTCGAGGACAGGCCGGCCGTCCACCGACGGGCGGAACAGTCAGGAGCTTGTGTTGAACTGTTCGGCATGGACAATGCCCAATTTCTCGACTGCCTCACGGCCGACTTCAACCGCCTCCGGGCCGTCGTGCCGACAGACCTCGGCGCGCCGGTACCGACCTGTCCCGGCTGGACCGTCGCCGACCTGACCCGCCACGTCGGCGAGGTGTACCTGCACAAGACCCTCGCCATGCGTGAGGGCGCCGAGCCCGAGCCGTGGCCGCCGAAGGAGCTCGCGGACGAAGAGCCGCTGGCGCTCCTGGACCGGGCGTACGCCGGCGTTGCGCGAGGAGTTTGCCACCCGCAAGCCGGAGGATTCCGCCGGCACCTGGTACGGCCCGGACCAGACTGTCGGCTTCTGGATCAGGCGGATGGCCCACGAGACGGTGATCCACCGGATCGATGCCGAGCTTGGTACCCGCGAGCCGGTTGCGCCGGTTCCGGCCGAGCTTGCCGTCGACGGCATCGACGAGCTGCTCAAGGTGTTTGTGGCCTACAGCGTCGCCGAATGGGGCGACTACTTCGCCGGCATTCTGGCCAGCTCCCCGGGCTGGACATACCTAGTGCAGACCGACGGCGCGGCATGGCGGGTCCGAACTGGGCCGGGGGTATTCGCTGTTGAGGACGGCGCCGGCGACAAGCGGATCGACGTGACCGTCAGCGGTTCGCCGGCGGCCGTGTTGCGCTGGGTATGGAACCGGGAGGGTCCCGACGAGCCGAGTGGCGTAACCATCGAGGGCGCTCCGCAGGCTGTCGAGGAGTTGCGGCGCTGCATCGTCACGGCGACGCAGTGAGGCCATCACGGGAACGCTCGGTGAGCGTGTCCACCCCCACGTGTGCTATTTGATCAACGCGCGGGCCGCCTCAGCGATGCCTTCGGGGGACATGCCATAGCGGTCGAGCAGAAACCCGGCCGAGCCCGTCGGGGCGAACTCCGGCACACCGAGGATCTTCACTTTGGTCGGATGGCTCTGGACGACGACCTCGGCCACCGCGCCGCCAAGGGCGCCGGCGACAGTCGCCTCTTCGGCGGTGACGATGCCCGCCGGTTTCCCGGGCCGCCTTGATCACGGCTTCAGTGTCAAGCGGTTTCACCGTGGGCATGGAGATGACCCGTGGCCGAGATCATTCCTCAGCGAGCTGTTCTGCGGCAGCAAGTGCCCGCCAAAGGACAGTGCCATTGCTGATCAAGGTGACATCGTTCGCCTTCGCGCAGCGTGATCGCTTTCCCGGGAACGAAGGTGTAGTCCTCGGGATACAGCTCTGGGACGCTCATCCGGCTGACTCGAATGAAAGCAGGACCTTCGGTCTCGGCGGCCCAGCGCATCGCAGCCGCGGTCTCGATCGGGTCGGCCGGAACCACGATGATCATGTTGTCGATGGCCCGCAGCCAGGCGATGTCTTCGATGGAGTGGTGGGTGGGGCCGAGCTCGCCGTACGCCATCCCCGGGCTCATGCCGCATAACTTCACGTTGCGGTTGGAGTAGGCAACGTCGGCCTTGATCTGCTCCAGCGCCCGGGCCGTCAGGAAGCACGACGCAGCGGACACGAAGGCGATGCGACCGCCATTGGCCAGTCCGGCCGCCACACCGACCATGTCTTGCTCGGCGATCCCGACATTGATCAGCCGGTCTGGAAAGGCCTTCTTGAAGGCGTCGAGCTTGCTTGAGCCGATCGGAGTCATTGACCACACCGACGATGCGGTGATCTTCCTGGGCCAGTTGGGCCAGCGTCTCGACGTAAGCGTTGCGGCAGTCATACCTCGGCCGGTCGGCAACCGAACTCCTGGGAGTTGAGATGGTGTCGGTCATGCTGCAACGCCTCCTCGGCGTTCGACTGCCGTGAGCTCGTCGAGTGCTTGCTCGAGCTCGGCCGCGGAGGGGACCTTGTGATGCCACGCGGCGTTGTTGCTCATGAACGAGACCGGGTGGCCCTTATGGGTATGAGCGATGACAAACGTAGGTTTGCCCGGGCGGAACGGTACGGCGGACAACACGTCCAACAGCTCTCCGTGATCATGGCCGTTGACTTCCACGACGGCAAAGCCGAATGCAGTCGCTTTTTGATCAAGAGGGTCGAGATCGTTGGTCTCCCGAACTGGTTGCGCCTTGCTGCAGCCGGTTGCGATCGACGATGACGGTGAGCCGGTCGAGCTCGTAGTGCGACGCCGCCATCATGGCTTCCCAGTTGCTGCCCTCCTGCAGCTCGCCATCGCCAGTGAGCACGTAGGTGCGGCGGCGAGAAACGTCCAGCTTGGCCGACAGGGCGTGGCCGACTGCGATCGGCAGCCCATGGCCAAGCGGGCCGGTGTTGGCCTCGACGCCGCGGACCTTGTTGCGGTTGGGGTGTCCGTTGAGCGCCGACAGCGGCTTCAGGAAGGTCGCCAGGTCCTGCGCCGGCAGGAATCCGAACGCGGCCAAGGTGGTGTAGAGGGCGCCTGCTACGTGGCCCTTGGAGAGGATGAACCTGTCCCGGTCGGGATCGTCGACCGTCTCGGGAGTGACATTGAGAACGGCACCGTAGAGGGTCGCCAGGATGTCGATGGCGGAGAGGTCGCCACCGATGTGGCCGGCATTGGCGTAATGGACCAACTTCAAGTCCTGGATGCGGATCTGGCGCGCCGCCTCGGCGATATGAGCGATCTGCTCGTCGCGATGCGCATGCGGATCGAGCCGGTGCAGGACTGGCATGGTGATGTGTTCAGGAGCAAGAGCGGTCATGCGGGCACTTCCTGCTCCTCGGTTGGAGCAGCCATGCAGCTCAGCAGGACCTGCTGGACGAGCCGCTGTGCCGCCAGGGCGTCGTGGGATGCCTGCGCCGCACGCAACGCCTGCACATCCAGATTGTCCAGTGCTCGATGCAGCGCCTTCAGAAAGCGGATGGCTGCCTTGGCCGCCGCAACGCTGTCCTCCCGGAAGGGGAACTGGTCGAGCTGCCACACGCCGTCCCAGTTGTTCCTTCGCAAGGTGTAGAAGAACTCGAAGGTCTCGACCAAGTGGACGGAACCGACCACCATGTCGTCGTCCCAGCCGCGGAAGTTGTCATTGACATCGATCGCGAACAACCGTCCGGCGTCGATGCACAGCTGAGCCGCGTCGGCCGGGGTTTCCAGCCCGTACAGGGAGTGGCCGAAGTCGAGGAGGATGCCGAGGTTGTCCAACCCCACCTGCTGGATGGCGAGCAGGGTACGAGCCGCGTTCGGAAAGATGATCTTGTTACGCGGCTCACGCGGCTTGTACTCGATCACGAACTTGATCTCCGGATGGGCTGAGACGAGCTCGCGAAGCCCGTCCACAGCCAACTTCCAGATGTCGTGGTAGTCGACTTGGAAGGGATAGTCCCATCCGTCCTGGCCGAACCAGAGCTTGACATACTCGCAGCCGAGTTCCTTGGCGAGCTCAGTCGCCTCGTTCAGCAGCTTCAACGACTGCGCCCGGACGGCCGGGTCTGGGTTGGTGATGGAACCCTTGATGTAATCGCGGTTGTAGATCTCCGGCGTGATGGCTACCGCGCGAAGGTGGTTACGCTCGAGCGCCGCCTTGATGTCGTCCAAGGAGCCATCGAAGTCCGCGAATGGCCAGTTCAGGTCGACGACGGCCAGGTCTCCGACGGCGCCGGCCCGATCGATCTGCTCCAGCAGGCCTACTGGAGGTCCGTAGCCGTCTGTGGCGTAGCGGTCCTTGTAGGTGGCGAAATGCCAGATGCCGGCACCGAAGAGCGGCAGGTCACTCATGGTTCAGAGCTCCAATCAATGGCAAGGGTCAAGGTGTTCATCGCTCACGGGCGGTCACGCCCGAACTTGCGGATCTTGGCGAACATGTCTTCGAGCAGGAACCGGACGTCGACAGACTCGACGACCCGGATCGGATGTCCCGAGCCGGGTAGATAGTGGCCTTCCTGACCGAAGCGTGGGGCGGGAACGATGCGGAAATTGCCGCCGCGGGGATACAGCATCAGAGACACAGCCGGCGAATCCCCCAGTGAGCGAGACTCGATCGGTTCCGGCGAGTAGACGCGATTCCACTCGACCATCTGGTTGATCAGGTAGTCCGCGAGCTTGCTCGTACCGCCGATCTTCTCACCGAGCTCTGCGTAGCTGACCGAAACCTGTGAATAGACGTTGCTCGGAACCTGCCAGACCGTGATTCCGGAGTCGTAGACGACATTGGCGGCGGCGATGTCGTTGCGGAGGTTGAACTCCACCCCGGGGTAGGTCTCCACTCCGCCGTAGCCGACGCCACCGATCCAGATGACAACGACGTCGCGATGGACGATGTCCGGGTCAAGCAAGATCGCAGACGCCATGTCCGTCAGAGGCCCAAGGAACGCGACGAACAAGGGGTCTTGCCCGGTCGCGTGCTTGCTCTCCGCGATGATCAGCTGCGCTCCGGCACTGTCCAACGGACTCTGCTCACCGGCGATCGCCTCCGGCGCGCCGTTTGCCACCGTCACCTGATGTTCGAGGCTCAAGAGGTCGAGCAGCAGATCGATCTCCTCCCGGGACTCTTCCATGCTCCGGTTGCTCCGTGAGGTGCCGAAGTGGGCGGCGATCAACCCGCGGACGTCAAGTGAAGGTGACAGAAGCGCATGCACGATCGCGAACTGATCATCCGCCTCGTTCTTCGCGTCGGTGTTGATGATCACCCTGCGACGGCTTGAGTGCTCCATGCAGCTCCTCGCCTTGTACTATTCATTCGGCATTGCATATATACTCACCTCGAGCAGGATGTTGTCAAGTTCTGCTCGTGGTTGGCCATGACAGACTTCCGGTGACGCAGAAAGGAGCGGCGTGGCGACAAGCTCAACCGGCCAAGTCATCCTGGCGATCGACCAGGGGACGACGAACTCGAAAGCCGCTCTGGTCAGCGCGGATGGCCGATTGCTCTCCCGGGGCTCGGCACCAGTGGGGATTTCCTCGCCGAGTCCGGGTTGGGTCGAACAGGATGCCGAACGGATCTGGTCGAGCGTGCTCGAGGCGGTGGCCACGTGCCTCCAGGGGGCATCGGACCCGGATGTTGCCGGCGTCGCGCTCTCGACCCAACGCGAGTCCGTGGTCGGGTGGCGGGCAAGCACGGGCGTGCCGTTGGGGCCGGTCATCGGTTGGCAGGATCGCCGCACCGCGGCGTGGTGCAGCACGACCCTCAACGACCATGATCGGCAACTCGTGCGTAGCCGCACCCGGCTGCCAGCAGATCCGATGTTCTCGGCTCCCAAGATGCGCTGGCTGCTGGACAACGTGCCAAGTGGGGCACCTATCGAGGACATACGACTCGGCACAGTTGACTCCTGGCTCATCTGGCGGCTGACAAATGGCGCGAGCTACCTCTGCGACGCAGGGAACGCGTCCCGCACACTGCTGTACGACATCACCGCGCTGGACTGGAGTGGTGATCTGCTCGATGTCTTCGGCGTTCCGGCCAGCGCACTGCCGACCGCCGTGGCGTCCGATCAGGGTTTTGGCAGCACAAGCGGAGTGCCGCACGTGTCCGACCAGACACCGATCCTGGCGGCCTTGGCCGACTCACACGCCGCCCTGTTCGGGCATGGCTGCACCGATGTCGGCACCGCCAAGGCGACCTACGGGACTGGGTCGTCGGTTATGGCTCCGGTAGCAAACCTGTCCGCTGGCGACGAACGGATCCCAGTGACCTTGGCCTGGGTGATCGACGGGTCGCCGACCTACGCCCTGGAGGGCAACATCTTGGCATCAGGCGCCACGCTGGTATGGGCGGCCGATCTGCTGACTGGCGGAAGCGTCGTAGATCTGATCGCCCTCGCCGAGAGTGTGACCGACAGTGGCGGGGTCACACTCGTTCCGGCGTTCTCAGGCCTCGGCGCGCCGCATTGGGACCGGAACGCCAACGCGCTCATCTCCGGTATGAGCGAAAGCACAAAGCGTGGGCACATCGCTCGGGCTGCGGTCGATTCCATCAGTCAGCAGATATGCGACATTGTCGACGTCATCCAGGAGAGGTCCGAGCCGCTGCGACTCTTCCGGGCCGACGGCGGGGCGACCGACTCAGCGCTGGTGGTCCAAACCCAGGCTGACCTTCTCGGCCGCGAAGTCGAAGTAGGTCAGGTGGCCGAAGTGTCGGCTCTGGGTGCCGCGAAACTCGCGTGGCGCTCGCTCGGCCGAGAGGACGCTTGGCCCGCTGCCAGCAGCGGCCATATTTATCGTCCCGCCTTGGATTCGACTGAACGTCGCGGACACCGCCAGCGTTGGGCCCGCGAAGTCAGCAGGACCCGCTTCGCTCCCGGCGCGGAGGCGGCCTGAATGCAGAACGAGACTGCTTCGCAATGGCGTGAGGTCGACATCGCCCTTGCTGGCCCGGACGTCGCCAATCCGTACACCGACATTGATGCCTGGGTCACGTTCACCCATTCCAGTGGACGGCAACTTCGGCGCCCGGCCGGCTATCTACCTGCCGGCGGTGACGGTGCGGGCACCGAGCCGCAGGTGAGGCGGGCGGCCGCGAGATCGAAGACTGGATGCGTACGGTCAAGCGACAGGCATCCTACCGGCCCATCACCGCAATGACGAGCACCAAGACGCCGACTGGCTGGACTTCCAGTCGTGTCGACGGCACATGGCTGATCATGTACCCGATCGTCTTGCGACGATGTGGGCGCAGCTTCCGGCGAAGGCGATCATGAACGGCGAGCTGAGCTATGAGCACAGCGGCCGTCGAGGGTCGCTGAGGATGGTGGCAAGGCCATGAAGCGTGGTGCAACGTCTGTGCGGGCGCTTTGATGGGTGTGGCCTAGGCGTACGAGCCGTCGTTGTTGATCTGTGCCGAAACCACACCCGCATGGGTCGCCAAGCAGTCAGCAACATGACGGACCGACTGCGCGACGCCCGGGCCCCGACCGACGGGCAACTCCGGCTCATCACCAAGGTGGCCCGGATGTACCACGAACGTGGCGTGCGCCAAACCGACATCGCCGAAACCCTCCATCTGTCCCAGGCCCGCGTCTCGCGTCTGCTCAAGCGCGCTGCCGAGCTCGGCATCGTTCGTACGGTGGTGGCGGCGGCGCCAGGGGTCCACACCGAGCTCGAGGAAGCGCTGGAGGAGAAGTACGGTCTGGCCGAAGCGGTGATCGTCGATGTGGAAGGCACCAACGAGGAGATCACTGCCGCACTCGGATCGGTCGGCGCCACCTATCTGGAAACCACTCTGACGGGCGGGGAGCGCATCGGGATATCGAGTTGGAGCCAAACACTGATCGCCGTCGTGGACAGGATGCGTCCCTTCCGAGTCCCCGGCGCGGAAAGCGTGATCCAGCTGATTGGGGGCGTCGGAGCGGCGGTGGTCCAAACCCAGGGCAACCGGCTCCTTACCGAGTTCGCTCGATTGGTGGGGGCCACTGCCATCTTCGTCCCGGCTCCCGGTCTGGTCGGTAGCAAGGCGATCGGAGACAGCTTGCTGAGCGATCCCGCGATGGATGCCGTTGCCAAGGAATGGGCACGACTCAGCCTGGCGCTGGTTGGTATCGGCAGCCTTCCGCCCTCCCCGCTGTTGCGTGCGAGCGGTAACGCCGCAGACCTCGCCGACCAGGACAAGCTTCTCGCCGCCGGAGCTGTGGGCGACGTCTGCCAGCGGTACTTCGACGCCGCCGGGAACCTGATGCCAAGCGATCTTGACGACCGAGTGGTCGGCATCGATCCCGACACCCTACGCAGAATCCCACGACGCATTGGCATCGCCGGAGGCGATAAGAAGCAGGCCGCCATCCGCGCGGCTGTCGAAGGCCATTGGGTAAACGTCCTGCTCACCGATACCGGAACGGCTGCTGCCCTGCTTCAGGGTGAAAGCAGATCCGTTGCCGAGTCATGAAGTACTGCTCCACATCGGCGATGCCACCTTCCGAGTGCCCTAGTCCAAAGGCTGTGCCGGGAGCTTGACCAGCAGTCGATAGATCCGTCGGACTAGCCACGATGGCAGGTAGCGGTGGCGCTCTTCGAGCCAGACTCGCGCCCGCCGATGGGGCCGGACCGTCCGCAGTATGCGTTGGATGCTCTTCGCGGGGTGATAGAAACCGGTGGGCTCGGACGGGTACAGCTCGATCCGGCATAGGTGCTTGGTGCTGATGAACCCGTACTGGTCTGGACTGACAAGCCGCACAGGGGCGCCGTGATCCGCCGTCAACGCCCGCCCGTCGAGGGTGTCGACGAGAAGCACGTTGTCGGCGAGCGCGTCCACCAGCGCGACGATCGAGCGATAGCCGTCGAGCCCGACGAAGACGACGTACCTGACGCGTCCGCGCGCCGCGAGCGCCGGCTCGATAACGATGCGGTAGACGTCCTGGAATGCCACGCCTTCCCATTTCAGTCCGACAGCCGACCAGCCGGCCACGCAGTGCAAGTCCGCCACCAGCTCACGACGGGGCATGTCGCGCAGCTCGACCGGAGCCAGCGAGACATGGCGGGTGAGCTCACCAGCGATCTCGATGGTCATGCCTTCGGGCGTCACAGGAGGGGGGTGGGACAGACCAGTTCCGAACCGAGGAAAACCTTGTACGGCGCGCTGGCCGGGTGGAAGTTTCACCAGCGCGCCTCCTCAATCCATACGGCTCCGTATGCATACGGTACCGTAGGTATCAACGTGGCGTCAACCGAGGGAGCTCAACTGTGCCCGCCCCGACCCGCACACCCCGCGAGAGCTGGATCCAGCAGGGCCTGCGAGCGCTGGCCTCCGGGGGGCCGGACGTGGTCCGCGTGGAATCCCTGGCCAAAGCCCTCGGCGTGACGAAAGGTGGCTTCTACTGGCACTTCCGCGACCGACAGGCGCTCCTGGACGCGATGCTTGGCGCGTGGGAAGAGACCCTCGTCGACCGAGTCATCGAGATCTCTGACCGCGGAGGCGGCTCCGGCCGAACCCGGCTGCGCCGCCTGTTCGCGGCTGCCGGCGAGGGTGAGGGCATCCTCGACCTCGAACTGTCGGTGCGCGACTGGGCCCGACGCGACCCAGCGGTGGCCGAGCGAGTCACCCGCGTCGACAACCGCCGCCTGGCCTACTTGCGACCACTCTTCACCGAGTTCTGCGAGAACGCGGCCGATGTCGAAGGGCGGTGCCTGCTGGTGCTCACGCTCTTTGTCGGCGAGTCCCTCATCACCGCCACCCACGGGCGCCGCAGCCGTCCGGCGGTCACTGCAGCGGCTGTTCGGCACCTGCTGAGGTGACCGCACCCACGAAGGATTCGCCGATGCCTAGCCGAAGCGGTCGGGAGACCAGTTCTCCGACACGTTCAACATCATGTCGAAGCAGCATGCCCTCGATCTGACCGACGTGAAGACCGTCGGCGATGATGGCGTGATCGTCAAGATCTACAAGCCCAGGAAATAGGCGGGAGAGGGATGACCATGGATCAGCCGACTGCGGAGCACGCGCTCAAGGAGCTCGGGGTGCTGGTCGGTGAGTGGAGCCAGATGGCGACACCGGCCGGCGGCGAGCCGTGGCCGGGTGAGGCCAAGACCACCTTCGAATGGCTCGACAGCGGCCGGCTTCTGCTCGAGCGTTCGACCGTGGAGATGCCGGAGGCGCCCGACGGCGTCTGTGTCTACGGCTGCGACGCCGCCAACGGCAGCTACTACCAGCTCTACACCGACGACCGGAACGTCTGCCGCGTCTACCAGATGAGCATCGGCAACGGCGCGTGGAAGCTCTGGCGCGAGGGTGAGCCCTTCAACCAGCGCTTCACCGCGACCATCAGCGGGGACGGCAACCGGATCGAGGGCCGCTGGGAGTATGACGAGGGAGACGGATGGAAGACCGACTTCGACCTGGTCTACACCCGGGTGCGCTAGGAAGCCGATGCGGGCGTCCGAAATGTCCGCCACCCGCCGTCCACGAACGGAACCTCCGGTCCGATAGGCGCGGTGTCAGAGGTAACGGTCAGGTAGTGGTGCTGCCGCCGCGTACATCCCTTTGGCGAATCCCGGGGAACCAACCGACAACGCCGGCGGGCCCAACCCTGATGATGTGCAGGTGGAGGAACTCTCAGCTGCCGATCTGATCCTCCTGGCTCTCGGTGCTCTGCTCATCGGCTTTGCCAAGACCGGGATCGGCGGCGTGGCGTCGATCAGCGTCGCGTTGTTCGCAGCGGTGCTCCCGGCACGTGAGTCGACCGGCGCGCTGCTCCCCTTGCTGATCGCCGGTGACCTGTTCGCACTTCAGGCTTACCGAGCGCACGCTCAATGGCCGAGGTTGCTGCGTCTCTTTCCCGCGGTCGCCGTCGGCGTCGTCGGCGGAGCTGTGTTCGTCTCCCTTGTCGATGACACCGTGATGCGGCGGACGATCGGCGCAGTCCTACTCGGGCTCGTCCTGCTCACGGTGTGGCGCCGCCGCCCGAGACGTTCCGCCGAGGAAGGCACCGATGGGCCGACCGATGCTTCGGCCCGCAGGTGGCCTTCGGCACTCGGCTACGGGTCGCTGGCCGGCTTCACGACCATGGTGGCGAACGCGGGCGGCGCAGTGATGTCGCTGTACCTGCTGACGGCGCGGCTGGACAAGCTCGCGTTTCTCGGCACTGCCGCCTGGTTCTTCTTCCTCGTCAACGTCTTCAAGGTGCCGTTCAGCATCGGGCTTGGGCTCCTCACGGTCGACTCGCTCAAGTTGAACGCCGTCCTTCTGCCCGCGGTCCTCGTCGGCGCCCTTCTCGGCCGGGTGGTGATCCGCCGGGTGAACCAGATGCTCTTCGAGCGGCTGGTGCTCGTGTTCACCGCCCTGTCGAGCATCAACCTGTTGCGGTGAGCCGCCGTCCTCCGGATTGCTGAACCGCGATGTCGCGTTTCACCCTCGAGGGGTGACGACGCGATCATCAGCCGACGATTCACTCCAGACAGAGCCCGGTCTGGCGGCACGACCTCCCTGCCTGAAACCTCCGGCGGCGAGCGCAACTGGGACTGTCGCTACACGTGGATGCGCGACACCACCTTGACCCTGCAGGCGCAGCACTACCTGAACCTGGACTGGGAAGCGTGGCGAATGTGGTGACTCGGGTGCTGATCGATGTAGACACCGGCATCGACGACGCGCTGGCGCTGCTGTACGCGATAGCTCACCCTGACCTGGAGGTCTCCGCAGTCACCTGCGTATCGGGCAACGTCGAGCACTCACAGGTCGTCATCAACACGTGTTCGGTGCTTGGCATCGCCGGCGCTCCCGGCGTGCCCGGAGCGGCCAACTCGCCACGCTGAACACCGATCGAGGCGTCAGAGATCAGACTTGATACTCGAGATGGTGTGGGTTGATCCCGCGACTATGCATCGAGACGTACACGTCGTCGAATCCGCACGGATCAGTGCTGGTGCTCGGCGTGAAGCTTCGCGACTTGCGCGTGGACCTCTTCCATGTTGAGGCCCTTCACTGCGTCTATGACCTGCTTCAGAGCGGTGCCTGGCAACGCGCCAGCCTGGTTGAAGACCAAAACGCCCTCCCGGAACGCCATCAGCGTCGGGATGCCTTCGATGTTGAGTGCCGCCGACAGTCCCTGATTCGCCTCAGTGTCAAGCTTCGCGAAGGTGATATCCCCATGCTCCTCGGAAGCCTTCTCGTAGATCGGAGCGAACCTCTTACAGGGTCCACACCAGTCAGCCCAGAAGTCCACCAACACGATGTCGTTCTTGGTGATGGTGTCCTCGAAGTCGTCGGCATTGATGTTGATCGTCGGCATACGTGCTGCTCCTCGGTGGGCGGAAGATCTGGCGGGCACTCCGGAAAGCACAACCAGTAGGGACTTTCCCGTATTCCGGCCGTTACTTGATGGCCACGATCCTGCGCATCGGGATTGCCACCTCGACGACGGCCCGCTTCTCTAGCCGGTCCTGGAGATATTCGATCGCACTTTCCACCCGCGACCACCGCGTCTGCGGCAGGTAGAGGGCGGTCATGACCAGCTCCGCGTCGGATCGGGTGCGGATTGCGAACTGATAGCGCTCGCGGGCGTCCTCGACGGCCGTCATACCGTGCAACTCCAGTGTTTTCGCGAAGCCGGTCAGCTCCACCGGACCGGGGAACTGCGGCTTGGTGCGAAGCCGGGCGTTGATCCGCGTCAACACTTGGACGTCACGCGGACCGAGCGGGCGGATCGCCGGCGCGATACCGGCCAGCACGCCACCGGGCCGAAGCACCCGGGCGACCTCCTCGATCACCGTCGTCAGCGGCTGCATGACAACCAAGCCGATCGAGGAGGTCACCACATCTACCGAGGAATCGCGGAACGGCAGCCGAAGCCCGTCACCCCGTACCCACGGACCTGGTCCGCGTCCGGCCGCTAGAGCCAATTCATGCTCGGAGATGTCGAGCCCGACGACCGTACGTCCGGGGCGCGCCAGTTCGCGCGACATCGCTCCGGAACCGCAGGCCAGGTCGACGACAGTGGTCGCGGATTCGGACACCGCGCGGGCCAGCCACCGGTACGGCGAGTGGTCACCCGCCATCGCCCGAGAAAGCACCGCCTCGATGATTCCCGTGCGGTCGGCGTGAAACTCGCAAAGATATGCCCGCCAGTCCAGCTCTCTTTCTTCAGCGCGATCGGAATTCATCGCGCCTCGCCGCCCTCCAAGAGTGCCCGAGCCACATCCCGCCTGATCGTGCAGAGCAGCGGGCCCACCATGAGCGGCCGGCCAGCCACCGCCGAGACCAAGGCCGACATGCCGAGTTCAGACTCGCGACACGAACAAATGGGTGGAAGCCTCGTTGTCGATCTCGCAAGTCGGCGATCCCTCCGCCGATAACCGAACGCCCAGACCGCCCATCTCGGCGCTGACCTTCGCCCCCGGAATGATGCCGGCGAGTTTCAGGGTGCCCATCATTTCGACATCTTTTTGGATTTCCTCGCTCATGCGCTCGATCACGACCCGGATCGGTGTTCCCGCGCCTCGGCGAACAACCTCATGGAGTTGCTCATTGCCGTCGCGAAATGGTGCTTGAGCGGTGGATACACCGAGCTCGGCCAGCCCCGGAATGGGATTGCCGTACGGTGACTCGGTCGGCGCATGCAACAGATCGACGAGCCGTCGCTCGACGTCCTCGGAGATGACGTGCTCCCATCGGCAGGCCTCGTCATGGACTTTCTCCCAGTCCAGCCCGATGACGTCGATCAGCAACCGCTCCGCCAACCGGTGCTTGCGCATCACTCGAGTTGCCCGACTGCGGCCTTCCGGGGTCAGCTCGAGATGCCGGTCGCCTTGGACATGCACAAGGTTGTCGCGCTCCATCCGGGCGACCGTCTGCGACACCGTCGGACCGCTTTGTTGCAACCGCTCGGCGATCCGGGCGCGGAGCGGGGTGATGCCTTCCTCTTCGAGCTCATAGATCGTCCGCAGATACATCTCGGTGGTATCGATCAGGTCGCTCACGGGTGCCATTCTCCCCTACTCTCCGCAATGAGCGGAGCGGACGATCAGCCGAGTGACGGGCAGCATCCAGCTGACGAGCCAGCGGAGAACATAGCGACATGGCCGTTGCCGACCGACCCGCGATCTGGTGGGTACGCCGGGATTTCCGACTGAGTGACAATCCGGCATTGCGAGCTGCCGTGGACGAAGGCGGTCCAGTGCTTCCGCTGTTCGTACTGGACCCGGTCCTGCTGCGATCCCCAGGGAGCGGACGAGGGCCGTGGATGCGGGCGTCACTGGCGGCTTTGGACGCCGACCTGCGTAGCCTCGGCGGTCCTGGGCTGACCGTCGCCCACGGCAAGCCGTCGATCGAGGTCCCCCGGATCGCGCGGCGCGTGGGCGCCGGGCGCGTCCATATCAGCGCCGACTTCGCGCCGTATGGCCGGCGTCGAGACGCGACAGTGGAGGCTGCTCTCGCTGATGATGGCCTCGAGCTGAAACGCACCGGATCTCCGTACGCAGTGGCGCCCGGTACCCTGCATACCGACGCGGGACCACCATTCCACGTGTTCTCGCCGTTCCACCGGGCCTGGCTCGCGCACGGAGTGCGCGGCCCGGCCCCTGCTGTCGACGACCATGAGCTGACCTGGATCGCGGCCGCGGATCGGCTAGCGGTCGAAATCGCGAAGGACGACTTGACCGGGCTCGCCGGCGAAGAGCCCGCGCGCCGGGCGTGGCGGAAGTGGTGCGAGCGCGACGAGGCTGGAGTGGGCGACTACAAGCGGCTGCACAACCTTCCAGGCATCGACGCCACGTCACACATGTCGATCGCCTTGCGCTGGGGTCATCTGCATCCGCGAACCATGCTGGCCGACTTAGCTCCATTGCGCTCTCCGGGGGCACAGGCCTACGCGCGGCAGCTCGCATGGCGCGACTTCTACGGTGACGTGCTGTTTCACCGGCCCGATGCTGCGACCAAGGCAGTTCGGCCCGGCTTCGAGGCGATGGCGACCGATGAACCAGGTCGGGATGCAATTGCAGCGAAGCGATTGGACGCCTGGAAGCAGGGCAGAACGGGCTATCCATTGGTAGACGCCGGGATGCGGCAGATGATCACGGAGGGGTGGATGCACAACCGGATCCGCATGGTGGTGGCGTCCTTTCTGATCAAGGACCTGCACATCGGCTGGCAGCACGGAGCCGCCTTCTTCATGGATCGGCTGCGCGACGGCGAGCTTGCCCAGAACCATCTCAACTGGCAGTGGGTCGCCGGATCTGGGACGGATCCCGCGCCGTACTTCCGGATTTTCAACCCGATCACCCAGAGCGAGAGATTCGACCCGGACGGTACCTACATCCGCCGTTATGTACCTGAGCTGACCGATGTGCCGCTGGTGCATCTGCACAAGCCGTGGATGAACCCGGCTGGGCTGCCCGCTGGATATCCAGGACCGATCGTCGACCACGCCACCGAGCGGAAGGAGGCCCTCGACCGCTACGCCGTGATCCGAGGCGCCTGAAGTCCCGGAAATGGCGTTGACCCCAGCCGGTCGGCCGCCTACTTTAGATGGACACGGAAAGGAGGTGGTCCGAAGGATGAATGACTTTGGGACATGTGAGGTGACGGCCAGCTAGCCGCCATTCGGCACGTGTAACACCGAGCCGCATGCGGCCCGGCTAATCCACAGCCAACACCCGAACCCGCGAGCGCCGGACTTGTCCTCCCGGCCGACATCTTCGATGCCGCAAGCTCGCGGGTTTGTCCACTTCCGAGCCCGATGACCTCACCCGGTGTGGTCCCTCCCCTAGCGTCGGATCATGCCCCACGAGTCTGATGAGGACGCCGCGGTCGAGCGCGTCATTCGGATTGCACCCGAACGGCTCGGTCGATGGTTGACCGGCTTCACGGAACGCCATGGTGCGATATCGGTGACTGGCGACGCACTCAGCGTGACCATGGGCGGATCGGACGGGGCGAGGGCCGTCATCACCGTGACATTTCCACCGCTTTCATCCAGCAACGATCCGCTCAACGCTCTGCTTGACCATGCATCGAGGGAGCGTCGGGTCGGTGCATTGCTGGTCCGCAAAGGCGGATACGCGGTGGGAGTATTCAGCGGCCGCCAACTGATCTTGTCCAAGGTTGGCTCCGCGTACGTGCAGGGCAAGACCAAGGCCGGCGGCTGGTCGCAGCAGCGGTTCGCCCGCCGGCGGCAGAATCAGACGGCGAAGGCTTACGCTGCCGCGGCCGATGCCGCGTCGACCGTCCTGCTGCCGGCGGTCGATCAGCTGACGGCGGTGTTTCTGGGTGGTGACCGTACGGCGGTCACCGCGGTGCTCGCCGACCCACGACTGGCGCCGGTTCGAGCCAAGAGCAGCCCCGTTGTCCTCAACGTAGCCGAGCCACGGCTGGCAGTGCTTCGCGAGTTCCCCGACCAGTTCCTTGCGATCAGTATTCGCCTGAATCACCTCGCCTAACCTGAACAGTGCAGGGTCGAAATCGGCAGGAGGGCCAGCATGGGCGTCACATCGGAGGACATTTCGCGGGTCGTGAAGGCGGTGCCTACCGAACTTCTCATCGGCGGCAGCTGGGTAGCCGGTGAGGACACGCTCGACGTGGAGGATCCGTCGACGGGTGAGGTGCTCACATCGATCGCCGACGCCTCGCCCGAACAGGGCATCGCCGCCCTGGACGCCGCAGTCGCGGCGGCGGACGGCTGGGAAGCGACCGATCCCCGCGAGCGCGGGGAAATTCTCCGCCGCGCGTTCGCCTTGATCACCGAACGGGCCGACGATATCGCCCTGCTGATGACGCTGGAGATGGGCAAGCCGTTGAGTGAATCTCGCACCGAGGTCACCTACGGCGCCGAGTTCTTCCGCTGGTTCTCCGAGGAAGCGGTGCGGGTAGCCGGACGCTACGCGGTCGCTCCGTCCGGCGGTACCCGGCTGCTCACCATGAAGCAGCCGGTGGGACCGGTCTATGCGATCACACCGTGGAACTTCCCGTTGGCCATGGGCACGCGGAAGCTCGGCCCGGCAGTGGCGGCCGGCTGCACTGTGGTGATGAAGCCGGCCGGGCAAACCCCGCTGACCACGCTGGCACTGGCTGGCATTCTCATCGAGGCGGGCCTACCGGACGGCGTGCTCAATGTGATCACGACCTCCCACTCCGGCGAAGTCTCATCACCGATCATTGCCGATCCGCGGCTTCGCAAGCTCACCTTCACCGGTTCGACCGAGATTGGTCGCCGGCTCATCGAGCAATCGGCGCAGCAGGTGCTCAAGACGTCGATGGAGCTGGGCGGCAATGCTCCCTTCCTCGTGTTCTCGGATGCAGATCTCGACAAGGCCCTGGATGGCGCGATGCTCGCCAAGATGCGCAACATCGGCGAGGCCTGTACGGCGGCCAACCGCTTTCTGGTGCATGAGTCGTTGGCCCGCGAGTTCGGCAGTCGTCTGGCGGAGCGGATGGGCGCGATGACCATCGGTCGGGGTATCGAGGACGGCGTCCAGGTCGGCCCGCTGATCGACACCTCCGCCGTAGAGAAGGTGACCGAGCTGGTCGCTGACGCAGTGGATTCCGGGGCAGAGGTGCTGACTGGGGGTACCGCCATCGAGCGTCCCGGATACTTCTACCCTCCGACGGTGCTGGGCGGCGTCCCGCCGAGCGCCCGTGTCAACCGTGAGGAGATCTTCGGACCGGTGGCGCCGATCATTGCTTTCAGCAACGATGACGAAGGCATTGCGCTGGCCAACGACACCGAGTTCGGCCTGGTTGCCTACGCCTTCACCGAGAGTCTGACGAGAGCCATCACCGTCGCCGAGCAGTTGGAAACGGGCATGGTGGGCATCAACCAGGGCATCGTCTCCAACCCCGCCGCGCCCTTCGGCGGCGTCAAGGCGTCCGGACTGGGCCGGGAAGGCGGTCCCGAGGGCATCGAGGAGTATCTGGAAACCAAGTACGTCGGCATCCGCCTCTGAGTCGACCGCGCCGAACCGTGATTGTCGGACACCCGGTGCGTCAGGGGCGTGCTGCGGCTTCAGGCGGGCGCCTCCTTACCCAGAACCTGATTGCGAGGTAGTTGGCTAGCCAAACGAGACCGGTCACCCACAAAGCGACCATGAGCAGAAACGGTAGGTCTCCAGAGGTGAGACGTGATTCGCCAGCTTCAGGCGTGGGAGCAACCACGGCGATCATCGCGATCACGACACCGAGCGCCGCGGCCCACCACCATGGTTTGCGCAAGATCGCGGCCGCAATACCCAACGTCGGAGGCATCACCACGGTGGTAATCAAAAGGAAGATTTCGGCGTCTTTCACCCTTCGACGGTACTTCGCACTGGACGCGCTGGTAACGGAGGGCGTCCCCACGGTGCCGGTTGGAGAGATTGCGCTGACAGGTCGTGCACCAGCTACAGCTTTTCGAGAGTGTCGACATATCTAACCAACGCGTTAGATATGAATCGACGCTTCTGGGGTAAATGTCCTTGCCAGCCATCGCCTTCTGTAGCTCCGAGGCAGGTCTCGGGATAACGGCCACCCTGAACAACCTCAGCTAAGTCATTTTTCGACACAGGACAGGGTTGGTCGGCTATTCCGAATGTTTTTTACACACATCGCGTTTCAAATGACTGCGCAAGGGTACGTTGCCGTGCGCAATCCACCTCTAGAAGAAGGGGAACTACAGTGGCGAGTCGGACGGTCCTGGTCCTTACGGATGATACCGATGGCTCAGAAGCACAAGTGACTGTCAACTTTGGTCTCGACGGCACGCGGTACGAAATCGATCTGAGCGAAGCGAATGCCAAAAAGCTGCTCGGCACGCTTGATCCATGGATGCAGGCTGCCCGCAAGACCGGCGGACGCAAAGGTCGGCGTCGTAGCGAAACAGACGGGAACGTCGACGTGAAAGCGGTCCGGGAGTGGGCCAAGCAGCAGGGCCTGAACGTGTCCGAGCGCGGCCGAGTCTCCGCTGAGGTTCGGCAGGCTTACGACAAGGCCGTGAAGGGCTAGATCCGTTGTTCGGCTGGCGCCCGACACTCAGGGCGCCAGCCGAACGATCTGCCAGCCATCACCTGCCCGTCGATACACCAGCCGGTCATGCATTCTGCTGGGCTGGCCCTGCCAGAACTCGATGCTCTCCGGGCCAACCCGGTAGCCACCCCACCGCTCCGGGCAGGGCACCTCCGCTCCGGCAAAACGCTCCTCGGCTTGGCGGTACGACGCGCTCAGCTCGTCGAGGGTCACCTCGCTCGACTGCGACGACGCCCAGGCGCCGAGCTGAGAAGCGCGGGGTCGGCTCGCGAAGTACGCCTCCGATTCGGAACGGGTCACCCGCTCGGCGCGGCCTTCCACCCGAACCTGCCGATGCAACGCATACCAGCCGAAGAGCAGCGCTACGTAGGCAGATCCGGCCAACTCGGACGCTTTGCGAGATCCGTAATTGGTGAAGAAGACGAATCCGCCCACATTCACTTCCTTGAGCAGGACTGTGCGAGAGCTCGGTCGGCCGCCAGCCGTCGTCGACACGACCATGGCCGTGGGTTCCGGAAGCACACCACGGTCCCTGGCGGCGAAGGCATCGGACAACCAGGATGAGAAGAGCACGAGCGGGTCGGCCGGCATCGCGGTCTCCAACAGGTGATCACCGAGGTAGTCGACACGTTCGCTGTACAGATCAGGCAGATCACGTCCGGCACGATCACCCTCAGCAGGCTCAAGCACGTTGGCAGTCTTTCAGCCGCCGAATTGTGCCGCGTCTAGCCACTGACGCGTGAAAGAATCGGCGCTCGTGACTGCCTTGACCATCCCGAAGGTCCTGCTGCCCTCCGACGGCCGATTCGGCTGCGGTCCTGCGAAGGTCCGGCCTGCTTCAGTGGCCGCCCTCGCGGACCGAGGTGCTCGCGTCTTGGGTACGTCACATCGCCAGAGCCCCGTGAAAAGCCTCGTCGGCTCCGTCCGCGAAGGGTTGGCCGAACTGTTCAGCCTGCCGGATGGGTACGAAGTGATCTTGGGCAACGGCGGCTCGACCTTGTTCTGGGACCTGGCAGTGTTTTCCTTGATCGAGCAGCGCAGCGCACACGCCAGCTTTGGGGAGTTCTCCGCCAAGTTCGCCGCGGCGGCCACCGCCGCCCCGCACCTGAAGGATCCGGAGGTGGTGACGGCTCCAGTCGGCTCGGTGGCGCTGCCGGGCGCGGTGGACGACGCCGACGTGTACGCCTGGGCTCACAACGAAACCTCGACCGGTGCCCTGGCTCCGGTCGAACGAGTCGCCGGCGCCGATGCCGATGCCCTCGTGCTGATCGACGGCACATCGGCCGCCGGCGGCGTCGCGGTCGACATCTCGCAGGCCGACGCCTACTACTTCGCACCGCAGAAGAGCCTGGGCTCCGACGGCGGCCTGTGGCTCGCGCTGCTTTCTCCGGCCGCTCTGGAGCGGGCCGACAAGATCGCCGGCACCGGGCGTTGGATCCCGGAGATCCTGAGCTTGCCTACGGCGATCGACAACTCGCTCAAGAACCAGACCCTGAACACGCCGGCGATCGCCACGCTGTTCATGCTGGACAATCAGCTGCAGTGGCTCAACGATCAGGGCGGCCTCAAGTTCGCCGTGTCACGCACCGATGACTCGGCGAGCCGGATCTATCCCTGGGCGGAAGCGAATCCGTACGCGACACCGTTCGTTTCGGATCCGACCTTCCGCTCACCCGTGGTGGCAACGATCGACTTCCAGGGCGTGGACGCCACAGTCATTGCAAAGATCCTGCGCGCCAACGGGATCGTCGACACCGAGCCGTACCGCAAACTCGGCCGCAACCAGCTGCGAATTGGGATGTTCCCCAACGTCGAGCCGGACGACGTCACC
Organism: uncultured Actinomycetota bacterium; assembly: GCA_963808495.1. Taxonomy (GTDB): domain Bacteria; phylum Actinomycetota; class Actinomycetes; order Propionibacteriales; family Propionibacteriaceae; genus Microlunatus. The sequence continues at coordinate 240,997 of CAWEGC010000010.1, forward strand.
CAGCTGTGCCGGTGCATTGACTGGGTGATCGAACACCTGGACGCCGGCTGAGCAGTCAGCGGTCGTGGATGACTGCGGCCACGACGCCGGCCACGACCGCCACGACGGCTGCCAGGCCGAGCGCGACGAGAGTTCCGCGCCTGCCCATCCCAGCGGCGGCTTCCGCACTCTGGCCGTCGGTGGACGGGCTTGACGGGCTTGCCGAGGGAGTCATTTTGGTCGGGACGGGAACGGAGTAGACCTTCGCGTTCCGGCCCTGTGTCCCCAGCAGCAGTGATTGTCCATCGAGGCTGACCGCCAGGGACTTGCCCTTGGGTTGCGTCGACAGCTCGGCGCTCGCCACGGTCTCGTAACTGCCGGCATCCAGGACGTACACGGTCGTGTTGCTGCGCAGGGCGATCTTTTTGCCGCCCGGCAAGAACGCACCATCGGTGATGTCGGCCGGTGCGTCTGCCACCTTCGTGAGTCGATTGATAACTTGCCGTGACGGCTGCGGCGGGCCGGCGTAGATCGCCGCATTCTTGCCTGCGGTTACCACGAGAATCCTGCCCGAATCGGTCACCAGCAGCGTCTCGGCATTCTTGGGTCCATCGCCAAATGCGAAGTCGTAGGAGCGGTAGGTGACGGTGAGACCCGTGGCCCGAGGGCTGTCGAAGCGGTAGACCGTGACGAAACTGCGGCTCCGAGTCCGGTCACCGATGTCACCGACATAGAGCGTGTCGTTCACGACGGCCAGACCCTCGACATCGACCGGCTCGGTGCGGTAGTTCAAGGTGCCACGAACCGCTCCACTTGTCGTCAGTCCGTAGACCACGCCACGAGCACCGGATTCGTTGGCGGTCCAGTACAGCCCGGCGTTCACGTCACGAGCCAGACCGGACGACGACAAGATGCGACCGTCCTTGATCGTGAACGCGACGCTCTGCGCGAAGGCCGCGGAGGGCAGGAGGCCGGCCATAAGGAGTGCAGCGGCGATCGCGAGTGCCCCGGACAGCGCACGTCGAACCCGTGGCATTGTTTCCCGAGGCCCCCTCTCCGCCGTCAGCCGCTCCTCGGGAGCGTACGCGATGGGTCAGCTCGCGATGACCATCCGCTAGGGCGTGGGCGAGATCACTGCCAGGCCTGCCACAAAGCTGTGATCACGACGATCAATAGCAGCGCGCCGAGCACACCGGAGACGATCAGTCGACGCGCTCGGGGGTTCACGATCTCAGGATAGGAACCCGCCCTTCACAGCTGGGCGATGCTCCCTGCCTGCCCGCGTGGCCCAGTCAACTCCATTACCGTAAGCAGCGTGGGGGAGCTTCGGCTGTACGCGATCGGCATCCAGGAGCTGCATGGCATCGTCGGCGCAGCGCCGGAGCGGGTCCCGGAGTTGCGGGAGTTGGCGCGCCGGGCGCTTGCCCCCACGAAGGAACCAGAGCCTGCGGGACTGCTGTCCAAACTCGGGCCGATCTTCCGGCGGGTTCCGGCCGCCCCGGTGATTCCCGCAACTCAGCCGGAGCCGAGGGACGTCGAGATCCTGCTGGCCGGTGCATACGTGCCACCGGAGCGCATCGGCGCCACCTGGCGGGTGCTCGAGACTCTGACACAGGCGATGGCATGGGGCTCGACCCGGATGAGCCTGAGCGCCGCCGAACTCGATGATCTTGACTTCGCACTCTCTCGGGGCGGGGTCTCGGCGTCATTCGGGTTGCGGCACCTCCTGGGCTGTACGACGAGCATCAATTTGATCCCGGTGTCCGGGTTGACGGTCGGTTGGCAGCGGAACGACCGAGCCCTGGCCATGGCTGGCGCCTATCGATCTGCCCTGCCGCAGATCGAGGTCGAGGAGCACCGGGAGACGCTCGCATCGCTGGCCACCTGGCTTGACGGCTTCGTCCACTGGTCGAAGGTGTCCGGTACGCTCGGCCGGCCCGTCCCTGATCTTGTCGGCTTCTGGGCGAACTGAGCGACTACCCAACGCACCGGTCAGCGAGCAAGCGCCTTTTCGATGCTGGTGAGCAAAGCGACCGGCGCCTCCCACATGGAGTAATGGCCGGCGTCAGCGATCACGTCGAGGCTGGAGTCGCTGAAGGTCCGCATCCATGAGGACCGTACGTACTCCTCACCCACCGCCGGGTCGTGGTTGCCGACGATCGCGTGCACCGGCGGATGATCATCGTCCGGCAAATCAGCCAAGAAATCCTCTTTTCCCCAGGCGGTCAGGTAAGCGCCGAACGCCTCCGGGGTCGAGCAGGACAGTGAATAGGCGACCATCTTGTTGATCCAGGTGGCGCTGTTCCGGTTCCCGGTGGTGTAGTCGATGATCGTGTAGCGGTTCTCCTCGGAGTCAGCAGCGTCCTCGAAGAGCTTCCATCCCTCGTCGTCGAAGGGAAAGGCGGAAGCGTGGATGGGAGAGATGCCGATCAGAGCCGTGACGCGTTGGGGCGCGTCAGCGTAGACCCGCTGGATCGCCTTCCCACCCAGCGAGTGGCCGACCAGCGCAAAGTCGTCCCAGTCCAAGCGGTCGGCGACTTCCAGCACGTCCGCCGCAATCTGTGCGTTGGTGTACGGACCGTCGAGATCCTTGCGGTCGCCGTAGCCGCGATAGTTCACGAACGCCCACGACTGCTGCTCGGTGTTGATCAAGTCCGGAAAGCAGCCCCAGCCTGCCGCATCGACGAACCAGCCCGACAACGCCATGACTCGGGTCGGACCGCGGCCGACAAGAATTGGTGAGTTGGTCAAGGCAGCCTCCGTTCGATTGGACCTGGCTCAACGTATCGCGACGAGGACATCAGGTTCCGGCCAGAGGTGGGCCGGTTGGTGTTATCGGGGCGGTGTTACCGTGATTGGACAGCGGGCGAACGCCGCCCGACCTGAGCCGAAGGGGACGTCATGGGTTTGGGAGACAAGATCTCACACAAGGCAGAAGAACTCGCCGGCAAGGCCAAGGCCGGCGCTGGCGATGCGACGGACAACCCCGATCTGGAAGCCGAAGGCCGCGCCGAGGAGGCTGAGGCCAACGTGAAGCAGACCGGCGACAACGTTGCCGACGCCCTCCGGGACGCCAGCAGCGCCATGAAGGGCGACGCCATGAAAGGCGACGACGAGCGCCATATGAAGTCCTAGTCCTCAGCTGACGCCATCGGTCGCCTTGTTGGGTTCGCCGTGAAGCCGGGCCCCTGAGCCGTTTCGGGCGAGAGTCCCAGCGTCCAGCACGTTGGCGCGCCCTCAGGGGCCCGTAAAAAGAGCGCGTCGAGAGCCATTTCGTCCGAACGCGGTATGCGTGCGCACCCGTGCAGCTGACCACAGCGTCGATCGACTCAGCGCCAAGCTGGTCACGGACCGATCATCGTTGCAGAGGAGGCGCGATGCCCAAGACCACGAAGTCAGGGAAGGCTAAGAAAAGCGAGCTGCCGAGCACCTTGCAGCGCTCTGGTGAAAAGGCGCAGGACACCTTCGCCAAAGCCCACGACTCGGCACTGAAGAGCTACCAGGGGGACGAACGAGCGGCGAACCAGGTGGGATTCAGCGCATTGAAGCACACCCACGAGAAGGTGGGTGACCACTGGGAGCAGAAGGAGAAGAAGGGACCGTCCGACGCGCAAGCGGAAGGCGGCCGCACCACAAATCGGCCCACGGCCGGCGGAGTGGACGCCAATGCCTCCAAGAAGCACCTCTACGAGCAGGCAACCAAGCTCGACATTCCAGGGCGTTCGAAAATGAGCAAGGACGAGCTGGTCAAGGCGTTGCAGAAAGCGAACAACCGGGAGTCGGCGAAAGCCCTGCGGAAATAGCCGTTCCTCGCCGTAACAAGCGCTGGAACGGCTAGGAGGGGCTGATCACCAGAACGAGGTCGCCGCCCTCGACTTGAGTCACTTCGCCGATGGCGAGCCGCTCGACCTTGCCAGATATTGGCGCGGTGATGGCGGCTTCCATCTTCATGGCTTCGATGGTGGCCACCGTGGCGCCGTCCTTCACCTCCTCACCCTCGGCCACCGTGACGGTCACCACGCCGGCGAAGGGGGCGGCCACGTGACCGGTCTTGGACGGATCTGCCCTCTCGGCCGCCTTGATGTCGACCTTGATCGACTTGTCCCGGACCCGAATCGGTCTCAGCTGGCCGTTTATGGTGCACATCACGGTGCGCATGCCGCGCTCGTCAGCGCCGCCAATTGCTTCCAGACCCAAGATCAAACTGACGCCGCGGCCGATCTTGGCCACGTGCTCATCCCCTGGCCGCAGCCCGTACAGGTAGTCCAGGGTGTCGAGCCGGCCCACGTCTCCGTACGCGTCGCGCGCCGCCTGGAACTCCTTGGTCGGCCCCGGGAAGAGCAGCCGGTTCAGGGTTTCCTGGCGAACACGGCCCTTGTCGTCCAGAGCGGCCGCGTCTTCGTCGGAAAGATCGACGTCGCGACTCGGCACGGTCCGGCCCTGGAGCGCCTTGGTGCGGAACGGCTCAGGCCAACCCCCAGGCGGGTCGCCCAGCTCGCCCCCGAGGAAGCCGATGACGGAGTCGGGAATGTCGTAGTTCTGAGGGTTCTCGGCGAAGTCGTCCGGATCGGCGCCGACCGCCACCAGGTGCAGGGCGAGGTCACCGACCACCTTCGATGATGGCGTCACCTTGGGGGGTCGACCCAGGATGGTGCTGGCCGCGGCGTACATCGCCTCGATCTGCTCGAACTTCTCCCCCAGGCCCAGCGCGATCGCCTGCTGCCGCAAGTTGGACAGCTGCCCGCCCGGAATTTCATGATCGTAAACACGCCCGGTCGGGCTGGGCAGGCCCGACTCGAACGGCTTGTAGACGTTGCGCATCGCCTCCCAGTACGGCTCGAGATCCATCACCGCACGAAGATCAAGATTGGTCGACCGTTCGGTGTTCTCCAAGGCGGCCACGAGTGCTGAGGCCGGCACCTGCGACGTGGTCCCGGCCATCGGGGCGCTCGCCACGTCCACCGCATCCACACCCGCATCGACCGCCGCGAGCAGTGTCGCCAGCTGCCCGCCGGCGGTGTCATGCGTATGCAGGTGCACGGGCAGGTCGAACGCATCGCGCAAGGCCGACACCAGCCGTCGCGCGGCGGGCGGCCGCAGCAAACCCGCCATATCCTTGATCGCCAGAATGTGCGCTCCGGTCAAGACGATGCGCTCGGCCAGACGCAGGTAGTAGTCAAGGGTGTAGATGTCCTCCTTCGGCGAGTTGAGATCGCCGGTGTAGCAGAGGGCAACCTCGGCGATCGTGGAATTGGTCTCCAGCACTGCCTCGATGGCCGGCCGCATCTGCTCGACGTCGTTGAGCGCGTCAAAGATCCGGAAGATGTCGATGCCGACCTCGGCCGCCTCGGCCACGAAAGACGTCGTCACCTTGGTCGGATAGGGCGTGTAGCCGACCGTGTTGCGCCCGCGCAGCAGCATCTGCAGGCACAGACCCGGCGTGTTGTAACGCAGCGCCGCCAGCCGCTCCCAGGGATCCTCCGACAGGAACCGTAGGGCGACGTCGTACGTCGCACCTCCCCAGCACTCGACCGAGAAGAGCTCCGGCGTGGTCCGCCCGACATACGGCGCGATCCGAATCAGGTCCTTGGTCCGCACCCGAGTGGCCAACAGCGACTGGTGGGCGTCGCGGAAGGTGGTGTCGGTGACCTCGACGTTCGTCCGCGCTCGCAAGTCGGCCGAGAACTGCACCGGACCGAGATCGAGGAGCCGTTGCCGGGAGCCCTGTGGGGACGGCTTGGTCAGGTCCACACCGACGGGCCGCTTCACCTTGGGATCCAGCCGGGTCGGTGGGTCACCGTACGGCTTGTTGACCGTCACCTCGGCCAACCAGCGCAACAGGCGGGTGCCGCGGTCGGCTGGGACATGGGTGGTCAGCAGTTCTGGCCGCTCCTCGATGAAGGAGGTCGACACGTCCCCGGCGATAAAGGATGGATCTTCCAGGACCGCCTGGAGGAAAGGAATGTTGGTGCTGACTCCCCGGATCCGGAACTCGGCCAGGGCACGACGCGCCCGGGAGACCGCCGCCTCGAACGTCCGGCCCCGGCAGATGAGCTTGACCAGCATCGAGTCGAAGTGGGCGCTGATCTCCACACCGGTGTCCACCGTGCCACCGTCGAGCCGCACTCCCGCTCCGCCGGCAGACCGGTAGGCGGTGATCGTCCCGGTGTCCGGGCGGAACCCGTTCGCCGGGTCCTCGGTGGTGATCCGGCATTGCAGCGCAGCGCCGCTGATCCGGATCTCCTCCTGGGACAAACCAAGATCCTCGAGCGTCTCCCCTGACGCGATCCGCATTTGCGCCTGCACCAGATCGACGTCGGTGATCTCTTCGGTGATGGTGTGCTCGACCTGAATCCGAGGATTCATTTCGATGAAGACGTGCTGGCCGGCTCGAGGTCCCTCCGTCTCCACCAGAAACTCCACGGTGCCCGCGCAGGAGTAGTTGATCGACTCCGCGAAACGGACGGCGTCGCTACATAGCGCCTGCCGCAGCTCGTCGGAGATGTTCGGCGCGGGCGCGATCTCGACCACCTTCTGGTGTCGTCGCTGCACCGAGCAGTCACGCTCGAAGAGATGCATGGTGTTGCCGTGCTCGTCGGCCAGGATCTGGACCTCGATGTGGCGAGGGCGGCCGACCGCCTGCTCGATGAACGCGGTCGGATCGCCGAACGCGCCTTCGGCCTCGCGCATAGCCGCGCTGACCGCCTCGCGCAGGGCCTCCGGTTGATCGACCCGGCGCATTCCCCGGCCGCCACCGCCGGCTACCGCCTTGACGAAGACCGGAAAGCCGATGTCCTGGGCGCCGGCCACTAACTCGTCGAGGTCTGCCGACGGCCGGGTGGACCTAAGCGTGGGCAGTCCCGCGGCCTTGGCGGCCTCGAGCGCTCGGACCTTGTTGCCGGCCAGCTCCAGCACCTCTGCAGGCGGCCCGATGAAGGTGATCCCTGCTTCGGTACAGGCCCGGGCCAGATCAGGATTCTCGCTCAGGAAGCCGTAACCGGGATAGATCGCATCAGCGCCCGCTTGTTGCGCCGCCTGGACCATCGCCTCGACGTCGAGGTAGGCCCGGACGGGATGCCCGCGCTCTCCGATCTCGTACGCCTCGTCGGCCTTGATCCGGTGCACCGCGTTGCGATCCTCGTACGCGAACACGGCGACCGTCTGCACGCCAAGCTCGTACGCGGCGCGAAAGGCGCGGACCGCAATCTCACCTCGGTTGGCGACCAGGACCTTGGCGAACATGCGTTGAGGCTATCGACCGTTTGTTACCGCTCCGATACAGGCTGGAGATCTGGTGTGGAGAGGGCGAACCTTACGGTCACCTGGCCGGACACGGTTTGGGTCGCCGGCTCCAACTCGAAGGCCGCCTCGTCGGCCACCCCCTTGGCCATGGCAAACGTGCGCATCTCCCTTGCAACCGGGAAGCCCGTTTCCAGGTCCGAGACCTCCACCAGATCGGCCACCGATGCGCCGAACGCGGCGGCGTAGTCCTCAGCGCGACGGCGGGCGTCGGTGATCGCGTCCAGGCGGACGTTGCGAAAGGCGGCGTTGTCTCGTCGCAGTGACCACCAGGGACCATCGATCTGGCTGTTGGGCAGCGGAGTCAGGGCGTAGATCAGCTCAGAGAGCATGTCGAAGTCGTGCACGATGATCTGCGTCGAGAAGCTGCCTCGATAGCCAGTGATCTTGGTTCCGCCGCGTCGGGAGAAGATCGGGGCGACGTGCAACCCGCTCGTGCTCGAGTGCTCGATTGCCGTCGAATGTTCTGCCAGCAAGTCGCGAATCTGCGCGGAGGCCCTGGCCAGTTCGGCGCGCGGCGTTTCCACGGAGTCGCCTGTGCTGTGAACGGTGAAGGCGAGGGTGGCCAGGTCCGGTGGCACCTCGAGCTGGGCCTCACCGCGGACCGTCACGATCGGAGTGGTCATGCCGTGAGCCTACGAGGGGCAGGCTGGCCTTAGATCGTGACGAGCACGAGCACCACCACGAGGAGCACCAAGACCAAGACCATGAACGGCATGACTGAGGACGTCACCCGTTTCGGAGGCGGCTCTTCAAGGGGCGTCGCCGACGATGAGGGCATTGGTCCTACCTCATCGTTTGCGTCCTGCAATGGCCGAGGGTCCGGGGCCTCGATTGCCAGGTCAGGGTCGGAGTTCAGCCGGCGGCGGCGCGCCTCGGCGAGGCGCTGCCGCGCCATCGTCACCATACCCTCGGGATCGTCGTCGGGCGGTCGCAGGGAGCTGAGCTCGGAGCCGAGATTGAGCACGGTCTGCCAGTCGCCTGCTTCGGCCGCAGCCCGGATGCCGTCCTGCAGCTCGGTGATTCGCCGCTGGCGCAGAGCGTCCTTGTTCTCGGGGGACGACGACTCCCGATGAACCTTCGGAGCACGGCGTTCGATCTCGGAAATGAGCTGGAACGAATCGAAGGTGACCGAATCCGTGCCGACAATCACCGCTCGCTTGCCGGCCAGCTCGGCAAGCGTCTCCGGCAGCTCGGAGCGACTCGGCATTCCAGCACCGCCGATAAGGACGGGAATGACCAGCAGTCCCCGGCGGAGCGCGGCCGCCAACTCCGCGCTGACAGCGTCGGGGCTGCCGTCCGATCGGCGCCGCCTCAAGCTGTCGGTCCAGCGAGCACCGATGACGGCGACGACGACGTCTGCTTCAAGAACCGCACTCTCCGGCTGGACGGCAGAAGTATCGCCGACGATCGTCGAAATGCTCGCCAAGCCGCTCGGCGATCTGTTGGGCGATGTGCTCGCCGTCTTCGCGCCGATAACTCAGATAGACGCGCGTCACACGACCAGTCTTCACCCCGTCCGACCGCGGAAGATGGGATGCCCGACTATGCCTTCCGCGAGCGACGCCCCACCAGCAGAACGGACAGAATCACACCCACGATGGTCAACGCTCCACCGCCGATGAGCGTCCAGCGGGCACCAAAGACCTCGCCGATCCAGCCCAGCAGGGGCGCGCCGATGGGGGTCCCCCCAAGCAGCAGCATCATGTAGAGGGCCATCACCCGCCCCCGCAGAGCCGAGTCGACCCCTAGCTGGACCGAAGCGTTCGCCGCGGTGAGCGTCAGCAGCGCCGCCAGGCCGAGCACCGGCAGCACGGCGGCATAGGTCCAGTACGTCGGCATCAGCCCGGCGACGACCTCGACCGCGCCGAAGATGGCTGCCATGATCACCAGGAATGCCGTGCTGGGAGTTTGGCGACGTCGCGCGGCGAGCAGGGCTCCCCCGAGCGAGCCGACCGCCATGAATGTGCCCAGGATGCCGTACTGCTCGGCGCCGCGATGGAACTCCTGCTGAGCCATCAAGGCTGACGTCATCTGGAAGTTCATGCCGAACGTGCCGACGAAGAACACGATGGAGAGCACCAGCACCAGGTCCGAACGGCGCCGGACGTAGCTGAGCGAGTCGCGGATCTGCCGTTTGGCTCGTTCGACACGCGGCGGTGTCTTCAGCCGTCGTGCGTCGATCAAGATGAGGCCGGCAATGAAGGCGGCGTATGTCACACCGTTGCCGAGGATCGCCCACCCACTGCCGACGGCCGCGATCACCAGTCCGGCCAGTGCCGGCCCGACAATGCGAGCCGCGTGGAACGCGGCGGAATTGAGGCCGATCGCGTTCGGCAGATGCTCCGCGCCGACCACCTCCGGCACGAAGGCTTGCCGTGCAGGGTTGTCGAAGGCGGTGCCGACTCCGAACAGCAGCGCAAGCAGGTAGACATGCCAGGTCTCCGCGATACCGGTGATTGCCAGGATGCCGAGAGTCGCCGCGCATAGCGCCAGCCAGAGCTGGGTGACCTTCAGCACTTGTCGCTTGTCGAACCGGTCCGCGATCAGGCCGCCGTACGGTGAGAGCAGCAGCATCGGCAGGAACTGCAGGCCGGTAGTGACACCGAGCGCCACCCCGGAACCTCCGGAAAGTTCGAGCACCAACCAGTCCTGGGCGACCCGCTGCATCCAGGTTCCGATGTTGGATACGAAGGACCCGGTCAGGTAGATCCGGTAGTTGTGGTTGGCCAGCGCGGTGAACATTCCACCACGGCGTCCACGCGGTGCATTCGTCGCCGGGCCGCTGCCCGAGCTCGCCGAGGGGCCCTCCTGGGGGCCTTGTGAGAGGTCGCTCCCCATGCCTGTCGAGGCGCCATTCCCGGGGGCGCCTGAGGGGTCGCTCCCCAAGCGGGCCGAAGGGCCCCGGTTCGACGAGCTTCCCGTTCTTGTATCCACACTCATCCCGCATTCACCTTGTCCAGAATTTCGACGGCCTGGCGGAGCACGTCACGTTCTGCCGGGCTCAGTTCTGCTATCCGCGCAGCCAGCCACGCGTCCCGGCGCCGTCGATTCGCCAGTAATACGTCGCGCCCGGAGGGGGTCAGTCCGACAACACACTGCCGCCGATCCTCCGAATCGGGCCGTCGGACGACGAACCCGCGCTGCTCGAGGCCGTTGACGATCCTCGTCATGGAGGGCGGCTGAACCTTCTCCGCCGCGGCGAGCTCCCCCATCAGCTGGTCGCCCGAGTTCAGCAGTACCGACATCGCCGAAAGCTGATTCGAGTTGAGGTCAAGCGACTCGTCGCGCAGCTGACGGAGCCGACGGGCCAGTCGAAGCACCGATGGTCGGAGTGCGCTGGCCAGCCCGGCGATGGTCCGCAGATCTCTGCCTGCCAGGTCCGGGCTGATGCGACTCATGTCACGTGCGGCCACTTACCGAGCTTATGTTTAGCAATGCTAATAAGCAAGGCTAAGGAGTTACCTCTTCTGCCAGTGCGCACTCGAGGTGCCTTCCAGAGCCTCCAGGCACCCTCCAGCCTGCTCGAGGCACGCTCCAGCCTGCTCGAGGCACCCTCTAGGAAAGTGCCGGGCGCGACGAACTGATGGGTGCCGCGCGTGTTGTGGCCGGCAGGTGGGTGCTCTGGCAGGCAGGTGGGTGGTGGAGTTGTGTCGAGTGGCTGGGCGGCGCGCTAGCTGACGAGCTTGGTGATGACGCCCTGAATGAAGTACAAGACGAATGCGCCGGCCACAACGTAGAGCAACGGGTGCACCTGGCGAGCTTTACCACGGACCATCTTCAGCACCACATGGAAGATGAAGCCGGCACCGATACCGATCGTGATCGAGAAGGTGAAGGGCATCAAGGCCATGGTGAGGAAGGCTGGTAGGCCCTCCTCGATGTCGCCCCAATTGACCCTGGTGACCTGACTCATCATCAAAAAGCCGACAAAGACCAGCGCCGGCGTGGCAGCCTCGGAGGGCACGATGTTGATCAAGGGCGCGAAGAACATGGCCAGCAGGAAGCCGACGCCGGTGACAACCGACGCGAGCCCGGTACGTGCGCCCTCAGCCACCCCTGCAGCAGACTCGATGTATGCGGTGTTCGACGACACGGATCCGACGCCGCCGGCCGCCGCCGCCACTGAGTCCACCATCAAGATCGGTCCAAGATTCGGCGGATGCCCGCGCTCGTCGAGCAGGTTTCCCTCTGCACCGACCGCAACGACGGTGCCCATGGTGTCGAAGAAGTCGGCCAGCAGCAGCGAGAAGATCAACAGCAGCAGCGGCAGGAAGACACTTGCCCGGAAGCCCCCCGTGGCTTCGGACCCGAAGGCGCCGAAGACATCCACGTCGCCGATGAGTTTCAGGTCGGGGAGCGCAAAGATCTCGGTGAACTTGGGCACGTTCAGCACCCAGCCCGACGGATTCTCGGCCGACTTGGCCCCGACGTTCGCGATCAGTTCGAAAATCACCGCGACCACGGTGGCCGCCACGATGGAGATCAGAATGGCGCCCTTGACCCGCTTGGCGTACAAGATGGCGATCATGAACAGCCCGAACACGAAGACCAGCATCGGCCAGCCGATCAGCGAGCCGTTGATGCCCAGCTCGACCGGCGGCGCCCCGGCCGGCTTGCGGACGATGCCGCCGTCGAACAGTCCGACGAACGTGATGAACAAGCCGATGCCGACCGAGATACCGACGCGCAGCGATCGCGGCACGGCCCGGAACACCGCCGTTCTGAAACCCGTCAGCACGAGGATGGCGATGATCAGGCCCTCGAGGACAATGAGGCCCATTGCCTGCGGCCACGTCATCCGCGGGGCGACGGCGAACGCGAGCAAGGCGTTGAGCCCGAGACCGGTCGCGATGCCGATCGGAAAACGCCCGATCACGCCCATGAGAATCGTCATCACCCCCGCGACAAAGGCCGTGGCCGCGGCCACCAAAGTGAGGGCGGTGCTGACGTTCGCGCCGATCACGGCGCCGGAGGCGTCCTTGTAGGGCAGGCCCCCGAGCAGATTCCCCGAACCATCAGGTGCCGTACCGATGATCAACGGGTTCAGCGCGATGATGTAGGCCATCGTGAAGAAGGTCACCAGACCCCCACGTATCTCCCGGCCTACTGTCGAGCCGCGCTCGGTGATCCGGAAGTACGAATCCAAGGCGCCCACCGAATTGGTGTCGCGTTCGATCGGAGCCGCCTTGGGGGATTTGGTCACCATGACCACGCATCGTAGGGCTAGCCGGTTACAGCAGTGTCTCGTTGCGCGGGACTGATCAGGGCCCGAAGGCGAAACGCTCCTCGTGCAGCTGCCGCCGGGGAAAGCCGCTGCGGAGCAGGCTCTCTCGCACGGTCGCGGCCAGTTTGGCTGACGCGCAGAGGAAGATGTCGTGGTCGCGAAGGGTGCCGACCAAGCTGTGCAGGGAATGAGCGGTCAGCTGGTTCGCCGGGTCGGACGACGGACCGGTCAAATAGATCACTCGGCTGCGTTTGCGCTTTGCAACCTCGTCCAGCTCATGCTTCAACACCAGGTCGGCCTCCCGCGGTGCACGGTAGATCAGCGTGACATCCTCCCCCGGCAGGTCAAGCGTCTCGAAAAGCGTTCGCATCGGAGTGATACCGACGCCGCCCGCGATCAGCAACACCTTGGCACGACGGCGCCGCCGCCCCGTCAATGCGCCGTACGGGCCCTCAGCCAGGACCAGGTCGCCCGGCCTCAGGTCCTGCATGGATCGCGAGCCTGCGCCGAGTGCCTTGATCGTGATCCGGAGCCGGTGACCGCTCGGCGGCGCAGACAGCGAGAATGGAAACGCCGATCGCCAGTGAGCGAGGGTCAGGAAGCGCCAGCGGAAGAACTGCCCGGGTTCAGCGCGCAGCTCATCGAGATGGTTGCCGCGCATCAGCACGCTGACCACATCGTCTGACTCCCGAACGACTTGTTCGACGTGCAGCCGATGCCGCCACAGCTGGTGCAGCGGCTGGACCACGCGATAGCGGAGGACCACCGCGAAGGTATACGTGTAGAGCAGGCTCCAGGCGATCTGCAACCACCGCTGACCGGCCAGCGCCGGTCCGGCCAGCTGGTGGGTGAAGCCCAGACCCACGGCGAGATAGCCGAGCAGGTGGAACACGTGCCACAGCTCGTACGACAGCCGCCGCCGAATCCACCGCATCGACGCGATCCCGAGCACCACAAGCAGGCCGGTACCGAGAGTCGCCGTCACGAGCCCGGGCCAGGCCGACACCTCCAACCACGCCGACCACAGGCCCTCGCCACGGACCTTCGCCCAGGCCACCACGGCCGTGACCGCATGTGCCACGGCCAGACCGATGACGAGCGGCCCAGCGAAGCCATGCCAGCGCGCCAACTTGTCCGCACCCACCACGCGCTCCAGAACGGGCGCGCGCGACATGATCAACAACATCACGGCCGCGCCATAGCCGGCCGCCATTCCCGTGACATGGGCTACCAGTGCGGTGTCGATGACCTCGGGTGGATGCGGGAGCAGCGCGCCGAGGACGACCGCAGCCACGAGGCCCAGCAGCAACGAGGCCGAGAATCCAGCTCGCCGACAGCCGAATCCTGGCGCGGCCCTGGGCGATCGCTGTCACGTGGTGGAGTCGGCGTCGGTGGGATTGCGTCACCGCCACGGGCGACACGCTTGGCGCGCTCATGGCCAGCTGCACACCGATGAACGTCGCCGAAAACATCAACAGAAAGGTGATGAGACGCAACATCCACCGGACGGTCGTCGCCTTGGGGGTTCCGAGCCGGTCCGCAAGCCGGACTATCTGTGTGAGCGGACTGCGGCCTGCTACGGCGGGGGCTAGGACATCAAGGAACGCCATGACGGCTGTCCACTTTCTCGGGGGTCCCCGGCCCCCAATACACGTAGCCCCCCGTGGCTACTGGCTCACCTCTCCCCCCCGTTATGAAAACTCAATCAGAGAGCCTGAAAGCAACTCCCCAGAGACCATCACTTGTCACAAGGTGGTTAATTGCTGGGTGTCGAGCCCTCGTCCGATGCCTTTTCGGCTACAGAACCCCTGAACACGAGCCCATGAATCTGGGCACCGGGCATCTCGAGAGGGGCGCAGGTACGCCCGCGACCGGTCACATGCCAGCGATGTTTGGGGAGCAAGCGACGCTGACCGAGACCCAACCGCGCTCGCCTGCTGGAGGAGTCCCGCGGTCAGTCGAAAAGCGAGGTGGTCTCATCCCATTCGATGGTTTCCCACGCCGGACCAGGCAACTCCGCGCGCTTCATCGCCGCCACACTCGAGTGAGCACCGCATCCGTGGTCGATGCTCACGACCGAGCCGTCGGACGGCGAATAGGCATTGGTGCACACGCCGAAGAGCACGCCCATGCCGGCTTGCAGGCGGACGAAAAAGCCACAAGTTTCGCAAACGTCGGGTGCCAACCGGGTCATCTCGTTGTCCGGGCCACCCGGACCGGCAAGCCAGCGCTCGATGGCCTCCTGCCGACCGACGAGTGAGAGCAAGCGCTCACGACCGAGACCCAGCTCGGCAACGACCGAACGGACAAGGCTCGTGCTCAGCTGGATCGGCGTCACCGGCCAGATCGCCACCGGCGTAACCAGGCTCGAGACGCGGGTCCTCCTCGGGCGACGGCATCATCACACCGGGCGTGACGTCACCCGGCTCGATCCGCTCGGTCCACGGCAGCCAGGATGAGGCCACCAACGCGCCCTGACCCGGCAGCAAGACGACCTCGTTGACGGTGACCGTCTTAGCCCGCGACGCTCGCGCAACGGTCACAGACCACTGCCAACCGCGGTATCCGGGGTGCGGGCACGCAAAAAGATGGCTGGCGACCCGCTCGCCCTCGGCGCGGCAGCCGAGATGATCACCGACGCCCATCACGCCGGCTGCCTCCAACGCCACCTCGCGGGCGAACTCGACGGCCGCCTCACACAACGCGTCGATCTTGGCAACGCGGGGACTTGACGGCATGGGACTACAGCTCGAGTTCGTCGGCGACCGCGCGCAGCACGGAGGCCACCTTGGTTCCTGTGCGGGAGTCCGGATGCTTGCCGCGCCGGTAGGTGTTGCCGACGCCGTCCAGCATCTTGATCAAGTCCTCGACGATCACCGTCATCTGTTCTGGCGGCTTGCGGTGCGCCTTGGCCAGCGAAGGCGGGGGGTCAATCAGCCGCAGCGACAACGCCTGTTCTCCGCGGCGTCCCTCGACCACGCCGAACTCGACCTTCTGGCCGGGCTTCAGGGTGCTCACACCGGCCGGGAGTGCCGAGGCGCGAACGTATACATCGCCCCCGTCATCCTTGGTCAGAAAGCCGAAACCCTTCTCGGCGTCGTAAAACCTCACCCTGCCTACAGGCACGTCACAGTCCTCGCTTGTCCAATGCCAACCGGCGCCAAGCGTATCTGCTCCGGCGGACCCGCAAACTACGATGGTCACCATGGCGACGTGGGAGGACGGGCCGGAGTATGCGCCGCTGGTGCGCCCGGATGCGTTCACCGAGCCGACGATCTCACCGCTGTCCTCCGCACCTCCCGTCGAGCAACTTGCCGCCGCCGTACCGAATGAACGGCCTGCCTTCGCCGACCCGAGGGAGTCGGTGGCACCACTGGAGAGCCTGGTACCGCCGATCGAGGCTCCACGTGACCCCGCCGAGCCGTTCGACGTCGTGACCACGGCGCTGACCTCGGCAGATTCGGCGTGGGGAGCAGCGCACTGGGCACGACCGTCGGCTCCGATGGCCGACTCATGGGATTCTGGCGCCGTCGGACCCGCATATGTCACCCGAGCCACCACCCAACCAGCCGCTGGCTCCGGCAGCCGGCCCCGTATCCACCACCAGCGGGTTTCCGGCGCCCGGCACGCCGGCGTGGTTCACGACCCCGGCATCGCCTCAGCCTGTCCCGAGCACTCCAGTGACGGCCAAGCACGTCCTGGACGCCATCACCCCAGGCGTGTACATCTCGCTCGCGATCGGTGGCTTTGTCTACCTACTCTCACCCATCATGCTCGGCATCGCGTTCGCGCTCTCCAGCCGGATGGCGGTTGGCAAAGAGCACGTGCGTCGCGCCTTCACGACGGCGTTCTTCGTTGTCGGCTTCCTCGCCGTTGTGGGCATCCTGAACTTCCCGGCGTCATTCGGCGACTGGTGGTCGTTCGTCGGCGTGCTGGTCGCTGATCATCTGCTGGCTGGTGCTGATCGCCGTTGCGCTGATCGTCCGCGCCGAGCTCCAACGCCGAGCGGCCGGGCAGCCCCCTCCTCCGTCACCATGGGGCTGACGAGGAATTCGGAGCCGCGCACACTGACCGAAGCGTTGCGTGGCTTCGATCTCGATCAGCTCGATTGTGCTGCTGGAACACCGCGACGATCTTGGGGAGCCCGTCCCCCACGACCTGACCGAGCTGTCGAGCCGCGCCACCACCACGACATCTTTGGCTCGCGTCCTGGAGCACCTCAATGCCTTCCAGCGCCTGGTCACCGAAGGCCTAGCGGCGCTGCCTGACCCCTGCACCACCGGCGAGCTGGCCGAGCTGATCGGCCACGCTCGCCACCGAGTACGTGAGGCTGTGGAGCAGCTGCGTTCCCTCGCGCTGCTCTGGGGCTCCGATGATCAACTGCATCTGGTACGAGGAGTTCGCACGGCGTACGAGCCGTACCCTGGAGGGCTGGCGCCACCGTCTGCACAACCGCTCAGCGTCGGCGAGATCGAGGCCGCGTTGGCCGGCTGTGATCAGTCCGTGCGGCCGGTACTGGACAAGCTGAGCTGGTCACCGTCTGGAGCGCTGCGCCGTGCCGACCGGATAGTTGATCCGTCCATGGTGACAACCCCGATCGAGCAGTTGCTGGCACACCGGTTGTTGCGGCCTCTGGACTCAGAGACGGTGATCTTGCCGCGGGAGGTGGCCTGGTACGTCCGCGGCGGGCGGTTCTCGGCTGAACCCGTGCCGGCGGACCCGCCTCCGATCACCGGCGGAAGCCGCCACCTCGATGTGGTCGATCAGGCGGCGGCCGGTGCGGCGTTCGGCCTCATGTACGACATTGAACTGGCCGTGCACGCTGATCCAAGCCCGGTCCTATCGCGTGCTGCGTACCGGGGGGCTGGGTAGCCGCGACATGGCCGTTTTGGCGCGCACTCTGGGCACCGACGTGGCCACAGCCACATTCGTTCTCGAGTGTGCGGCGGCGGCCGGCCTGGTGGGTGTCGGCGCCGGCAGCCGCCTTCTGCCCACGTCGGGCTCCGACCGCTGGCTGCCTCGCGAACCGCTGCAGCGTTGGCGAACGATCATTGATGGCTGGCTGGCCGTGGAGCGGGTGCCCTGGCGTTCCGCAGAGGACGGGGCGCACGCGCTGGGGCCCGAGGCAGCGGCGCCCGGCGCGTCATCCATTCGCAACTTGATCATGGAACTGGTCCGGGATACGGTGCCAGGCACCGCGGTGGATCTCAAGAGCTTGGCGACCGCAGCCAGCTGGCACCGCCCTCGGCTGCGTCGCACGTTCGGCGAAGCAGGCCACCTGGTGGATCGGATCTGGGCCGAGGCGAACCGGCTCGGTCTGGTGGCGTTGGACGCCGTGTCCAGCTACGCCATCATGATCGACTCCGGAGCTGCCGGTGCCACAGCGTCTGGTCGATCTGTTTCCGCAGCCGATCGAGGAGATCATCGTTCAGGCTGACCTGACGGCGGTGGCTCCCGGGCCGCTGACCCATCAGGTCGCGCACGACCTGAGGCTGCTGGCGCGTCAGGAGTCACGAGGAGCCGGTGGAGTCTTCCGCTTCAGCGCCGATTCGTTGCGCGACGCGTACGACGCCGGGTGGAGCTCGGCCCAGATCTTCGAGTGGTTGAGCCGTCATTCGACCACCGGTATTCCGCAGCCGCTCGCGTACCTGGTCGATGACGTCGCCCGGCGCCACGGCAGCGTCCGGATCGGCACGGCCACCTCGTACGTGCAACTCGACGATCCGGCTGATGCGGCCGCGCTGCTGCGACACCCATCGGCAAGCACGTACCGGCTACGGGAACTGGCGCCGGGCGTTGTTGCCGCGGCCGCTGAACCGGAGGAGTTGCTCGAGCTCCTCAAGGAACTGGGCCATCGGCCGACGATCGATAAGGATGGCGGCCGGGCAGCGACGGTGCTGATGGAGCTGCGGGCTCGGACGCCGGTTAGTCGGCCGGCCACTCCCTCGCGATCAGCGAGAGACGCCGCGGCAGTGATTCTGGCCGGAGAAACGGCCGGCTCGGCAGCAGGGGAGCTTGTGCAGGCCACCCGGGAGGCCCGTCCGGTACACGTCGCCTACGTCACGTCCGATGGCAGTCCCGCTGAACGCGTGTTGAAGCCGCTCGATCTGGCGGCAGGCACGATGCGGGGCCTCGATCGGCAGAGCGCACAGGTGGTCAGCATCCCCCTTTCCCGGATATCGGCCGTGCGGCCCATCTAGGGATCGGCGGAACGCCCCCTGACAACTAGAATGATGCCCGTGCGCCCCGTGACCGTCCGACGACTTCTCGTCGTCGGCGTGTGCGGCTTGGGTGTGGGTTTCCTCTATCTAGCCCCCAGCGTGGCCCGGTCCCCTGATCAGGGGGCGCCAGGAGTCTCCGAGGACCGGTTGATTGCTCGTCCGTCGACCACGGCCAAGCCGGCGGCCGTTCAGTCGACGACTGGACAGCGGAGCCCCAGCACACAGACGGAGGGATCGCGCGATCGGAAGCCTACGGACGATCGCGATGATGAGCTGGCCAGCAGTGCATCGGCGGAGCAGACGCCCACGCCTCGACCCAGTCGTTCGGGCGCGACGGCGTTCGACCCCAAGCAGCAGAACCGGGACGATACTCCCCCGGGTCCGGTTGACGGGATCCGGTTCGGACCGGTGACGCCAAGTGAGCTCACGGTCCGCTGGGCGCCGGCACAGGACGATACGGGAGTCGTCGGCTATCGCCTCTGGCTCGACGGCTTCACGGTGGCGACCACAGCGCAGACCGAGGTCACGGTGAAGTGGTTCAACGACGATATGGGACAGCATGTGATCCAGCTCAAGGCATTGGATGCGGCGGGCAATCTCAGCACGTCGGCGCAAAGCGTTCTGGTGAGCAGGCCGTCGCCTGAACCTACGCCGGAACCCACGCCGCGAACCGACCGGGTCGCCGACCCCGACCGATTCGGAGTCCGAGTCGCCGAGTGACCCCAAAGGCAAGCCGGATGGCAAGTCCAACCAGCGGCCTGACAAGTCGAACGCGGCGCCCAACGGAGATGGTTGATGGGGAGCGCGCCGTCCGCGCCCGGACCGCTCGTCGTCCAGTCCGATCGCACACTGCTGCTCGAAGTTGATCATCCAGACGCCGATGCATGCCGGATTGCCATTGCTCCCTTTGCCGAGCTCGAGCGCTCGCCGGAGCATATTCACACCTACCGACTGAGCTCCCTCGGCCTCTGGAACGCGCGAGCCGCCGGCCATGACGCGGAGCAGGTGGTGGATGCGCTCCTGCGCTTCAGCCGCTATCCCGTGCCCAGCTCCCTCCTCGTCGAGGTGGCCGACACAATGGACCGCTACGGTCGGCTACGGATTGAGAAGCATCCCACCGCTGGACTGGTTCTCGTCAGCAGCGACCGCCCGGTGCTCACGGAAGTGTTGCGCAGCACGAAGGTCAAGGGGCTGGTCGGAAGCCAGCTCGACGCGGACACGGTGGTAGTTCATCCGTCGGAGCGTGGCCATCTGAAGCAGGTCCTGCTCAAGCTCGGGTGGCCGGCCGAAGACCTTGCTGGTTACGTCGACGGTGAAGCGCACCCCATCGATCTGCACGAGTCGGGCTGGTCCGTGCGTGCTTATCAGAATCAGGCGGCGGACTCGTTCTGGCACGGCGGCTCCGGGGTGGTGGTGCTTCCGTGCGGGGCGGGCAAGACCATCGTGGGTGCCGCAGCAATGGCGCGCGCCAAGTGCACGACGTTGATCTTGGTCACGAACACCGTGGCGGCCCGGCAGTGGCGAGACGAGTTGATCAAGCGGACCACGCTGACTGCCGAAGAGATCGGGGAGTACTCGGGGGCCAAGAAGGAGATCCGGCCGGTCACCGTTGCCACCTACCAAGTGATCACCACCAAACGGGGCGGCGTTCACCCGCACCTCGACCTGTTCGATGCGCGTGACTGGGGCTTGATCATCTACGACGAGGTGCATCTGCTTCCCGCACCGGTGTTCCGGATGACTGCGGACCTGCAGGCCCGCCGGAGGTTGGGCCTGACCGCCACGCTCGTTCGGGAGGACGGCCGCGAAGGTGATGTCTTCTCCTTGATCGGCCCCAAGCGCTTCGACTCACCGTGGAAGGACATCGAAGCTCAGGGCTATATCGCGCCGGCGGACTGCGTGGAGGTGCGTGTCACGCTGACGGAGGCGGAGCGGATGACCTACGCCGTGGCGGAGCCCGACGTGAAGTACCGGTTGGCCTCCAGCGCTCAATCGAAAACCGACGTGGTGATCGACCTGGTGGGTAAGCATCGCGGCCTGCCGACCCTCGTCATAGGGCAGTACGTCGATCAGCTCGAGGAGCTGGCAGCCAGGCTGGCTGCGCCGTTGATCACGGGGGACACAACCGTCCGGCAGCGTGAGAGGCTCTACGAGGCCTTCCGGAAGGGCGAGGTGCAATTGCTGGTCGTCAGCAAGGTCGCCAACTTCTCGGTTGACTTGCCGACCGCGCAGGTAGCGATCCAGGTGTCCGGGGCCTTCGGGTCCCGACAGGAAGAGGCGCAACGGCTGGGCCGCCTGCTCCGGCCCAAGTCGGAGGGCACGACCGCACGGTTCTACGCCGTAGTCGCCCGGGACACCGTCGACACCGACTTCGCCGCGCACCGCCAGCGCTTCCTCGCCGAGCAGGGCTATGCCTACCGCATTCTCGACGCTGAGGACGCCCTTTCCGCCGATTGACGCCGACGTCGGACCGTGTGACGTTCAGCTGTTCCGCGGACACTGCTGCCTGGTCTGAGCGCCTGTTCGCCTCCGCACGCAGCACATATTCAAGCTCCGGGCACCTCGGCAGCCGGCGCTACGCTCACGTCCGGCCAGCTCTGCGGCCGGCCAGCTCACCTGCCGGCGCTACGCTCTCCTACAGAGACACTCCCCCGGGAGGAACGATGGCGGAGATCACCAAGAGACGCGCCCGGCGTGCGGCCAAACGCGTCGAACGGCAACGCCGGGCTGCTATCGCCGCCCGCTCGCCGCTGAAGAAGAAGCGGAGGCCGGGCTTCCCTGACCTGCCACCAAGCGGGCCTGACGATCTTGACGGTGGCGCCGGGGTACGGGAGCCGCGACGGCCCTTCCCTCATCAACCCGCGGGGGCGCTCGAGGTCGAACCGGCTACGTTCGCCAACCTCGACATCGTCGCCACCCCGCTCCGCTGAGAGCGCAGCATCCTCGCATTCACCATGCCACCGACCAAGGTGAAGCATTGATCTTGGCAGTCAGTGGACGTCGAGGACGGTCGACTCCTCCTGGGTACCGAGATCGATCGGCCAGGACTCGGGCTGGCCAGCCAGTGACCACAGTTCGACCAATTCCTGGGGCCAGATCCACTCGGCTGTATGCCGGAGGTCGTCGTGGGACCACCAGCGGTACTGCTTGATGGTGATCCGTTCGTCCTCGGTGTGTGCCGAGATGTCGACCTCGAACGGGGAAACCATCGCGAGGTAGAACGATTCGTCTTGTTCGAGGACTTGATCGGAGTAGCCATGGACCACGTGCCGGACCGCAATCGGCCCCACCAGATCGTGTTCGGTCAAGACACAGCCCGTCTCTTCGGCTACTTCTCTGATTCCGGCCTGGCGCTCGCTTTCACCATCGTCGACGCCTCCGCCCGGTGTCACCCACCAGCGGGCCTCGGGGACACCGGGATCGCTGTCCTCGAAGAGCAATGTCCGATCGTGGTCAATGAGAATGACCCGTACGGTAGACCGGCTTTTGCGCGGACGATCAGCCGGATCCGCGACCGGGATGTAGCTGCGCTCTCGCTCGGACGAAGACACAGCTCACACCCTACGATTACCTCGGACGGAAAGAGGGTCGCTCGTGGAAACACCCGACTGGGATAAGCCGCTCGAAGCAGCCTCTCGCGCAGCCAGGGATTTCCTCCACGGCCTGCCAGTGCGCCCGGTGGGCGCCACGGTCTCCCGATCGGATCTGCTCAGTAGCCTCGGCGGCAGGCTCCCCGACGAAGGACTTGATGCCGCCGAGGTGATTGAAGCCCTGGTCCGAGCTGCCGAACCAGGACTCGTCGCCACCCAGAGCGGCCGATTCTTCGGCTTCGTGATCGGCGGTTCCACGCCGGCGAGCATCGCGGCGGACTGGCTGACCTCGGCGTGGGACCAGAACGCCGGCCTGTCCCTGCTGACTCCGGCCGCCGCCGTGGTCGAGGAGATCACGGGGCAATGGCTCATCGAGTTACTCGGGCTTCCTGAAACAGCCTCCGTCGGCTTCGTCACCGGGGCCATGATGGCGAACTTCACCGCATTGGCGGCCGCCCGCCACGCCGTCCTCGCCCACGCCGGCTGGAATGTCGAGACGGCCGGGTTGGTGCAAGCGCCCCGTGTCCGGGTCTTGGCCGGCCGCGACCACCACGACACGATCGATCGGGCGCTCCGCTTTCTCGGCCTGGGCACGGACTGCCTGGTCACCGTCGACTCCGACGACATCGGCCGGATGCTGGCCGACGATCTGAGGCTGAAGCTGGCTGAACGCGAGGGACCGACAATTGTCTGCGCCCAAGCCGGCTGTGTGAACGGTGGCAGCATCGACCCGCTCGCGGAGATCATCGACGTCGCCCACCATCACTCCGCCTGGGTTCACGTGGACGGCGCCTTCGGATTGTGGGCGTCCGCGACGCCGGCCCTGAGGCCTTTGCTTGGCGGCGTCGAGCGGGCCGACTCCTGGGCAACCGACGCGCATAAATGGCTCAACGTCCCGTACGATTCGGGGCTTGTCTTCTGCGCACATCCTGATCAACACCGAGCCTCGATGCAGGTCCGGGCCGACTACCTCAGCCACGCGGAGGCTTCGGTCCGCGATCCGCTGGACTACAACCCTGAGTTCTCGCGTCGCGCGCGCGGCTTCGCGATCTACGCCGCCCTCCGCGCCCTCGGCCGACGAGGCGTCGGCGATCTGGTTGAACGCTGCTGTGCACTGGCCGAACGTTTCGGAGCGCAGCTCAGCACGGCAGACGGAGCCGAGCTGGTCCTTCCGGTGTCGTTGAACCAGGTCGTCGTGCGCTTTCTCGCCACCGACGGTAACCATGATCGGCACACCCGCTCGGTCCTCGCCGCCACGCAGCAGGAAGGGGTTTGCTGGCCCAGTTCCACCACCTGGCGTGGGCGGGCCGCGATCCGCATCTCGGTGTCCAACGCGACCACCGACACCGATGACGTCGATGCCTCGGTCGCCTCCCTGCTGCGCTGGCATCGCCAACTAAATTCGTAGACGGCCGCCCCGTCCGCCGGGTAACGTGCCCCGCGCCGCCCTCCAACCCGAGCAGATCGGAGGCCACTGCATGCCCGCTTCTGATAGTGGGTCAGTGCTCGCCGCCGAACGGGCCCACCTAGCGAAATCCCGCGCCGCGTTGCGACAGATGCGTGAACACACCGCCGGACTGACCGCCATCGGTGGTGATCATGTGTCCACCGAGCATCTCAAGCAGGCGCTGTACCGGCGCATGAAGGCCCTCGAGGACTCCCCCGACGTTCCGCTGTTCTTCGGCCGGCTGGACTACGACACGGCTCGTGGAGCTGAGCAGAACGAAACGCTCTACATCGGGCGCCGCCATGTCACCGGAGAGGCAGGCGGCGAACCCCTGGTGATCGACTGGCGGGCGGGGATGTCGCGGCCGTTCTATCAAGCCCGCCCGAGTGAGCCCATGGGTGTCTCGCTTCGACGACGGTTCGGCTTCGCCCACGGACGGCTGACCGCGTACGAAGACGAGGATCTGACGCTCGCCGGCGTTCCGGAGACGTCGGCGATTCTGGAGTCGGAGATCGAACGCCCCCGTACTGGCCCGATGCGCGACATCGTCGCCACCATCCAGCCCGAGCAGGACAGCATCGTTCGAGCAGACCTCAACCAGTCACTCTGCATTCAGGGTGCGCCGGGCACAGGCAAGACTGCGGTCGGTCTCCATCGCGCCGCTTACCTGCTTTACGCCTTCCGCGATCAGCTCGCCCGCTCGGGCGTCCTCGTCGTCGGTCCCAACGACAGCTTTCTGTCCTACATCGCCGACGTGCTGCCAGCCTTGGGTGAGATCGACGCCAGGCAGGCCACGGTCAGCTCGTTGGTGTGCGCCGCTAACCGGGTGTCGGTTCGCGGTCTGGACACCGTGCCTGCCGCGATGATCAAGGGCGATGCCCGGATGGCCGATGTCCTTCGCCGGGCCGTCTGGAGCCAGCTCGGCACGCCGAGCGGGGCACTGGTGGTGCCCCGCGGTGCTCACCAATGGCGCGTCGGCGGCTATCTCGTCGAGGAAATGATGGCGGAGCTGAAGCAGCGCGGCGTTCGTTACGAGGCAGGCCGCGCGATGCTGCCGCAGCGGCTGGCTCACCAGGTGCTGCTGCGGATGGAGGCATCTGGCGACTCGCCCGACGACCGCGTACAGAATGCCGTGGCCCGCAGCCGACCGGTGCGGGCCTACGCCGACGCCGTCTGGCCGGCCCTCGATCCGACCAAGCTGATCTTGCGGTTGCTCACGGACTCGGAATTCCTGGCCGCCAGCGCCCAAGGCATCCTGACCGACGACGAGCAGGTGACCATCTCGATGACCAAGCCGGCTAGATCGGTATCGGCAGCCAGGTGGACGCTGGCGGACGTGATCTTGATCGACGAGGTGGCCGACCTGCTGAACCGGACCCCGAGTCTGGGCCACGTGATCGTCGACGAGGCGCAGGATCTGTCTCCGATGCAGCTGCGTGCGGTGGGCCGCCGAGCGACGACCGGCTCTGTCACCGTGCTCGGTGACCTTGCCCAGGCCACGACGCCTTGGGCGACTCGCTCATGGCCGACATCACTTCGTCACCTCGGACACCCGCAGGCCGCAGTGGAGGAACTGGTGGCGGGCTTCCGGGTGCCGGGAGCGGTGATCGACTTCGCCGCGCGATTGCTGCCGACGATTGCTCCTGCGCTCACTCCGCCGCATTCGGTCCGCCGGCACCGCGGTGAGTTGGGCCTGCGCCACCAGACCCCGAGCGAGCCGGCACTGATCACTGCCACGAACGCGGCACTCGACAACGAGGGCACGATCGGAGTCATCGTGGCGGATGCGGCAGTCGGCCGCGTCCGCAAGCTCCTCGAGCGGGAGGGCATTGGATATGACCTTCTCGGCGAAGACGTCCAAATCTTCGACTCTCGCGTCGACCTGGTGCCGGCGACGTTCGCCAAAGGCCTCGAATTCGATCACGTGGTACTGCTCGAGCCCGCCGACATCGTCACCGGTGAGCCGGACGAAGTTACCGGACTCCGCCGACTCTACGTCTGCTTGACGCGGGCGGTCACCTCACTGGTGATCGTGCACGCTGCTCCGTTGCCCGAGCCCTTGGCGGCCTAGCAAGGCCCGGGGACTGCAGTTGCCCCCCGACTGGTCGCGGACGCTTGCTATGAGCGGGCCGCGTCTCAGCCCAGAGAGGGCGGCTCGTTGACCGGCAGCCGAACGACGAACCGGGTGTCGCCCGGCCGAGAGATGACCCGAAGGTCGCCGCCGTGTCGCTGCGTGACCACCCGGTAGCAGATGTCCAAACCCAATCCCGTCCCTTGGCCGACCGGTTTGGTCGTGAAGAACGGCTCGAAGATCTTGGTGTGCAGATTCTCCGGAACGCCGACTCCGGTGTCTCCGATCTCCACCACGACATGATCGTCGTCGCGTCGGGTGCGGAGGGTCAGTGTGCCGCCCTCGGGCATGGCCTGAATTGCGTTGTCGATGAGGTTGGTCCACACCTGATTGAGCTCCGCGGGATGCGCGGGAATCATCGGCAGGTCTGTAGCGAAGTCCTTCTGCAAGGTGATCTTGCCGGACTCTTTGATCTTGTAGTTCAGCATGGTGAGCGTGCTGATCAGGCCGTCATGCACGTCGATCTCTTGATGGGCGGCGCGGTCGATCTGCGAATACTGTTTGGCCGCTCCTACCAGATGGGAGATGCGTTCGGTGGAGTCCTCGATCTCGATCATCAGTTGCTCGGTCTCAAGCGCGTAGGTCACCCAATGGATCCCGTCGGACAGCAACTCCGAGGGCAGCGTGTCTGCGATCTCGTCCAGCCAGGTCTCGTCGACCCCGGCGGCGACCAGGGTGGCGGCGAGATCCCACCCGTCACCGACACCATGATCATCAAGCCAGTCCCCGATGACGTCCTCGGCGTCCGCGACCTGCATCGGTGAGAGTTTCTCGGCCTTGGCCATCTTCTCGACGGCAACCTCCTGCAGTTCGGTCAGCACGGTCAGCCCCTTGGGGTCGACCTTGGCCGTCGCCAGGTGGGCCAGCTTGCGCCGCATTTTGCTCACCCGCTCGCGCAGCGCAGCGGTCGCCCGTACGGCAGCGGCTGCTGGGTTGTTGAGTTCATGGGTCAGGCCCGCCGAGAGCCGGCCCAAGGACAAGAGCCGTTCGCGAGCACCGATGGCGGACTGGCTGTTGCGGAAGCCGACCATCAGGCCTTCGAGCAGGTGCATCGCCATGGGGAACCAGACCCGGACTTTCTCGCCGAAGTCTGTTCCGTCGATCACCCAGAATTCGCAATCGGTGACGGCACGCACGGAGTTCGGATAGCGCGAGGTGTCGGGGGTGCGGACGAACGCCTGGGTGGCGCCGCTGTAGACGCCACGTTGGTTCGTCCGCACGATCTCGACCTCGGTGTCCTCCACCCGCCGCAGCATGGACAACGTGCCGGAGAGCAGGACGAAGAAGCACGTCGCGTCCTCCCCCTCCTCGTAGACGCTGGCCCCCCCGGACCGCACCTCCACCCGGCCGCGCTCACTCAGCCAGTCGAGCTGATCCTCCTCCAGCGCCTCGAAGAGGAACAGCGTCTTCAGTTCGGCGGGACTCAGCCGAGGGGGTTCGTCCATGATCGACTCCTACTGTTCGGCCAGGTAGCGATGGACCAGTGTGACGGCGAGCGCGCCCTCGCCGACCGCGGAGGCAACCCGCTTGACTGATTCGGCCCGGACGTCGCCGGCGGCAAACACGCCGGCAATGCTGGACTCCAGCAAGTACGGATCCCGGTCGAGATCCCAGCCCCGCGGTCGTCTGCCGTCCAGGACCAGATCCGGACCGGTCACCACGAATCCGGCCCCGTCCCGCACCACTGCGGGCGGTAGCCAGTCAGTCAGCGGTGCGGCGCCGATGAAGACGAACAGGTGAGCGGCCTCGACGACCTCCTGGCTGCCGTCGGAGCTGTTCACCAGAGTGACGCACTCGAGATGATCTTGGCCCGCGCACGTCAGCACCGAGGTGTTGAGCCGGACGTCGATGTTCTCGACGGCCCGGATCTGGTCGATCAAATACGACGACATGGACCGTTCGAGCGAGTCACCGCGGACGATCATGGATACTTTGGCCGCGTGCCGGGCGAAGAACGTGGCGGCTTGACCCGCCGAGTTTGCGCCGCCAACGATGAGCACGTGCTCGCCGGCACATGCCTGCGCCTGGATGGCCGCGGAGCCGTAATAGACGCCTCGTCCGACCAGCTCGGGTGCGCCGTTGGCTTCCAGTTGCCGGTAGCTCACCCCGCTGGCCAGGACGACGGAGTGCGCGAGCACCGACGAGCCGTCCTCGAAGCTGACTTGGCGCGCCGAACCACGGGCCGCAAGGCTTGTGACTGTGCGAGCAGTGAGCAGCTCCGCGCCAAAGCGCAGAGCCTGGCGACGGGCGCGTTCGGTCAGTTGGCCACCGGAGACGCCATCGGGGAAACCGAGGTAATTCTCGATCCGCGAGCTCTGACCAGCTTGGCCACCCGGCGCGGCCCGCTCGACGATCACGGTCCTCAGCCCCTCCGACGCGGCGTAAACTGCGGCCCCCAGACCCGCTGGTCCGCCCCCCACGATCACGAGGTCATAGAAGTCGATAGCGGGTTCAGTGCTGAGACCGACGGCGGCGGCCAGGCCCGGGAGGCTGGGTTGCACGAGCGCACGGCCGTCTGCGGTGATCACGATCGGGACTTGAGCCGCGTCGGCGCCGGCTGCGGCCAGTAGTCGCCGGCCGTCCGGGTCGGCGACGTTGTGCCACCGGTATGGCACCAGGTTGCGTGCCAGGAAATCCCGTACCTCGTAGGAGGCGGCCGACCAGGGATGGCCCAGAATCTTGATCTTCTTGTCACTCTGCTGGGCCGTGTCTTGCCAGGCCGCGATCAGCTCATCGACGACCGGATAGAGCTTCTCCTCGGGTGGCTCCCACGGCTTGAGCAGGTAGTGATCAACATCGACCACGTTGATGGCGGCGATCGCCGCGTCCGTGTCGGCGTATGCGGTGAACAGCGCACGGCGTGCGCGGGGCACCAGATCCATCGCGGCCTCGAGAAAATCGATGCCGTTCATCCGCGGCATCCGATAGTCGGCCAGGATGGCGGCGATCTGCTCACCGCGCAGGACGACCTCTCGGATCAATTCCAACCCCTCCGAGCCATTGTCGGCGCGCAGGATGCGGTAATCCGCTCCGTAGTGCCGCCGAAGGTCGCGCGCGACCGCGCGAGACACACTGGGGTCGTCATCCACGGTCAGCAGAATCGGCCGGCTCTCCCGCTCGGACACTGTCTCGGTCACGTGCCCACCTCATCGGAGTAGCACCAGCGCCAGTACTCGCCGGGCTCGGCGGACGTCACCACCGGGTGACCGGCCGCTCGGGAGTGACTGCTGGCGTGCTTTCCGGGGGAAGAATCACAACACCCAACGTGGCCGCATTCCAGGCAGCGCCGCAAGTGCACCCATTGGCCACCGTCGACGGCGCAACCGGAACAGATGGGTTCGAAGTCGTCCGGCACCGGAGTGAGCGGCGTCGACTCCAGGTGTGCACAGCTGCCCACGTCGAGATCCTTTCCCTAGGCACCATCTTGCCCTGTGGCATCAAGGCGCGAGCCGCGAGATCTTGCGACGGCGCAGCCCAGCCGCCGACAGCAGCTGAACGATCTCCCGTGAGCTGACCGGACGGGCGCCGGCCTGCAGTGCCGCGGCGTATCGCTCGGCGATGACGTCATAATGATCGTTGTCGAAGGCGCTCCGCGGCAGCCCAAGGAGCGCGGCGAACGCGTGGAGCTCCTCGTACGACCGGTCGCTGATCAGATGCGACCACAATCGCCCGTGGCCGGGCCAGGTGGGCGGGTCGATGTACACCGTCACGCCGTCGCGCGCCCCACGGCGTCGTCGATCAAGGTTCGCCAGGTACGGACCAGGTCGGCGTCAACGTAGGCCTTCCAGGAGCCCCGCGGCCGGGCCGCAGCGGCCAGATGGAAGGAACGGATTCCGGCTCGCGCCAGCCAGGGAATGTGTTCTGGCGCCAGTTCCCCGCCGGCCATGATGACCGAACGCGCGAAGCGGTCAGCCCGGGCACGCTCGACGAGATCGTCTAGGCCGACGGCGACTCCGCGCGGAGAGCCGGCCGTGAGGACCGAATCAAGGCCCGGCAGCCGGCGAAGAACACGCCAGGCTCGATCGGTGGAGATACACGCGTCAACCGCTTGGGAGAAGGTCCAGCCGAAGTCGCAGTCGGCGAGCAGCTCCAAGATCACCGGCTCGTCGATTTCGGTGTGCGCGTTGAGAAAGCCGAGCACCACTCCCTCGGCTCCCGCGGCGCGATAGCTGTCGACCAGCCCTCTCAGCCGACCCGCCTCACCTCCATCGGTGCTGAAGCCCTCGCGCAGCCGGACGACGGGACGCAGCGGAAGCGCGCTAACCCGGCGGATGGCGGCGACCAGCGCCGGCTCGGGTGACAACCCCCCGAAGTCGAGGTTGCCCAGAATCTGCAGCCGGGTGGCCCCGCCGACTTCGGCCCGTTGAGCATCCGCCGGATGGCGGACGACGATCTCGAGGAGGCCGCTCAACCGCGTGCTCCGGCACCCGAACCTGCGTTCCCCGCGACGTCTTCCGCGTCGCGCAGCACCCGGCTGATGTTGCGAGAGGCCAATCGCGCAAGATCGTCATCCGACCAACCACGTTCGCGCAGGGCCTCGAGCAGGTATGGATAGCGCGAAACATCCTCCAGCCCCTTCGGCACGGCCGGCACCCCATCGAAGTCGCTGCCCAGGCCGACGTGATCCACACCGGCCACCGTCGCGCACGTGCTCGATGTGGGACACGACGTCCGCGATGCTGGCCGTCGGTTGGACACCGGGATAGCTGTCGTAGAAGGCATCCCAGGCCTCCAGATCGAGGCGATCGATGCCCGCCTGCTCTGCAGCCGCGTCCACCTGCGCCGCCCATTCTCGTACCTGGCGGTTGAGGAAGTACGGCACGAAAGGAACCATGCAGATCCCACCGTTGACCGGCAACCGGCTGAGCACCTCGTCCGGCACGTTGCGCGGGTGATCACAGGCCTCCCGGGCCCCGGAATGGGAGAAGATCACCGGCGCGGCCGTCGTATCCATCGCGTCTCGCATGGTGTCGGTGCTGACGTGGGAGAGGTCGACCAACATGCCAAGGCGGTTCATCTCCGTCACCACCTCACGGCCGAAGGTGGTGAGACCACCTGCGGCCGGGCTGTCGGTCGCCGAGTCCGCCCACGCCGTGTTCTCGTTGTGCGTAAGGGTCAGGTAGCGCACACCGAGGCGGTAGAAAGTACGCAGCACGGCCAGTGAGTTGTCGATGCAGTGCCCGCCCTCGGCCCCGAGCAGGCTACCCACCCGGGTTCCGCTCCGCAGCGTCTCGTCCAGGCCCTCGGCACTGGTCACCAAGATCAATTGATCGGCGTACGTGGAGATCATGGTGTAGACGGCATCGATCTGCTCCAAGGTCGCCTGCACCGCGGCCGGCCCGGCAAAGCTGCACGGCACGTACACCGACCAGAACTGAGCGCCCACCCCGCCGGCACGCATCCGGGGCAGATCGGTGTGCAGTTGGGGCTGCGGCTGCGCGATATCGACCCGGGCGAAGTCGTAGTCGACGCGACGCATGGCCCACGGAAGATCGTTGTGACCGTCGACCACTGGCTGCCTCGTCACGGCGCCATCCTCCCACTGGCGGCGGCATAAACTTGCGAGATGGTGGCCGGGCCAGCCCAACCACCGGCATGGCGGCCGCTGGCAGTGCTCTGTGCGCTGATGGTGCTGCTTGCCGGTTGTACCTACTCGGAGCAGGAGCCTGGCTTGTTCCGCCCGACCCCTCCCCAGGTATCGGAAACCAGCAGGCCCGAACGGATCCCGCCACGGAAGACCAACCCAGCCCTTCCAGTTGCCGGTGAGGCGATCTGGACCACTGCCGAGGGCTTGCAGGTCACGGTCCGTTTCGCGGTCCACGCGATTCGGCGCATCGAGGGCGCCAGCGTCCTGGACTGGTCGGTCACTCCGTTGAGCGCACCCGAGCACCGGACCGGTGAGCGGCTGCCTGGCCGGGTCGATCTGGGTCTGACGAGCCAGGCCGCAGGAGACGGCAACATCGTCCTCTCCGACGATGCCGGACGCGTCTATCGGCAGCTGACTCACACGTCGCGGGCCGAGTTCAACCGGTGCTTGTGCTCACCGATCTGGGCCACTCAGCTTGGGCTGCGCCTGGGGGAAACGCGCATGCTGCAACTCACGTTTCCAGAGCTACCGGCGGACGTGGAGTTCCTGGACGTGAGCCTGGCCAATGTGCCGACCTTCTGGCACGTCCCGGTCAGCCCGCTCGGGCAGGCACCGCTCGCCACCCGCCCCACAAACCTCGGCCGGCCGGCGGAGCAGGTCAAACCGGTCGCCAAGCCCCAACCCTTCTCGTTTCCCTGGCGGGAGGGGCGGCTGCAGAACATCGAGATCCGGCGGATCGTCGCGAGCCCGACGTCCACATCGCTTGAGTGGACGATCAATTCCTACACCGACCAACCGAGCATCAGCCTGATTGCGTATGGTCCTCCGGTGGCCGCCACCGCACCAGAAGGTGTTCTTGTGACCAGTCAAGAATCGGCCAGCGGACCGCAAGTTCGGGCGAGTGCCGAGCAACGCGGACCGTTGCTGAAGGCTCGATGGATGACCGCTCGGGTTCAGGGCAAGGACTTCTACGAGTGCCTCTGTACCTCGATCGGAATCTGGGCGGGATCGCTGCGGCGATCCGGCGGGTCAGCAACGGTGACCACGACCTTCCCGCCACTTCCCGCGAACACCACCAAGGCCGACGTTGTCCTGCCTGGCGTGGCGACTCTGCGTGATCTGGCAGTGGTCCGGGCTCCAGACGCGGCGGCACGGCTCGGAGATTCGGTCAAGGTTTCTACGCGTTACTGGACATATGACGTGAACGCGCCGCCGAACGGCTGGAGCACCTGGGACTGGCCGACCCCGACACCGGATCCAGTGCAGCTGCGGTCGTACAACACGTTCGTCGAAAAGGTCGTGCCTCTGCCTGGCCAGTAGTGCGCAGTCATGGACTGGCCGACCCCGACACCGGATCCAGTGCAGCTGCGCTCGTACAATACGTTCCTCGAAAAGGTCGTGCCTCTGCCTGGTCAGTAGCGCGCAGTCATCCTTCTGCCCACCAGGGCAAAGCGAAGGGGCGGCCCCTCCGGACCGCCCCTTCGTTTCTCTAGCTCTTTCGTTCGTCCCGCCGATCGTTCGGCAAGCGTGGACTCAGAAGTCCATGCCACCCATGCCCGGATCACCACCGGCCGGAGCGGGGGCAGCCTTCTCGGGCTTGTCGGCGATGACGGCCTCGGTGGTCAAGAACAGCGCTGCGATCGATGCGGCATTCTGCAACGCGGAGCGAGTCACCTTGGTCGGATCCGGCACGCCGGCCGCGAGCAGGTCTTCGTACTCACCGGTGGTCGCGTTCAAGCCGTGACCCTCCGGCAGCGTCTTGACCTTCTCCGCCACGACGCCACCCTCGAGACCGGAGTTGATGGCGATCTGCTTCAGCGGGGCTTCCACGGCCTGCTTGACGATCTGAGCACCGACCGCCTCGTCACCCTCCAACTTGAGGTTCGCGAACGCCTTGGCCGCAGCCTGAACCAACGCCACGCCACCACCGGGGACGATGCCCTCCTCGACGGCCGCCTTGGCGTTACGAACAGCGTCTTCGATCCGGTGCTTGCGCTCCTTGAGCTCGACCTCGGTGGCTGCGCCGACCTTGATCACCGCTACACCGCCGGCCAGCTTGGCCAACCGCTCCTGGAGCTTCTCGCGGTCGTAGTCGGAGTCGGAGTTCTCGATCTCGGTGCGGATCTGCTTGACCCGGCCCGCGATCTGGTCAGAACTGCCGCCACCCTCGATGATCGTGGTCTCGTCCTTGGTCACGACGACCTGGCGTGCCTGGCCCAACAGCTCCACGCCGACGCTATCGAGCTTCAGGCCCACCTCTTCGGAGATGACCTGGCCACCAGTCAGGATGGCGATATCGGTCAACATGGCTTTGCGGCGGTCACCAAAGCCGGGCGCCTTGACGGCGACGGACTTGAAGGTGCCGCGGATCTTGTTGACGATCAGCGCCGCCAAGGCCTCGCTGTCCACATCCTCGGCGATGACCACGAGCGGCTTGCCGGCCTGAATGACCTTCTCCAGGATCGGCAGCAGGTCTTTCAGGTTCGAGACCTTCGAGTTGACGATCAGCACGTAGGGATCGTCGAGGACGGTCTCCATCCGCTCGGTGTCGGTCACGAAGTAGGGCGAGATGTAGCCCTTGTCGAATCGCATACCTTCGGTCAGCTCGAGCTCCAGGCCGAAGGTGTTGGACTCGTCGACGGTGATGACACCTTCCTTGCCGACCTTGTCCATGGCCTCGGCGATGATCTCGCCGACCGACTCGTCACCGGCGGAGATCGATGCGGTGGCCGCGATCTGCTCCTTGGTCTCAACGTCCTTGGCCGCGTTCGAGAGCTCTTCGACGACGGCGTCGACGGCCTTCTCGATGCCCCGCTTGAGGCTCATCGGGTTGGCGCCCGCGGTCACGTTACGCAGGCCTTCACGGACCATCGCCTGAGCCAGCACGGTGGCGGTGGTGGTGCCGTCGCCGGCGACGTCGTCGGTCTTCTTGGCCACTTCCTTGACGAGCTCCGCGCCGATCTTCTCGTACGGATCCTCGAGCTCGATTTCCTTCGCGATGCTCACGCCATCGTTGGTGATGGTCGGAGCACCCCACTTCTTCTCGAGCACGACGTTGCGGCCCTTCGGGCCAAGGGTGACCTTGACCGCGTCGGCGAGGATGTTCATCCCCCGCTCGAGGCCACGCCGTGCCTCGGTGTTGAACTGAATGAGTTTGGGCATGTTTCTCTGCGAGTCCTCCCGCGTTCAGGCGGTCTTTCACCGCCGTTGAGCAAGTGAGTACGAACTCCCCCAGCGATGCCCGCGACGGACGTCCTTCGACAGGCTCAGGACTCACCGCATGAGGAGGGTGGCACTCTCAGGTCGAGAGTGCTAACTCAATGTTTAGCACTCTGACCAGTCGAGTGCAAACACCTGCCCACCGATGGTCGTCACGTCGGCCCTCTCGCGGAAACGAACGTTCACGTTCGTTCCTTGCGCTTCACCCACGTAGCAAACGGCGCACAGCGACAGCAGCCAACGTTCACGTTCGATCCTTACGCTCCACCCACGTAGCAAACGGCGCACAGCGACAGCAGCCAACGTTCACGTTCGATCCTTACGCTCCACCCACGTAGCAAACGGCGCACAGCGACAGCAGCCAACGTTCACGTTCGATCCCTGCGCTCCACCCACGTAGCAAACGGCGCACAGCGACAGCAGCCAACGTTCACGTTCGATCCTTACGCTCCACCCACGTAGCAAACGGCGCACAGCGACAGCAACGGACGTTTACGTTCAGTCCCGTCGCGGCGGTGATCGCGGAATAGACCGCGCCGCTGGTTGGTTCGACCGGCTAATGGCTAGCCAACGAATCGGACAAGATCCCGTTGGATTGACCCCGGCGTCCGCCGCGAGCGTCGGTCTGCGCTCCGAACGAGGGCCGATCCTGTTGTCGGTGATGCTCAGCGTGGGCCTCGTGGCCATCGACTCGACGATTCTGGCCACAGCGGTCCCGTCGATCGTCAATGATCTCGGTGGGTTCGCCCAGTTCCCATGGCTGTTCTCGATCTATCTGCTTGCGCAGGCCGTGTCCGTTCCGATCTTCGGCAAGTTCAGTGACCAGGTGGGCCGCAAGCCGGTCATGCTCATCGGTGTCGGTCTTTTCGTCGTGGGTTCGATCCTCTGTGGGCTTGCCTGGAGCATGCCGGCGTTGATCGCGTTCCGGGCGCTGCAAGGCTTCGGCGCAGGTTCGGTCCAGCCGACGTCGATGACAATCATCGGTGACATCTATTCGATAGCCGAGCGGGCCAGGGTGCAGGGGTACGTCGCCAGTGTGTGGGCGATCTCGGCCGTCGTCGGCCCAACTCTCGGCGGGCTTTTCGTCGACTTTCTCGACTGGCGCTGGATCTTCTTCGTCAACGTGCCGCTCGGCGCGATCGCTGGTTGGATGCTTCTCAGACGATTCCACGAGCAGGTGCAGCGCAAGCGGCACCGAATCGACTTCGCTGGCTCTGCCCTGCTGGCGATCGGCACCTCCTTGGTGATCTTGGGGTTGCTCGAAGGCGGCGTGCTGTGGCGTTGGGCGTCCGTGCCGAGCATCACCATCTTGACGGTCGGCGCGCTCGTACTGATCATCTTCGCGGTGGTCGAACGCCGAGCCACCGAGCCGATCCTGCCCGGCTGGGTCTTCCGCGATCGGTTGCTCAACACCACCAACGTCGCGGCCGTCGTGATCGGTGTGATGTTGATCGGGCTCACCTCGTACGTACCACTCTTCGCCCAGGGCGTGCTCGGCAGCAATGCGCTGGTCGCTGGATTCGCGCTCGCGGCACTCACTCTCGGCTGGCCGCTGGCGGCGTCCCTGGCTGGGCGGGTCTACCTGCGGATCGGGTTCCGCAACACAGCCCTGATCGGCGCCGCGGTGATCTTGTCTGGTGCCGGGCTGATGGTGCTGCTCTCACCTGAGAGTTCGATCTGGCAGGTCGCGGCGACATGCTTCGTCGTCGGTTTCGGCATGGGCATGTCGGCCAGTCCGACCCTGATCGCAGCTCAGTCGTCGGTGGACTGGGAACGGCGCGGTGTGGTCACTGGAACCAACATGTTCGGGCGGTCAATGGGAAGTGCCCTGGGCATCGCGGTCTTCGGTGCGATCGCGAACGCGGCGCTGACGTCTCGCACCGGAGGACGGCTAGCCACCACGACGGACGGCATTCCGGCCGGAGTACTTGATTCGGCGCTGCACAACGTGTTCCTCGCCGCGGCCGTGATGGCCGTTGTGCTGGCGATCGCCGTCGCCCTGATGCCGAAGAGCAGTGCCGGACAGCCTGCGCCCGTTACTCGACGCTGACCTCCGCATCAGTGGGGGCAAATTCAGCAACCAGCGGAACGACGTCGGCGATGGAGTTCTCCACTCGCGTCGGCCGATAAGGAAATCGGTCAACGTTCTCTGGCCGGGTGGAGCCGGTCAACACCAGAATTGTGCGCAGGCCGGCCTCGATGCCAGACACCACATCGGTGTCCATCCGGTCACCCACCATGACCGTCGTTTCCGAATGCGCCTCGATGCGGTTCATCGCCGAGCGCATCATCAGCGGGTTCGGCTTGCCCACGAAGTAGGGCGCGATTCCCGTGGCGCGCGTGATCAGCGCCGCGACGGAACCGGTCGCCGGCAAGGCGCCGTCTGCCGACGGACCGGTGGGGTCGGGATTGGTGGCAATGAATCGTGCTCCCCGATCAATCAGCCGGATCGCCCTGGTGATCGATTCGAAGGAGTAGGTTCGCGTCTCACCCAGCACCACATAGTCGGGGTCTCGCTCGGTCATGATGAAGCCGATGTCGTGCAGCGCCGACGTCAAGCCGGCCTCGCCGATGACGAATGCCGAACCGCCCTGTCGCTGATCACCCAGAAACTGCGCGGTGGCGAGTGCGGAGGTCCAGATCGATTGCTCGGGCACGTCGATTCCGCTGGCCAGTAACCGCGCTCGCAGATCTCGGGCGGTGAAGATGGAGTTGTTGGTCAGAACCAGGAACCCTCGGCCGTGGCGCTGCAGAGCTTCAATGAAGTCAGGCCCGCCCGGCAACGCGTGTTCTTCGTGCACGAGAACGCCGTCCATGTCGCTCAGCCAGCAGGAGACGGGCTTGGGCTCAGTCACGGTTGTCATTCTGGCGTAGCCTGGACGGCGGTGACATGGGCACGGACATGCGGTTTCCTCCTGGCGATGGGAGCGATCATGACCGGTTGCAGTGATGAAGCCGGCCAGCCATCCCAGCCGACCCCATCGCCGTCCGTGCCTGGCCCGACCGCATCTGGACCAACCCAGGGCAGCGGTCCTTCGGCCGAGCCCTTGCCTGCGACTGCGCCCGCCGCGTCGGGGGGCCTCACGATCCGCTACCTCGACTCCGATGGCAAGATCAAGACCGTACGGGTCGAGGACTTCGAACGATGATCTGCTAGGGGTTGGTCCACAGGCAGAAGGGGTGTCCGGCCGGATCGTAGTAGACCCGAACGTCGCTCTGCGGTTGATGCTCGGCCAGGACAGCGCCGACCGAGACGGCATGGGCGCCCGCCTCCTGGAGGTCTTCGACCTCGATGTCAAGATGCATCATCATCTGCTGGTGGTCAGTGTCGGCCGGCCACGTCGGGCGGATATAAGCGTCCTCTAGCTGGAAGGCGAGGCCGACACCACCGTCGGGATTGGCCAACGTGACCCACTCCGGCTCATCGGTCCGGATCTGCCATCCGAGCAGTCTGGTGTAGAAGCCGGCCAGCTCCCGCGCGTCAGGCGCGTTGAGTACGACGCTGGTGACCTTGAACGTCGGTTCAGCCACTGATCCTCCTTCTCCGGATGCCAGACTCACCCTATGGCCGCCGTGCCCCCGCTGCCTGATCCCGCAGTCGTGGTGCTGGCCGGCGCCGCCGGATCCGGCAAGTCGACCTGGGCGGCGGAGCGCTACCGCACCTCCGAGATCGTGTCGTCGGATGCGTTGCGGGCCATCGTCGGCAGCGGCCCGGCTGACCTGGATGCCTCGGCCGACGCGTTCGGAATGCTCGACACGATTGTGAACGCCCGGGTCGGCCGCTCGTTGACGACGGTGATCGACACGCTTGGTCTTGATCATCCACGGCGTTTGGGCTACCTGCAGTTGGCCCGTTCAGCAGGGCTGCCCGCCGTGTTAGTGATCATGAACACCTCGCCCCGACTCTGCCGCGAGCGTAATCGGCTCCGGGATCGACCCGTACCGGCGCCGATCCTCGCCGAGCAGCTGCGCAAGATCAAGTCGATGGTCGACGCGGCGGCCGACGAAGGCTGGGATCGAGTACTGATCATCGAGGATTCCGTCACCGCGGTGGTGCCGCAGCACGACAACGGCCGGACCGACCGTGAGCATGGGCCCGCCCGCCGTCCGAGCGTGATACTGCACCTGTCCCGGTTTCCCTGGGGCAGTGACCCAGCGGAGTGGTTGGTCGACATCGCGCTGGCCGCTGACTCGCTCGGCTTCGACGGAATTTCCCTGATGGATCATCTGATCCAGATTCCTCAGGTCGACCGGGCGTGGGAGCCGATCCCAGAGCCGTGGGTGACCCTCGGGCTGTTGGCCGGCCTCGACACCAAGCTTCGGCTCGGCACGCTCGTCTCGCCGGTCACCTTCCGCGCTCCCGGGGTTATTGCGAAGACAGTCGCGACCCTGGATGCGCTCAGCGGGGGGCGCGCATTCTGCGGTCTAGGGGCCGGCTGGTGGCTGCGTGAGCACCAGGCGTACGGACTGGACTTCCCCAAGCCGGCCCAACGTCTTGATCAACTGCAACTGTGCATCGAAACCCTGAGGGCACTCTGGGCACCTGGCACCAAGGCCTATGCCGGACGATATCTGAACCTGCCGGAGACCACGTGCTATCCGCGGCCCGCCGGGCGGATTCCCATCATTGTTGGAGGCGGTGGCGAGCGTCGGACGCTCAAGATCGTGGCGGAGCAGGCCGATGGCTGCAACCTGCCATCCGACGAACACGTCCTCTCGTCCAAGATCGACATTCTGCGCCGCCACTGCAGCGCGATAGGCAGGGATCCGACCGAGGTGGAGATCACCGTCCTCGACCTACCGGTCATCGGCATCGACCGCGAAGACGTCGGGCTGCGGGTTGAGAGACTTCGCGGTCGCACGCCGGCCGCCGCGTACGCAGCTCAGCATCATGCGGGCACTCCCGAGAGCCACGTGCAGCGCTATCGCCGGTTGTCAGATCTTGGCGTGGGCACCGTCTTCTGCTCGCTCGCCGACCTGACGGGCGCTGATGATCTTGCTCGCTGCTCTCCGCTGCTCCAAGGGCTGAGGTGAGGGCGGCTGCTCTCCGGCGATGGTGGCGAACGGGATGGGCCCAGCAGCCCCGCCGCTCGTAGTAACCGCAGCGTCTGCCGATTGACACCCGCGGCGGCGGCCACATCACCGCTCCGCAGGCCGGAGCTCAGTCAGCCGCCGGCCACCGCCGGAATGATCGAGATCCGGGCACCATCGCTCACCTCAGCGTCCAACCCGCCGATGAAGCGCACGTCGTCGTCCCCGACGTAGACGTTGACGAAACGGCGGAGCGCACCGCCCTCATCCAGAATGCGACCACGGATGCCGGGATGGCTGGACTCGAGTGAGTCAAGGACTTCGCTCAGCTTGCTTCCTTGTGCGCTGACCTCTCCCAGGCCGCCGGTGTAGTTGCGCAGGATGGTCGGAATGCGGACTGTCGCACTCATGGGCGGTAGTCCTTCCAGAAGTCGGTGAACGCTTCGTACCGTGCGGGAATTGTCGTCTTGGGGCCGACCTTCTCAGCAATGGCATCAAGGGTTTTCAATCCGTCGCCGGAGTTGATCACCACCGTCTCCGCCTCTTGGTCGAGCACTCCCTCATCGATCAGCTTCGCGGCGACGCCGACTGTCACGCCGCCCGCTGTCTCGGCGAAGATTCCCTCCGTCCGGGCGAGTCGCTGGATGTTCGCGACGACCGCGTCGTCATCCACATCGGCCACTTGGCCGCCGGTGCGACGTACGACATCCAGCACGTACGGGCCGTCCGCCGGGTTGCCGATGGCAAGCGACTTGGCGATGGTGTCCGGGCGCACGGGCGCCACCACGTCGTGACCGGCCCGGTAGGCCTGGGCTACCGGGGAGCAGCCGCTGGCCTGGGCCCCGAAGATCACGTACGGCTTGTCCTCGACAAGGCCGAGCTTGATCAGCTCGGCGAAGCCTTTGTCGATCTTGGTCAGCTGCGACCCGGAGGCTACGGGGATGACGATCTGATCGGGCAGCCGCCAACCCAGCTGCTCGGCGATCTCGTAGGCCAGCGTCTTCGAACCCTCGGCGTAGTAGGGGCGCACGTTCACATTGACAAACGCCCAACCTTCTTCCTCGGCGGCGATCTCGCTGGCCAACTTGTTGACGTCGTCGTACGTCCCCTCGATGGCGATCAGGGTCGTGTCATACACCGCCGACGCCAGGATCTTGGGCCGTTCCAGGTTCCTCGGCACGAAGACGACGGAGCGGATGCCAGCGCGGGCAGCAGCGGCTGCCACTGCGTTGGCCAGGTTGCCGGTGGAGGGGCAGGCCAGGACCCCCAGCCCCAACTCGCGAGCGGCGGACAGAGCGACAGCCACGACTCGATCTTTGAACGAGTGAGTCGGGTTACCGGAATCGTCCTTGACCCAGAGCTGTCGCAGGCCAAGATCATCCGCAAGGTTGCGGGCATCGACCAGCCGGGTGAAGCCCGGGTCGGTGGATCGGAAGGTGGCGATATCAGCGGGGACCGGCAACAGCGGGGCATAACGCCAGATACTCCGCGGGCCCGCCTCGATCTGCTCACGCGTCACTGTCGGAAAGTCATAGCCGACTTCGAGCGGACCGAAGCACTCCATACAGGCGTAGAAGGGGCCGAGCGGAGTTTTCG
This sequence comes from uncultured Actinomycetota bacterium, assembly GCA_963808495.1. Classification (GTDB taxonomy): domain Bacteria; phylum Actinomycetota; class Actinomycetes; order Propionibacteriales; family Propionibacteriaceae; genus Microlunatus. The sequence goes on from CAWEGC010000010.1 coordinate 282,324, forward strand.
CACGGCACTCGCGGCACACAAGGTGAGTGGCGTTGCCGAAGGCGCCCGCGCGAACGCCCTGTGGTGTCGGAAAATCGGTGTCGAGGACCGCAGTCATTCGATCGTCCTTCATCATCTGTCTCGGGCGGCTTTCGACCGAGTCGGAATTGGCACCGTTTCTGTTCGGTCAGCCGGTTGCCGGGGAGTCACCGGGCCGATCCCTCGTCCCCCTCTGGATGAACGCCGCCTAGCCTAGAGCGGCGACCTGCTCGATCGCACATTTCGGTCCGCATCCTGGGAACTCATTTCGGATGCTGGGCCAGCGCCATGGTTACCACCTTCAGCTCATCAATGTCGCTCTGATAGACGGGATGAGGGCACGTTCGTCTCGTGCGTCATGCTGTTGTCATCGGCGGACGTGGGCGAAGGGAGGTTATGGACCTCACGACGGTCGATCTTCGACCATCACCTCCCCAGACCGGTTGGCAGTGGTGCCGCCTGGTCGGCAACATGATCAACTTGACCACACCTGTCGGACTCGCGGTCGCCGTGATCGGCGGCGCAGAGATTCGACGTGGACCGCGCGGATTGTTCCTGTGTGAGGGCTATCGACTGACGTTTCCGGTGGCCGGCGCCTTCACGATCGGTAACGTGATCACGACGGGGTCGACGTGGGAGCAGAAGCTCTCCCAATACCCGCAGCTGATGCGACACGAGGAGCAGCACACCTGGCAATACCTCTACTGCCTCGGCCTGCCGTACTACGCCGCGTACGTGATCTGCATGGGCTGGTCGATGTTGCGGACCGGCGATCGTGCCGCCCGGAACTTTTTCGAGCGCCAGGCTGGGCTCGTGATCGGCGGTTATCGGGACCTCCCGATTCGACCGGTTCGGGAGAATCTTGCTGCCATCATCAGGATGGGCAGATCATGATCACAGATCGACAGACAGGTCGATACCCAACCGCTTGGCAGAACGGCTGCGCTGCCGGGCTTCCCGCAAGCGCCGCAGCCGCTTGACCAGCAGCGGGTCTTGGGCGAGCGCTGCCGGGTCGTCGATCAGGGCGTTGAGCGTCTGGTAGTAACGGGTAGCCGACATGCCGAACTTGTCCCGTACGGCTTGCTCCTTTGCGCCGGCGAACTTCCACCACTGGCGCTCGAAAGCGAGAATCTCCGCATCCCGCGCACTCAGCTGGCCAGCCGGATCGCTACGATCGGCGTGCTCGTGTGGGACAACAGACATATCGCCATCATAAGAGCAAATAACAGCCATGTCATTTGTGTCGTTCCGAGAGGCGACACACAAGCTGGAGAATTTTCGGGAGAGCCGAGTTAATGATCAAACGCCTCACCGGCACGATCCAGACCTACGCCTGGGGCTCTCGGACGATGATTCCCGAGTTGCTTGGTCTTCCGCCTACGGGCGAGCCGCAGGCCGAGCTCTGGCTTGGTGCCCACCCGCTGGCCCCGTCGCTCGTCGAGGGCCGACAGCTTGATCAACTTGTGGCGGAGAACCCGGCGGGTGTCATGGGTGCGAGACCGTACGCCCATTTCGGACCACGGCTTCCCTTCCTGATGAAGATCATTGCCGCAGACCGGCCACTGTCATTACAGGCGCATCCCTCCCGTGCCCAAGCCGAGGCGGGGTTCGCTGAGGAGGAGTCGGCTGGCATCCCTGTCTACGCCTCGAACCGCACCTATCGAGACACCTGGCCAAAGCCGGAGGTGCTTTGCGCGCTGGGCTCTACCGAGGCGCTCTGCGGCTTCCGCGATCCGATGGAAACGTATCGGCTTTTCGAGCAATTCGGCGTTCCCGGCACGCTCGCGATCGTGACCGCACTCAACGATGGTTCGCGCAATCCCGAAGATCGGTTGAAAGAGGTCTTTCGACGCTTGCTCCGCCTTTCTGGGGGGGAACGCGCCGTTATCCATCAGGTGGCCGGAGTAGCAGACTCGTTCCGGGGAACCGGTCAAGTAGGTTCCTTCGCTGCCACGATCCGTGAACTGGCTGCTCATCATCCGGGTGATCCCGGTGTCTTGGCGGCACTCCTGATGAATCGCATCACCCTGCACCGGCATGAAGCGATCTTCTTGGACGCGGGCAAGCTCCACGCCTATCTGCATGGCGGCGGCGTTGAAATCATGGCGAACTCGGACAATGTCATGCGCGGTGGGCTCACGCCCAAATTCATCAATGTCGAAGAGTTGCTCAAGGTGGTCGACTTCAGACCAGGCCTCCCTGAGCTCGTCAGACCGATCGAGCTAGCGCCCGCGATCTGGCACTACGCTGCCCCAGCGCCAGAGTTCTCGCTGTGGCGGCTCGATGTCGACAAGGGTCCGATCGACCTCCCAGGCACCGACGTCGGTCGAATCGTTCTGGTATCCGAAGGCTCCGTGCAGATGGAATCGTCAACTCGATCCCTGGGTCTGCGCCGGGGAGAGTCGGCCCTGATCACCGCCGGCGATCCCGCCAGCGTTCGCGGGTCCGGCACGATTTTCGTCGGCGCACCCGGCCTCGGCTAGCCTGGCTGGTTGTCGCTGGCGTGGCGCAATCGGTAGCGCACCTGTCTTGTAAACAGGTGGTTGGGGGTTCGAGTCCCCCCGCCAGCTCTTAAGACCCCCCGCCAGCTCACAACCAGTTTCGCAACACCTGGGCGACGAGTGCTGGCTCGGACACGTGGGCGAAGTGGCCGTGGCCTGCGAGGACGTGGACATGCGCGCCTGGGATTGTTGCCGCGGTCAGGGACGTGATCTCCGCGAGCTCGGCCGGGGTTTCGGATCCGGTGAGGAGCAGGGTGGGGACGGCGATGTCGGCGAAGCGTTCGGTCTGCCAGTTCCAGCCCTCTTCGATGCGAGCCTCTCGGACCATCGTGGAGACGCTGACGACGCGCTGGGACCAGTTAGGTGCCGCCCGCCGTTCCGCGATCTGCTCTTCGGTGAGCCCGGCTTCGGTCCCCATCTCAATAAGAACGTCCTCGCTGTCGCCCGCCGTGATCCGCTCCTCGATTCGATCTAGGGAACCGGGCGGGTGCCGCCGGCCCAAGCTCGGCTCGTAGAGGATGAGAGCTCGCAGGGTCGGCATATCTCGGGCAGCGCCGAGGGCGCAGTTCGCGCCCCAGGAGGAGCCGAACAGCATCACCGGCTGCCGAGTCCGCGCCGCAACTGCCTCCACGACCGTCGCAACGTCGTTGAACTCGCGTTCTGCGGAGTGGCCCGGGTCGTCTCGACTGGCACCGAAGCCACGGCGGTCCATGGCGAAGAGAGTGAATTCGTCTCGCAGCTCGCCTACCAAGGGCGCGAACACGTTGTGGTCGCTCACCGAGCCGTGCACCAGTACGAGCGGCGGCCCCTCCCCCTCGACCCAGACGGCGATCGATCCACCATCGCACAACTTGACGTCCCACCGCTCAGCCATGCCACCCATCCTCCGCTGCTCCCACCACAACGTGCAGACGCGTCAGTGTCGCGCTTCTTGGCTACACCGGCGGACCACAAAGTTCAGCGTCATGATCGGTGACTGAGACGTCGGAGAACGGTTCGCCGGGATCTGTGGACGCAACGGTTCGCCTAGGCCCGGGTAGCAACCGGTCAGCCAGTCGCTCAGGAAATTGTGATCCAGCGGCCATTCTCATGGGAAGCATGATCTGCTGAGCCTTCCAGCCGTCAAAGAAGCTCGGCTCCACCGGCTTACCCTTGGTGATTCCGGCTCGCTCACCGGGCACGGGACGCATCCCTGTCCTATGCGCTCACCACTGCTCCGGGAGCTTCCTTGTAATCAGGTCGTACGACTCCACTGGAGCCCCGGATAGGACATTCCAACAGCCCACTGGGCCGCGAAGCAGCCGTCTTTCACGCACTTAGGAAGAACTGGGGTCAGCACAAGCCTCTCGTCATCAGCGACGAAGTGGACCGTGACTTCGCCGAACTCCTTGGTGATGATCAACGTCGTCTCGTCCGCTAACTCATAGCTGCCGTCGTCGACCGTGTCGCCCTGGGCATCCTTGGAACCGAACTGGCCGTCCGCGGTGAAGAAGTGGCTGTGCTTGAGCGGCACCGCTCCCTGGCAGGGGTTCTTGGGGTCTTTCAGCTCGGACGGGTCACTGACACCCGGGATCCATCCCTCGCTGGCGGCGTGTTCTGCTGCATACCGTCCAAGCCCGGCCTCAGTGAGGGCCTGCACTCGCTCCTGGCATGTTGTCGTGCGTTCCCATTCCCCCACCAGCTTTGACGGGGTCGGGGACGTGCTAGTGATCGACCGAGTGCTCGATGGAGCTGGCGGGGTCGCTTCTCCGTCGTTCTGGGCGCTGGGCTGCCCTCCGCAGCCGGCCACGGCGAGCAGCAGAAGTATTGCACTCAGCCTGACTTTTCCAGCCATACGAATCCCTCAAGCAGCATCGGGCAGCACCGTTGCTTCCCACCCCAGTCAGATTACGGTCTTGACAGCACCCCGCAGATGCATTGAGGAATAGTCAAGACCTGTGGATGGGCGTGTCACGCCGCTAGCCGCCCCCGTTCTTGTTGATCTTGGCTTTCGGGTCGTTCGACGAGGAGCGCGACGGCCGAGCGCGCAAAGCCGTTCACCCGGCGCCGGAGTCGTTCGTAGACTGACTCGCGCGGTCCGCCCAGCCGATCAGGGAGCCTCACCGAACCTATGTCCGCGGCGAACAAGAACTACCACCCGGTCGAAGTGACGCCGCTGTGCGCCGAGAGCGTCGAGGCGATGGTCGAGGCGGCGCTGCGGGCGTTCGTGGGGGCAGGGACGACCGACGAGCTCAAGTGGGCCCGGCTGGCGCCCGCTGGCGACCGGTCACCGATCGGATTGGCCAACCGCCAGATCGGGGCGCTCCCCCAAGCACGCAGGGACGCCGGGATCCGCGTGGGGCAGGCGCGGAGTCGCATCGGCACTGCGCTGAGGGACAGCGAAACCAAGATCTCCGAAGCCGCGTTGGTGCACGCCCTGACGGATGAGCGCGTCGACGTCACGCTGCCGGTCGCGGACCGACCGGTCGGCGCGGTTCACCGGATGCCGCCCTGGCCGCGGCAGCCGCCGGACACGGCGCCGTCCAGCGCGTCGACTGAGGCGTACGGAGGATGAGGCTCGGGCTGATCCGCACGCTTGCGTGGGCACCGCTGTCGGTGCGGATCGGCCTGGTCAGCCTCAACGCGTTCCTCGCGGCGTGGCCCGCGATGATGGCCGGTACGGCGGGCTGGGTCGCGGCCAGCGTCGGCGCGGACGGTGGTCAGCTCGCTCTCGCGATCGTGTCGTTCTGTCTCGTGCTATGTCTCGGCGACTCGCTCGGCCACGCGATGGACCTGGCGCGTACGCACGCCGCCCGCGCGATCGACGGGCACGTCCGCAGCAGCGTACGGATGGCGATGACCTCGCTTCCGCGGATCGATCCGGCCGAACGCGCCGACCTCGCCGACGACATCGCCCTGGCCACGACCACGTCCGGAGCCCGGGGCGTCGAGGAGTCAATCGGCAGCGGCGCAGGGGCACAGGTCATCGTCGCCTTCCGGATGGTTGGCGCGATCGGCACGGCGCTGATCCTCGTGCCGCTGTCGCCGATCTACGCGGCGGTGCTCTTCGGCCTGACCCTCGTTGCGCGGCGGCTGTCCTAGCGCCAGTGGCGCCGGATGGCGGAGAAATCCGACGCCGACGCGGCCGGCCGGCGCCGCACGGAGTACTGGTCGGAGCTCGCCGCCGGCGAGGGCGCGGCCAAGGAGTTGCGGGTCTTCGGGCTCGGTCGTTGGCTCGTTCGGCGCCGGCGGGACCAGGCGATGGCTTACCTCGTGCCGCGCTGGCGGCTCCGTCGTCGTGGCGTCCGGTCGCAGTTGCTCGTCGGGCTGGTCTCGCTGACCTCCTCGGTCCTGGTGCTCGGCGTGCCGGCCTGGCAGGCCGCGCAGGGTGTCGTGTCGCCGAGCGACATGGTTCGTTACATCGTCGCGGGCTTCGGGCTGGTCATGATGTCGTTCGTCTGGCAGGCGTACACCATCGAGCAGGCCAAGGTCAGCTTGGCGGCCCTGAACCGTGTGCAGGAGCGGGTACGGGCGGAGGCCGCCCCGACGGCACAGCGGCCCTCCGACGGCGGAGTCGAGCTCGACGGCGTCACCTTCGCGTACGGAGATGACCCGCCGGTTCTGCATGAGGTCGACCTTGCTCTGAACTCCGGAGAAGTCGTGGCGATCGTCGGCAGCAACGGCGCCGGCAAGACGACGCTGGTGAAGCTCTTGGCGGGGTTGCACCGGCCGATGGACGGGTCGATCCGGTTCCCCGTGCCCGAGACGGAGTGGCGCCAGCATGTCGCCGTCCTGTTCGCCGACTACGTCCGATTTCCACTGTCTCTGAGGGACAACGTGCTGCTCGGAGCACCCGATCACGCCGACGAGGCCGGGATGAGGAGAGCGCTGGCGCTGGCAGGAGCCGACGATCTGGTCGGCGGCCTGCCCCGAGGTGTCGACACGATCCTGTCGAAGGAGTTCGAAGGCGGGGTCGATCTCTCGGGTGGGCAGTGGCAGAAGGTCGCGCTGGCGCGGGCGCTCTACGCGGCGCAGCATGGGCGACGCCTGTTGATCATGGACGAGCCGACCGCACACCTCGACGCCGCGCTCGAGACCGACTTCTACGACCGGGTCGTCCGCACGCTGTCCGGCGTCACCATCGTGATGATCTCTCACCGGCTCTCCACGGTGCGCTCGGCCGACCGGATCGTACTGATGGACGCCGGACGAATCGTCGAGCAGGGCACCCACGCGGACCTGATGGCCGCCCGCGCCTCCTACGCCGAGATGTTCACCCTCCAGGCCAGCCGCTTCGCCAGGGACGCACCGTGAGGCGGCGGCTGGGGCTGCTGTGGCGCATGCTGGCGCTCTGCTTCCGCGTCCGGCCCGGCGCGAGCGCAGTCATCGTGCTGCTGTTGATCGCGGAGGCGGTCGCTGTCGCCGGCGTCGCGTACGCGCAAGGCGTGATCGTCGACGCCGCACCGGGTGGGCTGACCGGGCAGGTCGTCGTCGCCGTCCTGACCGGCGCCGCCTTCTATGCGGTGACGGACGCCGGCTGGCGGGTCCAGCACAGCCTGAAGTACGACGTCGCCGACGCCGTCGAACTTGAGCTGGCCCAGGACCTGCTCGGCTGGACCAGCAGGTCGGCGACCATCGAGCACCTCGAGGAGCCGGAGTACCTGGACAAGCTCACCGTCGTTCTCCGCAACAGCCAAACGCTCGCGTACGCCACGTGGGCCCTGCTGGAGACGGTTGCCTCGCTCGGAGCGCTGGTCGTCTCCGTGGTCGTGCTGAGCCAGATCCACCCTTTGCTGATGGCGTTGGCCCTCTTCGGGCTGCCGCCGATCCTCCTCGCCGGACGGGCCGGAGACCTCTATATGCAGGCCGTCGACCGCAACAGCACCTCGCTCCGGCTGGAGAACAAGCTCCACACCATTGAGATCAGCCCCGACCCGCTGAAGGAGCTGCTCGTCGCCGGCAGCGGGCCGGTGGTCGACCGGCGGGCTCGTGATCTCTGGCGGGAGATGACCGCGTACGAGATGCACGCCCGCGGCCGGGCGGTGATCCTGACCGGTATTGGCTGGGCGATCTACGTCGTCGGCGTAGGGCTCGCGCTGTGGTGGACGATCACGCTCGTCCAGGCCGGTCGGGCGACCGTCGGCGACGTGGCGGTGGTGATCGCGCTCGCCGCCAACCTCCAGGACCAAATCATGGCCGCGCTGAGCTCGCGCGTACGGGTCGCCGAGGCAGGCCGCGTCATCGACCACTACACCTGGCTCGACGAACGCACCTCGCAGTTCCCGGAGGCGGCCGACCCGCTGCCCGCGATCCGGTCCGGGCTCAAGCTGGAGAACGTCTCTTTCCGCTACCCAGGGACGGAGAAGGCGGCCCTGGCACACGTCGACCTGGACGTCCCGGCCGGCAGTGTGCTCGGCGTGGTCGGCGTCAACGGTGCCGGAAAGAGCACGCTCGCCAAGGTCCTGACCGGGCTCTACCCCCCGACGTCGGGTCGCATACTCGTCGACGGCGAGGTCGCGCTGCCCGGTCAGCTGTCGCTGGCGACCTCAGGCGCCTTCCAGGACTACTGCGAGTTCCAGTTCCTCGCCCGGGAGACAGTCGGCGTGGGTGACCTAACACGCGTCGACGACCTGGCGGTCGTGGAGGAGGCTGCGCGGAAGGGCCGGGCGTCGGAGCTGGTCGAGCGCCTCGCCGATCGCTGGCAGACCCAGCTCGGCGCGGTCTTCGACGGCGCCCGGCTGTCGAAGGGGGAGTGGCAGCGGATGGCCCTGGCGCGTGGCCTGATGAAGCAGGACCCGGTGATCTTGGTGCTGGACGAGCCGACCGCCGCTCTCGATCCGCAGGCCGAGCACGACCTCTTCGTCGAGTTCGCGCAACACGCCCGGGACATCGCCGCTCGCAACGGCGCCGTAACCGTGTTGATCTCCCACCGGTTCTCCACCGTCACCATGACGGACCAGATCGTCGTCCTCGACGAGGGCTCAATCGCCGAACGTGGCACACACGCGGAGCTAATGAGCCGGCCGAGCCGCTACCGGCTGCTGTATGAGAGCCAGGCCCGCGGGTACGCCGATGAGCGCTGAGACCGACTCTGTGCCTTGGCGGCCGTGGCGTGCACGTCGTCGATGCGGCGGATGCGGACAACAGTGAGGCGAGCAGCCATCCGACGGCGAGGCAGCCTTAGCTTCACGGCGTCCGCCTGTGCAGATCGGGGATCCGATCACCTCACACCCGAGCACGCCTCGGCGCACGCCCGCGTAGTGCTGGGCCAGCAGGTCCCCGGCGAAGTCGCGGCGCAGGTCGCGCCACACGGAGTGGATGTGATTGGCCCCGTCTTGGGTGTTGTCGTACTCGATGAGCAGGCTGGGACCGCTGAGCGCGTAATAGTGGCCGGCGCTTCGCTCGACCGGCCCGGCCCACCCGAAGCACACCTGGTCGAGTCCGGCGTCGGTGATGTCGGTCCAGGCCTGGTTGGCGACGGCGGAGGCCGCCCGATCGAGGTACTGCCGGAGCAGCGACACCAACAGCTCACGCTGCAACCGGTCCAGCCGTGTGTACGAGATGCCGCGCGGCTGCTCCGGTAGCGCAGCCACCGGGTCCCAACGGGAGGCGATCGGTGTGACGCACCCTGCGTCCCGCGCCTCCCTCGATCGTCCGCTGATCCACGATGATTCTGGGGGTGTGCGACGGTCTGATCTGTCGTACCCCGGACGCAGGAGGAACCATGGGCAAGGTCATCGCAGCCATCACGACCTCGGTCGACGGCTACATCGTGGGGCCGCATGACGGGCCGGAGCACGGCCTCGGTATCGGGGGCGAGCGTCTCCACTACTGGGTGATGGGCGGCCCGTGGACGTACGCCGACGACGGCCGCGACACCGGCGGTATGCACGGCGCGGACCGGGAGTACTACGAGTCGCTCACCGAGGGGCTGGGCTGCGGAATCGTCGGCCGCAACATGTACGACGCCGCCGGCGCCTGGGGCGGCACCAACCCGTTCCCCGGAACGTTGATCGTGCTGACCCACCGCACCGAGGACCAGCCCGACTCGGGTACGGGCTTCCTGTTCATCGACGGCTTCGACGCCGCGCTGCTGAAGGCACGCGAGCTCGCCGGCGACGGCGGGGTCTCCCTCGGTGGTGGCGCCGACCTGATCCGCCAGGGCCTCGCGGCGGGCGTGGTCGACGAGCTCGCGATCTCCACCGCACCGCTCGTGCTGGGTGGCGGGAAGCGGCTGTTCGAGGGATTCGAGCAGGACCTCGATCTCGAGGTGCTTGGCACCTGGAGCTCGAAGTACGCCACCCACGTGCGGTACGCCGTCAAGCGCGCCGGGCAGGAGTCTGCCACGCAGTGAGGACCGCCCCGATCGCCGCCCCGATCGCCGCCACGACGGCGACGCGAAGGACGACCACGCGGAACACCGTGTTGCTCCGGAAGCGGAACGGCTCCGACGTCGGTTCGGTGCCGGCTGAACGGGAGATTGCCTCGCCGTGAGGGGTATGGGGTTGCCGTCGCGCGAGAGACTTGCCGAACCAGCAACGTGACTTGTTCACGGACATGCCCTGCCGCCAGGCTGGTGTGGTGATCGAGCAGGAGTGGAACGAGCGGTACGCCGGGAGCAACCAAATCTGGAGTGGTCAGCCCAATCAGGCGTTGGTGACCGAGGTCTCCCAACTCCCGCCAGGCCGGGCGCTGGACGTGGGCTGCGGCGAGGGGGCGGACGCGGTCTGGCTCGCCCAGCGGGGCTGGGATGTCACCGGGTTGGACGTGTCCGGGGTGGCGCTGGACCGCGCTCGGCTGCACGCCCGAGACGCCGGAGTCCTGGTGCGCTGGGTGCGGGCCGGACTGGTGGAGGCCGGACTGCCGGACCGAGGCTTCGACCTGGTTTCGGCCCAGTATCCGGCGCTCCTGCACACCCCCGACCATGCTGCCGAACGTGCGCTGCTATCGGCCGTAGCACCCGGCGGAACCCTGCTCGCTGTGCATCACGCGATGGACGTGAAGCACGGCCAGGCCCACGGCTTCGACCCGGCCGACTATGTCAGCCTGGCTGACGTCGCGTCACTGCTGGACGAGAACTGGGCACTCGAGGTCGACGAGGAGCGACCGAGACACGTCGCGACCGGCGCGGGCGCACATCACGCGAGGGACGTCGTGCTGCGGGCGCGGCGGCTCAGGTAGACGCGCGGAGGTTCGAACAGGTCTTGCCCAAAGCCGATTCAATCGGGGTGGCGTCCGCCGCGCCAGGCCCGCGACAGATAACGGTCAATGATTTCCTGACGTCTCCCGCCAACGGATCAGTGCTCGAAGCCAGCGGACCGCCCAGCAGAGCTTTCGATCAGTCGGACAAGGCTGACCCGCAAGCCGACCCTTAACCGAGTCGTCTCGTTACGACCGCCTGATCAAGGCGACGGTGCGCATAGGACAGCATCGAGAACAGATCCAGAGCGTCCGCCTCACTGAGATTCCACTCGATACGCGGCGCGTGCGCGACCGGGTTGCGGAACGTTCCGAACACGCCCCGGAGCAGGTTAACAAAGCCGCTGTGCTCGCTTGTGTCGCTCTTCGAGGGTATAAGCGTTGATCCGGATGACTGGATCGGAACGGTTGAAGCGGGCGTCGAGCAGTTCGCAGACTAAGAATCGTGCGCCGGGCGTGGCGGCGCGGAACTGCTCCCGCGCTAACTGGTCGGCTATCACGCTAGGTATGACGACCTTGAGGTGCGGGATGGCTGCGTAGTTCGGCCAGATGGCCTGCAGATTCTCCCCTGCGAAGGAGCGCCGTGGTTGCGGGAAGACGTTGCTTAGGTCGTCTAGGTCAATCACGGCGTGCGGCATATCAGCCATGCGCAGAACCTCGGCGATGGCTGTGGACAACGCTGCCTTACCCGAGCCCGGCGGCCCGTGAAGGACCAGCACCTCGACGCCAGGCACAGTCTCAACGTAACGATGGACACGAAGGAGCTCGAACGAATTCCACCCCGCACCATCTACTCGGGCAGTGGTCAGGAGAAACCGCTATAGGTGCACTGGACTCACCTTGACGGTCTCTGGGCGATCGACCGCAAGAACGTGACCAGCTCAGGCACGATGGCCTCAGGCGCGGGCCCGTGGTCTTGGCCAGAGAGCACGCGCCGTTGGGCGGTAGGCAGTGCGGCTGCGACGGCGTCGGCGGCCTCGGGCAGTCCGGGGAAGGTCTGGTCTCCGGAGTAGACGACGGTGGGAACGGTTACAGCTGCCCAGCGGCTGCGCCAGTCGGGATCGGTCTCGATGTCGTGCGAGGCCTTGTGGTCGTAGATGAGGGTGGGTGTAACTGCAACGAGGCTAGGCCACCATGGTGCCCGCGCCATATCCTCGACTGCCTCAGCGGGCAGCCCGATGATTGCCGTGATGTTGTAGCGGGTCGCTTCGTCGAGCTGACCGGCGTTGAGCATTCGCTCGAGCGTGGTGATGTGCTCGGTGCCGTCGGATCCGGCGAAGTAGGGCGGCTCGTATAGAGCAAGCGCCGACACGTCCAGCCCCTCTGTCACCGCGCCGAGTGCGATTCCGGCACCCGAGGAGCTTGTGTAGAGGGTGGTGGGCGCTCCGGTAGCTTCGATCAATGCCGCGACGTCCTCGACCTCGCGGCCCAGCGTCCAGGGCGGTGTGTCGCCGGATCGGTCGCGACCGCGCCGGTCGTAGTCGACGGCGGTGAAGCCTTCCGCTGCCAACTGCTTGGCGATCTCAGTCGTCCGCTGATCGATGGCGCGGTGCTGACTTGCACCGCCGATGAGGATGACTGTGGGTCCATTGCCGTAGGCGTCGTAGTCGATGGTGGTGCCATCGGCCGAGGTCACAGTGCTCATGGTTCCGCCTTTCTCGCGGTTGCACTCAGACAGACTCTCGAAACTGAAGAAACTGACCGGCAGCGTGGGCTCGCAAGGACGCCGGATTTTCGCACACTTCGAGGTGCGCGGTCAGTCGCTGGCTCCAGCTTCGACCTCACAAACTGACGTCCCCGGTGTCAGCCAGGCGTCTCCAAAAACCATTGGTATGGCGGGAGTGTGAGTCGTGCCGCAAGCCGACAGACTAGCGAATCGTCCGTCAGCGTCATGACCATCCCGGTGGGGAACGACTTACGGGAACTGCGGCTGACCGCCGTCGTCTTGATCAGTCGTGCTCAAGGACCGCGTTTGGGCCTGTGCTGTGTCACCAGGGTTCTCTGCCAGTCACTAAGGTCTCGGAGGATGGCCTGCGCGACTGGCAGCTCCCGTGCAGCCTCGCGAGCATGGTCGATGGCATGCGGTTCGTCGAGCTGCCGCACCCAGTGGCCGACAGACCAGGCGGGTTGGCGAGCGACGGCGAGCGGCACGGCGAGCCGTTCTTGCCGGCTGAGGGGTTCACCGGCTTCGTCATAGGCGTGAAGCATTTTGGCGACGATCTCGGCGTCTATCACGTTCGGTGGACCGTGGCCGGGCTCGAGAAGGTAGAACCAGATGGGCAGCGCGAGATCGTCGACTCGGGCCCTTCTGGCCATGAACCCGAAATCCAGAACGGCGGCAACTCGGGAGCCCGTGAACAAGACGTTGTTGTCCCAGAAGTCGCCGTGGACAACCTGGTGGCGTTGCTCAAGGTGCTCTTCTGCGGTGCTCACTCGACCGATGTGCTCGACGACGGCATCTGCATACCCGCTCAGCGCTGGCTCGCCCCAGCTGTGGATGCGTTGTGCGCCCGCTGTGGTCGCCGCGAGCGCCTGTTGGGCCGTCACATGGTTGGCGTGGGTCACAGTGTGCGCGGCGGCTGGTAGCTCGCTGTCCCGAAGGCAGCGATGGATGGCGCCGAGCACGCCGAATCCTCTGATCAGCAAGTCTGGCGTCTTCATCTGGCCATCGGAGACGACGAACCGCTCCGCTTCTATAAGGTGACCGGTACGAAGCTGACCTATCTCGTCACCGTCGAACACAGCAAGCGGCTGCACTGTCGGGATGCCGGCGCGCGCCAGCACACGTCGCGTTTCCTGCTCCGCGCGCAGCCGGGCGGCTGTGGTGGACAACCGATGGACCCGAAAGACTGTCCCGCATCCGCCACTGGCACCGACCGCTAGCAGGTTTGTGGCCCAACCGCCGCCCAGGTCCCGCCACAGCATCGTTTGGGACATGTTGGCAACGCTGCTGATCTCATCGGTCAACGCGCCGCTGCAGCCCGGGCGGTCATCCCCGTCGGCGAGGCCCACAGATGGACCGTATCCAACAGCGGCGCTGGCATGGCTGAGACCGGGCTGACGTATTTCCCCCGCGGGGCCTACGCGCTTGTAAATGTCGCGCCGATCCGATCCCAGTACCGCAATGCGATCGGCTAGCGGGTCGCTTGCAGCTCGTGGCGTTCTCGGCGAGTCATTTCAGGGCAGGCCGGCGCGATCGAACTCCTGCTGGAGGCGTGGCCGACGGCGGTGCGTCTCGCGGAGTTCGGCGATGAGCTTGTCAACTCCGGCCGCCTCGGCCGAGCCGCTGGCCAGCTTGCGCATCTTTGCCAACCGACGAGCGGCGATCCGGTAATGCTGCGCGCCGGCCTCGGTCAGTTCGTTGTCGACGAGCCGGGCGAGGACCGGCAGCACGGCGAGTGGGTCGACCTTCTCATACGCTGTGGCCAGCCGCTCCCAGACATCGTCGCTGTCGAGGCCGAGTGAGTACGCCAGGTTCCAAGCGGCCTGGACCTGCTTGAGGGTGAGCAGCGCGAAGAGCACAGCCTCACGCGGGCTCGCGGCTAGGGCGGCGACCACCTCGTCGCGGTAGCTCGGCCACGACGGCCCAGCATTGTGGTAAAGGTGAGCGGCCGTGCTCGAGGACGGCCAACGCCGGAACACCTCCAGGCGGGCCGAGAGCAGCTCGGCGGGCCGATGCTCGGCCAACAGCTCGCACCAGTATCGGGCCGCTTTGAGCGACTGGTGCCCGCGGTCGAAGTCGGTCGCCTGCTTCGCCCAGCCGATGGCCAGGTCGATCTCGCCGATCTCCTCGAAGGCCCGGGCAGTGTCCTCCAGCCACGCGGCGACCTTCCGGTCGCGGGCGTGGGTGTGAATGATGGCGTCGATGTCGCGGTCCAGGACAGCCAGCCGCCGAGCGTTCCACTCGATCACGAACCACGCGTGCGAATGTCGCGACGTCCAGAGGTCCTCCGCAGCGGGCCGTGGCCCAAGGCCGGCCTCAATATTTGATAGTCGTGCTCGATAGGTCGCCATCCCGGACGTGCCCAGTGCCGGTGCATAGGCGACCGGGTCGAGCTCGAAGTAGTCGACGTCGCCGTCGAACTGGAACCTCACCATCCAATCGGCCAGACTGCCGGCCGGCACCTGTGCGGCCGCAGCGACTGTCGGGTGGAGCTCAAGCAGGCGACGGCACGCATCACCGATGATCCCGCTGGAGTCGTCGGCCCTGGCGATGACCTTGATCGCGCTGGCCAGCGCCTTGTGGGTGACGGCGTACACCTCAGCCGGATCAGCCGTCGGGACCGCCGCCTCCAGGTTGTCGACGGCCTCATGCATCTGCCGACCGTGCGCATTCGACGCGCTCCACCCAGAGAGGTCCGCTCGAGTACGGATCAGCGGAAGGACAGCGTCGCCGAGCGTGGTCACAGCACAAATTCTGCAAGTCGCTAACTGATACGAGTCCTCCCCCATGCCCGACGGGTCACACGCGGATCGGAGAATCGTGAGATCCTCCGGAGCATTTTGAACGGATCGCGGCTGTGCTGCCTCGACTGGGTTAGCCTGCGTGACTTCTGGCTGAGGGGCAGCCATCGCAGGGACGGGTGGCCGATGAACGGTGATCAACGGGAGTTGTCGATACGGCGCGCGAGGGACAGCGACGCTGCCCACCTGGAGGACGTGCGTCGCGCAGCGTTTGCCCCAGTGTTTGCGTCGTTTCGTGCGCTTCTTGGCGAAGAGATCTCTCAAGTGACGCAGATCCGTGACGACCAGGAGCAGGCTGAGTACCTGAACTCACTTTTCGAACCCGACTCCGGCTGGGAACTCTACGTGGCCGAGCAGGATGGTGTGGTCGTGGGATTCGTTTCAGTCCAGCTCAACGCGCAGACGTTCATCGGCGAGATCGGGCTCAACGCCGTCCATCCGGATCATGCGGGCGCCGGCATCGGCAGCAAGATGTACGACGTCGTACTGAACCGGATGCGTCAGGCGGGCATGCGCGTGGCGACGGTGTCCACGGGTGGAGACGCCAGCCACGCACCGGCCCGCCGTGCCTACCAGAAGGCCGGCTTCACGGTCGGCATCCCGAGCATCTGGCTGTGCCAAGCGCTGTAGGGCTGTGCCGGGCGTCGGCCCGTTGGCCCTCGATCCTTCCCGCCAGACGCTCGCATAAGCCGACCCATGTGCGGTACGCCGTCAAGCGGGCCGGGCAGGAGTACCCCGTTCACTGACGACCGCTCGGTTACGCCACGACGCGACGCCGAAAGAGGACCGCTGAGCGGGAGGGGCCGTCGCGCATGGCGATCGTCGATTGGGACGGCCGCCCATTACTGCCCTGTTGATGAGCGCAGGACATCCGGTCGGTCGGCGAGCCAGCGCCAGCTGCCGTCGGCCTGTCGGCGGGCGATCTCGACCGATGCCGTAAGGCCGATCTGTGTCGTTGTCAACGCGAGGTCACCAGAGACGAGAGCCGGCAGGACGTGCCCTGGAGTGAACTGCGGTCGTCCATCGCGCAGGTCGGCGTAGAAGGCCTTGATCTGATCGCGCCCGACGGCCACGCGCGCCCGTCCGGACGTTCGAACACGGCAGATTCCTCGTACAGCGCCACGAGGCCATCGAGGTCACCGGCGTTAATACGGGCGACGACGGCGGCGCTGAGTCCTTCTGGACGATCTATCAAAGACATGGCCGAGAGCCAAGCACTGCCCTCAGACGATCCGGCGCGCTGGCGGGTCCCTGCGGCCATGCGCCCAGGTCGTAAGGAACCGTCCTACGAGGATGGGATTCGGCGTGGCTGACGCGCCTGATTCAGGCGCACTTGCACGGCGGCACTTTTGCTTCAGGCAGAAACGTCAACTCGATGGCTGAGTCGTCGCGGAATGTCAGCTTGGCTGCTCCGCCTCGCGCCACGCGCACAGAAGCCTCGACCGGCCAACGTCGAAGTCCGTCAGAGCCGCGCGGCGGCGGCAGCCACGAACGCGTCCAGCCGCGGCTCGACCCGCTGGTGGTCGAACGAGACCACGTTCGTCAGGTCCCAGTACGGGTGGTACTCCCGCTTCCCAGTGAGGTCCTGCCAGATGGCCAGGAACTCGTCAGCCCAATCCTGACCGAGTCGGATCGCCAGGTTGGCCCGACAGTGCCCGATGTCTTCCTCGGGCGGCCCGGCGCAACTGGACACCCAGTCGACAACCCCGGTGATCGCCTCGTCGGTCCACAAGATGTTGCCCGGATGAAAGTCCCGATGCAAGAACACCCGCTCACTCGCCGGGGTCGGCCCGTCCCACACCTCGTACGCCGTCAACCAAGCCTCCGGGTGCCGGCTCCACGCCGGCGGGGTACGGGACACCGGCTCGTACGGGAACCAGTCGGACAGCTCCGTGGACAACGAGGCCGAGTGAATCTTGACTGCGAGCTCAGCCATCGCCCGCAGCCAGCCGGCGCGGTCGGTCGGGTGCCACAACGGCTCGCCCGGCAGCGCCGTCATCAACGTCATCGGAACACCGAGCTCGGTGCCGTCGGGATCACTAGCCAGCAGCTGCGGCGCCGGAACGCCGACGGCGCCGTCGCCAACGAGCCGGAGGGACAGCGCCTCATTGCCCGGGATCTCGGGTTCCTCAAGTACCCAGTTGAGCACGTAGCGCCGCAGCACCACGCGATCCAGCGGGGAAGCGGCTGATGTTTCAAGCAGATGCATCGCCGAGGACGTACCGCCCAGCAGGGCCCGCTGGCTGGCGACCGGTGCTCCGACCATTCGCTCGACCCAGCCGACCGCCTCGGCCGGCAGGGCTGCAATCAACGCCGCTCGGAGCTCGGGAGCGAGCTCATACCCGTAGGTGGCGTGCTCGCCGCTGGTCACCGCGATATTCTGCCTGGCCTTTTGGCCGCCCGTCGTAGCCGTACACCGACCGGTGAGTGGCACAAGTCGCGCCGACGCAGGGTTCACCGGGACGGCCTTGGCACTGATGCTGTTCGGTTGCATGGTGGCACTTACCATCCGGTCATGGCGAACGACGAGGACCCACGTCCGCGACCCTGGCCAGCGCTGGTCGCCGAAGTACTCGCTCTGACAGGGTTTACCGGCGCTGCGCCCGCTTGTGATCTTGGCGGGCGCAACACCGCCAACCTGCGCCTCGAGCTGGACCGAGTTGGGTCTGTCGTAGCCCGGATCCACCCTCGGAAGAAAGCGACGGACCGGTTGCGGGCTGAGCAGTTCGTGCGCTCGAAGCTGGCTGATTGTGGACTGCCCTGCCTGCCACCGCTGCCCGTATTCGCCGGCGACACGGTCGGCCGGCTGGATTCGGGAGAGCTGATCGAGGTCGAGCCGTACGTTCAAGCCGACGGATGGATGACGACTGACAACCGGATGATTGCCGGATTTCGGCTGCTCGGACGTATGCACCAGCACCTTCGCGGATTGGACCTGCCCGCCGCAGCCCGGCACGTCGAGTACGCCAACTACCTTCCGGTCGAGGACATCGGTCACGCGGTGGAGCATGGGGCAGGAAGACTCCGCAGGCTGGGCCGGCCCGAGCTAGCCGCGTATGCCGACGCTGGACAGGCGCATCTAGCCGTGGTTGCCGAACTCGAACGGCTGCGGCGCGTAGAGCACTGCCGGCAGATTGTGCACGGCGACTTCTGGGACAACAACGTGCTGTTTCGCGGAGGCGACATAGTCGCCGTCTTGGACTTCGGCTTCATGGCCGAACGAACGAGGGTCGACGATCTGGCCTTGCCGTTATGGTTCCAACTGCTCAAGTCGGGCCGGACCCGTCCCGATGCTGAAGATCGCCGGCTGGTGAATGCGCTGCTGGACGCATACGACAGTGGCACAGACGCTCCTCTCAGCTTCAATGAGCGCCTGTCGATCCCGCTGGCCATCGCTCGCCAGCCAGCTTGGTCACTAGGCGGATGGGTGCGCATCTTCGACGAGGCCACAGCGATCGACCATGCCCGCTCGGCCGCAGCCGAGTTGCCGATTGCCGTAGCCGTCCTGGAAGACCTGAGTGTCTGGAATCAAGATGTTGCAGGGACGGCCCGAGCTGAACATCGAGTCTCTGATGTACACACATGAGTTCGCTAGCGCTGGTCACCAATCGTCGCCCGGTCCCGACTGACGCAGGAGCCGTTCTCGCCGCTCCGCAAGACGACCGGCTTGCCGGCGGCTGGCTACGTCAGATGCTGAGGCGCCAGAGGATTAGACGACCACGATGTCCACCTGCCACAGGCAGCACATTCCGCAGATTCTTGTGGCTGTTCGGCAGATCATGTGCAGCACACATAAATACGACATCGCTTATTCAGGGGTAGATTGGCGACATCGTTTATCGGAGGTGGCGCGATGACCAAGATCACTGTGTATCGCTACGACGAGATGAATAGTCGGGTCGCGGAGGGTTGGTTCACCCTCGAAGACGCCGAGGCGATGCCTGAAGCCGATCCCATGTCAGCTGCACGCCACGCCGAGGCGATCCGGCGGGGCGAGTCAGCGCGAGGAGTCAAAGAGACGCTGTACCACACCAGCCAGGGACGCTGGGTTCTCAAAACTGCTTGGCACATCGATGATTGCGGAAGGTTTGTTGACGATGAATCCGATGTCGACCCGCGTTCTGGGGGTGGCCCTCGTTATCGGTTCCTGAGGGATGCGGAGGCTATCGAGTGGCTCGGCCGAAACGGTTACGAAGATCGGATCGAGCAGTACCTTCCCGACCTACCCGACGAACGGGGACCCGGTCGGCCGGAGATCGGTGGTCGGGTTCAGGTCCGCCTCGGACATCTGCTGCCCGCTGTCGACTCCTATGCCGCTGACCATGGGTGCTCCCGGGCCGAAGCGGTCCGGTTGCTCGTCATCGCCGGCCTTGCTGAGGACGCATAAATCGACCCACAAACCCAAGGTCTATCGGGCCTGCCCTGTCGTGGTTCTGCCACTTCAGAGCGTGGGCTGCGCAGCGTCGCGGCCGGAGTGGGGCAAGAGGTCGTAGCGCTTTAGCGACCGCGCGCTGACGTCGACAACAAATCGGCGTACCTCCTCGAACCGGCCGACGTCCGAGTCGGATCCGCCTTGGTACCACCACTCTTGTGCCCAGTCGATGAGGGCGGACCATTCCGGGAACCTTGACCTGCCGACCTTGGCGGCCGCCAGCTTGGACACCTGCCGTCCGGTCGCCAGCGCCTCCGCCGCGCGGCAGAGTGTAAGTACGGTGTAGGCCTGCCCACCGGTATGCCGCATATCGTCCACCCACTCGGGCCACTCCCGGACATGTTGGAGGACCACCTGGTGGATGACTCGCCGGTCGATGGCTGGCAGCACGGTTGAGGGTGCAGCGCCCGCGATGGGGCGATCAACCTGAAGTGCCGCGGCCCAGTTGAGCACGGAGTGCCGAGAAGCCTCGAGTTCGTGGAGCGGCTCACCCTTACCCACGCTGATCATCGGATGTGATTCATCCGTCCCCTGCACCACGGCCCTGATGGCCTCAACCGAGACGTACTCGACCTCAACGTGACCGTCCCCCCACTCCGGGAAGTCCGTGGTGAGCCGTGCGTGCACCTCGTGCAGTGCCGCTAGCGTGGCGGCCGTCGGATCGGTAGCCATCACCGCGAGCACATCGAGGTCGCTGCGGCCGGGGGTGAAGTCACCCAGCGCCCACGACCCATGGAGAGCCAAACTCAGGAGTTGGTCACCCAGAGCCTCTACAAGGTCCGCGGCCAGGCGGGCAAGCACCTCTCCTGGCTTCGCCATCCAGCGACTGTAGACCTCGGCCGCCGGCTCAGCACTCGAGTTAGAGGCCTTACGTGGCGCGCCCGCTCACCGCACGCCCACAGTTCGGCCCGCGAGCAGGTCGAACTATCTCGGACCTGGTGCTTCAGACCCGTCAGGGCACGAGTGGCGACCAGTGCGCGAGATCGGACAAGCGCTTAGTCGAGCCGTCGGGTCACGACGATGATTCTGCAGCTAGAGGCTGCACACGGGCCATGCCGCCGGCCGACCGTTGACCGGTAAGGGTGCCGTAAGGGGCTACCGCCGCCGGTGCGCGGTCAGCTCTTCTTCAACTCCTCGGCGAGCATCACGAGGATGCCGCTGGGGCCGCGGACATAGGTGAGCTTGTACACGTCCTCGTAGGTCGCCACGCCGCGCAGGGGGTGGCAGCCGTGCCTCGCGGCGATCGCGAGGGCCTCGTTGATGTCGTCAACCGAGAAAGCCACCCGGTGCATGCCGATCTCGTTAGGCCGGGTGGGCTCCGTCTCGATCGCGTCGGGGTGAATGTACTCGAAGAGCTCGAGGCGACCGTTGCCGTCTGGCGTCTGGAGCATCGCGATGTTGGCGTGGTTGCCGTCGAGGCCGACGGCGGTGTCGGTCCACTCTCCACTGACCGTGTCACGGCCGAGAACGGTCAGCCCGAGGTCAGTGAAGAAGGCGATCGCCGCTTCCAGGTCACGGACGGCGATGCCGACGTTCTCCAGCTTGATGCGCATGCGCTGCACGCTACCGAGTCGGGGGGACGTGTTCAGGTCTGTGAGCTGCCAGTTCCGGCTCAACCGGACAAGGAACTGTCCCGCAGCTGTGCCGCGAGCGGACCCGCAATCCTGTAGAACGAGGCATCCCATAAGCCGATTGCTGTCCTGCTTCCTCCTCACGTCCCGCGGCGATCTAGAGGAACCGTCCGCATGACCCGTCCCCTGTCCTGCCCGTAAGCGGGGCCTTGAGCGGAGAGCTCCTAAGGGACTGCTTTCCGTGCCATGCCCGTAGTCGGTGTCGGGTGGGGCATTTAGTCGATATAGCCGATGCGCCAAATACCCCGGATGTCGTGTCGGGAGCCGTTCAGGTAGTTGAAGTGGCCGATGCCGGCGGGGTGAGGGCGGCGTGAGATCGCACGTCCCTGGCGAGCTGGCTCGCTAACAGCCGTTAATGATCATGTCGCGGTTGACAGCAACCGTGACAGCAACGTAGCCAGACTTCAGGCGCCTTCTCCGCTCCGTTACGCCAGGCCACAGGCGTAGACGCACGTCCCTGGACGTAGTACCAGGACCTTGTAAACAGGTGGTTGCCGGTTCGAGTCCCCCGCCAGCTCTCTGTGCAATGTGCAACTGACGAAGGCCTATGACACCCATCACCCGCGCCGGCGGTGAGATTCTGTGCAGGGTGGTTCATCGTCGGACCGCTGTCTCGCGTCGGCGTTGCTGTCACGCCTGCTTCATTAATGCCGCTCGGACCGAGGGTCGATCAGGTACCGGTGCTGCAATGACCAGTCGATCCGCGCTTGCAACTCATCCAAATATCCCGCGGCCACGAGCTCGACCTGCCGTGGGAAGCCTTCGTCGGCCAGTCGGGCCACTAGCACACGCATGTCTCTCTGGACGGCGATGACTCGGTCGACCAGACCGTCTGCCGAGCTAAGCCCGTAGGACTCGGCAAAGGTCAAGAGCCTCCTGCGGCGGTCTGGCGGTTCGGGATAGCGCAGCCAACGCAGGCATTCGGCGTCGTCCCGAAACGGTACGAAGTACTCGCATGCGTACGCCACATCGTTGAGTGGATCTCCGGGTCGGGCGTACTCGAAGTCCAGTAATCCGACCGGCTCTGTCCCGTCCCAGACGATGTTCCAGGGCCCGAAGTCGCCGTGGCAAACCACCTGACCCGGGCCACCAGTGCCGACCGAGCCGTCGAACCAGACCGGCTCAATCTCGGGCTGCCAATCTCGTACGGCGTCGTGGTAGCTGCGAAGCAATCGTGCCGCTGCCGCGAGACCTTCCTCGGTCACCGCTGGAGCCCATCCGTCGGCCCCGGAAGCACCCGGGATGTAGCTGAGGAGGTCGGCATCACCGTCGGTGCCAACGAGTCGAGGCGACTGCATGAAGGCAGCTTTCGACAAGTGCACCAGCAACGCCCGGGTGGCAGAACTCCAGGGATGTCGCGGGTGCCTTACGGCTTGGCCGACGCGTGTCAGCACCCGATCGTCGCGGCGCTGCAGGACTTCTTCTGCCACCGCACCAGTATCTGGCTGAAACGGCCTTCCAGGTGCCGAGCGCAGCGAGGCCTCATGATCCGATTAGAGGCCAATTAAGAATGGCCGAGCTGGCCAGCGCTGCCCAGATCGCAGTCGACACCGTCACAATCGAGCTAGGCGAGGCCGACGATGCCCCGGCGATCGTCATCGTCAGCTGGCCTGCCAAGGCAACCGTCCTTCGCCCGCACCGTTTTCCTCTGGCGCGGATACGCTGCCCGCGTCTTCGCCGCCGCTCTCGTGAGGCTGGCGCGGCTAGTTCTTCGAGTTCCTCAGAGCCATCGCGGACGCCGCCACGGACGGCGACACGGTCACTGTTCCGACTGCCAACCTCCAGCCGATCGCCGCCCAGGACGTCGCCGCAGCAGTAACCGAGGCCGCAATGTCTCACCCGATCAACGGTGTCATCGAGATCGCGGGCCCGGCCGCCATCGGCTTCCCCAACCTCATCCGCGACGTTCTCAACGCCGACCACGACCCACGCAAAGTGGTCGCCGATCCGCACGCCCGCTACTTCGGCACCGAGCTCACCGACACCTCGCTCACCCCGGGACCAGACGCACGCCTGGGCCACACCACCTTCACCGAGTGGCTCGCCGTCAACCACGGGTAAGGCGGCGATCACAAGGGCTGACGGCTTGTCCCGCTCGACAGAGCTGCCGGCGCTCACGCGCGCACGAGGGCCGGGCCTTGTGACTAGCTCCCGTCTCCTGCCACACTCCGCCTTAGCGGGAGGACGCGACCGCGTAGGTTGATTATGTGCCGAGTGCGGGGCGACAAACGACGATGGATCCCGCCGAGTGGCTGCTGACCAAGTCGGAGCGCGGCAACGCGCAGACCGTGCTCGACGCCCGCCACGTCGGGGTCAAGGCCTGGTCCAGCGGAAACTTCGTCCGGCCACTGGTGCATGGTGCGACCTATTTCTCTGAGCTGGCTCAGCGCATCGGGGAGACCCAGGCCGGCGACGCAATCTATTTCACAGATTGGCGCGGCGATCCGGATGAGCGGCTGACCGACGACCCGCAATCCGAGATCGAGGAGCTGCTGTCGGAGGCTGATATACGGGGGGTCGACGTCCGGGGTCTGGTCTGGCGCTCGCACTGGGACCGCCTGTCCTTCTCCAGCGCAGAAAACCGCCACCTAGTCGAGGCGCTGCAAGCCAATGACGCCGAGGCCCTGCTCGATATGCGGGTGCGTACCGGCGGCTCACACCACCAGAAGATGGTGGTGATTCGGTATCAGGGCCGACCGGAGCGGGATATCGCGTACGTGGGTGGCATCGACCTCTGCCACGCTCGCCGCGATGACGCCCGGCACCTTGGTGATCCGCAGCCGCAGTCCATGGCCGAGGTGTACGGCAAGACACCGCCGTGGCATGACGTGCAGGCTGCGATCACCGGTCCCGCGGTATACGACGTGGAGACTGTGTTCCGGGAGCGCTGGCGGGACCCTACGCCGCTCAGCCGCAACCCGGTGCGCCGGCTGCGCGATCGTCTGGCCGGCGAGGACACCAGCCCGGACCCGTTGCCCGAGCAGGCGCCTCCGCCCCCGCCGGTGCCCGGCGGAACCCATCTCGTGCAGCTGCTCCGGACCTACCCCAACCTGCGGCACGGCCGGGACTATCCGTTTGCCAGGGGCGGGGAGCGCAGCGTGGCCCGGGGATACAGCAAGGCGCTGGCCCGAGCCCGGCAACTGGTTTACATCGAGGACCAGTACCTCTGGTCGCCTGACGTCGCCCAGGCGTTCGTCGAGTCTTTGCGCCGAAACCCGGAGCTACGCGTCATTGCGGTATTACCCCACTTGCCCGACCAGAGCCACCTACTCTCTCGGGTGCCGCAGCAGTACGGCCGCATCCAGGCGTTGAGCATGCTGATCGAGGCCGCCGGCAACCGCGTGGCGGCGTACGGAATTGAGAACCACGCCGGTACCCCGGTGTACGTGCACGCCAAGATTTGTGTGATGGACGACCGGTGGGCCACCGTGGGATCGGACAACTTCAGCCGCCGCTCCTGGACCCACGACTCAGAGCTGTCGGTAGTCGTGCTGGACACCGTCGGCGGCGACCACGGTGCCTACGCCCGACGGCTCCGGCTCACCCTCGCAGCCGAGCACCTCGATCGAAAGGTGGGAGCCGCAGCGTTCCCGGGCGATATCTCGCCCATCCAGACTGGCACTGCGCCCGGCGACCTGAACGATGCCTCGCTGTTGTCAACCATGGCCGACTGCGTGGCGCCGCAGGGAATGTTCGAGGTTTTCGCCGCCTCCGCCGCCCGCCTCCAGGCGTGGGTGGACGACGGCCGGCGGGGAGAGCGCCCGCCTGGCCGCCTGCGACCCATCCGGGATCCGCAGCAGTCGATGCTCACACGGCTATGGGCTGCACCCCTCTACCGGGTCGTCCACGATCCCGACGGACGTCCCAAGGCGTTACGGCAGCGCGGTCAATTCTGAGAGGCAAGCAGCTCATCGTGCGTCACCCATGCGCACCTCGCGGCGGACCCTCGCGCTACCGACATCGACGGCGTCGCGCGGTCGAGTGTCGCGCATGTTTCGCAGGTCAGCCGCTGGCGTAAGAACGCGAGTGCGGGTGAGGGGCGAGGATGGCGGTGTGAAGTACGAGGTTGTGGCTGAGACGTACCGGGATTTGGAGCAGGCCTCTGGCCGATTGATATTGATAGACCGGCTTGCGGCGCTGCTGGCCGAGACTCCGAAGGAGTTGCTGCCCACCGTCTGCTACTTGTGTCAGGGACTGGTGGCGCCAGAATTCGCCGGAGTGGATCTTGGGCTAGCCGAGAAGCTTGCCCTGCGCGCGGTCGCCACAGCGACAGGCATCGAGCCGGAGCAGGTTCTTGCGGCGGTACGGGAGGCTGGGGACCTTGGCCAAGCCGCCGAGCAGTTGTTGGCTGCGACGGCCGCGGAGCGGGAACCAAGCCTGCAAGTAGCTGGAGTCGTTGACACACTGCACGAGATCGCACGTGCCGAAGGCTCCGGTTCCCAAGGTCGCAAACTCAACTTGCTGGCTGGCCTGCTGGCGCTATCCACGCCGCTCGAGGCTCGCTACCTGCTGCGTCTGGTGACAGGCAACCTGCGATTAGGAATCGGCACGCCGACGATTCTGGACGCACTGGCGCAGGTGTACGCCGGCGGCCGGAAGAACCGGGCGGTCCTGGAGCGTGCGTACAACATCTGCTGCGATCTCGGCTTGGTCGCCGCCACGTTGGCATCCGATGGACTGTCCGGAGTTGAGGGACTGAACGTGAGGCCCGGCTACCCGGTCCGGGTGATGCTGGCCCAAAGGTTGTCCGACGCCCGCGAGATCCTGGCCAGGCTCGGCGGGCGCTGCATGGCCGAGTACAAGTACGACGGCATGCGTCTGCAGGCACATCGCACTGCTGATGGGCGAATTGAGTTGCTCACGCGGCGGCAGGAACGCGTGAGCAGCCAGTTCCCCGACGTGGTTGAACTGTTGCAGGCCGGGCTGGGCCCCCGCGAGGCGATCCTTGAGGGTGAAGTGGTCGCATACGACGCCGCCGCTGGCGAACTGCGCCCCTTCCAGGAGGTCATGTTCCGCCGCCGCAAGCATGGAATCGCCGAAGCCGCGCGGGATGTGCCGGTCGGCTTGTTCTGCTTCGAGTTGCTGTACGCCGACGGCCAGGATCTCACCAACCTGCCCTATCTGGACCGTCGGACACGGCTCGCCGAGGCAGTGACATTGTCGGACCGGCTGCGGCTGACCACGGCGCTGGAAGTGACGACTCCCCAGGCGTTGGACGCCATGTTCGACCAGGCTGTTGCGGACGGCTCGGAGGGCCTGGTCTGCAAGTCGACCGGCTCGGACGCGATCTATCAGGCTGGTGCTCGCGGCTGGTTGTGGATCAAGCTCAAACGGGACTACCGCACCGAACTGGCGGACACCGTCGACCTCGTCGTTGTCGGCGCGTACACAGGGCGTGGCCGGCGGAGGGGCACGTACGGGGCGGTGCTGTTGGCCGCCTACGACCCGGACGCAGAGGTCTACCAGACGGTCGGCCGATGCGGCACCGGGTTCTCCGACGCCGAACTGAGCGCGCTCCCGACAAGGCTGGCGCCGCTGCGCCGGACACAGCGGCCCGCCAGGGTCAACTCGCGGGTTCCGGCCGACGTGTGGTTCGAGCCAAGCGTGGTGCTTGAGGTGCTCGTGGCCGAGCTCACCCTGTCGCCCAACCACACCGCCGGTTGGGGGCAGCTCAAGGACCAGGCGGGGCTGTCGATGCGGTTTCCCCGGTTCACCGGCCGCTGGCGCGACGACAAGGAGCCTCAGGACGCCACAACTGCACAGCAGCTGATAGATCTTTACCGCACAGCTCGCCGAGAGCCCACCGGGCCTTGATCGGCAGCTGCTTGATCGGCAGCCCGTTCCTCCGCACGATGCGGCGGCGCTTGCGCTCAAAGGCCCGCGTTCGAGGCACTCCGGATCAGGCAATCTGGGATTGTGACCACCGCGGTTGGCGAGCTCCGTTGGTGGATCCTGCACGTGGACATGGACTCGTTTCTCGCTTCCGTAGAGATCCGGCGGCGGCCCGACTTGCGTGGCCGGCCGGTCGTGGTGGGCGGTGACGGGGACCCCAGCCGGCCCCGGCAAGTTGTGGCCACAGCCTCATATGAGGCCCGGGCGCACGGAGTGCACTCCGGCATGCCCCTGCAGCGGGCTCTCCGCAAGTGTCCAGATGCAGTCTTCCTCCCAAGCGACCACTCCGCCTACGACGCCGCCTCGGCGGAAGTGATGGACGTGCTGCGGAGCTTTGGCTACTCGGTCGAGGTCTGGGGCTGGGATGAAGCCATCCTCGGGTTTTGGCACCGCGATCCCGAAGCGCTGGCCCGCGCGGTTCGCGCCGCTGTCGAAAACCGGACCGAGTTGACATGTGGTGTCGGCATCGGGGACACGAAGGAGCGGGCAAAGATGGCCACCCGCTTTGCGAAGGAAAAACCGGAACGCATCTATCGGCTGGACTCCGCGAACTGGATGAGCGTGATGGGGGACCGCGACGTGACCGAGCTGTGGGGCATCGGCGCCCGAACCGCCGCCCGCCTCGCCGCGCACCACGTGCGGACAGTCACCGACCTGGCGCAAGCGAACCGAGACGATCTTGCCGCCTGGTTCGGGCCAACCACAGGTCCGCATCTGCGGACGCTCGCCAGGGGAGGCGGTTCGACGATCGTGACCGCGGAGCCCTGGGTGGCTAAGTCCAGGAGCCGCCAGGTGACATTTCCTACCGATCTCACCGATCCAACAGTCATTGCCGACCAGGTGGCGTCGCTGGCCCGGGACCTCTGCACGGAGGTAACCAACGACGGCCGGCAAGCGACGCATGTCGCTGTCACCGTGAGGAGCCGGACCTTCTTCACCCAAGTGAAGTCCGCCAAACTGCGCGAGGCAACCACCGACAAGGACCTCGTCGAAGATGCCGCGCGGCGGATCCTTGCCCGGTTCATAATCACTCGTCCGGTGCGTCTGCTTGGTGTGCGGTTGGATCTCGCGCCGCTATGACTCCGGTTGGACAGTCGTCGGCAGGATGCGGACAGTTGGCACGATCGACTCCTGATGGGCTGACTGGCCGGTGGCTGGGTGCTAGAAGGCGTGGCCATTGGCAAGGCGCAATCGCAGTCTCATCCGCATGGGGTAGTGCAGAAGCATCACGCTGCTGGCCGAGTCTTGACGGGCAATAGCCCGTGGCCAACAGTGCTCACTATGACTTTCAACGAGCACGACCTCGGCGTGTCGGAGCGCCAGGCTCACGCCGAGGCCACTTATGAGCGACTGTTCGGACCGCGCGACCATACCGAGCCCGACAACGATCCTGAGCTGATGGAAATCCTGCGCCGGTTCATCTTCGGCGACGTGTTCGACACCGGTGTGCTCGACGACCAGACCCGTGAACTGATCACCGTCACGGTCCTGGCTTGCCTCCAGACCTTGCCACAGCTGAAGTCGCACACGGTTGCGGCCCTCAACGTCGGCGTCCAACCGATCGGAATCCGTGAGGCCGTCTACCAGCTGGCGCCTTTCATCGGATTCCCGCGCACTCTCAACGCGATCGCCACGGTCAACAGCATCTTCGAGGCCCAGGGCATCCAGCTGCCGCTCCCTGCCCAGGGCACGGTGTCGGACTCCGACCGATACCCCAAAGGCATCGCCGAGCAAGCCCCGCTCTATGGCAACGAGATCAAGGACAACCTCGCCGACCTGCCCCAGCCGTTCAACGAGCTACTGCCGCGATTCTTGACGGAGTTCTGCTTCGGCGACTTCTACACACGAGGCGGACTCACCCTGCCCCAGCGCGAACTCCTGCTGCTGTGCGCCCTAGCCACGATCGGCGACACCTCGGCCCAGCTCGGCCCCCACGGCCGCGCGTGCCTGCAGGCTGGCAATTCCAAGTCGGTCGTGGTTGCCGCGCTCGTGCACTGCTTCCCCTACATCGGATTCCCACGCGCTGTCGCCGCCATCCGGGCGGTCAAGAATCTCTAGTCACACGTGCGAAGTTGACCGCTGTCCCGCCTTGATCCTCGAGTCTCGTTTGATCCTGGCTGTCGTCGGCCTGGCCTGGTGAGCGGCGGCTGTACGTTGCCCGATTCCGTCTGGGGTGTGGGAAGCTCGCGCCATGCCGCTTGATGGCCGCAACATCGCCCGGTTGCGCAACGTAACGACCCGATCGATCAGCGCTGAGAACTTCGACGGCGCCAAGGGCGGAGGCGGTAGGGCCACTGAGGGCACCGGAGCAGACGCCGCCCGGGACCTTGGGGTTGGCTGGAAGGTCTCCCCCTCGGTGATCATCGCGCCCGGCACCACGTTTCCGATCGCTGACATCGACGGTTCCGGCATGATCACCCACGTCTGGCTCACCACCCATCACGACCACTGGCGAACGTTGGTGCTGCGGGCTTACTGGGACGAGGTATCCGATCCAGCTGTTGAAGTGCCCCTCGGCGACTTCTTCGCCAATGGCTGGGGGCGATTCGCGCAGGTCAGTTCCAGCATGATCGCCGTCAACCCGCACGGCGGCTTCAACTCCTATTGGCCGATGCCGTTCCAAAGACACGCCAAGCTCACTGTGGAGAATCTTGGTGCTGCCGACGCGGTGCTCTACTACCAGGTGAGCTACGAGACCGATCTTGACGTCGCC
The DNA here is from genome assembly GCA_963808495.1 of uncultured Actinomycetota bacterium. Taxonomy (GTDB): domain Bacteria; phylum Actinomycetota; class Actinomycetes; order Propionibacteriales; family Propionibacteriaceae; genus Microlunatus. Next base: position 312,153 of record CAWEGC010000010.1, read on the forward strand.
GGGCTCGGCTATCTCCACGTCCAGTTCCGCCGCGACAACCCGCTTCCCGAGGGCAACGCACACATTCTGCTCGACGGCGTCTCAGGTCATGGCCACTATGTCGGCACGTACCTCGCCTGGGGCGTCAATGCGTCCGGTTGGTGGGGCGAGGGCGAGCTCAAGATCTATCTCGATGGCGACCACGATTACCCGACGATCTGCGGCACTGGCACCGAAGACTACTTCGGCGGTGCCTGGAACTTCGACGTTCCCGGCCGAGGCTATACCGAATACACCACGCCGTACCTCGGCATGCCCCAAGTGATCAAGCCGGACGGCCTCTACCAGAGCCAGCAACGTTTCGGTCTCTATCGTTGGCACGTTATGGACCCCATCCACTTCGCCAAGGACCTCCGAGTTGAGATCCAGGCTCTTGGCTGGCAACCGGGCGGCCGATATCTCCCACTGCACGACGACGTCGCGTCGACGGCGTTGTTCTACCTTGACCGGCCGCACACCCAGCGACCGGTGTTCCCTCACGTCGACGCTCTGCACACTGGCAGTACCTCGTAGGAACAGGTGGTTAGGGTTCGAGTCTCCTCGCCAGCTCTTTGTGATATGTATGCCTTCGGCTGAGCCTTGTCGTTTCTACTTCGGCTGATGCGCACAAAACGCCCATCCGGCGGCTGGGATTTGGTCGGAAAGTCCGAGTCGCCCGTGGACTCTCGTCGGACGATAAGCTGCACTGTGTTCGGGCTCGCGAGGAGATGATGGATGCTCAAACACTTTCCCTGCGTCGTCCGGTCATGGTAGGCAGTTGTAGTCCACCATTCCCCCCAATTCGTGGAAGGACGACCACGCCATGACTGACTCGACAACTGGCCGGGCAGTGAGCGACTACGAAGCCGTTGGCGGCGCTTCTGCTGTGAGCGCTGTTGTGAGTGACTTCTACGAGCGGGTGCTAGCCGACCCGCAGCTTGCGCCGTACTTCGAAGACGTCGACATGCCGCGACTCAAGCGGCACCAGGTGCTCTTGGTGACGCAGGTGCTCGGCGGACCGGCCAACTACGACGGACGCACGCTCGCCGAGGCCCATGCCGGTCTGGGGATCGACCATGACGATTTCATGGCGGTTGTCGGCCATCTTGCGGCAGCCATGAAGGATGCCGGAGTCCCTGATGACATCATCGGCAGAGCCGGTGCCGCCGTCGCGGCCACTGAGTCCGACATCGTGGGATCCGGGTCGTCCTTGCCCTGATGGATACCGCCGCCCTTAAGGGCAGCTGGGCGAACGTCGCGGCCCATGGCGATGATGTCCCGCTGTACTTTTACTCACACCTGTTCTTGCGCCACCCTGAGGTGCGTTCGATGTTCCCGATCCAGATGTCGGGGCAACGCGACAAGCTGGTGGCTGCTCTCGGATCCGTGGTATCGAACGTCGACGAGCTGGACAAGATCGTGCCGCTCCTCGAGCAACTGGGTCGTGACCACCGTCGTTTCTCAGTGGTAACCGAGCACTATGAGGCGGTCGGGGCCAGCCTGCTTGCGACCTTGCGACGGTTCCTCGGCCCGTCGTGGAACGCCGATCTGGCCGACACGTGGGCGCAGGCGTACGGTCTCGTCGCCAAGGTCATGGTTGCCGCTGCTGAGCAGCACGAGGAAGTCGCACCGGCCTCGTGGGAGGCGGAAGTGGTCAGGGTCGAACGACGGTCGGTTGAGGTTGCGGTTATAGAGGTCGAGCCCCGAACGCCATTTCCGTACCGAGCCGGGCAATCGGTGGCCGTGGAAATCCCGCACCGGCCTCGCCTGTGGCGCTACTTCAGTCCCGCGAACGCTCCGGGGCCCTCTGGGCGGATGCAGTTCCACGTCCAGCCGGTCGCTGGCGGCATTGTCTCCACCGCGGTCGTCCGCCGGCTGAGCCGAGGCGACACGATCAGGCTGGGCGCCCCGGTCGGCGAGCAGCTCACCCTGCCCGAGAGCGGACCGCTTCCCGACCTCCTCATGATCGCAGGTGGAACCGGCCTGGCTCCGCTGCGCGCCGTACTGGAGCAGATCGACCGAGGGTGGGAGGCCACCAACTCCGGGCCGCGGGTGCATCTGTTCCACGGTTCACGGATGCCGTGGAATCTCTACGACCACGAGCACCTCACCCAGCTGGCGCGCAAGCCGTGGTTCGACTACACCCCAGTGGTCTCCGATGACCCCACCTACCCGGGCGCCCGAGGGCTTGTTGGGACTGTGGCAGCGAAGGCCGATGACTGGTCGCAGCGGACGGCCATGGTGTGCGGCTCGCCGGGAATGGTCCGACACTCGGTGCAGGAGCTCAAGGCCGTCGGCCTTCCGGCTGCCTCAATCCGGCGCGAGCAGTTCGATTTTCAGGGGGCGGCCTCGCCCACGGAGGAGTTACATGACGCAGTGGAGCATGGCTAACAGTGGCGGAGGTCCATACCGTGAGCCGGACTGACCCACCGCGTGGCGGAACCAGTCCACATGAGGTACGCCGCAAGAACTTCACCGTCCGGCTCCGTGGCGTCGACCACGCAGAGGTCCGCTACTTCCTCACTGGACTCGCCGATGAGCTCGAGGCTATTCAGGCGCAGGTCGCGACCCTTACTAAGGAGAACCAATCGCTTACTAAGGAGAACCAATCGCTACGCGCCGAGCTCGAGGAAGCTCGCGGTGACCCGATGGAGCTCGCTACCGACCAGGCCGTGAGCGTCCTAAACCAAGCCCAGCAACTCGCCGACTCGTTGATCGATGAGGCCATGCAGTCCGCTCGTGACTTGCTTTTGACGGCGCGGTCTCAGCAGCGCGACGTCATGGAGGAGGCCAAAGTGGCTGCAAAGGGGGCTGTCAGCCGCGCCACGGCCATCGCGGAGCACGCCGGGAGCCAGGACGCTTCGGTCCATGACGTGGAGTACATCCGGATGTTCGCCAAGGTGGCGCAGGTCCACTTCCAGGCCGTACTGGATGCACTTGACGAGCAGCTCCACCGGCTCGGCGACGTTCATGACATCGCCAAGCCCCCCACGTTCGACTAGGGATCGGGAGAGTCTCACCTCTGCCCCAAACCTCAACTCGGCATTGCTCGGCGCACTGTGCGGTAATGCATCCCGTTCATGCCCAGATGATGTCGAGACCTGATTCGGGATTTGATCTTGCAGCTGCCGCTTCGGAGGGAAGCGACCGCTCCGGATGCAAGGCTCCTCCCGGCCCGAACACTCTTGGTGTCCTGGTCCTTGAAAGTGATACTCCTGAACAGCATCGTGGCCAGCCCTAAGTAGTTCAGGGCACAGGAAGGACCCCCTGGGGAGATCTTGCCCCGTGGTGCTTTCTGCCTGGGTGTGGCTGCTGGCGCTGAATGGCGCCCAGTTTGGCATTCGCTGCGGCCATGATCGCCATTACCTCATCGGCGACCGCCGGTAGCCGGTTGGGATCGGTGACTGACGGCTGGCCCGGCCAGCGGATGAAGACGACCGGCGAACTGTCGGACCACTCGACATAGGTAATGGTGATGATCTCTGCTCCGGTGATCCGGCCAGTGGCAAGGACAGTTGATTTGCTCACGTCAATTCAGCTCCGATCTATCTGTGATGGGTACTCTATCAGAGCTCTATGAGGTTTCCAAATAGTATCTATGAAAGCCTAGTGACGACTCAGTGGTAAGCTCCGGTCTTATGGCGCGCCCCTATGCAGACCCAGTGGAGATCATCACCGCACCCATCCCGGCGCAGTCCCCGTTCATCCCCGCCGACGCGAAGATCGTGGTGGGTGCGGTCGCTCCTGCTTCCCCTGATCCGATTCCCATCGTTCTGCTACCAGGTTTCGAATACCGGGTGCGCGAGTGGCGACACCCGAACACCCACGAGGTTCACTGGCGGCTTGAGCGGAGAAAGGCCACCCAGCAAGGCGAGGACGACGAGTAAGCCTCGCTTACCGGGCCAAGCTGTGACTGACAGCTGACGCCGGGTATTCGACAGTCAGCTGCCGATGGCCACCTGTCGTATCTGCCGGACTGCCTCTGCTACCCCGCCGTGCCACGGCTCTCCGTGCCCAGGCAGCACCCAGCTGGCCTGCACGGCCTCCAATCTGGCGAGCGACGCCAACGCAGCTCCCGGGTCGAGCGTAAAGGGCGCCGGCCGGGGACCGCGCTCGCCGGTCAGCACATTGCCAGTGGTCAAGGCGTCTCCGACGAACAACGCGTCCACCGCTGGGACGTGGACTGCGACGCTCCCCGGTGTGTGCCCCGGAACGTGGATGATGCGTGGCGACCCGGGCAGGTCGAGCACATCACCGTCGCTGAACGTCCTGACCTCACGTAGCGGATGAATACGCAGGCCGCCGTGTCGCCCGCTGTACCACAGGAATCTCAGCAGTGGACGTACCTTGATGGGTCCCCAGCCAGAGTTGGGCTTCTTGACCTCACCGCGAGCGCGCGCCGCATCAAGCTCATGGACGCGAACCAAGGTGCCAGTCTCCTGCCTGAGCCGCTCCGCGAAGCCGATGTGATCGCTGTCGCCATGAGTCAAGACGATGCCCCGAACATCGTCGAGCGAGCGGCCCAGCTGGGTCAGTTCACTTTCCAGCTCACGCCAGTGGCCAGGCAGACCAGCATCGATGATCGTGATACCGGCGGAGTCCTCAATCAAGTAAACATTGACGACATCCGAGCCGATGCGGTGCAGACCTGATGCGAGCCTCATCCAGTCATCTCCTCGAAGATGGACATGCGCCCGCGAGGCCATGTTGAACCTTCCGCGGCCGTTCCAGGTTAATGGTTAGGCCATGAGCGGGTCATTGAGCGCGACGAGTTAAACCCAACATCGGCCAGCAGAAGTTGAGCGTGGTCCCAACATCAAGCGGGACAGGTTCAGCCAAGTCCCGGCAGCAGCCGCAACACTCCTGCGCCGAGCTGGCCGAGCCAACCGGCGAGGGTCTGCAGTGGTCCGACGGCCGCCGCAATCGGACCCGCCGCCACCAGGAGCCGCGTGAGCTTCTCCAATGGTCCGGCTACGCGCTCCGGCTCAGGTGTCGCGGACCCGACAACCGCCTCGATCTCATCCAGCTGGCGTGTTGCTTCCCGGCCCTGCCTTCCGTCCAAGTCGGCGGAGGCGACCGCGGAACGAAGGGCGTCGAGTGCTTCTCGCACCTCCGGCGTGACGACCAGAGTCCCCTGCTGCCCGCCGGTGATGTGCTGATCACGCCCGACGTTGTTCACCACGCCGGCGTTCTGAGTGCCGATGTGGAAAGCTCATCTCAAGTCCTTCCTGACGGCGAAGCCGCCCAAGGTGGTGGCAGTGGAAGCTCACGCTCCATCCGACGGCGACGCGCTGTGGCCGTGATGTGGAAGATGATGCCGAGGATGATCATCACCTCGCCGGCTGCGCCGATGGCGAAGCCGAAGAGCCCGGACGACAGACCAAGGATCTTCTCTCCAAAGATCGATCCGAGATCTGGCTGCTGCCCGGTGAGAAAGCTGTCGTAGATGGCTTGCATGAATCGGAGGACCATCCGGCCGAAGGCAACGACGCCCAGCACCATGATCGCGATTCCCAGCCAGATGAACCAGCGTGCCTTGGTCTTGGTCGCGGCGATCTCGCGGGCGAAGGACGCGCGCTGCTGCTGGACATGTTGGACGGATCGTCAAGCCACACCTCGCTGCCCCGCACCGTCAACGCGGCGTTGCGAAGTTTCCGAACCAAGGCCTTGACCCTTGCCATCGGGAGCCGAAGTGGCGGCGCGTCAAGCGGGGCTCCATCATCCCGACCCCACCCGCGTTCTGATGAACAACCGCACACGTCCCACACTGACCCCGAACCACGGCGCCGGTCGCGACGATCAGCCGTGAGCAATGCGTACGATGCTGGCATGCTCAAGCGACTGCACAACATGCCCGACGGCGTCGTCGGCTTCCGAATCGATGGCGACGTGGAGCAGGAGGACTACACACAGGTCGTGGTGCCCGCACTCAAGGCGGCGGTCGACAGCGGCCGCGGGCTGCGGACGCTCTATCTGATCGAGGACCTCGACGACATCGAGGACGCCGCGTTATGGGAGGACACCAAGCTCGGCTATGACCTTGTAGTCCAGCACCGCGGCGATTGGAAGCGCACCGCGATCGTGACCGACATCGACTGGATGGCACGCGCTTCGAGGTTGTTCCTCTGGCTCTTCCCAGGGGAAGCACGCCTTTTCCGGGTGGATGATCTCCAGCAGGCCAAGGCGTGGGTCGCCGCCTAGTCGCGGTTCCCAGGATCCCCCGCCACTTGGCGCGTGCGACACGGTTGGTAAGGTCCCGGTTCGGCACGTCGTCGCTCGATAGCATGTCGATCGATCAGACATCAGAGAAGGGTAGCGGTCATGTCGACAGATGGGTACGGGATGTCGGGCTCATGGGCTCACGGCATCAGTTTTTTCGCTGGAGTGTTGATGATCGTCGGCGGCGGCTTCCAAACGCTTGAGGCGATTGCGGCACTCGTAAACGACGAATACCTCGTGGTGGCGCCCAACTACGTCTATGCCATCGACTTGACGGCCTGGGGTTGGATCCACCTCTTGATCGGATTGGCCCTGGTGGCGATCGGCATTTGCTTGCTGCTCGGGCAGGGCTGGGCTTTGGTCGCTGGGATTGTCGTCACGGCGGTGTCCGCACTGATCAACTTCACTTGGCTGCCTTACTCGCCGTTGTGGGCCATGCTGGTGATCGCGATCGACCTGCTGGTCATCTGGGCCTTGGCGTCGGCCCGCTCCCAAGCGAGAGATGCGAGGACTGGCCGATCAATGAGTTCTTCAGCTGTCAGCTGACCGGTCTCTACGCAGGTAGTCGGCTCCACGCCTGAGCGAGCGCGAGGCGGCGCAAGCCGACTCGGACGGCAGAAGCTCCCGACGGTTCAGCTGACGAGTTCCGCCCGAATACGAGCAGCTGCGGCGAGCTCGTTGGCCATCAAGACCCCGTAGGTGAACGCACTTCCCGTTGCGCCGTCGGAGCTGGCCGCGGTGGAGAGAAACTCTGCCGCGACGATCGCATCCTGATGATCACCCAGCACCGTCTGGAGGTGCTTGGCTTCGCTGGCGATGTCGGAAAGTGCGCGATCGGCCGGTTCGCCAAGCTCGGCAGCGTAGCGTAACCGCTTCATAGCTTTGCGTGCTCGGTGGAGTCGTTCCACGTCATCCTCGGCGTTCCGCAGCCGCTTGTCCGCCTTCCGCTTCGCTCGGCTCACGTAGTGGTCCAGCTCTGCGCGATCGGCGCCCGCCGCATCGGTGAATGGCGGTGCGGTCCGCCAGCTGCGCAGCAACCGGATCAGACGCTGGTAACGATCGGTGTCCATTGCCTGACGCAGCCGCTGGTACGCCTCCTCCCGCTCCTGTTCGAGCTTCCTGGCGACCTCCACGTCGACCGGACCACGCAGCTGATCACTCGGCAAGGCTGCAATGCGCTCAGCAAGACGGTGGCTCAGCACGTCGCGGTCGCGGACCTGACCAAGCAGCTCGGCATACCACACCAGTTCCGCATTCAGCTCTTCGGCTGCGACAGGCTTCAAACAGGTCATCGAACACCCGCATGGTGCTCCGCAAACGGCGGGCGGCCACTCGGGTTTTGTGGACGACGTTCACACCGGTGCGCAGGCCCACGTCGTTGCTGGCCAGGACGTCGCACTGCTCGGCCAGGTAGTCACCGACTAGCTCGCCGACCGTCCCCGACCCCGCACCGTAGCCTCCTTCGTCGGGCTGCAGAGGAATGCCGCCGAGCGCTTGATCGAGCTTGTTTCGGCTCTCACTGGGCTCGGCTCCCGAAGTCCGCAACAGCTTCCAGGCCTTCTTGCGCGTCTTCTTCTTTCCGGCCGGCCCCAGCTCCACTTCCACCTGGCGCCACGATTGAACCGGCAGCTCAGCATCGGCCGGGCCGGACTCCACCTGGTCATCCGCGACCTCCAGCATCAGCTGATCGTCAGCGTCGATGATCCGGTGGGCCGTCCGGGTCGTCACCAACGTGGCAACGGCAGCCACCGACTCGCCAGCAAGCAGACCGCTGACGGCATGCGACAAGGCGCGCGGCACCGTCTTCGACCTCGACCCACTCTGCAACTCCGTCCGCGACGTCCCATTCGGCACCTTCAGCTGCCACCCCGTGTCGGACCCGCCAATCCGTCGCCGCAACGTGATCCCGAACACCCGCAGTGCAGCGCTGGGGGTGTCGAAGTACGTGCTGTGCAGCGAACGGACGTCCTGGATCACTCTGCCGCCATTCGGGACGAGAGCCGCAAGCTGCGGCATCACCCAGCCCGCCTCCACGTCGAACTTGTCTTCCCGCTCCTCATAGGTCCGCACCCGGAACGTCCTCCTCGCAAAATTGCCGGCCTGCCGTCCATCGTGGCGAGCGCCGGCAGTGAATCAAGGGTGACGACAATGCCACATCCAGGTAAACAAACACGCGCTCACCACGACACATGCCTGCTCATCCTCTGGGAGAGTGACGCCCGTTCAGCACACGCCAGAAGCGAGGCTTGAAGCCTCAGCTCAGGAGCTCTCGAGCGGCACAAACCGCCAGTGCTTCAACCGGTTCGAGCCCTGAGGAGGATTTGCTCGATAACGGAGGACTTTGCGTCTGCGTAGTCCTGGATGTACGCCCACCGGCGGGCGGCAAGCTCACGCTTGGTCCGTTCGTACAACTCACGCTCTTCGGATCGGCTGCGCAGCCAATCGCGGAAGAGCAGCATCCGCTCCACCTCTGCGGCCCCGACGCTAAAGACGTGCACCTGCACGTCCGGGTCGAAATCTCGAAGGAACCGATGCTCGTACCACTCCGGCTCCCGGAACTGGAGCTGGTATCCGGCGGCCTCTAGATCGGGTACATAGGCGGCTTCATCCGCGGAGTCCATCACGAGCAGCACGATGTCGATGATTGGTTTTGCCGCAAGCTCCGGAATCGACGTAGACCCGACGTGTTCAACCTCTACTGCCCGAGATCCCAGCGCGGCTCGTATGCGTTCCTCTTGCCGCGCGTACTGTGCCGCCCATCCCGGATCAGCGTCGGCAAGTGTGATTGGTCCATCGATACGTACTGGCGGCTGCAAGAACTCAGGTTGAGGTAGCTCAGTCATAGCCCAGTATCGTCACCATCTGGGTCCTGACTTCCGGAGGGCTGGCCTCGCTCGGCAAGAGCATTCGCGAGTCACCGAGGAATTGGGCGATCCATCCTCCGTGAGGTGACACGGAAGTCCTGGCCGGGGCCAGGACTTCCTTGTCGTTCAACTCTTTTTCTTGATCAGCTTCTTCATTCTGCCGGCCTCCACGGCGACCGGGCGCTGCTGCTCACCGGCGTACGCGCTTACTCCGACCAGAATTCCGGTGAGGGCCGGGTACCGCCCACTGCAACAGCCTGAGCTGCGACTGAGCAGACGCCACCTCAGGCGGCGTAGCCACGCTCGATTCGGTGCCGGAAGCGACCGGTACGTCGGACTGGCGCGACACCTTGCGTCCGAGCATCCTGCTGTAGGCGGTCACGCCCAGGGCTGCTCCGGTGATCACGGTCTTCAGCACCGACATCGAAGCGACGCCCGCCTGATCCCCAAGCCGGCCCTTGTTGCCGAGCAACTGGCCGACAGAGCCCGTCAGGTGCGCCCCGATGGCCACAGCGTTGACCGGAGTCCAGGCATCCCAGCCTGCGTTGGCCACTCGACCCGCGTCGTTGGCGTCAGTGGTCTGGCCTGCAGCGCGGTTGAGCGCGACAGCATTGGCCAGCGTGCCACCGAACCATGCGGCTAGGCCCACATCGTGCAACAGCCTGGAAGGGAAGTTCTCTACCATCTCTCCTCCTCGCGAGATAGGGGTTGTGCCCGATCTTCGGCGATTCCCCCGGTACCCGATGCAGTTCGCCTCAAACAGGCAGGCACTACTGCCGCAACGCGCCGCTGATGTCGCCATAACCGAGGCGCTCTGCGTGTTCCAAGGCGGTAATTCCGCTGTGGTCGGCCAGCATCGGATCGGCGCCGGCGTCGAGCAAGGTCGTGACGATCTGGACATATCGTCTGGAACCGTCACCCAAGATCACTGCCTCAAGCAACGCCGTCCAGCCGAGATCATTGACGTGATTGACGTTGGTCGAAGTTTTGGTCATCAGCCGGACATAGTCGACGTGGCCGCGCTCGGCGGCTGGGATGATCGAGATTCCACCGAACCGATTCCGCAAGGTCAGGTCCGGGTCCGCAGCCAGCAAGATCTTGGCCATGGCCACACTTCCGGTAACGCCCGTGACCAGCCACGGTGAGTCGTGACGATCATCGAGGGCATCGGGATCGGCGCCCAGGGGCACCAACAATCTGGCGACAGCTGTTCGGTCAAACGTCGCAGCCAATAGCAATGGGGTGCGATGCCGGCCATCTCGTGCTTCGAGCTCCGCGCCGCCTCGGATCGCGATCGCCGCGCCGTCGGCGTCACCGGATCTCGACGCGGCCAGCAGCTCCGCGTTTCCCGCTCGGGTGGCAGCCTTCGTGGATCGGCGGATCGTCGTTTCGACGCTGCCAAAGCCGCGCTCGCGAGCCATGTCCAGGGGCGTCCGGCCGTCAGCACGGGCGGCGATCTGGATATCGGCACCTCCAGCCACCAGCAATCTCACTGTGTCCGCGTAACTGGTGGTCTCCTTACCGAGCCAGATCGCCTCATGTAACGCGGTCCAGCCAAGCCGGTTGACGTGGTCGATCGCGATCTTGCTCTGCAGAAGCCGGCCGACGATGTCAGCGTGACCGCGTTCCGCAGCACGGATGAGGGCCGTACCCCGATAACTGTCCACGGAGCTCGACATCGGCCCCTGAATCGAGGGTCAACTCGAGCAAGGGCAGGTAGCCTTCGCTGGCCGCGATCAGGAAGGCGCTTTGTTCACTCGCGTCCTTGGCGTTGACGTCGGCTCCGGCCTTGATGAGCGTCCGAGCCGCCTTGACGTCGTTCTTCCAGGCGACATCGATCAGGTCCCTATTGAGTCGGGCTTGTCCGGCGGCCGATTTCCGATCGCTGCTCGACCGGCTAGTGGCGGATGCGGGAGTCGACGACCCGGTGTCGGGTGATGGGGCCGCTGACGCGCCCGGCGACTTCGTCGGGTCGCTGGACGCGGAGTCGGCGGCGCTGCAAGCCGACAGCAGGCTGGCGACGAGCCCGATCGCAGCCGCAGTGCCCAGTCGTCGCCGCGCCACCGTTCAAGCATGACCCGGGCGGCAAATCGTGCCAGAGGAAATCCCGTTCTTCTACGAGGGCGCACTCGCGATGCGTCCACGCCGTCGGCGGCCTGCCAGATCAGCCGAATTCCCTTTGACGGCTACGCAGCGGCAGCTTCCAGGTCGGCGATGATGATCTTCTTCATGCTGAACAGCGCTTTGGAAACTCGTTCCGCGGTGTCGGGATCGGAGTTGGTCAGCAGTTCGAAGAAGCGGTCGGGTACCACTTGCCAGGACAGGCCGAACCTGTCTTTGAGCCAGCCGCACGGACCTTCCTCGCCGCCCTCGCACAACGCGGCCCAGTAGCGATCGACTTCGGCTTGATCCGCACACGGGATCTGGAGCGAGATGGCCTCGTTGAAGGTGAAGTCGGATCCACCATTCAGGGCCACGAACTTCTGGCCGTTCAGCACGAAGTCGACCGTCATTGTCTGGCCCTTCCGCTCACCCTCCGGATAGGGAGTCACTCCCCCGATTTTCGAGTTGGGGAAGATCGATGTGTAGAAGTTCGCTGCTTCCTCACCCTGGGTGTCGAACCACAGGCAGGTCGTGAACTCGCGCATTCTGGCTCCTTCGTCGCAATTGGGCGGCCACCGCGGCCGCCGAGTTGTAGACCATGCCGAACGTCCGAACTCATCGCGGGTGACCTCTGCACCGGCACACTGACACCACTACATTGGCGGCGTGGCGCAGATCTCCCTCGTCGAAGGCGACATTACCGACCAGGAGGTCGACGCCATCGTCAACGCGGCCAACTCCTCCCTGCTTGGCGGTGGCGGCGTCGATGGCGCCATCCACCGCCGTGGCGGACCGGAGATCTTGGCCCAGTGCCGAGCCCTTCGTGACGGCGCATACGCCGACGGTTTGCCAGCTGGGCAGGCGGTCGCGACGACAGCCGGCCGCCTCCACGCCCGATGGGTGATCCACACCGTCGGGCCGGTCTACTCCACATCCGAGGATCGGTCGGCGATCCTCGCGTCCTGCTACCGATCGGCCCTCCAGGTGGCCGATCACCTGGGTGCACGCTCGCTCGCTTTTCCCGCGATCTCAGCCGGCATCTATCGATGGCCGATCGATGACGCCGCCCGGATCGCCATCGGCACGGTCCAGTCCACCGACACGAAGGTCCAGGACATCCGGTTCGTGCTGTTCGGGCCCGAGGCCTACGCGGCATTCTCGAAACATCTGTGACCTGAATCCGGGGAACGTCAGGGGATGGCCTGCCTGGTCCGTGGCGCCTCACCGCACGCATCCTGGAGCTGTGCGTACCCTGCTCAATGTCGTCTGGTTTGTCTTCAGCGGCTTCTGGCTGTGGCTGGCTTACACGCTGGCCGGCGTGCTGTGTTGCCTGCTGATCGTCACCATCCCGTGGGGCATCGCCTCGTTCCGGATGGCCAACTACGCCGCCTGGCCGTTCGGCCGGGAGGTGATCGACAAGCCGACCGCAGGGATCTTCTCGCTGCTGGGCAACGTCATCTGGCTCGTGGTGGCCGGCTGGTGGCTGGCGCTGACACATATCGCCACCGGTATCGCCCTCTGCCTGACCATCATCGGAATCCCGATGGCCATCGCCAACTTCAAGCTGATCTCGATCTCGCTGCTACCGCTGGGCAAGCAGATCGTGTCCAGGACCGGGGCGTGGCCCGAGCCAGCCGAATCCCGTTGAGTCGGCCGCTGCGACAGGCGCACGACGCACCGTGGATCAGCAGCGTTCTCAGCCGCGAGCGCGGACGAACGCCGCGATGGCCTTGTCGAGGTCGTCCTCGGTGTGTGCCGCAGACATCTGGGTCCGGATCCGTGCCTTACCGCGCGGCACGACCGGGAAAGAGAACGCTCGAACATAGATGCCATCGGCGAAGAGCCGATCAGCCATGGCGGCTGCCTGCACCGCGTCGCCGATCATGATCGGCACGATCGGGTGGTCCGACTGAGGGATTTCGAATCCGCGCACGGACATCCGGCTGCGGAAGTAGGCCGTGTTGTCACTCAGCCGAGCCAGCAGCTCGCCTGAGGATTCCAACAGATCGAGCGTGGTGATCGCCGCTGCCGCGATGGAAGGTGCCAGTGAGTTCGAGAACAAGTACGGTCGGGACCGCTGGCGGAGCATCTCGACGATCTCGGCCCGGGCCGCGGTGTAGCCCCCGCTAGCGCCACCCAATGCCTTGCCGAGCGTGCCAGTGACAATATCTATTCGATCTTGCACCCCGAAAAGCTCCGGTGTCCCCGCTCCCGTTGGGCCCATGAAGCCCACAGCGTGGGAGTCGTCCACCATCACCAAGGCGTCATAGCGCTCCGCCAGCTCGACGATCTTGTCCAGCGGCGCAACGTAGCCGTCCATGGAGAAAACGCCGTCGGTGGCGATCAGCCGGTGCCGTGCTTTCGTCGACTCGACAAGCTGGGTTTCAAGATCAGCCATGTCCCGGTTGCGATAACGCCGACGCTCCGCCTTGCAGAGCCGGACGCCATCGATGATGCTTGCGTGGTTCAGCTCATCAGAGATGATCACATCCTCCGGGCCGAGCAGGGTCTCGAAGAGTCCGCCGTTGGCGTCGAAGCAGGAAGAGTACAAGATCGCGTCTTCGGTGCCGAGGAAGTTGCTGAGCCGGCGCTCAAGCTCCTTGTGTAGCTGCGTCGTGCCGCAGATGAACCGAACGGACGCCATTCCGAAGCCCCAACGTTCCAACGCGTCCTGGGCGGCGTCGATCATCGCGGGATGGTCGGCGAGTCCGAGATAGTTGTTGGCGCACAGATTGAGCACCGTGCGGTCGCCGACGCCAATCGTCGCCGCCTGTGGCGTGGTGATCACGGCCTCGCCTTTGTAGAGACCCTCGGCCTTGAGCTGGTCCAGGTCATCGGCCAGCTGCTGCTGCATCGATCCGTACATGGCTAGTCCTCCCAGGTCATGATCACTTTGCCGCACTGACCATCGCGGGCCGTTGCAAAGGCCTGCTCGAAATCGATGGCGCGATAGCGGTGCGTGATCACTCCGGAGATGTCCAGCCCGCTCTGCACCAGCACCGACATCGCGTACCAGGTCTCGAACATCTCGCGGCCATAGATGCCCTTGATCGTCAGCATGTTCAGCACCACGGTCGAGAAGTCGATCGTGACTTCGGTGGTGGGAAGTCCCAGCATCGCGATCCGACCTCCATGCGTCATGGTGGCGATCATGTCGCGGAGCGCCTCCGGACTTCCTGACATCTCCAAGCCGACGTCGAAGCCCTCCCGCATCCCGAGGGCCTGCTGCGCCTCGGCGAGCGTGGAGCGTTCGATGTTGACGGGAAGGGTGGCCCCCAGGGATCCGGCCAGCGCCAGTCGCTGATCGCTCCGGTCGGTGATCACGACGTTGCGGGCGCCCGCGTACTTGCTCACCATGGCGGCCAGGATGCCGATCGGTCCAGCCCCCGTCACCAGCACGTCCTCGCCGAGCATCGGGAAGGTGAGTGCGGTATGGACGGCGTTGCCAAATGGGTCAAAGATCGCCGCCACTTCGGCCGAGACCAGTTCCCGGTGCACCCAGACGTTCGCGGCGGGCAGAGCCACGTACTCCGCGAAGGCGCCGTCGAGGTGCACTCCGATCCCGCGGGTGTCGATGCACAGATGTCTCCGTCCGGCTCTGCAGTTGCGACATCGACCGCAGACCACATGGCCCTCCCCGCTGATCAGGTCGCCGACCGCCACATCAGTCACTGCCGACCCGACGTCCACCACTTCACCGGAGAATTCGTGCCCGACCGTGATCGGTGGGTGCAACGTCTTGCGTGCCCACGGATCCCAGCTCTCGATGTGCAGGTCGGTGCCGCAGATGCCGGTGGCCTTGACCTTGACCAGCACGTCACCGAGGCCGACTTCCGGAATCGGCACGTCTGTCAGCTCCAGCCCGGGCCCGGGCTTGGTCTTGACGAGCGCGCGCACTCCACCATCCTGCCCGGTTTCCTCGCAGCGCGAGCGTCGGCCGGCGCGCGGGCGGCCGGAGGGCCGATGTACGACGCATTCTCATCACACGGCCGAACGAACCTCGCCGCTGATGGAGCAAGACCAAGGCGTCGGGCAGAGCGCCCTTGCCGCCACACCAACCGCCATACAACAAACCGCCAACAACAAACCGCCATACAAATGGTGAAGCTCAGGCCAAGTATGAGTTGGCCTGAGCTTCGGGGCCATCGCGCCGGGCTAGGCCCATTGCGATGACGTGCGTCATTTATATGCCTGACCCAACACACCCGGCAAGAGCCTCTAGAGGCTTCTTTTCCGTCCACGGCGTGTCTACGGTTTCTCGCGGCGTGTCGTAGGCGTCAGGCCGGCGTGTCGCTGGCGATCACCACGGGAAACGCCGACCACACTGGTTGTGTACTCCATGAGCCCTGCCGGGTATGAGCTGGCAGGGCTCTTTTCGCCGGCCAGCACGCTCAGGCATTGTTCTTGCGCGCCGCAGCGGGCAGACTGGCATCGTGACGGTCAGTGTCTTCGAGCTTTTCCGGATCGGCATCGGCCCGTCCAGCTCACATACCGTCGGCCCGATGCGGGCGGCGAGGCGTTACGCCACAAGCCTGGTGACCGACGGCCTCCTGGACCAGGTAACCCGGGTCCAGGCGCAGCTCTTTGGCTCGCTGGGAGCGACCGGCCATGGTCACGGCAGTGAGAACGCGGTGCTGTGGGGTCTGGAAGGTGCTGATCCGGAATCGGTGAACACCACCACAGCGCCACTGCGAGCGGCGGAGATCAAGCGGGCTCGGCACATTCGCCTGGCGGACCGACGGGATATCGGGTTCGATCCCGACGAGGATGTGATCTTGCATCGGCGCCGTTCGCTGCCGTTCCATCCCAACGGCATGACGTTCACCGCCTACGCCGGAGACCAGCTGATCAGCGAGCGGACGTACTACTCGATCGGCGGCGGGTTCGTCATCGACACTGACGCGGCGGGCCAGCCACGCGTGGCTCCGGATTCCACTGAGGTGCCGTACCCGTTCCGGACCGGTGCGGAGCTGATGGAGTCCTGTGCCGGAAGCGGACTGCGGGTCAGCGACATCATGTGTGCCAATGAGTGCGCACGTCGCCCGGAGGACGAGGTCCGCGCGGGCTTGCTGCGGATCTGGCACGTGATGCAGGAGTGCATCCGGGCTGGGTGCACCACGTCCGGAGTGCTGCCGGGTCGCCTCGGCGTGCGCCGCCGAGCCGCCGATCATTACGCACAGCTGAACACCGCCTCTTCGGCGATCTCTGGACCCGCGAACGCGAGCTCAGCGCACTCCGAAAGCGATCCGCTCAAGGCGCTCGACTGGGTGACCTTGTGGGCGCTGGCGGTGAACGAGGAGAACGCCTCCGGCGGGCGGGTGGTGACGGCCCCGACGAACGGTGCCGCTGGGATCATCCCCGCGGTGCTCAACTACGCGGTGACCTTCGTGCCGGGGGTCGATGACGACGCCGTCGTACGGTTCCTCCTCGTAGCGGGAGCGCTTGGCGCGATCTATCAGCAGACCGCTTCGATCTCCGGCGCTGAAGTCGGCTGCCAGGGTGAGGTGGGTACTGCGTGCTCGATGGCGGCCGGTGCATTGGCGGAAATCTTGGGCGGATCCCCCGATCAGGTTGAGAACGCCGCGGAGATCGGCATGGAGCACAACCTGGGCCTGACCTGCGATCCGGTCGGCGGGCTGGTCCAGATCCCCTGCATCGAACGCAATGCGGTCGGTTCGGTGCAGGCGATCACGGCGGCCCGACTGGCCTTGCAGGGCGACGGCACCCACAACGTGAGCCTGGACAAGGTGATCAAGACCATGGTGGAGACCGGCGCCGACATGAAGATCAAGTACAAGGAGACCTCTCGCGGCGGTCTCGCGGTCAACATCGTCGAGTGCTGACGACGTCCGCGGTGCGGGCGAGGTCCGGGTCCGTGAAACCCTGTGCGAGTGAAACGCTCCGTCTCGATGCACATCGACCTGGGCCTTTCGGGACCGAGCCGGCTGATCTTCAGTGTGGCCGCCGCCTCGGGCATACCGCTGGAGCAAGAGTCGATGTCGGTCTTCGTGGACGGCGCGGAGGTGCACCCGACGGAAATCGCCGATGCGCACGGCGGCCGGCTCCATTCACTCTGGGCGGAGGGAAGCGAACTCACGCTCGACTATTCGGCTGTCGCCGCGGGGGTCGCTGAGCCACCCACGCAGAACGACATTGATCAGATCGTCTATCTCCGGCCGAGCCGTTACTGCGAGTCAGACAGTCTCGGCCCGACCGCCGCCAGTGAATTCGCCGGACTGGGGGGCCAGGAACTCCTGCACAGCGTCATCGGCTGGGTGAACCAGAAGCTGATGTACGTCACGGGTTCGAGCTTGCCCACCGACGGGGCGGTACGAACATTGCTCGGCCGGCAGGGAGTGTGCCGCGATTTCGCCCACCTGTCGATCGCCCTGCTCCGCGCACTGAACGTTCCTGCTCGACTAGCGGCGGTCTACGCCCCGGGCCTGAGCCCGATGGAGCTGCACGCGGTCGCCGAAGCATTCGTGGACGGGGCTTGGTGGGTGGTGGACGCCACGCAGCGAGCACCGCGCCAGAGCCTGCTTCGGGTGGCCACGGGTCGCGATGCTGCGGACACGGCGTTTCTGACCAACTTCGGCCCGCCCACCACCCTCAAGGACCTCCAGGTCACCGCCGTGGTGGATCAGTTCGAACTCGACAATCCGGGCCTTCTCACTCAGCTGCGCTAGCGATGGGTGCGGACTGCACATCCTTGCGCCAGCACCCCCGCTCATGAAAGCCTGACAATGTAATTTCCACTACGGATCGTCGGGCACGTACCTGCCCGTGGAAAGGAAGTGTGGCGTGGCCACTGTCTCGTTCAGGGACGCAACTCGCGTCTATCCGGGTGCGGATCACCCATCCGTCGACAAACTCAATCTGGACATCGAGCGACGGCGAATTCATGGTCCTCGTCGGGCCGTCCGGCTGTGGAAAGTCCACCTCGCTCCGCATGCTTGCGGGCCTGGAGGAGATCAACGCCGGCGCGATCTGGATCGGTGAGCGTGACGTCACCGACCTGCCGCCGAAGGACCGTGACATCGCCATGGTCTTCCAGAACTACGCTCTGTACCCGCACATGACCGTGGGCGACAACATGGCCTTCGCGCTCAAGATGGCCGGCGTCCCCAAGGGCGAGCGCGATACCCGCGTACAGGAGGCTGCGCACCTGCTGGGCCTGGAGGACTTCCTCAACCGCAAGCCGAAGGCTCTTTCCGGTGGTCAGCGGCAGCGGGTCGCCATGGGCCGCGCCATCGTCCGGTCACCGCAGGTGTTCTTGATGGACGAGCCGTTGTCCAACCTCGACGCCAAGCTTCGGGTCTCCACCCGTACCCAGATCGCGGCCTTGCAGACCCGGCTCGGTGTCACCACGGTGTACGTGACGCACGACCAGGTCGAGGCCATGACCATGGGCGACCGGGTTGCGGTGCTGAAGGACGGCCTCCTGCAGCAGGTCGACACGCCGCTGAACCTCTACGACAAGCCGAACAACCTGTTCGTGGCCGGGTTCATCGGGTCGCCGGCAATGAACCTGATCGAGGGTGAGGTGGCGCCAGACGGCATCCACATCGGCGACTACATCGTGCCCGTACCTCGGGACACCCTGGCCAAGGCGCCGGACGAGAAACGGCTCATGCTGGGCATCCGGCCGGAGAACTTCACGCTCGGCGAAGGCGACGAGGGCATCGGCATCGATGTGGCGGTTGTCGAGGAACTGGGCGCGGACGCCTTCGTCTACGGAACGGTCACCGGACTGAGCGACGAAGAGCGGCTGATTGCGAACCAGGTCACCGCCCGGATTCACGGCCGCACGCCGCCTCGTCGTGGCGAAACCATACGGCTCCAGATCGACTCGGAGCACGTGCACGTGTTCTCCGAGCAGACGGGTCTTCGGATCTCACCGGACCAGGCCAGCCGCTCCTCCGATGTGACCAGACCAGGAAGCCCGTTGAGAAGTAGCTCGGCCCCCCACACACGGTGTGGGGGGCCGAGTGCTGTGATTTGAG
This sequence comes from uncultured Actinomycetota bacterium, assembly GCA_963808495.1. Lineage (GTDB taxonomy): Bacteria > Actinomycetota > Actinomycetes > Propionibacteriales > Propionibacteriaceae > Microlunatus. The sequence goes on from CAWEGC010000010.1 coordinate 331,360, forward strand.
AAGATGAGACGGTGCCTAGGTTCTCCTCAGCGAAGCCCGATGTCCGGCTCTTGAAACTCCCCGTGGGAGACCCCGCTCGCCGAATGGCCCGAAGACATGCTGGTCGCTCTGCCCCGCGGCATCTCCCGCCACGTCGTCCGATTCGTGCGGGTCGGCGCCGAGGTTTACGCGATGAAGGAAGTGCTCGAGCATCTGGCCGTCCACGAATATCGGCTGTTGCGTGACCTGACGCGCCTGGACACTCCGTCCGTGGAGGCCATCGGCGTGGTGACCGATCGGGTGGACATCCAGCGGCGAGCCGCTCGATCCTGTCTTGATCACCGACCACCTGCAGTTCTCGCTGCCGTATCGGGCTCTGTTCAGCCGCGGCGTCCGCCAGGACACCGTGAACCGGTTGGTCGACGCCATGGTGGTGCTCCTCTCACGGCTGCATCTGATCGGCTTTCTCTGGGGCGACGTGTCACTGTCCAACACCTTGTTTCGCCGCGATGCGGGGGCCTTCGCCGCCTATCTGGTGGATGCGGAGACCGGCGAGTTGCATGATCAACTGACCAACGGTCAGCGTGAGCACGACCTGGAGATCGCCCGGACCAATCTCTACGGCGAGTTCAGTGATCTGGAGGCGGGGGGGCTGCTCGATGCCGCACTCGACCCGCTGAAGCTGGTGGAAGCGATCGAGAATCGCTATCGCGAGCTTTGGTCCGAGCTCACTGGCGTCGAAGAGTTCCACACCGGAGAGATGCACCGCATCGAGAGTCGTGTCCGCCGGCTCAACGCCCTCGGGTACGACGTCGCCGAACTTGACATCACCACTGATTTCGCGGGATCGAGCATCCGTATCCAGCCCAAGGTGGTCGACGCAGGACATCACCAGCGCCGCCTGATCCGGCTGACCGGTCTGGACACTGAGGAGAACCAGGCGCGGCGACTACTCAACGACTTGGACTACTACCGGGCCCGGACCGACCAGCAGGGGGCCGACGAGGCGATCGTGGCGCACGAGTGGCTGACCGAGGTATTCGAGCCCGTGCTGCAGTCGGTGCCGAGCGAGCTGCGCGCGAAGCTGGAGCCGGCCGAGGTCTACCACGAGGTGCTGGAACACCGGTGGTTCCTCAGCGAGCAGAGCGGCGCGGAGGTTCCGATCCAGAAAGCGGCCGAGAGCTACATCAACACCGTGCTACGGCGGTTGCCGGATGAGGAGGTGGCGCTCTCTGCTCTTGCATCCATGGGCCCCTTGGCCAACCCGTTCGACCCGTCCCAGGGCTTTGCCGACGAGGAGTACGAGAAGCCGTACGACCCCTGGGAGGACGGCGAGAAAGCGCCAGGCGTGGACGAGGAAGTGCCACAGACCGACTACCTCGACATCGCCGCCTTGCGCGCGAAAGCCAAGAAATGAGGCCTTGCAGGTCCAACGGTTCGGATTGAGCGACAGACGCAAATCTGGAGGTCGCTAGCGGGGCGGGAGGCGAAGGGCCCCGTCGAGGCGGATGACCTCGCCGTTGAGCAGCGGGTTGGCGATGATCGACTGCACCAGCATCGCGTACTCCTCGGGTCGGCCAAGCCGCGGCGGGTGCGGCACCTGAGCTTCCAAGATCGTTTTCGTGTCACCCGGCAGGCCGGCCATCATGGGGGTTTCCATGACCCCTGGGGCAATGGTCATCACCCGGATCGACTTGTCGGCCAGGTCCCGAGCAGCGGTCAGCGTGAGTGAGACGATGCCGCCCTTGCTCGCGGCGTAGGCCGCCTGACCAATCTGGCCGTCGTACGCGGCCACGCTGGCGGTCATGATCACCAGTCCTCGATCACCGTCCAGCGGCTCGTTGGCGATCATGGCGGCGGCCGCCAGCCGGAGCACGTTGAACGTGCCGACCAGATTGACGTCGAGCACCGTGCGGAAGTCCGCGAGCGGCAGCACCCCACGCTTACCGATCACCCGGCCGGGCGTCGCCACGCCGGCACAGTTGACGGCGACCCGCAGCACGCCGACGTTCGTCGCAGCCTCGACAGCTGCCTGGACCTGATCTTCGTCTCGTACGTCGCCGGGTACGAAGATCGCCGCGCCGCCCAGCTCGTCGGCCAGCTGTGCACCGGGCGAGCTGTCCAGATCGATGATCACCGCGCGTGCGCCGCTCGCCAAAGCCGCCTCGGCCGTCGCCCGGCCGAGACCCGAAGCGCCACCGCTGATCATGACGACGTCGATCTCGCTGAGCTTCACCGATATCCTCGCAGCAGTTGACGGCTGATCACGAGCCGCTGGATCTGGTTGGTGCCTTCGAAGATCTGCGTCGCCTTCGCCTCCCGCAGATATCTCTCCACCGGGTAGTCCCGCGTGTAGCCGTAGCCACCGAGCACCTGAACGGCATCGGTGGTCACCCGCATCGCGGTGTCGGTGGCCAGCATCTTGGCGACCGATGCGTCCCGGCTGAACGGCCGGCCGGCGTCCCGCTTCCGCGCGGCCAGCAGATACGTGGCCCGAGCCGCGTCGACCGCCGCCGCCATCTCTGCGAGCAGGAACTGCATTCCTTCGAATTCTGCGATCCGGCGGCCGAACTGGATCCGTTCCTCGGCCCACGAGACCGCGCAGTCCAGAGCGGCCTGGGCGAGCCCGGTTGCACATGCCGCAATGCCGAGCCGACCGGAATCCAGTGCAGCCAGCGCAATCCTCATCCCTTCGCCCTCTTCCCCAATCCTGCGGAACCCCGAGACCGGGACCTGATCGAAGTACAACGCGGCCGTGGTGGACGCGGTCAGGCCCATCTTTCGCTCAGCGGCGCCGAAGCTGAGTCCGGGTGCGTCACCCGCCACGAGGAAGCAGCTGATGCCGCCACGTCGATCATCGCCCGTCCGGGCGAACGTGGTGTAGAAGTCGGCGACGGAACCGTGCGTGATCCACGCCTTCGACCCCTCCAGCGCGTACCCGTCGTCGGTGATCTTGGCACGCGCAGTCATCCCGGCGATATCGGAGCCGGCATGTGGCTCGGACAGGGCGTACGCACCGAGCTGGTCTCCGGCGATCAGCGGCGGAAGCAAGGCCTCCTGCTGCTCCGGCGTTCCGAACTTCTCGAGCGGACCCAGCGACATCACGTGCACCGAGACGCCGATACCGACGCTCATCCACGCGGCGGCAATCTCCTCCAGCGCCTGTAGGTACACCTCGTACGGCTGTCCGGATCCGCCAAGTCGATCGGGGAAGGGCAGGCCGAGCACTCCTGCGCCACCTAGCGTACGAAAGACGTCCCGGGGAAATCGCCCAGCCGTCTCGTCCGCGGCGGCCCGGGGAGCCAACTCGGCCGCGGCGATCTCGCGCACCAAGGCCACCAGCTCGGCACCCTCAACGGTGGGCAGCAGGCGATCGACCGGCATCGACGCTCCTCGACTTGCCACTCGGTTGCGCAGCGACGCTCCATTGTGCGCGGAATCCATGCTGCCACCGACGGTCGACCGGCACCGAGGTCGGAATTGATCACCTCGCCGCAATACGCTGTGCCGCATGGGCGAGGACTTGCATCAGCTCGGTAAGGATCTGATCACCACCGCAGCCCGCGTCGTCCGTTGGGCGCCGAGACCCGACCGCATCCGGCTGTCCTTCGCCGCTGCTCGGATCCTCGCCCGCATCAACGACAGCGGACCGAGCCGGATCAGCGACCTGGCCGAGCAGGAACGCTCCTCCCAACCGACGATCACCAATCACATCAAACGCCTGGAGCTCGCCGGCCTGGTGGAACGATCGCCGGACGCGCGTGACGCTCGGGCCTGGCATATCCGCGTCACGGACAACGGCCGTCAGGAGCTGGCCGAGATGCAGGATGCGTTCGGCACCAGCCTCGAGCCCTATCTGGCGCGGCTGTCGCGGCGTGATCTCAAGGCCCTGCATGACGGTATCGAGGCGCTACGACGGTTGATCGCCATGGATAGGCTGCCTGAGTGAGAGCCGAGGCAGGCGCATTCCGGCTGTACGACACGGCCTCGCGGTCTGTCCGCGACTTTGATCCGCTGGTCCCCGGACAGGTGTCGATCTACCACTGCGGCCTCACCGTCCAATCGGGCCCGCACCTTGGCCACATTCGCAAGGAAGTCGTCTTCGACGTGCTGCGCCGCTGGCTCACCTGGTGCGGCTACGAGGTCACGGTCATCGCCAACGTCACCGACATCGACGACAAGATCTTGATCAAGTCTGCTGAGGCCGGCATCCCCTGGTACGCCCTCGCCTACCGCTTCGAGCTCGAGCTGCACGACGCGTACGCTGCCCTCGGCTGCCTGCCACCCACCTACGAGCCTCGGGCGACTGGGCACGTGCCCGAGATGATCGAGATGATCACAGAGTTGATCAAGCGCGGTCACGCCTACCCCGCCGACGACGGCTCCGGGGACGTCTACTTCGATGTGAAGTCCTGGCCCTCGTACGGTTCCTTGTCCCGGCAGAAGATCGAGGACATGGAGCCGGCCGGGGACTCCGATCCGCGCGGCAAACATGACCCCCGGGACTTCGCCTTGTGGAAGGGCCACAAGGCATCCGAGCCGGAGACCGCGAGCTGGGACACGCCGTGGGGGCGCGGCCGGCCCGGCTGGCACCTGGAGTGCTCGGCCATGGCCGGCAAGTACCTCGGCGATGAGTTCGACATCCACGGCGGCGGACTTGATCTTCGCTTCCCCCATCACGAGAACGAGCTCGCCCAGTCGACCGCCGCAGGTCGCGCCTTCGCTCGTTACTGGATGCATAACGCGTTGTTGACCGCGGCCGGGGAGAAGATGAGCAAGTCGCTCGGCAACGGCGCCCTGGTTTCCGAGGTGATCAAGCGCTTCCCAGCCCGCGCCGTACGGCTCTACCTGCTGCAGCCGCACTACCGTTCCACGATCGAGTACTCCGATGCCGCCGTCGCCGAATCCGTCGCAGCCTTGGAGCGCATCGACAACTTCGTGCGCCGTGCGTCCGACCTGGTCGGCACGGCATCGGATCGGGTTCCGCCGGACTTCATCGCCGCCATGAACGATGATCTTGGTACGCCCGCCGGCATGGCTGTGCTGCACTCCGCGGTCCGGGACGGCAACCTCGCTCTTGACGCCGGCGACCAAGATCAGGTCGCCGCTCGGCTGGGCGAGGTGAACGCCATGCTGTCGATCTTGGGCCTGGACGCGGCCAGCGAGGCTTGGCAGCAGGCCGGCGACCAGCGAACGCCTGGCGGCTGTGCGTGGACGGTCTGATCGCCGAACTGCTCAAGCAACGCGCCGCTGCCCGGGAGCGGAAGGACTTCGCCAGCGCCGACGCCATCCGCGATTCGCTGGCCCAGCTCGGCGTCGAGGTGTCGGACACGCCTCAGGGCCCCCGCTGGAAGGTCGCCTGATGCCCGGCAACAGCCAGCGCAAGGGTGCGGTCCGCCGCAAGGGCAAATCCAACAGCGCGGGCTCGGGGGGCCGGGTGCGGCGCGGCTTGGAGGGCAAGGGTCCGACGCCCAAGGCTGAGGACCGGCCGTACCACCCGGCGCACCGCGCCAAGACGACGAGCCAAGGGGCGAAGTCGGCGGGCTCTTCGACGAGTTCTGGGCGTGGCTCACGGGGCGCAGGCTCTGGGCGTCAGGTTCCGCGCGACCGCAGACAGGGCGGCCCGGCTCAGGGGCCGAGTGGGTTGCGGGCCGCAACCCGGTGCTGGAGGCGATGGAGGCCGAGATTCCGATCAAGGCCGGCTATGTGGCCGAAGGAGCCGAACGCGACGATCGGCTTCGCGACATCCTGAAGCTGGCGGCCGACCGCGGCACGGCCCTCCTGCAGGTGACCCGGGCCGAGTTGGACCGGCTGACCGGCGGTGCGGTGCATCAGGGCGTGGCCCTGCACTTGCGAGCCTTCGACTATCTGCATCCCGACGATCTGCTGGCTGCCGCGCTGGAGGTCGCCGAGCCGCTCATCGTCGCCCTCGACTCGATCACCGATCCGCGCAACCTTGGTGCCGTCGTGCGCTCCGCGGCCGCGTTCGGCGCCCAAGGTGTCCTGATCCCCGAACGACGCTCGGCTGGGATGACGGCGGCTGCCTGGAAGACCTCGGCAGGTGCGGCGGCTCGGATTCCGATCGCCCGGGCAACCAACCTCAATCGCACACTGCGGTCGTACAAGGAAGCCGGCTTCACCCTCGTCGGGCTCGACGCCGAAGGTCCGGCGGATGTCGGAGAGCTGCCACGAAACGGCGGGCCGCTGGTGCTGGTCGTGGGCAGCGAGGGCGCCGGATTGTCTCGGCTGGTGCGTGAAAGCTGCGACATGCTCGTGTCCATTCCGATCACGGCGGCAATTGAATCGCTGAACGCCGGGGTGGCAGCCGGAATTGCGCTGTACGAAATTCGAAGGCGCCGGGCCTAGCGAGTCACTGCGTGGCATTCGTGGCCTCGCCAAGGTGTGCGGCTGCCAGACGAGGCTTGACCGATCGGCCGAACTTGGCGCGGTCGGCGCCCACCCGCAGTCGTCCGGCCAGCTTCGGGGCGATTAGCGATAGATTGTCCTGAGCCGTGCCACTTCAGGAGTCTCTGTGACCGACACCCTCACCACCGTCGCCCCGGTCGACTACGCCGCGACCGCGTCGGAGGCCTACCGGTCGGCTCTTGCCGTGATCGAGTCGGTCGAACCCCGAGTAGCCGACGCGACCCGTGCGGAGCTGGCGGACCAACGCTCGTCCCTGAAGCTGATTGCGTCGGAGAACTACGCCTCCCCTGCCGTCCTGCTGACCATGGGGAGCTGGCTCTCCGACAAGTACGCCGAGGGCACCGTCGGGCATCGGTTCTACGCCGGCTGCCAGAACATCGACACCGTCGAATCCCTTGCCGCCGAGCATGCGCGGGAGCTCTTCGGCGCCGAGTACGCCTACGCCCAGCCACACTCCGGCATCGACGCCAACCTGGTGGCATTTTGGGCGATCCTGGCCAACCGGATCGAACTGCCGGAGCTGGCCGCCCAAGGGGTCAAAGCGGTCAACGATCTGACCGAAGAGCAGTGGGAGGATCTCCGGCACCGGCTCGGCAACCAGCGGGCACTGGGCATGTCGCTGGACGCGGGCGGGCACCTCACACACGGCTTCCGACCGAACATCTCCGGCAAGATGTTCCACCAGCGCTCGTACGGGACCAACCCGGAGACTCAGTTGCTGGACTACCAGCGCCGTACGGCAGATTGCCCGCGAGTTCCGGCCGCTGATCTTGATCGCCGGCTACTCGGCTTATCCGCGGCGGATCAACTTCGCCACCATGCGGGAGATTGCCGACGAGGTGGGCGCCACGCTGCTGGTGGACATGGCGCACTTCGCCGGACTTGTGGCAGGCAAGGTGTTCACCGGAGACGAAGACCCGGTGCCCCACGCACACCTCGTCACGACGACCACGCACAAGTCTTTGCGCGGTCCGCGCGGTGGTCTGGTGCTGGCGACCAAGGAGTATGCGGACTCGGTCGATCGAGGGTGCCCGATGGTGTTGGGCGGTCCGCTGGGACACGTGATGGCCGCCAAAGCGGTTGCGCTCGCTGAGGCCAGAACGCCGGCGTTCCAGACGTACGCGCAGGCGATCGCTGACAACGCCCATGCGTTGGCCGATGGGCTGCTGCGGCGCGGCGCTCGGCTGGTGACCGGTGGTACCGACAACCACCTCGTCCTGATCGACGTGTCATCCTTCGGGCTGACCGGCCGCCAGGCGGAGTCGGCTCTCTTGGACGCCGGCATCGTGACCAACCGCAATGCCGTTCCGAGCGACCCCAACGGCGCCTGGTACACCTCAGGTGTCCGGATCGGCACGCCCGCGCTGACCACTCGAGGCTTCGGTTCCGACGAGTTCGACCGAGTCGCCGATCTGATCGTGAACGTGCTGAAGAACACCACGCCGGTGACCGCATCCAGCGGCCAGCCGGGCAAGGCGAAGTACACCCTCGCTGAGGGTGTGGCCGACGCCACCAAGGCAGCGTCTGCCGAGCTGCTGAACGACTACCCGCTCTATCCCGGCCTGCAACTGTAGCGACAGGCGGGCTTCCTGGAGACACCGGACATGGCCGCGACCACTATCACCACGATGTTCATGATCCTGTTCGCGCTCGGGGTCACGGCACTGGCTCTCTACGGCTGGTTCGGCTCCTGGGATGCGGCCGTCCGGACTTTCGCGCCGCAAGATCCGGATGAAGCAGAGATAGAGGCAGCCGTGGACGAGCTGCGACGCGCCATTCGGGACTACGAAAGCGGCGCTTGACGCGCTCATCCGGCCGTCATTCCCCCACGCGCGCCGGCCTCACTGGGTAGGGCTGACGAATAGCGGGCTCTGACCTCATGCGTTGCATCGACTCCGCAGCGACTTCACCGAACCACACGCGTGTTGAGCCTGGCGAAGGATCGCATCCAAAGGGACTGCAGCCGCTGCGCGCGTACTCTCGATTCCATGCACCGTGTTGCTGCCGCCGTCGCAGCTGTGTTGCTGCTGGCACTTGCCGGGTGCGCGCAGGCCGAAGTCAAGCCTGAGGACGCCTACAGCATTGGGTGCCCGGCCGTCGATGGAGCGGTGGCGAGCGGTTCGGTCGCCAAGAAGGCGACCGTGGCCGGATTGAAGAAACTGAGCGCGTCCGGCCAGCTCGACCCCGAGCCGCAGCAATGGGTCGACGCCACGATCAGCCTGCTGAGCGCAGCCACGCCGGAAGACATCCCCGCCGACGCTCGAAAATTGATCATCGACGGCTGCGCGGAAAACGGCTACCCGCTGCAGCAACCTGAAGTAGCTTCCGCCCAACGACCTCGCGTAGTTTCCGCCGTCCATGAGCGTCGGGTGGCGAAGGCGCGGTCCGGTCTGGACGAGTGAGCAGACACCGCTTTTCGGTCTGCGAGCCAGGAGGAAGCCCGACCCTCCCGCCGGAGCGGGCGAGTGGACAGATTCAACGGGAGAAAAGGCTGCCCGAGAGCGTGGTGACGAAGTTGCGCAAGGAGTCGGGAAGGTCACGCAGGTGCCAGTCCGCTGGGCCGTGATACCACGGCACATCGGTCGCATCGGGATCCTCGTCGGGATCACTGGCCACGATGGCATCCAACCAGCGATCGACACCGCCGAGCACGATCGCGTACGGCAGCAGCTCGGAGACCTCTCGGACTTCCGCGCCCTTCGGCAGCTGGTTCGTGGGGTGGCTGAGAAGATCTGCTCGTAGCGCGCCCAGCCCGGCCAGCATGGCCGCTCCCTTCGGCGTACGGGACGGCATCTCCTGGGCGACGAAGACCAGTCCAACGGCCAGCACGATCAAGGCCAGACCCACCAGCGCGAACGTGGTAAAGGCAGCCAGCACACCGGTGACGGCCACAGCCAGAATGAGGCCGCCCAGGGCGAGCTGGGTCCAACGGTTCCGGATTGCGTCCGGTCGCCGTTCGTACCAGCCGTTGCTGACCATCTCGTCGTAGAGCTTGTCCTGCACCGCGCCGATGGATTCCTGCACGCGACTTGCCATCTCCGAGACCCTGACCGAGCTTCCAGCCGGGCCGATGGCGTCGAGCAGCTCTGTTTCGAAGGGCCGCAAATCGCTCTCCTCGCCGGTGCGCCGCACCTCCCAGTCCGTCCTCGCGAACTCAGACTCCCGCGGCAGCTCGGTGATGTGCAGATGGCCGCGCACAGCAAGATCGACAACGCTTGCCGTGACGTCTATCGGATCCACGCGCTCGTCTGCGACGGTGCCGACATGACCGGGACGGATGTCCTCGACCACCCGAAACTCCGTCTCACCCGGCCCCGTAGCCACGAACTCAGCCGCTCTGCGGATGTCCCCGCTCGCGTTCGCGTCAGCACCCGCGCGCCGATGCATGAGGTACAGCCCGAGGCCACCGAGCGCCAGCAGTCCAAGGGTGATAGCCAGTTGGAGTGGATCGGCGGAGAACGCGCGACGCAGCGTCCACAGATACTCGATCTCCTCGTTGGCCGGCATGGCCCCAGGCGGGAACCCGATGTCTGCGGCCACCACCTCGCCCTCGCCGCGCGGACCGTCACGGAAGGTCGGGTCTTGGGCGCCTTCCTGGCCGGCGGCGGCGAACGTGCATGGCACGGTTGAGTTGGGGCTGCCTGCGGTGCACTTGACGTAGCTGAACTGTGTCGGGATCTGCACTCGTGCGTTGAATTGCGCGACCTGGGCACTGAGCCCTTGGAGGAGCCGGTAGCGAAGGGCCGTTCCGGACTCGGTGTTCACGACCGCGCCGGTCACCGTGTAGGAGATCACGACCTGTTTTGCGCCGTTGGTGGGCACGGTGATCGTGGTGAAGCGATCGTCCGACTGGGGGCGGGCATCGACGGCCGCGCCCTCTACGGTGGCTCGAATATCTGACAGCGTCTGAACGTACTGGCGGTCACCCATCAGGTCTTCGCGAGTCTCGAACTTCTGCGTCACCGTTGACGGTGCTTGCTCGGTGAAGGTGATCGTCTCGGTCACCTTCAAGGCACCGTCCAAACCGAGGGCGGCCTCGACGTTGTAAGTCGAGGCGGTGCCCTCCGCAGCGGCTGGGAGCGCGAGTGGACCGGTGAGCAGTCCGACCGTCAGCACCGCGAAGGCTGAGACCGCAACGACCCACCGGGTCGATGTTTTAGAGGGGTTCCCAAGCACGAGGTACAGCCTTCCACGAGCGCGCGGGAGCTGTCGGCCTTGCCCGCAAAGTCGCAAGCTGAATGGAAGCGTTAACCGAAGGCGGCCCTGCGTGGCCTTGGCTCACCGTTAAGGTTTTCAGTGTGGCGCAGCAGCGGCGGGGCGGACCAGCGCCCTACGGTCAGCCCCAGTACCGCCAGCCAAGATATTCACCACCGCCAGGCGGACCGCGTTACGGTCAGTCCCCTTACGGCTGGGGGTCGTACGGACAGCCCCAGTTCGGTCGGCCCTCCTTCGGTGGCCCGCAGCCCGGAGTGCCGCAGTACGGACCCACGCCGCAGATGCCGGCGCCGCGCAGGCGGAGCCCTCTTCGACTGCTGTTGCTGGTGCTGATCGGCCTGGGGCTGCTGGCGCTCGCCGGCGTGACGTTCACCGGCGTGTCGTCCGAGCAATCAGATGTGGCCTACCAGAACAACGACTACCAGGTGCCACCGCCAGACTTGACCCCGCCACCGCTGCCGGTGCCCCAGACGTACGACGAGGCGGTCAGCTACATCACGGAGAACCCGCTCTACGACCAGACGGCGCCACTGCCCGTACGATGCGACTCCCGACCGATCAACGTCCCGACGGCCAGCGACAATCAGCTCGACGAGCACTTCGAGGAACTGATGGAATGCCTGGTCCGGTTCTGGGAACCGCCGGTAACGGCGGCGGGATTCGTCATTGTCCGGCCGACCGTCACGGTCTACGACAGTGAGATCACCACCAAGTGCGGAAAGGCCGAGATCAACGCGTTCTATTGCTCGGCAGACCAGCAGATCTACTTCTCCAACAGACTCGCCGAGGGGGTTACCGTCGTGCGGAGGGAGAGGTGGGCCGCCGACGTGGTGATGGCCCACGAGTTCGCACACGCGCTGCAAGCCCGTACCGCAATCCTCATCTCCTCCCACGCGCTGGGTGCCAACTCCAATGACAAATCCACCGAGCTCGAGTTGAGCCGCAGGACCGAGACTCAGGCAGACTGTTTTTCGGGAATGTTCATTCGCGGTGTGTCCCAGTCGCTGGGTGTTGAGCAGTCAGACCTGGAAGGAATTGAGGAAACCTACGTCGCAGTCGGTGACGACGTGCTGACCGGCCGACCAGGGGTCGTGGGCAACCACGGTCGTGCGGAGAGCAGGAGGTACTGGGGCGTGATCGGGCTGGGCACCAGCGATGTCGGTAAGTGCAATACCTTCGTCGCCGAGGAATCACTCGTCCGCTAGCGCGGCGATGCTCTGCTTGCGGGGGCGGCCCATGGAGGTCTGCACCGGGAACACAGGTTATGGAGCAAGGATCAGGGCGGTTGCTATGGCCGCCACGCCCTCGCCCCGTCCGGTGAGACCCAAGCCGTCAGTAGTCGTCGCCGCGATCGAAACCGGAGCCTCGATGGCTTTGCTGAGCAGGGATTGCGCCTCGAATCGCCGGCTGCCAAGCCGGGGGGTGTTTCCGATGAGCTGGACTGCCACGTTGCTGATGGAGAAGCCCGCCTTGCGAACCAGTTCCCTGGTTGCGATCAGAAAAGCCACTCCGGATGCGCCAGACCACGCCGGGTCATCTGTCCCGTAGTTACTGCCGAGATCGCCCAGCCCGGCGGCGCTGAGTAACGCATCGCAGATGGCATGGCACACCACGTCACCGTCGGAATGCCCTTCGGGCCCTGATCGCTCCTCAGGAAAGTCCAGCCCGCCCATGGTCATCGGGCGTCCCTCGACGAGCCGATGCACATCGACGCCGACGCCGGTACGAATCTGCATCCGGTCTGGCGAAGAGGCGGATCAGGAAGCGAGGACCTCGTCGAGCAGCACTTCGGCCTTGTCCTCGGCGACCCGCTCCGCGAGAGCCAGCTCGGACACCAAAATCTGGCGCGCCTTGGCCAGCATCCGCTTCTCTCCGGCAGAAAGTCCACGCTCGCGCTCACGCCGCCAAAGGTCGCGTACCGACTTCGGCAACCTTCATCACGTTGCCGGAGTGCAGCTTCTCCAGATTGGCCTTGTAGCGTCGTGACCAGTTGGTCGGCTCCTCCGTGTGCGGAGCCCGAAGCACGCTGAAGACTCGCTCCAGACCGTCAGCATCGACGACGTCGCGGACACCCACGAGGTCGAGGTTGCAGGCGGGTACCCGGACCACCAGGTCGGTCTGACCGACGATCCGTAGCACGAGATACAGCTTGTCTTCACCCTTGATCTGACGGGTTTCGATGTCCTCGATCACAGCGGCCCCATGATTGGGGTAGACCACCGTTTCGCCGACTGTAAAGGTCATATTTCGTGAACCCCTTTCGCACCAACCAGTTTAGCATGAGCCTGAGACTTCCTCAGACGCGTTTGGGCTAGCCAGAGGCCAGTACCGGCCGCCATCGGCGCTTGACAAATGGGGTCCGGATGTGCCTGATCGGGCGGGCACCGGGTGTTCTTGAGACACTGCTACCGGGCGCCTCACGAAGCCCGGGCGAGGTCGCTAGGCTGCGTAGGACAAACGCCCCAGACGTAGGAGTCGGATAGTGAGCCCGAACTCGAAACCGGCCTCGCGTGGCTGGTCACCGACCGTACGGATGCTTGCCGCCCTCCTGATGGTCTTGGCCGCGAGCGTCGCGACGGCCTGTGGTTTCGAGCAGCAGACCCTCCGGCCTTACACGCCGGCCGAAGGGGTCAACTTCGACGTCGGCGGCGATCGAGGGGTCAAAGTCCGCAATCTGATGATTCTCAGCCGGGAAGAGGGCGAGGGATTCCTGTCCGCCACGATGGTGGCCGGCGACCGCAACCAGTTGAGTGGGATCAGCGGCAAGGCCATCAAGTCCGACGGCACCGACGGCGCGCCGCTCGCTGCGACCATTCCGTCGTCAATCACCCTGGAGAGCGGAGTTCCTGTCATCCTCACCGACGGCCCGCCCATCACGGTGACGAGCGCGGATCTGCAGGCAGGGCTGCTGGCTGAGGTCACACTGCAGTTCAGCCCCGCCGGCTCGGCTACTGTGCAAGTCCCCGTGGTTGACGCGAACGAGGGCCCGTACGCCTCCATCGGTCCGCAGGCCACGCCGAGGAGCGTGGAATAGGACCGGATCTGGCCATGCTCCGGTTGCGGAGCTCAGCCCTCGAACTTGTAGCCGAGTCCGCGGACCGTGATCAGATAGCGCGGGTTGGTGGGGTCCGGTTCGATCTTTGTCCGGAGCCGCTTGACGTGAACGTCGAGAGTTTTGGTGTCGCCGACATAGTCCGCACCCCACACTCGGTCGATCAGCTGGCCGCGGGTCAGCACGCGGCCGGCGTTGCGCAGCAGAAGCTCCAAAAGCTCGAACTCCTTGAGGGCCAGCCGTATCCGCTGGCCGTCCACTGAGACTTCGTGCCGCTCGACGTCCATCCGCACGCCGGCCGCTTCGACGACGTCGGGCAGCAATTCGACGTCTTGGCCGCGGCGAAGCACGGCTCGGATGCGCGCCACCAGCTCACGATGGCTGAACGGTTTGGTGACGTAGTCGTCAGCGCCGAGCTCGAGACCGACAACCTTGTCGACCTCAGTGTCGCGGGCAGTGACCATGATGACCGGCACCGGGCCACGGAGGCGGAGCTGCCTGCAGACCTCGGTCCCGGTCAGGCCCGGCATCATCAGGTCGAGGAGGACGAGATCGGCGCCCACTCGGTCGTACTCGGCCAGGCCGTCTGCGCCGTCGGCGGCCTCCACGACCTCGAAGCCTTCCTTGCGCAACATGTAGGCCAGCGCTTCGCGGTAAGACTCCTCATCCTCGATGATCAGTATCCGGGTCATAGCCTGCTCTCCTGATCCTCCGCGCGAGCATGCCGATTCGACCCCGGTCACTCGCTCCTTGCTCTGCGGTGGGCCCACATGCTCGGGGATGCGGATCGTGAACGTCGAGCCGTGACCCGGTTGGCTCCACACCGATACCTCACCGCCGTGGGTGGCAGCGATGTGTTTGACGATCGCCAACCCGAGCCCCGTGCCTCCGTTGGCTCGGCTGCGGGCGTAATCCACCCGGTAGAAACGCTCGAAGATCCGCTCGAGCTCGCCCGGGGGGATACCGATGCCGTTGTCAGACACGGTGATCTCGACATAGTCATCATCACTGCGGGCCTGTCTGTGTGCGGCCACGACGACGCGGGCCCCGGGGTCGGAGTAGACCACAGCGTTCTCCACGAGGTTGCCGACGGCGACGCTGAGCTGCCGGGAGCTGCCTAGCACTCGACAGCCGGTGTTGCCGGCCACCGTCAAGCTCACGTGACGCTGCTGGGCATCCACCTGGCAACGGTCGACTGCGTTCGCCAGGATTTCGTCGATGTCGACCTCCTCGGCATTCGCCAGCGGGTTGTCGGCCTGCAGCCGGGAAAGATCGATGATCTGGGAAACCAGGTCGGATAGCCGTGACGACTCAACGCTCAACCGGCTGGCGAACTTTCGGACCGCCGGCGGATCGTCAGCAGCGTCCTCGGCCGCCTCGGCGAGAAGGGAGATCGCGCCGATCGGCGTCTTCAGCTCATGGCTGATGTTGACCACGAAGTCACGCCTCGTTTCTTCGATTCGCCGCGCATAGGTCTGGTCGTCGGCCAGGACAACAACCAGGTCATCAGGAAGCGGAGCCACGCGGACCCTCAGATAGCTCGTCGCGCCGCGACCGCGCACCAGTTCCATGTCGAGGCTGCGAACGGCACCTTCCCGGCGCACCTGGCGGACCAGTTCCAGAACTTCAGGCACCGCCACCCGGCTGCCGCGCGCAAGGCCGTGCGTACGAGCACTCGTGGTGGCCTCCAACACCTCATCGCGTGGGCCGACTATCACTGCCGAGGAGCTGAGCACCTCGAGCACCGACGAGATTCCCTCGGGGACCTGCGGCGGTTCACCTGCCAGCTCGGTGATGACGTCGCTCTGCCGTGATCGAGCTACCAGCCACGCGATGCAGAAGCCGATCACCAGACCTCCGAAAAGGCCAGCCACCAAGGTGGCGATCGGATACACAGTCAGATAGTAGGGGCCTGCTTTGGGGTATCCCACAAATAGGAAGTGCCGCTGCGCGTAAGGCCCCCAGGGTTTGGCCCGTGTTTACGTGCTGTTCATCCGCCGCGGGTTTCGGCGTACTGCCCGGGCCTAGGGTTGAAAGGCGTGTTCTTCCCGGCAACAAAAGGAGGATCAGGATATGCGTGAGAACTACCGCGAACAGTTGGACGACATTCTGGTCGACCTGGTCCAAATGTCCCAAGCTGTGTCATCCGCGGTTCGCAGCAGCACCACCGCACTGCTGGAGGCTGACATCCACATGGCCGAGCAGGTGATCGGCGACGACGAACTATTAGACGCCAAGCAGGCCGACATCGAACAGCGGGCATTCACCCTGCTGGCCCGGCAGGCACCCGTTGCCGGGGAATTGCGGATTCTCGTAGCCACGCTGAGGATGGTGGCCGAACTGGAACGAATGGGTGATCTCGCCGCCCACGTGGCCAAGATCGCCCGCTTGCGGTATCCCGAGCTTGCGGTGCCAGAGTCGCTCCGGGCGAATTTCATCCGGATGGGGGACGTGGCGGAAAAGATGGTGGTGAGTGCCGGCCAGACGTTGAGCGACCGGAACATCCAGGTCGCCCAGGAACTCCGCGCCCGGGACGAGGAGATGGACGAGCTGCGCCGCACCCAGTTCCGGGTGCTGTTGAGCGACGACTGGCCGTACAGCGTGGAAACTGCCGTGGATGTCGCACTGCTGGGCCGCTATTACGAGCGGATCGCTGATCATGCCGCGTCGATGGCCCGCCGGGTCATCTACGTGGTGACGGGCGAGTTCCCCGAAACGGAGTACTGGCCCCAGCCTTGACCGGCACCACCGTCGTCTGGCAGGGCTGGGCACTCGATAGCGTGGCTGGGTGCCCCCAGCCACCTCTCCGTTGGACATCAGGACGCTGTCCTCCGAGTTCGACCGATTGATCCAATTCGGATGGCGGTTCCCGCACCCGGCGGGCGGAGCCTCCTGGCTTGATGCAAACGGTGATCCCGACCTGAATCGCCCCGTACATACCTGGATCACCGCCCGGATGGCCCATGTGTATTGTCTCGCGCACCTCCTCGGGGTGCCCGGCGCCGGCGACCTGGCCGACCATGCGGTGGCGGGACTGACGGGACCTTTGCGGGACAGGAAGTCCGGCGGCTGGTACTCCAGCGTGATGGACGGGGACACTCCGGATGAGAAGGGCTGCTATGCCCACGCCTTTGTGGTGTTGGCCGCCTCATCAGGCATGCTGGCCGGCCGGCCGGATGCCGACCGGCTGCTCAACGAGGCCCTCGATGTGTGGCATGACCGGTTCTGGGATCCGGCGTCGTCGATGTTCGTCGATCGGTGGAACCGGTCCTTCAGTGCGCTCGACTCCTATCGCGGGGCGAACGCGAACATGCATGCGGTGGAAGCGCTGCTGGCAGCGGGCGACGTTACCGCGGACCCGGGGCTGCACCATCGCGCGCTGGCGATCGCCGATCGGGTCGTGACGAACGCCCGCGAGCAGGGCTGGCGGATTCCCGAGCATTTCGACGCCCAATGGCGTCCGCAGCTGGAACACAACCGGGACCATCCCGACGACCCCTTCCAGCCCTACGGTGCGACCGTTGGCCATGCGTACGAGTGGTCCCGACTGTTGCTGCATCTGCATGCGTCCCTGGACAGCGCCCCCACCTGGCTGATCGGGGCCGCCATCGCCCTCTTCGACCGCGGGGTCGACGACGGATGGGCGGCCGACGGTCGAGCCTGGCTTCGTCTACACGACCGACTGGGACGGCCACCCCGTCGTCCGTGACCGGATGCATTGGGTCGCGGCTGAGGCGATCTCCGCCGCGGCAGCGCTGTATCGGCACACGGGTGAGGCTCGATACGCCGAACTCTGCCGGAGCTGGTGGGGCTACGTCGAGAGGTACCTCATCGATCGGGAAGCCGGCTCCTGGCATCACCAACTCGATGCGAAAAACCGCCCGATCGCTACCGTGTGGCCGGGCAAGCCCGACCTTTATCATGCGGTTCAGGCAACTCTCGTTCCCCAGCTGCCGCTGGCTCCTTCGCTGGCATCGGCGATAGCCGCTGGGGCGCTGACGTAGGCGGGCGCAGCCTGGCTGCCCGCCGCCCTGAGTGACTTGCGTGCGACCACGCAGTTCTGCCCGCACGCTCGGGCGCTCATCCAAGGCGACTGCGGAGACGAGCCGTATGCTGCGTCGTCGAAGGCTACTTCCGGCCCTGGTTCTTGACGGCCTCGATGGAAGCGGCGGCCGCCTCCGGATCGAGGTAGCGACCCCCCGACGTGGTCGGCTTCAGATCGTCGTCCAGCTCGTAGAGCAGCGGAATGCCGGTGGGAATGTTCAACCCGACAATGTCGGAGTCGCTGATGACGTCGAGGTGCTTGACGATCGCCCGGAGCGAGTTGCCGTGGGCCGCGATCAAGGTGATCTTGCCGGCCCGCAGATCCGGCACGATCTGGTCGTACCAGTAGGGCAGGGCACGCAGCAACACGTCCTTCAAGCACTCGGTCTGGGGACGCGCCTCGGTGGGGAGGCCGGCGTAGCGCGGGTCGCTGAAGTTCGCATTCGGGTCGTCGTTGTCGATCGGCGGCGGTGGGACGTCGTAGGAGCGGCGCCAGACCATGAACTGTTCCTCGCCGAACTCGGCCAGGGTCGCCGCCTTGTCCTTACCCTGCAGCGCGCCGTAGTGGCGCTCGTTCAGCCGCCACGAGCGTTTGGTGTCGATCCAGTGCCGATCAGAGGCATGCAACGAGATCTCTGCTGTGCGGATGGCGCGGCGCAGCACTGAGGTATGGACGACGTCTGGGAGCAGGCCGTTCTCCACTAGCAGTTCGCCGCCACGCTCGGCCTCCGCCTCGCCTTTGACGTTGAGATCGACATCGACCCAGCCGGTGAAGAGGTTCTTCGCATTCCATTCGCTCTCGCCGTGGCGCAGCAGGACCAAGGTAGCCGTCATGACACCGGAGCCTAGTGGCGGTCCGACTCGGGGTCGAGGTGGGCGAAGGCGGCGAGATTCGCCGTCGATTCGCCCCGCGAGCGGCGCCAGGCCCACTCGCGCCGGATGCTGTCGGCAAAGCCCAGCTCCAAGATCACGTTGAAGCTGCCGTCGGCAGTCTGGGCGACCGCACCCAGCAGGCGGTCGACCTCGGAGGCGGTCACTGCGGCGTTGCTGATTCTGCCGAACAGACAGATGTCTCCGAGCGCGTCCAGGCAGAACGCGATTCCGTACAGCTTGAGGTTGCGCTGCAGCAGCCACTCATAGACCGCCTGATGATTCTCATCGGGTCGGCGGGCCACGAATGCCCGCACCTGAAGCGCATGACTGCCCACCTCGAGCGCGCACTCAGTGATCAGCTTCCGGGTGCCCGGCACGCTGACCGAGAACAGCCCAGGCTCGCGCTCCGACCAGGACAGGTCAAGGCCGTCGAGCGCCTCCCGTACGGCTGCCCTGGCCCGCTCCTGTGCCTCCCGGTCCGGGACCCCGTTCATCCCGCCACCCTAGATCCGATTCGTTGACCGCGCGCTCCGCTACCCACCCGCGAATGTGCGGGTGCGTGCTGGCATCGACTGTTCAACCGCCGGAAGCGAACCAGCGGACCGCGGGCGCTGGTCTCAGGTCTGCTGCACGAACCAGCGAGCCTGGTAGCCCTCGACGCGCAGGTCGGCATCGGAGAGCGGTGTGTCCTCGGTGAGGGCGTCCCAGGCCCAGTTGCCGAGCGGGATCACCCAGCGCGGGAGAGTCTGGACCTCCGCGGTGACGTTGTATACGCCCACCATGGTTTGCAGCTGGTGGCGCCGGATGAAGACCAGGACCGCCGGGTTCACCGGGTCGAAGACCTCCGTCTCCACCGCGGCATCGAGGCTGGGCAACCCGGCCCGAACCGTGATCGAGTGGCGGATGCCGTGCCACACGCGATGTTCCAGAGTGCCTTCGACGTGCCGACGGGCGGCCTGATCCCAGGGCATCCGCGGTCGGTGCACCCACCGGTTGTCGTCGGCGTGGCTCGGATTGTCGACGTACTCGTAATAGTTGGTCAAGGCCAGCTCGTCACCCATGTAGATCAGGGGCAGACCACCGAAGCCCAGAATGATCTGGTGAGCGAGCAGATGTCGCCGGACCGCAAGATCGAGATGGACCTCGTCGGTGCTGTCCAGCGCCGCCTCGATCCCGAGCAGTGAGGCCGCCATCCCGCTGATCCGCCGATCTCCGGTGGCCAGGTTCTCCTGGAAGACCAGTCCGCGGGCGTCGCTCATCGGATAGTTGCCGGCGTAATAGTCGGCAAGAAATCGGCGGTGCTCGAAACCGTTCAGCCCGACCGAGGCCGCGTCGGTGTCGTCGATGGCCCAGCCGATGTCATCGTGGCAGCGCAGGTAGGTCCCCCAGACCGTGGTCGGGGGTTTGCTGGGAAAGCGATTCATGGCAGAGCAGAAGAGCCGCGTGTCTTTGGCGGCCAGCGCCGACCAGACCTGCACCATCAGCGAGTTCTGGTACGCCAGGTCGCTGACCCGGCCGGCATGCTTTCCGACGCCCAGATAGGGAGCGAGATCGCTCGGTCCCACGATCGCCTCCGCCTTGAAGATCAACGCTGGGGCTCCGATCCGGGCCACCATTCGCAGCGCCTGAGTGATCGCGTGCACCTCCGGCTGGTTCTGGCAGTTCGTGCCCATGCGCTTGTGGATAAAGGCAATGGCATCGAGCCGCAGACACTCGACACCGAGGTTGGCCAGCCACAAGATCAAGTCGGCGAACTCGTAGAACACCTCGGGGTTGTGCCAGTTGAGGTCCCACTGCCAGGTGTTGAAGGTCGTCCAGACCCAGGATTGCGAGTCCTGGTCGTAGCTGAAATTCCCGGGAGCGAAATCGGGGAAGACCTCAGGCAGGGTCTTCTCGTAGGCATCGGGCAGGTCCCGGTCGGCGAAGAGATGGAAGTAGCCGCGGTAGTGGGCGTCTCCGGCACGAGCGTTGCGGGCCCATTCGTGCTCAGCCGCCACGTGGTTGAGGACCAGATCGAGCGTGAGGGAGATGC
This sequence comes from uncultured Actinomycetota bacterium, assembly GCA_963808495.1. Lineage (GTDB taxonomy): Bacteria > Actinomycetota > Actinomycetes > Propionibacteriales > Propionibacteriaceae > Microlunatus. The sequence goes on from CAWEGC010000010.1 coordinate 351,981, forward strand.
CATGAGAGCGCAGGACGTTCGCCAGCTCCGACAGGTCGAAGACGGTACCGAGATCCTCGCGCACGGCCCGGTAGTCCATCACCGCATACCCGCCGTCATTTTCGCCGGGGCGCGGTTTCAACAGCGGCAACAGGTGCAGGTACGTGACGCCGAGCTCCGCCAGATAGTCGACCTTTTCTGCCACGCCCATCAGGTCGCCGGCGAAACGGTCGGCGTAAGTGGCGTAGCCCAACATCTGGGGGTGCTGGAACCATTGCGGGTCAGCATGGCGGCGCAAGTCGAGCAGGCGCAGTTCAGCGGAGCGCTGGCGGAAGTTGTTCGCGGCGATCTCGACCAGCCGGTACGCCATCTCGACGGCATTGCCGGGATATGCGCCGGTCAAACCGCTCAACAGATCGCCCCAGTAGCGGCGCACGCGGGTATCGAAGACCGCCTGATCGTGCGCCGGCTCTCCAGCGAGCAGCACCCCAACGTCTGGCATGGACATTGGCCCGAGGCTATTGGAGCGCAGCGTGCTTGTCAGCCGGCGTCCGCCGAAGCGCCCAGCTAAGCGAGCAGCTGGTAGTCAGCTACCTCGGCCGCTGGTACCGACCCTGGGAGCATCATGCCGCAGCTCTTTACCGCCGAACTTGACGCGCTTGCGGAACTCGTCGAGGAAGGCTTCGCGGACGCGCTCGTTGTCGATCGCGCCGCCGAGTGGTTCCAGGCCACCTCGAATCATCCGCTGGCAGACGCTCAACCAGGCCTGACCCATCGCGTACGTGAAGGTCGATGCGACTCCTGCCCCGATGGCACCTCCTACCACCGTACCGGCGCCCGGAACCATCTTGATCAGACTCGTGAACGCTGAACGTCCCGCCTGGGTGGCCACCGCGGTCGACGCGATGGCCAACAGCGCCGCCCGCTCGAACTTGATCTTGTAGATCTGAGCGATGCGAGCCATCATGCCGAGCTGGATGGGGACCAGGAGCGTGGCGTCGGAGAAGGGGATGGGGCTGGCAGCCGCGGCCGCGGCACCTGTCGCGGAGGTCGCTATGTACCTCCTCGCTTCTTGCTCTTTCCGAACGTGATCAATCTGCTGCGCCGCGATGAGGGCTCCGTGGACTCCTTCGGGCGCAACGCGAAAGGTGGCATCAAGCAGATCCCTCAGCCCGTACGCCGGCTGGCCGGAAAATTCATCAGCCATCGCGTAGGTCATGAATGGCCGGCCACCGGCGATCGGCAGCCGACGAGCCATGATCTGTTCGGCCAGCGCGATCGCGTCCGGATGGAAGTGATTGTCGCGCATCGGCACCTGGGTCAGCACGACGATGACCGGAAGTCCGAGCTCGTCGAGCCGCCGGATGAACTCCGCCTCGGAGTCCTCGAACCGGCGGTCCATGCCGCGGATGCAGAACCAGGCGACGTGGATCTGCTCGCTGAGCGGCTGCCGTCGCATGTCGATCAGCGCCCGGCTGAGCTCAGCCAGAATCTCCTTGTTGTCTTTGCCGATCTCCAACCCCGCGGTGTCGATGATGCCAAGATGGCCCACCTTGTCCAGGTACAGATGACTGCCGTGGGTGACCGGTTCACCGATGCCGGTACGGGCGACCTCCTCGCCGAAGATCGCGTTGATCAAGGTCGACTTGCCGACACCCGTCTTGCCGAATATCGCCAGGTTGAAGCGGCCGATCGCCGCGCTCTGCTTGTCGAACTCGGTACGAAACGAATCTCGGAACCAATCCGTGCCACCAACCACTCGGGGCCCCTCTCGCCGATCAGGTGCTTCAAGGGTACGGGTGCAGCGCAGGTCAGTCGTGGTCACGGATCTTGGACGTCGCAGTTAGACTCACCGAGTTTGCCCGCACCACTGAAAGTTTCTGTCATGCCCACCCGAGCCGACCTGCGCAACGTCGCGATCGTCGCCCACGTCGACCATGGCAAGACGACCCTGGTCGACGCGATGCTGTGGCAGTCGGGTGCCTTCCGGGTCGGGCAAGAGGTCCAGAAGCGGGTACTCGACTCCCTTGCCCTCGAGCGGGAGAAGGGCATCACGATCCTCGCGAAGAACACTGCCGTCCAGCACAAGGCCGCCGACGGCAGCGATGTCACGATCAACATCATCGACACCCCCGGTCATGCCGATTTCGGCGGCGAAGTGGAACGCGGCCTGGAGATGGTCGACGGCGTGCTGCTGCTGGTCGACGCCTCGGAGGGCCCGCTTCCCCAGACCCGGTTCGTGCTGCGCAAGGCTCTGGCCAAGCGCCTGCCGATCATCGTCGTGGTGAACAAGGTCGACCGCTCGGACGCCCGGATCAGTGAGGTCGTGGAGGAAACGTACGAACTGTTCCTCGACCTGCTCGAGGAGGATCAGACTCACGTTCTGGACTTTCCGGTGGTCTACGCCTCGGCCAAGGCAGGCCGCGCCTCGCTGATCGAACCTGTGGGCGGCACTCTGCCGGACAGCCCTGACCTCGGGCCGCTGTTCGCGACCATCCTCGACCACATCCCGGCTCCGGCCTACACCGAGGGCGCAACCCTGCAGGCCCATGTCACCAACCTCGACGCCTCGCCCTACTTGGGCCGGCTTGCGCTCTGCCGGATCGTCGCCGGCACCCTACGTCGGAACCAGACGGTGGCGTGGTGCCGTGCGGACGGCACCGTACGCAACGTCAAACTTTCGGAGCTGTTGATCACCAGGGCCCTCGACCGGGAGCCGGCTGAATCGGCCGGTCCTGGTGACATCGTCGCGATCGCCGGCATTCCGGAGATCACCCTTGGGGAGACGCTGTCGGACCCGGACGACCCCAAGCCACTGCCACTGATCACCGTCGACGAGCCGTCGATCTCGATCACCATCGGCATCAACAGCGCGCCGTTGGCCGGCAGGTCAGGCAAGAATCTGACCGCCCGCCTTGTCAAGGGTCGCCTCGATGCGGAGCTGGTGGGCAACGTGTCGATCCGGGTCCTTGCCACGGAGCGACCGGATACCTGGGAAGTCCAGGGCCGCGGTGAACTGCAGCTGGCCGTCCTGGTCGAGATGATGCGCCGGGAGGGTTTCGAGCTGACGGTCGGCAAGCCGCAGGTCGTCACCCGGGAAATCAACGGCCACCTCCACGAGCCGGTCGAGCGCCTGACGGTGGACATTCCCGAAGACTTCGTGGGCGTCGTCAGCCAGCTGATGGGTCTTCGGCACGGCCGGTTGGAACAGATGGTCAACCACGGCACCGGCTGGGTCCGGATGGAGTATCTGGTTCCGGCCCGAGGCCTGATCGGCTTTCGCACAGAGTTCTTGACCGAGACGCGAGGCACCGGCCTGATGCACCATGTCTTCGACGGTTACGAACCGTGGGCCGGTGACATGCGGACTCGAGCCACCGGCGCGCTGGTTGCCGACCGCGCGGGCCTAGTCACGTCCTACGCTCTGTACAACCTGCAGGAACGGGGCACCCTGTTCGTCGGACCAGGGACCGAGGTTTACGAGGGCATGGTCGTGGGTGAGAACGCTCGCAACGAGGACATGGACGTCAATCCGACCAAGGAGAAGAAGCTCACCAACGTGCGCTCGTCCACGGGCGAGGAGCTGGAACGGCTGATCCCGCCCAGGTTGCTGACTCTGGAGCAGGCGCTGGAGTTCTGCCGCGCCGACGAGTGCATCGAGGTGACTCCCGACGCTGTGCGGATCCGGAAGGTCAGCCTGTCAGCGTCCGGCCGCGCGCGGGCGCGGGCTCGCGCCAAGACCGCCTGACGCCCGTCCTCGCCCGAGCCCACATACACCGAGGCCGATACGCTGCCTGAGCCCGGAGGCGCTCAGCCGCGTGCTACTTCTCGGCCGACGTCTTTTTCGCCGTCGCCTTTCGGGCGGTGGCAGCCTTCTTCGCTGGGGCAGACTTGGCGGCAGCCTTCTTCGCTGGGGCAGACTTGGCAGCAGCCTTGCGTGTGGCTGCAGCCTTGGCGGCGCTGCTTGAGGTCATTGTCTGCGTTGGGGTACGGCCCGTGGCAGCACTCCGCGCCCGGGTCACGGTCTCCTGCACCCGCTCAAAGGCAGGGTCGGCGTGCTCGGCAACATCAGCCAGGACGCTGTCGGCCCGGCGCTCCGCCCGGCCCGAGAGGTTCCACACCGTCGCCACGTTGTCGTCGACCGCGCGCTTGCCCCTGCCGGCCAACTGCCCGTAGGTGTTGCCGGCCTCAACCATCAGCTCATTCGCTTGCTGCTGCAGGCCGACGATCCTGGCTCGAGTAGCCTCTGGCAGGTTCTTCATCTGATCCGGAAGGGTGACCACGAAGGCACGGAATTCCTGGGTGTTCACTCGAGCCTGGCGACGCGCGCCAGCGCCGCGGCGCTGCAGCTTGGAAAGCGACTCGCCGGCCCGTTCCTGGGTTTCGACGAGGGCGCCTTTGCAGACTTCGGTCAACGCGTCGGTCAATCCGGCCACCGCATAGAGCGGCGCGTAGTCGGATTGAAGTGCCGCGCTCCGCGCTTCGGCGGCAGCCTGCTCACGGGTGGTGACCATGCGATTCTCCTGGCTCTTCTTGTGTTGAGTAGTTAGACCGACTCGCGTGAAGCTGAGCCGGCCCTCGTGGTTGTTGCCTTGCTCCGATTCGCTGTCGGCTGCGCTGCCGCAGCAGCGTTCTCCTTGACGAAGGAGGTGTAGATGTCGATCAACACGCGCTTCTGCCGCTCCGTGATCACGGTGTCGGACAGGACGGCCATCTCCACACTGGCGTTGGGATGATCGTCGGGATCGAGGATGCCGGCCCTGACGTAGAGCGTCTCCGCCGAGACTCGTAACGCCCGAGCGAGCTGCTGTAGCACCTCGGCCGACGGCCTGCGCAGCCCGCGCTCGATCTGGCTGAGATACGGATTCGACACGCCTGCTTGCTCGGCCAATTGGCGGAGGGTCAGTTCAGCCGCGTGGCGTTGGCCCGCAATGAACTCGCCGACCGAACCCAGCTGGGTGATGTTCGGCGTCTTGACGGCTCGCATCTGCCCAGTCTGCTTGCAATTGCAAGCATTTGCAAGCTGGAAGTTAGCAGCTAGCTGAAATTACGATCGCACGACACATGGGCGGGGCGGATTGCCCGAGCCCTGTGCTGCGAGGCAGGCTGTGAGGTAGCCCCGACGGACCGGGAGGAACCATGACTCACACATCATCGACAACAGCCGCCGAGCGGGTAGCGCACCAACCCGAACTTCGACGGGTGATGGGCCCGAAGCTGCTGTTGCTCTTCATCATCGGTGACATTCTCGGAACCGGCATCTACGCCATCACCGGCAACGTCGCGAGGCAGGTGGGCGGCGTTGTCTGGTTGCCGTTCCTCATCGCCTTCATCGTCGCCACGCTCACCGCATTCTCCTATCTGGAACTCGTCACCAAGTACCCACAAGCCGCAGGCGCTGCGCTTTACGCGCACAAAGCCTTCGGAGTGCACTTCGTGACCTTCTTGGTCGCCTTCGCCGTCATGTGCTCCGGAATCACCTCCGCGTCAACTGCGTCGCGTGCTTTCGCCGCGAATTTCGGCGCGATGATCAGCGTGGTGCGGGAGGACTGGATGGGCGGAGCGCCCTTTGAGCCGAGCGACAGCCTCACCACCATCCTTGCGCTGATCTTCATTTCCCTGATCGCCGCGATAAATCTGCGCGGGGTCGCCGGGAGCGTGAAGACGAACGTCGTGCTGACCATTGTCGAGCTCACCGGCCTGCTGATCGTGATCTTCGTCGGGTTCTTCGCCATCACGCAGGGGAGGGCTGACCTGTCCCGGGTAGTCATCTTCGATACCCCAGAGGATCGTTCGATCTTCGTGTCGGTTACTGCAGCGACAACCCTGGCCTTCTTCGCAATGGTCGGTTTCGAGGACTCGGTCAACATGGCCGAGGAGGTCAAGGAGCCTGAGCGAATCTTTCCTAGGGTCATGCTGACCGGTCTCGGCATTGCTGGCCTGATCTATATCCTGGTCTCGATCTCAGCGATCTCGTTGGTGCCGGCCGGAGAGCTCGGCGAAGGTGAGGCGCCACTGTTGAAGGTCGTCACGGCGGGAGCTCCGAACGCTCCTGTCGATCAGATCTTCCCGCTGATCAGCATGTTCGCGGTGGCGAATACCGCGTTGATCAACATGATGATGGCAAGCCGGTTGCTCTACGGCATGGCCAAGCAGCGGGTGCTGCCGCCGGGGCTCGCCTACGTGTTACCGAACCGCCGCACTCCGTGGATCTCCATTCTGTTCACCACCGTCCTGGCGTATGGGCTGATCATCATCGTCGGCAGGGTGAGCGCACTCGGCGGAACAACCGCCTTGCTGCTGCTCACCGTCTTCACGGTGGTCAATATCTGTTGCCTGGTTCTGCGCCGCGATCCTCAGCCGCAGCACAGGCACTTCGTGGCACCGACGGTGATGCCGATTCTCGGCGCCCTTTTCTGTGCCTACCTCGTCGGTCCCTGGACCGGCCGCGACCCGGAGCAATACACCATCGCCGGCATTCTGCTCGGGATCGGCGTCGTGCTGTGGCTGGTGACATACCTGATCGATCGCAGGATCTATAGCCGGGGCGTCATTGAGCACCCGGAGGCCCTCGAGGGCGCCGAGACGCACGAGCCGCCGGTCGAGGAGGGCGGCGACCGCCGCTAGCCTCGGCGCGCGCTAGCCTGCACCGGTGTCGCCTCCGGCACGGAGGCAGTGATCAGCGTGCCGTCCGGCCGACGATCACCGGTCTGCAGGCGGGGCACATGGTCGATGCGCGGCCCATGATGATCGAGCGCCACTGGACACGGCGTCCCGGCGGTCACCACGAAGCGCTGCCCACGCACGTAGATTTCGGCGGTGTCCCCGACGACGACCTCGAAGCAGATCTCCTCCCGAGTCAGGTTCACCCGGACCCGGGTTCCGCGCAAGGTGATCTGGAAGGTCAGTCCCGTCCACGACTCCGGAAGGCGAGGGTCAAAGGTGATCACCCCGTTGTGGTCCCGCATTCCCCCGAAGCCGTTGACCAGCACGTTCCAGACACCGCCGGTCGAGGCCACGTGCACCCCATCAGTGGTGTTGTCGTGCAAGTCGGCCAAGTCGACGAACAAGACGTTGTGGAAGTAGCGCAGGGCCAGGTCGTGGTAGCCGACTTCCGCCGCGATGATCGACTGCACCACACCGGACAGCGTGGAGTCTCCAGTGGTGATGGGGTCGTAGTAGTCGAAGTCCGCTCGCTTTTGTTCAAGGCTGAAGTAGTCACCTTGCAGGAAGAGCGCCAGTACGACGTCGGCCTGCTTGAGCACCTGGAAGCGGTAGATCACCAGGGGGTGATAGTTCAGCAGTAACGGGAACCTCTCCGACGGCGTGTTCTTGAGGTCCCAGACCTCCCGATCAAGGAAGTGGGAGTCCTGCGGGTTGATTCCCGAGGCCGCGTCGTACGGGATGGACATAGCCTCGGCCGCCTGGGCCCACTCCTGAATCTCCTCAGGGGAGATCTGGAGCCGTTGCACCAACCGCCGGAAGTCCTCGCCGTCGTAGCGTTCCATTCGCTGCAGCACTTCGGCGGCCTTACGGAGGTTGAACCGCGCCATGACGTTGGTGAACAAGTTGTCGTTGACCACAGTCGTGTACTCGTCGGGCCCGGTGACACCGTGGATGTGGAAGCTTCGCCAGCCGCTGCCCTTGTCCCGCCAGAAGCCGAGGTCGGCCCACATCCGAGCGGTCTCGACCAGGATGTCGATGCCCTCCCGGTTCATGAAGTCGTCATCACCTGTGGCGGCCACGTACTTGACGAGGGCGTAGGAGATGTCGGCGTCGATGTGGTATTGCGCGGTACCGGCGGCGTAATACGCAGAGGCCTCGTCGCCGCTGATCGTGCGCCAGGGGAACAGGGCGCCACGCTGGGCGAGTTCGCTTGCCCGCCGCTTGGCGGCTTCCAACATGTTGTACCGGAACCGCAAGGCGCTACGCGCCATGCTCGGCGTGGTGTAGGTGAGGAACGGGAGCACGAAGATCTCTGTGTCCCAGAAGTAATGGCCGCTGTAACCGGTTCCTGTGACGCCCTTGGCCGGGACACCGGACTGCTCGGCGCGAGCCGTGGCTTGAGCGATCTGGTACAGGTTCCACCGGATGGCCTGCTGCAGAGCCGGTTGCCCGTCGACCTGAACGTCGGAGCGATCCCAGAATCCGTTCAGCCACTCACGCTGGGCGGCGTACTGCGCCTCCACTCCTTGCTCCCGGACCCGGTCCAGAGTTCGGCGGCAGCGGTCGATCAGTTCGCGCGAGGGCACCCCCCGGGACGTGTGATAGGTGACGATCTTGTTGATCTTGATCGGCAGACCAGGCCGGGCCTGCACCCGGAACACCATCTTGCCGGTGTCCTCATCGTCGAAGATCAAGGTGTTGTGGCTGTTCTCGGTGGTGATGGTGTGGTCGACTCCGACGCCCAGCGTCATCCTGGAGTTTGAGCATCGGTAACCGAGCAGGATTCGGTTGTCCTTCGACCAATGACTCTGCGGCACCAGCACGCGGGCCTCGAAGGACTCACCCTTGCGGGGGTCCGCGCCGCCTCCCATGGCAGCGGCGCGGACGTGGTACTCGTCCTTGCCGTCCTGCCGATTCAGCGTCTGGGACGAAATCACGACCGGCGCCTCCTCATCGAGCATCGTCACCTCGATGCTGAGAATGGCCAAGTGTCGCTGGGTGAACGAGACCATCCGCGTCGAGCACACCTTGACCCGTTTGCCGGCAGGCGTGCGCCAGACGATGTCCCGGCGCAGCACACCGTCCCGGAAGTCAAGGCTGCGGTCATAGGACTCCAGGTCCGCGACCGAGAGCAGCATCGGCTCATCGTCCACGTAGAGCTTCATGGTCTTGTTGTCCGGCACGTTGACGATCGTTTGGCCGGTGCGCGCGAAGCCGAAGGCCTCCTCTGCGTGCCGGATCGGCCAGGTCTCGTGGAAGCCATTGATGAAGGTTCCGTGGGTGTGGGCCTCGCGACCCTCCTCGACGTTGCCCCGCATGCCGAGGTAGCCGTTCCCGACGGCGAACAGCGACTCAGTCACGCCAAGATCAGCCGTACTGTAGACCGCCTCGGTCAGCTTCCAGGGTTCGATGGGGAAGCGGATCCGGTCCAGTGGATCATGCAGGTCGCTCGCCGCTCCGGAGAAGCTGATCATGGTGCGACCAGCTCAGCAAGATCACGTACGACGAGATCGGCGCCCGCCTCGGTCAGCCGTTCCGAGCCGGCTCCTCGGTCGATCCCGACCACCAGTCCGAAACCACCCGCCTTGCCCGCCGCCACGCCCGACAGCGCATCCTCGATCACCGCCGAGCGGGTGACGTTGGCGCCCAACTCCGTGGCCGCGTGTACGAACGTCTCAGCCGACGGCTTGCCGGCCAGCCCCAAGTCCCCGGCGACGGCACCGTCGACCACGACCGAGAACCGTTCCTGCAGGCCGGCCGCCTCCAGCACCGACGGCGCGTTCCGGGACGAGGAAACAACGGCCATCTTGGTGCCACGCTCGTCCAGTTGATCAAGCAGCTCGGCCGTACCGGGATAAGGCACGACCCCTTCGTCGGCCAGGAGCGCGGCGAACACCTCGTTCTTGCGATTTCCCAAGCCACACACGGTGTCGGCAGTTGGTGGATCGCTGGGCTCGCCGTCAGGTAGGGAGATGCCGCGAGAGTTGAGGAAAGACCGCACGCCCTCGTACCGGGGCTTGCCATCGATGTAGTCGAAGTAGTCACTCGACAGGTACGGCTCCGTGATCCCTTTGCGCAGCAGGAAGTCGGAAAACATGGATTGCCAAGCCCGCATGTGTACATCTGCCGTCGGCGTCAGTACCCCGTCGAGATCGAAGAGGACGGCCTCGCATTCCTGGAACCGCACACCGAAAGCGTAGGGGTTGCAACGGCGTACCGAAGCCATGTGTCAGGACAATTTCCGGCACCGCAACCCGACTCGAACGTCGGCAGGCGCCATCCCGTCGAATGAATCGGGCGAGGCGATCACGGAGGCGATCGGGTCTTCGATCCCGCTCACTCAGAGCTTGGCTCGCACGTGCAGTCCGACTTCCGGATCGACGACCAATTCTTGGGCAGCGGCGATGCCGTCCACCACCAGATCGTGGTCTGCGGGCACGGTGCGCTTGACCAGCCCGAGGGCGATCGGACCGAGCTCGAAGTGACGCGCGGATCCGCCGACGAACCCCACTTCCCGATCGTCGGCGACCAGTGCTGCGCCCGGCCGCGGCAGGGCCTCCGCAGCGCCGTCCAGCTGCAGCCGGATCAGGCGCCGGGGTGGGCGACCCAAGGTATGGACCCTGGCCACGGTTTCCTGTCCCCGGTAGCAGCCCTTGTCGAGATGGACCGCAATACCGAGCACGCCGATCTCGTTGGGGATTGTGCGATGGTCGGTGTCCAGACCGATGCGGGGCACACCCGCTGCGATCCTGCGAGCCTCATACGCCCAGGTTCCGGCTTGCCGTCGGGCGGCCAGGTAGCGGTCGAGATCGGTCCGAGGTAGGAAAACCTCATGGCCGCCGAGCGAATCCTGGCCGGCGCGTGTCAGAAGTCCCGCGTCCTCCTCCGGGGTAGTCGACCACACCACGGCGAAATCGCCGGTACGGTCGGTGACCTCGACCCGCATGAGGAAACGCATCCCGTTCAGCCAGCCCACGGCCGCCGGCGCGGCGTCTGGCTCGGTGTGCGCCCAAAAGGTCTCGCCGTCGTCCACGCCGTAGAGGACGTGCTCGATGTGGCCGTGGGGGGAAAGGACCAAGGTGGTGACGCCGAGTCCGGGCGCCAGACCTTCGAGGTGTTGCGTGGTGAGGGAATGCAGCCAGCTGAGCCGATCTGGACCGGTCACCCCAATCACTCCCCGGTGGGAGAGATCGACAACACCCTCTCCGGCCGCCAGCAGCCGCTGTTCGCGCATGGGATCGCCGAAGTGCCAGGGCACTCCGGCATCGATCCCGCCCTCAACCAGGACGCGGCTCGACTCGTGGAGCGGAGCTCATGCCCAGTCCAGCGCCCTCTCCTGGAGTTTTCTTCCCGAGCAGCTGCCAGGGTGGAACGATGCTTTCGCCATCTAGCGCTCCACCTTGCGCTGAAATGTGGCTCACACCCGTCGGAGCCGGGCCCACATATGCGACTGGAGCGGCTGGCCGGCTGCCGCCTTGTCGAAGGTCCACAGCAGATCCCCCTCGACGTTGCCGTAGAGCCGCTGGCCCGCCGAGTACTCCTCGGCCGAGGCCGTGCGGACCACCGCATCTGTGGCCAGCTCGACCTTGGGGCCGGTGATCCGGCCGTACCAGACCTCGGCGTAACCGCTGGGGTGGCACATGACCACCTCCAACGACCCATCCGGCTGCGGCCGCCAGAAACCGGTCTCCATGCTGAGCGGCCGAACCGCCCGGCCGTCATCGTCCCGCTCGAAGATCTGGGAGAGATAGTGCAGGTAGTTCTCCCCGTTGTGGGAGAAGTCGATCTGTTGCCCGAACTCGAAGTCCTCGGTTCCCGGATAGCTGGCGTTGCCAGTGCCCTGCCAACGACCGATCATCCAGGACAGGCCCATCAGGACAGGGTGCAGGCCGTCCGACTGCTGCGCCATCGATCAGCTCTGCTGTTGCATCGGGCGGCGGACCAGCATTCTGAGCAACAACAGCAGGGCGGCCACACCGATCGCGATAACGCCAGCGATCAGCAACACGGTGAAGACCAGGGAGATCAACACGGCCACGAGTCTAGTGCCGCCCGACCCGATGCCAGGGAGGTGCGGCAAGCAGTTGCTGGCTGTCAGAAGTTCACCCCTCCGATCTCACATTTTGCCCGCTCGCCGGCGTCTACTCGGTGATGGACAAGCAGCCGTTCTCCGATCTCGTCTCCCGTCATGGCTCCACGGTGTACCGGGTCTGCCGGGCGCTCGTCGGGCCGGTCGACGCGGAGGACGCATGGTCGGAGACGTTCGTGTCCGCGCTGAGGGCGTATCCCGAGCTGCCGCCCGACGCGAACACCGAGGCGTGGCTGGTCCGAATCGCACAGCGGAAGGCGATCGACCTCGGCCGAGCACGGGCGCGTCGCCCGGTGCCGACCGCCACCATTCCGGATCGGTCGATTGACAGCATGGCGGCGGACGACAACGACGTACTTCTGACCGCCATCGCCGCGCTGCCATTGAGGCAGCGGCAGGCAGTCGCCTTGCACCATCTCGCCGGCCGGCCGTACGCCGAGGTCGCTGAGTTGATCGGCGGCACAGCCGAAGCCGCGCGCCGGGCGGCCAGCGACGGCATCGCTTCGCTGCGCAAGCACATCGCCGATGACTCAACGGAGAGGATGATCATGATCGAATTCAGCGGACGGTTCATCGAGCTGGCCGACGTCAACGAAGCGACCTTGGCGCGGCTGCACCACAAACTGGAGCAGCGGGCCACCGAGACTGGCCTGCTGGACGTCGCCTTCCGCACGATCGACTCACCTGTCGGCCCGCTGTTGCTCGCGGCTACTCCGCTCGGCCTGGTCCGCGTCGCATATCAGCGCGAGGGACACGACGCGGTGTTGCAGGCGCTGGCGAGCAGGATCAGCCCTCGGATACTGGCGGCGCCACGTCGGCTGGACGATGTCGCTCGTCAGCTCGACGAATACTTCGCCGGTCGCCGTACCGCGTTCGACGTCGCACTCGACCGCCGACTTTCCGCCGGCTTTCGTCGCACGGTCCTCGACCACTTGGCCGCCATCTCCTACGGGCACACCGAAAGCTACGCCGAGGTTGCGGCCGCCATCGGACACCCTGGCGCGATGCGTGCCGTGGGCAGCGCCTGCGCGACCAACCCGCTTCCGGTGGTGGTCCCCTGCCACCGGGTTCTCCGCTCGGACGGCTCCTTGGGCGGCTACCTCGGGGGGCTGGAGGTCAAGCGAGCGCTCCTTGAGCTGGAAGGAGCGCGGCCGACGTGATGGTCACCCAGCGCGACTCCGGTCTTCAGTAGACCAGTGCTTGGGTCTGCGGTCCCAGGACGGCCTCGACGAACGTGGCCGCGCCGGCGATGGTGGCACCCTCGACGAGATCACCGAGCGTCAACTCCCGGCGGGCCGCGCATTGGGTGCAGACGATGATCCTGCCGGACGATCGCACCGCCTCGATCAACTCAGCCACCGGGGTCGCGTGCTCGAGTTCAAGATCAGGTTGACGGCCGACCACGGCAAACCAGACGGCCTCGCCGGTGAGCCAGACCGCGACCTCGGCGCCCGAAGCGATGGCGGTGGCCGCGACTGTCCAAGCCTGGTTGGCGCGCTCCGCGGCTTCGGCACCACAGGTGATCTTGATCGCCACTGGCCGGAAGCCGGGCGTGGGGGGCACGGCCACCATTGTGTCAGAGGGCAGGCGGCTCGGGCCTCGCCATGCTCACCCTCGGGCCGCCTTCGCCATGCTGGCCGCTCGGGCCTCGCCATGCTCCGCGCTCGGCGATGCCACACTGGCGTCCATGATCGGACGACTGCACGGCATCGTGATCGATTGTGAGGACCCCGACGCGCTGGCCACGTTCTACGAATCGCTCCTCAGCATGCGTCGCGTGCAGGACGAGGGCGACTGGGTAGTGATCGGTGACGCACCTGATCGGCCGGGCGTCGCTTTCGCGCGGGTTCCGGACTACCGACCTCCGACATGGCCGGATGGTGAGCGCCCGCAATACCGACATTTCGACGTCCGGGTCGACGACCTCGAACTCGCCGAGGCGTCGGTACTGGAACTCGGCGCCTCCCCGCTGGCTGGTGGTGGGGAAACGTTCCGGGTCTATGCCGATCCTGCGGGACATCCGTTCTGCTTGGTCGTCTTGTCGGCCAGCCGCTGAGATGCGCTTGGTCGCCCAGCGTGCCGCCACGGCCGACGTCCGGGTGTCCGGGAATGTGGTGGGAGCGATCGACCGGACGGGCCTGGTGATCTTGGTCGGCGTGACCCACGACGACACACCCGCGACAGCAGCCCGGATGGCCGAGAAGGTGTGGCGGCTGAGGATCTTCGAGGGGGAGCAATCGGCCGAGCAGCTCAGAGCGCCGATGCTCGTCGTGAGTCAGTTCACTCTGTACGCCGACACCCGGAAGGGCCGCCGTCCATCGTGGAACGCCGCGGCACCGCGGGCGGTCAGCGAACCGCTGGTGTCGACCTTCGTGGAGGCGCTCCGCGGGCTGGGCGCGGAGGTGGCGACCGGAATCTTCGGGGCCCAGATGCAGGTGGCGCTCGTCAACGACGGACCAGTCACCGTGATCCTGGACTCCGCACTTTGATCGGCGCGCTACTCAGGCCGCGTCGTCCAACTCGACATCAATCTCGCAGACGCTGCCACGGGCCGCGGCCACGGTCCGGTCGGCCTTGGCGCCGGGAGCGAGGATCCGCAAAGTCCAGGTGCCGTCGCCCGCGAAGAAGCGGAAGTGACCGGTTGCCGAGGTGGGCACCTCGGCCGTGAATTCTCCGGTCGCATCCAGTAGCCGGACGTACGCGCTCGCGACCGGTTGTCCGGCGCGCAGAATCCGGCCCTGGATGACCGCTTCCTTGCTCACGTCGATGCCGTCGAGGCTGAGCCCGCCGGTCGTCGCTCCGCACATCTGTTCGTCCTTCCGCCGCCGCGGCCGGTCAGAGCTCTCCGGGCTCGTCGCCCACTGCCACCGGCACACCGACCAGCGAGCCGTATTCGGTCCAGGAGCCGTCGTAGTTCTTCACGTTCTTCTGGTCGAGGATCTGGTGTAGTACGAACCACGTGTGCGCACTGCGCTCACCGATCCGGCAGTAGGCGATGATGTCGTTTTCCCAGCTCAGGCCGGCCCCGCTGTAGAGCTCCTTGAGTTCCTCGTCTGACTTGAAGGTGCCGTCGTCGTTCGCGGCCTTGCTCCACGGCACGTTGATCGCCGTCGGGATGTGCCCGCCGCGCTGGGCCTGCTCCTGCGGGAGGTGGGCTGGGGCGAGCAGCCGGCCGGCGTACTCGTCGGGGCTGCGGACGTCGACCAGGCTCCGGCTGCCGATCGCCTTGATCACCTCGTCGCGGAAGGCCCGGATATCCAGGTTGGGCTCCTTGGCGCTGTAGCTGGTCGCGGGCCTGGTCACCTGCTCGGTGCTGAGCTCCCGGGCGTCGAGCTCCCACTTCTTGCGCCCGCCGTCGAGCAGCAAAGCGTTCTTATGGCCGTAGAGCTTGAAGTACCAGTAGGCGTAAGCGGCGAACCAGTTGTTGTTGCCGCCGTAGAGCACAACAGTGTCGTCGTTGCTGACGCCGCGCTCGGACAGCAGCTTCTCGAACTGCTCCTTGTTGACGAAGTCGCGCCGCACCGGGTCCTGGAGGTCCTTCTTCCAGTCCAGCTTGATGGCACCCTTGATGTGCCCACCGTCGTAGGCGGTGGTGTCCTCGTCGACCTCGACCACCACGATGTTGTCGTCGCCCGCGTGTTCCTCGAGCCAATCAGCGTCGACCAGTACTTCCTGCCTACTCATGACATCTCCTGAATAAGACGTTGGCGTCGTGCCCGCCGAACCGGGCTCTCGTCAGACTAGGCCAACCCCTGTGCGCAGGTAGGGAATGACCGGATGCTGAGAATGGGGTCCATCATGCGGAGAGCTCGCGTCGCCAGGAGAGACGATTTGACGTGACATTTGCCACATCGAGATCCACCGACAACGTCTAGCCGCCTGCGAACGGAGGCAGGACATCGACCTCCACGGAGTCCGTCAATACGTTGTCAAGATCATGACCGCGCAGCACCCGATTGTCCATCAGAACCGAACTGACATTGAGAATTCGGGCAAACCTCGGGTCGCCATGTCGTTGGGCTGCCATGGCCACGGCCTCAGCCACGGTGGCCGCCTCCACGGTCTCCCGCTCAACTCCCGCAGCGGCTTTCGCCCCGGCCCAGTAGTGAAGGCAAACACTCACCATTGCAGTAGTCTCAGCCATGCACCGACCCGAAGGTGCGCACCCAGGGGCCCAACGACGCGCGTTTGGGCCTCACGACGTTTCGGGCAACCGGTCGGGGGGAATCGTTGACTGGCGAGGGCTCGCCTTCGCGTATCCAGTCGGACCAGAGCTACGGAGACCGCAATGGCCACCTTGCTGATTCTCACCAACGATATGCACGCCGCGGCAGAGATCCTTCCCGCCCTCGAATTGCTTCCACACTCGGTCAAGGTCGCTCAGGCTGAGGCTACTGCCCTGCTCGACGCTCCTTCCGCTGACGTTATCCTGCTCGATGCCCGGCGCGACCTGGTCGGTGCTCGTTCACTGTGCCGGCTGATGGAAACCACCGGCAAGGAGGCGCCACTGCTGGTGATCGCCAGCGAAGGTGGGCTCGCCGCGCTGTCGGCTGACTGGGGCTTCGACGACTTGTTGCTGGCGACGGCCGGCCCGGCTGAGGTCGACGTACGGCTCCGATTGGCCATGAGCCCGTCGATGGCTTCCGCCGGCGATCCGCTGATTCAAACCGGGAACATCGTCATCGACGAGGCGGGCTACTCGGCGAAGTTGAACGGCGCGCAGTTGGACCTGACGTATACCGAATTCGAACTGCTGAAGTATCTCGCCCAGCATCCCGGCCGAGTGTTCAGCCGCCAGCAGTTGCTGAGCGACGTCTGGGGTTACGACTACTACGGCGGCACCCGTACGGTGGATGTCCACGTACGCCGGCTACGGGCCAAGCTTGGTCCCGAGTACGAGTCGATGATCGGCACGGTCCGCAATGTCGGTTACCGCTTCGTCACCCCGACCGAAGAGCCCAGCGGGGTCAGCGCCGGCTGACAGCGGACAACCGCTCACCGGCCTCGGAGCCATCAGGGAAGCCGGCGCCCTTGGCGCGCTTCGGCCCGTCGCACCAACCGGCGCATGTGAGCCGGCACCGTGCCTGGTGGGCCGCTGGGCCGCAGATACTGCACACCGGCGAGCACCTGGCCAGCGATGATCAACACCATCGTCACGACGAGAAGGATCCCAGCGGTGGCCGACCAGCCGGCGTCGGCAGCACCGGCCAGGCAGGCCCACATCCCGGCCAGCACCACAGCGTACGAAACCAGGTGAGTGATCCAGGAAAGCCGCCTTTCGCCTTGGAGATCCTGAATCCGCACGCCCCGCCACGAGGCCATGGCCCGCCGCCAGACTGCTACCTGGATCCCGCACACGGCCAGCATCAGTACCGCCGTGACCAGCGCCACGATGGCCCAGCCGGCGCCGGTGTCGCGGTCGCTGAACATCGGGAAGGTCAGCAGAGCCACCAGGCTGGTCAGAACCGCCAGCCCGGCACACAAGGCACCGATCAACGTCATCCGCAAGTGTGGGGTCATCCGGGCCGCGATTGCGGGCTGTGCGGTGGCACCATAGACCGCGATCTGTTCGGACGAATATCCTTCGTCGCCCATCGACGGCCAGCCTTTCTGCTCCGATGCGGTGACCGCTCCCCCGTGGCTCACGCCGCACCCCTCCGTGCCAGCCTATCGATCACTACCGTTGGGGTATGAGCGACCGCCTGGAGATCACCACCGCGACACAGTTATCGCCGGAGGAGATCGGCGCCGTTCTGACCGTGGTCGAAGAAGCCACCCGGGCGGACGGCGCTCCGCCCCTCAACGAGGCGGCGCTGTTACACCTCCGCCGAGGCCACGGCGCGATCGAGCATCTGATCGCCAAGGGGGACGGCCAGATTGTTGGTTACGCCCAGCGGCAGGATGGCGCCGTCCCGACCGGGGAGCTGGTCGTCTCGCCGGTGCACCGCGGCGAAGGAATCGGTACTGCGCTGCTCGATGCGTTGATCGGCCGCGGTCCGGTGCAGGTACTGGCGGTGGGCAATCGGCTCGCTGCGCAGGCTCTGGCTCGAAGTCACGGGATGCAGCCGCGCCGCACATTGTTGATCATGGAGCGGTCGCTCGAGGACCCCGTGCCCGATACGGCCGCACCCGATGGGGTGATCATCCGGACCTTCCGACCGGGAGCGGACGAGGACGACTGGATCGCGGTGAACGCCCGCGCGTTCGCCGACCATCCAGAGCAAGGCCGTATCACTCGCCGCGATCTCGACGACCGTCTGGCGGAGAGCTGGTTCGATCCTGCGGGGTTCTTCGTGGCGGTCTCGGGCGGGCGGATGGTCGGATTTCACTGGACCAAGCAACACGACGATCAACTGGCCGAGGTCTACGTCCTCGGCGTGGACCCCCTCGCCGGAGGACAAGGTCTCGGTAAAGCGTTGTTGACCACCGGGTTACGGCACCTCAAACGACGAGGAAACACCCGCGTCCAGCTCTACGTCGAGGCGGATCACGGGGCAGCAATTGCCTTGTATTCAGCCTATGGTTTCCGTGTTGCCAGCCGTGATGTGATGTATGTGTCAGCGGAATCGCCTCCGCGTACTGCTGGCCAGACACAGCCCTGAGATGACGGGGAGGATGAATACACGATGGAAGCCGTCGACACCTCCCCGATAGCCCTGCATCGCCCGGTCGAGCCCTTCACCGACAGCCTGGAGGACTTCACCTCGACGCTTCCCCTGACCGATTCCTTGACCGCGAGCTGTCCTGGCTGAACTTCAACAACCGCGTCCTGGATCTGGCGAAGGACAAGCTGCGAGTGCCGCTGCTGGAGCGGGCCAAGTTCCTGGCGATTTTCGCGTCCAACCTGGACGAGTTCTACATGGTCCGAGTGGCCGGGCTCAAGCGTCGGATCGCTGCCGGCGTTGCTGTGCCGACGGTCAGTGGGATGCTTCCCCGCGATGTGCATTCAGCGATCCTCAACCGGACCCGGGAACTGGTTGCCGAGCACTCCCGAGTCTTCACCGAGGAGATCCGGCCCGAGCTGGTCAAGGAGGGCATCGAGATCCTGCGCTGGAACGAATTGACCGGCGTGGAGAAGGATCGGATGAACGAGCTGTTCGCCGAGCGAATCTTCCCCGTGCTGACCCCGCTCGCGGTCGACCCGTCACATCCCTTCCCCTATATCTCAGGGCTGTCGATCAACCTGGCGGTGCTGGTCCGCAATCCCGAATCGGGCGCACGGCAGTTCGCGCGGGTCAAGGTACCTACGGTGCTACCGCGGTTCCTGATGCTTTCCGAGGGCCGCTTCGTCGCGCTCGAGGACGTCATCGCCCGCCACCTCGACCAGCTCTTCAGCGGCATGCACATCGTGCAGCACCACACCTTCCGGGTCACCCGCAACGAGGACGTCGAGGTCGAGGAGGACGACGCCGAGAACCTCTTGTTGGCGCTGGAGAAGGAGCTACTGCGGCGCAAGGTCGGCCGGCCGCCCGTGAGGCTGGAGGTCGAGGACGACATCGATCCCAAGATGCTCGAGCTGCTGGTCGGCGAGCTGGACATCAGTCGGCGAGAGGTGTTCCACGTTCCCGGTCCGTTGGATCTGCGCGGCCTGTTTTCCGTGGCCGACATCGACCGTGCCGACCTGAAGTATCCGACCTTCCTGCCCTCCACGCATCCACACCTGGCAGAAGTGGAGACCGCTCAGCCCGCCGACATGTTCGCCGCACTGAAACACCGGGATGTGTTGCTGCACCACCCGTACGACTCGTTCGCCACCAGCGTGCAACGCTTCATCGAGCAGGCCGCCGATGATCCGCAGGTCCTGGCGATCAAGCAGACCCTCTATCGCACCTCCGGTGACTCGCCGATCATCGACGCGCTGATCGAAGCGGCGGAGGCCGGCAAGCAGGTGCTTGCGCTGGTGGAGATCAAGGCCCGCTTCGACGAGCAGGCGAACATCGCCTGGGCGCGGCGGCTGGAACAGCACGGCTGCCACGTGGTCTACGGCCTGCTCGGACTCAAGACCCATTGCAAGCTGTCCATGGTGGTCCGCGACGAGCCGGACGGCCTGCGGCGCTATGCCCATATCGGCACCGGCAACTACAACCCGAAGACGGCACGCCTTTACGAAGACACCGGACTGCTCACCGCCAACCCGATCATCACCGAGGACATCGGCCGGCTGTTCAATCACCTTTCGGGCATGAGCCAGGAGACCCAGTACAGGCGGCTGCTGGTTGCCCCGCACGGCATCCGCACGGGGCTGATCGACCGGATCAACAACGAGATCGCGAATCACGAGGACGGCAAGCCGGCTGGCGATCCGGATCAAAGTGAACTCCCTTGTCGACGAGGCGATCTCCGACGCCCTCTACCGAGCCTCCCAGGCAGGGGTGGCCGTCGACCTGTGGGTGCGAGGGATCTGCACCATCCGCCCGGGTGTGCCGGGTTTGAGCGAAAACATCCGGGTGATCAGCATTCTGGGCCGCTTTCTGGAGCACAGCAGGCTGTTCTGGTTCGCCAACGACGGTCAACCCTTGGTAGGGATGGGCTCGGCTGACCTCATGCACCGCAACCTGGACCGGCGGGTGGAGGTCCTCGCCTCCATCACGCAGCCAGCACACATCGCCGAGATCGGCGAACTGTTCGATATCGCCTTGGACAAGGGCACGGCGCGCTGGGAGCTGGAATCGGACGGTTCCTGGACCCCGCACACCGCCGATCCGGACGACCATCCGTTACTTGACATGCAGGAGTACTTGATCAACGCCAAGCGTCGGCGGCGTGCCAAGTGAGTACTCTGTGCCGGCATTGACGCTGCCAGGAACCGCGCAGGAGCGGAGTTCGCAGACGAAGCCGATCTTGGCCGGCGGTGCCGTGGTCACTCGTGAAGACCCCGTGCGCGGGATCGAGGTGTTGATCATCCATCGGATGCGCTACAGCGATTGGACGCTGCCCAAGGGGAAACTCGACGCGGGTGAGTCACTTCCGGCGTGCGCCGTTCGGGAGGTACTCGAGGAGACGGGCGTCACGATCCGGCTTGGCGTGCCTCTGGACACCGTCCGCTACGACACCGCCAAGGGTGTCAAGCAGGTCGAGTACTGGGGTGGCACGGTGCTGCGAGACCGCTCCGCGCCCACCCGACGACGAGGTCGATGTCGTGTCCTGGCTGCCTGTTCGGGCCGCGCTCAACCGGTTGACCCATGCCCCTGACCATTTTCTGGTTCAGCAGCATCTGGACCAGCCGCCGACGACGCCGTTGATCATCCTGCGGCACAGCAAGGCGATGGACCGCAAGGACTGGTCGAAGAAGGACACCGCCCGTCCGGTCAACGCCCGGGGCCGGCGACAGTCCCGGCTGCTGGTGCCCATGCTCGGCGCATACGGGATCACCCGCTTGCTGAGCTCCACCTCCGCGCGCTGCATCGGCACGCTCCAGCCCTACGCCGACGCTCGGCAGCTCACGATCGACAAGTTCAGCCAGCTCACCGAAGAGGTCGGTGGGGACGATCCGCGCGCCGTCGCCAAACTGATCGTGAAGCTGCGAACTGCGGTCCTGGCGACGGGAGAGCCAACGGCCATCTGTGTGCATCGACCGGTGCTGCCCCATATTCTCGATGCGCTCGACATAGCCCCTGCCACGCTGGTCACAGGTGAGTTCCTTGTCGCGCATCTGACATCGGACGGCGAAGTACACGCCCTCGAGCGGCACCGGCCGCAGAGGCTGAGAGCGAGCTGTTGGCCGAAGATATCCGCCGAAATTGATCACTGGGAAACGAGATTGAACACTGGGGAAACAGTGCATCAACTCCCCGTCGTGATCAACGCCTGTGCACGCGCCGTTTGCCCTTCGCCGGAACCACGCTGGCGACTCGGAAGGTCATAGGTTGGTTCTCGTAGTCAGTGACCTGCCGGGGGTGCGAGGACGGTTGACCAAGGACGCCATTCCGCTGCGGGTAGCCGTACGCACCTGGTCCGTGATCAGCCTGCAGACCTTCGGCGGTCCGGCCGGGCAAATCGCGTTGATGCAGCGGATTCTGGTCGACGACAAGCGCTGGATCGGTCAACGACGGTTCTTGCACGCGCTGAACTACTGCATGCTGCTGCCCGGACCCGAGGCGCAGCAGCTGGCGACCTACTCCGGTTGGCTCCTGAACGGCGTGGGTGGTGGCTTGATCGCCGGCACGTTGTTCGTGCTTCCCGGGGTCGTTGTGATGCTCGCGTTGTCCGCGCTCTACGTTGCCTTCGGCGACACGGCCCTGATGACCGGCTTGTTCCTCGGCTTGGCGCCAGCGGTCGTCGCCATCGTTCTGCAGGCGCTGATCCGGGTGAGCCGGCGCTCCCTGATTCATCCCAGCCAGGTGGGGCTCGCGGTCGGCGCTTTCCTCGCCTTGACGGTGTTCGCCGTGCCGTTCCCTGCCGTGGTGATAATCGCAGGGCTGCTGGGTTGGCTCTTCTTCCGCATGAAACCGTCCTGGATTGCTCAGCCGGTCTCGGCGACCGCGGAGGAAGCCCTACCGCCCCTCATCCGTGACGACCAGCTGCACGCCGACCAGCCGAGCCGGCGGCGGAGCGTGATCATCCTCACGGTCGGCCTCATCGGATGGGCCACCCCGATACTCGCTGCCGCACTGCTGCTCGGGCCGCAGAGCATCGTGGTCGAGCAGGGGCTGTTCTTCTCCGGCACCGCCCTGATCTCGTTCGGCGGCGCGTACGCGGCACTGGCCTACGTCGCGCAGCAGGCGGTGAATGCATACGGGTGGCTGAAACCGGACGAGATGATTCAAGGACTGGCACTCGCTGAGACGACCCCCGGTCCGTTGATCATGGTCGTCCAGTTCGTCGCTTTCCTCGGCGCCTTCCGCTCGCCGGGTAGCCTTGATCCCTGGATGGCGGCAACCCTCGGCGCCCTGATCACCACCTGGGTCACGTTCGTGCCCGGCTTCCTGTTCGTGCTGGTCGGCGCCCCGTCGGTGGAGAAGTTGCGCGGCAACCGGCGGCTGACGGCAGCCCTCACCGGGATCACGGCAGCCGTCGTGGGGGTCATCGCAAGTCTCGGGCTCTACTTCGCGGTGCACACCTTCTTTGCAGCCACCACAGAACTGCACTGGGGCCCGATACATGTGGTAATCCCCGACGTCACAACAACCGCCTGGCTCGCCGTGCTGATTTCCGCACTGGCCTGCGTGTTGATCTTCATCCTGCGCTGGCCCATACCCGGGGTGCTGGGAGTGTGCGCGCTCATCGGGGCTGTGGCGCAGCTTTCCGGACGTTAGCAGCAGGCCGCTCCCGGAGGGAGTGAGCCACGACGAGGGACAAGGAGAGGCCGCCCGATCAAGGAGGTCCGAGGCCGCCGCCGTGGCAGCTCGGCGTGGTCGTCACGGGACTGAGCCTTTCGGAGCAAGACCTGCTGTTCATCTAGGTCGATCCAATCGAGCGGGCATCTCCGCAGCCGATGGTGATTACCAAGTCGGAACTTTCGTGCGCTGCCCAAGCGGGGAGCGGCTGCCTCAGCCGACAGGATGCTGCCCGTCGTCAGACCTAGCACCTGTCACGATGAAGACCACGGACTGGGCGATCGCTACGGCGTGATCAGCGAACCGTTCGTAGTAGCGGCCGAGCAGCGCGACGTTGACCGCTTTCTCGACACCGTGAGGCCAGTCGTGTACGAGTGCCCGAAACAACGTTCGAAGCAGACCGTCCATGGCGTCGTCGTCGACCTCGAGGCGGCCCGCGTCATAGGCGTCGCCGATGCGCAGCGTCACCCCGGCACCGTCAGCGATGCGGCTCGCGATCTCACCCATCCGACGAAAGATTTCCGACATCTGTATGGGAATGGCTGGCGCCGGATGGGACCGGGCGGCAACGGTGCCGATATGATGAGCCAGGGCACCCATCCGCCGGCACTCCCCGCCGATCTTGATGGCCGAAACGAGTATCCGTAGATCACCGGCCACAGGCTGCTGGCGGGCCAGGAGTTGGAACGTGCGGCGCTCGATCCCCTGCCAATCATCTTCGAGATTTTGATCCAGTGCTGCGGTCATCCGGACAGCCTCGGGATCTTGGTCCAGCAAGGCTGTGGTCGCAGCTCGGATGGCCTCCGATGCCGTGACGGTCATCAGAACCAGCGAGTCACGCACCACCATCAGATCCTCATTGAAGGTAATCCTAGATTGCGTCACCACTGATCTCCGAAGTCTTCATTGCGGGGTTCTAGTTGTCGACCAGCCGATACCCGAGACCACGTACGGTTTCGAGGACCGCTGGCTGTCCTGGTCGCGCTTCGCTGAGCTTGCGCCGCACGTTCTGAACATACTTACGAATCCGCATCGGGCTGACTACCTGGTGGTCGGTGCCGATAACCACGGCGATCTCCACAGCGGAGACGACCCGCGGGGCTTCGGCAAGCAGATACGCGACCAGGGCGAGCTCACGCGGTGACAGGTGGACTGCCGTGCCCGACACCTGCACCGTGTGCGCCTGCACGTCCACGTCGATAGACCCATAGTGGAGGTTGGCGGCTGACGCCGTCCTGGTCAGGCCGAGGTGACGGATTGCCGAGTTTAGATGCTCTGTGTCGAACGGGAGCCCCAGCAAGCCGCGAGCCCCTGCCTCGAGCCCATGGAAGGCGCGCTGATGGGAGTCCCCGTCATCCGTGAGACCGATGATGAGGGGAATGTCGGAGCAGGCGACGACCGCCCGGACGAAGCATAGGAAGTCCACGCCGATGAGATCGGTCGGCGCCAGTACTGCAGCAGGATCTTCAGCCATTAGGCAGAGCAGCGTTGAGGCGCCATCCGGGTAAGGCCGCAGATCGATCCCGCCCGCGAGCAGATGGTCATGATTGCTACACGAAAGCATCCGTGACGGTGACTCGACGGCGATCACCCTGTACGGCCAGCGAATCGCGCCCAGACTGGTCAGAGCACCACTGCGTGTCACAAGCCAGGTCATAGGGGCACTGCTGCGGCGATTCGTCAGCTCATCCGAAGCGACCCGAAATGTAGTCCTCGGTGCGCCGGTCAGACGGGTTCTCGAAGATCTTGGTCGTCTTGTCGTACTCGACCAGCATGCCGGTGCGGTCGCCGCTGCCTTCAGCGGCCAGCGCTGTGAAGAAGGCGGTGCGATCAGCGACGCGCGCAGCTTGCTGCATATTGTGGGTGACGATCACGATGGTGTAGATCTGCGTGAGGTCCTCCATAAGGTCCTCGATGCGGCCGGTTGCGATGGGATCGAGCGCGGAGCAGGGCTCGTCCATCAAGATCACCTCGGGCTTTACGGCGATGGTCCGGGCAATGCAGAGCCGCTGCTGTTGACCACCTGAGAGGCCGAAGGCGGACTGATTGAGCTTGTCCTTGACCTCGGCCCACAAGGCGGCCTGGGTGAGCGCTTCCTCGACCAAGTCGTCCATGTTGGACGGTTTCATGCCGATGACTCGTGGACCGTAGGCGACGTTGTCGTAGATCGACTTCGGGAACGGGTTGGGCTTCTGGAAGACCATGCCGATCCGGCGTCTTACCTCGATCGCATCGACGCCCTTGGCGTAGATGTCTTCGCCATGGAATGCCACCCGGCCGGTAACGCGGGCTCCGATGATGAGGTCGTTCATCCTGTTCAAGGACCGCAGCAGCGTGGACTTCCCGCAGCCCGACGGCCCGATCAAAGCGGTGATCTCGTTGTAGCCAAACACCAGGTTGACGCCAGACACCGCCCGGAAGTCGCCATAGTAGACATCCACGTCGGCGCACTCCATCACCCCATACGGGGTCTCGGGCAACTCCTCGTCACGACTACGAGTCTGGTCGGCCGGCTCGAAGTGAACCCCAGCGTGTGGTTCGTAATGAGTGACGACCTGAGGATCTTGAATCTGAGGGTTTTGCTGTGCGCTCATCGGTTCTCTCGTTTCCTTCGGTTCGGTTACCACCGGCGCTGGAAGTGATTGCGGATGTAGATGGCGAGGGCGTTCATGGCCAACAACAGGACGAGCAAGACGATGCTGGCCGCTGCCGCGAGGGTCCGAAACTCTTCTTGCGGACGACCGGTCCAGTTGAAGATCTGGATCGGCATGGTGGTGAAGCCGCTCAGCAGCCCGTTCGGGTCGAAGCTGACGAACACCAACCCCCCCAGCAGGAGGAGAGGCGCGGCCTCGCCCAATGCCCGAGACAATGCCAAAATCGATCCGGTGGCGATGCCAGGCACCGCCGAGGGTAGCGTCTGCCGCCACATCGTCTGCAGCGGCGTGGCTCCCAGGGCCAGGGATCCTTCGCGGATCTCCACCGGCACCGATCGCAGCGCCTCCCGGGTGGAGATGATGATCACCGGCAGGATGAGCAGGCCGAGCGCGGTAGCCCCGGCAATGACCAGGTTCTTGTTCTGCACCCGCAACAGGGTCAACACCGCCAGCGCCAACAGGCCGTAGACCACCGAGGGGATGGCCGCGAGGTTTTGGACGTTGAGCTCGATCATGTGGTTGAGACGCTTGGTCTTGTCGGCGAACTCCTCGAGCTGGACTGCTGCTGCGACGCCGAGGGGTATCGCCAGCACCGCGGTGGTCGCGATCACCCAGATGGAGCCAAGGATCGCCGGCCGCGCGCCTGCCCGCGCCGGTGATGAGGACGGGTACTCGGTAAACAGCCGCGAATCCAGCCGTGACGCCCCATCGATCAACGTGGTGACGATCAGGACCAACAGCACCGTCATGGCTATGAACATCGCCAGCCACAGCAGCACCAAGAAGGCCATGGCCTTCGGACTACGTTCGCCCCCCTTGGCTTGTTCCTGCAGGGAATGCGTGGGGCGGCGGATGTCGGTGGCGATGCTCATCAGTAGGCCTCCCGGAATCGACGCACGAACCGGATGCTGATGAAGTTGATCAACAACGTGATAGCGAACAGCAGCAGCCCGACTGCGAACAGTGTGTTGTATTCGATCGAGCCGACTCGCGAGTCGCCCAGCGCTGCGTTCGCGATGAACCCGGTCATGGTCTGGCCCTGCTGCAGCGGACCGGTGACCATGCGGGCCTGACCACCCGCGGCGATAGCCACGATCATGGTCTCCCCCACCGCTCTGGACACGCCCAGGACGATGGCAGCGACGATGCCGGAGAGGGCGGCCGGGAAAACGACCCGGAGGCTGGTCTGCATCCGATTGGCTCCTAGCGCCGCCGAGCCTTGTCTCATGGCGTTCGGAACCGCGGACATGGCGTCCTCACTCAGCGAGGCGACGGTCGGCACGATCATCACCCCCATCACCAGACCGGCGGCAAGCACGCTGAACGACCCGGTCGGCAGGTGCAACCAGTCCTTGAGCACCACAGTTTGGACGAACGCCAGCGCGAACAGACCGTAGACGACGGTCGGGACACCGGCCAGGATCTCCAGGATGGGCTTCAGGACGGCACGCAGTCGGCGATGCGCGTACTCCGAGAGCAGGACCGCCGTGCCGAGCCCGATCGGGACAGCGGTGATCAAGGCGATCGCCGTGGTCCAAAGGGTCGCGGTCACCAGCGGGATGACTCCGAAGGACGGGTTGGAGAACCGAGGCGCCCACCGTGTTCCGAACAAGAACTCTCTGATCGAAACCTGGGCGAAGAACTCGATCGCTGGGACGAGCAGCGCAATCACGATCCCGACGGTGATGGCGATGGTCAGCCATGCCGCGAGTCGCAGCACGATTTTTGCGACAGCTTCACCAGGTCGCCGCGCCGAGGTCGTCAACGACGGTGGTCGCTTGAGCCGGCTCCCGTCGCGGACCAACGGTCCGATCTCCGGCGAGAGCCTGCGACCCAGGTTGCGGCTGGGTCGCAGTCAGTCTTCTCCATCGTCGTCAGCTTGCGATCGAGCCAAGCTCGTCTTGTGCGGTCTTCTTCTGCTCCGGAGTCAGCCCGACGAACAGTGCTTCCTCAGCCACCTTCGCCTCATTCTCGACATAGAAGTCCACATAGGCATGCACGGCCGGATTGTCCTTGTAGGACGAGTTCTTCACGTAGATGTACAGCGGCCGGGCCAACGGCTTGTAGGTCTTGTCCTGTACCGTCTCCTTGCTGGGCCCCACGCAGCCGTCACCGCCGTCGATCTCGACAGCCTTGACTGCGTCGGGGTTCTGCTCGACATAGCTCAGCCCGAAGTAGCCCACTGCACCCTTATCGCCCTTCACACCCTGGATCGTCACGTTGTCATCCTCGGATGGGCTGTAGTCGGTGCGGCTGGCACCTTCCTCGCCATTGATCGCCTCGGTGAAGTAGTCGAACGTACCTGAATCAGTACCAGCCCCGAAGAGGGTCAACGGCTGATCGGGGAAGGACTTGTCGATCTGGTTCCAGTTCTTGATCTTGCCCTCCGCCTCCGGCGCCCACATGGTCTGCAGCTGCTTCACTGTGAGGCAATTGGCCCAGTCGTTCTCGGGGTTTACCACGACGGAGAGGCCGTCGTTGGCGACGATGACCTCGGTGTACTCGATCCCTTTCGCCTTGCATGCCGCGGCCTCCTCATCTTTGATCGGCCTCGACGCGTCGGAGATGTCGGTCTCGCCGGCGCAGAACTTCTGGAAACCACCCCCGGTGCCTGCGGTTGCCACGGTTACGTTGACCCCTGGCTCCACCTCACGAAAGGCATCAGCGGCTGCTTCGCTCAAGGGGGCGACGGTCGATGACCCATCCACGGTCACCGTGCCGCTGACCCCACCGCTGGCACTGCCGCCGGCACTGCCGGCATTATTCTGGCCGCCACACCCAGTGGCCAATAACGAAGCAGCGGCAACTGCGGTCACCCCCGCGAATTTCAACGAACGAGAAGACACCTCAGATTCCTTCCAAGATCAAATTCACCCAGACGAGTGGCCGGCCAAGCTGCCAGCGCGGCCCATATAAGCGTCCACACATGAACCGCGGGTGAACGGCTCGTGAAGAATCAGCACCTATAGACCATCAATCGCGCGAAGCCTCAGGGAAGGTGTCCAGCGAAGTGACGTGCGATGGAGCGGTCCCCGCTTTCACATCGCTGATGTCGTGATCAACTTCTTCACGCAAGATTCGCAATGGCATCGAACGCCGTCTTATCGCCTCTGTGACTTCGGGTGTCACTTCCGACTCAGGTGACAGTCTCCCGGGCGGTGTCGGCCGGGACCTTCAGAAGTGCGCGAAAGGGCTGATCGGGTCGATGTCGAAGACCCACAACCCGTTCTGGACGACCGGCAACCCGTTGACGATTTCCGCAGCGGCGTCCTCAGAATCTGCCTCGAGGAACAGCACGACTCCCGGTTGAGCACCGACCTTGTACACGTGGTCGGTCACGATCCGGTGCCGCACGAGATCCCATGTCGACGACTTCATCTCGTGCTCCTCGACGAACTGCAGCACACGCTCGCGAGTGACTCCGTCGGCGAGGCGGGAGTTGGCGATGAAACGCATCCTTCAACGGTGCCACAGCAGCCGCCTGCCGCCGGTCAGTGAACGCAACGTTCACCGAATGTTCAGTTGCGGCGAGGCTCGATGATCTTGAAGGTCCGCTGTGCCAGGTTGTCGCTTCTGTCGTGTTGGCGATCATGACCCCGCCAATCGTCACGGCGAGCTCTCATGATGTCGTCACTCAGACCCTTCGGTGGTTCGCGGTCGCGGTGTTGTTCGCCTAGGTCATCACCGGGCGATTCTGCTGAGGGCCTTGCTTTCCACGCCACCTAAACTCGCTGCGTGAGCGCGAAGGCAGGCTGGTACCCGGACCCTGGCGGCGGACAGGGTCTGTTCCGGTATTGGGACGGCAGGGCGTGGTCAGCGGCCACGTCGACCAACCCGACCGCCCCGCCACCCTCCACAGGGCTGGTTGGCGCCCCGGCGTACGGCCAGGCCGTGACCGGCTCGGTCAGCTACGGCGCTCAGGGGTACGGGCAGCACCCAGACGGTGCCGGGAGCCCGTACGGACAGCAGTCTGGTCAATACCATCAATCGGGCCAGCAGCCTCTGGGCGCAGCGACCGGCGGTTACGCCAACTATGAGCAGATCCAGAAGAAGCGGTCTCCGATCGGCTGGTGGATCGCCGGTGCCGCTCTGCTCGTCGCCATCATCGTGGTGGCCGCCTTGGCTCTTCGTGCAGTTACCGGCGGTGGTACAGCAACCGGTGCGCCCGGCGGTCAGCCGTCGAGCCAAGTGTGTCCACCTCAAGCCACTGAGTCCCCTCAGCCCTACACCCAGTCCGACGACGGCCGGGTGCATGGCGGACCGGTCTCGTTCCCTCGGCTCGGCTCACCGTGGGGGACTCCGCAACCGGAAAATCGGGTGCCGTTCGGCCGGGACGCATGGACTCAGGCTGTCATCGTGGAGCCGAATTACCAGCCCGGTAGCGTATGGGTGGCGTCGATCCTGGTTGGCGAACTGCAGGCTGGTGATGGTTTCTTCACACCCGAGCAGGGTTCTCAGATCGTCGTCAAGTGCATCCTCGGCAGCTTCTACGGCAACAACCCGGTCGAGAGCGACATCAAGGTGAACGAGCAGACCACCATCGACGGGCAAGACGCCTGGCTGGTCGAGTCGCACCTGACCTTCGATATCGAGGGCCTGGAGACAAAGGGCGAGACGCTGATCGTGGCCATCGTCACCGCTCCGAACAGTTCCGGCCTCTACTACGCGTCCATTCCCGACACCACCCCGGAGCTGCTGCCGGCCGCCCGTGCCGCGCTCGAAGATCTTCAGGTGGACGGCTAGCACCTGGCAAGGCCGCGCCGATCCTTGAGCTTCAGCACCCGGACCGCGCTGGCCGACACCAGCTCGGACAGCGACGGGTCCTCGCGGGCCTCGTCGATCAGAGCGCTGGCCGCGGCCTTGGCCATCCTCGGGTCACCGATGATGGCCACGTCACCGCCGGCGTCGATGAACCGCAACAGCCGGTTCCCGGGCGAGAGATCCTGCATGGCTTGAGCCGCAAGATCATCGGAGATGATCACACCGCTGAACTGCAGATCGCCGCGAATCATGGTCCGCAGGATTGCCGGCGAGAAGGTTGCCCTCCGGGTCTCATCGATTCGTCGGTAGGTCGCTGAGGAGACCATCACCATGTCGGCCCCCGCGTCCACCCCGCGAATAAAACCGGCAAGCATCCGATCGCGCCTCCGGGTGACGCCGTCGACGACGTGGCTCTCATAGTCGGTGTTGCCTTCCACCACGCCAAGGCCCGGGAAGTGCTTGACCGCCGTCGCGACGTTTGCCTCGTTCATGCCCGCGACGAATGCCCGCACTTTGGTCCCGACCCGCTGCGGATCCGAGCCATAGTCGCGACGGAGCTGTGCGATTGGTTGATTTCGGCTGCGCGCGGCTTCCGGCACGACATCGGCGACGGGCGCCAGGTTGGCGTCGATGCCGGCTCGCTTGAGTTGGCGCCCCCATCGGTTCGCCTTGGCGGTCAGGGTGCGATCGTCGTATCCGGCTTGGTCGACGGCAGCCGGAATCGGGTCGAATCCAGTGCCCTGCAGCCGCTGAACCAGGCCGCCTTCCTGATCGACAGCCAGCAGCGTCTGGACGCCTTTCGGAGACCCGGCGGCCCGACGAGCTCGAGCAGTGATGTCAGCAACCATTGTCAACGACGCCGTGCTGTCGCCGAGCAGGAGCACGCTGCCAGCTCGAGTGCTCGCCAGAATGTCTGCATCGGCAATGCTCGGCCCAGCCGAGCTGATCCCCACCATCAGGAGCTGCCCAACTCGTTCGCGCAGGCTCATCGATTCCACGAGGGCCGCGCATCGATCCCGGGCTGCTGACGGCGTCGGATTCGCTGTCGCCGTCAGGGAGCTGGAGGCCTGAGCGCTCGGGGACGCTGCGCTCTCCTTCGGCGGACGGCGAGCTGGTCGGTGGTGGAACGCCGGTCTGGGTCGGCGACGTGCAGGAGGCGATCATGGCCAGAACCGTGACGACAAGGACATGGACCGGGAGGGTCCCCGGTCGTAGCCCGCGCCGCGTGCCCATCGGTTCCATGGTTTCACCAGTGGCCCTTCACACGACGCCAGCTAGGGTGTGGCCGTGGCGTTCTCGGCTGAAGTTCTGTCGGCCGGGATGGGTGGACATGCCGCCCTGGTGCCGCCCGAGGTAGCTGCCAGCTTCTCGAGCAAGCGGCCTCCGGTGGTCGGGACCGTGAACGGTGTTGAGTACCGTTCGCGCCTCATGGTCTACGGCGGAAGAACTTATCTCGGCCTGCGCAAGGATCTCCTCCGCCAGATCGGCGCGGTCGCGGGCGACACCGTTCAGATAGAGCTGTCGGAGGATCACACGGAACGGGTCGTGACCGAGCCGCCTGAATTGCTGGCAGCCCTCGCCGAGAATCCGTCGGCGCGGGCGGCGTACGACGCGCTGCCGCCCAGCCATCGACTCGAGTACGCCCGTTGGATCTCCGAGGCCAAGCAAGAAGAAACCCGCGCCAGCCGCGCGGCCAAGACAATCCGGCGGCTGCTGGGCTCATAGGGCCGCAACGATCATCGCTGCTTGAGATTGAGCAGGGCGTTCTCCACGACCTCCGCCATAGCCGGGTGAATCCAGTATTGGTCGCGGGCGACCACACGGGCCGGCGTGCCGAACGTCATCGCCTGAGTCAGCGGCTGGATCAATGACGACGCCTGAGGACCGACGATGTGAGCGCCGAGAAGTTGATCCGTCCTCGGGTCCGCCAGCACCTTGACGAAGTGGGTCGTGTCCTCCATCGCCCATCCGTACGCGGTGTCGCCGTATTCGGCCCGTCCGACGCGGTATGCGCGGTCCTGTTCCCGCGCCTGTTCTTCGGTAAGTCCGACGGCGGCGACCTGCGGGTCGGAGAAGACGGCGTGCGGAACGAACCGGTGGTCGCTGCTGATCATGGCAGACGGATTCAGCAGGTTGTACTTGACGATCCGCGCCTCCGCATTGGCGACGTGCTTGAGCATCGCGTGCGATGCGGCGTCGCCGAGTGCGAAGATCCCGTCCGCCGTCGTTCGCTGATGATCATCGACCACGATGAAGCCGTCGTCATCCACCTCGACACCGGTGGCGGCAAGATTGAGGGAGTCGCCGTTCGGCACCCGGCCGGTGGCCACCAGAAGCAGATCCGCCTCGACAGTCGACGTGGAATTGTCACCGGTTCGGATCGTCATCACTATCTTGCCGTCACCGTTCTGCCTGACCCGGTCGACCCTGGTGTCGAGCCACACTGCGGCTCTTTCCGAGAAGAGCTCGGTGAAGCGCTCCGACACTTCGCGATCTTCCTTGCGTAGCAGAGCAGAGGACCGGTTGATCACCGTCACCTTGGTGCCGAGCGCGGAGAAGACATGAGCGAACTCAGCGGCGACATATCCCCCACCCAAAACGATCATGGACTCGGGCAACTCAGCGATCCGCATGACGGTGTCAGACGTGTGGTACTCCACGTCGGAAAGTCCGTCCAGATCGGGAATGACCGCCCGGCTGCCGGCGCCGATCACAAACCGGTCTGCCGTGAGCGTGCCCGCCGAGCCGACGTTCAGGGTCCGCGGCGCGACGAAGTGGGCCGGCTCGCGGAACAGGGTGATCGACGGATCGTCCTCCCGGAACTTCTCACCCGATGCCGACTTCGCGTCGATCCGCCCGAAGACGCGATCCCGGATGTCCGGCCACCGAGTGCGGCGCAGCTCAAGATCAACACCTAGTCGCGCAGCGTGCGGTGGAATCCGTGCAAGATCAGCCGGGAAGACCAGCATCTTGGTCGGTATGCAGCCGACATTGAGGCAGATGCCGCCGAACGTGCCACCTTCCACCATGGCGATCTGGAGATTTGCGAGCCGCCGGCCGGGAATGGTGTTCGCCGATCCGCTGCCGATGATGCACAGATCAAAATGCTGCACGTGCTCATCGTGCCAGGCCATGCGCGATCACCCCAGGTGTACGCAGTCGAGTGGACGAGACCTTGCTGCGTGCCTTCCTAGACGCCTTCGTGGCGATGATTCGGCCCTTCCTCTGGGCGGCGAATCTCCTCGAGAGTCAGGTCGCCGGGGAGGCAGCGTCCTGGGCGTTGGTCGCAGAGCGCAGCCGGAGGTAGTGCTGACGTTCGGTCTGGTCGAAGTGCTCGATGGCGTAGCGCAGCGCCGTGCGAGGCATCCGCGCGGCGTGCTGGTCAAGGAAGTCGCCCAGGGCCGTCCGGTCGACTCGCTTGCCGGCTTCCCGCAGCGACCAGCCGACCGCCTTCTGAATAAGGTCGTGCTGGTCGAACAAGAGCAGCTCAGCGATCGCGAACAGGTCTCCGGTCTCTCCGGCACGTAGGAAGTGTTGGGTGCTGACCATGGCAATCCGCCGCTCCCAGACGAGGGACGACCTCGCGAGGCCGTACAGGGGCGCGCGATCTCGAGCCTGCAGGTACCCGCCGACGATCGGACCGCAACTGACGTCGACCAGATCCCAGTTGTTGACGAAAGCCGTGTGGTCGAGGTAGTCGCGATAGATCTGGGTCCGCTCGGACTCCGTGCCGCGCGCGGAGCGGGCCGCCATGATCAACAAGGCCAGCTGGCGGTGCTCGTGCACCGCACTCGTGAGAAGCGGCAACCAGTCCGAGCTCCGATAGACCAACTTGGCGTAGGGCTTGGCCAGCCTCCGAAGCTCACTCAGCCGAATACCGAGAAAGACGTCTCCCTCGCCGTATCCGCCCGGGCTTGACCTGGAAGTAGCGGGCCATGGCTTCGGCGTAGGAGGGATCGGCGAAATCGGCCAGCTGGTCAACGGCAGCCCTCACGCCAGCAGCATGCCAGGTAACCGACCAACAGCACACCAGCCGGACCCTCAGCGCGTTCGTCGACGCGTGGCCGACGGGCTGCAGTCGGCTTGGGTGTTATTCACCCGCATTCGTTGAGATGAATCGGTATCAACTCGGCGATGGACTGTTAGAGTTGTTGAATTCCAAACTGGCCGGGGTGAACTGGTGAGCGTTCTCATCCCGCCAGCCACCACACACCGCACCGGACGCGAGACCATCGACGATGTGCTGGAACAGGCTCGGGGGGGCCTGTCAAGGCTCACCTCAGCACAGCCGCCTGAAGCATGGAGTCCGGTGTGGTGGTGGTGGGCATCAGCCTCGCCTAGCTCTTCTCAGACACCGGCGTAGGAGTGAAGTCCGCTGACCAGCAGATTGATGCCGATGAAGTTGAACCAGAATGAGGCCAGCCCGATGATGGCGATCATCGCCGCCCGGCTGCCGCGCCAACCCGCGGTCGAGCGGGCATGCAGGTAACAGGCGTAGATCACCCAGGTGACCAGAGCCCAGGTCTCCTTCGGATCCCAACCCCAGTAACGGCCCCAGGCGTATTCGGCCCAGATGGCGCCGGCCGCCACGGTGAAGGTCCATAGCGGGAAAGCAAAGGCGTGGAAGCGGAATGTCAGCACGTCCATCCGCTGCACGGTGGGCAGCCGAGTCAGATAGCCCCGGACCTGGCCGCGATTCTCAGCCCTCTTCTTGATCAAGTAGAGGATGGCCATCAGGCCACCCACGTTGAAGGCAGCTCCGGCGATGGCGGCGGCGACGATGTGGATGAGGAACCAGACCGAGTGCAGCGCCGGCACGAGCGGGGCGACGGCGACGTAGAAGACGGTGACGGCCAGGCCGTTACCGATCGTGGCCAGCAGCGTCACGGGCAGACCCAACCAGCGCAGGCCGACCCGCCAGACCATGATCAGATACGCCGCGACGACGAACACCATGGCGGCCGTGGTGAACTCGAACATGTTGCCCCAGGGCGCTCGGTGCGCCGTCAGACCCCGAAGGACAACGCCGACCACACTCAGGCCCAGACCGATGATCGTCAAGGCGATGCCGACTCGGCCGAACTGGTCGACGCGTCGCCGGTCGGCCCCTTCGGACGGAGCAGCCGCTGTCCGGCTGCTGTCAGTCGGCGCCACCGCCGACTCGATCGCCCGCCGCACTCTCCCCCGCTCCGACCGCAGCGAGAGCCGGTTCGTGAATCTCCTCGGCTGAGGCGTCGCTATCCACCTTTCGGGCGGTCGCCCATTCCGCAGCGTGAGCCAACATGGCCAGCGCATAGACCACCACGGAGGCCACGAACGCCAGGTTCGAGTAGTACTCCAGATTCACGTCGTACTCGATCCCTTCGATCCTGCCGCCGGTCCTGGTTCGAGCCGTGAAATCTGACCGGCCAGCGCTGCCACGTCGTCGGTGAGGCCGGCTCGTGCGTCCGCCCGGTCCAAGCCGCCGACCTCCACCACACTAGAGCCCTCCGCGTCGGGAATCTTGATCCATATCCGCCGAGGCCTGACGAACAGCGACAGGCAAAGGCCAAGGACCGCCGCCCCGATAGCCCCCAGCGAGACCGGCAGGCCAGGGGTCTCACCGACTTGAAGCTTGACCCAGCGGACCCAGCCGTCCATCTGGATGGACCCTTTGCCGTCCGGGAGGCGAATCAGGTCACCAGTCTGGAGGGCCAGTCTCAGTGGGTCACCGGTCTCGTCCTTGAACTGGGTGAGGCCGGTGGTGTCCAGGGAGTAGACGTTCTCCGGCACGCCGGTCTCCACCTTCGGTGGTCCGTACCAGGCATTGAGGAATACCGCCGGGTTGAGCGCGTCGGGAAAGACCGAGCGAGGCCCCTGCTCGTCGAGCATGGCAGTGGGCAGGAAGAAGCCTTGGAAGGCAAGCCGTTCCGGCCGCCCGTCGGGTGCCTTGATGGCGCCGGCCGAGGTGAAGTTGCCGTCCTGCGGCAAGAAGACCACCGGGCCCGAGTAAGCGACGTTCCCGTCGCCGTCCTTCACTGTCACCTTCGGCGCATAGCCGTGGCCGATCAGGTGGACCTTGGTGCCGTCGATCGTGATCGGCTTGTTCACCTCCAGCGTGGTCGCTCGGGGCGCGGCTCCAGGACGGTCGACCACCTCCACGTCGGCAGCGAACAGCCGGGCCGCACCGCGCTGGACACTGCCTGTTTCGAAGCGCACCCGGAAGTCCTTCACGACGAGGCTGAACGGCCGCAGATCGGAGTCACGGAACGATGCGCCGGCGGAGAAGTCGTCGTACTGGGTGAGGTTGTTGGCGAAGCCCTGGCCCACGACCACCACGCTCGAGCCCCGGAAACCGAAGAGGGCGCCGATGGCGACCCCCAGCAGCAGGAGCAGCAGGCTGACGTGGAAGAGCAGGTTGCCAGCTTCCCGCAGGTAGCCCCGTTCGGCCGCCACCGACGTGTCGCGGACGTCGACGCGATAGTGCTGCCGTCGTAACGTCGCCGCCGCCCACTCCAGCACCCCGTCAGTGGTGACAACGTCGGCTCTGGGCGTACGCCGGGAGCCGCCCAAGGTTGCGCGGGGTCGCCGGCGGACGAGCCCGGAGCGCCTTCGCGTACACGCCGACGCGAGGGATGATGCAGCCGGCCAGTGAGAGAAAGAGCAGCAGGTAGATCGCGGAGAACCATGGCGAGCTGTAGACGTTGAACATGCCGATCGCGTCGTAGATCGGCCCAATCACGGGGTGCTCGCGGATGAAGTCCGATACCGCAACCGGCGACACCTTGCGCTGAGGAACCAACGAGCCAGGGATCGCCGCTAGGGCCAGCGCAAAGAGCAGCACCAGCGCCGTACGCATGGACGTGAGCTGGGTCCACAGGAACCGAAGCGAGCCCCTCGGCCCTAGCGCCGGCAGTTCCGGGCGCTGCGCCGGCTCGGCAGCAGAGCGTCCCGGCTGTGCGCGTTTGGGTGTCGGTCATCAGATCGCCGTCTCGAATGAGCTGGCCCACTGTCGCAGCAGGCCGGTGAGCCAGTCCCATGCGCCGGTCAGGAGCAGCATGCCGACCCCCACCAGGAGCAGCCCCCCGATCCGCATGATCATCTGCTGATGATCGCGGAGGAGCCCCACCGCCCGCGACATGCGGGAGAACGCCAGTCCGGCAAGGATAAAGGGGATGCCGAGCCCGAGCGCATAGACGAAGCCGAGAAGTCCACCGCGGACGGCGGTGCCTTCATTGAAGCCGAGATTGACAACGACTCCCAACGTCGGCGAGATGCACGGCGTCCAGCCGAGGGCGAAGACCATCCCGAGCAGGGGCGCGGCGGCAACGCCGACCGCTGGAACCCGGTGCGACCGCAGATCACGCTGCCCGATCGGTAGCAAACCGGCAAAGATCAGGCCGAGGACGATGACGACCACCCCGAGCACACGATTGATCACAGTCCGGTACTCGTACAGCGCCTGGCCGACTGACCCGGCAACCACCCCGGTGATCACAAAGATCACCGCGAAGCCGAGGACGAAACCGGCCGTGCCGAGCAGCATCCGGCTCCTGTGCTTCGGACCCTCGATGACCTCGGCCGCTCCCAGCCCGGTGGCATAGGAGAGATAGCCCGGCAGCAGCGGCACGACGCACGGTGAGAAGAAGGAGACAAGTCCGGCCATGAGTGCCACCGGCAAGGCCAGGACCATGGATCCACCGACAGCGGTCTCGGCCCAACTGCCGATGTCCAAGGTGATCATCTAGCTGCCGCTCGCGACGTCGTCGATCATGTCGACCAGCGTGGTCTCGGTGATCGGACCGAGCACCCGGGCGGCCAGCCGGCCCTCGCTGTCAACGATCATGGTCGATGGAATGGCACTGGGCGGCAGCACCTCGGCGAAGTTCAACAACACCTTGCCCGTCGGGTCGAAGATCGACGGATAGTTGACCGAGAAGGCGCGGGTGAAGGCGATGGCCTGTGCCGGATCGTAGTCCTTGCTGGTGATGCCAAGGAATTGCGCGGTGTCCGCGGTTTGCCTGCTGGCCGCCTCCAGGTGCGGGGCCTCACTGCGGCAGGGTGCACACCAGGAGCCCCAGACGTTGATCACCACCACTTTGCCGGGATAGCCCCGGCTGGTCAGCATCTGCTTGGTGCCGAGGGCTGGGCCGGAGATCTCGGGCAACACCTGACGCTGTTGCGGAGCGATCCGGGTCAGATTGCGCTCGGTCTGCGGAAAGCCCGCTTGTCCGCCACCTGTGCTCGGCGATCCGCAGCCGCCGACCAGCGCCAGCCCCACGGCAAGGAGCACCGCCGAAAGATGCTGGCGAGCGACACGGCGGCGACCCTCAGGCGTGTCACGTCCCAGCACTTTCCGAAAGGGCATTCAGGCGCCTGCGACCGACTTCTTCTTGGCGGGTCCGCGCAACAGGTCGGCCGCCGGTTCGCGGTAGGTCACCGAGGTCATCCGGCCGTCCAAATAGCTGAAGGAGGTCACGCTGGCGAGCGAGCAGTCGCGTCGCCGCGGGTCGTGGATGAGGCGCCGGCCTTCGGCGTTGCAGCGCGCCATCCAGATCGGCAGCTGATGGGAGACGATGACCGCCTCGTGTCCGTATGCCGCCTCGTGGGCGTCCTTCATCGCCGCCCGCATCCGGGCGACGATCGCCTTGTACGGCTCGCCCCAGCTCGGCGTCAGCGGATTGCGGAAGTGACGCCAGTTCTTCGGCCTGCTGAGGGTGCTGGGAAACGACATCTTCAGCCCCTGGAGGTAGTTCTCGGCCTCCAGAACGCGGTCGTCAATGGTGACCGGGAGGCCAAACGTGGCGGCGAGCGGCGCCATGGTCTCCTGGGCGCGTTCGAGCGGAGAACACCGGAGATGGACGATGTCCCGCTCGCCCAGGTCACGAGCCACCCGCTCGGCCATCTCCCGGCCGACGTCGGAGAGGTGGTAGTCGGGCAACCGGCCATAGAGGACACCGGCAGGATTGAACACCTCGCCATGGCGGACCAGATGAATGACGGTTCTTTGTGGTGGCATCGGGTCACGTCCTGGCTGCGGCGTTGGCGGCCGCGGGCAGCGCGGCGACGATCCGGTTCATGGCACCATCTTCGTGCGCGGCAGACAAAAACCAAGCCTCGAACGCGCTGGGCGGCAGATAGACCCCGTCGTCCAGCATCGAGTGGAAGAACGCCGCGTAGCGGGATGTCGACTGGGTGACAGCGGTGGCGTAGTCAGGTACCGCGGTCACGTTCTCGGGCACGAAGAAGACGCTGAACAAGTTCCCGGAGTTCTGGATGACATGCGGAACACTCGCTGCGGCAAGGGCGCCGCTGATCTCGGTCCGCAGCTGCTCTGAGGTTCGATCGAGGCAGGCATAGACGTCATCGGTCGCCAGGCTCAGTGTCGCGAGACCCGCCGCGGTGGCGACCGGATTGCCCGACAGCGTGCCTGCCTGATACACCGATCCCACCGGGGCCAGGTGCTGCATGAGCTCCGTCCGGCCGCCGAAAGCGGCCGCCGGAAATCCACCGCCCATCACTTTGCCGAAGGTCATCAGGTCGGGCTCGACGCCGTCAAGCCCGAACTGGCCGGAGCGGCTGACGCGAAAGCCTGTCATCACCTCGTCGGAGATGAACAGGGCACCGTGGGCATGCGCAATGTCGGCCAGAAAGGCGTTGAATCCGATGCCGTCCTCGACGGCGGGCGGGATGACACCCATGTTGCCCGCCGCCGCCTCGGTGATGACGGCCGCAATCTGCGGACCATGGATCTGGAATGCCTCGCGTACGGCTGCCCGGTCGTTGTAACCCAGGACGATCGTGTCGCCCGTCGTCGCGGACGTGACGCCTGGTGTGCCGGGGATGCCTAGCGTCGCGACGCCGGAACCAGCGGCCGCGAGCAGCGCATCCACGTGGCCGTGGTAGCAGCCGGCAAACTTGATGATCTTGTCCCGGCCGGTGACGCCACGGGCCAGGCGGAGCACCGACATGGTGGCCTCGGTGCCGGAGTTGACCAGTCGGACCTGGTCGACGGGGGTACGGGCGACGATCTCTGCCGCAAGATCGACTTCCGCCACCGTCGGCGCTCCGAACGACGTGCCGTCGGAGGCCGCCCGAGCTACGGCGGACAGCACCTCCGGATGCGCATGGCCGAGCAGCATCGGCCCCCAGGAGCAGACCAGGTCGACCAGTTCGTTGCCGTCGACGTCGTAGAGGTACGCGCCCTGCGCCCGGGCGATGAACCGCGGGCTTCCACCAACTGAGCGGAAGGCGCGGACGGGCGAGTTCACGCCGCCCGGTATGAGGGTCTGGGCGCGGGCGAAGGCCGCGGCCGAGTTGGCGTCCCGGCTCATCCGCGGTGTCGATGGGCCCAATCGAGCGCCCAATAGGTGAGAATCACGTCGGCCCCAGCTCGACGGATGGAGGTCAGCGTTTCGGCGATCGCCGCGTCCCGGTTGATCCAGCCGTTGGCGGCGGCGGCCTCGACCATCGCGTATTCGCCGGAGACGTTGTAGGCGGCGACAGGCACGTCGACCGCTTCCCGTACTGCGCGAAGCACGTCCAGGTACCCGAGTGCTGGTTTCACCATGATCAGATCGGCGCCTTCGGCGACGTCGAGCGTGACCTCGCGCAGAGCCTCCCGGACGTTCGCCGGATCCTGCTGGTAGGTCTTGCGATCACCGACCAGGGACGAGGCGACCGCTTCCCGGAAAGGGCCGTAGAAGGCCGAAGCGTACTTCGCGCCATAGGCCAAGATCGCGGTATCGATCGCACCGGCAACGTCCAGCGCAGATCGGATAGCGCCGACCTGACCGTCCATCATGCCGCTCGGCGCGACCACGTGTGCGCCGGCTTGCGCGTGCAGAACAGCCATTTGTGCGTAGATCTGCACAGTGGCGTCGTTGTCCACGGCCCCCGATGACGTCAACACCCCGCAGTGTCCGTGATCGGTGAATTCGTCCAGGCAGACATCCGACATCACCAGGCAGTCGTCGCCGACCTCCTCCCGGACCGCGCGTAACGCGACGGTGAGAATCCCGTCCTCTGCGACAGCTGCTGACCCCCGAGCGTCCTTGTGCGCCGGAATGCCGAAGATCATGACGCCCGCCAGCCCGGCGTCGGCGGCCTCCAGGGCCGCCTTCCGCACACTGTCCAGCGTGTGCTGCACGACCCCGGGCATGGAGCTGATCGGACGCGGCTCGCTCAGCCCCTCGACGACGAACAGTGGCAAGATCAGCTGCCGCGGTACCACGCTGGTCTCGGCGACCATCGCCCGCATGACCGGCGTGGTACGAAGCCGCCTCGGTCTGATGATCATCGAGAGCCAATGATCATCAGGGCCGCGTGCGGCGCACCGGTGCGCGGCGCTGCGACGGCTTGAGCACCGCCTCACCGGCAGCGATCAGGGCGTCGCGGCGGGCGGCGGCGAAGCTCGCCAAAGCGTCAGCCAGCTCGACCACCGACGGCTTGGCGGCGATGACATCGACGCGGAGGCCGTGCTCCTCACAGGTCTTTGCCGTGGCCGGGCCGATGACGGCGACAATCGTCGACGGGTGCGGCTTCCCGGCGATGCCGACCAGATTCCGCACCGTCGAGGAGGAAGTGAAGACCGCGGCGTCGAACTTGCCCGTCTTGATGGCTTCGCGCACCGACGCCGGCGGCGGAGCCGCCCGGACCGTGCGGTAGGCGGTCACGTCCTCCACTTCCCAGCCCAGCTGCTGCAGTCCGGCCGCCAACGTCTCGGTGGCGATGTCGGCGCG
Source organism: uncultured Actinomycetota bacterium (assembly GCA_963808495.1). Taxonomy (GTDB): domain Bacteria; phylum Actinomycetota; class Actinomycetes; order Propionibacteriales; family Propionibacteriaceae; genus Microlunatus. The sequence continues at coordinate 394,126 of CAWEGC010000010.1, forward strand.
CGGCAGGAAGACCCGGTTGATCGGATCGAGGACGTCGTCGTACGGGGGGAATTCGGCGGCCAGGCCGGCGGCGGACTGCTCGCCGGCGGGCACCAGGTCCGGCTCGATACCCCATGCCTGCAAGGCGTGCGCCGTCACGTCACCGACCGTCGCAACCTTCAGGCCGGAGAACGCGCGAGCGTCCAGCCCGTACTCCTCGAACTTCTCCCGGACGGCCCGAACCGCATTGACCGAGGTGAAAGCGACCCACTCATAGCGACCCTCGACCAGCCCACGAACAGCCTTGTCCATCTGCAGCGGGCTGCGCGGTGGCTCGACCGAGATCGTGGGCACTTCCTCGCTCTGCGCGCCGTAGGTTCGCAATCGGGCGACCATCGGCGCCGCCTGATCGCGAGTCCGCGGCACGAGGACACGCCAGCCGAAGAGCGGCTTGGTCTCGTACCAGCTGAGCTCCTGCCGCTGCTCCGCAGCGTCGCCCATGATCACGTGGACGGGATCACTCGCCGGCGGCCGGACCGCGCGTACGGCAGCCACCAGCTCGGCCAGCGTGGTGGTGATCGTCACCTGCTCGGTACTGCCGCCGTGCAGGGTCGCCACCACATGGTCATCATCGGGCCGGCCCGCGGCCCGCGCCGCCTCCACCAATCCAGCGATCATGGAGACCACGGTGCTCACGACGACGGTCGGCACCATGCCCCACTGAAAGGTGTTCACCTTGTTGAACTTGCCGTCGGTTACCGAGGCGAAATGGACCCCGCCGGCGTGAATGAGGTCGATGCCCGCGTACTCGGGCACGGCAGTCAGGCTCGACACCCCCGGCACCACCTCGAAGTCGATCCCACCGCGAACACAGGCGGCCGCCTCGTCGGCCACCGCGTTGTCCAAGAAGGGATCACCGCTGACCAGCCGAACCACCCGACGCCCCGCAGATGCGTGCTTGATGACGATCTTGGCGCGGGCCGATGGGGTAAGCGGCTTGCCGGCCTCGGACAGACCCACCGTCGAGACCTCGGCCCCCTCGGCCAGGGTGATCGCCGGATGCGCCAGGATCTCGGCCTGCCGCTCGTGATCCAAGATCACGGCGCTGGCGTCGGCCAGGGCGGCGATCGCACCGAGCGTCAACAGATCGGGATCGCCGGGACCGGTGCCCACGAAGATCACCCGTCCTCGAGCGGTCGGCGCGGGGGGATTCGCTGAGGACATCTGGCTGCGGGACTTGCGTACCGACGGTGTGCTCACTGACTGATCTCGCAGTTCTATTGTTCGGCCTCGACAGGTAGCTGCCGAGAGCGTTGTAGGTCGCGCAGCTCGGCCAGAACCGAACGTCCGGTCGCCGCCCCGTATGCGGCCGGATCCGACGTCGAGCCCCGCACTTCCAGGCGAAGTGGTGAGCTCTTGGCCGGTTCTGACAAGCTGCTCGATAACGTTCTCCCAATTACAGCGGCCAGAGTCAAATCGACGCTTGTATCACGGACAGATTTGACAACGGCACGCGCACCCACCGGTGCTGTGCACCCGGCCTCGAGGGCGGCCAGCAACCCCCGCTCGGCAAGGGATTCCGCTCGCGAAGGGGCATCGTCGAGGGTCGCGATCGCGATGCGCAGGTCGCGGTTGAGGGCCGTGGAGATTTCCAGGGCCAGGGCTCCCTGACCCGGGGCGGGAAGCATCTCCGTCAGGCCCAGTACTTGGGCCCGCAGCCCATTGACAACGATGTCTGAATTGTCGGATACCTCCAACCTGAGGTGGCCCAGGCGACGCAGCCCGGCGGCCGCCAGCAGTACCGCGGTCACCTGCTTGGTCGCGACCAGATCGAGGCGCGTGCCGACATTGCCGCGAACCGGCACGATCTCCAGCTCGATACCTCGCCGGCGTGCCCAATCCAACATTTGCAGTGCCCTGCGCGGAGCGCCGGTACCGACCCGGGATCCGTCTTCGAGGTCGTCGAGCCGGCACCCGACCAGGACGTCGCGGCTGTCCTCACGCTCGGGGATGGCGACGATCTCAAGATCATCCGGCTGCAACGTCGGCAGGTCCTTGAGCGAGTGCACAGCGAGGTCAACGGAACCGTCCCGCAGGGCCCCGCGGACGGCGCTGGCGAAGACACCGGTGCCACCGATCTCGGTCAACTGCCGGGAATCCACGTCACCTGTGGTCGTGATGCCGATGAAAGTCGACCGCACGCCGTGCCGGGCCAGCCGCGCCGTGACTTCATCAACCTGGGCCCGGGCCAGGGGCGACTTACGGGCGCCGATCCGTAATTCGGCGGTCACGGCTCCGCAAGACCGCCGCAGGTATCCCGGGGCATGATCATCGAGGCATGTCGGTCGACATGACGGCCGCCACCGATTGGGGGTGCAACGCGAACAGCTCCCGTAGTGCGGCCGCATAGTCGAGTGCGTCCGGATCTGCGGCCAACTCCTGGACTCGTACAGTCGGCTGGTGAAGCAGCTTGTCGACGATCCGGCTCACGGTCCGCTGAACCTCGGCTCGTTCCCGAGCACCGAGATCGGGCAACTTGCCGTCGAGACGGGCCAGCTCGGCGGCGACGACACCTGACGCCATGGAGCGGAGGGCAACAACTGTGGGCGCGACCTGAGCAGAACGGCGAACGCCCAGAAAGTTCGTGACCTCCTGCCGGACCAGGTCACGCGCGAATTCCACTTCCGCTCCTGATCCGCTGTCACTCTGCTCTGCCACCAGCCGCTCGAGGTTGACCAACTCGATCCCAAGGTCAGCCACTGCCGGGTCGACATCGGCAGGCAGGGCGAGGTCGACCACGCCGCTTACCGGCGTGTCGGTGAGCTCCGCCGGGGTGATCACCACAGCCTTCGCGCCGGTGCAGGTGACCAGCACGTCGGTCTCCTTCAGCGCTGTGGGTAACGCAGACAGCTCAACCGCCGCCCCGCCGACAGCAGCGGCGAGCCGCTGAGCCCTGGTCAGCGTGCGGTTCGCACACGTGACCGCGGCGCCGGCTTCCGCCGCCGTCCGGACGGCCAGACTGGCCATGGCCCCGGCGCCAACCACCAACACGCGCTGCCCAGCCAGATCGCCGCGACTTCGGGCCAGCACCTCGTAGGCGGCGGTAACGAGCGAGCGTCCCGCCGAGCCGATGCCGGTCTCGGAGTGCACGCGCTTGGCCACTCGGATAGCGGACTGGAACAACGTGTTGAGCACAGTCCCCACGCTGCCGACGGCCTGGCAGTGGGTGAGCGCCGCCTTCACCTGCCCGAGCACCTGGCTTTCACCGACCACCACCGAATCCAGGCCGGAGGCGACGGAGAACGTGTGTGCGACCGCTCCTTCGTCGAAGTAGACGGCACACACCGCCTGCAGCTCAGGGACGCTTACACCGGCGAAGTCGGCGAGTGTGGTCGAGATGTCGTCCAAGGCGCCGTGGAATCTCGATACTGCGGCATAGATCTCGCTCCGGTTGCAGGTCGACAAGACGATCACTTCGTCGATGTGCTCACTGGCCAGCAGCGCATCCACCAGCTTGGTCGAGGCAGATGGGTCGAGAGCAAAATGCGCCAGAACATCGACCGGGGCGGTCTTGTGCGACACGCTCAGGGCGAGGATGCTCATCGGGGCACTCCTGGGTCATCGACACGCGCGCGGTGCTCGTGGTAGGCGAGGATCTGGAGCTCCTGGCCAAGATCGACCTTGCGCACGTTCACACCCTCCGGCACCCCGAGCACGGTCGGGGCGAAGTTGAGGATACTGGTCACGCCGGCGTCCACGAGCCGGTCGGCCACTGCCTGTGCAGCATCGGCCGGGGTGGCGATGACGGCGATCGCGGCCGCAGTGCGGGCCACGACGTCCTCCAGCTCACTGAGATCGCGAATGGCCAGCCCGTGAATCATCTTTCCGACCAGGTCGGGTGCCGGATCGATCAGGCCGACGACACGGAAGCCGCGGGAATAGAAGCCCGAGTAGTTGGCCAGTGCGGTGCCGAGATTTCCCAGCCCGACGATGAGCACCGGCCAGTCGTAGGTGGATCCGACCGCTCGGCCGATCTGCAGCCGGAGATAGCCGACGTCGTAGCCGACCCCGCGCCTGCCGTAGGAGCCCAGGTAGGACAGGTCCTTGCGCAGCTGCGCCGAATTGACCCCGGCCGCCTCCGCCAACGCTCCGCTGCGCACAGTGTCGATCGCCGTGTCGGCCAGCTGGTTCAGCACGCGGAGGTACACCGGCAGGCGCGCGATTGTGGCGTCGGGTATCCCCTTGCTCGGGCCAGTGTCGAGATCGCGGAGGATGCTACCGTCCCGCTGGCCCCGGTGGGCGCCTTGACGTTCCTCAAGGGCGCTGTCCTGAGCCTGTCGAAGGGCCGAGCCTGAGGTCTGTCGGGTGTCGGCGGCGGTCACGCAACTCCTCGGTCAACGGCCCAGCGCAGTCCAAGCTGCTTTCACTCTAGGAGCTTGTGAAGGGGTGCACAAATACGTTCAGGCCCGCAGCGCTGCGCGCAGCCGGTCGGGGTCAACCCGCCAGAAGTCGTGTTGACGGCCGTCGACGAAGGTCACCGGAACCTCGTCACCGTAGCGTCGCTTGAGCTCCGGATCGTGGTCGACGTTGCGCTCTTCGTAGGAGTCTCCGGTCTCCACGCAGATTGCCTCGATCACCTCGATCGCCTGCTCGCACAGGTGACAGCCCGGCCGGGTCAGCACGACGACCCTGGGTTCATCGCCAGTGATCGACATCCTTTCAGCCGCCTACCGCAGGTTCGGGCTGCACATCCAGCAGGCTGTGGCGCAGCACGCCCTTCTGCACCTTGCCGGTGACGCCGCGGGGTAGCTCTTCGACGATCCGGACCAAGCGGGGGCGCTTGAACTTGGCCAGCCGGACCGCGCAGTGCGCTTCGACATCATCGATGGTGATGGCGCTCCCGGTCACGAAGGCGACAACCTGCTCGCCCGTTCGGAGATCGGGCTGGCCCACCACGGCCACGGACTCGACCTCGGGGAGTTCGGCAATGGCTTGCTCCACCTCGGCGGGGTACACATTGAATCCGTTGACGATGATCAACTCGCGGGATCGGTCGACCAGGAACAGGTCGCCGCGGTTGAGGTAGCCGATGTCGCCCGTGTCGAACCAGCCTTCCGCATCGGGGCCACCCTCCCCTGAGGGCCAATAGCCGGAGAACAGATTGTCACCACGAATGAAGATCTCGCCCGGTTCTCCGGGTTCACTCCCGTCACCGATCCGGATCTCCACGCCCGGCAAGGGGCGGCCGACATGCCCGTGTCCGAGCAACGGTCCGCCCAGCGTGGCTGAGACGCCGGGGGCGGCCTCGGTCAAGCCGTATCCCTGCTCAACCCGCACGCCGGTGCGCTCGGTGAACGTGAGCCGCAAGATCGTCCCGGAGTGGCGCGGCGCCGGAAACCACGGTGGTGACGTCCCCGAGCCCATCCGCCAGCCGATCGGAAGCCAGGATTCGGGCCAGCACAGCCGGCGAAACCGGCAGATTGGTGACGCGCTCGTCCCGGACGATGTCAAGGAAGCCGTCGGTAATGCCGTCGACAACCACGAGCCGGGCACCGCCGTACAGCCAGCCGCCCAGTACCGCGTTCAGCCCGTACACGTGAAACAAGGGCAGTACTGCGGCGATCGTCGTCTCCGGATCGATGATGGCGAAGGTCCCGACTTGCTCCAGGTGGCTGAGCAGTGCCCGATGAGTCAGCATGGCGGCTTTTGGCCGGCCGGAAGTGCCGGCGGTGTAGAGCAGCACCGCGAGTGCTTCACGATCTTGAGGTGAGCTGACCTCGCCACGCCCGGTCTCGGCTAGAGCGCCGAGTCCTTCGGGGGACAGCGAAACGAGGTGGACGCCGGCGAAATCGGAGCTGCTCAACTGGTGATCAGGTGAAACGAAAAGGACCCGTGCGCCGCAGTCGTGCAACATCGCGCGCACGTCCTCCGCCGTGGACTGCGTGTTCATGGGTACGGCGACGTACCCACCGCGAAGCGCCGCCAGGTACGCGACCACGAATTCGATGCTGTTCGGGCCCAACAGCGCGACTCGGTGTCCAGCCACCAAGCCGTGAGCTATGAGGCCGGCTGCCACGGCGGTGATCTGCGTGTCGAGTTCAGACCAGCTCCGGGTCCGGCGTGGGGTTCCCGGCTCGATGATCGCGCACGTGTCCGGGCGCTGAACCGCCTGCTCTGCCACGAGCTCTGCCGTGTTCGTGAAGGGCGACCTGGCCGAGGTGGCCGTGGATTGCGGCTGCTCCACGCGTGAAGTCTGGCACAGGAATTCATATCGCCTGCCCATCACCCAACGCGCGCTTGAGACGACCGCTATGCCGCCGCTGGCGGCCGATCGGCGTCCTGCACCGCAAACCGTAGGGTTATGGCGTGGTGGGACGCGGCAGGCGACGATCGACGCCTGACCTGTCCGCGGCCACCGAGGAGGTCGAGTCGCTGCCCGGCGTTGATGCGTCGGCGGTCGAGGTCGACCGGAGCAGCCCCCTGGCTGCCGCCGGGCCTGCCACCGAGCTGGCGGACGAACCGGCCTCAGCGAGGCCTGAGGCGCTGATCAAGGCCGATCCGGCCGCGGCTGCCTTCTTCGACTTGGACAACACGGTCATCCAAGGGGCGTCTCTCTTCCACCTCGCCAAGGGGCTCTATCGCCGCGACTTCTTCCCGACCCGGGTGATCCTGAAAGGGCTCTGGCTGCAGGTCTACTTCCGGCTCGTGGGACGGGAGAAGCCCCAACACATCGAGGACGTCCGCACCGCCACGTTGGGGTTCATCGCCGGCCGGCGGGTAAGCGAGGTGGAGGAGGTCGGACGGGAGGTCTACGAGGAGTCGATCGCCGACCGGATCTGGCCGGGAACCCGGGCCATTGCCCAGATGCATCTCGATGCTGGCCACCAGGTGTGGCTGATCACGGCCGCACCCATCGAGGTGGCAGGGATCATCGCCGCCCGGCTGGGTTTGACCGGTGCGCTCGGGACCACCGCCGAGCACCATGACGGCGTCTACACCGGGCGGTTGAAGGGTGAGCTTCTGCACGGCACCGCCAAGGCGGAGGCGGTACGAGCACTGGCCCACGAACACGGACTTGATCTGGCTCGCTGCTGGGCGTACTCGGATTCCTACAACGACCTGCCGATGCTGTCGCTTGTCGGCCATCCCTGCGCCATCAACCCTGACGGCCGCCTGCTCGTCCACGCTGGAGAGCACGACTGGGCGGTCCGCGACTATCGCTCGGGGCGCAGAGCGGTACGGCTGGGGCTGGTGGGGGCCGGCGCCACCGGAGCGGCGGCGGGCGCGGTAGCCACTGGCCTCGCCGTGCACCGCGTGCTGCGGCGTTGAACCCTGGGCCCCAACTTTGAGCCGTGTCACCGACTCTGAGCCCCTCCGGAACGCCTTGAGCCCGGAGGAATCGGCTCGAAGTGGGCCGACGGGGCTCAAGGTCGTTGCTTTTCCCGAGGGCCGCTGCTCGTCACCGACCGATCAGCCCCGCCGCTGGCCACGGAGGACGATCAGCGCGGCCGCACCGAGATAGAGCGCGTAGCCGAAGAAGCCGAGCACGGCCAGGGCTTCCGCCACGCCGCTGTGGCTCTGGGTCAGCCCCAAAATGATCACCGCCAGGGCCAGCAGGGCCATCGCGCCGGCTCCTACGTAAAGAAAACCCTGCAATTGGACCGAATCGAAGGTCCAACCTCTCGCGCCGGCGCGCCGTGGCAACAGGGCGACGCCGGCCGAGAAGGCGGCGACGGCGATCAAGATCGACGCCAGCGCCCAGTACACAGATGTAAGGCTAGAGGCCGAAGCGCACAGGCAACGGTCGTGGTTCGCGATCCACGGGTGTGGCTGTTGGTTGTCTTTGGCCTTGATCAGTTCGGCTCGTACGCCTCACCGTCGGGACTGGCGATGACCACGGTGTAGCCGTCGAGATCAGAGATCCAGATCTCACGGTGTCCAGGACCGTTGCCCTCCCCCTCGGGTGGGTTCCGGTGTGGCGACCGAACGATGGGAGCGCCGAGTTGCTCAGCGCGCGTGACGACGTCGTCAAAGGCGGAAACTTCTCCGAACCAGAGCAGCACCCCGTTTCCCACTTCGCGCGTCGGATCACCGATCTGGCCGTGATGGTGAGCCGTGTCCCGCTGATGAAGCTGGAGAACCAGGGTGCCGTCAGAGAGCAGCCGCTCGTACTCCGCACCGCCGTGGTCACTCTGAAGTCCGAGCAGTTGCCGGTACCAGGCGCTGGAGGCTTCGACGTCGCGTACCGCGATCATGGTCTGCGGCTGGGCCCGGCGGGCGGGCACGACGATGCCGATCCGGTTCCCGGCGGGGTCGTCGACCTCCACGAGCCAACGCTCGCCATTGTCGAGCGCTGGCCGCCCATGCACAGTGCCGCCGGACGCTACGACCTTCGTGAGCGCAGGCCGAAGCTCAGCAACCGCAATCCAGAGGACCGGTCCGCCGGTGGAGGTGGGACTTCGCTCCGTCGTGAATTGGCCGATCATGCCAGGCGCCTCGAAGCTGCCATAGGTGAGCTCGGTGGACCAGCCGAACACCGTCTCGTAGAAGGCGGCGGACTGGGCGATGTCGACCGCTGGAATCTGCACGTAGCCGATCTGACCGTGCGGCGTGCGTTCGCCGTTCGAGTTGTGATCTTGGTGGTTCACCGGTGTTCCTCGTCTTCCTCGTGCGAACCCGATCCGGGATCGCTGATCAAGAGCCGATACGCCGAGCCGGCGAACCACTCCTGGTATTGCTGACTGGTCCACTGACGCTGCCGGGTCAGGCGGTCGTAGACCGCGGGATCCATCAAGATCCACATCGTGTCGATGGCCTCGTTCCTGGTGCAGCCGTTACGAAGCGGAGCCTTGGTGATTACGGTGTCGACCAGCCACCGAGCGGTTTCGGCACGCGAGGTGATCATCTGGGTGGCCAAGCGCGCCAGTTCGGCGTCGGCAGATGATCCCTCGAACAAGGCGAGCACGAGTCCGGACGAGCGCGACTGCGCGGGTGCGATCACAGCGGCGGTGATCGCTAGGAATCGCTCGGCCGTCGCTGCTTGTTCGGCGGCGCGCGCCCAGTGCCTGTCGAGAATAGAAACTTGCTCGTCATCGCCGGCGATCGCCACATCGATGGCTGCCTTGAGGACGCGGGCTTTGGTTCCGAAAAGCGCTTCGACCGTCGGTAACGCCACGTCTGCCCCGCCGGCGATCGCTCGCATCGTCGTTCCCGCATAACCGCGAGCGAGGAACTCTGCCGTCGCTGCGTTCAACACGCGTTGCCTCGTGATTCGCGCCTGGGTCGCGCGCCGATCAGAGCGGTAGGCACGACGGCGGGTGGGCTCCGCCTGCATCACCATGCCAGTATTGACTATGGGATAACCATAGTCAATATGTCAGAAGAAAGTCGCCGCGCCGCTGCATGAGTAAGGCGTACAAGGTCTGCTGAATGGTTTCGCGGACCTGGTCGGTCACGTTGAAAACGATCATGGGATCGTCCGCGGCGCCCGGAGGCAGCTCATCGGTGGCGATCGCCTCGCCGATCGAGATGATCCACTTGCTGGGGAGGGGAATGAGGCCGAGCGGGCCGAGCCAAGGGAACAGCGGCGTGATCGGGAAGTACGGGACGCCCATCGCTCGAGCCAGGGCGGGCACATGGGCGATCAGCGGATAGATCTCCTCGGAGCCGATGATCGAGACGGGGATGATCGGGACCTGTGCCCGCACCGCGGCTGACACGAAACCGCCTCGGCCGAACCTCTGCAGCTTGTAGCGATCTGCGTACGGCTTTCCCAGCCCCTTGAAGCCTTCCGGAAAGACGGCGACAAGTTGATCATTGGCCAACAACCGCTCCGCGTCCTCCTGGCAGGCCAAGGTGGTGCCAGTCTTGCGAGCAAGATCGGCGGCGTACGGGGTGGAGAAGATCAAGTCCGCGCCGAGCGTCCGGACGTGGCGGCCGATCTCGTCGTAGACGACCGAATGCACCACCATCCCGTCGATCGGCAGGGTGCCCGCGTGGTTGGCTACCAGCAGTGCTGGTCCGGCGGCGGGCAAGTTCTCCACGCCGCGTACGTCGAGGCGGAACCACGACTGCACCAAGGGCCTCAGCACGGGCAGGAAGATCTGTTCGGTGAACTCGGGATCGAAGCCGAACTCATCGATCGGGTAACTCCCCGACAGTCGCGCCCGGGCGAACGCGATCGCCTCGTCCAGGCTGATCGGCCAGGTGACCCCGAGCCGCTCTGGCAGCGGTCATCGCGGTCCGGAGCGGGTCGCCCCCGGAGAGCTCGCGGAGCGCACGGATCGGAAGCGAACTCAGGGTGGCCAGCCCCTGTCCGGTGAGGTGAACCAGATCGCTGAGGAGGCCGGCGAGATTGTCCGACGGCGAGGAAGCGGCGGGCTCTCCAACTCCAGGCTCATCCGGTTCAGGTTGAGGCTCAGCAGCCGGCGACCGCCGGGCACCTGAGCCGGACGGCTCTCGACTGACGAAGTCGATGATCTCCGCGTCAGCCACGACCGGTCTCCGCGGCTGAGGAGTTGACCCTCCGACTGAGCTGATCGAGCAGGGCGTCTACCCGGCCAACGCTCAACAGGCCCGGTGTCGTGGCCGCGACAAATTCCGTCAGTGCGCGCTTGCTGGTGTAGGCCGGACAGAAGCCAGTCGCCAGCTGGAACCGGCTCGTGTCCATGCCTCGACCGTACGTCAAGGCGTTGATCTGGTCAGCGGAGAAGTCGAGGAGCCTGGCTTGGCGGCCGATCGTGGCCACGATGGGGGCCAGCGGCTGTGGGACACCGACTGTTGGCCGACCCATCATCCGCAGCGCCTGTGACAACGTGACCATGTCGTCGGCTGCCACGTTGAAGGTGCCCGCTGCATCCTGACCGGTCACCAGCGCCAGCGCGTCCACAGCATCGCTGGGGTGCAAGAACTGAAGTCGAGCGTCGAACCCCAAGACCCGCGGCACCACTGGCAAGCGCAGGTAGCGGGTGATCTGACTGTCCACGCCGGCACCCATCAGGTTGGCTAGCCGCAGCGTGCTGACCACGACGTCGGGGCGCCGCCGGGCTAGTCCGCGAACGTAGGTCTCGATCTCCACCGAGTCCTTGCCGAACCCGGTCCTTGGCTGGACTCGAGGCGACATCTCTTCGGTGAACTTGGCAGGATCTCGCGGCGAGGCACCGTAGACCGAGATCGAGCTCTGGACCACGAGTTTGCGCAGCGTCTCGGTCGTCTGGCAAGCAGCGAGCAGTTGCATCGTGCCGATGACGTTGATCTCTTTCATCGACGCCCGGCTGCCGGCACCGGACGGCGTGGCCACCATGGCCAGATGGACGACGGTGTCCACTTCCCGGCTGGCGATGATCTTGGCGATCAGAGGGTTGCGGATGTCCGCTCGAAGGAAGGCGACGTTGCCCAGATCGTGCCTGGGCGGCGCCACATCGACCCCGACCACGCTGTACTGGTCGTCCTTGGCCAGCGTGCGGGCAAAGCGGGCCCCCAGGTCTCGCGAGACCCCGGTGACCAGCACCACCCGTGGCATGGGTTCTTCGAAGCGGCCTATTTGCCGGCGCGACGCCGCTGGATGCGAGTGCGCTTGAGCAGCTTGCGGTGCTTCTTCTTCGCCATCCGCTTGCGGCGCTTCTTGATGACCGAACCCACGATGTGTGACCTCTCATTGCCGGCCACGCGTCAAGCCGACACTCCATGCAGCGTGACGTCCTTCGCCAGCCAAGTACGAAATGTTACCCATGTGGCGACATGGTGCGCGACTCCGCGACGCAGCTGACCTCGACGTCATCGCCGCCACCGGGTGAGGTGAGCATAGGCTCGTTCGCCGTGGCCGGCTATCACACGGACTTCGGTTCCGGCTCGGGTCGGCGGAGCGCTCCGCGATCATGGGTGCGATCGGACGCTCCGCAACTGGAGCTCGACGGCGACTGGCGTTTCCGCTGGGCGCCATCCTGCGGCGGCTTGGGTGATGAACCAGCGCAGCCCGACTTCGACGATTCGGACTGGAATGTGTTGCCTGTGCCCTCGCATTGGGTGCTGGACGGCCGGGCCGGTGGTGGACAGGATCGGGACCGATATGGCCGGCCGATCTACACCAATGTGCGCTATCCGTTTCCGGTCGACCCTCCGTACGTGCCTGACGACAATCCGACCGGCGACTATCGCCGCAGTTTCCAGCTCCCCGACTGGGACGTCGAGCGGGTGCTGCTTCGCTTCGACGGCGTGGAGTCGATCTACCGGGTCTGGCTGAACGGCGCGGAGATCGGTGTCGGCAAGGGCAGCCGGCTGGTGCAGGAGTTCGACGTCACCGGTGTGGTCCGGGCCGGCACCAACGTGATCCTGGTCCGAGTCTCGCAGTGGTCGTCCGGCAGCTACTTGGAAGACCAGGATCAGTGGTGGCTGCCGGGAATCTTCCGCAGCGTCACCCTGCTGGGTCGCCCAGCGGGAGCCATCGACGACGTCTGGTTGCGGACCTCCTGGCAGAGCGATGGCACCGGCCTGATCGAGGCGGAGCTGACCGCGTCGCCCGCCGCCTTTCCGATCACCATCGAGATCCCGGAGCTGTCCGTCGTCCGGAGCATCGCGGACCCGAGCGGACGTGGTGCCCTTCGGGGTCGGGAAGGTGGAGCCCTGGAGTGCGGAGTCACCGCGGCTCTATTCGGCGATCGTTCGCTCAGCCGCGGAAACAGTGTCTCTCCGCATCGGTTTCCGTACGGTCGAGATCACCGGCGAGATATTGACCGTCAACGGCGTCCAGGTGATCTTCCGGGGGATGAACCGGCACGAGACACATCCGCTGCTCGGCCGGGTCTTTGACGAAGACTTCGCACGAGCTGACTTGATCACAATGAAGCAAGCTGGAGTGAACGCCATCCGGACCAGCCACTACCCGCCGCACCCCCGGGTCCTGGAGCTGACCGACGAGTTGGGCTTCTGGGTGATCGATGAGTGCGATCTCGAGACGCATGGCTTCGTGGTAGGCGGCTGGCGGAACAATCCGAGCGCGGACCCCCGCTGGCGAGAGGCCTTTCTTGATCGGATGCAGCGCACGGTGGAGCGGGACAAGAACTCGCCGTCAGTGATCATGTGGTCACTGGGCAACGAGTCCGGGACGGGAGCCAACCTGGCCGCCATGTCGGATTGGGTCCACTCGCGCGATCCTGGCCGCCCGGTGCACTACGAAGGCGATGCGGTCGCCGCATATACCGATGTCTATTCCCGGATGTATCCCAACCTGATCGGAGACCGAGGCGATCGGCGGGCAGACGGGCCACATCACGGCGTGCGGTCCGGCGGAGGCCGCGCGAGTGCGCAGCAAGCCGTTCCTGCTGTGCGAATTCGCCCACGCGATGGGGAACGGCCCCGGCGGGATGAGCGAATACGACGAGCTCGTCGAGCGCTATCCCCGGCTGCACGGTGGCTTCATCTGGGAATGGCGAGATCATGGTCTGCTGTCCCGCACTGAGGACGGAGTCGAGTACTACGCCTACGGCGGTGATTTCGGCGAGGTCGTCCACGACGGAAACTTCGTGATGGACGGCATGATGCTGCCGGGCGGCACTCCGATGCCGAGCCTGGCGGAATTCGCCGCGGTCAACGCGCCGATCGTGTTCGGCCTCGACGGAACAGCACTCGAGGTTCGTAGCCGCTATCACACCCTGTCCACCGATCACCTCCGCTTCATCGCGGTCACCGAGGTCGACGGCTTCACCCGGAACGAGGTCGAGGTGAGCGTGCCCACCGTGGCCGCCGGAGCGAGCACCACGGTGGTATTGCCGGGCGAAACGCTCGGCGCTGCCCGTGGTCAGGAAACGTGGCTCACCGTGCGAGCCGAGCTGTCGCGAAGACGCCGCCTGGGCACCGGCTGGCCACGTCGTCGCCTGGCGGCAGTTCGAGCTGACGCCACCGGAGGCTGCCCTTCGACAGGGCCATGAGCCATACGCAGCGCCTCAGACCCCGCACGGCGCGGACTATCCCCCGCACAGTGCAGGGACTCACTCTGAGCCCTCCGGAGGGCCGTTGAGATTCGGGCCGGCAACCTTTGATCGGATGACCGGCCGCCTGGAGCGGCTCTTCGACCTCGAGATCGACGGACCACGGCTGGAGATCTGGCGCGCCCCCACTGACAACGACCGCAGCGCGGCGCGGGGCTCCTACGAGCTCGGGCGACCCGAGGACACCGGCGGCGAGGGCTTGCCGGGGCCATCGTCTGCAGACCGCTGGCGGACACGGGGACTCGATCGACTGACCCACCGGCTCCTCAGCCTCGAGCATGACCATGAACACGTGCTGGTCCGGGTCCGGTCGGGCGCCGCGGCCAGTCCTCAGCTGGTCGACGTCAGCTACGGATGGCAGCCTCGACGGCTCCGACGTGCGGCTTGATGTCGACCTCACACCGTCGGACAACTGGGACTGCACGTGGCCGCGGGTCGGGATCCGACTGGACCTACCGCGCGATGTCGCTCACGTCCGCTGGTTCGGCACGGGTCCGGCCGAGTCCTATCCAGACTCCCGACAGGCAGCGCGGGTCGGTCGCTTCTCTGCAAGCATCGACGACCTCAATGTCCGTCTACTCGCGGCCCGCAGGAAACCGGACACCGAGCGGAGGTACGAACGCTCGAAATCTCCGACGGCTCCCGGGTCCGGCTGCACCTTGCCACGCTCGCTGATGCTGATGGCCACCGGCCCGGCTTCACCGTCAGCCGTCACACACCACAGGAGATGGACAGAGCTCGACATCCACACGAACTGGGCCGAAGCGAGCGGACCTACCTCTTCATCGACGATGCGGTCCATGGCCTGGGCTCACGGGCGTGCGGTATCGATGTGCTGCCCCAACATGCGCTGTGGCCGAGTCCGCGTCGATTCGCGCTGGTCTTTCGCCGGCCTGACGGTCAGCCGGCGTCGTAAAAGGCGGCGTTCAGGTAGGCGTCGAGCGCCTTCTCCGAGACCCGGAAGCTGCGATTGAAACGGACGGCTTCCAGTTGGCCGGAGTGGATCAGCCGGTAGACCGACATCTTCGATACCCGCAGCGTCGACGCGACCTCGGCCACCGTGAGAAAGGCCCCACCCGTCGCAGCACTTCCGAACGGAGTCACGCCCCCGCGCTCAGACTCACTCGTCATGTCCACTCGTTTCTTGTACAAGTCATCGCCGGATTTCGACGACAACATGCAGGTACTGAAGTGAGAGTAGTGGCAAACGATGCCTCAGGTACAGCAGATACACCTTTTTAGGTTGGCGACACGCCGTAACGGTGGTTGACGTTTCGGCGATCGCTAAGGGTCGGGATCGAGTCCGAGTTCGGGAAAAACGGCCCGCCGGGTGGCGAGAATTGCTTGGTCAAGCTGGCTTTCTGGGGAATATCCCTGCTCGAACGCTAGGTAGGCTGCGTCGACGCCATCGCTCATGGTCAATGGGGCGGGCTCGCCGACCTCCTCCCGCCACGCTAGCGGCACCTCGGTCTCCGGCGGGATCGGCTGCCCGCTGACGACCGCCAGTAGATGAGTCCAGGCGCGAGGCACGACGTTGAGTACGGCGTATCCCCCGCCCCCCGTGGACACCCACCGTCGCTGGCAGAACTGATCGGCCAGTTCGGCCACCGCGAGGTACGACGCCCGCTGACCATCCAGGCTGAGGTTCAGATCGGCTAGCGGATCTCGCCGATGGGAGTCACAGCCGTGCTGGGTCACCAGGATGCTGCGGCTTGTGCTCCGCCACCACCTGCGGCACGATCGCGTGGAAGGCCCGCAGCCAGCCCGCGTCCGTCGTACCGGATGGCAGCGCGACATTGACCGCCGTCCCGCGCGCGTGCGGCCCGCCGCTCTCGTACGCGAACCCAGTTCCGGGAAACAGGCGGGTCGGGGTTTCATGCAGGCTGACCGTGAGCACCCGCGGGTCGTCGTAGAAGATTGCCTGCACGCCATCACCGTGATGAACGTCCACGTCCACGTAGGCGATCCGCTCGCAGCCGGCATCCAGCAGCCAGCGGATAGCGATCGCCAGGTCGTTGTAGATGCAGAAGCCGCTGGCGTGATCGGGCATCGCGTGATGCAGCCCGCCGCTGATGTTGCAGCCTCGCTCGACTTCACCGCTCCAGACTCCCCGGGCAGCCTCGAGGGTCGCCATGGCGACTCGACCGGCAATCTCGTGCATGCCGGGAAAGGCCGGATTGTCCGATGTGCCAAGACCGTACGCAGCGTTCGGCTCGCCGCAGCGGACCGCGTCGATGTAATCGACCGTGTGGACGGTGCGCAGCGTGTCGATGTCGATCTCCGGCGGCGGCACGATGTCGAGCCGATCCAGCACGCCGAGCTGGCGCGCGAGCGAGATGGTGTTGCTGACCCGGCCCGGGGCCATCGGGTGATTTTCGCCGAAGTCGTATCGAGTGAGATCGTCCGACAGCACCAGCCGACCGCTCACGGACGCCCGTCCGCGCCGTTTTCCCGGGCGGCCTTGGCGAGGTCGCGACTGCGGTCTCGTGCGGATTCCATCGCCGTGATGAAGGCGGCGCGCACCTTGTGATCTTCGAGTTGGCGAATGGCGGCGGCCGTGGTGCCGCCGGGTGAGGTCACTCGCTCGCGCAGCACGGTGGGATGTTCACCGGTTTCGCGGAGCAGCTTGGCCGAACCCAGCATGGTCTGGACGACGAGTTCAGTCGCGGTGTCACGGGGCAGACCCAGGTGGACCCCGGCCTCGATCATGGCTTCCACCACAAAAAACAGGTAGGCGGGGCCAGATCCGGAGATCGCCGTCACCGCATCCTGGTAGCGCTCGGGTACGGTGACCACCCGACCCGTGGCCGACATCAACTCCGAGACACGCGCCAAATGCTCTTCATCGCTGTGGGCGCCTGGCGAGATCGCGGCCATGCCCTCGTCGACCTGGGCGGGCGTGTTGGGCATCACCCGTACCACCGGAGTTCCCTCCGGCAACCGCTCCTCGATGAACGTGGTGTCGACTCCAGCCGCCAGTGAGACGATCAAAGTGGAGGACGAGACGACCGGCGCGATCTCGGTCAGCAGATCCCGCATGTCCTGAGGTTTGACGACCAAGATCACAGTGTCGGCCTTCGCGGCTGCCTCGGCGTTCGTCATCATCATGATGCCGTACTTGGCTTCGAGTTCGATCTGTCGCTCCGGGCGCCGATCGGTGGCGATGATGCGATCCGAGGTCCAGCCCGCGCGCAGCAGTCCAGACAGCACGGTCTCCCCCATCACTCCTGCACCGAGGATGGCCAGCAGATTGTGCTCGGCCATGGCTCAGACCTGCCCGGTCGGGCCGCTGTTCACCAGCTGAGCAGCGACCAGCTCGGCAATCTGCACCGCATTGAGTGCCGCGCCCTTTCGCAGGTTGTCGTTGGAGATGAACATCACCAGACCCTTGCCGGCCGGCGCGGATCGATCGGCACGGATCCGTCCCACAAAGCTGGGATCGCGGCCAGCGGCGTCCAGCGGTGTGGGCACCTCCATCAGGGCAACACCCGGCGCGTGCGCAAGCAGCTCGGTGGCGCGCTGCGGACTGAGGTCGTCGGCGAATTCCGCGTGGATGGCGAGCGAGTGGCCAGTGAAGACCGGGACCCGGACGCAGGTGCCTGCCACAAGGAGGTCGGGAATGTGCAGGATCTTCCGCGACTCGTTGCGGAGCTTCTGCTCCTCATCGGTCTCACCCCAACCGTCATCGACGATCGAGCCGGCCAGTGGCAACACGTTGTAGGCGATCGGCTTGGTGTACTTCTGCGGCGCGGGCAGGAGCACCGCGCGGCCATCGTGGGTCAGGCCGGCCGCCGAGTCGACGACGGCCTTTACCTGGGAGTCGAGCTCGGCGACTCCTGCACCGCCCGAGCCCGAGACCGCTTGATACGTCGCCACCTGAAGCCGCACCAGCCCGGCCACCCGGTGCAGGGGCGCGAGCACCGGCATCGCGGCCATCGTCGTGCAATTGGGATTGGCGATAATGCCCTTCGACGGGCGGCGCGCGTCCTCGGGGTTGACCTCAGCGACGACCAGCGGGACATCGGGATCCATTCGCCAGGCCGAGGAGTTGTCAACCACGACCGCACCGGTCGCCGCAACCCGCGGCGCGATGGCCAGCGACGCGGGCTTGCCGTTGGAGAACAGGGCCAGGTCCAGCCCTTCGAGGTCTGCACCTTCGGTGTCCTCGACCAGAACGTCGTCTCCCCGCCAGGGCAGTGTCGTCCCAGCCGAGCGGGCCGAGGCGAAGTAGCGGATGTCGGTGACCGGGAAGTCGCGCTGGTCCAGCAGAGCGCGCATCACCGAACCGACTTGTCCGGTGGCTCCGAAAACTCCGATCCGCATGCGGCCAGCCTAAATCCTCGACTGCGAGCGGCCTGGTTCGTTACCGATGCGTGGATGATAGGCGCCGTGGATGAGGTCGCGCTCGGCTCGGGTATCGACCGGCGCCGGACGACCTGGGAGATCTTGCTCGTGCTGGGCGTATCGCTCGGCCAGTCGGCGATCTACTCGCTCCTGCGGATCGTCGAACGCCTCACCCGCGACGTGCCGCTCGCTCAGCAAACCTCGACGCTGAACCCGTCCGCGACCCCCGACCGACCATGGTTGGATCTCACTTACCAACTCGTCGGTATCGCGTTCGCGCTGGTTCCAGCTCTGTTGGCGCTGTACCTGCTACAGCTGACTGATCCGCCGGCCGGTGAGCGGATCGGTTTTGATCTTCGGCGTCCTGGGTTCGACGGCAGTCGCGGGTTGCTTCTTGCCGTGGCGATCGGCCTGCCTGGCTTGGCCCTGTACGCCGGCGCCCGAGGGCTGGGTTGGAACACGAATGTGGAAGCGTCCGGGCTTGGTGACAATTGGTGGACGATCCCGGTGTTGATCTTGTCGGCGGCCCAGAACGCCGTCGTCGAAGAGGTGATCATGATCGGCTACCTGTTCACCCGATTCGGCCAACTCGGGTGGCGTCTTCCGGTCGTGATCGCCGCAAGTGCTGCCGTCCGAGGGGCCTACCACCTCTATCAGGGATTCGGTGGTCTGTTGGGAAATCTGATCATGGGCGTGATCTTCGGCCTGATCTACGTTCGCTGGAGGCGGATCGGCCCTCTGGTCGTCGCGCACACGGTGCTCGACATTGCCGCCTTCGTCGGGTACGCCGTACTGGCCCCCCGCGTCTCCTGGCTCTGAGGTTTGAGACCTCCAATGCATGACTCGACTTTGAGCCCCGTCGGCACTCCTTGAGCCCGTTCCTCAGGGCTCGACGAAGTCCTGCGGGGCTCGAAGTCGGAATGGCGGGGCGTTGACGAGGTGTCAGGATCGGCAGTCAGCCCTTGCTGATCAGCGAGCGGGCGAAGAAGGCCAGGTTGGCGGGGCGCTCAGCGAGGCGCCGGACGAGGTAGCCGTACCAGTCGCTGCCGTACGGCACGTAGACCCGCACCCGATGGCCCAGATCGGCCAGCCGCCGCTGCTCGGTCGGGCGGATGCCGTAGAGCATCTGGAACTCGTACGAGTCCAGCCCTCGTCCACGATCCGCCGCCAGCCACTGCCCGATCTCGATCAAGCGCGGGTCGTGGGTGGCCAGCATCGGATAGCCTTCGCCGGCCATCAAGATCTTCAGGCACCGCACATAGGAGAGGTTGATCTCGTCACGATCATGGAACGCGACGCTCTCCGGCTCGGCGTAGGCACCCTTGCACAACCTCACCCGCGAGCCGGCGTAAGCAAGATCACGACAGTCCCCTTCGGTGCGGTACAGGTAGGCCTGCAGCACGGCACCGGTGCCGGGGAACTCCTTGCGCAGCTCGGATACCACCTCGAGGGTGGAGTCGGTGCTCGTGTGGTCCTCCATGTCCACGGTCACCGTCGTGCCAGCAGCGCGGGCTGCGCTACAGATCTGCGCGGCGTTTGCCAAAGCGATCTTGTCTCCGTCCGCCAGTGCCTGGCCGAGCGCAGACAGCTTGACCGACACTTCGGTCGCTGCGGTCAGGCCGGCGCTACCCAGCCGGTTGAGCACATCCAGATAGGCGAAGACGATCGCGTCAGCCTGCTGCCTGGTCGTGGTGTCCTCGCCCAGATGATCAAGGCTGACCGAAAGTCCCGCACCGACCAGCTGCCCGGTGGCCACGACCGCATCGTCGCCGGTCTCCCCCGGCACGAACCGCTGCACCACGTGACGGGCGACCGGGGCGCGGGTGGTCACTTTCTTGATCGTGTTGCTGCGAGCGACAGCAAGCAGCGCTCGACGCAGCATCTACAGGACGCTGGCCACGCCGCCGGCGTCGACCGCATACGCCGTGTGAGCGGGAGCCGCGAGGTGCAACCGGGTGAACGCCAAGGATTCCGCCAGGTCGGCTTCACGGGACGCCCGCGTGTCACTCCTCCGGGAGTTGATCTCTACGACGATGTGCCCTTCGAAGCGTTGCTCCGCCAGGTAGTTGAGCAGCAGCCCGGCATGCTGGTCGCCGCGGCCAGGCACCAGATGTTCATCCTTGACCGACCCGGTCCCGTCGGTGAGATGAACGTGCCGCAACCGCTCACCCCAGGCTTGCGCCAACGCCAAAGACTGCTGATTCGACGTCGACGCGTGCGACACGTCGAGGGTCAGATCGGCATAGTCGCGGTCGGTCGGATCCCAGCCTGGCAAGTACGCCATCAACTCTCCGTACGGGGTGCGCCACGGGTACATGTTTTCGACACAGAACGTAACCCCGGTCTCCTCGTTGAGCCGGCGGATCCCCTCGACGAACCCTCGGGCGTAGTCGCGCTGCCAGCGAAAGGGTGGATGCACCACGACGATGTCCGCTTCCAGGCGTTGAGCCGCCTCCGCGGAGCGCTCGAGCTTGGCCCACGGATCGGTTCCCCACACCCGCTGAGTGATCAACAGGCACGGCGAGTGAATCGATAGCACCGGAACACTGTGGTAATCCCGCAGCTTCTCCACGGCATCGATGTCTGCCGCCACCGGGTCGAGCCCGACCATCAGCTCCACCCCGTCGTAGCCCAACCGGCGCGCCAGCTCGAACGCGCTGGAGGTGCTTTCCGGATATACCGACGACGTGGACAATCCGACCTTGGCCGGTGGCACGAAAACCGGCTGGGAGGCGGCCGACCGCGCCTCCGCAGGCGCATCGGGGCTTGGCGTCGGCACTCCCTCAGCGTAGCTGGGCAGCTCCGGGCGGCATCGAAGGCTTGGCTGATCCGCTCCGGCACCATTTCCACTGCCGAGGCACCGTCTCCGGAGGGTGCCCCGGCCGACGAAAGGGTGCCCGAGGCAGAAACCGTGAAGCTGGCAGGCTGAGCCGGTGAGCGCCCGCCGGGCCTGTGCCACGTCTGGGCTCGGCTTGAGGCGCAGGACGATTTGTCAGCTCGCTTCCGACCGGCGCGAGGGCGCTGAGCGTAGGCTGCAGCCCGTGCCCGAAGTCCGGCTGCCCTTTCCCAGGGCCTTCGTGGAGTTCGTCGATCCGGCCGACGCTGATCAAGTCTTCCGATGTGACCTCACCTGGCTGACATCGCACTGGACCTGCATTTTCGGCCGCGGCTGCGCGGGTATCTACGCCGATCGCCCGAACGACGGATGCTGCACCCTGGGCGCGCACTTCGCCGACGGCGACGACGAGAAGCGAGTACGCCGGGCCGTCCGGCAATTGACGGATGACTTGTGGCAGCACAAACCTGAGGCGACCGCCGGCGGCTGGGTGGAGACGGAGTCGGTGGACACGGTTGGGGCGGGGGAACCACCCGGTCGCAAGACCCGCGTGGTGGACGGCGCGTGCATCTTTCTCAACCGCCCGGGATTCCCGGCCGGCGCTGGCTGCGCGCTGCACTTGCTCGCTCTTCGGCAGGGCCGCCACTACGTCGAGACCAAGCCGGATGTCTGTTGGCAACTGCCGATCCGCCGCCAATTCCGTACGGTGACTCGCTCCGACGAGACCACCTACACCGAGGTCACCATCGGTGAGTACACCCGGGAGGCCTGGGGACCTGGGGGGCACGACCTCGACTGGTATTGCACCGGCAATCCCGATGCCCACCATGGCCGGATCCCGGTCTACCGCAGCAACCGGGTCGAGCTGATCGCACTGATGGGCAAGCGCGCGTACGCGATCTTGGCCCGGATGTGTGCTGACTTCGAGGCCCGGCCTGGCGCCCTGATGCGACATCCCGCCGATCCCGCTCCGGCCCGTAGAACCTCACTCGGTCCTCACTGACCCCATCGCAGTCCGTCGAGTTCCTTCGGGCCACAATGAGCCCATGCGTTTGGACCACCTGTCATTTGCGGCTGGGCCCGATGGCTTAGCCGAGACGACCAGGCGGCTCGGCGAGGACCTCGGTGCAACTTTTCTCGACGGCGGCTTCCATCCGCGCTTCGGCACCCGCAATGCGATCCTGCCGCTCACTGCTGGGCACTACCTCGAAGTGGTCGAGGTCCTTGATCACCCGGCGGCCGACAAGGCACCGTTCGGACAGGCTGTGCGGGCGCGGTCCGAGGCCGGTGGCGGCTGGTTGGGCTGGGTGGTCGCGGTTGATGATCTTGGTCCGATCGAGCAACGGATCGGACGGCCTCCGGTCGACGGCCATCGTCATCTGCCCGATGGCACGACGTTGGAATGGCAGCAGCTCGGCGTCAAGGACCTGCAGGTCGACCCGCAGCTTCCGTTCTTCGTGCGATGGCTCAGCGACCCGGCGATCCATCCGTCGGCCAATGGACATCAAATCGAGCTCCTGAAGATTGTGCTGGCCGGCGATCGTCGCCGGATCAACGACTGGCTCGGCGGCCGCTTCGAGATGGTGTTGCGTGACGTCGACGTCGACTGGACTCAGCCGAACGGGCGTCCGGGGCTGGTCGCAGCGGTGTTCAGCACCCCCCGCGGTGAGGTCACTCTGTGACCGTACGGGTGCGACCGGCGCTCGCCGGGTTGCCCCGTTACGTGCCCGGTAAGCCGGCTGGCTCCGGCGCCCCCGCACACAAGCTGTCCAGCAATGAGAACCCGTATCCGCCGCTACCCGGGGTGCTCGCGGCAACTGCTCAAGCCTGCGCCCAGATGAACCGTTATCCCGACATGGCGAACACCGCCGTCACCGAGGTCGTCGCGGCCCGGTTGGGCGTCGATCAATCACAGTTGGCTTTCGGTGCAGGTTCGGTAGCGGTGCTTTATGCGCTGTTGCAGGCGGTCTGCGAACCTGGCGATGAGGTGATCTTCGCCTGGCGGAGCTTCGAGGCCTATCCGATCGCGGTGCAGCTCACCGGCGCCACCCCGGTGCCCGTGCCGCTCGCACCGGGCGCGGTCCATGATCTTGCTGCGATGCGGGCCGAGGTCCGCCGGGCGACCAGGGTGATCCTGCTGTGCACACCCAACAACCCGACCGGTCCGGCGTTGCCCCATGATGCGGTGATCGACTTCCTCGACTCCGTACCGGAGGACGTCCTTGTGGTGCTGGACGAGGCGTACGTGGAGTTCATCACCAATCCTTCAGCGGTTCGGGGTCTGGAAGTGCTGAGCGATCGCTCGAACGTCGCCGTGCTTCGCACGTTCTCCAAGGCCTACGGCTTGGCGGGCTTTCGGATCGGCTACGGCATCACCGAACCGGGGCTGGCTGGGGCCGTGCGAGCCGCCTCACTGCCGTTCGGCGTTTCCCGAGTGGCTCAGGCCGCCGCCGTCGCGTCATTGGCCGCAGAGGACCAGTTGATGGTTCGGGTGGCTGAGCTGGTGAAGGCGCGAGGGGACCTGGCCCAGGGCCTTGTCGATCGTGGCTTCGACGTGCCCGACGCGCAAGGGAACTTCGTCTGGCTGTCGGCCGGCCCGCGGACCATCGCGTACACCGAAGCATTCACGGCGGGTGGGCTGGCTGTCCGGCCCTTTGTGGCCGGCGATCGTGGGGACGGTATCCGCATCACCGTTGGCGAACCGGACGCCAATGATCGGGTCCTGATGATCGCCGACACGCTGCCTCGCTGAGCCGAACCGACTGTCGGCGGGCCGGTTTAACGTCCTCGGCATGGCCTCGACCGCGACCCGACGTTCCCTCAAGTGCACCGAATGCGGCTGGACGACCACCCGCTGGGTGGGCCGGTGTGGCGAATGCCAGGCCTGGGGCAGTGTGGTCGAGACGGGTGCACCGAAGCTCGCCTCCCTGGCACCGACGGTTCCCAGCAGCAAAGCGCTGCCCATCGGCCGGGTCAATGTCGATCAGGCCAAGCGCATGCTGACCGGCGTACCGGAACTGGACAGGGTGCTCGGTGACGGGATCGTTCCCGGCGCCGTCGTGCTGCTCGCTGGTGAGCCGGGAGTGGGCAAGTCGACGCTGCTGCTGGAGGTCGCCGCCCGCTGGGCCAGGGCGGGCCGTACGACGCTGTATGTGGCCGGGGAAGAATCTCCCGCGCAGGTCCGACTCCGTGCGGGACGAACCGGTGCGCTGGCCGACCAGTTGCTGCTGGCGGCCGAGAACGACCTCGGGACAGTGCTGGGCCACATCGAGGAAGTGGCGCCATCGCTGCTGGTGGTCGACTCCGTACAGACCATCAGTACCGCCGAAGCCGATGGCTCGCCGGGCGGCGTGACCCAGGTCCGGGAGGTGACGGGCGCCCTGGTTCGGGTCGCGAAACGCCGAGGCATGGCCGTGATCATCGTCGGTCACGTGACCAAGGACGGCGGAATCGCTGGGCCCCGGCTGCTCGAGCACCTGGTCGACGTCGTGCTCGCGTTCGAGGGTGATCGACACTCCGGTTTCCGCATGGTGCGGGCCACGAAGAACCGGTTTGGCCCGGCCGACGAGGTGGGCTGCTTCGAGATGGCCGACTCGGGCATCGTCGAGGTCCCCGATCCCTCCGGACTATTCACCTCCCGGCACTCCGAGGCTGTGCCTGGGACATGTGTCACGGTCACACTCGAAGGACGCCGACCCCTCCTGGCCGAGTTGCAGGCGTTGGTAGCGACGACAGTCCTGCCGCAACCTCGCCGGGTCATGCACGGGGTCGATTCCGGTCGGATGGCGATGGTGCTTGCGGTCCTCGAGCGGCGCTGCGCCCTGACGATGTACAACTCCGACGTCTACCTCTCCACGGTCGGCGGGGCAAGAGTGGTCGATCCGTCCGCCGATTTAGCCGCGGCCATCGCCATCGGATCAGCTCAGCGTGATATTCGCGTCACTCAGCGCGTGGTGGCCATCGGTGAAGTGGGACTGGCAGGCGAGCTTCGCCGGATTCCCAGCACCGAGCGCCGGCTGGCGGAGGCGGAGCGGCTCGGATTCACGGAAGCGATCATCCCCGCCGAGACCCGAGACGCCCGGGACCGGATGACCACCGTGCGACGTGGCTTGCGGGTCCATGCCGCTCCGACGCTGAACTGTGCCTTACAGACGCTCTCCATCGTCGCCCGGCCGGGAGAGACGAGTCCAACGGGCTGAGCCGTATCGCGGGATGCGGAGCGAGGCTCTGAGAATCCGGGCAGGGCATGCGCTCGGTGCCCGTATGATGCGGCGAGGCCGCGGAGCGGGGAATCGACGCAGGGGAAGATCAATGGGGGCGCACGAGACGGATCCGCGGCGCCGCCTACTCGATTACGTCGCACGGATGGCGCCGGGCACTCAGCTCCGCGAAGGCTTCGAGCGCATCCTCCGCGGCCGTACCGGCGGCCTGATCGTCCTCGGACAGAACCGCGTTATCAGCCACATCTCCACCGGCGGCTTTCCCCTCGACGTGCCCTACACCCCCACGGCACTTCGTGAACTGGCGAAGATGGATGGCGCGATCATCGTCGACCTCGCCACCGACCGGATCCTCGCCGCGGGCGTCCAGCTGATGCCCGACCCGGCGATCGACACCGTGGAAACCGGTACGCGGCACCGGACGGCGGACCGGGTCGCCCGCCAGTCCGGAATGCCGGTCGTCTCGATTTCGGCGTCGATGTCGACCATCTCGCTGTATCTCGACCACAGCCGTCACCAGGTGGAGCGCTCCGAACAGATCTTGTCGAGGGCGAACCAGGCCCTGCAGACCTTCGAGCGGTACCGGGTGCGGCTGACCGAGGTGACGAATAGGTTGTCCTCCCTCGAAGTTCAAGATCAAGTGACGGTCAAGGATCTCGTCCTCCTGGCGCAGCGACTGGAGATGGTGCGTCGGCTGGATCTCGAGCTGAGCGGCTATGTGGCTGAGCTTGGTACGGACGGGCGTCTGCTGGCCTTGCAGCTTTTCGAACTGAACGCCGGACTGGAGCTGCTCCGTGCCTTGATCGAGAAGGACTATGAGCCGATCGATCAGGCCGCCAGCTTCAGCCTGGATGGCCTGCATGGACTCAGCGAGGCGGAGTTGCTTGAGCCGCTCGCCGTGGCCCGAGCTTTGGGGTTCAACCACGCCACCCACCTCGACACTCGGATCAGCGCTCGTGGTTATCGCCAGGTGGCGCAGATCAAGCGGCTCTCACCTCAACTCAGCGCTCGGCTGATCGAGCACTTCGGGGACCTGCAGACGCTGTTCGGTGCCACCACCGCCGACCTGCAAGCGGTGGACGGCGTCGGCGAGGGCAGGGCGCGGGTGATCCGCGACGGCCTGGTGCGCCTCGCGGAATCGGCCTACACCGAGCGCCTGGAGTGATTCGCCGCTTCAGTTACGACATCACCATGCGCAGCCGGACAGGCTTGGTGTCAGCAAAATGCGCGGTAATGATGTACGTGCCCGAACCGAGTGGCTCCGAGTCTCGCTTGCATTCGGCTCGCGATCGCTGACCGTCCCAGGTCAGTTGCCAGTCCAGGGCTTGGTCGGGCCTCAGCGTCGTGCTGATCGGGGGCACAATTCTGGCGCAGTGCCGGGTGCTCCAGATCCGGTCACGCCCGGAATAGATCTTGACTTCGAAATTCTTCGCGTCTATCGCGATGACGCAGCGTTGCCTGCCGCCGTTGACCAAGGACAGGGCGAAGGTGGCTGGCTCGCCGAGTCGCAGGCTCTGATCTCCCGCCACGCTGACTGCGATGTCCGACGGCTCGCACTCTGCTGGCGGCGCCGTGGTCGGGGCGCGCGTCGCCGAAGTCGCCGAGGGCGTAGCCGACCTGTTCAACAGCGCCGACGGCACCGATGTGGCCGGGCTCGAGCCGGTGGAGTCAGAGTCCGTGACACTCGGCAATGCCGGAGATGGATTGGCCGAGACGGCTGTAGAGCTCGCGGCGTTGAGCATGACAGCAACCACTGCGCTCAGCACAGCCAGCCCTAATCCAACGATCGCGAGGCGGCGCAGCCAGTAGGTCCTTGTCGGCTGGGGCCCGACGGGATGCAGCGCGGAGCTCACACGGCTGAGGTTAGGCAGGGCGGTTCGCAGGGTGCGTAAGGCTCGCCGCCGTGCCGCTACCGTGGCGTACGTGCAGGCCTCTGAGATGGCGGCCGCTGGTCCGCTCCCTGCCGACGAGCGCCGCCAAGTCGTCCGCCGGGTGCTCCAGTGGTACCGGACCAACGCCCGTGATCTTCCGTGGCGACGAACGGAGGCGACCCCATGGCAGGTGATGGTCAGCGAATTCATGCTGCAGCAGACTCCCGTGGCACGCGTCTGCGAACCGTGGCGACTTTGGGTTGACCGCTGGCCAACGCCGTCCGCACTGGCCGCCGCACCAGCCGGCGAGGCCGTACGGGCGTGGGGCCGGCTCGGCTACCCCCGCCGAGCGTTGCGGTTGCACGCCGCCGCTTCGGTGATCACGAGTCAGCACAACGGCAACGTTCCCGCTGGAAAGGAGGAGTTGCTGCGGCTTCCCGGCATCGGTGAATACACCGCCGCCGCCATCTCCACCTTTGCCTATTCCCGGCGTGAGGTCGTGCTCGACACAAACGTGCGTCGCGTGCTGAGCCGCATCTCAGCGGGGTTGGCACTCCCTCCTCCGACAGTGACGGCAACCGAGCGCGCGCAAGCGCGCGAATTCTTGCCGCCGCAAGGAAAGCGCGCGGCTCGATGGGCCGTCGCGTCCATGGAGCTTGGCGCACTCGTCTGCACGGCTCGGGCGCCGCGATGCGCGTCCTGTCCAGTAAGCGATCTCTGCAGGTGGCGACGCAACGGCCATCGGACATCTGCCACCGATCGGCGTCGCGGCAACCAAAGCTACGAAGGTACCGACCGGCAGTGCCGCGGCGCGCTGCTCGCCGTGTTCAGGGCCGCCGACGAGCCAATCTCCCTTCGAGACCTTCAGGAGCACTGGCCTGACGCCGCCCAGCGTGCCCGCGCTCTGGCGTCGCTGATCACCGATGGCCTGGTGATCAGCGTGGATGAAGGTCACTACCGGCTGCCGGGCTAGTAGCCACCCTCCATAGGGTGGACGGGAAGGACTCCGCCGGCGTGCTGAGTTGGAGTCACGTCGACATGCTGAGGAGATCTCATGCCCACGCAGCTGGCCCCGACCGTGCAGTTGATCCATGGCTCGGCGATTCCCGTTCTCGGTTTCGGCACGTCACCGCTGCAGGGGGCCGAGGCCGCAACGGCGGTGCGCACGGCGATCGAGACGGGCTATCGGCTGATCGACACGGCGGAGAACTACCACAACGAGGACGGCGTCGGCCGTGGGATTCGCGAGTCAGGCATCGATCGGGCTGAGCTGTTCGTCACCAGCAAGTTCAACCGACATTGGCACAGCGTCGCCGGAGTACAGCGGGCCCACGACGCAAGTCTCGATCGACTCGGTCTGGACTATCTCGACCTGTTGCTCGTGCATTGGCCGAATCCGGATCAGGACCACTACGTCGATGCGGTTCGCGGACTCGGCGAGCTGCTGGACTCCGGCGCAATCCGCGCGATCGGCACGTCCAACTTCAAGCCAGCTCATCTGCAGCGGGTGCTGGACGAGACAGGCATCGTGCCCGATGTCAACCAGATACAGCTGAACCCCTATACGACCCGCCAGGCCAGCCGTGCCTTCCACGCCGAACACCAGATCGTGACCGAGTCCTATAGTCCAATCGGTGCCAGCAGTGATCTCCGCTCTGATCCGGTGATCAACGAGATTGCCAGCAACCACGGCAAGTCGGTGGCGCAGGTCATCCTGCGTTGGCACGTTCAGCTCGGGGTCGTGCCGATCCCGAAGTCCGGCAATCCGGACCGGATGGCGGAGAACTTCGACGTCTTCGATTTCGAGTTGACGGACGCCGACATGGATGCGATCACCAGGTTGGATCGCGGCGAGAATCAAGCCACCGACTCGGACGTCTTCGGGCACTAGCAATCGCTCCATCGCGCCGAGCCGGGCCAGACTCCTCTAGCAAGGCCACATGAGACGCCCAAACGTTTCGCTGTGCGGGACCTTAGATGCGCTCACATCCGCGTTTGATGGCGTTGATCGGTGCACACGAGGACCTCGAACAATGAGGTTACGGAGAGTACCGGTCGCGGCCGATCAGGTATGTGCCTACGGCAATCTCGGGGAGCTGGTGATCGTCGTCCACAGAGCATGCTTCGGTAATCTCGCGCTGAAACCGGGTAATCAAAGAGTCAGCTGGAAAATCTTCGACACCGTCCCACTTCTTTCGGGCGCCGGTCAAGATGTCGGCCGCCGTCACCCATTGCTGGGAGTCGGTCATCGCATCGTTCCAGTCCCCGCACGTGGTCAAACCGTAGCTTTTGGTCCAAGTCTGGATGTACCTGGTGCCATCTGGAGCAGAGGTCGTCACCATGCTTTCACCGCAGGCGGCACATATCGCGAGTCCGAGCGCAAGAGCGAGACAGGAGACGGACTTGCGAACTGCGGACAGCATGCGGTGAGGGTACGCGGCAACCGGTTTACTGAGGAGAACTCCGTGGAGATCTATCGCTTGAGGACGAGAATGCCGAAGCCTCGGGCAGGTTCATGTCCATGGCCTGAACCCACCAAGGGTTGGCAGTAATCGGCCTGGCACAACTGTCAGAATGCCGAAATGGAGATCCGCGATGCCGCCGAGTGGCCGGGATCGCCCGCTGTCCCGCTCAGGATGAGCCGTTCGTCATGCGATAGTAATGCTCGTGGTGTCCGCGGACGGCCCGCTACGGGCGAACCGCGCTGTCTGGGAGACCGCGTCGGAGAAGTATGTGCGTGAGTACGACCGGCTCCTGGAAGAAGCGAGGACCGGCCAGACGCTGACGGACCCCGAGTTGGCGGTGCTGGGGCCGATTCTGTCCCAAGGGCCAGTGGTCGTGCATCTGCAAAGCGGGCACGGACTCGATGACATCGCGCTCGCCAGCGCCGGTGCGCGACGCGTGATCGGGCTCGATTACAGCACCGTGGCTATATCAGCCGCCGCCCGTCGAGCCCGCGAACTGGCGATGCCATGCCACTACGTCGTTGCCGCGCTGCCACCGACGCCGCTGGTGGACGGCTGCGCTGATTTGGTTTACACCGGCAAAGGCGCACTGGTCTGGATGCCCGACCTTCGCGCTTGGGCTAGCGACGTGGCGCGGCTGCTGAACCCGGGAGGGCACCTGTTCGTCCACGAGGCCCATCCAATGGTTCCGCTCTACAGCTGGGACCCAGAGATGACCTCAATCCGGCCTGACCGGAGTTACTTCAGCCGATCACACGTAAACGACACCTTCCCAGGTGGCGGCGCTCTGGAGTGGCAATGGACGCTCGGTGAAATCGTCACGGCCGTTGCCGAGGTTGGGCTTGGCCTAGTGACGCTCATCGAGCATCCCGAACCCTTTTGGCGTCCCGGCAAGGTAGAGGCCGCAGCGTGGAAGGGGCAACTCCCGAACTCTTACAGCCTTCTCGCCTGCCGCCGAGCCCAGGTCGGCAGAGGCGACGACGACATATGTCGCTAGACCTTCGACCTATGGAAGAGGCGCCCCGCTTGTTCGTCCGTATCCGACTCTCGCCAGATTGGGCGATGATGCGGCGCCTGGTACTGGAATCGTCATCCGCAGCGCGTCGGTCGTGCGTGCCGCTAGGCGAGTTGAGCAGTTGCAAATCAGGGCCGGGTATCGCGTGACGCTAGCGCCGTAGCCGCCTAACATCACGACGATGGATTCCGATCACAAGGTGAACGCGCGTAACACCGTGATTCTGCTCGAGCGGCTGTGGCTCAGATCGGGCGAGCGCCTTGCCGCGCGATGTCGTGGTCTGGCGGACGAAGAGCTGCTGTGGGAACCGGTGGAAGATTCGTGGAACCTGGTACCTGACGCGGCCCACCCCGGTGGTTGGACCTATCCGTACGACGTCGACCCACCACGCCCCCATCCGGTGACGACCATTGGTTGGCGGTTTGTCCACCTGATCGGCGATAACGAGATCTATATGGAGCACGCCTTTGGGCCCGGTCTGCGCAACTTTCCAGACCTGCCGGTTCATGGGACGGCGGAGGAGGTCATCGCGGAGTGGGAGAACAGTTGCCGCCCCGTGACGGCTTGGTTGGCGTCGGCGTCGGACAGTGCCCTGCTCGAACCCCGCCCAAGCCACTTGGGCGGCAGCAGGACCGCGGGTGAGGTGATGACCATCCTGCTGGACGAGCAGATACACCACGGAGCTGAGATCGCGTTGCTCCGCGACCTTTACCGGCGGCAGTGGACGAGGTGACTTCGACAATGCGAGGCAGTTCCGCTCACTGTGCCGCTAAACGGTCGGCCTACGGCACAGTCGACGACAAGACTGTGCTGCATGGTCGCAGGGTTTGATGAGGCGTTCGGGCGGTCGGCGAGCGTCAACGTTCGATCAAGGGTCTAGTCGACCGATCGGACCCACCACTCTGACGCGAGGGTAAAGCCGCGGCTCTGGAGTGCGGCCCTCTTCGGCTCGTCGAGATGAGCGGTCACGACGATCATCTGGGCGGCGACGCGGCTGGCTGCCCAACTGCGGAGGGCATCGAGTAGAAGAGGCCCAATGGTCAGCCACTCCTCGGGTTCGGCAACTGCGAAATCGTCAACCACGCAGCTAACTCCTCCAGGATCGTAGACCGGCGGAGCCGGAACGAGGCGGCCGATGGCGAACCCGCGCAAGTCAGCGTCGTCTTCTGTGGCTGTCAGGACGAGGGTTTTATCGTCGTCCAGGATGGAGGTGAAGTACTCGCGTTGGCGGTCCATGGCGTCAGGGGCTGGGCGCCAAAACCTTGGCTGGTAATCGGCGTAAGCCCTGCGGCGTGCGGACGCGATCGCAAGCAGCCGCTCCAGGTCCGCCAGATTGGCCCGCTTGACCCCCAGCACGGACCCAGGATGTCACCAGACATCACAGCGCTGATCCGAGCCATGCCCCGGTGACCCGTCGCCGAGAGATGCCTCGCCGCTTGGATGGCCGGCCTATCTGCAAACTGCTGCCGATCACCCGCGATGCCGGCCGACGGGTAGTGACGCGAAACTCGGCTCCTCGACGGCTCTTAGTCGACGGCCGGTCCGGCTGAGGCTTGGTATTCATCAGCCGGTGGTGTCTCGTTCAGCTGTCCTTGCCGGCTGGCAGTGCCGTCAGAGCGTCGAGCTGGGCCTGGTCCAAGGTGACGTCGGGCGCGGTGGCGTTGGCGGTGACCTCCACTTCAGTTTCCGCGCCGACGATGGCCGAGGCGACCGCCGGGCGGGAGAGTAGCCAGGCCAGCGACACCTGGTACGGCTGCAAGCCCCAATCCCGGCTCAGTCGCTCGACAGCACGGCCGATCTCCAGCTCGGTGTCCGTGAACCCGGACCCACCGAATCTCTTGTCACCGGAGAACTCCCGTTCCTCGACCTGGATGCCGGCCAGCAGCCCGCCGTGCAGCGGGCCGAACGGCACGATAGACAGCCCGAACTGCTGACAGGCTGGGGCGAGCTCGTCTTCGGCGGCGCGGTCGATGAGGTTGTACTTGACCTGCGCGCAGACCGGCGCGGCGGCCAGGTGGCGGTCATCTGCGATCCACAGCGCCTGGGTGACCTGCCAGGCCGGATGGTTGGACAGGGCCACGTAGCGCAGCTTTCCTTGCCGCACCAGATCGTCGTAGACCACGAGGGTCTGCTCCAGCGGGGTGTCGGGGTCCGGGAAGTGCGCGTAGTAGACGTCGATGTAGTCGGTGCCGAGCCGGCGCAAGCTGTGGTCGACCTGGCGGATGATGTAGCGGCGCGACAGTCCAGCTGCCGGGTCGAACCGACGTTCACCGGACTTGGTCGCGATCACCACGTCGTCGCGTCGGCCGACGAGGGCCCGGCCGAGGATCTGCTCGGCGGGTTCGCGTTCAGTGGCTGCTGGCGCGCCGGGCCGGTCGAACGTCGGCGTCGCCCCGTAGACGTTGGCGGTGTCGAAGAAGTTGATGCCGAGATCGAGCGCCGCACCGACCACACGTCCGGCTTCCTGCGCGTCCGGCGCGACGCCGAACGTCGCAGTGCCCAGGCAGATCTTCGACACCTTCACACCAGTCGGGCCGAGCAGGGAATACTCCATCGGACACAATCCTCCGCTGTAGATCCTCACAGGATGTCGAACTTCCAGGTTCTTGATATCGCATTAGGTTCGGCTACCGGGCCAGTCCGACGTGACCTAGCGCGTGATTGCTACCCGATCCGACCCGGCTCATGGCCCGCAGCTGGCGGGCCGAGCACCTCTCGGGCAACCCGCTGCGGCACGACCATCCGCCACGCGTCTAGCACCAACTCGCGCATCTCGTCCGCGTCGAGCGCATCGAGCCACGCCTCAATCCAGTGGAAGCGAAGCTCCGACTCGCGCGGAAGGAAGAACACGTCCGGCCGCGCCGCCACCAGTGCGGCGCGTTCCTCCTTCGGGAAGGCGAACCCGATCTCGGTCTCGTCCTGGCTGAACGCGACGTACACGATCTGACCGACACGGAACTTCACACGATCGCGCACCAGCACCTCGCTGCTGCGCGGCAACCGCGCGAGCACCGCTCGGACGTCGTCGACCGTGACCACGCATACATCCTGGCCCGTCGGCCGCAACGCGCTGAATCAGCGCCCAACAGCAAACCGCGGGACCGATTTCGTACTGTCCCAATGCGCGGTCGCCTGCTGGCGCTACTTGCGGGTCGGGCCCAGGTAGTCGGATCGCGTCGCTGTCCTTGCGCATGGGGTGGCATGGGATGTTGGGGTCGCATTGGCGTTGGGCGGAACTGGCTGGCCGATGCAAGTCTGCGTCCGCCCGAATCCTCTCGCGCTCGTCAGCCTTGGAGCAGGGATTGGGCACCGTCGATCCATATCTCGGTGCCGCTGATGTGACTGGCCGCATCGGAGGCCAGGAATGCGATGAGCTCACCAACTTGCTCCGCCGACCCCGGCTTCCCGCCGGTGAGCGGAATGTTGCCCTCGGGATACTCGACCGGGATTTTGACGTCATCATTCTCGGCGTTGGTGTTGTCGGCGATCTCGGTACTGATCGCCCCCGGACAGATCACATTTACCCGGATCTTGTCTGGCCCGAGTTCCACCGCCAACATCTTGGCTAGAGCGACCTGGCCCGCCTTGCTGCTGGAGTAGGCCGACGCTCCAGAATTGGAGAAGATCCGGGTGCCGTTCACCGAGGAGGTGACGATGACCGAGCCGCCTCGGCGTCTCAGATGCGGAACCGCGTACTTGATGGTGGTGAAGGTGCCGACCAGGTTGACATCGAGGGTGGAACGGAATTCCTCCACGGCAAGCTCCTCGATCCCGGCCCACGTGCCATTGACCCCGGCATTGGCCACAACAACATCGAGCCGCCCCCAGGTCTCCACTGTGGTAGCAATCGCTGAACGTACCGAGTCCTCGTCGCTCACGTCGCAGGTCACGGTGATGGCGGTGCCGCCAGCGCCGCCAATCGCTTCGGCCACTTCGGTGAGTTGATCCGGAGTCCGGCCTGCCAGTGCGACTCTGGCACCGCGCCGGGCCAACAGCTTCGCCGCTGCCTGCCCGATGCCCGATCCGCCACCACTGATGAACGCCACCATGTCATCCATGTCGCCACTCCACTTCGCTGCACCGGACCGGAACTTGATCTGCGTGGGGCAGGAATTGCCCACACGATTCGATACCCAATCCTTTCGGATCGATTCCGCATCGCGAACTGGCGGCACGAGAAGTTGACGGGCGCGTCGGTCAGTGTCATCGCAACAAGTGGGATGCGTTCCGGGGCTGCCGCCGACACCCGGGGGTTCTGAGACGGTCGTGTCCTCTTGCGTGTCGCGCGCTCTTCGGCGTCCAGGACGAGCGCGTGTGCGGAGGTAGCGGGGCAGGTCGGGGGCGGTGACATCACGCGGTGACCGCGTCTACGTCAGGCGGGCGCCTCACTCGGGCCTGTCGCACACCACTTTGCTGGAGACATCTCCGAACCCAGCCGGGGAGTCGAAGGGGTGCGACTAGGTCCCGAGCCGCGTCGGCGGTGGTCCGTGCACGGGCTCGTAGCCGTCGAACCGCGGCTCGAGTGAGCCCTCTCCGCCGGTGAGGTCGGGCAGCTGGCGCTGCAGCTCGTGCAGCCTGGCCGCCACGAGGCGGGCCTCAAGCCGGGTGAGGTCACCAACCGCCGTCAGCGCTGTCAGCTGGGCACCCCAGCGGGTGACCAGCTGCTGTACGGCGGCCGCGTCAGAGGTTGGCACCTCGATCAGCACCCGCAGTACCGGCTCGCAGACGCGCGTGCCGGCCCGCCGGAGCGCCTGGGCGACCACGACTGGCGTGACCTGGCGGAAGTCGTACGCGGTGCTCGTCGGCCCGCGCCGCGACGGTGGGCCGTCGGCCACGCTGTAGCCAACCTCGGTCAGCGTCACCAGAGCATCGGTCACCCGCCATCCGTGGAGGCCGTGTTCGAGTGCGCGCCGGACGTGCCTTTCGATCGCGGCCGTGAACGCCTGCACATTCTTGTAGAGGTAGAGCGGCATGTCGCGGGCAGCCGCCCGGTTAGCGAACCGCAATCCCGAGCCCGGCGTGCCTGGACTGATTCGCAGGCCGACGGTGGCCTGGTACGGGTTGGCGTCTGTGTTGAGTCGCGCCACGGCCGCGCCCAGACGCCGGGGGCGCTCGACGTGCAGCACGCCGGCATCGGCGAAAAGGACGTCGATCCCGTACTCCTCGGCCAAAGTCGACTCGAGCACCTCCTGCTGCA
This sequence comes from uncultured Actinomycetota bacterium, assembly GCA_963808495.1. Lineage (GTDB taxonomy): Bacteria > Actinomycetota > Actinomycetes > Propionibacteriales > Propionibacteriaceae > Microlunatus. The sequence continues at coordinate 430,038 of CAWEGC010000010.1, forward strand.
CCCGTCCATAGAGCGACACCGTGGGCAGTCCGTCGTTACCGGTACGGACGTCGATGAGTGGGTCCTGGTCGGCCAGCTCCGCCAGCACAGCGCGCAGGGCTGGGCCCTGGTCGGTCCGTACCGGGGTCACCGACGCCTCAAGGGTGGGCGGGACGAAAAGGTGCTCCTCGACACCGCCCGGCTGACCGAAGGTATCGCCGACTCGGACCTCGGCGAGCCCGTGCAGCCGGCCGATCTGCCCCGCCACCACGCGACCGGCGCGGATCCACCGACCTGTCTCGAACACCTCGATGACCGACACCTTTCCGACCCTGCCCGACGGCAGGTCGAGCCGTTGTCGGGGGCGTACCGAGCCGTCGACCATCCGGACGTAGGCAACCTTCTCCCCGCCGGTCCCGCGCTCGATCTTGAATACCCGACCCGACGGCGAGGCGTCCGGCTCCCCGTCGGCCTCTGGCAGCAGCGTCGAAATCCCGCGCATGAGGTCGAGGACGCCGGCGCCTGTCACCGCCGAGCCGGCGAACACTGGGTGCATCACACCGGCCCGGGTCTGTTCCGACAGCGCCGCGCGCCTCTGACCGGCGGAGCCAAGCCGCCCCTCGACATATGCCGCGAGCAGCTTGTTGTCGTGCTCGGCCAGCGCCGCCGCCTCCCGGTCGCGGAAGGCGGCGTCATGTCCGTCGTAGGCCCGGAAGCGGGCGGCGCGGCTTCCCGGGTCGGTTACTGAGCCCATGGCCAGCACGTCGGACGACAGCCGCGTGCGGACGGCGGCCAGCACCGCCCTCGGGTCCGCCCCCATCCGGTCGATCTTGTTGATGAACATCAAAGTGGGCACGTGGAGCCGCTGCAGGGCCCGCATCAGGATCCGGGTCTGCGGCTGAACGCCTTCGACCGCTGAGAGCACCAGCACGGCGCCATCGAGCACGGCGAGAACCCGCTCGACCTCGGAGATGAAGTCCGGGTGGCCGGGAGTGTCCACCACGTTGACCGTGGTGTCACCGACCGGGAACGCAACCACGGCGGCCTTGATGGTGATGCCGCGTCGGCGTTCCAACGCCAACGCGTCGGTCTGGGTGGTACCAGAGTCGACCGACCCCGGCTCGTCAATGACTCCGGCGAGGTGCAGGAGCCTCTCGGTTAGTGTGGTCTTACCGGCGTCGACGTGGGCGAGAATGCCCAGGTTGAGCGAACGGGCGGCCATGCATGATCCCCTTCGAGTGGCTACAGAAGAACTCGGTGTTCGCGCGTGCTGCTCGCATCTGCGTGCCGTCTCCTGGGATCAGTGGCCGGGCCTTCCGGTTTCGGTCACCATACGCCGGGCAACCCGGCGATCGCCAACGCTTTCCTTCGGGCGTCGAGCGGTTTCGGTAAGCAGAGACGGCTCTGGCGAAGACCTCGAGCTCAGCCACCTGGTGCCGCCGAAGATCGTACTCGCTGCTCTGGACGATCCACGGCGCTCGACGCACAGGTCAGCGTCTCCTCAAACGCGCCCAGTGAACCTTCCGCCCTCGGACGTTCCTTCCGCAACCGGTGCACCAATGAAGCACCAGACGGCTGTAGTGACGCCCAACTGTCGAGGTCTACAGCCCGAAAAAGGGCCGGCAATTTTCGAACCCGCTGACCTCGATGGATTCGGCCTGGCCTGAGGCTTCCCAGTCGGCACGTGACAGCCGCAGGTGCACCATCGTGTCGGCGCCAGGACCGGTATCAGATCGATGGCGGCTCTCACCGTTCGGTTTGTAGCCGAGCGCGCGGCTGACGCCGAGCGAGGCTGCGTTGTGGTGCCAGGCGGATGTGATGGCGTACTCGGCGGCAAGTGGTCCAAAGGCGAGCGCCAATACGGCGCGCCGAGCTTGCTTCCCCCAGCCGCGTCCGCGGTCGCCTCGAGCGAGGTGGGAGGCACTGTCGACGGTACGCAGAACCAGGAAGTCCTCACCTTCGAGCGACTGCACGCCGATGATCCGCTCGCCCGCCACGACGACGAAGTCCAAGCGCCAGTTGTCCACCGACCAGTTTCCAACCGACTGCCAGTAGGACTGATAGGCCGCAATCGCGCGACTAATGCGCTCGGCCAGCCCGGGAAACCCAGGTAACCGCGGGTCGGTGGCGACATCCGCCGACAGCGTAGCCGCGACGGCCGGCAGGTCGGCTTCGGTCGTCGGACGCAGCAGCAAGTCCGGGGTCCGTAGTCTGAGCCCAGGCAGCGGCCAATCCAACGGCTCCATGCGGTGAGGCTAGCGGCGGCCGGGTCCTCGATGACGACAGCGATCCCGAAAAGAAGGCCGTCCCCCACCGATCAGGGTCTCTAACCGATCGCCAAGCCGCGTTTGGTAAGCAGGTTGACACATATTCAACCTGGGCGGCAGCGCAGCACCACAAGCGTCCCAGTTCGACCATGGGTTACGACACGCTAGCGGCTCGAAATCTGTTGGTGCCGCGGGGTCAAGCCTGATTGGCTCGGCCCATGTCCAGGTCGGCACCCTCTGACCCGCCGGTGATCACCGTTCCCGAAACCTTCCGGCAAATGCCTCGCTGGTGGCACGACCAGCCAGGCCGTGCTTGGCTCGATGAGCTGCCATCCTTCGTTCTCGCCCAGTGCCGAAGATGGGGTCTCGCCGTCGACGGGGAGCCTCGGCACGGCGCAAATGCCTTCGTAGTTCCCGTGCGGCGGGATCGTCAGCGATACGTCCTGCGGTTCTCCCCACCTGGCGATGACATCGCGCAGGAGGCGAACGCACTTCGAGTTTGGGATGGACGCGGCACCGTGCGGCTCTTTGAGGTCGACAACCAGGTGCGCGCCATGCTGCTGGAGCGTCTCGACAGCACTCGATCTCTCCAGTCGGAACCGCTCGATGTCGCCATCCTCGTCATCGCCGAACTCATTCAGTACCCTCGCAATCCCGGTCCGTGACGAGTGCGTTCCACGGCAGCGATCGCCGCCGGTCACATCCAAGACTTCGAACGGGACTGGCATGCGATCGACGGCCCCACCCCGCGCAGCCAACTGGAGGTAGCGATCGAGCTCGCCAGGGAGCGAGCCTCAGAACCGGGGTCAGCGCTGGCAGTCGACGGCGACCTCCACTGTCGACAGGTTCTCGCCAGCGACCGCGCCCGCTGGCTCGTTGTGGACCCACTGCTGCTCAGGGGCGACTCGGAGTACGACTTCGCCCGGGTGCTCTGGGAACGCCTTGACGAACTCCCTCATGACGCCGACGTGACCGACGCGTTCAACACATTCGTTCGGGCCGCACAAGTGCCTGCAGAGCGAGCCCGCGGCTGGATCGTCCTGCGATCGATGTCATACCTCCTCTGGGGAATTCCCGCGGTCTGACCCGCGACCCACCAAAGTGCCAACGCCTTCTCAACCTGTTCTGCTGCCCGCACGGTGTGTGCCGCTTATGGGTCCCCGACTGACTCATTGCCCAGCTCAGCCGCAAAGCCCGCGAATATCGAAGCAACGCTCGGCCGAGCGTCGCGTTTCGCAGACCGCTCGCGGCACCGCCCCTCCCAGAGGACCGGCGGCTACCGGCGACGCAACGGACCTTGGCGGTGGCCCGTGCGATCATGAATCGTGACCCCCGAAGGGCCTCTGGTCGTCTTCGCCGGCGAGAACCCGCTGATCATGCTCTACCGGCCGGGCGGAGACGATCTCGTGGCGGTGGCCAGCCTGTGGCGTGCTCGATACACCGAACACGGATCCGGTACCTCACTGCTGATCTGGGCCGATCCAGGACCGAGCAGTCCCTCGGCGCCCGTCACGGCCGCGATCTGCACAGACAACCCACCCCTCGCGCGGTGGCTCTGGACAACCTTCAACCGCCGTTGGGAGCCGCTCCTCAATCACGGACTCGAGCGGGCACCACTGCAGCCGTCGCGGCTTCACCGAGTCCCGGATCGAGGGGGAGCATCGTGTGGCGTGCCGTCAATCCGTGCTCACCATCGAGCTGGTGTGGCGGCAGCCGCAAACCTGCATCTGGACCGAGACCAACCCATACGGGTACCGCACGACGGCCGCGATCGTGCCGTGCCTGGACGCCAGCATCATCGTCGACGGGACGGCTGCGATCGGTGAGGTACGACCGCACACTGACGTGTTCGCCAGCTCAGCGGTACTGGCCTTCTGCGAAACGTGGATCACCAAGCCGTAGGCCTTTTGGGCTACGGTCCAGCCGGCACAAAACAGTCACTCATATCCGCAGATGATCGGCCCAGCCAAACCTGTCGACGACAGCGGTCGCCTTGCCTACGGTGATGCCATGGGACTGCGTATCGGTGCCTTGATCGTCGATTCCCAAGATCCCGGACGACTGGCCAGGTTCTGGGCAGAGGCACTGGATTGGGTGATCAGCCAAGACGAAGATCCTGAGTGGGTTGTCGAGCCACCCGAAGGTAGTCGCGAAGACTGCGTGGTGGCCGACCTATTGTTCATCAAGGTGCCTGAGCCCAAGACGAGCAAGAATCGCCTGCATCTCGACCTGCGACCCGAGCATCAGTCCACCGAGGTTGCCCGCCTAGAAGGGCTGGGAGCCACCCGCGTCGATGTTGGCCAAGGCGACAACCAGACCTGGGTAGTGATGGCCGATCCGGAAGGCAACGAGTTCTGCGTACAAGATGCCCATCCGCCGCAGGTCCGGGCACAGTGGCTACAGCGGTACGAGGCCTACCAGCCGGTTCGCACCTGAACGTAATGGTCCAGATGGCCGGCCCGCAGCAAGCTTGCCCGCAAGTCATTCGTTTGCCGTTCGGCTGCGGTACACCCGGGAGTCGCCGCATGATGTGGGACGCCGGGTCGCGCCGCTGCGCGCGTGCAGGAGGTGCTCAGAACGCGCCGGCGGCGTGTTCGGAGAATGACGACGCCGACGCGAGCCTCAACAGCGCGCTGCGCTGCGCCCAGTTGACCGAGAACTTCGCAGAGATAGTCGACGCCAGCGCCCACCTCATGGCACTCGCCACGGCTCCCTAGCATCACGAAGCCAGTTAACGCATCGACGTCATCTGCCGAGCTTGCGGTGGCAGTCGTCGAGCCCTTTCCCAGATATTCGCGCCACCTGCCTCGGCTTCTCTGCCCCGATACGCCGGTGGAGGATCGAGACATGGCTCTTACTGGCGACGGACATGTGCACAGTGAGTGGTCTTGGGACACTGGCGGTCCGGGGTCGGCTGCGGCCGGGAGGATGGAGGCAATGTGTCGTCGTGCGCTCAAGATTGGTCTGCCGGCGCTGGCTTTCACCGAGCACCTCGACCTCACCGGCTGGGTTATCGACCCGGAGGATCTACTCGATCATCTTCGTCCTCTGGTGGGCGATGACGGCCTGTTGATTCCAGAACCGCTCGACGTGGCTGGCTACTTGGAGAGTGTTGAGCGGTGTCGACGGCAGTTTCCGGAGTTGCGCATTCTCTGCGGTGTCGAGTTCGGTCAGCCACACATCGACGCAGCCAGGGCACGGCAGCGCGTCGACCTCTCCGCACTGGACCGTGTGAATGGATCGCTGCATACGCTGCCGATCTCGGATCAATCCGGCGCGCTCCGCTACGAGCCGATCACCTGGTATCGGCAGTGGCCGGCGGAAAGGGTGATCTGGGAGTATCTGGCAGAGGCGCGGCGAATGATCGCCGGCTCGGACATGTACGAGGTGTTGTCGCACATCGAGTACGCGGTGCGCTATTGGCCGGCTGAGCAGGAAGGTCCGTTCAACCCCCGGATCTTTGAGGACGCGTTCCGGCAGACGATGCGCGACCTTGCTGCCAGCGGCAGGGCGCTGGAGCTGAACATCGGTGGCCCCCTGCGGCCATGGATCCCGCAGTGGTGGACCGAGGAAGGCGGCCGTGCGATCACGTTCGCCAGCGATGCACACACGACTGATGCCTTGGCGAGCAACTTCTACGAAGCAATGGCAATGGCCGAGCACTTCGGCTTCCGCCCAGGCCGACGCCAGAGGACTTCTGGACACGGCAGTCAACCGGCCGACCGGCCACTGCGTGAGCTTGATGGCAGAACACTACGATGGCTACGCCTTGTCGCGTCCGACTACTACTAGGGCGTCGCCTCGGCTCTCAGTTGCGCCAAGATGGAGCGTTCTTTTGTTAGCGCCCCGGCCTACGGCTTGGCGCGACGAACCCCGCAGGCACGCAACACAAGGAGCATTCCGTGACCTATCGCAACTTAGGCCGCACCGGAGTCCAGGTTTCGCCGATTTGTCTCGGAGCCATGAACTTCGGCGACCCGACATCCGAAGAGGATTCGGTCCGCATCGTCGACGCCGCGGTCGACGGCGGCATCAACTTCATCGACACCGCCAACGTGTATAACGCGGGCGAGAGCGAGCGCATCGTCGGCCAGGCGCTCAAGCAGAACGGCCGGCGTGACCAGGTCGTCCTGGCGACCAAGGCGCACGGCGTGATGGGGCCTGGACCCAATGACCAGGGCAACAGCCGCTACCACCTGATGCGCGCCTGCGAGGATTCACTGCGCCGACTCGGAACTGACCACATTGACCTGTACCAGATCCACCGCCCATCGGTGGAAATCCCGCAAGATGAAACGCTGCGGGCGCTGGATGATCTGGTGCGCTCGGGGAAAGTGCGCTACATCGGCTGCTCGACCCACCCAGCCTGGATGGTGATGGAGGCGCTCATGATCAGCGAGCGGCTGGGCATCGCGCGCTACATCTCCGAGCAGCCGCCCTACAACCTGCTCGACCGTCGCATCGAGAACGAACTTGTTCCTCTGGCGCGAAAATACGGTATGGCGCTGCTGCCTTGGTCGCCGTTGGCCGGCGGAATCTTGGCGGGCCGTTACAACGACTCTGAGTCCGTGCCCGAAGGCTCACGGCTGGAACGCAGCGGGGGCGAAAGCCCGTTCGGGCAGCGTGTGTCGCCGCGCAGCGTCGAGGTGGCCCGCGCGCTCGCGCCGCTGGCGCAGGAGCGTGGTCTGACGCAAAGCCAGTTTGCGCTTCTCTGGTGCAAGGAACAGCCCGGCGTCACCTCGCCGATCATCGGTCCTCGCACCATGGAACAGCTCGACGACGCCCTTCAGGTGCTCGAGATGCCACTCGCCGATCAAGACCGCGCCCGCCTCGATGAGCTAGTCGGCCCCGGGAACGCCGTCAGCGACTTCCACAACTCGAACAACTGGATGAGGGCGAGGATTGCCGAGTGACTGCCAGAGAACATCAGTCGCTGGTAGTCGTAGCCGCCGGTTGAACCCTTCGGTGTACGCGCTGGACAGTCCCGGGTGAGGGCGATTGGCGGCGCCTGGGCGGTGCCCGCCCGGCCACGCGGCCCGTGTCCTCCCTCCGGTCCGGCGCCGCCGCGCACAGCGATGATCAGCCGATTCGGGCGCGCACCTCTCGAACGGTCCCGGCGGGGTCGACGCCATGGTCGTGTGACTCCGGCACGACCACAAGCTCCGTTCCGGGCATCGCGGCGGCGAGTCGCTCGACGGCGGTGAGAATCAACGGCATCGTCGGGTCGCCGCGGAGGAGCGTCATCGGCACGTCGACCCCGAGCATCGCGGCGGTCGGCGTTGACACCGACGCGACGAGCCGGTTGTCATAGACGGTGGACTGCGCGAGCGGGACGAAACCGGCGAAGGCCGGAGACGCGCGGAGCTGTTCGATCGCTGGCTCGGGCATGCCGACCTCTTCCCGCAGGAAGACCAAGACCGCCTCCTCGTTCTCGCCTTGGTCGACGAGGGCCTGCAGCCGGTCCGGCAAGGTCGGCGGGCGGCTCGTTCTGTCCGAACCGCAGCGGCGGCTCGGACAAGAACAGGTGGGTCATCGGTACGCCCTCGGCCGCCGCGAACAGCGACAGCACCGCACCCGAGGAGTGTCCGAGGACAACTGCGGCACCGCCGACCGCATCGATGACAGCGCGCAGATCCTCGGCCTCCCGTTCGGGTGCGTACGGCGCGGTGTCGCCGCTGTCGCCCCGACCGCGACGATCGTAGGTGACGCCCTGCAGGCCGGCCTCGGCGAACGCGGCAGCCAACGGAGCCGGCCGCCTCCGCCGTCGACAGCGCGCCCCCGACGAAGACCACCGCTCGTCCAGATCCGAAGCGGCGATAAGCGATCCGGGTACCGTCGGAAGATTCCGCATACTGGATCGGCTGATCAGTCAAAACACCATCTCCTCTCTGTGTGGTTTGTTAGTTGTCTCAGCCGACACAATTCCCCAACCCCGTAACCAGCGGGCAGGCGGGGTGCACGAGCCGAGCAGCTGTCAGCAAACGGTCGGTATTCGCTGCGTCGCCGTTTGGTTGCGCCGGGTCGTCACAGAACGGCTCGAATCACCCCCGACGAGATCGATGGCGGTCACTGCGTCGCCTTGAGCCGGTCGAAGGAACTTGCCGATCGACTCCATGCTTGATTTGGTAGCGACATGCGCGCTGGTCTGTGGCTGCCGCTGTTCGAGGAGCTTGCCGATCCGCGGGTTGTGGCGCGGCTGGCCGCCGATGCGGAGGAGTGGGGCTGGCACGGGGTGTTTGTGTGGGATCAGCTCCGCTGGCGTGAGCCGATAAAGCAAGTGGCCGATCCGTGGATCACCTTGGCAGCGATCGCGGCCGCGACCGAAGAGGTGATGCTGGGCCCCATGGTCACCCCGCTGGCGCGCCGACGCCCGGCCAAGGTGGCAAGGGAAACCGCGACGCTGGATCGGCTCAGCGGTGGCCGCCTGATCCTGGGCGTGGGTCTGGGCGGTGACCAGTTCGCCGGGGAGTTCTCCAAGACCGGGGAGCAACTCAATGATCGGGCGCGGGGCCAGATGCTCGACGAGGCACTTGCGATCCTTGTGGCGGCCTGGTCCGGCGAGCCGGTCGACCATCGCGGCAAGCATTACCTCATCGATGATGTGCAGTTCCTCCCTCGGCCGGTGCAACGGCCGCGCATACCAGTGTGGGCTGCGGCATTCCCGGGAAACCTCAAGCCGCTGCGAAGGGCAGCGCGCTACGACGGATTCTTCCCGGTCAACCTCGAAGGTGTGGATGAGTTCGCGCAAGCCGTGGCGACCGTCCGCGAGCTGCGCGGCAATAACATGGCGCCTTATGACATCGCCGTCGAGCTTCGTCCCGGCAGCGATGTTGCCCCTTACGCAGAAGCGGGCGCCACTTGGTGGATGACCGAATTGGAACCCGGAATCTCGCTGGACGAGGTGCGCGGTGTGATTCGACAAGGCCCGGCGGGATGAATCGGTACGAGCTCACCATGCCGGATCTCGCCGCGGCGATGCGGGCGGCGGTCCGCGGTCTGGTCGACCGCCTGGACACCGAGCAACGCCGTCAAGTGGTCTTCCCATTCGACGCCGACATGCACAAGCGGTGGACCTACTTCCCTGGTCAGCGACCCGGGCTCCGACTCGGCGATCTGAGCGACGAGCAGCTGGAGTCGGCGCTGGACCTGCTGCAGCTCGTCCACAGCGTGCGCGGCTGGTCCGACACGCAGCTGGTGATCCGGATCGAAGCTGTCCGGCGAGAGCTGTCGCTCCAGCAGGCCCGCCGAGCGGGCGTTGATCCGTACCGGGACCTGCCGTACTGGCTGGTGGTGCTGGGAGATCCGACGAGCACCGATCCCTGGGCCTGGCGGATCAACGGCCACCACCTGCTGGCGCAGGCGACGGTGGTGGGGAATCAGGTCAACGGCGTACCGCACTTCTTCGGCGCGGAGCCGGCCACGGTGCTGGAGGGCCCGCACGCCGGCCTGCGCGCCCTGCCGCGGGAGGAGGACCTGGCGCGAGAGCTGATGCTCGCACTGCAGGAGGACCAGCGGCGGATGGCGCGGATCGCGGTCAAGGCACCCGCGGACATCGCCTCCCGTTGGGACCCGGTGGCTGCGCTACCGGAGCAGCCGCGCGGCATCCCGTACGCACGGCTGGACCGGTTGCAGCGTGAGCTGTTGGTGTCGCTGCTCCGGCAGTACCTCGATCGGGCGGCCTCCGCCGTCGCCAACCAGGCCTGGACCGACATCACCGACGCCGGACTCGACCAGGTGTGCTTCGGGTGGGCCGGGCCGGTCGAGCGAAGCGCCGGCCACTATTACGCACTCAGCGGTCCCAGCCTGCTCATCGAGTACGACAACACCCAAGACGGGGCCAATCACATCCACTCCGTGTGGCGCGACCTGCGCCGCGACTTCGCCGGGGACCTGCTGGCCCAGCACTACGCGGGTGTGCGCCACTGATCGGTCGACAAGCGCTGTGCCGCGACGAGCTGAAATCATCAGCCTCAGCCTCCGGTGCTCACCCAGCGTGTTTGTGACAGTCACCTTGCGACACCGTCGACCCTTGATCAGTCAGCCGGTGACGACGAGAGCGGAAGATGATGCCGCCACGAGCGAGCTGACACTGGGACGAGGGCTCGGGTGGCCGGTTCACGTCTCTAATGGCAGGCTCGACCAGGTCGCCGTGATCGGAGACGCGTGCGGCGCCACACTGGGCGTTGGGTCGCCCTTCTTGCCCGCGCCGCCGGCCTTGCGCTGCCGATCATGGTGGCCGGGTGGGTCTTCAACGGCGGCTCGGCTCTTGCAGGGCCCTGGGCTGGTCGGATGAGGACGAGATGCGGGTGTTGCATGCGATGAGTTTGCTGGCTGGGCGAGGTCCATGTTTTGAATCAGGTGCTGCGCCGAGAACGGAGCCAGGGCATGAGGAAGCTGCCCGTCACTGGAACATCACGCTGGATGATCGGGCTCACGCTCCGCAGCAGGCATGGATGATGCGTCGGATGCCCAGCTTTTCGATCTTGGCAGTCGCGGACTTGGCGGTAGCGCGATGAAGGTCTCGATTGCGCGGATGATCACCAATCTCACCGCGCGAGGTCGGGGGTTGGGGAGCCGGTTCGCCTGGTGGGGCCGGTGGTTTCCGCCCGCAACGACTGTGGATGCCGACCGCTTCCAAGGTGAGGCTGAGCCGTACCCGGATCATTGGAGGCAGTTCCCGCGTCCGTGGTCTGCCGGCCGCGCTGTGGACCCGGAGGCACTGAGGGCCGCTGTGGCGGGGTTGCCTGAGCCATGGCGCCGGGTAGTGATGTTGCGGGATGTCGAAGGCCGCCCACCGGCGGAGGTGTCGGCGCTGACCGGGCTCACCGCTGAGCAGCAGCGTGATGTGCTGAACCGGGCGCGGGAGTTGCTGCGGGAGGATGTGGGCCGCCGCCGGCAGCATGACAGGGACGGATCATGACCAGGCGGATTCCCGGGCCGCCTCTTAGCCTGGCCCGGCGGCTGCTGCCGCTGCAGATCGGGGTGGGGTTGCAGGGGCTGATCTTGTGGGTTCCGATCGAGAAGCTGTTCATGACTCAAATCGGCTTCGACGCTGCGTCGGTTGGCGTGATGGCAGCCGCATACGCAGCCGTCGTGCCGTTATTGGAGGTGCCATCGGGGATTCTGGCCGATCGCTGGAGCCGCCGCTGGGTGATGATCTTGGGGTGCGTGGCGCTGGTGGCCAGCTCGCTGCTCGGCGGCCTGAGCGACACCGTGGTGGCCTATGTGGTTGCGGCGATGATACTCGGCGTCTACTTCGCGTTCGGCTCCGGAACCGTGGACAGCGTTGTTTACGACACTGTGCTGGAGCAGACCGGCTCGAACGAGCTGTACGAAACCTGGATTGGCAGGACTCGTGCGGTAGAGAGCGCCGCCTTCGTGCTCAGCGCGCTGGCCGGCGGGGTGCTCGCCCAGTACACCTCCACCCGCTTCACCTACTTCGCCACAATCCCGCTGGTCGGGCTAGCGGTCATCGGGTTCCTGCGCTTCCAGGAACCGCGGCTGCACCAGGCCGCCGAGCGGGTGAACTTGCGCAGCCACATCGCGCTCACGTTCCGGACCGTGATCACCTCTCGGGTCGTGCTCTGCGCCTTGCTGTTGGTGGCAGCCGGTGGACTGCTGTCCCAGGCCGTCTTCGAGTTCGGGCCGCTGTGGCTGGTGGCGCTGGAGGCGCCGGCGGTGCTCTACGGGCCGTACTGGGCTGTGCTGGTGTCGACCCTTGGCGTCGCCGGGCTGCTGATTGGCAAGCTGAACCTGGAGCGCCGGCTCATGGCGGCGTTGTTTATCACCGTGTCGTTGGTCACGGCACTGCTGCTGACCTGGACCCGCTCGCTGCCGCTCGTGATGGCGGCTCAGGTGGTGCTCGCGCTGGTCTTGGCGATCATCGGAATCCACGCCAGCCGGCTGTTGCACGATGCGGTGCCGTCTTCGGTCAGGGCCAGCGTGTCTTCGGGTGGTGGGACACTCACCTGGTTGCTGTTCCTGCCGTTCTCGTTGGTATTTGGCTGGGTGGCGGCCGAGAACGGCATCAACTGGTCGGGGTTGATGCTGATTGGCGCCGTCGTGATACTGGGCATATTGCTCGTCCTGAGCATCCGGGCCAGCCGCCGGGTGACGCCGGTTCAGCTGGCGGCGACCGCGAAACAAGAGGCTGTGGAAGTCGCAGAAGCTTCCGACGAACTAGCGTGCAAGCAACTCGTAGAACTAGTGGCCGACTACCTGGACGATGCGCTCTCCCCTGACATGAAGGCACGATTCGAGGAACATCTTGCCGGCTGTGACGGATGCACCCCATATCTGAGGCAAACCCAGGAGATCATCGCCGAGCTGCGAAACCTTTCGGCCAAAGACGACGGTGTCAAGGCTCCACGGCAAGAGTTCACCGATTAGCCGTACGCTTCCCGCGTCATCGGCGCTATCCCGGTTGGTCGCTCATTCGGCATCGATGATTGCCTGAAGTGTTTCCATCGACGGTGTCAGCGCGTACACGCTGCCCTGCGTATGGACGGACCGTTGCAGGGATGGCACCGGGGTCGTGGCGCCACCTAGGTGCAATGTGACGGGTCCGTCAACTCCAATCACTGGATCCGGCCCATCATCCGAGTCAGGGAAGTCGGTGTTGTTGACACAGGATTGCTGCAGGAATTGGAACTGATCTGACAGACTCGATTGGTAACAGGCAAAGACTAGGCCGCGTTCACTATCGATGCCATGACCTCGCCCAGCGGTGGGGTCAAAGGTGGGCCCAAAGGGAATGCCTCGCCGCATTATTCTGTGCAGATTTGATCCCTCCACGCCGACAGGTGAAGTGCTGCGGGGGTAGACATTGCGAATGTGGGCGAAGCGGGGGCAGCGATCACCACTCGGGTCGGTCTCGAAGTCGAAGTCGTTGTCCTCCGAGCGTCTCCGGCCGCCTCGAACGTCCGTCAGAGGGGCCTTGTCCACGGGTGTGCCACTGCGCCACCGCCCCACAAATCGAGCCGCGAAAGCGTCTGCGCTCAACTCCTCGCGCACGGCTTGTGGAAGCTGCAGGTAGGCGTTTTCAACCTGTGCCCACCAGGCAGGCACGTCTTGGGCCAGCCGGCGGACGACGAGGAAGCTACCGTCAAACAGCCACTCCGGTATGTTTCGCTTCCCGCCGTTGTGTCGCGGGTAGCCCAGCAGGAACTCTCCCGCAGCGATCAACTTGGTACCCGGCTTGCCCTCGACCTCTCCTGGGTGATCTTGCGATTCCGGGTCATAGCCGCGAATACCGGGCTGAGATATTCCGTCTTTGAAACCAAAGTGCTCTTGCCCTTTGTGCGGGCCGGGGAGGGTAGCGCCAGGCTGCTCGAAGACCATCAGGAGGTTGTGTCGCGCCGCGAGCTCGCGCTGCCGGTGCACCTCGACTGCTAGGTCCTCAGAGCGATCTGCGGCAACCGTAACGACCAGGTGAATGTGCTGACCGTCCCGGCCGAATACCCAGTGATCGGGAGAGGACCTTCCAATGTCACCAAGCTGCTCCGCCTGCGCTCGAGCCCCGGAAGTGAAAAGTTGCACCCCGTCATCAATGCCGTCAACTTGAAGACTGGCCCGGAGGCGCGGTGCCAAGAGTTCCAAGCCTTCAGCCGTGAAACTGACATTGACCCAAACTCCGGTTAGATGTTGGGGATCGCTCCCACTGGTCCTCAGCATCTCTGAGAACTGCTTATTGAAAGTAGCCACCTGGGCAGTAGTGGCAACGCGTGGCCTGAGTTCCGCCAGCCAATCGAGACCACCGGCCCGATCTTGCACCTGGAGGAAGAGGAGTGACTGGAAGTCCTTGCTGAAGCCAGCAACGATGTTCCCTTGAATGGAACCGGAGGTACGAAGCGAATCTCCGGTTGGATCAGCTCTCGGTTCAGGAAAAGTTGTCGGAGCTTCTGGAACCGGGGATGGGGGCGACCACGTCATCTGAGAAAATCCCTTCTGTACTGCTCTGATGGGTCGAGACGGCATTTCGACGATAGGTCGGTGTGTGACGGGCCGTGGATGCGCTGCGCTATTTTTTAAGGGAGCTGACGTGGTGTGTCGATGCTCTAACTACGTCGAGCAGAACTTGGCACCTTGTCCGTTGCGGGCATTGGTCCTCTCACTAGGACGATTCCCCGCCGCGCCGTACGCATCGTCTAGATGGTGACTGGCTATTTTGCCGCCTGGGAACCGACCTGTCTACGCCTCGCGTCTGCGATACGCCCATGCCCGCAGTCAATTGACTCAGCCCAAGACTCGGGTGCTAAACCCGTTCCACAACGGCACTCGCGACTTGTCGCTCAGCGGTGCGCTTAAGGCGCCGTCGACGGGCCGCAGTATCCGATCGGCTACCGTTGGCGCGCTGGCCTGGCGCTTGCGCCGTCATGCACCCGTGGTTCCGGACGTGAGCTCGTCGTTCAGTGCACATAAGGAGATCGTCAGAATATGGATCGCTGACATGTCCACGTCGCACGTGTCGAGGCCAACATCCGCGGTCCAACGATGTGTCATCGGCGAGGCGAGATCACCGCCTACCGGTCGTCTAACTGGACGACTCCCCAACGTCGGCCGGTCTGATGTTGGCATTGTGTCGGAAGACGTTGTCTGGGTCGTACTTTCGCTTGATCACCCGCAACCGGTCGTACTTGGGTCCGTAGGATTCTCGAATGCGATCCTCATCCGCTTCCACAAGAACGTTGACATAGGTGCCGGTACCGATCATGTGCGGCCGCAGCTCGTCGAACACTGAGCGTACCCAGGCACGTTCTGCGTCGAGTAGCTCCGGAACCGGGCACAGGCCGACGAAGGTCCCGAAGTAGCGCGGGGACCGGCCGCCACTGTAGGCCGTGTCGTCGTCGCTGACCTCGCTGTAGGCCTCGGCGAGCCGATAGAAGAGGAGCAGCGAAAGCGGCGAGTTCTTCTCGATGCCCCGCCTGGCGAGAACGTCGATCACCTCGTCCGTGAGGTCCTCGAAGTACGCACCCTTGTCGTAGCCGAAGGAGCCCCAGGCGTTTGGCTCGTCGAGCATCTGCTGCAAGGCCACATAGGGCATAGGTGTGACGAAGTCGAACAGCGGCGGTTCCGTCTTCCGGATATAGTCCACCAACTCTTTGTGCCTGCCCGAGTCGCCGAAGTCTGTCAGCAGGAAGGCCGCACCGGTCTTGCCATGGTGCTCTGGCGGTACGAACGGGGCAGGGGCAGCGGTCAGCGCCGCAACCGCGATGCCGTTCATCGAACGAGGCAGACCGCCAATTACGTCCCGCATCAGACGCAGGGCCGCCGTGCTCTGGTCTGGGCCCCAGAAGAACAGCGCGAAGTCGACGATCGGTCCGACCTCATGGAGTCGGAACTCGAACTCCGTGACCACGCCGAAGTTTCCGCCGCCACCCCGAATGGCCCAGAACAGGTCGGGATTTTCCTCTTCGCTGGCGGCAAGGACCCGCCCGTCGGCGACTACCACCTCCGCCGCAACGAGGTTGTCGATCGTGAGACCCGCCTGCCGGCTCAGCCAGCCCATGCCGCCACCCAAGGTGAGGCCGCCCACTCCGGTGTGACCGACCAAGCCGGCCGGAACAGCCAAGCCATGTGCCTGGGTAGCGGCATCAAGATCAGCTAGCAGCGCGCCACCTTGAACGCGTGCCCTCCGGGCCTGGGGGTCGACGATCACTTCTTTCATTGCGCTGAGATCAATCAGCAGCCCGTCATGGCAAACCGAATGACCGGGGAAACTATGGGCACCCCCACGCACCGTGATCTCTAACCCGGCCTCGCGGGCAGCGCTCACTGCCGCAGCCACATCCTGAGCCGAGGAGCACTTCACAATCATCGCTGGCCGGCGGTCGATGTCAGCGTTCCAAACCTTACGAGCTTCGTCGTACGCCGGGTCTTCCGGTGTGACGACCAACCCCCCGGTATTCGCTAGGAGCAACTCGATGCCTCGGGTGACAGACACAACCATGGCCGATTCCTTCACTTAGCCGCCGATCCGAAAATGCAGATCTCTAATCAAACGCTATCGGCAGCGTCAACCCTGCGGACAAAATGAAAGATTCTCACTGCTGAAAAACCGGCTGGCATGCACCGAATTCGAAGCCAATAACCGACCGACTCCCCAAACCACACCCCCGTTGTGCCGGTTGTCGATCGGCTGCTGAAGGATTTATGAGCCTCCAGGAAACGAGTCACTAGAGCGCTAAGAGCCCTTTAGTGTTGTCACGACGGCTGCCGGCAGGCTCACAGGCCGCGGCAACGTCGCCTCAGAAGCTCAGCGGCAGGAGAACATGATGACGGATACGTCCGCGTTGGAGCCGGCAGAATACCTGCGGCGCCTGTTCGACGATGTGGAGTTCTCCTACCTGGTTGTGGTGGCAGCGCAACTGGGCGTTGCCGATCTTCTTGCACATGGCCCACGGTCGATCGCCGATCTTTCTGCGGCCACTGCTGCCGATGCCCAGTCGCTCTACCGTGTCCTGCGCGCGCTTGCAAGCCGAGGGCTGTTTCGGGAAGACGACGACCGGCGGTTCTCACTTACCCCGCTGGCGGACCCGCTGCGCCGGGACGCCGCTCAAAGCATTCGTGTGCAGGCACTGTGGAGCGGCAGTGAGGCCTACCGGCGCACGTGGGCTGACCTGGCGTACAGCGTGCGAACCGGTGAGCCTGCCTTCGATCATGTCTATGGCAAACCGTTCTTTGACTACCTTGCCGAGGATCCAGCATTCGCGCAGATCTTCAACGACGTCATGACCAGTGCCAGCAGCGACGAAGGCGCCTCAATCGCGGCAGCTCACGACTTCTCCGGCTACCAGAGGATCGTTGACGTCGGCGGCGGACATGGTGCCCTCCTGGCGGCGGTCCTGGACCGCTACCCGGGTCCGTCGGGAGTGCTCTTCGACCTGCCCGATGTGGTGGAGACGGCCCGCGGGCCCATCGACAGCCACATCGCCGCCGGTCGCGTCGAGAAGGTGCCAGGCGACTTCTCCGAAGCCGTGCCGGATGCCGGGGACGCATACCTGTTGAAGTGGATCGTGCACGACTGGGACGACGAAGCGGCAGTCAAGAATCCTGACAAACTGTCGAACAGCCATGGCGCCGGCTGGCAAGGTCCTGCTCGTGGAGGTCGTTATTCCCCAAGGCACGGCTGGTTCCGATGCCACCACGCTTGGACACCACGATGCTCGTCTTCACTGGCAGCCGGGAACGTACCGAGCGGGAGTATCGAGAACTGCTCCATCGCGCCGGCCTGACACTCCTCAAGATCACGCCAACTGCCTCCCCATTCAGCATTCTTGAGGCCACATCTGTCCAA
Organism: uncultured Actinomycetota bacterium; assembly: GCA_963808495.1. Classification (GTDB taxonomy): domain Bacteria; phylum Actinomycetota; class Actinomycetes; order Propionibacteriales; family Propionibacteriaceae; genus Microlunatus. The sequence goes on from CAWEGC010000010.1 coordinate 447,579, forward strand.
GACGGACAGCGCTGAAGGTGCCGCTGTTCCTCAAGCGAGCGTTTCGCCTGTCCCCCAGCCGGTCCGCTTCAGGCGCCGTCGACGGGCCGCAGCATCCGATCGGCTACCGTTGGCGCGCTGGGCTGGCGCTTGCGCCGTCATGCACCCGTGGTTCCCGACGTGAGCTCGTCGCGGACGGTTGAGCCGAGGTCACCCCAGCATTCAACGATCTTGCCGTCGACTGTTCGATAGATCACCAGCTCCTGGGTGCGGATGAACCGCCCTGTTGCTGTTATTCCGCGGAAGGTGCCGGTGTGGGTGCCGGTCAGCCCACAGAGCTCCCCGGCACACGGACAACCGTCACTGGCGTTGTCGACTAAGGCAGAATCCCATAACCCGGCTCGGTACTCGGGTGCCACGTGAAATGTGCCTGTTATTCGCGGGTGAGTCCGGGTGGCACTGCGTCCTGGTCAGGCTGGACCTGGCGAGCGTTCGCTGTCGGATTCCGCTGCAGCGCCTCGATCAGTGTGGCCGAACCTCCGAAGTCGGTCCAGGTGTCGTCCCACAGGGCCGAGGCAAGCCAGGTTCGATCAGCGGGGAAGAACAAGTCAGGCAGGGCACCTAGGAGTCCCCCGCGCATATGACCGGTCCGCCACGTCAGTGCCTGCTCCGGACCGGCTTCGACGAGGACGTACCTCCAGTCCCAGTAGAGCGTCACCTGGGGGGCGGTGTGAAAGACGATGTCGTGGGCCCCGGTATCCAGATAGCCGAGCCACCACGGCTGCGGGGCTGTGTGCGCCTTCAAAATGTCCACGATCGTGTGTTCGTGAAGCGTGATGTCCGCACCCTCACCTGGGTAGAAGGTCGCGTACGCCTCGAATCCCGGAGGTATGGCGGCGGTGACGGTGAGCCCGTCAATTGTGTGGCCCGCGATCCACGCCACATCATCGGCGGTGCCGATCCGCCAGGATCTACCGTCCTTCTCAACGTCCACGGGGTGCCATGGCCAGTGGTGGCCGATCAGTCGACGATGAAGGCGCGATCCCCGGCACGGCAGTCCAACCTTCCCGCCACCACACCGAACCAGTATCGAGTACTCCATTGGCCGGGGCGATAGGTAATTCGCGCGCCGATTCCCATTGCAGTCAAATCCGACTTCTCGGGAAGTCCGACGGCATGTTCACGTTCGCGGCCACTCAGTCGAGACAGAACTCGTTGCCCTCCACGTCCTGCATCACGAGGCACGACTCGTCGTAGCCATCGGCAGGCAGGAGTCGCACGCGTACCGCGCCGAGCGCGACCAGTCGTGCGCATTCGGCCTCAAGTGCGGATACGCGCTCTTCACCCACGAGCCCGGTGCCGACCCGCACGTCAAGATGCAGCCGATTCTTGACGACCTTGCCTTCGGGAACGCGCTGGAAGAACAGTCGCGGGCCCACACCTGTGGGATCAATGCATGCGAACGCTGAACCCTGATGCTCAGGCGGCAGCGCGCGATCGAAGTCGTCCCAAGTAGCAAACCCCTCCGGTGGCGGTGGTACGACGTACCCCAACACCTCGCACCAGAAACGAGCGACGCGCTCAGGTTCTGCGCAGTCGAAGGTGACTTGGATCTGCTTGACCGAGGCCATCGGTCCACCATAGAGGCGCGACCCAGCCATAGCGGCGCGGGTCGCGGTCTCGCGTGACATGGGTTGGTGACCCGCTCGGGGCCGGGTTCACCGAGGGCTGAGGAAGAACCACGAAACAGGACGCGGGGTGTCGCTCAGCGACGGCTAGTTGATGTCGAACTCGTTTCCTTCGGGGTCGGTCAGCGCGACCGCGTAGTGGTCCAGGCCCTCCTCGACGTTCGTTCGCATCCGCGTAGCACCGAGAGACATGAGCCGCTATCCGGTGACTTGGGCGAAGCGGACGCCTCTGGCCATGTTCTGGCAATTGGCCGATCGCGGTGACCTTGGTTAGCGGCTCGGCGGCGGGGGCGGTGGTGGATCTGCGGGTGTGTTGGCCCGCCAAGGTGCTCGCCACTCGGCCGCTGGCCAGCCGTCCATGATGTAGATACGTTCGTGCACGACCTTATCGCCACGGAACTCCAGCAGGTTGACGGTGTACATCCATGGCGCGCCGTTGTAGCTGATGAGGTTTTCCACTACCGCCAGGTCATCGCGGTGGGTGATTCGGCGGGTGTGGAACGCGAGGTGAGCCGGGTACCGGCGACGCCACTCCCGAAAGTTCGCTACACCTTCGAACCGCTCACCGGACTGGGGGAACTCCAGCACAGCGTCGTCGTGGTAGATCTCGTGGGCGATGTCCTCGTCTCTGCCCGTATAGTCCCAGTGGCGTTTGAGAGCGAGCATGAGGTCTTTCTCGTCGAGCATCACTCACCTCCGGGCATCGGTGGTTCGAATCTAGCCGTGGAGATTTCGGTGAGCGAGGAGCGGTGGCGCGCGCCTGGTGGAGGCGTGTGGGGTCGATGGTAGTTGTAGTGCACGTTCCAGACCTCTATCGCGTGTGACCGATCTGCATCTCCGGCGGATGGCTCGGCGTGAGCAGTTCTTCGGTGAGGATCCGCTGGTAGCGCTCTATCTTTCCGTTGTGCTTGGGGGTGAACGGCTTGATCAGCTGGTGCCGGCCGGCATGTCCGGTTGCGCGGGCGAACGCGTTCGAGCGGTAACACGATCCGTTGTCGGTGACCACCGGGTGATGCGGGTGATGCCGTGGGCGGCGAACCAGGCCCGGGCGCGGGCCCAGAACGACCGCGGTCTTGGCGATCTCATCGGCCAGGTCTCGGTGTAGGCGAGGCGGGAGAACTCGTCGACCGCGGAGTGCAGATAGATGTAGCCGGCGCGGGCGTCGGCAGCCATGGCCGGTCGACGGAGCGGTGGTGGTCGGAGCCGCGTACGTGTGTGCGCCAACCGCCGCGTCGGGGATCCGGCCGACCTTCATCACAGCCAGGGGCGCCATGTGTCGGCAGTAGCGGGCGGTGATCCGGCCGGGCTGGCGAAGTGGTTCACCGTCGATATCGAGCCAGCGGCGCCGGTTCAGACCTAAGCCGCACCAGCCAGCGGCCCACAGTAGCCGGTAGACACCGGTGGCCGCGATCGGTGAGTCCGACCGCGATCAGGCGGACCGACCACGCCGGGTCTAGGTACCAGCTCGATCGCGGCTACGATGTCGGCGTCGCAGCTGAATTGGGCATAGCCGCTTCGTGGAGCTGTGATCGGTCAGGTCAGCCTCACGGTCGTCGGCGGTAACGGCTCGCTGACTTCGAAAGGCACTGCCGCGACACTACGGCCTCGGCGGTGACGTGAGCGATCGGGCGATACCGACAGCGCAGTACCAACCAAAGCCGACCGACTGGCGGTCAATGGAGCATTACGGTGGGACACGAGGCAGGTCTCCTTTGCGCAGAACGAGTGTGGTCGCACTTCTCATCCGCCCGCCGGAGACCTGTCTCTTCAAGTCAACCTCGTCAGTCGCCAACCTCAAGAGCCAGCTAACGTCGTGGAGCGTTGACGAGGACTCAGTCATGATGAGCCAATCAGACGTATGCATGGCACGATCAGCCGCGTCGCAGTACTTGTCGAGCTTGGCTGCGACTGCGACCCAGATGGTTCACCAAGCCACCTCACCCGTGCGGTCTCGTTGATATCGCCAGGATGCACCGGCATCTAACCGGGCCTCTTGATGGGCCCGATCCTGGAATCGACTCGCGGCCACGAGACGAGACAGCACAGACCGTCGATGACATGGGGGGACGCGTCCGCAAGCATGGCCGATGAGTTTTAGTTCGACGCCGGTCTACCTACCGACACCACCCGACTCGAAGGGATCACCGCGATGGCAAAGGTCATCTCGACTCTGTTCATCTCGGCCGACGGCGTGGCCGAGATCGACCCCGATTGGCACTTCCCGTACTTCGACGAGAACATGGGCCGCGCCGTCGGCGAGGACTACGACACCTCCGACGTGCTGCTCATCGGCCGCGAGACCTACGACAGCTTCGCCGGAGCGTGGCCCGACCGCGAGGCCGCGGGCGGGGAGGACGCATCGTTCGCCAAGCAACTCGGGGACATGCGCAAGGTGGTCGTCTCGCGCCAGCCGCTCGAGTTCTCCTGGCGCAACTCCGAGCTGATCGAGGGCGACCTCGTCGAGGCCGTCACCGCGCTCAAGGCCGATGCCGGGCATCAGAGGCATCCTCATCCCCGGCTCGATCTCCGTGGTGCAGCAGCTGCTCGCCGCGGGGCTGGTCGACGAGCTGCGCCTGCTGGTGCACCCGGTGGCGGCACGCAAGGGCCGCAGGCTCTTCGACGACGGCGACGCGCCGTACCACCTGACGGTGATGGCGACGGAGGCGTTTCCGACGGGCGTGATCCGCGTGATCTACTCGCCGACCGAGGCACCCGCCAAGGTCGGCTACGACGAGGTCAAGGACCAGGTGCCCGAGGGAAGGCAGGGGGCTGCCGACCACACGTGAAGCCAGCCCACAACGCGCACAACGGGTCGTCAGCATCGAGTGCAGCGATCTCATATGTGCACCCCAGCCGTCCCGGTGGCTACCGGAAATCGACGGGTTAGTCCTGACGCTCAGAAGGTTGGCCGGCCGGGGTAGCGTACGGCCACGAGATGGTCAGCCGGAGCGGCTCGGGGTCCGTCGGCAAGTTGTGCCAGGTCTCCCGCGGTGGCCCGACCGGCACCCGTCCGGCGTCGGTGATCCAACTGTGGAGCTCATCGTAGAGCCCAAGGATTTCCGGGAAGGAGGTTTCCGCCCCCTCCGCGAATCGGTTGGCCACCATCCCGCCCGGCAGTCGGTAGCTTCGTACGTCATCGTTCGTGTCAGCAAGATCATCAACCGGCAAGACGATCTCCAGCGGACCATCCGAGTCGGCGGTAATGGGGCCATGGAACACACCGAACGGGTCTCCGGTAACCGTTAGTCCAGCGGCGGCTGCCAGCTGCCGGAGCCGGCCCACCGTGGAAGTGATGATGCCGTCCATGTCCTCAGGGCGCATCCGTTTCATGACGCTCAGGACAGGGTGGTCGCCCTCGAGGGTTGTGCTGACGTGGGACATGTCTACCTCCTGGAGTAGGCGGAGTCGTGCCTGATGAAGCACGGCTTGGACGGCCTGGCTGCGCCGCTCGCTTGCGACCGCCGCCTGCTCGATCTGCCGCAGAGCCGACTCGGGATCGGTGCCGATGATCCGGCGGATCTGCTCAAGCGGGAGGTCTGCAGAGCGCAGCAGGCTGATCAACCATCCCGTCGGAACCTGCTCAGGAGCGTAGTAGCGGTAGCCGTTGATCGGATCTACAAAGTGCGGCGCAAGAAGCCCACGCTCGGCGTAAATTCGCAGCGCCTTTGCGGAGAGCAAAGTCTGCCCGCCGAACTGACCGGCAGTCATCAGCCCCACTCGGTGTGGATCATCGCCGTAAGCCATAGTGACTACCTTCAGGCTCGACCTTGGGGCGAGGTCAAGTCATCGAAACCTACGATTTTGGTACGTCGCGCACCCGCGACGAGCTCGCGGCGCTGCGGGAGTCACCCACCGTGGAACCAGCGTGCGCTCGGCGTCTTTGAGAAGGTGAGCTGATGACCGATGCGGTCTGGGACGAGCTCTTCGATGAGATCTACTTGACCACGTACGCGGCCGCGCTCCGTCGCTTTGACTCGGCCGCGGAGGCGACCGCGGCTGCGAAGCTCGCCGCTGTTGAGCGGTCGGCCGAGATCCTCGACGCCCCCGGCGGCTTCGGACGCCACTCGATCCCCTTGGCCGCGGCAGGTTTCCGAGTGACGAGCGTCGACCGGTCGGCGGTCCAGCAGGAGGAGGGCCGCCGCCGCGCCGGCAGCACCGAGTGGCCACGCTTCGTCCGGGCCGACGTCCGAGAGCTGCCTTTCGCCAAGGAGAGCTTCGACGCGGTCCTCTGTCTCTTCAGCTCGATCGGCTATCGCGGAGAGGAGGGCGACCGGCAGGCGTTCGCAGAGTTCCTGCGAGTGCTCCGACCCGGCGCGGCGCTGGTCGTCGAGACGATGCACCGCGACCGGCTGATGGTCGTCTTCCAGGAGCGCGGGTGGGAGCACCTCGAGGACGACGCCGTCCTGCTCGAGGAGCGCCGCTTCGACCACCTCGCCGGCGAGCTTGAGACCGAACACACACTGGTCCCGGCCGACGGACCGCGCCGCACGGTCACGTACCGGCTCCGCGTCTACACCGCGACCGAGCTCGCTCGCTTGCTCGAGGACGTCGGCTTCGCCGAAGTCGAATGCTTCGGCGATCTCAACGGGCGCGAGCTCTCGGGAGAGAGCCGGCTCGTCGTGCGAGCCAGAAAGCCGGTCATATGACGGACCCGCCGCCCATCGCGACCCCTTCCGGTTCCGCTTGCGGCCGGGTAAGGGATCGGCTGGGGCGGGCAGCGACGCAGCAGCAAGTCGAACACCTTCAGCTGAGGTGACGTAGCCCTGGTGAGGGGCTACCGGCCCGCTCAGTTGCTTTGTCTGGTCCGCTGCCGCGATGGGCCTAGGTGAGCCTGGCCATCGCGTTCTAGCGTGGGGAAACGGCCCGCGCTTGGACGGAAGGAATCTGATGGGAACAGTCATGATCGACTTCATCACCTCGCTCGACGGTTATCGGGGCCGCTGAGGGCTGGCCGGGTTGGTGGGGCATGGAAAGTCCCGAGTATCTCGGCTGGCTGGGCGAACAGCCCGAGCACACCGTCCTGATGGGTGCGACGACCTACCGGCTGATGGCCGGGTTCGCCGCAAGCGGCGAAGAAGGGGTCGACCAGGTCTGACCCCGGTGTCGAAGGTGGTCTTTTCCTCGACCCTGACCGAGCCGCTGGATTGGGCCAACACGCGATTGGTCACCGGAGACGCGGTGGAAACCGTGCGAGCGATGAAGGAGGACAGCCGCATCGAGATGCGCACGCTGGGCAGCGTGAGTCTGTGCCGAGCGCTGATCGCGGCCGAACTGGTCGATCGCTTCCGGGTTGTCGTCTTCCCGGTAATCACCGGCGCGACCGGTAAAGATCGGATCTACGACGGATATCCCGACGTCAAGCTCGACCTGGTCGAGAGCCGCACCTTCGAAGGAGGGATCCAGCTGTTGGAGTACGTGCCCACCGTGCTCGACGGTCCGCCGGGTACCACAGGAGCGGCGAGCTAGCGAGGCCACCGATCCCTCACACCCCTGGCTCGCGGGACTCTTCGCCTCGCGCTGTGCACCCCAATGTGAGCTTCGATCTTGTCGACCGGATGGAGGGCGCGATCGCGGCATCCGCCGCCTTGGATCGCTCCGCGTCTGTGATGGCCGCGCTGGTGATCGGTTTCGACTTCGCCGTGCGAGAGGGCTTCCTCCGCATCCTGGGCGACCCACCCGCGGGAACCGAGCATGACCGCCTCGCCGAGCTGTTGAGTGCGAGCGCGGAGCCGGTGTCCTCGGTTCTCGGCCGGGTTCTCGCGGCAGCATGGCGGGCGGCGCTGCTGGCTGTCGCCGAAGGTTCGGACCCGCAGCAGGCGCGCGCTGCCCTCCTCGCGCTGGAGTTCCGACTCTCGTCGTGACCGCCGAGCGCCGGTACCCTCCATCCGTGACGACTCCGTCTCCCGTGCCCGGCGCCGCCGTGACGCAGTTCGCGGTGATCGACGCACTGCTCGCCGGTGCCTACGAGTCGGGCCTGCGGGTCGCCGAAGCGCGCTCGTTCGGGGATTTCGGGCTCGGGTGCGTCGACCACCTCGGCGGCGAGGTCGTCATCGTCGACGGCGAGGCGATCGAGTGCACGCTCGACGGTCCGCCGGTGGCGATGGACGACGACGACATCCTCCCGTACGCGATCGTGTGCCGATTTCCTGACGTCCCGCGAGTCGGCTTGGGCGAGCAGGACTTCGAGGGCTTCGCGGCATCCGTGGGGGGTGCGCTGACGAGCCGGAACCTGTTCCACGCCGTGCGCTTCGACGGCGTGCTGTCGGAGGTCCGCGTGCGGGTCACGCCTCGTCAGCATCATCCGTTCCCGCGACTCGCCGACGTGACGAGTCACCAGGTCGAGACGGTGGCGCGCCACATCCGAGGCACGGTGGTCGGATTCTGGACGCCGGCGATCTACCAGGGCATCGCGGTCGCGGGCCTTCACCTCCACTTCCTGAGCGAGGATCGCAGCATCGGCGGACACGTGCTCGACCTCGCCGTCGAGTCCGGTGACATCCACGTGGCGGCCTTCGCTCGTTTCGACCTGCACCTGCCGACGGACGACCTGTTCCTCCGCACGGAACTCACCCACGCCGAGGACCATCGCATCGTCGCGGCCGAGGGCGGTGTGGCAGCATCCGCCGAGGAGCCGTCCTGATCCCCAACCGGCAGAGGCCGGCGCGCATCACATTCCGTCGTGACGCCGAATCGCCGACCAGGTGCGTGCTCGCCGCCCTCACCCTCCCGGGCGAGTTAGGCGTCGTCGCTTGACGCTGCCATCCGGTTGATCACCGCGACGGCGTTCGATGCGAGAGAATGGAAGGCGATCAGGAGGAGCCGAGATGGGTGAGTTGACCACTGATTCGACGCCCGGTGGGTTGATGCCCGCGGCTGCTCCCCGGCGCCGAGTGTTGCGCACGACGGCTGAGCCATCGTGCGCCGGATTTGGAGGATGCACGAGGCTGATCGCCGGTGATCACCGACCGCGACATCGCCCGTTGGCGGCTGCACTCGCAGCTGCTCGCCGCGCCGGTCGGCGGGGCCGAAGAGGTGGTGCGGTCCTTGCTGGCCGTGCAGGCCGAGAACCCATCGCAGTCGGCGTGGGCGGTCGCGACTCGCACCACGTCGCCGCGCCAGGGCGACCTGGCCGACGCGATCGCCGACGGTCGCGTGCTGCGGACCCACGTGCTGCGCCCGACCTGGCACTATGTGCACGCCGACGACGCGCAGTGGCTGCTCGAGCTCACCGCGCCGCGAGTGCTGCCCACCGTCGACCAGCAACTGCGGCCGCTGGCGGACCGCATGACCGCGCTCACCGACGCCGTCGAGGCGATTCTCGCCGAGGCGTCCGATCGCACCCGAGCTGAGCTCTCCGGCGCTCTGGCCGACCGCGGCGTCGAGCTCACCGGCCAGCAGCTCATGCTGCTGCTCGCGCATCTCGAGCTGCACGGTGTGCTGTGCAGCGGCGTGCCGCGCGCCGGCGAGCACACCTACGCGCTCTTCGCCAACCGCGTGCCCGCGCGGAGGCGCCTCGACCGGGACGAGGCCCTGACCGAATTCGCCATGCGCTACTTCACCTCGCACGGGCCGGCCACCGAGCGCGACCTCGCGTACTGGGCCACCCTCACCGTGACCGACATCCGCCGCGGGATCGGCGGCGCGGCCGACAAGCTGGCATCGTTCGAGCACGACGGACGCAGGTTCTGGCACGCGCCCGGCGACGCCCCGGCATCCGCATCGCCCACCGGCCACCTGCTGCAGGTGCTCGACGAGATGTACCGCGGGTATCAGGACTCACGCTGGATGATCGATGCGGAAGGTGTGGTGCCGCGAGCGCGGGAGTCGGCAATCGGGATGGCACTCGTGGATGCCCAGCTCGTTGCTGCGATGAGGCGCACGGTCAATTCGAAGGCGGTCACCTTCTCGGTCCGGCCGCATCGCGCGCTGCAGGCGCACGAACTCGAGGCCATTCGAGATGCCGCCGCGCGGTATGGCCAGTACCTCGGGCTTGAGCCGAGGGTGGAACTCGACGCGGGTGGTTGAGCCGATTAGGGCGTGTCTCCTGAGGCGCCGGCGACGTGCACCGGTGAGCCGTCCGAATTGCGTCGCCGAGGTAGATACCGATGGTCGATCAGTCTCCGGATCAGCCGGGCGGCAGCTCACCCACTTCCAGGTGTGATACACGTTCTGCCGGGAAACGCGGGTCCCGTAGGCGGTCGTTTCCCGGCGAGTCGGCGCCTCAGTCAGCCGCAGCCGCTGGACCGCAGTCGGCTACCGTGCGGGAATGGCAAGGCTGGACGGGAGCTACGACGTTCTCATTGTCGGGCTCGGGTCGATGGGCGCGGCGGCCGCCCGGACGCTCGCCGCCCGCGGCCTGCGGGTCCTAGGGCTAGAGACCTTCGGCGCCGCCCACGACCAGGGGTCCGCGCACGGTGGCACGCGGATCGTGCGTCAGTCCTACTTCGAGGGCTCGGCGTACGTGCCCCTGCTCCGCCGCGCGTACGAGGGCTGGCACCTGCTCGCGCAGGAGTCGGGCCGGGACCTGCTGCGGCTGTGCGGTGGGCTCTACATCGGTGACCCCGAGAGCCCCGTCTTCACCGGCAGCCTCGCGTCCGCGCGCGTGCACGGCCTAGAGCACGAGGTGCTCGACGCCGCGGGGATAGCTGCGCGCTTCCCGACGATGCGGCCGCCGGAGCACGCGCTGGGGCTGTACGAGGCGAACGCCGGCTACGTCCGTCCGGAGGAGACGGTGCTTGCCAACATCGACCTGGCCCGTCGGGACGGAGCCGACCTGCGCTTCTTCGAGCCGGTTACCCACTGGGCGCCGACCCCGGGCGGGGGCGTGGAGGTCGTCACCTCACGTCGGCGGTACGGCGCGCACCGGCTCGTGCTGGCCCCCGGCGCGTGGGTGTCGACGATGCTGCCGCCGCCGGTGCCGATCGCGGTCGAGCGGCAGATCTTCTACTGGCTCGAGCCGGACTTCACCCCCGAGGTCCCCTACGAGGTCTACGCCGAGGGCCACCCCGTCTACCTGGAGGAGACCGACGGCAACGGCGAGCTCTACGGCTTCCCGATGGTCGACGGGCCCGCCGGCGGGCTCAAGCTCGGCTACTACCGGCAGAACCACGGGGTGACCACCACGCCGCAGACCATCGACCGCACGGTCTACGCCGACGAGGTCGAGGAGATCGTTCACCGCGCCCGGCAGCTCTTCCCCCACCTCAGCGGACGCCTGGTGAAGGCCGCCACCTGCATGTACGCCTCGGCGCCCGACGACGCGTTCGTGCTCGGTCCGCTCGGCGGCGCCTCCCAGGTGGTGCTGGCCTGCGGCTTCTCCGGCCACGGGTTCAAGTTCGTGCCGGTGGTGGGGGAGATCGTCGCCGACCTCGTCCAGACCGGGACCACTCCGCACAACATCGCGCTGTTCGACGTCGCTCGGCCCGCCTGGGCAGGCACGCGTACGACCTGACCGCGCACCAGCGCGCGCTGCGGCAGTGCCTCGTCGGCGTTTCGCGCTCCGAGACAGAAGCTGCTACTTCGCGCAGCGGACCATCGACGAAGACACCGTCGTCGATGGGAGCGTGGCCGGTCGGTACACGTGCTCGCCCGGTCGCGGCCCGCTGAGCGAGGACAACGTGGAATGGTCAGGCGATCCCCGCCAACCGATCACAGGCCGAAGCGATCGCGTCTTGCAGGGCCTCGTCCTGCAGGTGTCGCGGAACCGGCGTCGGGGCCCGGTCCTTCCAGTACGGGGCAGAGGCCAGATCGGCCTCAGTGCAGCAGTAGGCGAGGGTGTCCGCGGACGATGTGACATCACCAGGAGCGCCGGCGCTGGCCAGTTTGGTCTTAACCCAGCCCGGGTCGACCGCGGCCGACGCTAGCCTCGGGAGCCGCCGGCCCCAGGCCATTGCTAGCGCGACGTCACAGGCCTTGCTGTCCGAATACGCCCGGCTCGGGTCCTGCGGCCGGCCCAGGGTAGCGGGGTCAGGTCGGCCGAAGTTCGCGGTGCCCGAGCCGAGCCAAAGCAGGCGACCCTGCAGATCCGCCGCCAGCAGGCTTGTCAGTAGGTGAGGCGCCAAGGCGTTCACGGCGAAGGTGGTCTCGAGCCCATCGGCCGTCGTCCGCGGCGTGTTCCCGCGCACCCAGACTCCGGCATTGTGGACGAGCGCGTCGACCGGGCCGTTCGCGTGGATCTGGTCGGCGAGCCGGTGCACCTCATCAAGTTGGGCCAGGTCACCCGTGACCAGCGTCGTCTCGCCGCCGAGCTGCTCGAGAACAGGACGGCCCCGATCCCGACTGCGCGCATGGATCAGCACCCGATGGCCGTCAGCGACCAGGACCCGCGCCGTTGCAAGCCCGATGCCGTCGGAGGAACCCGTAATGCAGATGACGGCCATGAGCGCCATCTTCTCCCATGGCAGTTTCCGCTTGCGACGAGACCGCACCCCAGTGAGCGGTCGGCTTGCGAACACGACCTCATCCCCCCCCTCGCAGCCCGCCCCCCCCCCCCCCCCCCCCCCCCCCCGCCCCCCCCCCCCCCCCCCCCCCCTCCCCCCCGCCCGAGCACATCGAGCTTGAACGCACCCGGGTCCTCGAGGGCGACGGTGTCACCCACCTGCACTATCGCGTCCAGCGTTAGAGCCAGCCCCCACCTTCTCCTCCCAGCGACTGGTGGTGTCTCCGGCGCCTGCTCCTCCACACCGCTTCTGCGAACACGCCGGTTGCCCGTGGCGGCTGGGCCAGTCCTCGTATCGTCTCGCTAGGGAGCCTTCCGCATCTTCCAGCGGACGATCTCTCTGGCCGTTTCGCAGCTGATACATCTCGACTTCGACCCACGGTTCAGGCACCGGCCGGATGGGTAGTGCTGGCAACAGAATGTGTCGCAAGCCGGGTTGGGCGAAATTGTGAACGAGGTTGCTCTGAGATGTTGATCATCGGATTCGGTGTTAACGAGGTCCTGCTGGCGACGCTGGTGTTCACATGTGAGATCTGCGGCAACCACGCCGCCCATCAGCTGACCAAGCAGAACCGCAAGTTCTCACTTTTCTTCGTTCCGCTGTTCTCCGTCGGTACGAAATACCTCGACAGCTGTACCGCTTGTGGGCGGATCATCGAGGTCAGCAAGGTGCAGGCGGAGGCAGCGGCCCGGCAGGTCGGTCCGGACCTGCGGTAACGAAGGGCGCGGCACCGTAGATTCATGCGTACTCGGGATCAGGCTTATGGGCGGGACCACTTCTGCAGCGAACTGCCATTGCAAGCCGCCAGCTGGATCCGCGCGTCCGCGGCCGTTGAGGCGGCCGCCACGCACATGTTCGAAGCGGACACCGGCCGGATGGTGTCGTCGTCGGTGCGGAAGATCAGTCTCTGGTTGGGATTGGTACTCGAGCAGGTGTACGTCTGAATCCGCTGGCCGGATACGAAATTCCCATACGGCACATCCAGGCACAGTCCAAGTACCCTGATGGAGTTGTCATTGGTGAACCGCGTGATGGCCTGCGCCCGGGTGCCGTTGCAGGCATGCGCTTGCAGGTAGGTATTTCTGGCCAGGCTTGAGCCCGGCACGTCGATGCAATGCGCCACCGCCTGGTTTCTCGCCGGCGACAACAGCGGTTTCGGCCCGCCGAGGACCTGGACGAACTTGGCTACGGAAGGCACGCCGGCCGCGTCCGTGATGAACAGCATGTAATGTCCGGGAGGCGCCACACCGCTGGTCGGCGGGCTGGTGACGTTCAGGGTCGTCCCCGATACGGTGAACTTCAGCGGGATGTAGCGCTGGCTCTGGTCCATGCCGTGGGTGACATCGCTCAGACCCACCAGACCGACCTTGCGGATGCCGGCGGCCTGGCTCGACGTGATCGAGAATGCGCTATTTATTCCTACGCTGGCCGGCGCGGTGGAAATCGTCGGCCGTGCCGCCAAGGCGCCGCTGCCGTCCTTCTTGTACAGGTACGGCGGCGAGAAATACTCGACGTTCTTTTCCAGGTAGCCGACTTGTTGCGATATCAGGGAGACGCCTCCGCCGCCGGTCATGACACGGCCGTCCGGCAACAGGGTAGCGGTCGAGTGGTATTGGCGGATGCGGGCGGCACTGGCGAGGAGGGTCCACGCGCCAGTCGCCGGATTCCAGAGTTCCGCCGACGTGATGGCGTTATTCAAATCGACCGTACCGCCTCCCTTTGTCAGTCCGCCGGTAACCAGCACGGAACCATCAGCCAGCACCGTAGCGTTATGTTGCCGCCGGCCCTGGGACATAGCCCCTGACGGGGCGACGGTCGGTACCGGAGTGTTGCTGTTCACTACCACGCTGGACTTGGTGGGTACATTCGTAAGACCGCCCTCATTGACCACGCCTCCGCCGACTACGAGTGACCTGCCGATGTCATAGGTCGCGAAACTTCCATAATCGCGGTAGATGGTGTCACGGGTACCGGTGGCCGTTATCGTCCCGACTCCAGGCGTGAAGATTGTCTGCATCCCGGTAGTAGGGCCGATGAGCCCGATCTGCACGTCAGGGCGGGATATCAGGAACGGATACAGGCGGGCACTGTAGGACGTGAAACCGGTCAGGGCCCGCAGCGTGTTATTCGCCTGGTAGACCTCTGCCCGTGACGGACCGCCGCCTATGATGATCTGTTCACCGTTCGCTACCTGGGCGACCGATGGGTACCACCGGCCGCTGGCCATGTTCGGCCCGCGGCTCCAGGTCTCCGTCTGCCAATTGAAGATATGCGTCTGGACGATGCCGGCGAGGGCACTATTGGCATTGCCGCCGGCGACCAGTATATTTCCGTTCGCCAAATGGGCGAAGCCGGCACAGAAGATGTTATAGCCTGCGACATCCACACGCTTGAAAGTATTAGCTGTGGGGTTCCAGACCTGCGCCCGGGTAAATGTATGGTTCGGATAATTCTCAGCCGCGTTGTCGCCGACGGAATCCCACATCAGGACTTTACCGTTCGGCAGCATGGCCTGGAAAATCGGCACGACCTGGGTGCCGATGACCGAACTCCATTTTCCGGATATCCCGGGGTCCGCGCTGACTGCCAGGGCAGTGATGTCACTGGCGGCAGTGCTGGACTCGCCTTCTTTCGCAGGGCGGGCGGCTCCCGGCCGGCGTCCCGTCTCCCGGAAGATCCGTTCGGCATTCTCGGAAGTCTTGCGCTCGATTACGCTGATCGGAATGTTGGCAAGATCTTCGGCGGCATGTGCCTCCCCGTCATGTGAGTGGTCGTGGGCATGATCCGGAGAAGGTTCGGGAAGCTGGGCTCCCACCGGCGACACTGCGACCGTCAGCAGTGCCAGGATTGCCAATAAGAGGAACGGGCCGCGAAGTTTCCGCATATAGCTACCATGTCCATTTCTGCAGCGTACTGCCATTGCATGTGGTTATCCGCAGGGCAGAGTCTACCGCCGTGGATGTTGGCGCCAGACAGAGGCTGGTGTTCCCGTTCGGCCGTATCGTACCGTCCGACGTATTGATCTGCCATTTCTGCGGCCGACGCATTGCATCTGAACTTCCTGGACATCCGGCCAGCTAAGTAGGCGGCAATTAGGGACGTCTATGCAATTGCCGAGACACGCAGAGTCAGGTCGTTAGGTATCCGTATCAATGCTTGTGCTTTGCTCACATCCAGCCGTCGACATACGGGATCACTGGTTGCAACCGATTGTCATTGGGAATTTCCTATCTGATAGCGATGCGGTGGCCGGCGGACGGCTGTCGCCATGACGATCTGAGGTGCTGCGCTAGGCTCCAAAGTCGTGCGGACGATTCCGCTGCTGCCCTGCGCGTCGATCGACGAGATCGCCGAGTTCGCCGACCACCTCGGCTTCCGGGTCACCTACCGCCAGGTACGGCCCAACCCGTACGTGGCTCTGGACCGAAACGGCCTGGAGCTGCACTACTTCGGCATCCCGGGCTTCCTGGCCGAGGACTCCTACGGCAGCTGCGTGGTGATCACCGACGACATCGAGGCACTATTCGACGCCTTCGCCGCCGGGCTGCGAGCCGCGTACGGGAAGCTTCCGGTGAGCGGCTTCCCACGGATCACCCGCCCCCGCCGGCGGAAGAACAACGACAACCGAACCGGGTTCAGCCTGGTCGACCCGAGCGGCAACTGGATCCGGGTGACCGCGGAGCGCTCACCAGTCGAGTCGTCTTCGGACACTTCGGTGAGCAGGCTGCGGGCGGCCGTCGACAACGCGGTCGTGATCGCCGACTCCCACGGCGACGCCGCGCAGGCGGCGAAGGTTCTAGCCGGCGCCCTGGCCCGTGACACCACCTCGGAGCCGAACCAGCGTCGGGAGGCCGAGGAGTACCTGGCCGAGCTACACGAGCGCCTGTCCGGTTAAGAATCGGCTTGCAGCGCGGTGATCCCTGCCGCCCACGGCACTCTGCCACAGCCAACTGATCAGAACCCTTTCCCTCCGACCGGCTCCGTTGCCGGACTTCGCCTGACCTTGCCCGCGGCTTAATGCGGGTAGGTTCGCGACTTCCTAGAGCTCAGCCAGGGCGGTGAGGAGGGCTCGTTCGTCGTCACGGGTCAGGCCAGCTCTCCGTGCCCGGTCGGTAGGCCGGGTCAGCTCCCAGCTGAGCGTGTCGGTGAGAGTCTGCTCCAGCGGTCGCGTGGTGAGCCCGTCCCGTCGTGCCTTACTGCTGTCCCGGGCGTTGAAGCCCAGCCAGTCGGGGTCGACGAGCCAGAGCGGAAGGGACCGCTCGCCCATCCACGGCTGCACACCCTGGTCAAGGAGCCACTGCTGGTCCGCCCGTGCGACAGGTCCGGTATGGCCGGCAACTCTGCGTGCGGTCTCGAGATGGTCGAACATCGCGGTCGTCTCACCCGTCGCGTTGTAGACACCACCACGCCGGCGGCTGCCAGCGTCGATGAGCCATGCCGCCAGGTCACGTACGTCGATCACTTGGGTTGCCAATTCGGGTGCGTCTGGCACCAAAACAGCGCCCCATGGTGTGCTGGGCCTGGCGAACCGCAGCGGCCAGTACCCAGTCCTGTCGAAGATGTCGCCGGGTCCGCCGATCAGCCCGACCCGGGCGATCAGCGCCCGGTCCGGCTCGAAGGCCCGCTGGACCTGCTGTTCGCACGCGACTTTTGCCTGCCCATAGGTGTCCATGCTCTCCATGACCTCACCCGTCAGCGGTGGCAGGAGCGAGGCCTCCTCATCCGCGCCTGGAGTGCGGTGCTCGGCGTACACGTTGCAAGAGGAGACGAAGACGTACACCTCCGCCCGGTCCGCCAGCGCTCGCACCGCGCTTCTCACCTGGCCCGGCTGCCGCGCCACGTCGACCACTACGTCCCACTGCTGGGATTTAAGGGTGTCGTACGCGGCAGGAAGGCTGCGGTCGGCGCGGACCAGCTCCACTCCTTCGGGCACCGAGCCCGAGACACCACGCGCCAAACAGGTCACGTGGTGTTCTCTCTCCAGCGCTGCGCTCGCGACGTGGCCGCCGAGCCAGGCCGTCCCTCCGAGAACCAGTGTTTGCATGATGACAGCAAACCCGAGTCCCGCGACTCGCGAACCGCGCTCCGCTCAAGGCGGACAGGGACTCCATCAGTTGATGCGCGACCCGGGCCCGTTTCGTCAGCTGATTCACCAGGTCTGATCCGACGACCTCCCATGGGGCAAGGCTGACATCGCGAGCGCCGACAGTCCCATCTTGATGTTGATCACGGAGCGGACTGTCACCTGCGGCGTTTGACGCGGGAATCCGGTTAGGTCAGGTGCTCGCGGAGCCACTCGGCCGCGATTGGGTCAACCCGCTTCGCGACCTCGGTCTGCGGCGCCGGCTCAATGCCGGGCTCCTCAGCGAGGGGATGCTCCATGCCGTCGATCAGCTGCACGTCGGCGCCGACCGCCGCGGCGACAGTCAGCGCCGACCGGACGATCGCCTGCTGGTCATCCGCGCCCACGATGATCCGTATGGCCGCGCCTGACGTCACGAGTTCGTTCGCTCGCGCCTCGTAGTCGAGCCGCTCGGCCGCGACGGTGCCCGCGTCGGTCCAGTCGTAGCCGCCGAACTGCGGCGACACCGCGTCGATCATTGGACGCAACTGCAGCAGCGGGCTCACGAGCACCGCCGCCGTCGCGCCGGACGTACCCCGCGCCAGGACCTCGGATGCGATCGCCGCACCCATCGAGCCGCCGACAAGACCAGTGGACACGTCCATGCCGATGCCCAGCGTCTTCCTCAGGTCCGCCCACGCGGCCGGGAACTCTTCCGCCGCCTGACTGTGCACGGGCCCGTGGACGAGACCCGGCGCATCCGTGGCGAGCAGCTTCATGACCTCGTCAGCGCCGCCGGGCAGCGACCGCGCGCCGAATGTGGGCAGTCCGAGGTAGACCTTCCATGCGTCGAGCCCGTCGAGCGGCAGGGCCGCGGCGAACGCCGACTCGCTGCGTGGCGCATCCATGAGGTGCCACAAAATGATGACTGGGGCCGTCGCCGCAACGCTGGCTGGCGGCACCGCGAGGTAGGGCACGCCGTTCGAGGTCGTCCCCGTCAGGTGAGTCGTCATCCGGGCACCACCGCGGCGATCGCGCTCACCTCGACGATCGCTCCTGGCAGACCGAGTGCTGCGACTCGCGCCATGGTCACCAGCGGTGGCGCTCCCGGCCCGGCCAGCCGCGGTCCGATCGCCTCGTACGCGGCGTCGATGTCGGCATCCTCGGCCATGAACACCGTCCACTGCACGACATCGGCCAAGGATGCGCCCGCTGCCTCGAGCGCGGTGCGTGCGTTGTCGATCGCGCGGGCCGACTGCTCGCCGACATCGTCGGTGACGATCTTGCCGTCGGCGTCCACGCCGTTCTGACCGCCGACGTAGATGGTCGTTGCGCCGGCGGGCACGACGGCGACGTGGCTGAACGCGGGGCTGACAATGAGTCCGTCAGGTTGCAGGCGTCTGATCTCCATGGGTTCCACGCTTGCACGGTCCACTGACAGAAGCGACGTTGGGGCGTTCCGTACCCCGCTGTCGACCCTTACGCCTGCGAGGGTGTCAAACGTGCGGGTGCTGAGCTATGGCCTGGATCAGAAGTCCGAGGGCGGCCACAAGACACAGCAGAGCCGGAACCAGGAACACACCTGGGACACCGAACCAGCCGACTCCCAGGGCGCCGGCGAGGCCCCCGATCGCGGCGGAGAACCGGAGCGCGGAGAAGTAAAGCGACGAAGCCAAGCCGATCCCGCTGGGGTACAGGTCTTGGGCCACGACGACGCCGATCCCACCGAGAGTCGCCCACATCGCCGAGTTGAGCACAGTCGCCGCAATCAGCCCCAGCTCGCTATCAGCTGCCATGAAGCCGAGGTTGGCCCCGACCCCCAGCAGCACGTTGACCACCACCAGCCGATGCGCGCCGAACCGGTCGGCCAGTGCACCCATGATCGGAATGAACACGAGCATCCCGACCGATTGGACCGAGATCACCACGCCACGCAGCCAGTCTGGGGTGCCGAGCTGCAGTTCCATGTAGATCGGTAGATAGGTGAACCTGATGGTGTCGCCACACATCGCCAGCACGCTCAGCCCGAGGAACGTCACGAGTGGCAGGAGACTTGGGGCACGCGATGTATTCCGCCCGTCGTCGTCCCGCAGGACAACTGGTTCGGGCACGGCGCGGGTGACTGTCTGCCCGATCATCGGCACCGCCTGCAACAGAGTGCAGATGCCTGACGCGATCAGCGTTAGCCGGAGCCCGGCCACGCCGCCGAGGACGCTACCCACAAGCGGGCCTGTCATGAAACCCAGACTGAAGCCGAGCCGGACTGTGGACATCACCCGGTTGTCCGCTCCGGTCGGAGCATGGGTCAGTTGGTCTCGCACTGCGGCGAAGATGAGTGAGCTCGTCGCCCCGGCGAAACCGAGCACCGTGAGGTTGACCGCAAACGCCATCCATACCTCGGTGGTGAAGGCCATCATGACCCACCCGACCAGGCCCACTACCGCGCCGACCCGAAACAGCGACAGCCGATCGGTCAACCGGTCCGACCACCTCCCGACCACGAATCCGAGGACCGGAGCGGCAAGGTTGGTGAGAAAGAACAACCCGGCCACCGGCAGCGATGCGTGCAGGTCCTGCACCAAGAACAATGACAGCTGCGGCATGGCGATCGAGATTCCGAGGCCGGCGAAGAACAGGCTCACCATCGCCCGCCGGTACAGCCGCGAACCCACGACCAGACCGAGCGTCGAACTCGACCTCGTCGTCACGGCATGCTCGGGCATTTGCATACCGTAGTCGTCGAGCCTAGAAGCTGGACCGGGGCGCGAGGCAGGCTCTTGATGTCGTCGACAAGCGTCGGAAGCCCTTCAACGAACGAGTGCTCCGATCCGTCGATTGGCCGGGCCGTCGCTGTTGGGAGGTGATCCTGGTAGTAGGCCAGGTGCGCGAACGGCACCTCCGGGTCATCGCGACTGTGGTACAGGAAGATCCTCGATGCGGGCAGCCTCGAGCCAACGTCGTTCGGTACCGCGAATTCGGCGTACGCCCAGCCGTCTGGCCCCCAGTCGGGAACCGAGACAAGGAACAAGCCCCGAACAGGCTTCCGGTACGAGCCCTCCGCCAGGTAGTTGAGCAGGACGGAGCCGCCGAACGAGTGACCGACGAAGATCACCTGTCCATCGATCGCCTCGAGCTCCCGCTCAATGCGATCCCTCCAGGGTCGGTAGTGGGGATTGTCCGCATCGGGCATCTCCGGGGCGATGAGACGGTAGTCGGTGCCCAGCTCGCGGGCCAGGTACGCAGCGAGCCGGCCGCTACCCTCGGGCTCGTGCATGCTGCCGGCGCCCTGGATGAACAGCACCGGTTGGCGATTCACGACATCTGCTCATCTCGCTTCATGGTGGCTGTCGAACAGTCCTGGCTAAGCCGGCAACTGCGGGCGTGCAGGACCACCAGCTCGGTGACGACACATGGCTACCAACATGAGCGTCGTGCAGCGCGGCGACACGCACCAGCGGAGGGCCCGGTCTGGGTGGGGTCCTCGCTCGAGGGCAGCAGCGCCATCTCAGCCATTCCCCGTTCGCGGCCGACGCGGCCCAGCCCGACCAGCGGCGTACGTCGACGGCGAGCACGGCCCCCCGCGCGGCGAAGCGCGGGTAGCGGTCGGCGAGCAGCGACAGGGCGTGTACGCCCTCGGGGTCCTCTGGGTCGACCACCCGGCCGGTGCCGTCGGCGCGTACCCACCACAGTTCGATCCAGTCATCCGCGTAGTGGTCGACCAGCAGAGCGACGGCTGGGTTGGCCGCGACGTTGGCGAGCCGCTTGAGCGCAGTGTCCCGTTTGGGTTTGGCGTCGACTGCGCTGTAGACGACGTCGCCATCGACCACGAACGTCACCGGCACGATGTGCGGCCGGCCGGCGGCGTCGGCCGTCGCGAGGCGGGCCACGCGGGCGGCGGCGAACCGTCGCCGTGCCTGGTGCGGCGTCACGCCGGGTTGTACTCCGCCATCGCCTTCTCCCACTCCTCCAAGGCTTGTTCGAGGCGCCAGCGCGGCCCCGACGGGAACCACCGCGCGACCCGCTGGACGCCAGCCTCGCGGAGTTTCTCGAACACCTTCGGATCGGCTGGCACGCTCATCATCTGCACCCGGACGGGCCGATCGGCGCGGGCGCGCAGCTCGTCGATGCGGTCGTACACCTCCGGATGGTAATTGGGGAACCAGGCATCGCCGAACCCGAGCACGCGATCGAGGACGGTTGGACCGGCGCCGCCAACGAGGACTGGTGGGTGTGGCCATTGCGCTGGCTTGGGCCACGACCAGATCCGGTCGAAGTTGACATATTTGCCGTGGTAGCTGGCCTCGTCGTGGGTCCAGATCTCCTTCATGGCCTCGACCCGCTCCCGCATGACAGCCATCCGGACCCGTGGGTCGGTGCCATGATTGCGCATCTCGGTCCGGTTCCAGCCAGCACCAACGCCGAACTCCAGGCGGCCGCCCGAGAGGTGGTCGACGCTCGCGACCTCTTTCGCGGTGATGATCGGGATCACGTTCGACGACCAGGCAAATGCCGCTGGCGACGCGGATATTGCGGGTTGCCTCCGCGGCGGCGGTGAGCGCGACGAAGAGGTCGTACATGCGCCAGTACTTCGCCGGCAACGGCTGCCCGGGCGCCCGGTCGGTCTCCGCGGCCGGGATGTGGGTGTGCTCAGCGAAGTAGATGGCGTTGTAACCGCGCTCCTCGGCCATCCGCGCGACCTCGCCGGGCCGCATACCGTCGTAGGTAGGAAAGTATCCGAGACCGAATTCCATACCCAAGATCTACCCGGCATGGCGGTCTTTCCACCACACGCGTACGACTTCCCCGTTGGCATGGTGGCCCCAGCCGCATCACGAACTCTGCCGCCGGGAGCAGCCCGTCAGCACTGCTCTGGGGATGGCTCTGGTGAGCACCGCATCCGGTAGTGGTGCACGAACCGTCGGAGCGCCTAACCAGAGGCGTTCCCGCGATGGCTACCACTCCCGCAGCTCAATGAATGCGAACGATGACCTCGGCCACTGTCAAGTAATCCAGGCAAGATCGCGGCAGTCGTGCGGAAGCGCCGTCCGTAGCATGGGCGATGTGTCCGCCGATGCGACCCGGACCTACCTCTTCTCCGACGTCGAGGGGAGCACTCGGCTCTGGGAGCGCCACCCGGAGGCGATGCAGGACGCGCTGGCCCGCCACGACGCCATCCTGCGTGCTGCGGTCGAGGGCTTCGGCGGCACGGTGGTGAAGACCACTGGCGACGGGCTCATGGCCGTGTTCGGCTCGGCGCGGGACGCGATCACTGCGAGCCTTGCGGCGCAGGAGGGGCTGCGCGACGAGCCGTGGGGTGTGACCGGACCGCTGCGCGTGCGCATGGGGACGCACGTCGGCGAGGCGCAGACCCGCGGCGGCGACTACTACGGCACGGCCGTCAACCGCGCCGCGCGCGTGATGGCCGCGGCGCACGGCGGGCAGGTCCTGCTGTCGGCGCCGACCGCCGCGCTCGTGGCAGGGTCGCTCCCCGACGACGTGCACCTGCGCGACCTCGGCACGCACCGCCTGAAGGACCTCGCCGGCCCCGAGCACCTCTTCCAGCTGGTGCGGCCGGGCCTGCCGGACACCTTCCCGCCGCTGGCGACCCTCGACGTGCGGCCGAACAACCTGCCGACGCAGACGTCGGCGTTCCTCGGGCGCGAGGCGCTGCTCGACGATCTCCGCGCGCAGCTCGACGCGGAGTACGCGCGGCTGGTGACGCTCACCGGTCCGGGTGGGACGGGCAAGACGCGGCTCGCGCTGCAGGCGGCGGCGGAGCAGGTCGACCGCTTCGAGGACGGCGTGTTCTTCGTCGACCTGAGCGCCGAGCGCGAGGCCGACGGCGCCTACGCCGCCATCGTCCGCACCGTGGCGATCACCGGTTCCGGCGACGACCCTCCACTCGAGGTGCTCAAGCGCGGCCTGCGGGAGCGGCAGTTGCTGCTCGTGCTCGACAACTTCGAGCAAGTGGCCGACGCCGCGACCGGCGTGGCCGAGCTGCTCGCGTACTGCCCGGGTGTCACGCGCGCTCGTGACCAGCCGGGCGGCGTTGCGCGTGCGCGGCGAGCGGCTGTTCCCGGTGCCGCCGCTCACGCTCCCCGCCGGCGACGGCGCAGTCTCGCGGAAGACGCGCTCGCATCGGAGTCGGTGCAGCTGTTCGTCGAGCGCGCGATCGCGCTGCGGCCCGACTTCCAGCTCACAGACGAGAATGCGGCCGACGTCGCCGCCACCTGCCGCCGGCTCGACGGGCTGCCGCTCGCGATCGAGCTCGCCGCCGCGCGCATCACGCTGTTCGCGGTCGACGAGCTGCGGTCGCGGCTGGACGAACGGCTCGACGTGCTGCAGGGCGGGGGGCGCGACCTCCCGGCGCGGCAGCGCACGCTGCGAAGCACGATCGAGTGGAGCACCGAGCTCCTCACCGCGGCCCAGCGCCGGGTGCTCCAGCTGTTCTCGGTGTTCGTCGGCGCGCGACTGACCGACGTCGAGGCCACCGCGCGGCGACTCGCGGACAACATCGACGTCGCTCGAGGGCATCGGCACGCTTGTGGACGACAGCCTCGTCCGCAACATCCCCGACGAGCAGGGACGTCAGCGCCTGGCGATGCTGGAGACGATCCGCTCGTACGCGGCCGAGCAGCTCGACGCCGAGCCGGACTTCGCCGACGCCGTCCGCCGCGCCCACGCCGAGCACTACACCGAGCTCGCTGTCGCGCTGCGTGAACAGCTCGCCCGCACGGACCGCGAGCAGGTGCTCGCCGCGCTCGAGGTCGAGCTCGGCAACCTGCGCGCGGCCTGGTCTCACTGGGTACAGCAGGGCGACGTCGTCCGGCTCAACGAGCTGCTCGAACCACTGTGGGGCTACTACGACGCGCGCGGCGCCTACGGCGCGGCGATGGAACTCGGCGACGACCTGCTGAAGGTGCTGGCCATCCAGCCCGAGACGCCGCAACGCAGCGCGCGACGAGATCGCGCTCGAGATGAGCTTGGCACGCGCCCTCATCGTCGTGCGCGGCTACGACGCGGAGGTCGAGCACAGCATCCGCGCAGCGGTGGAGCGTTCGACGTGAGCGAGGACGACGCCCCCGAGCGCTTCCCAGTGCTGCGCAGCCTCGCGACCCTGCACCTCATGCGGTCGGACTTCGACAGCGCGCTCGAGATCGGCCGCGAGCTGCTCGCGATCGCCGAGCAGCAGCGCGACCCAATGCTGCTGTCCGACGCGCACCTCGTCTACGGGATGAACACCGTGTTCATCGGCGACATCGACGACGGCTTGCGCCACCTCGACACCGCCATCGAGCACTTCGACACCGGAGCGGCGGGCCTGGTGAAGTTCCGCATCGGGCCGAGCCCCGGCGTCGTGGCTAACGTGGTGTCGGGCCTCTTGCTGTGGGGGGTCGGCTTCCCGGACCGCGCGGTCGCAAGGCTGGAGCGCGGCCTGACCGTCGCAGAAGAGATCGGGCACCCGTACTCGCGCGCCTGGGCGATCTGGCACGCGGCCCTTCTGGACCTCTGGAGGTTCGACCTCTCGGCGATGGCTGCCCGAGCCGAGACACTCCACGCTCTCGCCACCGCCCACGACTACCCCATCTGGCGCGCGCTTGCGGTGGTGCTGCGCGGGACCAAGATGATCGCCGACGGTGAGGTCGAGGACGGGCTCGCCGAGGTCGACCGCGGCTTCGACCTCTACGACGACCAGACGACGCCGCCGGTCTTCTGGCCGGGGCTACTCCAGGTGCGGGCCACCGGCCGGATGCTGGCGGGGCGGATCGACCAGGCGTTGGCGCTCGTCGCCAAGTCAGAGTCTCTCACTCCCGCGACCGACATACAGGCACCGGACCTGGCGATCATGCGCGGCGATCTGCACATGGCGATGGCCCCACCCGATGTCGCGACGGCTGAAGCGAGCTACCAGAACGCCTTCGACCTCGCCCACGAGAGCGGCCTGCGCATGGCCGAGCTGCAAGCGGCGACGCGGCTGGCGACCCTGCATCGCGGCACGCACCGCGAGCAGGCGTCACTGCAGCAGCTGCGCGATGTCTACAACTCGTTCACGGAGGGCCACGACACCGTGCACCTCGTCGCGGCTCGCACCGTCCTCGACGCACCGTCGGTGTGACAGGTCGGGAGGATCCCCAGTAATGTCTCGTAAATAAGTGGGGATTAGTAGGAGGGGGCATCGGAGCGCGCACGAACACACCCTCATAGGCGACAGCCGCGCTGGCAAAGACCATCGGCTGCCAGCAACAGCGCCTTGGCTCGGGTCACCTCCCGATGAGCTGCCGTCTGGGACTTCGCCAAGCTCTCCAGGATCTCCCGCTGAGCATCAGACATGACCAGAGCGACGTGGCAGAACGCTGGTTCCGCGAGCTACACCGAGAAAGCCATCCGCCGCGGTGTCTTCAAGTCGGTGCCCGACCTGATCGCTGCGATCGAGGCATACCTCCAAGCCAACCAACATTGATCCCAAGCCGTTCATATGGACCGCCACGGCAGAGGAGATCCTCGAGAAAGTCAGCCGAGGCCGGGTCGCACTCGCATCAATCCCGGCTAATAACGAGGCACCACACCTGACGAATAGGATCGCGCTCATGACCGACGGCGACTGGAGGGATGGCGGGTTCAGACAAGCGTCGGCCCTCCGTGGAGACTCTCGCCTGGGTTGCGGCGTCGATGGGTCGGGGCAGTCGCATCGTTGGCTATCGCCGATTGACCGGTGGCGTCTGCTCCGCCGTGAATCGGCTGACTGTCGAGCGACGTGGAATGCGAACGTTCGTCTCCTGCGGCAGTACCCGGGCGGGCTTGGCCTGCAGGGGAGCTTGGAGAAGGAGATCGCCAACCTTGGTGTGGTTGCGGGAAGCGGGCTCCCGGTTCCGAGCATCCTGGCTACTGATGTTGCTGGTGCTTCGACGGGGGGCGCGCCATCGTTGCTGATGACACGGTTGCAGGGGCATGTTCACCTCAATCCGGCGGAACCTCGGTCGTGGATGACGAGGATCGCGGAGATTGCTGTATTGCTGCATTCCCTTGATCTCCCCGCGAAGATGTTCAGACCTTGGACGGATTCTTGGATCGCTCCTCTGGACGGGTTTCAGGTGCCGGTCGACGCACAGAAGCCGGCGGTGTGGAAGGCGGCGTTTGGTGTCATGGCGGCGCCGCCGCCAAAGGACACTGCCGTCTTTCTGCACGGCGATCTCCTGCCTGTCAACATGCTGTGGTCGCGCGGGAGGATTACTGGACTGACCGACTGGAACTCCATCCATCGGGGGGCGCGCGCGGTTGACGTCGGGCACTGTCGGCGATACTTGGCGGCGCTCTACTCCCCCGAGTGGTCGGAGCAGCTTCGGTCGCTCTATGAGTCGATCGCCGGGGTGACTCTCGATCCGTGGTGGGACCTGTATGCCCTGCTGCACTATGACGATAGCGGGCCGAAGTGGATCCGTAGTCAGGTCGCTGGGCGCCGTCCCGTCGATACTGGCCCGCATGACTTCCCGGGTCGAGGTCGCTATCGAGACAGCGCTACGGCGCCTCGGATAACTGCGGGTTCCCTGCTGGTCGCTCTTAAGGTTCTGGCATGCCGCACAGACCCCTGCACGAAGGCCGGTCGCACTCGCATCAATGACCAGCTAATAGCGAGATACCGCCCACTAAGGGTGGCGACAAGCGGCGGTCCCTAGCGGCCACACCATGCTGAACCGGGCTGCCAAGTGCAGCCAACGACAGGGCGAAGCATGAATTCCACCTTCGAGTACATTGCGACCCGGCTCGGTCGAATACAGACCATCAATTGGGTAGTGCTTCAAGCGCGGCTACGACTGTTACGGCGTCTTCTTCCTTGTGGTTGACAATGTTGACGACGTTGCCGTCTGGCGCACGCACAAAGAACCTGCGCACCCCCCAAGGCTCCGTCGTGAGCGGATGAACGAATTCGAAGCCACGTCGCTGCGCCTCTTCATATGCCGCCTCGACCTCATCACCGACATGAACAGAGATCACTGAGTCGACCGGTGATGTTGCATCTCGGTAACTAATTGGACGACCGCGCGGCCGTCTGGAGACTGAAGGTTGACGACCCAGCCCAAGTTGAAGCCTTCAACGCTGAGACCCAGAAAGCCCACGTAGAAGTCGCGAGCTTCAGCTAGATCAGCGACCGAGAGGTTCGCTGTGATGCCAGTCGCGTGCATCCAATCACCCCTTTAGCTGGGCCGGACAGTTCATCCTCGCGCCGGTGCTCGGCGTGCAGGTCCAGGGTCGGCTTGCTTTGAGGTGCACATCGGCGCGCCTAGGAAGATCGAGGCGACCTCGAGATGGTGGAGCACCTCGTTCATTCAAGCGGCGCGGCAATCCGTTCTGGATATAGCCCGTCGCCTTGTGGTTCGGGAACCTCTACTCGTCTATTCCCCGGTCGCGGCCCAATTCACGCCTTACGGAGAACGCGGCGTGCCCGATGTGTTGGGCGCTCCGCTCAGTTCGAGTCCGCGCTCGATGAACGAGCGTGAGCGCGGCCATCGCGAGCACGAGCATGACCGGCACGACTGCGAGAGCGAGTTTCAGCGACGTCGCATCCGCCAGAGTGCCGACCGTGAGTGGTGCGACGCCCGAACGACCCTACCGCCCGCCCCTCCCCCCCCCCCCACCCACTCCCCTGACTCCCCCGTCCCCTCAAACCATCACGCCTCCCCCCCTCCCCCATCACCCCCCCCCCCCCCTCCCTCCCCCCCTCCCCCCCCCCCCTCCCTTCACCCCTCCTCCCTCTCACCCTTCCCCCCCTCCTTCCCCTCCCCCCCCCCCCCCCCCCCCCCCCCCCCTCCCCCCCTCCCTTCCCTCTCTCCCCCCCTCACCTCCTCCCCCCCCCTCCCCCCTCCCCCCCCCCCTCCCCCCTCCCCCTCCATCCCCCCCCCCACACCTTCCATCGCCTCCCCCTCCCTCCTCCCTCCCCCCTCTCCCTTACTCCTCCTTCCCCCTGCAACCCTCTCTCTGCCCTCTGTCCCTTCTCGTCTATCATGCTCTGCGTCCGACCCCCCTTTCGGCCCCTCCTGTCCTCCTTCCTCCCCTGACTCCTCTTGCCGCCGTGTGCCCGCACCCCCCCCCCATAGCGCTGTCCCTGTGCCACGTCCGCATGCCCCTCCCCGTCCTACATCCCTTTTTTCCTGCCCCTCTCGCAGCCGCCTCGTCTGTCTCATATCCCCATGCCCCCCGTCCCCCCCTCCTCCCTTCTTGCCCACCGCTCCCCCCCCGCCCCCAACCATCTCCCCACCTTCTTCCCCGGCCGCGCGGTCCTGGAGTTCGGTCACCGAAGGCTAGTGGTGCTGTTGCCGGAGGTTATCCGGCCGAGATGAGCTCCAGCACCTGGTCGACGGTGAGGTTGCGTCCGCGGTCAGCGGCAGCTGTGTAGGCGGTGTCGCCGAGTTGGCTCCGGAGCTGAGCCGCGGTCTGGTCGTGGCTTGCTCGCTCCGTCATCCAGACCGCCGATCCGATCGAGCGGCGGACACCGTCTGCCGCGCCAAACAGGGTCGCGGCCCGTCCGGTTCACCTGCGGTGACACCAACCGCGGCTAAAGCCTCAAGGGCCCGGCCCAGACTTCCGCGGTCGTCTGGCACCGCAGCGTGTTTTGCCGCCTCGCGGAGCCGGGCGCGAGCTGCCTCGAGGTCGCCGAGCCGATGGTGAACCCAGCCCAGATTGATGAGAGCGTTGCTCTGGAAAACGTCGGCCTTCACCTCGCGGGCATGCTGAAGGCTTCTCTTCAAGATGCGGGATTTCGTCGGCATACCGGTGGTGCAGCAGCAGCGCACCACCGAGTTCAGGGACGCGAACGCGAGGCCCCATCGATCATCCAGTTCGCGGAACGCATCGGCCGCCTGAACGAGCAGATCCTCACCTCCGTTCGGGTCCCATACGGCCCGAATCAAGACCGAGTGGGACCAACCCCGTCGCCATATGCTGAACGTCACCAAGCTGGGTATAGAGCTCGATTGCGGTTTCCAAGGCTGACGCTGCTTGTTCGTAATCGCCCTGCCCGAAGGTGAGCATCCCGAGCCCAAGACGCGCGTGCGCACGCTCGGCAGCGCTGAGCGCTGCCTCGTCGACGAGTGCCTGCTTCACCGCCTCAACGCTCTCGCCAAGAAGCCCGGCGATCCACAGAAAGGGCCACATGGCGACCGCCACTCGGGCGACGCGACCGCCCTCCTTCACCTCCAGCGACCAGCGCAGTGCGGCACGGATATTTGGCAGATCCGCACGGTATTGCCTGATCACCGGACCGGGATCGCGTCGTAGCATCGGCTCGGCCGCGATGATCACGTCCTGGTAGTAGTCGGCGTGCGCCCGCCTGAGTCGCTCAGTTTCCCCCGATGCATCCAACTGCTCCAGGGCGAAGTCGCGGACGATCTGCAGCATGGTGAAGCGTGGCTCTCCGTGCAAGGGATCCTCGGTACGAAGCAGACTCTTGTCCACCAACGACGCGATACCGTCCACAACCGCCGGGCCCTCGTCGTCGCCGCACACAGTCTCGGCTGCCTCCAACGAAAAGCCGGCGGCGAACACCCAGCTGGGCGAACAACCGGCGTTCAGAGTCATCGAGGAGATCGTGACTCCAGGCGATCGTGGAGCGTAACGTCTGCTGTCGCAGCGGTAGATCCCGCGCCCGCCGATCAGGAAGCTCAAGCTGCGGTGCAGGCGGCGAAGGAGTTCCTCCGGTCCCACCACCTTGGTCCGTGATGCGGCAAGCTCTATCGCCAGCGGGATCCCGTCGAGGCGGCGACAGATTTCGGCGATGGTTTCTAGCTGGTCATGATCAAGATCTGGGTTACCCCCGGCTGCGCGGGCCCGGTCGATGAAGAGTTCAACGGCGTCGGAGCGCCGCAACAGATCGGCCTCGTCGACAACCTCGAGGATTTGCAGCGGCGGACCTCGACCACGCCTTCGCCGGAGAGACGTAGCCGCTCGCGACTGGTGACGAGTAGCACCACGTCGTCTGTCTCCGCAATGAACCGGCCAAGTACTACAGCGGCGGCCACCACCTGCTCGAAGTTGTCGAGGATCAGCAGCAGCTTCCGGGGGCGGAGATAGTTGAGCACCAGGTCCAGAAGTGACTGGCCCGGTGACTCCGGAACCCCCAGCGACGAAGCGATCGACGACACGACCTGATCAGCAGAGGACACCTCGTCGAGCGGGACCATCACTACACCAGCGAATTCACCCAGCAGGCCGGAGCCGACCTCGATCGCCAACCGTGTCTTGCCGATTCCACCCGCGCCGACAAGAGTGACCAGACGCGCATCGCCACCGGTCAACAGATCCCGGACGATCGACTTTTCGCGTTCCCGTCCGATAAACCGGGAGGCTGGGGCCGGCAGCGGGCGGCTTGGCGGCCGAGTTTCTGGCGGCTCGTCTCGGAGATCGAACCGCTCGCTGAGCAACACCGCGAGGTCGTCAGCGATCAGCGTGCCGAGCTCGTCACTGCTACCGAAGCCGCGATAGGACAAGCCGTCCGACTGGATTCGGCTGAGCATTGCGCCGAGCCGCGGATCACGGTCCGGAGCGGGGGACTGTAGTCGACGAGCTTCGGCATCCCACCGGCGTTGAGGTACTCGTCCTCTAACCCGGAAACCTCCTGGTCAGGCGCGATCCACCCGTACTGCTGCCCGTAGATGCCGATGAAGACGTCACTCTGCCGCAGATAGGCGAGATAGAGATCTCGCGGAGGGTACGGCCGAGCGCCGAGCTCGAACAGCACCGGGGTCAGCCGCAGTCGTTCGATGGCGGCACGCGCGGCAGCGCGTGCACTAGCCAGCTCCTTCATTGTCGAGCTGACAAAGATGCGGAGCCGCTGGTCTGGCGTTCGAATCGCGATGTTGCCGGTCTCCCATCGACTGGCCCGTCAGCCTATGCCTACCCGGAGGGCAGCAGACCCAGGACGGCCGCCAAGATCCGGGAAGCGTCAGACATCGCTCAGCTCCCGTCGTTTCGCTCGAGCACCTGAAGCCGGCGAACCCGTAGCTGATCAACCTCCAATTCATCGATGCGCAGCCGGCGTACGGCCGCATCGCCAATCCTCAGCCGCCCCACAGCCACGGCACCAATTGCGACGGCGCCCGCTGCCACTGCTCCGGCCGCGGCGGCGATGACGGCGACGAACGCGACCGAGGCTGCGCCGGTGGAACTGGCGCCGGTCGCCTGGGCGCCAGTTGCCCGAGCCCGGGTGGACATGGTGCGCGGTTGTCGTGTGCGCATGATCTCACTCCTTGATCGAATCGGGGTTGGATGTTCACGACCTTCGGCCCCGACGGTCCGGCGCTCGCCGACATCGACCGCCGGCAACTTCTTCGAAGCAATGGCAATGGCCGAGCACTCCTCGAGCTTCCGCCGAGGCCGTCACCCCGGAGGATTTCTGGACCCGCTGACAGTGCCCGATGAGGCCATGTCACAAGACAGACCTCCACCCGGCACGCGCGCGGAGGGAGGTCCTGTGGATGACCCGTACAAGTCTACAAACGACATCTCGCGGCCGACCGGATGCTCAACCACTTGGGCGGCCGGGAGGATCTACCAGGCCAGCCAATCCAGAATCTCTCTTGCCACTGCCGCTATCGGACGGTCGTTGGTGACCGCCCGATCTTCGATGCCCTCGCCCACGCCCCCGGTCAGCCATTCGCGTGCAACCTTCAGATCGCCATCCCCGGCCGCTGGTCGGGTCGTTCGTCAGACGGTGCGTCGACTTGCTCGCGAGATACGACAAGGCGAACCACTCGCAGCGGCATCCCGGCGGCTGCCTCCAGCTCTGCTACCTCTTCCCGATCGCGCACCGCCCCGGCAAAAACGAAGTGAATAACCCCCGCGTTGCGGTAGTTAGCTACCACTGCAGTGAGGTTGGCTACGAAGACTCGCCGGAGGTTTTCGGGCTCCACACCGGGGACGCCAAACCACATGAGCCAGTCGAGGTCAACGGCACCGAAGCGCGCGCCTCGGGCCTCTAGGGCATCAGCGATCTCCTCGGCGACAGACGACTTGCCAGCGCCGTACACGCCGGTGATCAGCACACCTTCGACGTCACCCGCCGGACATGCCTGCCACGACAGCACATTCTCATCGGGCAGTCCGTTAGCTGGCCAGCGGGTCGGTCGGGTCGCGATCGAGCCGCCGAGGCTGAGCTCAAGGTTTCTCGTCGTAGTCAGCCTCAGTGATCCCGTTTCTCGGGGTCTGGCCCGAGAGTTGTGCGAGCTCAAGCCCTGCTGGATCACCAGCGGGCGACCTTGAATCGGTTGCGGTCAGGTGATCGCGGCGATCTGGATGAGGTTGCCGCAGGTGTCGTCGAAGACCGCCGTCGTGACCGGGCCCATGTTCGCCGGCTCCTGCACGAACTTCACCCCCGAGCGCACTGAGCCGCTCATACTCGGCCTGGCACATCATCGACTGCGAACGAGGTGTACGGGATTCCGTCGGCGACGATCGCGTTTCTGAACGGCTTCACCGCCGGGTGGTTGTCCGGCTCGAGGACCAGCTCGACGCCGTCGGGATCCTCCGGCAGACACGACGGTCAGCCACTTGAACTCGCCGACCGGCATGTCGGTCTTCTTCACGAAGCCCAGACGTCTGGGTGTAGAAGCTGAGTGCCTTGTCCTGGTCGTCAACGAATACGCTGGCGAGATTGATCTTCATTTCTTCTCCTTCAGAGCGCCACCGCTCGGCGATGCGGTCCAGCGGCGCCGTGTCGAGGTAGTGGAATTTGTTGCGGCCGTCCCTGCGGGTGTGCACCAGACCCGCTGCCTCGAGCAGATCGAGGTGCTGTGAGATCGCCTGCCGTGAGGACGAGATCTGGTGCCTCATGATCAGCCGACTGCAGATCTCGAAGAGGGTCTGGCCGTCGCGATCGGC